>NZ_CP107918.1:1287628-2575257 GCF_036014195.1 Streptomyces sp. NBC_00442
CGCCCAGCCGTTCTCGACGGTGTGCAGCGCCGGGTCCTTGAGCGCCTCGGTTCCCGTCGGCAGCATCCAGTCCCCCTCTGCCAGGCGCACCATGTGGGCCGGGCTCAGCAGGAAGTCGATGAACGCGACGGCTTCCTTCGGGTGCGGGCTGTCCTTGGCGACCGACAGGGTCTGGGGGCTCACTCCCTGGTCGAGCCCGGCGCTGCCCGCGGGGGCGGGGAGCACCGTCCAGTCGAAGCCGGGCGGTGCCTGCTGGACGATCTGCTGACGGTAGGAGAAGCCGAGCGGCACCAGGGCGTACTTGCCGCCGAAGAAGCCGGGCAGGGTGTCCGAACCACCCATGCCGAGCGTGCTGCGTGCGGCGCTCCTGTCGGTGTTGACCTGGTCCTTGATGGTGTCGGGGACGACCGCGTCGCCGGCCGTGAACGTCACCTTGGCCTTGCCGGCCGCGTCGCGCGTGAAGAGCCGGCCGCCGGTCGAGAGGCTCAGGTTGAGGGTGGCCGAGACGGGCTCCTTGAGCGGCCAGGCCACGCCGTACCGTCCCTCGCCGCTCAGCTTCTTGGCCGCCTGCCCGAACTCGGCCCAGCTCCAAGGCCGTTGAGGTGTCGGAATGCGCACCCCGGACGCCTTGAGCAGCTTGGTGTTGGCGATGAGGACGCGGGGTTCCTGGAGGAACGGCACCCCGTAGACACCCGTGCCGAAGGTGCCCGACTCCCAGCTCCGGGCCGCGATGCCGTCCTTGAGCCGCCGAGGCAGCAGACCGCTCAGGTCCGCGAGGTAGCCGCCGTAGGCGAAGTCGGCCAGGTCGTCGGAGGCGTCGTGGATGATGTCGGGCGCCTCGCCGCCCTCGAAGGACGTCAGCAGCTGGTCGTGGACGGTGTCCCAGCTGCCCTGCACATAGTCGACCTGGACGGCCGGATGCGCCGCGTTCCACTCGTTGACGAGGCTCTTGGTCGCCGCGACCGACTCCTTCTGCCAGGCCAGGGACTGGAAGCGGAGCCTGATCACTCCCCCGCCGTCCGATCTGCCTCCCCCGCACCCCGTGAGCAGCGGTGCCAGCAGCGCGAGGGTGGCCATCACCATCAACAGGCGCCTGTGCGGGCCCGGTTCGCCCCCGCGCATCAGCTCTTCACCGCCCCGGTCAGCATGCCGCCGGTGATCCGCCTCTGGATGACCGCGAAGATCACCAGGGAGGGCAGGGTGGCGAGGAAGGCCGCGGCAGCCAGCGGGCCGAGGTCGGCCGCCCCCTCCGCGCCGAGGAAGTGGGTCAGGACGACGGGCAGGGTCTGCCTCTCCGGGGTCTTCAGCAGGACGAGCGCGAAGAAGAACTCGTTCCACGCCGTGATGAACGCGAACAGGGCGGTGGCCACGATGCCGGGGGCGAGCAGCGGCGCGGTGACCGAGACGAGGGTGCGCAGCCGCCCCGCCCCGTCGACGGCGGCCGCCTCCTCCAGCTCCGCGGGCACGGCGCGTACGTAGCCGCTCAGCATCCACAGCGCGAACGGCAGCGACCAGACCACGTACACCATGACCAGGCCTGCCACCGAGTTGATCGCGTGCAGGTTCTTGAGGACGAGGAAGAGCGGAATGATCAGCAGGACGAAGGGGAACGCCTGGCTGACCACGACCCAGCCGGTGGCGGCGGCCGCGAGCCGGCCCCGGTGGCGGGCCATGACGTACGCCATCGGCGTGGCGATGACCACCGCGATGAACGAGGCCGACACCGCGGCGACCAGGCTGTTCAGGCCTGCGTGGAGCAGGGGCTGTTCGTCGAAGGCCTGGCGGAAATTGGCGAGCGTGGGGTGCCGGGGGATCCAGGTGGGGTGGAGCGAGCCCAGTTCGCGGGCCGGCTTGAAGGCGGTGGAGATCAGCCACAGGAAGGGAAAGGCGAGGAAGACCAGGTAGGCGAGGAGGGCGAGGTACTGTCCGGCCCGTCCCGCCCTTCGCGTCCGCGCGCTCATCGGCCGTCTCCCTCCTTGAGCCGCCCGACGAGGAAGAAGGCGAGGCAGGCCGCGACGACCGCGACCATGACGCAGCCCATGGCCGCCGCGTACCCGAACTGGCCGTAGCGGAAGGCCTCTTCGTAGGCGAAGAGCATGGGGAGCCGGGTTCGGCCGCCGGGGCCCCCGTTGGTCAGGACGTAGACCAGGGCGAAGGAATTGAAGTTCCAGATGAAATTGAGCGCCGTGATCGCGAGGGCCACCGGTTTCAGGGCGGGCCAGGTCACCGTGCGAAAGCGCCGCCACGCACCGGCCCCGTCGATCGCGGCGGCCTCGTGCAGCTCCCGCGGGGTGTTCTGCAGCCCGGCGAGGAGGGCGACCGTGGTCTGCGGCATTCCGGCCCAGATGCCGACGACGATCACCGCGGGCAGCGCGGTGGTGAGGCCGGTGAGCCAGTCCCGTCCGTCGCCGAGGCCCAGGTCGCGGAGGGTCTCGTTGAGGAGACCCGCGTCCGGGTGGTAGACCAGGCGCCAGATGATGCCGACCACGACCTCGGGCATCGCCCAGGGGATGATCGCGAGCGCCCGTGCCAGCCAGCGCAGCCGGAGTTTCTGGTTGAGGAGCAGGGCGAGGCCGAGGGACAGGAGGAACTGCGGCACGGTGACACCGACCGCCCACAGCAGCCCGATCCTGAACGACTCCCAGAACAGGCCGTCATGGGCCAGATCGCGGAAGTTGAGCAACCCGGTCCACCGGGTGGCGGCGGTGCGGCCCGACTGCGCGTCGGTGAACGCGAGCGCGATCCCGTAGAGGAGGGGGCCCACGCTGAGCACCAGAATCGGCAGGAGGGCCGGGAGCACGAGGAACCAGGCGCCGCCGGGCCCGTGCGTCGGCTCTCTGGTGGCCGACCGTGTCCGCATGGTCGTTGATGACACGATTCGCCCCCTTTTGTCCCACGCCGACCAGCCCCCGTCATCGTGCTGACGGTCCGTCCATTCGTCAAGACGATCTGCGTGAATGCGAGACTTGACCGGCATCTCAACGATCACCGGGAGACGACCATGGACGAGGCACGGGCACGCGAGCTCCTGACCGCGGCGGCGCTGCACGACCCCGGCGCCCTGCCCGGAGCCGCCCACGCCGACCTGCTGGCGCTCGGCGAGAACGCGGTCTTCGCCCTGCCCGGCACCGGGCCGGCCGGCGCGGGCGGTTTCGTCGTCAAGGTCGGCCGTGACGCCTCGCGCCACCCGGAGCTGATGGAGCGCGCCGAGCGCGAAGTGGCCATCGCCACCTGGCTCGCCGAGGCCGGGGTACCCGCGGTACGGGCCGCCGAGCCGAAGCCGCGGCTGGCCGAGGGCCACCCCCTGACGGTGTGGCACCGGCTGCCCGCCGCCGAACGCCCCGCCACCGCGGCCGACCTGGCCGCCCTGCTGCGTCGCGTCCACGCCCTGCCGGCCCCGGGCTTCGCGCTGCCCCGCCGCGAACTGCTCGGCGGTGTCGAGCGCTGGCTTACCCTGGCCGGCGCGGCGGTCGACCCGGACGACGCGGCGTATCTGCGCGCCCGCAGGGACGGCTTCGCGGCCGCGGCCGCGGCGCTCACCCCGCGCCTCCCGCTCGGGCCCATCCACGGCGACGCACTGCCGCGCAATGTGCACATCGGGCCCGAAGGGCCGGTCCTGGTCGACCTGGAGACGTTCTCCTTCGACCTGCGCGAGCACGACCTGGTCGTGATGGCCCTGTCCCGCGACCGCTACGGGCTGCCCGCCGAGCAGTACGACGCGTTCGTCGCCGCGTACGGCTGGGACGTGCGCGAGTGGGAGGGCTGTGCGGTGCTGCGCGGCGCCCGCGAGACGGCCAGCTGCGCCTGGGTGGCACAGCACGCCCCCACCAACCCGAAGGCGCTCGACGAGTTCCGCCGCCGGGTCGCCTCGCTGCGCGACGGCGACCCCCAGGTGCGCTGGTACCCCTTCTGACCTTCCCGGCCGGGGCGGTTCAGCCCTGGGCGGGCGTCAGCTCGCGCAGCGGCCAGGCGCCGTCGATCACTGCGTCGGCGGTGCCCTTCGTGCGCAGGAACTGCTGGAAGTCGGCCGCCCACTGCGCGTACCAGTGGATTTGACGCTCGTGCAGCTCGGCCGGCGCGAGACGCGCCACCTGCGGGTGGCGCTCGGCTATCGCCACGGCCACCAGGGCCGCGGCCAGCGCGTCGGCGCCCGCGTCGTGGGCCGCTTCGAGGATCACTCCGTACTCGACGCACACCGCTTCGAGGGTGCGCTTGCCCTTGCGGTAGCGGTCCACGGAGCGGTCGATCGTATAGGGGTCGACGACGGGGCCTATGGGCGCGCCGCCCAGCCGGTCGGTGAGCGAGGGCAGTTGGTGGCGGCGCAGCTCGGCGGCGAGCAGCGTCAGGTCGAAGGGCTTATCCACGCACGACCGTGTCTCACGATCTCCCTCGTCGTTGATCGACCAGGGGGTGCGATCAGATGGAGATCTTCTTCACCGACCCGGGAGCGCTGGAAGCGGCCGGGGTGACCGATACACAGAGGGCACTGGAGAGACACGGGTTGCATGCCGGTGCGCCGTTCATCCTCAGCGATGACGGCAGCTACGACGTCCAACTCAACCGCTTCTTGTGGTCCCTGCCGACTCTCGGCGTGAGGTCGGCAAACTCCTGGCGGGCCTACGCTCTCGATCTGCTGACCTGGGGGCGGTTCCTCCAGGAACATCGCGGCAAAACCTTGTGGCACGCCGACCGTGACGACGTCACGGCCTTCCACCGGGCGCGGCGTGTCTCTCCCGACCCGACACAGGTTGTCTCGGCCTCGACCTGGAACCGGGGCGTCGCGGCCTTGGACAAGTTCTACACATGGGCGGTGGACGAGGCCCTGATCGAGCGGACGCCGTTCAAGTACTACGAGAGCTCGCGGCGCACTGGCCCCGGGCAGCAGGTGCGAGTCCGCAACAACCATGCGGCTGAGAAGGCCGCCAAGCGCGGAAACGTGAAGTTCCTCTCCGTCGCCCGTTACGCGGCCTTCCGCGATGTCGGATTGCGCGGTCAGCTGCTGACCAGGGCCACCGATTCGTCCTTCCGTGGCCGTAACGCGGAGCGGAACGTCGTCATGGCGGAGTTGCTGGTCACCACCGGCCTTCGTATCGAGGAGGCCGCGTCGCTCTGCTGGCCGGAACTCCCCGCTATGGACGACCAGAGCGGTATGAAAAGTGTGCCGTTCGACCTGTCTCCGCCGACCGCCAAACGGGACAAGGGACGCAGGATCCTGCTGCCGAACCGAGTCCTCCGTGCGGTGGTCGACTACGTGGAGATCGAGCGTTCCCTGATGCTCGACCGCTGGCACGCCCGAGGCTGCCCGCTGCCGGCCGGTGCGGTGCTCGGAAGTCAAGCCGACCGGCGGGGTGTGCGGATGCCCTCGAAGGACGGCCGGCTCCGAAAAGTTCCCTGGTCACATGTGCCGCCGGCGGTCCGCTCCCGGCTCTACCTCGTTGACGAGCAGGGCCAGCCCGTCGGGCCGGCGTGCGTATGGCTGGGCCAGGAAGCTCGGCCTGTGACCCTGTCGGCCTGGGAGTCCGTATTCGTGCGGGCCTCGGAGAGATGCCGTACGTACGAGATCGACGTCGCCGCCACGCCCCATGTGCTCAGGCACACCTTCGCCGTGCATCTACTGTCTGCCCTGATCCATGAACAGATCGGCTCGGTTGCGAGGCATGAGGTGGCCGACGGCGTGTACCGCCGGATCATCGGTGACCCGCTCGATCACTTGCGCCGCCTGCTGGGGCACTCCTCGATCACCACGACGTACATCTACCTCGACTGCACCGACCAGGCTCAGGCATTGATCGATGGTGCGGTGGACGCTTGGACGTCCGAGGTCGCGGACACGGCAACTCAGGTGTCGCAGACACAGGGAGCGAGCGCGTGGTAACCCGGGGACGACGTCGGGCTCGGTTGAACGCACCCGTGCTCCAGACCGTTGACCAGACTCCAACCACGCTCGGACTCCTGAAGATCGAGGTCACGTTCCCGGACGACCGGAAGGCTGTCGTGGACTGGACCCACGAGCCGCAGCAGCGGTTGCTGCGCGCGCTGGGTGCCGAGCTGGCGGCGTCATGCACCGTAGGCCAGGGGACTGGATCTCCACATACTCTCCGGAATCGCGCACGCTCTTGCCTGGAATGGGCGCGCTGGCTGGACTCCACGGAAGGCGTGGGCCTGCGAGTAGATGCTCTCCTCCCACATCACCTCGACGGGTTCGAGAGCCACCTCCGAGAGAGGCATCCGGAGTCCTCCAGGACGCCGTACTCACGTATCGCCGACATCGTCTGGATCTTGCGCCGCCTCAGCGACAAGAAACCCGGCTTGTCTGCAGCAATGCTCCGACGGCTCTCCCATACCTCTGCCGGTCCAGTGGGCTCGTACACGCCTCGTGACGCCTATTCACCGCACATCGTCGAGCAGTTGCGTGCCGCTGCACGTTCCGATGTCGGCGATGCAGTTCGGCGCCTGACGCTTGACGGGCCGACACTCCTCGCGCAGGGGCAGGATCCACGGATGGCGGGTTGGGACTCCGACGCCAATGTGCTGTGGGAGATCCACCGGAGCAAAGGAACATTCACCCGGCAGCAGCTGGCCCAACTGGTCGGCACCGCGCTGGCTGATGCTCATACTCCTGGCCGTCTCGCACCGTTGGTGTACCCGACCAGCCGCGACCTGTTCGCCCTGCTCCTTCTGTTCTGCCTCGAAAGCGGCATGGAGGTGGAAGCGGCCAGAGAGTTGGCCTCCGACTGCTTGAAGAATCCCAACCGGGGCTATGTGCAGGTCGAATACCTCAAGCGGCGTCGGCACGGCCAGGAGTGGAACACGATGCGGGTGCGGGACGGCTCGTCCAACTCGCCCGGCGGGCTGCTGCGTTTGGCCCTGCGGATCACTGCCCCTGTCAGAGAGGCCACGGGCTCGTCGGCGCTGTGGCAGTTCCGGACGAAGGACGGGATTCTGTCCGCCGGCTTCAGCGCTGGATCTGCGTCAAGCGTGGCGCGGAGCTTCGTGTCGACACACCGGCTCACTGATGGGGGGAAACCCGTCGACTTGCGCCTTTCCCGGCTTCGCAAGACGTACAAAGCAGCGGTCTACAAGGTAACCGGCGGGAGGATGTCGGCGTTCGTGCAGGGGCATTCACCGGATGTCGCCGCGGCGCACTACGCGGACATCCCCTCATTGCGCAATCTGCACGAACAGGCCGTGGCAGACGGCCTGCAGGATGCACTCGATGACGCCCAGGCTCCCGCGGTGCTGACGCCAGAGGAGGAAGAGAGGCTCACGCAAAATCCTGCGGACGCATGGGAGTCACTCGGCGTTTCCGCCGAGGAGCTGCCGCCGCTTCTGTCGGGCGAATCCGACCTGTGGTTGTCGTCCTGTCGCAGCTTCTTCGACTCGCCTTTCGGCATCAAGGGCAAGGCATGCCCCGTCTCCTTCTTCTCTTGTCTGGGGTGCAGCAACGCCGTGATCACCCGAAGGAAACTCCCAGCCATCCTGGCCTTCCTCAACCACATCGAGGCTGAACGGGCCAAGACGCCCGCAGCGGAGTGGGCAGCGCGCTTCGGCAAGGCTCACCATCAGATTCTGCAACTGATCGTTCCGAGGTTCAGCGAGGGCGACGTGCTGAACGCCAGGGCAATCGCCGAGTCTTCCGAGCCACTGCTGTTCCTGCCCCGCAACCTGCTGGGAGGCCACTGATGCCCGTCCAGCCACTACCACTTGGCCATGGTGCCAACCGCCCTGCCGACACGACACCGGTTCTGTCCGGACGACCTCTCGCCGCCGATCCATCCCTCATGCCGCAATTCGGGGACCGTTTCTGGGATCTCGCGGTCGCCGGGCACGCGGGGAACCGCTACGCCAGCGAGTTCTTCATCGACTTCGCGTCACTCGGTGATGCCACCCGGCGCGAGGCCGCGCGCGAGTTTCTCTTCTGGAGACTCAACACACACCCGGTTCGCGGTGCGCTTCCTTCCATCTCGACAGTGGCGGCGGAGTGGTGGAATCTGCGGTGCTTCTTCCGGTTCCTCGACACCGAACACGCTGGGATTCGGCTGGACACCGTGACACAGCCGATTCTCGATTCCTATCTGCTTCACTGCCACGGCGAAGAACTGATGCCGAGCAGTCTGCGCCATCGCCTCCAGGTCATCCCACGCCTCCACCTCGCGGCAGAGGGCATGCCATCGGACGCGTTGGAGATCAATCCGTGGAACGGCCGCCCCCTCTCCCGCATCATCGGCGGCCCGGCGGTGAGTAGACACGAGAACCAGACTCCCCGGATCCCGCCCAGGGTCATCGCCCCGCTGGTACAGGCCGCCCTGTTCTACGTACGTACCGCAGCACCGGACATCATCAGTGCGCGCGCCGAATTGACGGAACTGCAGGCCTCTGTCAGCGAGATCCACGGGCTGTCTCTCGCACGGCTGGACCGCTATCTCGACAGTCTTGCGGCAGGTGGGCGCGGGGTCCCGGTTCTGGACGGCACCGGTCTCCAACCGCACCTGGCCGGTTCACCCGCCTACACGTACATCATGCGCAAGTCGGGGGCGGGGCGGGATATAGCCGGCGGCTCCTACGACGACCACATCGTCAGGGCACTGGAGCGGCTCGGAGCTGAGCCTGGCGGCATGGACACACCCATCACTCCGCATCCGCAGACCGGGCGCCCCTGGCGGGACAGGTTCAGTCCTCCCGCAGTCCCCCATGAGGAACGGCTCCTGCGAGCCGCCTGCTACATCCTCATCGCCTATCTGTCCGGAATGCGCGACTCCGAGGTCAAGGAACTCCGAGACGGCTGTCACTTCACCGAACGGAGTACGGACGGCGTCGTCGTCAGGCACAAAGTGCGATCGCAACTCGTCAAGGGCGGGCGAGGGGCGCCGGAGAGCTGGGTGGTCATCGAGCCCGTCGCGCAGGCCATCGAAGTCCTGGAATGCCTGCCCCACCGTGACCTGCTGTTCTGCCGACCGGTCGCTGGTCGCCCGTACTCGACGATCTCCGCCAACCGAATGAATGAGAACCTCAACGCGTTCCGGGCACACTGCGCGGACATCGGCTTTCCAGTACCCGATGTCGACGGAGAGCCGTGGAATCTGACAACGCGCCAGTTCCGCAGAACCGTGGCCTGGCACATCGCTCACCGTCCGTACGGAACCGTCGCGGGGATGGTCCAGTACAAGCACCTCTCCGTAGCCATGTTCGAGGGCTACGCAGGGACTTCGCCCTCCGGCTTCCGCGCGGAAGTCGCCGCCGAAGAGGCCCTGGCCCGCTTGGCCGACATCGTGGAACGCTACGACGACTTCAAGGCCGGGGTGCGCTCAACCGCTCCAGGGGGTACACGGACCGACAACGAGTTTTCCCGCGTGCAGGAGGATTTGCAGGACTTTCCCGGCAGGGTGGTCGATGAGCGCCGCCTCCACGCCATGCTCAAGACCTCGGCGCACACTCTGCACGTCGGGACTCTGAACGACTGCTACTACCAACCTGAAACCGCCCTGTGCCGAACCGCAGGCACCGAGGACCGCCCCCTCCTCAACAACTGCCGTCCCGAGCGCTGCGGGAACTCGACCATCACGATCCGGCACCGCCCAGGATGGGAAGCGGCGCGCAGCGACACCGAGCGGGCGTTGGCCTTCGTCGGACTCTCCGATCTCCAGCGCACGGCTCTGCGAGGGCACACGAGCGACATCATCAGAGTGATCGAGGGAATCGACCGTGCCCACAGCTGAACCCATCGAAGCAGCCCTCAAAGCGGCGTCCGAGCGTCTGCTCCGCGGAGAGCCCACCCGTAGTGACGGTTCCCTCACCGTCGCCTCACTCGCAGTTGAAGCCGACGTCAGCAGAGCCAGCGCCTACCGCTACCCCCAGGTTCTGGCGGAGTTCCGAAACCTCGTAGCCGAACGAGAAGACGCAGCCGCACCCTCAGCGTCCCTCCGGCAAGAAGTCCAGTCTCTGAAAGCAGCCGAGCGTGGGCTTCGCCAGGAGCACGCGCGCGAGGTGCGGGAGCTCCGGTCCTCCATCAACGTCCTCGCACAGCAGGTTCAGTTCCTCACGCTCGAGAACCAGCGCCTCTCTCAAGCCTCAAGCCACCATGACCGGGTTACCCGCATCGACCGACGTTGAACTGGCTCAGAACCATCTACAGCACATGTTGTAAAGGAATCTTTCTAAAGATATCTTTACAACATGTCGAACAGTCAGAAGGACGAACCACCAAGAGCCCCTGCTCGCACGACCCAGCTCACCGACCCTCACGCTCTGCGCGCCTACGCCCATCCCACCCGCATGCGCCTCGTCGGCCTGCTCCGTACCGAAGGCCCCTTCACCGCGACTCGCGCGGCCGAGCTCACTGGCGAATCCGTCGCCAGTTGCTCGTACCACCTGCGGATGCTCGCAAAGTACGGGCTGGTCGAGGTCGCGCCGGGTGGCCAGGGCCGCGAGAAACCCTGGCGGGCCACTGCACGCTTCACCCAGTGGCCCAACTACTCCGAGGACCCTGCCGTCGCAGAGGCCAGCAGGGCACTGGAAACTGCGGTCGTCGAACGCTACTTCGAGCTGATCACCCGCGCCATCGAAGAGCGCCACGATCTACCGCGCGAGTGGCAGGAAGCCGAGCACATCGGCGACCAAGTGCTCTACCTGACGGCAGAGGAGCTCGCCGACCTCGGCGAAAAACTCGACCGTCTACTGCGCCCCTACGAGGACCGGCAGGGCGACCCGGCCGCCCGCCCCCAGGACGCACGGCTCGTCCAGATCGTCCGGGCCGCCTTTCCCTTGCCGCAACGGCCCGCAGGCAACGAGGAGACTTCCATCGCTCCGGACAGCACGGGCGGCCCGCGATGACAGCCTCGGGCCGCTTATCCGCGAAGGTCCCCGACCTCCTGCGCAAGCGCTCCTTCCGCCGTTACTGGACCGGCCAGAGCATCTCCCTAGTCGGCGACCAGATATCCCAGATCGCCCTCCCTCTCGTCGCCGTCCTCGCCCTCCACGCCGACGCCGCCCAGATGGGCTGGCTCGCCACGGCCCAGCTCATGCCCGCCCTGCTGCTCTCGCTTCCCGCTGGTGCGTGGGCCGACAGCAGAGCGCACCGCCGCCGCATCATGATCGCCACAGACCTCGCACGAGCCCTGCTCATCGCGTCGGTTCCCATCGCATACGCGCTCGACGCGCTCACCTTCACGCAGCTCTACGCGGTGGCCTTGGGGATCGGCGCGCTGACCGTCCTCTTCGACGTCTGCAACACCATCCTGTTCGTCTCGCTCATCCCCGCCGAGCGCTATATCGAGGGCAACGCCCTCGTCAACGGCAGCCGCGCCATGTCCTTCGTCGCGGGTCCCAGCGCCGGCGGTCTCCTCGTCCAGTTCTTCACCGCGCCGCTCGCGCTCCTCGCTGACGCGGTGACCTATCTGGCCTCCGCCTGCTGCCTGGCCCGTATAACCCCCGTCGAACCGTCGGCCGTGCCACCGACGAAAGGACACTTCACCGCAGGCCTGCGGTGGATCCTCCGCTCGCGCGTCATGCGCGCCACATTCGCCGCATCCGCCACGGTTCAGTTCTTCAATTTCATTTTTCACACACTCTTCGTGCTCTACGCCACCACAGAACTCGGCCTGAGCGCAGGCGTGCTGGGGTCGGTCCTCGGAGTCGGCGCGATCGGCGGGCTGGTCGGTGCCGCCCTCACTGGCCGTCTCGTGCGCCGCGTCGGCGTCGGGCCCGCCGTCGTCATCGGCTTCGCGGCCTTCCCAGTCCCGCTGCTGCTCGTACCCCTCGCGGACGGGCCGGACGCGCTCGTCCTCAGCCTCCTCTTCCTCGCCGAATTTGGTTCGTGCGTGGGCGCGATGATCGTCGACATCTCATCGGGCTCACTTCAGACGGCCCTCATCCCCCACCCCCTGCGCGCCCGCGTCAACGGGGCTTACCGCACCCTCACCCACGGAATGCGCCCGCTGGGCGCGCTCGCGGGAGGAGCACTCGGCACGGCCATCGGGCTACGCCCGACACTGTGGATCGCAACGGCCGGGGCCGTGCTGTGCCTGGTCTGGGTGCTACCTTCGCCGGTCCCACATATCCGCGAGTTGCCCGACTCTCCGCCGGAACCAGCACACGCCGCACCATCGGCATCGGCGTCCGCATCCTCACCCTCGTCCAGTTAGCCTCGCGTCAGAGGACCTTCGCCTTGCGACTGAACGGTATGACCGGCCATGCCGGCTCGACATAGGCGGTCGCATCCGATGAACGCCGCAGATACCTCTGGAGCGAGGCAGCCTGCTCGGCCGCCGCACGGACTTGAAGATCATGCAGATCCGCGAGAGGCAGCGATCCTATGGATGAGTACTTCTCACCCAGTCTGCGTGCCGTCCGAGCGGCAGCCGCTGCGTCCGCTGCCGCGTTATGCGCATCATCCAGCGGCACCCCGTAGTGGGCACAGAGTGCCTGAAGATTGCGCCGCCCCTTCCGATACTGGTCTGCGTGCTTGTCCAGCACCAAGGGATCGATGACCGGAGAAGGCGTCGCTTCCAGCCGCTCTGTGAGCGGAGTGACGTTGTGCCGTCGGCATTCACGGTCCAGAAGGGAGAGGTCGTACCGCGCGTTCATGACCACCAACGCCGTCCCAGAGCTGAGAACTTCGGTAATGGCCCGCGTGATCTCTGTGATTACGGAAGCAGCCGGGGCTCCATGCCTGCGGGCACGCTCAGTCGTGATGCCGTGAATCGCTATGGCTTGCGCAGGGATCAGAATTCCCGGGTCGACCAGCCACGTCCGCTCCTCCGCTGGGTTCCCGTCCGGATCCAGCCTGACGAGTGCTCCGGTGACGATGCGGTCGGTCTCAATGTCGGTGCCCGTGGTCTCCAGATCGAAAGCCACCATCGATTCGCTGGTCCAGGTCATCACAGCACTCCGGTGGAGCAGCTGGGCGCCAGCTCGTGACCGGCCGGCTCAAGGCGCGGCAGATCCCTCGTACGCCCTGTGCGACGAGACACCTGAGACGCACATGGAGTGCGTGGATAAAACGCCGCGTTGTAGGCAACCACCGGCACGCCGCGGCGCCAGTGGCCCGCCAGGGTGTCGGCGATCTCGTCGGCCACCTCGCGGGCGGGCCGGCCCTCCGCCGCCGCCCGTTCGCTGCTGATGCCGTGGACGGCGGAGGCCTGCGCCGGGATCCTGATGCCCGGATCCGCGAGCCAGCCGCACCGCCCCACCACATCGGTGCCCCGCACTTCGACGATCGCGGCCGTCACGATGCGTGCCTCGCGCGGCTCGGTGCCGGTCGTCTCCAGGTCGAAGCCGACCAGCGGCTCCAGGTGCCAGCTCATGCTGCTGCCCCTCCTTCGTGGTGCTTTCCCCCAGTGACGACCACCCTCGCACGCGGCACTGACAATCGGCCGCGCGGCCGGAAACGCACCGCACCGCCTTCGGAGCAATTCAGGACACGGGGCGCGAATCGACCCAGACCGACTCGAACTCCTCGCGGTAGGTCTCGAAAAGGCCGTGCTCCACGTCCTGCCCCGGCCGCACCACACCCCGCCGGCCGCCCCCGCGCAGCACCAGGACCGGCGCCTCCATGCCCCGGGCGCGGCGCAGATAGGACTGCACGACCGCGAGGCCGTCGGCGCCGTCGCCGTCCACCAGGTACGCGGTGAAGCGCGGCGTCTCGTCGAAGACCTGGATCTCGAAGGCCCCCGGATCGCGCAGCGCCGTCCGCACCCGCCGCATGTGCAGGATGTTCATCTCGACCGAGCGGCTCAACTCGCCCTTTTTAAGGCCGAGTTCCCGCTCGCGGCGCTTGACGGCGCTGCTGGCCGGGTTGAGGAACAGCAGCCGGATGCGGCAGCCCGACTCGGCGAGCCGCACCAGGCGCCGACCCGAGTAGTTCTGCACCAGCAGGTTGAGGCCGATGCCTATCGCGTCGAGACGGCGGGACCCCCCGAACAGGTCCTCGGCCGGCAGCTGACGCTGCAGGCGCACCCGGTCGGAGTGGACGGATACGACATCGGCGTAGCGGTCGCCGACGAGGTCCTCGACGGCGTCGATGGGCAGCCGGTGCGCGGCCGGGGCGCCGCTGCCGCCGCCGAGCACGTCCAGGAGCCGCGCCGAGGCCCGCTCCGCCTGCGCGAGCACCGCCTCGTTGAGCGCACGGTTGCGCGAGACGACGTTGCGCGCCACCTCCAGCTCGTCAAGGGCCAGCTCGACGTCGCGCCGGTCGTCCACGTACGGCTCGAAGCAGGGCCAGTGCTGCACCATCAGCTCCCGCAGCTGCGGCAGGGTGAGGAAGCTGAGCACGTTGTCGTCGGCGGGGTCCAGCAGATAGCCCTTGCGGCGCGAGACCTCGCGCACCGCCACGGCCCGCTGCACCCACTCCTGGCCGGCCGGCCCGGCCGCGGCGACCACCCAGTCGTCGCCGTGGACCGGTTCGTAGATCGGCCGGAGCACGGCGGCCACCACGGCGCGCAGCCGCTGCTCCACCAGGTTCAGCCAGATGTAGGCGCGCCCGGCCCGCTGGGCGCGCGTACGCACCTCGCTCCAGGCGTCGGCGCCCCAGTCCAGTTCGGCCCCGATCTCCATCGGGCGCGCGAGAGAGACGGCTCCGGGCGGGATGTCGCCGGACTCCCCCTCATGACCCGTGTCACCAGGGGGCAGCTCAAGACCTCCCGAGCTCACCCGCGCACCGCCTTCCGCCCCCCGGCAAACCCGGGCGGGCCGAGCCCGCCCCACCCTTCAACGATCAAGGAAGGGTACTCCGGGAGCGGGAGGCGGTGCAGCCGGATGGCGAGTCGAGTTTGCCAACTCGCCGGAGGGTACGGCCTGTTCTGGTGGGCACTATCTGTCGGGGTGAGCCGATTCACGGCCCTTGGCTCCGCCGGCCACCGCCGGGTCACCCGCCCGCGCACCCGGACGTCCCGGGTGCCCCCTGTTTTTTCAGGGAGGATCTGGCTTGCAGAGAGGAACTGGCCGAACAGCCCCTCAGTACCCCGAGCGGAAGTGGAAGAGTCTTGCCCATGCAGGTGTGGCCGGGACAGGCTTACCCACTCGGCGCCACGTACGACGGCGCCGGGACAAATTTCGCGGTCTTCTCCGAGGCCGCCCGTCGGATCGAATTGTGTCTGCTGCACGACGACGGTTCGGAGACAGCCGTCGAACTGCGCGAGTCCGATGCGTTCGTACGCCACGCCTATCTGCCCGGCGTGCTGCCGGGCCAGCGGTACGGCTTTCGGGTGCACGGGCCCTACGAGCCGCAGGGAGGCCATCGCTGCAACTCGGCGAAGCTGCTCCTCGACCCCTACGCGCGCGCCATGAGCGGCCGGATCGAGTGGAACGAGTCGGTCTACGGCTACCACTTCGGGCGCCCCGACAGCCGCAACGACCTGGACTCGGCGCCGCACACCATGGCCTCGGTGGTGGTCAACCCCTTCTTCGACTGGGGCGACGACCGGCCGCCCCGCACCGACTACCACCACACCGTCTTCTACGAGGCCCACGTCAAGGGCCTCACCATGCTCCACCCCGAACTCCCGCCGGAACAGCGCGGCACCTACGCGGCGCTCGCGCACCCGGCCGTCATCGAGCACCTCACTCAACTGGGTGTCACCGCGCTCGAGTTGATGCCGGTGCACCAGTTCGTCAACGACCACCGGCTGGTCGACGCCGGCATGTCCAACTACTGGGGCTACAACACCATCGGCTTCTTCGCGCCGCACAACGCCTACGCCTCGTGGGGCGACCGCGGGCAGCAGGTCCTGGAGTTCAAACAGGCGGTGCGGGCGCTGCACGAGGCCGGCATCGAGGTCATCCTCGACGTGGTCTACAACCACACCGCGGAGGGCAACCACTTGGGGCCCACCCTCTCCTTCCGGGGCCTGGACAACGCGCAGTACTACCGGCTCGCGGACGACGCGCGCTACTACGAGGACACCACCGGCACCGGCAACAGCCTCTTGATGCGGTCCCCGCACGTCCTGCAGCTGATCATGGATTCGCTGCGCTACTGGGTGACCGAGATGCATGTGGACGGGTTCCGCTTCGACCTCGCCGCGACGCTTGCCCGCCAGTTCCACGAGGTGGACCGTCTCTCGTCCTTCTTCGACCTGGTGCAGCAGGACCCGGTGGTCAGCCAGGTCAAGCTGATCGCCGAGCCGTGGGACGTGGGCGAGGGCGGCTACCAGGTGGGTAACTTCCCCCCGCTGTGGACCGAGTGGAACGGCAAGTACCGCGACACCGTACGGGACCTGTGGCGCGGCGAACCGCGCACGCTCGCCGAGTTCGCGGGCCGGCTCACCGGGTCGTCCGACCTCTACCAGGACGACGGAAGGCGGCCGCTCGCGTCCATCAACTTCCACACCTGCCACGACGGCTTCACCCTGAACGACCTGGTCTCGTACAACGACAAGCGCAACGACGCCAACGGCGAGGGCAACCGCGACGGCGAGAGCCACAACCGGTCCTGGAACTGCGGCGCGGAGGGTCCGACCGACGACGAGGAGGTCACGGAGCTGCGCGAGCGGCAGATGCGGAACTTCGTCGCCACCCTCATGCTGTCGCAGGGCGTGCCCATGATCAGCCACGGCGACGAGTTCGGCCGCACCCAGGGCGGCAACAACAACGCGTACTGCCAGGACAACGAGGTCGCCTGGGTGCGCTGGCCGGACCCGGACGACGATCCCGAGGGAACGCTCCTGGAGTTCACCCGGGCCATGGTGTGGCTGCGCAGGGACCACCCGGTCTTCCGGCGCAGGCGCTTCTTCCACGGCCGGCCGGTGCAGGGCACGCACGACGAACTGTCCGACATCGCCTGGTTCACCCCCGAGGGCCAGGAGATGACGGAGCGGGACTGGCAGTCGGCGAACGCGAAGGCGCTGTCGGTGTTCCTCAACGGCAACGCGATCTCCGAGCCGGGGCCACGCGGCGAGCGGATCAGCGACGATTCGTTCCTGCTGATGTTCAACGCGAGCGCCGAGACCCTCGACTTCGTGGTGCCGGTGAACCACGGCCGCCAGTGGCAGGTGGTCGTGGAGACCGCCCGTCGCGAGGGCGTGCCGCCCGAGGGGGGTGCGAAGGTCGAGGCCGGGGGACGGATCACGCTGATCGGCCGGAGCATGACGGTGCTGCGCCGCCCGGCGTAGCAGGTCGCCGCGTCCACCCCAACCGCCGTGACGTGGGCCGGAGTTCGCCTCCCGGCGGGCTCCGGCGCGGCGGGCGCCCTCCCCCGCGCCCGCCGCCAGGCGGAATCCGGCCATCGGGCGGCTCGAACACCGCCGACCGGAGCAACCACATGCGTCCGAACGCACACAACCCGCTCAACGGGGTACGTACGTTGCCATGACCCCGCCCATCGCGACCTACCGGCTCCAGCTCCAGCCTGCGTTCCCGTTCGCCGCCGCCGAGGAGGCGCTGCCCTACCTCGCGGGTCTCGGAGTCTCCCACCTCCATCTGTCACCGATCCTGGAAGCCGTGCCCGGCTCGACGCACGGCTACGACGTCACCGACCACACGACGGTCCGCCAAGAACTCGGCGGCGAGTCCGGCCTGCGACGGCTGTCCGCCAGGGCACGGGAGTCCGGCCTCGGCCTGATCCTCGACATCGTGCCGAACCACATGTCGGCGTCCGCGCACCACAACCGCCCGCTGTGGGACGTGCTGCGCGCCGGCCCCTCCTCCCCGTACGCCCCCTGGTTCGACATCGACTGGGCGTCGGAAGGGGGCCGGGTCCTGCTGCCGGTCCTCGGCGGGCCGCTCGGCTCGGAAATCGACCGCCTCACGGTGCGGGGCGACGTACTGCACTACGGCGAGGCGCGCTTCCCCCTGCGGGAGGGCACGGCCCACCTCCCGATGGCCGATCTGCTCGACGCCCAGTGGTACCGGCTCGGCTGGTGGCGGCTGGCCAGGACCGAGCTCAACTACCGTCGTTTCTTCACCATCTCCGACCTGATCGGCCTGCGGGTGGAGGACGAGGGCGTCTTCGCGGCGACCCACGCCAAGATCCTGGAGCTGCTCCACGACGGCGTGGTGGACGGGCTGCGCATCGACCACCCGGACGGCCTCGCGGACCCGGAGGCGTATCTGCGCCGCCTGAACACGGCGACCGCAGGGCGCTGGACGGTCGTCGAGAAGATCCTCACCGGCGACGAGCGTCTTCCGGCCGACTGGCAGGTCGCCGGCACGACCGGCTACGACGCCCTGCGGCACATCGACGGCCTCTTCACCGACCCGTCGGGGACGAAACAACTCGGCGCCCTCTACCGGCAGTTCACCGGCGTACAGGACGACCGGGGCGGGCTGTGGGAGCCGACGGTGCGCAGTGCGGCGCACCGGGTTCTCACGCACGATCTGGCGGCCGAGACCGAGTACCTGGTGCGGCTCGCCCGTCGGATCTGCGCGGCCGGCGGGCCCGAGCTGCGCGACCACGCCCCCTGGGCCCTGCGGCTGGCCCTGCGCGAGCTCCTGGTGCGGGTCCCGGTGTACCGGCCCTACCGGGCCGGGGCGGAGCTCGTGCTGCCCGCCTCTGCGGCCGATGAGGCGAAGGCCGCCTTCTCGGTGGCCGAGGAGGCGGCGGCGGTGGACGTGGTGCGGGAGCTGGCCCTCGGCCTGCTCGGCGACGGCCCCGACCGCGACCGCTTCCGTGCGCGCTTCGCGCAGACCTCGTCGGCGCTGCACGCCAAGTCCGTCGAGGACGCGGCCTTCTACCGGTACACGCCGCTGCTGTCGGTGAACGAGGTGGGCGGGGACCCGGCCCGTCCGTCGGTGGAGCCCGGCGAGTTCCACGCGTTCTGCTCCCGCCTGGCCCGCGACTGGCCGGCCACCGGCACCGTCCTTTCCACCCACGACACCAAGCGCAGCGCGGAGGTGCGGGCCAGGATCGCCGTGCTGTCCGAGTGCCCCGAGCGGTGGGCGGCGCTCCTGGAGCGGGTCGCGGGGGCGCAGGCGCCCGACGCGCATCTCGCCTGGGTCGCGTGGCAGACCTCGGTCGGGCTCGGCGGCGCGGCGGAGACGGAACGGATCGGCGCCGCGCTGGTCAAGGCCGTGCGCGAGGCCGGTCTGCGCACGGGCTGGACGGAGCAGGATTGCGGCTACGAGCAGGCCGTGAGCGATTTCGTCGCGGCCGGCCCGGGGGGCCAACAGGCAGCTGCGGCAAGGGAGTTCGCCCAGGAGACCGAGGAAGCCGCGCGGGCCAACAGCCTCGGCGCCGCGCTGCTCCATCTCACGATGCCGGGCGTGCCGGAGCTCTACCAGGGCACGGAGGCCGAGTACACGGCACTGGTGGACCCGGACAACCGGCGTCCGGTCCCCTTCGATCCGGCGGCCCTCGCCGACCCCGGTGACAAGCTCGGGGTGACCCTGGCCGCGCTGCGGCTGCGCCGCGCGCTTCCCGCGGCGTTCGGCCCGTCGTCGAGCTACGCGCCGCTGGAGGCCCGCGGTCCGCGCGCCGCCCACTGCGTGGCGTTCTGCCGCTCGGAGCAGGTGGTGACGGCGGTGACCCGGCTGTCGCTGCGGCTCGCCGATTCGGGCGGCTGGGGCGGCACGGAGCTGGCGCTGCCGGACGGCGTGTGGGCGGACGTCCTCACCCCGGGGCGCGAGTTCAGGGGCGCCGCTGAACTCGACAAGCTGTTCGCGCAGCGACCGGTGGCGCTGCTCAGGAGGGTCGAACCAGAAGAAGGCGAGGGGCCCGGGTGAGCAGCCCGCTCTCGGCCGGATCGAACCCGTCGGCCCGGCGAAGGCCGGGCATCGCGGTGAGCAGGGCGCTCACGGCACACTCGGCCTGAAGTTCGGCGACCCGCGCGGCCGGACAGCCGGCGGGCCCGGAGGCCAGTCCTCCGGGTGCGGTGCGGTGCAGGTCGAAGCGGTCGGGGTCGGCGAACCGGTCGGGGTCGCGGTTGGCGGCCCCGACGAGCAGGGCGACCGGCGCCCCGGCCGGGACGACACCGCCGGACAGGGCACGGTCACGGGCGGCCCTGCGCAGCACCGCGTGGACGGGCGGATTGCGCCGCAGCGATTCCTCCCACGCCTGCCCGATCAGCGCGGGCACCGCCTTGACGAGCTCCAACTGCTCCGGATTGTCAAGGAGGTTGGCCATGAGCGAGGCGAGGGCCCGACCGGTGAGGACCGCCTGCCCGGCGGAGCGTGCGGCGAGCAGCGCCACCCCGGTGCCGCCCCGGCGCCGCCCCACGTCGACGGCGGCGGGTGCCTCCGCGCGGCTACGGGCCGCAACCGGGCCGCAGCGGCCCATGACCGCCCCGTAGGAGAGGCCGGTCGCGGCGGCTATGGTCCCGGTCGGCAGCCAGCGGCAGAACTCCTCGACGAGGTCCGTCTCCTCGCGCCCGGCCAGGCGACGGGCCAGCACGTACGCGGTGCGGGCGCACACCTCGCGCAGCAGCGCGAAGGCGCTCTCTGGCGCGGCGTACTCCTGGGCGCAGCGCACCGCACCGGACCCGCAGCAGAAGCCGCGGCGGGCTCCGGCGAGGCCGGGGTCGCCGAGGGCGGGGGCCACGTCGGCGTACCGTCCGACCAGCCAGGCTCCGAGCCTCGCGTCCCACAGCAGGGGGTGCTCCTCGCGCAGGGTCCGGTAGAAGGCGTACGGGTCGCTGCGGGCGGCGGGGCCGAGCAGCGAGAGCGCCCTCGGGGAGAAGGCGGGAGCCGCTGCGTCGGCCGGCTCGACGGTCGTCATGGCGCGCCTCCCCGTTGGGCGCCCGGCGGGGCGCGGCCGGTGCGGCCCGTGCGGCCCCGAGGGACCGCCGGGCGCCGGTGACTGCTCTCAGCGGACCACTTCCGCGGCGCGGTCGCGATCGGCGTTCGGCCGTACGGGTGAGAGGCCGGCCGCGCCGTACGGCGTTGACCTGCGGAGCAGTTCGGTGAAGGCGGCCGCGGCGCCGGCCAGCTCGACCCGCGAGAACACCGTCAGGTCGCGCTTCCACGACGGTTCGACCGAGAGCACCACGCAGTCCTCGCCGATGCCGCCGCGCACGACATGGGTGGGCACCGCGACGACGCCGACCCCGGCGGCCGCCATGCGCACCGCCGTCGAGGTGTGCTCGGTCCGCACGACGGTGCGCGGGGTGAAGCCGGCGCGGCCGCAGACCAGGTCGAGGAAGGGCCGCCCCTCGATGACGGGCTCCATCGCGCATCGCACCCAGGCGTGGTCCGCGAACTCTTCAAGACGCACCGATGTGCGGCCGGCCAGGGGGTCGTCGAAGGCGACGACGAGCGCGATCTCCTCCTCTCCGACGCGCACCACGGGGCCCTCCCAGTGCTGCGGCGGCGGCCCGACGGCCAGGTCGGCGGCGCCGCGTTCGAGCGCCTCCTCCAGCGCCTCGGTGCCGGCGTACTCGTGGAGGAGCAGCCGCACACCGGGATGGGTGCGCCGCCAGCGGGCGAACGCCTCGGGCAGCACGCCCACGGCCACCGAGTGCACACAGGCGATGTGCAGTTCGCCGCCCTCGGCGCCGGCCGCCGCGCGGGCGGCGCGCCGGGCCTGGAGGGCGCTGCGCACCGCGAGCCGGGCGTGCGGCAGGAACGCGCGGCCCATGGGGGTGAGCCGCACACCGCGCGGCAGCCGTTCCAGGAGTTCGCCTCCGACGGACTTCTCCAGCGCCTTGATCTGGTGGGACAGCGCGGGCTGGGTGACGTGCAGCAGTTCGGCGGCCCGGGTGAACGACACCTCCTCCACCACCGTGACGAAGTACTCCATCTGTCGCAGGCTCACGCCGTGCCCCCTTGTCCCCGGTCCGAGCGGCCCGTGCCGCGGACGGCATGCCATGAACATCATGCATCGATCCCACGCACAGATTGCCTTGGACTCATGGCGGCGTCCGGGCGGAGGCTTGTCCCGTGAACGGGCCCCGAGGGGCCTTCGAGTGAGAACGAGAACGGGGACCGACCCATGACGGACAGCGTGACCCACGACCCGACGCCCGGCCTGAGCGACCACCCGACGCGCGGTGCGAGCGACGACCGGGTGGCCGATGTGATCGTGATCGGCGGCGGCACCGGCGGGTACTCCACCGCCCTGCGCGCCGCCGCGCTCGGCCTGAAGGTCGTGCTCGCCGAGCGCGACAAGGTCGGCGGGACGTGCCTGCACCGCGGCTGCATCCCCAGCAAGGCGATGCTGCACGCCGCCGAGCTGGTGGACGGGATAGCCGAGGCCCGCGAACGCTGGGGAGTGAAGGCGAGCGTGGACTCCATCGACTGGCAGGCGCTGGTGGCGACGCGGGACGACATCGTCTCCCGCAACCACAAGGGCGTCGAGGGCCATCTGTCGCACGCGAACGTCGAAGTGCTGCGCGGCGGGGCCCGGTTGACGGGTCCCCGGAGCGTCCATGTGGAGGGCCACGGGACCGTGGTCGCCCGGCGCGGCATCGTGCTCGCCACCGGTTCACGCCCGCGGATGCTGCCGGGCCTCGCGGCGGACGGACATCGCGTGGTGACCAGCGACGACGCGCTGTTCGCGCCGGGACTCCCCCGGTCGGTGCTGGTGCTCGGCGGCGGCGCGATCGGTGTCGAGTACGCCTCCTTCCACCGGTCGATGGGAGCCGAGGTCACCCTGGTCGAGGCCGCCGACCGGCTGGTGCCGCTCGAAGACGCCGATGTCAGCCGGCACCTGACCCGCGGCCTCAAGAAGCGTGGCATCGATGTGCAGTGCGGCGCCCGGTTCCTGGACGCGGCCGTCCTGGGGGACGGTGTACGGGCGTCGGTGCGCACCTCGCGCGGCGAGATCCGCGCCGTCGAGGCGGAGCGCCTCCTGGTCGCGGTGGGCCGCACGCCGGTCACCGACGGCCTCGGCCTGGCCGCGGCCGGACTCGCCCCGGACGAGCGGGGGTTCGTCGCCCCGGCCGACTGGTCGCGGCTCGAAACCGCGGTACCCGGCATCCATGTGGTGGGCGATCTGCTGCCGCCGCCCTCGCTCGGTCTGGCCCACGCCTCTTTCGCCGAGGGGCTGTTGGTCGCCGAGACGCTGGCCGGGGTGGCCTCGGCGCCGGTCGACTACGCGGCGGTACCCCGGGTCACGTACTCCTCGCCGCAGACCGCGTCGGTGGGTCTGACCGAGGCCGACGCACGCAACCGCGGACACGACGTCGTCGTCAACACCATGCCGTTGACCGCCGTCGCCAAGGGCATGGTGCACGGGCAGGGCGGCGTGGTGAAGGTGGTGGCGCAACGGGCCGGGCAGGTCCTCGGTGTCCATCTCGTCGGTCCGAACGTGTCCGAGATGATCGCGGAGAGCCAGCTGATCGTGGGCTGGGACGCCGAGCCCGCGGACGTGGCCCGCCACATCCACGCCCACCCCACGCTCTCGGAGGCCGTCGGTGAAACCTTCCTCACCCTGGCCGGGCGGGGCCTGCACCAGAGTTGAGGACGTGCGCGGGCACGCGGGTGCGTACGGGCCGTCGTGGGCCGCCGCTCAGTGCGTGGCGAGCCGGAAGGCCATCCGGCCGAAACTGACCTGGTCTCCGTCGGCCACCTCCACCACTCCCGTCACCCGGCGCCCGTTGACGCAGGTCCCGTTGGTGGACCCGAGGTCGCGCAACTGCCAGGCCCCCGACTGGAAGACGAGCTCCGCGTGCACCCGCGACACCGTTTCGTGGCTCAGGCGGAGCCCGTTGGCGGGGTCCCGGCCGATCCGCAGCGGATAGGGGCCGGGCGCGGGGAAGAGGAGTTTGGGCAGACGCTCCGACTGCCAGGCCCTGCGCAGCGAGACGGAGAATTCCGACACCCGGCCGACCGCGCCGAACACCGCCTTCGCCCACCGGCCCCGGCTCTCCAAGTCGACGGTGAGCGCGGCCAGTTCGTCGGGCCTGCGGGCGGCCAGGGCGATGTCCATCCGCCGCAGGAACGTGTCCTGAGACAGCTTGCCCTCGGCGGCGCCCTCGCGCAGCACGTCCAGGACCCGGTCGCGTTCCGCGTCGGAGAGCCGCGCGGGCGCCGAGGAGGTCCGGAATTCAAAAGAGGGCGTCACACCGGCGATTGTCCTTCCCCGGGACCGGACGTGTCCAGCAGAAGGCCGCCCCCTCCTGCCCACGACTCCTCCCCCACCGCCCCCACGCTGACCTGCGCCGCAGAGTCACCACCCGCAGCATTTCCCTTGCGGACGCTCCCCTTGGCGCTGTTATGGTCCCCCGACTCGCTCACGCTCCAGGGGGAACCTCTCTTGCCGAACACCGCGTCGGACATCACCGTCCGTCCGCTCGCCGGGCCCGAAGAACTCGGACGCTTCCAGCAACTTTCCTACGTCCTCGACGACGAGTTGGCGGACGACCTGGCCACCGGCCGCCGTATCCCGCGGTGGATGTGGGTGGCCGTGCGCGACGGCCGCGTCCTGGCCCGCATCGCATGGTGGGCGGCGAAGCTCGGCGACGCCCCGCACAACCTCGACTTCTTCGACGTCGACGACGGCCTGCCCGCCGCCGAGCGGCACGAGATCGGCCTGCGCCTCCTGGAGACGGCGACCGCCGCGGTGGTACCGGCGGGCGCCCCGCGCCCCGAGTACGGCCGCTTCCTGCCCAGCGACTGGCGTGCGGACCCGGCCGCCCGTGAGGTCGTCGAGACCAGGCTGAGCATCCTGACCGCGGCCGGCGCGACCCCGCTCGTCGAGCGGCTGCGCCTGGAATGGCGGCCGGGCACCCCGCTCGCCGAACCGTCCGGGCGCCTCGCGTTCCGGCCGGCCACCGACCGCGAGGAGCTCATCTCCCTGATGACGCTGGTCGTGGAGGGCTCGCTCGACGAGCACACCCGCGAGGAGCTGCTCACCATGACCCCGCGCGCGTCCGCGGAGCTCATGTACGAGGAGGAGTTCAGGTCGTACAGGACGCCGCGGGAGTGGTGGCGGATCGCCGAGCTGAAGGACGGCGGCGAGCCGGTCGGCTTCGTGATCCCGGCGCGCAACAGCTACAACCCGATCATCTCCTACATCGGGGTGCTGCCCGCCCACCGCGGCCACGGCTACATCGACGACATCCTGGCCGAGGGCACCCGGGTCCTCGCCGAGCAGCACGTACCCCGGATCCGTGCCGCGACGGACCTGCCCAACGTCCCGATGGCGAACGCGTTCGCCCGCGCCGGATACGTCGTCTTCCAGCGCGTGATCAACATGATCTGGAAGTAGTCACGAATTGCGGGCGTGTCCCTCTTCTCTGTCGCACCATGGTCGCAACCGGTTACGACAGGGGGACACGCCAATGCTGTTCGAAGTGTGGGCACCGCACGCCGACCGGGCCGCCCTTCTCCTGGAGGGCGCCACCCATCCCATGCGTCGCCATCCCGTCCGCGCGGGCTGGTGGCTCGCCGAGGCCGACGCCCACTCCGGCGACCGCTACGGCTACGTCCTGGACGACGGGCCGGCCCTGCCCGACCCCCGCTCGCGCCGCCAGCCCGACGGCCCGGACGGCCTCAGCGCCGTCGTCGTCCATGAGAGCTTCGGCTGGCAGCACCCCTGGCGGGGCGGCCGCCCGCTCCAGCGCTCCGTCCTGTACGAGCTGCACATCGGCACGTTCACGCCCGAGGGCACCCTGGACGCCGCGCTCCAACACCTCGAGGATCTGGCCGAGTTGGGGATCACGCACATCGAGCTGATGCCGGTGTGCCCGTTCCCGGGCCGGCACGGCTGGGGGTACGAGGGCGTCTCGCTCTGGGCGGTGCACGAGCCCTACGGCGGCCCCGACGCCCTGAAGAGGTTCGTCGACGCGGCCCACGACCACGGCCTCGGCGTGGTCCTCGACGTCGTGCACAACCACCTGGGTCCGTCCGGGAATTACCTCCCCGCCTTCGGGCCGTACTTCACGGACACCCATCACACGCCCTGGGGTTCGGCCGTCAACCTGGATGCCGCCGGCTCCGACGAGGTGCGCGCCTTCCTCCTGGAGAGCGCACTGGCCTGGCTGCGCGACTACCACCTGGACGGGCTGCGCCTGGACGCGGTGCACGCACTGGCCGACACCCGTGCGCTCACCTTCCTTGAAGAGCTCTCGGCCGCCGTCGACGTGCTCGCCGCCGAGCTGGGCCGGCCGCTCTTCCTGATCGCCGAGTCCGACACCTGCGACCCCCGCACCACCACCCCGCGCGACGAGGGCGGCCTCGGCCTGCACGCCCAGTGGAACGACGACTTCCACCACGCGCTGCACGCCGTGCTCACCGGCGAATCCCAGGGCTACTACGCCGACTTCGCCCGCGCCCCGCTCTCGTCCCTCGCCAAGACCCTGGCCCGGGTGTTCTTCCACGACGGCACGTATTCGAGCTTCCGGGGCCGCACCCACGGCCGCCCCGTCGACCGCGCACGCACCCCCGCCCACCGCTTCCTCGGCTATTCCCAGACCCACGACCAGATCGGCAACCGGGCCCAGGGCGACCGCCTCTCGGCCACCCTGTCGCCCGGCCTCCTGGCCTGCGCGGCGACGCTGACCCTCACGAGCCCGTTCCCGCCGATGCTGTTCATGGGCGAGGAGTGGGGCGCACGCACCCCTTGGCAGTTCTTCACCGACCACACCGATCCGGAGCTCGCCCAGGCCGTACGGGAAGGCAGGCGGCGGGAGTTCACCTCGCACGGCTGGGCCGCCGAGGAGGTTCCCGACCCGCAGGACCCGGCGACGCGCGCCCGCTCGTGCCTGGACTGGACGGAGCCCGCGGGCGACCCCCACGCGCGGCTGCTCGCCTGGTACCGCGCTCTCATCGCGCTGCGTCGCGACCGGCCCGACCTCACGGACCCCGACCTCGCGGCCGTCAAGGTGGCGTACGACGAGGAAGCCCGCTGGCTGACCTACCGGCGCGGTGACCTGCGGGTGGTGGTCAATCTCTCCAAGGAGGCCGTCAGGATCAAGCTCGGCGGCGGAGGCCGGGTCCTGGCGGCCTGGGAACCGGTCGAGGCACCCGGCGCGGACGGCCTGATGCTGCTGCCGCCGGAGTCCTGCGCGGTCCTCGGGCGCTGAGCCGGTCCGGCCCAACGCCCCGATCGGACACGCCGGTTACTCGACGATGGCCATCGCGCGGTCGGTGTTGTTGAAACGCCGGCCGCCGTCGTCCGTCACGGTGACGATGTCCTCGATGCGCACGCCGAACCGGCCGGGCAGATAGATGCCGGGCTCGACGGAGAAGCACATCCCGGGCACCAGCGGCAGCTCCTCGCCCTCGATCATGTACGGCGGCTCGTGGGTGGTGACGCCGATGCCGTGGCCGGTGCGGTGGATGAAGTACTCGCCGTATCCGGCCTCCGCGATCACCGCGCGCGCCGCACGGTCCACGTCCTGGCAGGTGGCGCCGGGCCGCACCGCGGCGAACCCCGCCTCCTGCGCCTCGCGCACCACGTCGTGGACGCGCCGTTCCTCCGCGCCGGGCTCGCCGACGTGGACGGTACGGGTGGTGTCGGAGCCGTAACCGTGCTTGAGGCCACCGAAGTCGAGCACCACCATGTCGCCGTGCCCGATCGTGCGGTCGCCCGCCTCGTGGTGCGGATTCGCCCCGTTGGGCCCGGACCCGACCACGGTGAAGTCCACTTGCGCATGGCCGTACTTGATGAGCAGGGCGGCCAGATCGGCGGCCACGTCCGTCTCCTTGCGGCCCGCGAATCGCACGGTGACGATCTCCTCGTACGCCGCGTCGGCCGCCGCGCCCGCCGCCTCGAGACGAGCCAGCTCGTGTTCGTCCTTGACGGCCCGCAGCATGGGCAGCGCTTCCGTCAACGAGACGTACGAGGTGCCGGGCAGCTCCTTCTGGAAGCCGAGCAGATGCATCGCCCAGGCGTTGTCGCTGACTCCGAACCGCCCGTCGGCGTCGAGGTGCGGCGCCGTCACGGCGTACGGGTCCTTGCCGTCGGTCCAGTCCCGCAGGGTCAGCGAGCCGGCGCCCGCGGCGTGCGCGGCGTCCGGTGCTTCCAGGGTCGGCACGACAAGTACCGGGTCCCGGTCCTGTGCGAGCACCAGGACGGTGAGCCGCTCGGTGGTGGCGGTCGGCTGGTAGCCGGTGAGGTATACGAGGTCGGGGCCGGGCGCGACGAGCAGGCCGGCAAGACCGGCGTCGGCGGCGGACCGGGTGGCGCGGGCCATCCGGGCCCGGTAGTCGTCGGCCGTGAAGGGCGCGGGGGCAGCGGTGGAGAGCATGGCCTCATCCTGCCCGTACGCCCCTGCGGACGCGAGCGATCCGGGAGCGGGGGGCTGCGTGACGCGCTTCCGAACGGCTGCGGCGGAGCGGCTCCGACCTCAGAGCCCGTCCGTCTCCTCGGCGACGAGCCGCTCCAGGAGTTCGCCGAACTCGTCGCCGACGACGATCCGCAGCCCCTCGCCGTCCCGGTCGCTGAGCTGGGTCAGCATCCCGCCGCGCCACCAGTAGACGTACGGGCTGATCGCCCCCGGTGTGTCCTCGAAGCCGGAGGCGGCGAACGATGCCATGGCGTTGAGGGCGAGGACCATGCCGGAATCCCGGATGACGTGGAAAGCGAGCTGATGCCGGAAGGGCATCGCGACGAGCGCTCCGTCCGGCGGGATCTCCTGTCCTGCGACCTGGCGGACCAGGGTCTCAAGAGCGAGCACCCGGCTCGCCGTGTAGAAGGAGTCGCCGACGACGATGTCGAAGTGCGCTCCGTCATCGCCCTTGACTCGCTCGTGGCTCTCGACGGGCAGCTCCCGCAGGTTGCGCAACGCCATTTCGCGCAGGTCAGGCACCTTGCCGAGGGGTTCGAGCGCCTCGTCGGTCAGCATCATGACGCTCTCGGGGAGATCGAGGGCGAGGATCTCGTAGAGGCCGGGCGCCACACTGCGCGCATAGCCGAAGCTCTGCGGATCAAGGCCGTCGCCGCTGATCACTCGGGGGTAGAGCTGGGCCCGGATCTGGTCGGGCGGCATGGTGTCGAGCGCGGACGGCGCGTCCATCGTGCGCAGCACCATTCCGACGTGCCTGCGGATCAGTTCCGGCCACGCGCGCGGCCCCCGGGGTTCGTTGTGGCAGACGGCGGCGAGATTGCCGAGCCCGAACCGCCGGCCGCCGCTGTCCTTCACCGAGTCCGCGTAGACCGTGACCTCCAGGCCGAGCTCGGCGAACGCCTCTCGGACCAGGGCGCGGAACCGGGCCCCCTCGTCCTGGGAGAAGAAGCCGAACTCGGAGTCCCGTGGAACGTCGCTCGCGTCCCGCCTCGGCCCTCGTCGGAATATCCCCACGTCTGCTGCCTTCCCTTGCACGGTCGCCAGAGTTGCGAGCCTACCCAGTGTGCGCCTGGGTGATGACAAGATCGGCCCGCGTACGGGCGGCGGCCACGAGACGCGCGTTGACCTCGTCGGACTCCCTCACCCAGCGCTCGGCGCCGGGCCGGGTTCTTCCGTGCCGCACATGCCGCTCGACCAGCCGGCGCACCCGCTCCTCGTCGTCGAGGTGGAGGTACCAGATCTCGTCGAGGAGGTCCGGCACCTGCTGCCAGGCACCGTCGTCGTGAAGCAGGTAGTTGCCTTCGGTCAGTACGAGCGGCACCGCGGGATCGACGGCGATGCTCCCGGCCACCGCTTCCTCCAACGACCGGTCGAAATCCGGCGCGTAGACGACGGTGCCGGGGTGGGGCGAGCGCAGCCGACCGAGCAGGGCGGCGTATCCGGCCGCGTCGAAGGTGTCGGGAGCGCCCTTGCGTTCGGCACGCCCGAGACGGCGCAGTTCGGCGCCGGCGAGGTGGAAGCCGTCCATGGGCACCAGCACGGCCTGCCCGTCGAGCCGTCCCACCAACTCGCTTGCCAGCGTGGACTTCCCAGCTCCGGGAGGCCCTACGATGCCGAGGATGCGCCGCCGACCGGGGACGATGAGGCCGCGGGCCCGGCTGGCGAGCCGGTCCAGATCGAGATCCATGTCGAGATCCATGCCCGCATTGTTCCCCATCGTTCCCCAAGATCTCGGAACGCGAAAAAGCCCCGCACCGTGACCGTATTTCTACGATCTGGTGCGGGGCTTTCCCCTAAAATTTGTTCGGCGGCGTCCTACTCTCCCACAGGGTCCCCCCTGCAGTACCATCGGCGCTGAAAGGCTTAGCTTCCGGGTTCGGAATGTAACCGGGCGTTTCCCTAACGCTATGACCACCGAAACACTATGAAGTTGAACTCGACCAGCACACACCCAAAGAGGCATGCGGGAGTTCATTGCTTCAGAACAAACACAGTGGACGCGAGCAACTGAGGACAAGCCCTCGGCCTATTAGTACCAGTCAGCTCCACCCGTTACCGGGCTTCCACATCTGGCCTATCAACCCAGTCGTCTACTGGGAGCCTTACCCTCTCAAGGAGGTGGGAACACTCATCTCGAAGCAGGCTTCCCGCTTAGATGCTTTCAGCGGTTATCCTTTCCGAACGTAGCCAACCAGCCATGCCCTTGGCAGGACAACTGGCACACCAGAGGTTCGTCCGTCCCGGTCCTCTCGTACTAGGGACAGCCCTTCTCAATGTTCCTGCGCGCGCAGCGGATAGGGACCGAACTGTCTCACGACGTTCTAAACCCAGCTCGCGTACCGCTTTAATGGGCGAACAGCCCAACCCTTGGGACCGACTCCAGCCCCAGGATGCGACGAGCCGACATCGAGGTGCCAAACCATCCCGTCGATATGGACTCTTGGGGAAGATCAGCCTGTTATCCCCGGGGTACCTTTTATCCGTTGAGCGACGGCGCTTCCACAAGCCACCGCCGGATCACTAGTCCCGACTTTCGTCCCTGCTCGACCCGTCGGTCTCACAGTCAAGCTCCCTTGTGCACTTACACTCAACACCTGATTGCCAACCAGGCTGAGGGAACCTTTGGGCGCCTCCGTTACTCTTTAGGAGGCAACCGCCCCAGTTAAACTACCCATCAGACACTGTCCCTGATCCGGATCACGGACCGAGGTTAGACATCCAGCACGACCAGAGTGGTATTTCAACGACGACTCCACAACCACTGGCGTGGCCGCTTCAAAGTCTCCCACCTATCCTACACAAGCCGAACCGAACACCAATATCAAACTGTAGTAAAGGTCCCGGGGTCTTTCCGTCCTGCTGCGCGAAACGAGCATCTTTACTCGTAGTGCAATTTCACCGGGCCTATGGTTGAGACAGTCGAGAAGTCGTTACGCCATTCGTGCAGGTCGGAACTTACCCGACAAGGAATTTCGCTACCTTAGGATGGTTATAGTTACCACCGCCGTTTACTGGCGCTTAAGTTCTCAGCTTCGCAACCCCGAAAGGTCACTAACCGGTCCCCTTAACGTTCCAGCACCGGGCAGGCGTCAGTCCGTATACATCGCCTTACGGCTTCGCACGGACCTGTGTTTTTAGTAAACAGTCGCTTCTCGCTGGTCTCTGCGGCCACCCCCAGCTCAGAGAGTAAATCTCATCACCGGTGATGGCCCCCCTTCTCCCGAAGTTACGGGGGCATTTTGCCGAGTTCCTTAACCATAGTTCACCCGAACGCCTCGGTATTCTCTACCTGACCACCTGAGTCGGTTTAGGGTACGGGCCGCCATGAAACTCGCTAGAGGCTTTTCTCGACAGCATAGGATCATCCACTTCACCACAATCGGCTCGGCATCAGGTCTCAGCCTTAATGTGCGACGGATTTGCCTACCGCACGGCCTACACCCTTACCCCGGGACAACCACCGCCCGGGTTGGACTACCTTCCTGCGTCACCCCATCGCTTACCTACTACCACCTTGGGTCAGCGGCTCCACCACTCCCCTCAACTCCGAAGAGATCAGGGCGGCTTCACGGCCTTAGCATTAATGGGCTCGATATTGGGCGTTTCAAAGCGGGTACCGGAATATCAACCGGTTGTCCATCGACTACGCCTGTCGGCCTCGCCTTAGGTCCCGACTTACCCTGGGCAGATCAGCTTGACCCAGGAACCCTTAGTCAATCGGCGCACACGTTTCTCACGTGTGTATCGCTACTCATGCCTGCATTCTCACTCGTGAACCGTCCACCACTAGCTTCCGCTGCAGCTTCACCCGGCACACGACGCTCCCCTACCCATCCATACAGGCGTTGGCCCTATGTGTATGAATGACACGACTTCGGCGGTACGCTTGAGCCCCGCTACATTGTCGGCGCGGAATCACTTGACCAGTGAGCTATTACGCACTCTTTCAAGGGTGGCTGCTTCTAAGCCAACCTCCTGGTTGTCTCTGCGACTCCACATCCTTTCCCACTTAGCGTACGCTTAGGGGCCTTAGTCGATGCTCTGGGCTGTTTCCCTCTCGACCATGGAGCTTATCCCCCACAGTCTCACTGCCGTGCTCTCACTTACCGGCATTCGGAGTTTGGCTAAGGTCAGTAACCCGGTAGGGCCCATCGCCTATCCAGTGCTCTACCTCCGGCAAGAAACACACGACGCTGCACCTAAATGCATTTCGGGGAGAACCAGCTATCACGGAGTTTGATTGGCCTTTCACCCCTAACCACAGGTCATCCCCCAGGTTTTCAACCCTGGTGGGTTCGGTCCTCCACGACCTCTTACAGCCGCTTCAACCTGCCCATGGCTAGATCACTCCGCTTCGGGTCTAGAGCGTGCAACTCAATCGCCCTGTTCGGACTCGCTTTCGCTACGGCTTCCCCACACGGGTTAACCTCGCTACACACCGCTAACTCGCAGGCTCATTCTTCAAAAGGCACGCAGTCACGACGCACTGAGTAAACTCAATGCGCGACGCTCCCACGGCTTGTAGGCACACGGTTTCAGGTACTATTTCACTCCGCTCCCGCGGTACTTTTCACCATTCCCTCACGGTACTATCCGCTATCGGTCACCAGGGAATATTTAGGCTTAGCGGGTGGTCCCGCCAGATTCACACGGGATTTCTCGGGCCCCGTGCTACTTGGGTGTCTCTCAAACGAGCCGTTGATGTTTCAGCTACGGGGGTCTTACCCTCTACGCCGGACCTTTCGCATGTCCTTCGCCTACACCAACGGTTTCTGACTCGCCTCACAGCCGGCAGACTGTGAAAGAGAGATCCCACAACCCCGCATGCGCAACCCCTGCCGGGTATCACACGCATACGGTTTGGCCTCATCCGGTTTCGCTCGCCACTACTCCCGGAATCACGGTTGTTTTCTCTTCCTGAGGGTACTGAGATGTTTCACTTCCCCTCGTTCCCTCCACATACCCTATGTGTTCAGGTATGGGTGACAGCCCATGACGACTGCCGGGTTTCCCCATTCGGAAACCCCCGGATCAAAGCCTGGTTGACGGCTCCCCGGGGACTATCGTGGCCTCCCACGTCCTTCATCGGTTCCTGGTGCCAAGGCATCCACCGTGCGCCCTTAAAAACTTGGCCACAGATGCTCGCGTCCACTGTGCAGTTCTCAAACAACGACCAACCACCCATCACCCCCACCATTCAGTGGAGTTCACTGGGGCCGGCGACCGAAGACACAACCATGACGGCCGTACCTTCAGATACCCAACAGCGTGCCCGGCCCAGCCAGTCGATGTGTCCGCTTTCCACGCCGAAGCAGTACTCGCAAAACTCATCCAACTGAACTGTGCCGAATAGTCAACGTTCCACCCATGAGCTGACCGTGCAGAACATTTGTCTGCAGACGGTGCTGTGCTCCTTAGAAAGGAGGTGATCCAGCCGCACCTTCCGGTACGGCTACCTTGTTACGACTTCGTCCCAATCGCCAGTCCCACCTTCGACAGCTCCCTCCCACAAGGGGTTGGGCCACCGGCTTCGGGTGTTACCGACTTTCGTGACGTGACGGGCGGTGTGTACAAGGCCCGGGAACGTATTCACCGCAGCAATGCTGATCTGCGATTACTAGCAACTCCGACTTCATGGGGTCGAGTTGCAGACCCCAATCCGAACTGAGACCGGCTTTTTGAGATTCGCTCCGCCTCGCGGCATCGCAGCTCTTTGTACCGGCCATTGTAGCACGTGTGCAGCCCAAGACATAAGGGGCATGATGACTTGACGTCGTCCCCACCTTCCTCCGAGTTGACCCCGGCAGTCTCCTGTGAGTCCCCATCACCCCGAAGGGCATGCTGGCAACACAGAACAAGGGTTGCGCTCGTTGCGGGACTTAACCCAACATCTCACGACACGAGCTGACGACAGCCATGCACCACCTGTATACCGACCACAAGGGGGGCACCATCTCTGATGCTTTCCGGTATATGTCAAGCCTTGGTAAGGTTCTTCGCGTTGCGTCGAATTAAGCCACATGCTCCGCTGCTTGTGCGGGCCCCCGTCAATTCCTTTGAGTTTTAGCCTTGCGGCCGTACTCCCCAGGCGGGGAACTTAATGCGTTAGCTGCGGCACCGACGACGTGGAATGTCGCCAACACCTAGTTCCCAACGTTTACGGCGTGGACTACCAGGGTATCTAATCCTGTTCGCTCCCCACGCTTTCGCTCCTCAGCGTCAGTAATGGCCCAGAGATCCGCCTTCGCCACCGGTGTTCCTCCTGATATCTGCGCATTTCACCGCTACACCAGGAATTCCGATCTCCCCTACCACACTCTAGCTAGCCCGTATCGAATGCAGACCCGGGGTTAAGCCCCGGGCTTTCACATCCGACGTGACAAGCCGCCTACGAGCTCTTTACGCCCAATAATTCCGGACAACGCTTGCGCCCTACGTATTACCGCGGCTGCTGGCACGTAGTTAGCCGGCGCTTCTTCTGCAGGTACCGTCACTTTCGCTTCTTCCCTGCTGAAAGAGGTTTACAACCCGAAGGCCGTCATCCCTCACGCGGCGTCGCTGCATCAGGCTTTCGCCCATTGTGCAATATTCCCCACTGCTGCCTCCCGTAGGAGTCTGGGCCGTGTCTCAGTCCCAGTGTGGCCGGTCGCCCTCTCAGGCCGGCTACCCGTCGTCGCCTTGGTAGGCCATTACCCCACCAACAAGCTGATAGGCCGCGGGCTCATCCTTCACCGCCGGAGCTTTTAACCCCTCAAAATGCTTTGAGGAGTGTTATCCGGTATTAGACCCCGTTTCCAGGGCTTGTCCCAGAGTGAAGGGCAGATTGCCCACGTGTTACTCACCCGTTCGCCACTAATCCACCCCGAAGGGCTTCATCGTTCGACTTGCATGTGTTAAGCACGCCGCCAGCGTTCGTCCTGAGCCAGGATCAAACTCTCCATGAATGTTTACCCGTAATCGGGTGCACACATCACGTAAGAGCGGGACGGAACCACCGGAATAAGGCGGCCCGTCCACAGCGTCCTCGCTGTGTAATCGCCTGCCGGCCACAAGGACCGACAGGACTTTTCAAAGGAACCTCGCTCCACCGAAATGGAGACGGGGTTGTCAATCTGGCGTTGACTTTTGGCACGCTGTTGAGTTCTCAAGGAACGGACGCTTCCTTTGTACTCACCCTCTCGGGCTTTCCTCCGGGCGCTTCCCTTCGGTATTTCGTGTTTCCGACTCTACCAGACGCTTTCGTGTCCGATTCCCCGTCGGATCGGGGTTTGTCTTTCCGGCTGTTGGGCCGTTCCGACGTCCCGAACTCTAGCTGATTTCCCCGGCCGATTCATAATCGAGTCTTCCGGTCCGACGAGAAAAATGAATTCGGCATGCCGAATTCGGCCCCGTCGAGGGATCGTGCTGAGTTGGGTGGCCGCAGAAGCTGCGGCGGACGGTTGTCGCAGAACCGTTCCGGCTCTGTGGCAACCCGTGAAACCTTACGCCTCCGCTCACCTTGAGTCAACTTGGCCGTCAACCCCGCGCCGTCCTGCGTTGTAGCGTGCTGCCGTGACCTTGATCCTCGAACCCGGCACCGCTGTCGCGCACGCCTGGTGGTGGCGCACCGAAGGCAGTTCCCCCGATCCCCGCGACCTGGCTCTGCTCAGCGAGAACGAGCGGGAGCGCGCCGCCAGGATCGTGCATCCGCCGACCGCGGTGGGCTTCGTCGCGGGGCGCGCCGCGAGCCGGCGCATCCTCTCCGGACTGCTCGGCGTGGCTCCCGCGGAGATAGGCCTCGGCCGCAGGCCCTGCCCCGGGTGCGGTGACCCGCTCCACGGCCCGCCCGCCGTGCTGTATCCGCAGTCGCCGCTCTGGATCAGCATCTCGCACACCACCGGCTGCGGCATGCTCGCCGTGGCCCGCGTTCCCGTGGGAGTGGACGTCGAGGGCGTACGGGATTTCCCGGTCGAGGAGCTCGCGCCCGCCACCCTGACCGAGTCGGAGCACGAGGTCGTCCTGGGTGCCGAGCAAGGGGGCGCCCGCACGTGGGCCTTTCTTCGCTGCTGGACCCGTAAGGAAGCCGTCCTGAAGGCGGTCGGTATAGGGATCACGACCGATCTCCGCGCCGTCGAGACCCGCCCGGAGAGCGCGGGCCCGGTGGTCGTGGCCGCCGGGGTGCCGGGCACGCCCGCGTCGTGGACCGTGGCGGACCTCGCCGTGCCCGATGCCTGGGCGGCCGCGATCTCCGTACCCGCGCCGTCCGACGGCAGCGTCTTCGAAGTCCGGTTGCGCGAACACGCGTAGCGCGCGGCCAGGCACGGCCGGCTGCCGCGCGGGAGCCGTGACCGGCGCCGCGCGCCCGACGCCCGGCCGAAATCGTCCCTTGCGTACCACCGGCAACGCCTCTTAGGTTCAAGGCACTTGCGGCCTGGGAGGCGCCACGGGGAGCGACAAGGAACCAGCGGACGACACTCGGACCAAGCCGGAGACCAAGAAGGTGCCCGTCCGCGACGAGGACAGGAAGCGCGAGCGGCTCACGATCGACAAGCGGCCGGCATCCTGACCGCGAGCGCCCGTCGGCGGTGTGAGCACGGCCGTGCGGACAGGGCCTTGTGCGCGTTCATCCGGTGGCCATGCCCTGGCAGCCGCTCGACCTGCCCTCTCTCCGGATCGGCCTGCTGCACGCCCTGCTGACCCGCACCCGGCCCCTCGACGAGGTCCGCGAGTTTCACGGTTCGCTGCGCTGGGCCGAGTTCCTGCTGGAGCGCACGGACGGGCTGCTGCGCCCGGCCGACCATGTCGAGATGGGCCGCGAATCGATCTTCGACAGGCTCGGGGACGGTGTGTTCTCGGGCGTGCTCTACGGGAATCCCGACTGGGGCGTGGCGCGACCCGGTGCCCATGCGCGGCGGCGCGAGGTCCCGGTGGACACGGCGCACGCCATGCGGCTCCACGCGGCGGACTTCGTCTCGCGCTGCGCCTCGGAGATCCTCGCCGAGGATCCGGACGTCGTCGGGTTCCTCCCGCTCCTCGCCTATCAGCTGGCGTTCGGCATCACGGCGACCGTCTGGGCGATCTCCATGCGGACCGCCCAGCAGCTGGTCGCCCCGTCCCAACTCCAGGGCCGCGTCGCCGGCTTCACCCAGGCCGCCCCGCCGGCCACGGTTCCGGCCGGGGCCCTGACGGCGGGCGCGCTCGCCGCCCGCCTGGGGAATGTTCCCGTCCTGACCGGCGGTGCGACGACCGCGCTCCTGGCCGCGGCCTGCTTCTGGCTGCCGCTCCGCGTCAGTTCGCCGCGCCGTCCGGAGTCAGCCGCAGCGAGATCGAGTTGATGCAGTAGCGCTGGTCGGTCGGGGTCGCGTACCCCTCCCCCTCGAAGACGTGGCCGAGGTGGGAGCCGCACTTCACGCAGCGGACCTCGGTGCGGACCATGCCGTGGGAGCGGTCGGCGATGAGTTCGACCGCGTCGCTGTCCTTCGGGTCGTAGAAGCTCGGCCAGCCGCAGTGCGACTCGAACTTCTCGCGGGAGGTGAACAGTTCGGCCCCGCAGGCGCGGCAGGAGTAGACGCCCTCCGTCTTGGTGTCGGTGTACTCACCGACGAAGGCGGGCTCCGTGCCGGCCTGGCGCAGCACCTGGTACTCGGCGGGCGTCAGCTCCGCGCGCCACTGCTCGTCCGGCTTCTCTACGTCGTACGCCATGGGGTGCTCCTCGCTCGGTTCGGTGTCGGGTCGCCGGCGGGCTGTGCCGGAGCGTGTCCGGTCAGTTCGACAGGCGGGCCAGGATGGCCGGGCCGAGGTCCGTCACGTCACCCGCGCCCATGGTGAGAACGAGATCACCGGGGGCCGCCATTCCCGCGATGACGTCCGGGACGGTCTCCTTGTCGTGGACGGCGGTGACCGTGGCGCCCGCCGCCTTGGCCGCGTCGATGATCAGCTCGCTGGTGACACCGGGGACCGGGTCCTCGCGGGCCGGGTAGATGTCGAGGACGACGGAGAGGTCGGCCAGCGCGAGGGCCTCGCCCATCTCCTTGCCGAGCTCCTGCGTGCGGGAGAAGAGGTGGGGCTGGAAGACGACGAGGAGGCGGGCGTCCGTGGCGGCTCCGCGCATGGCCTCCAGGTCGGCGGTCATCTCGGTGGGGTGGTGCGCGTAGGAGTCGATGACCTGGACGCCCTTCGCCTCGCCCTTGAGCTGGAGGCGGCGCTTGACGCCGGTGTACTTGCCGAGCGCGGAGGCCAGATTGTGCGCGGGGATGCCGAGGGCGACGCCCGCGGCGAGCGCGGCGACCGCGTTGAGGGCGTAGTGGCGGCCCGGAACCGAGACCGTGAAGGTCAGGAACTTGCCGTTCAGGAGGACGGTCACCTCGGAGGTGAGGCCGCGCGGGGTGATCTTGTGGACCTTCACGGCGGCGGCGTCGGACTCGCCGTACGTCACGACGTTCAGGCCGGCCTGGTCGCGCACGCGCCGCGCCAGCTCGACCGCGCCCTGCTGGTCGGCGGAGATCACCAGGGTGCCGCCGGGGTTGACCTTGCCCACGAAGGTCTCGAAGGACTCGTAGATCTCGTCCATCGAGGCGTAGTTGGCGTGGTGGTCGAGCTCGACGTTGAGGACGATGGCGACCTCGGGGTCGTACTTCTGGAAGCTGCGGTCGCTCTCGTCGGCCTCGGCCACGAAGATGTCGCCCTCGCCGTGCCGGGCGTTGGTGCCGGGGCCTTCGAGGTCGCCGCCGATCGCGTACGAGGGGTCCAGGCCCAGCTCGGTCAGGGCGACGGCCAGCATCGAGGTGGTGGTCGTCTTGCCGTGGGTGCCCGCCACGGCGATGGCGCGCAGGCCGTCCATGAGCGAGGCCAGCGCGTCCGAGCGGTGCACGACGGGCACGGCCAGCTCGGCGGCGCGGGCCAGCTCGGGGTTGTCGGCGCGGATCGCGCTGGAGACGACCACACAGGTGGCGTCGTCGGCGAGGTGTCCTGCGGCGTGGCCGATGTGCACGGTGGCGCCGAGGGAGCGCAGCGACGCGGCGGTGGCGGACTCCTTCGCGTCGCTGCCCGCGACCTCGGCCCCGCGCTGAGCCAGGATCTTCGCGATGCCCGACATGCCGGCACCGCCGATGCCGATGAAGTGCGGCCGTTCCATGGCGGTGGGAATGGCGGAGGCCATGCGGTTCTCTCCCGGGGTGCGACGTACAGAAGGAGCCCCCAGCCTAGTTCCCCCGGGGGCTCCGCTCCGTACACGGCTCCGTGCGGGGCCGTGCGCCGTTCCGCTCGCTGTCCTGCTCGGTCCTGTCCGGTCGTGTCCGGTCCTACTCGGTCCTACTCGCTGTGCGCGAAGAGCTTGAGGACGGGCACGCCCACCTTGTGGCGGGCCCGGGAGGCCCAGTCGCGGTGGAAGAACTCCTCCACGTAGTGCGGGGCGGTCAGCACGATGACCTCGTCGGCGCCCACCTCGTCGACGACGGCCTTGAGCATGTCCAGGGGATGGTCGTCGACGACCTGCCCCACGGCCTTGCTGCCCGCGGCACGCAGCGACTGCACCGAGTGCTGGAGGGCGAGCTCGGCGGGGCCCTGTGCGGCCCTGCCCTCGGGTTCCTCGTTCTCGTGGACGGCATCGTCGAGCTCGCCGAGCGCCACGTCGTCGATCGCGCGGAGAAGGCGGTCCTGATCGCCCCTGGGCTGCATGAGCACGACGAAGGACACCGGCTCGTCGCCGTGCAAAGTGGTGACGAATTCCACGTCGACGGAGGTCAGGGGCTTCTCGATCATCAATACGCTCGTGAACACCACAGACGCCCTTCTGTTCTCTCCATGGCCGCCGCCACCACGACGTGGCGGGTCCGGCCCCTGCGGAAACCATCCTTCCCCGTGCCCACACGGGGTGTGCGTGAGGTAAGTGTGCCCAGCGTGAGCTAACCGGAACGACAAATTCCGCCGATCGTCAGATCCGACGGTAACGCGTGTAGAGGAACCCGGCGTCTTCCAGTACCGACGTCGGGGCGAACCGCTGGGGGACCTGCACCGCGGGCCCTCCGGCGATGCGCTGGGCGTCACCCGCGGTCAGCGTCGGGGACATGGTCAGGCACAGCTCGTCCAGGACCTCCGCGGCCACGAACTGGCCGAGCAGCCGGGGCCCGCCCTCGGTGAGGAGGCGCAGATGGCCGCGGTCGGCGAGGGCCCGCACCGCCCGGCGCGGTTCGACGCCGGGCCCGTCGCCGGCGACCAGCACCTGCGCGCCCGCCCGTTCGGCCGCACGGACCCGGTCGGGATCCGCGGCCGCGCCGGTCAGGACCACGGTGGGGACGAGCGGCGAGGTGAACAGCGGGAGCGAGAAGTCGAGGTCGAGGCTCGCGGTGACCACGGCGATCGCCGGGGCGGGTCCCTGCCCGGCCGCTTTGCGGCGTTCCGCGAACTCAGCCCGCGCCCTGGCCGGCCGGTAGCCCTCCAGGCGTACCGTTTCCGCACCGACGACGACCACGTCCGCCAACGCCCGCAGGGTGCCGAAGATGCGCATGTCGGTCTCGCTGGAGAGGGGCTGCGAGCGGCCTTCGTGCTGGCCTGCCCCGTCGAGCGAGGACACCATGTTGGCCCGCAGCCAGGGGCCGTCCGTGCGGGGATACGCGTACGCGTCGGCCAGTTCGTCGAGCGACCACTGCGCGCTCGCGCCGGATCCGGCGCCCTCGGCCCGCGGTGTCTGGTCGGTCACAGGGAACAGTTGTCGCATGCCGTGCAGTCTGGCACGCCCCTTACAGTGGGGAACTGTGTCGACCAGCCCCATAGCCCAAGCGGCCCCGGTGTCCCTCTGTGCCCGCGCGCCGCACGTCCCCGCCGACCGTCTGGTCGCGGAGATGGTGCCGCCGCCGCGGTTCGACTCGGTTCGCTTCGAGACGTACGTGCCGGACCCGAACCAGCCGAGCCAGGCCGAAGCGGTCACCGTGCTCTCCTCCTTCGCGGCGGGGCTCGGCGGAGCGCACGCCTCCGGTGCCAGGCGCCGGTGGTTCGCGAAGAAGCCTGCCGCGGCGGCCGGCCCGCGCGGCGTGTACCTCGACGGGGGGTACGGCGTCGGCAAGACCCACCTGCTCGCCTCCCTGTGGCACGCGACCCCCGCCGAGCCCGCGCTCAAGGCCTTCGGCACCTTCGTCGAGCTGACCAACCTGGTCGGCGCCCTGGGCTTCCAGCAGACCGTGCAGACGCTCAGCGGCCACCGGCTGCTGTGCATCGACGAGTTCGAGCTCGACGACCCGGGCGACACCGTGCTCGTCTCCTCGCTGCTCCGCAAGCTCGTCGAGCAGGGCGTGGCGCTCGCGGCGACCTCCAACACGCTGCCGGGCAAGCTCGGCGAGGGCCGGTTCGCGGCCGCCGACTTCCTGCGCGAGATCCAGGGTCTCTCGGCCCACTTCCGGCCGCTCAGGATCGACGGCGAGGACTACCGCCACCGCGGGCTGCCCGAAGCCCCTCCCCCGTACTCCGACGAGCAGGTCACCAAGGCCGCGTACGCCACCGAGGGCGCCGCGCTCGACGACTTCCCGCAGCTGCTCGACCATCTCGCGCGCGTCCACCCCAGCCGGTACGGGGCGCTCACGGACGGGGTGCGCGCGGTGTGCCTGACCGATGTGGGGCCGGTGCCCGACCAGTCGACCGCGCTGCGGCTCGTGGTGCTCGCCGACCGCCTCTACGACCGCGAGGTCCCGGTCCTGGCCTCCGGTGTCCCCTTCGACCGGCTGTTCAGTGACGAGATGCTGAACGGCGGCTACCGCAAGAAGTACTTCCGGGCGATCTCCCGGCTGACCGCCCTGGCGCGCGACGCGAAGGGCCTTGTGGGGCAGTAGGTTTGGCGCCGAGGGGGCTCTTGCTGCATCCGTCCACCGCCCCCTCGGCCACAGAAGGGAATCATCATGGCCACCACGCGCACGGCGCACACGGTCTGGGAAGGCGAGCTCGTCAAGGGCTCCGGCACCGTCACCTTCGACTCCTCGGGCATCGCCTCGCAGGCGGTCTCCTGGCCGTCCCGCGCCGAGCAGGCCAACGGCAGGACCAGCCCGGAGGAGCTCATCGCGGGCGCCCACTCCAGCTGCTTCTCGATGGCCCTCTCGCACGGTCTGACGCAGGCGGGCAACCCGCCCACCCGCCTGGAGACCAAGGCCGACGTCACCTTCCAGCCCGGCGAGGGCATCACCGGCATCCACCTCACCGTGCGCGGTGAGGTTACCGGCCTCGACGCGGACGCCTTCCAGGCGGCCGCCGAGGACGCCAAGAAGAACTGCCCGGTGAGCCAGGCCCTGTCCGGGACCACGATCACGCTGAGCGCCGAGCTCGTCTGAGGCCGGCGCCACCGGTGGCGCCGGGCCGCGTTCCCTCGCACGATCGGGGGAACGCGGCCCTCGCGCGCTTCAGGACGCGCCGCTCACGACGCGCCGATCAGGACGCGCGGTTGGTGAGGCCCGAGATGTCGACGGACTGGTCGGCGGGCGGGGTCGCTGTCGGTACCGGCTTGTCGTAGCCGTCGAAGCGTATGGTCGCGTCGGGGGTCTTCGCGCCCGCCTTGGCGATGGTGATCCGGACCGGGTAGGGCGTGCCGGTCGCGGCCACGTCGAGCGTGATGGTGCGGCCCTGCTGGGTGCCGGTGACGGGGATGACCGCGACGCCGTCGACCGTGGTCGGCTTCCCCTTGGTGAGCCCGGTGGCGGGCTGCTGCGTGGCGCCGGCGATGGACTGCCGGAAGGTGTCCAGGTCGCAGACGTCTGTGCTGGTGCGCAGGACCGGGTCGTTGGTGGTCCCCTTGAGGTAGCGGCCGCCGACGAGGGAGGCCAGCGCGCTGCCGCCGCCCGGCACCTCGTTCTTCCAGAACGCCGCGTCCGGCTTCAGCCAGACGTCGCTGCCCCGCTTCACGATCTGGACCGAGCCCCGGGGGCCGAGGCCGACCGAGCCGCGGCAGTTCCCCGCCCTGTCCAGTGTGAGGTCGAAGGAGGTCGAGCTCGCGGCGCCGGACGTGCCGAGGTCGCCCTTGGCCGTCATGTGCAGGGACGTCGCGCCGAGCAGGGCCGCGCGGGAGCGCTGGGCGATCTGCTGGGCGGTGAGGGAGCCGGTGTCGTCCGCGTGCGCGGTGGCCACGCCGGCGAGGGCGACCAGGGCGGCGGTCGAGCAGACCGTCGAGCACACGGCCGCGGTACGGGATCCGGACACATCGCCTCCCGGGGGCGTGCACCACGCCCTGCCTGCGCACGGGCGCGTTCGGGTGGGCCTGCCGTATGGAACGAGCCTAGTCCGCGCCGCCGGATCGCGCGTCGCGGGCCGCCGGGCGCGGGCCCACGGGCACGGCCCCGGGGGGCGGCACGGGCCCGGCGTAGACGCCGAACCCCACCGGGACGAGGGAACCATGCCGGCCCTGTCCGGCATTGGCCGGAATCTCCGGCATGGCGCAGGCACCCTGAACAAATCGTCCTATATGACCAGCTACGTTCCGAACGTGACTATCTCTGTGCGAAAGCTGCTCGCTGTGGCCCTGCTCGGTGCGTCGCTCGCGGGCTGCGGCTCCGACCCGGCCTCGGCCCCGCCCCGGCGGACCGACACGTCCGCTCCCTCCGCGCCCGGCCCCGTCGGCGCGGCCGCGCCCTCGGCGGCCCAGAGCGCCCCGACCATGGCCCCGGGCCCCGGCGGCGTCACCCCGGTCTTCCAGCGGGCGCCCGGCACCCAGGGCGAGAAGGTCGTGGCGCTCACCTTCGACGCCGACATGACGGCCGACCAGGGACCGCGCGCGGCCGGCGGCGAGCGCTTCGACAACCCGGCGCTCATCGCCGATCTGCGCCGTCTGAAGGTGCCGGCCACGGTGTTCATGACGGGCCGCTGGGCCGAGGAGTACCCGGCCGAGGCACGCGCCATCGGAACGGACCCCAACTTCGAGATCGGCAACCACTCCTACAGCCACTACTCCTTCACGTCCGACTGCTACGGGCTGCCCGTGGTCGAGAAGGGGCAGATGCGCGCCGACGTGGAGAAGGCGACGGCCCAGTTCAAGAAGGCCGGGGTGCGCAACGCCGTTCCGTACTTCCGCTTCCCCGGCGGGTGCTACAACGACGAGGTGCTGCGCGAGCTCGCCCCGTTGAAGATGACCGGCGTCCAGTGGGACGTGGTGAGCGGCGACGCCTTCGCCACGGACGCCAACGCGGTGGCCGAGCAGGTCCTCGCCGGGGTCAAGCCCGGATCCCTGGTGGTCATGCACTGCACGCGCAGCGCGGCGCCGGTCACCGACACGGCGCTCCAGCGCGTCGTGCCGGAGCTGCGCAAGCGCGGGTACCGCTTCGTGAAGGTGTCCGACCTGATCCGCGGAGCGGCGGCGGCGCACCACTAGGCGTCGCTCGGGACGGGCGCCGCTCGGGGACAGGCGTCGCTCGGGGAAGGGCGCGGCAGCGGCGCCGGTCAGCCGGAGCAGGCCGTGCGCTGCGCCTCCTGCCACGCGCACACCGGGCAGAGCGTGCTGCCCTTGGTGGACTCCGGGTACTCGGTGGGCGCGCGGCACAGGACGCACTCGGCGAAGGGGCCCTCGTACGCAGCGGGCGCGGGGGCAGCGGCCACGGGCCCCGTCTCGCAGTAGGTGGTGTCGTCGTGCGGCCGTGTCTCGTCCATGGCCCGAGCCTAATCGGCCCCCGGGGGCCGGCTCACCGGCGTCGCGAGCTGAGCGCGCAGACCCCGGCCGCGGCCGCCGCGGCGAGCGCGAGGGCCGCGGCCAGGGGCAGCACCGCCAGGGGTACGGCTCCGGTCCGCGCGCCGGTGACCAGGCCCGTCACCGCGTACTTGGCGGGGGACGGCGTGAGGACCAGGGCGAGCAGCGCGGCCGACGCGGTGAGCGCGAGGGACCAGCCCCGCGCGTGCAGCACGGGCCGGCTGCCGAGCGCGCCGACCGCGGCGCCGGTCAGTACGCACACCGCCGCGGCGAGCAGACCCGCCGCCATTGCGGAACCCGGCGCCACCGCGATCCGCCGGTTCCCGCTCACCGGATCGCTCACGGCGACGACGTACGCCGTGCCCGCGAGGCCCAGCAGGGCCGCCGAGCCCGTCGCGCAGAGCAGGGCGGCGAGGTGGGCGCGGCCCGGCCCCGCCGCCGCCGCGGTGCACGCCCGCGCGGCCTCCGGCTCGTGGGTGACGCAGAGGTGCACCAGCCAGGCCGCCACCGGGAGCAGCCCGGCGGCCGCGTACCCCAGCGAGTCGAGCACGCGATCCCCCGCCCGGACGCCGATGCCGAGGAAGGCGGCGTACAGCAGGAACGGTGCGAGCCAGCGCTGGGAGCGCAGGAGCAGCGCGCTCTGGTAGCGGACGAGCGGCAGGAGCGGGCTCACGGTCTGCGTACCCCTTCGATGTGCCAGGGCGGGCCGGCCGCGAGCAGGGCCCGCAGCAGGTCGTCGGAATGGACGGCCCGGAACGCGCAGCGTGCGCGTTCCGCCGGGTCCGCTCAACTCCTCCGGCGATCCCGGGAGTTGGGGTGGCAGGGGCCCGGTGCCGGCTATGTCGACAAGGACGGACGCCTCCGGGTGGCGGGCGGTGTCGGGGGCCACGGGTACGGGGCGCAGACGCGCGTCCGCCACCGCGTAACGCGCCGTCCCGCTCCCCGGGAGACGTCGGGGGTCGTGGTCGACGAGGACGACCGTGGCGCCCCGTGCGACGCGTTCGCGCACCGCCCGTTCCAGTTCGGCGCGTGCGGCGGTGTCGAGTCCCGTCCATGCCTCGTCGAGGACGAGGAGTCCGGGCTCGGCGAGCAGCGCCTGGGCCACGGCGACCTTCTGGCTCGTGCCCTTGGACAGCTCGGCGAGTGGGGTCGCGGCGTACGCGGCCGCGCCGAACCGCTCCAGCCAGTACCTCGCCCGTTCCTCGGCCGTCCGGCGGTCGAGGCCGTGGACGCGGCCGAGGTGGGTGAGGTAGCCGGACGCGGTGAACGGCAGCGCCGCGGAGAAGCGTTCGGGCACGTAGGCGGTGCGCGGACGGCCGGTGACACGGCCCGCGGTCGGCGCGTCGATGCCGGCGATGAGCCTCAACAGGGTTGATTTTCCGGTGCCGTTGGCGCCTTCGATCCGGACCAGGGCGCCCGCGGGAAGGTCGAGGTCGATGTCGCGCAGGACCCAGGGGCCGCCGATGGAGTACCGGCGGCCCACGCCCCGCAGCGCGCGTGTGGTGCTCAGTGCTGCTGGGCCTTCTGCGGCGTCGCCTCGCTCGGCCGGACGATGACGTAGCCCTCGCCCTGGAGCATCAGCTGGACGGCTTCGCCCGAACCGCCGCGCAGCATCGAGCCGATGGACTGCGAGCGGTGCAGGGAGGTCTGGAGGCTGGCGGTCCAGCCGACGACCGCGTCGGTGTCGACGTAGACCGGCATCTGCGACGAGACCGGGATGACCAGCGGGTTGCCCTCACACATCAGGCCGAGCCGGCCCTGGCCGGTGAAGACGCTGTTGAAGAGGCCGCCGCCGGCGATGCCGGAGCCCTTGACCGTCTTTATCTCGTAGCTGAGCGAGGAGTCGAAGCACAGCACGTTGCGGCCGTTGATGGTGAGGGAGTCGCCGGGCTCGACGTCGACGATGAAACAGTTCTGCGCCTCGTGCGCGAACCAGGCCTCGCCCTGGCCGCTGACCGCCATCAGGGGCAGGCCCTCGCCGGTGACGGCGCGCTTGAGCATGCCGCCGATGCCCTGGCCGCGCCGCTCGAACTGCAGGTTGCCGCGGTAGGCGATCATCGCGCCCTGGCGCGCGAGCATCTCGCCGTTGACGGCGTACTTGATCGACTTGGCGTTCTCCAGGGTCATTCCGGCGGCGGCCGCCGGCTGGGCCATGTTCTCTTGGGCGAAAAGGTCGCTCTTCATGCGCGCATCCTGTCCCGGAACGATTCATTCCGCCAAGAATCACCGGTTCGGTGGCTGGCAGACTGGTCGGGTGAGCACCGAGAACACCCAGGACGCCCCGCAGGACAGCCCTCCCGAGGGCCACGGCGCCCCTCCCGAGGGCCCCTTCCACGACGAGTCCCCGCGCGACGAGGCGCCGCAGTTCGTGCTGCCGCTCGTCGTCCACATCGAGAAGACCGAGCCGCCCGCGCGCACCGACGCACTGGAGACGGCCGCCCGCGCGGTGCTCGTGATCCTCTCCGACGAGCGGTCGCTGGGCGAGGGGGACGACGAGGGCGAGTGGGCGCGGGTCATGCGCGACTGGCAGGACGCGCGGATCCGCAAGGTCGTACGGCGGGCCCGCGGCGCGGAGTGGCGCAAGGCCTCGGCCCTGCCCGGCATCACGGTCACCGGGAAGGCGGCGGAGGTCCGCGTCTTCCCGCCCGTTCCGCTCGACGGCTGGCCCAAGGAGCTGGCCAAGCTCCAGGTGTCCGGCACCGACCTGGACGACCCGGCGCAGCCGGACGCGCCCGACCCGCTCGCGCCGGTGCTCTGGCTCAACCCGGAACTCGCCATGTCCGCGGGCAAGACCATGGCGCAGGCCGGGCACGCGGCGCAGCTCGCCTGGTGGGAGCTGTCGGAGGGCGAGCGGGCGGCTTGGCGCGAGGCGGATTTCGCGCTGTCCGTACGCACGGCGTCCCCTGCGGGGTGGCGCGAGCTGACCGTCGCCGGGCTTCCGGTGGTCCGCGACGCGGGGTTCACGGAGATCGCGCCGGGGTCCTGCACGGTGGTGGCCGACCACCCGTCCCTGCGCGCCCGCCTCCAGCCCAACTGACCCCGCCGGGCGCGCCGCCCCGGTTCGCTTTCGGGTGCGGGCGCGTGCGTGGCCGGTCGCGCAGTTCCCCGCGCCCCTTAGGCATCCGGTGCCGGGCGGTGCGGACGGCCTCGGCCCGTTCGATGCCGGCCCCCAGGATCCGCTGCCAGGAGCCGGCCCTGCGTGGCCGGTCGCGCAGTTCCCCGCGCCCCTCGGGCATCCGGTGCCGGCCCCGCATGGGCACCCTCAGCCCGTCATAGGGGTCGCCCTGGCCCCTTGAGGCCTTGGGGAGGGTGGGAAACCCCCGGGGTCGGGGGCGGAGCCCCGGGGAGTTGGGGGTCGGCTCGTTGAACGGCGCGGCCGACCCACGCGTATCCCCTGGTACCGCCGAGCACCGCCCCCGCTCACAACTACCCACCCCAGGAGGCACCTTGTCGCGTGGAATAGTTCGGTCCAGCCGTTTCGCCCTGCGCCGCGTCAACGGCACCGGCCTGCTCATCGCGGTCCTCGTGGCCACGCTCGGCGCGCTCGCCTTCCCCGTCTGGTCGTACGCCGACCGGGCCGGGACCCCGCAGGCCGACCTCGACTCCGCCTCCACACCCACCGCTTGGGGACCACTGTCCGCGACGGACCGGGATTTCCTCAACAAGGTGCGGCTCGCCGGGCTCTGGGAGGGTCCGGCCGGACAGCAGGCACAGCAGCGGGCGCCCAGCGCCGCGATCAAGGCGGCCGGTGACCATCTCGTCATGGGGCACGCCGCGCTCGACCAGCACGCCCGCGACGTCGCCTCGAAGCTCGGCATCGTCCTGCCGACCCAGCCCAACGCCCAGCAGCAGGGCTGGCTCCGGGAGCTGACGGCGGCGTCGGGGCGTGACTACGAGGTCAAGTTCGCCAACCTGATCCGGGCCTCGCACGGCAAGGTGTTCCTGCTGGTCGCCCAGGTCCGGTCCAACACGCGCAACTCGCTCATCCGCGACCTGGCCACCGACGCCAACAACACCGTGCTCGACCACATGACGATGCTGGAGGGGACGGGTCTGGTGGACTTCGACGCGATGGCCACCTCCACCTGAGCCGGGCCGCGGCCGGGGCCCGGGAACCTCAAATCAAGCTCTGAACGTGCCCCGCACGGGGTTCGGCGCGCCGCCGCCGGGCCATGACCTGTCCATGAAGCACTTGGGCATCGGCATCGGCTGGCGGCCCGACATCGCGGAGGCGGTGGAGGGCCTCGCCGGCATCGACTGGGTCGAGGCGGTCGCGGAGAACCTCTGCCCCGGCCACCTCCCCGACTCGCTGGTCCGGCTGCGCGAGCGCGGCGTCGCCGTCGTGCCGCACGGCGTCTCGCTCGGCCTCGGCGGCGCCGAGCGGCCGGACGCGGGGCGCCTGGCCGGTCTCGCGGCACGGGCCGAGGCGCTCGGCGCGCCGCTCGTCACCGAGCACATCGCCTTCGTGCGCGCGGGAGGCGCACTGACCGCATCGCCGCACCTGGAGGCGGGCCACCTCCTGCCCGTGCCGCGCACCCGGGACGCCCTGCGCGTGCTGTGCGAGAACGTCCGCATCGCACAGGACGCCCTGCCCGTGCCGCTCGCCCTGGAGAACATAGCCGCGCTCATCGGCTGGCCCGACGACGAATTGACGGAGGGTCAGTTCCTGGCGGAGCTCGTCGAACGTACCGGGGTGGGCCTCCTCATCGACGTGGCCAACCTCCACACCAACCACGTCAACCGGGGCGAGGACCCCGTGAAGACCCTGGACGCGCTGCCCCTCGACGCCCTCGCGTACGTCCATGTCGCGGGCGGCGTCGAGCGGGACGGCGTGTGGCACGACACGCACGCCCATCCGGTGACCCGGCCGGTCCTCGACGTCCTGGCCGACCTGGCCTCGCGATGCGCGCCACCCGGCGTACTCCTGGAGCGGGACGAGGCGTTCCCGCCCGCCTCGGAGCTCGCGGGCGAACTCGACGCGATCCGCTCCACCCTCGAAGCGGCGGCTCCCCCCGACCGGCCCGCGTCCGCGCCCGCGTCCGTACGCACGCAGACACAGACACAGACGTCCGCGCACACATCCGCACCCGCCCGCCGGAGCCCGCTTCCCGACACCCGGGCCGAGCACAGCCGGGCCGAGCACGCCCAGGCCGGTCATGACACCCCGGAGACCGCCCGGTCGCGCCAGCGCCTCGCTCTCGCCCAGACCGCGCTGCTCTCCTCGCTCACCGCCGGCACCCCGGCGCCCGCCGGGTTCGACGGGCGCCGGCTGCGGGTGCAGGCCCGCGCGCTCGTGGCCAAGCGCGCCGATGTGGTGGCCAAGGTCGCGCCCGAGCTGCCGCGCCTCCTCGGGGACGGCTATCGGGAGGCCTTCTCCTCGTACGCCGCCTGCCGTCCGATGTGCGGCGGATACCGTCAGGACGCCCTGGACTTCGCCCGGTTCCTGCTCGACGCCGGGCGCCCCGCCGAACCCGACGCCCGCCGGGCGCTGGCCCGCTGGTTCAGCGAGCGGGCCGGCGCGCGGCCGCCGGGGAAGGCGGCGCGGCTCCTTCGCACCCTGACCCGGGCGGCCTGAGCCAAGGTCCGCAACCCGCCAACGTACCGTGTGGGCAAGGGGGTTGGTGGCGCCTCCCGTGCCACGTGACGACTCCCACACCACCCCGCCACGCACTTCACGAAAGCGCCTTCGGGATCAGCGGACTCCGCACTACGGTGCGCACCGCATCGGGAGGCACACATGCGTGGTTTGCGGTCCGGCACGGGGCTCGTCGTCATCGCCCTGACGGCGACGCTGCTCGCCCTGCTCTTCCCCCTCTGGTCGTACGCCGACCGTTCCGGCACGCCCCTGGCGGACGTCGACGCCGGCACGGTGGCGACCCGTTGGGGCCCGCTCTCCGCGGCCGACCGCGACTTCGTGGTGCGGGTGCGGCTCGCCGGCCTCTGGGAGGGGCCGGCCGGACGGCAGGCCGTCGAGCGGGATCCGAGCGCCGCGATCGAGGCGGCGGGGCAGCACCTCGTCGACGGGCACGCCTTTCTCGACGCCCGGGTCCGCGAGGTCGCGGGCCTGCTGGGCATGGAGCTGCCCGGCCGGCCCAACGCCCAGCAGCGGGGCTGGCTGCGCACGCTGACGGCGGACCGAGGCGCCGCCTACGAGCGGGACTTCGCCAACCTCCTGCGCGCCGCGCACGGCACCGTGTTCCCGCTCGTCGCGCGGATCCGGGCCGACACCCGCAACACGCTGGTGCGCGGGCTCGCCGACGACGCGAACACGACCGTGCTCGACCACATCACGATGCTGGAGGCGACCGGGCTCGTCGACTTCGACGCCCTCGCCCGGGACGGCGCCGCGACCGCGCCGCGGAGCCCGACGGGCCCACCGCCGCCCACGCCCGGTGCGGCCGTTCCGAGCGCGGCACCGCTCCGGTCCGGGCCGCCCGTGAGCGCCGGGCCCTCGTTCTCGCTCCCGCCGGCCGTGTCGCGTTCGAAGGACGAGGCGTCGGCCGCCCCCGAGGCCCACACTCCGTAACGAAGCGATAACTCGACGTCCACATTGTGGATATGCCGTGGCGGAGAAGCGTCAACTTCCGTTACAACTCGGCCATGTTCTGGGTCCTCTTCTTTCTGCCGGCAGTCGTCGCGGCCGGGCTGTCCTGCGGCCGGCTCTGTCTCGCCGCCGTCGCCGCCGCCCGCCCTCAGCCGCACGAGGAGCGGGAGCGGGAACTGTCCTGCTACGAGGCGGCGTTCCTCGCCGGCGGGCCCTACCGGGTCGCCGACCTCACCCTCGTCTCCATGCACCGGGCCCGCCGGGTGCTCCTCGCGCACACGGGCTGGGTCACGGTCGTCGACCCCGTGGGGCGCGACGACCTTGAGCGGTCCGTGATCACCGCGATCGGTCCGGGCGGCCAGGAGCGGATAGCGGCGATACGGTCGGGCACGGCGGCGGCCGACGCGGTGCGCGCGCTCGCCGACCGGCTCACGGGAGCGGGGCTCGCCGTGCCCGACGGTGTGCGGTCCGGGGTCAACGCGTCGGTGCGGACGGTCCGCGGCGCCTGCCTGCTCATCGCGGCGCTCGCCGCCACCGCGCTGCTCATGCCGGGCGAAGGGGACACCGGGCGGGCCGAGATAGCCGCCTGGTTCGCGCTCCCCCTCGTCCTCACGCTCGGCTGTCTCGCCATCGCCCGGATGGAGATCCACCCCTACACCCGCTGGGCCTCGCCCAACGGCCAGCGGCTGCTCGGCGGGCTCGACCCGGCGGGCGATCCGCTCACCGCGCTCGCCGTGCGCGGCCTCGGGGCGGTGGACGATCCCGACCTGCGCAGCGCCCTGACGAGCGGCCGCTTCGCGCATCGGAGTCAATGACCGGGCCCGGCGCGGCCCCGCTGCTTTACTTCCACTCATCCGAAGTATCCCCTTTTGATCTGTATGTACTTCCGTAGTACCGCAGCACGAAAGGGATGTACCGGCGATGAGAGCTGTAGCGCTGTACGGGACCCTGGGTTCCCTCGTCCTTTCCGCCCTCGTCGCCGCCCCCGCGGGCGGTGCCGACCCGCTGACCGCCGAAGCACGGGGAGTGGAGGCCGCCGCCCAGCGCGCCGCCGCCGCCCCGATCGCCTTCGGCCGCTGCCCCGCGCAGGAGTCGCTGCCCGCGTCCGTCCAGTGCGGCACCGTCCGGGTCCCGCTCGACTACGCCCACCCGACGGGGCGTCAGATCGGCCTCACCGTCAGCAGGTCCAGGGCGAGCGGCAAGCCCGCCGAACGCCAGGGCGCCCTCGTCTTCAACCCGGGCGGGCCCGGCGCCTCCAGCATGTACTTCCCGATGGTGGCCGAACTCCCCGACTGGAAGCGCCTGGCCGGGGCCTACGACCTCGTCGGCTACTCCCCGCGCGGAGTGGCCCGCTCGGCCCCGCTGTCCTGCCAGGACCCGGGCGACTTCGCGAAGGCGCCGACCCAGTCGCCCTCGCACCCCTCCGCGTCGTACAAGAGGGAGCGGATCGCACAGGCCAAGGCGTACGCGCAGGGCTGCGCCCGCAACGCGGGAGACGCGCTGCGCTTCTACACCAGCATCAACAACGCCCGTGACCTGGACGTGCTGCGGGCCGCGCTCGGCGAGAAGAAGCTGACGTTCATGGGCGCCTCGTACGGCACCTACTTCGGCGCGGTGTACGCGACGCTCTTCCCCTCGCACATCCGCCGGATGGTCTTCGACTCGGCGGTCGACCCGGACCCCGACCAGATCTGGTACCGCAACAACCTCGACCAGTCGCTGGCCTTCGAACGCCGCTGGGAGGACTTCCGCACCTGGGTCGCCAAGCACGACGACGTCTACCACCTGGGCCAGAGTGCCGACGAGGTCCTGGAGAGCTACGAGAAGGTGCGGGCCAGGCTCACCCGTGAGCCGGCGGGCGGCACCGTGGGTCCCGCCCAGTTGCAGGCGGCGGTCCTCAAGGCCGGCTACTACGACGACTATTGGGCGAGCCGCGCCACCGCCCTGTCGGAGTACCTCAAGGGCAACGCGGAGCCGCTGGTCCAACAGGCCGCGCCACGGCCCGAGTCGGCGCGCGACGACGAGAACGGCAACGCCGTCTACACCGCCGTCGAGTGCAACGACGCGGCGTGGCCACGGGACTTCGCCACCTGGGACCACGACAACACGGCGATCGCGAGGGTCGCGCCGTTCGAGACGTGGGACAACGCGTGGATGAACCTGCCGTGCGCCTACTGGCCGGCCCCGCAGCAGAAGCCGGTGGACGTACGGGCCGAGAAGGGGGCGCTGCCGCCGACGCTGATCCTGGCGGCCGAGCGGGACGCGGCGACTCCCTACCCGGGGGCCGTGGAACTGCAGCGGCGGCTGCCGGGCTCGGTGCTCATCACGGAGAAGAAGGCCGGCACGCACGGCATCGCCGGCGGCGCGAACGCCTGCGTCAACGGCTATGTGGAGGACTACCTGGTGAACGGTCGGACGCCGGTGCGGCGCGCGTCGTGCGCGCCGCACCCGGAGCCGAACCCGGTGTCGCTGGACGAGCGGTCGGCCGTCAGGCCGCAGCATGTGCTGCCCGCTCTCTGATCTTCCGGGTCAGGGATGAGCCGGGTCCGCTCGCGTGGCGCGGACCCGGCTCACCTGGTCTTGCTAGGCGAGGCCCGCGACGAGGTCGGCCACGCTCTTGCGGCGTCCCGTGTAGAACGGGACCTCCTCGCGGACGTGCATACGGGCCTCGGAGGCGCGCAGGTGGCGCATCAGGTCGACGATGCGGTGCAGCTCGTCGGCCTCGAAGGCCAGCAGCCACTCGTAGTCGCCGAGCGAGAACGAGGCGACCGTGTTGGCCCGCACGTCGGGGTATCCGCGAGCCATCTTGCCGTGGTCGGCGAGCATCCGGCGGCGGTCCTCGTCCGGCAGCAGGTACCAGTCGTAGGAGCGCACGAACGGGTAGACCGAGACGTAGTCGCGGGCGTTCTCGTCGGCGAGGAACGCCGGGATGTGCGCCTTGTTGAACTCGGCGGGCCGGTGCAGCGCCATGTTCGACCACACCGGTTCGAGCGCGCGGCCCAGTTTGGTGCGACGGAACAGGTTGTACGCGGCCTGGAGCTCGTCGGAGGTCTCCGCGTGCCACCAGATCATGACGTCGGCGTCCGCGCGCAAACCCGACAGGTCGTAGGTGCCGCGGACGGTGACGTCCTTGGCGGCGAGCTGGTCGAACAGCTCCTGGACCTCGTCGGCGTACCCGGCGCGGTCCTCGGGGAGTACGTCGCGCAGCTTGAAGACAGACCACAGGGTGTAGCGGATGACCTCGTTGAGGTCCTTCGCCTTCTTCCCCGCGTTGGGAATCTTTTCCGGAGCAGCACTCATGTGGCTATTGTCCCGCGTCACTCTGGGTGTTCCGCGCCAGGGTCGACGTGGCGATGATCTCGTCCGCCGCCCGCTGGGCGCTGGCGATGCACGCGGGGATGCCCACGCCGTCGTAGACGGCGCCGCAGACCCGCAGTCCGGGCAGCTTGGCGACCTCCGTGCGGATCCGGGCGACCTTGCCGAGATGGCCCACCGGGTACTGCGGCAGGCCGCCGATCCAGCGGTTCACGACGGTGGCGACGGGCTTCGCGGACAGGCCGACGGCCTCGCCGAGGTCACCGAGCGAGACGTCGACGAGGTCGGCGTCGTCCCAGTCGAGGTGGCGCTCCTCGCCGTAGCGCCCGATCGAGGTCCGCAGCACGAACAGGTCCGCGCCGCGCTCCTTGACCCAGCTCCACTTGTGCGTGGAGAACGTGGAGGCCTTGATGGTGCGGCCGTCGACCGGGGGCACGAGGAACCCGGAGCGTTCCGCGACCCCGGCCAGGTCGGCGCGCCGGAAGGCGAGGGTGACCAGCGCCATCGAGGCGTACTCGACCTCCGCGAGCTCGGCGGCGGCCACCGGCGCCTCGGCGCCGAGCAGTTCGGACGCCGACCAGGCGGGCGTGGACAGGATCACGCCGTCGGCGTCGATCAGCTCGGTGTCGGTGCGGATCCGCCAGCCGTCGGCGCTCCGGGTGAGTTCGAGGACCGGCGCATCGGTGCGGATCGTGCCGCCCCGGGCGCGCACCGCGTCCGCGACGGCGCCCGGCAGGGTGCCCATGCCGCCGTCGAGGCCCGCGAAGACCGGGCCGCCCCGCTGCTTGGCGGCGGCCTTCGCCTGGACGTCCCGGACGCCGTCGAGGAGCGAGGCGTGGGTGCGGGCCGCCTCGTAGAGCTGGGGCACCGCGGCCCGCATGGAGATCTTGTACGCGTCGCCCGCGTACACGCCGCCGAGGAGCGGCTCCACGAGGCGGTCGACGACCTCGCGGCCGACCCGCTCGGCGACGAACTCGCCCACGCCGATGTCCTCGCCGACCTCGCTCGGGGCGAGCTCTCGGTCCTGGGCGACCCGGGCCAGGCCCTCGGCGGAGAGGATGTCGTGGAGCGTTCCGGGGTCGGCGGGCACGCCCATCACATGGCCCGTGGGCATGGGCCGCAGGGCGCCCCGGGTCCAGAGGGCGGCGTTCGCCGTGGCCGGCGCCTGGATCCGGTCGCCGAGGCCCACCGCACGGGCGAGGTCCACACCCTCGGGGCGGCGGGCCAGCATCGACTCGGCGCCGAGGTCGACGGGTGCGCCCTCGATCTCGCCGGCGAGCAGCTTGCCGCCGAGCACCGCGCTGCCTTCGAGCACGGTCACCCGGGCCCCGGCCGCGAGCAGCCGGTGGGCGGCGGCGAGGCCGGAGATTCCGCCGCCTACGACGACGATGTGCGGGGCGCGGGCGGGGGCGTTGTCCATGCCTCCACTGTCTCAGACCGGCCCCGGCCTGCCGGAACGAGCCCCGGCGCGCCGCCAGAGGATGATCAACTCCCTTGTCTGGGACGTGAGTTGGGGGTCGGTCCCGGCCAACACCCGGGCGGTCCGGGCTCCGGCGGGAGTGCCGTGGCTCCTCCGTACGTATCGTGACCGGGAGCAGGCGGTCCCTCACGAGCGGAGGCAACACCCATGGCGGCGGAGCGACTGGTGGTCATCGGCGGTGACGCGGCGGGCATGTCCGCGGCCTCGCAGGCCCGCAGGCTGAGGAAGCCCGGGGAGCTGGAGATCGTCGCCTTCGAGCGCTCGGGCTTCACCTCGTACTCCGCGTGCGGGATTCCGTACTGGGTGGGCGGCGCCGTGCCGCGCCACGAGGACCTGATCGCCCGCACGCCCGAGGAGCACCGCGAGCGCGGGATCGATCTGCGGATGCGCGCGGAGGTCACGGAACTCGATGTGCAGGGCCGCCGGGTCAGGGCCCGCGACCTCGCGTCGGGGGCCGAGGAGTGGACCTCGTACGACAAGCTCGTCATCGCGACCGGGGCGCGGCCCGTACGGCCGGACCTTCCGGGCATCGACGCACCCGGGGTGCACGGGGTGCAGACCATCGACGACGGGCGGGCCCTGCTGGAGAGCGTGGAGGAGGCCCGGGGACGGCGCGCGGTGGTGGTGGGTGGCGGCTACATCGGCATCGAGATGGCCGAGGCGCTCCTCGCCCGCGGTTTCGAGGTGACCCTGGTGACCCGCGGGGCGCAGCCCATGCACGCGCTCGACCCGGACATGGGCCGCCTGGTCACCGAGGCGATGGAGGGCTCCGGGATCCGGGTGGTGACGGACGCCGAGGTCACCAAGGTCCTCACGCGGGAGTCGGGCCGGGTGCGCGCGGTGGCGACGCAGTCCGCCGAGTACGCGGCGGACGTGGTGGCGCTCGGCCTCGGTGTGGCGCCGCGTACGGAACTGGCCCGTGCGGCCGGGCTGCCGCTCGGCGACTTCGGCGGGCTGCGCACCGACGTCTCCATGCGGGTGCGCGGACACGAGAACATCTGGGCGGGCGGCGACTGCGTCGAGGTGCTCGACCTGGTGTCGGGCCGGCACCGCCACATCGCGCTCGGCACCCACGCCAACAAGCAGGGCCAGGTCATCGGGTCCAATGTGGCCGGCGGCTACGGCACGTTCCCCGGTGTGGTGGGCACGGCCGTCACCAAGGTGTGCGACACCGAGATCGCGCGCACCGGCCTGTCCGAGGAGGAGGCCCGCGCGGAGGGGCTGCGGTACGTCACGGCGACCATCGAATCGACCAATGTCGCCGGGTACTACCCGGGCGCGGCCTCGATGACGGTGAAGATGCTCGCCGAGCTGCGCACCGGGCGGCTGCTGGGCACGCAGATCGTGGGCGGCGCGGGAGCGGCCAAGCGGATCGACGTGGCCGCGGTCGCCCTGACCGCCCGGATGACGGTGGAGCAGATGACCGCCCTGGACCTCGGGTACGCCCCGCCGTTCTCCTCGGTGTGGGACCCGGTCCTGGTCGCGGCGCGCAAGGCGGTGTCGGCCGTGCGCGCCGCGGGATAGCGGCTACTTGGCGGTCTGCTCGTGGACGTGGGCGACCAGGCGGGTCAGGGAGTCCGGGTCCATCGAGGGCAGCACGCCGTGGCCGAGGTTGAAGATGTGGCCTTCGAGGCCCGCGGCCGCGTCCAGGACCTCACGGGTCTTGGCCTCGACGGCCGCGGTCGGGGCGAACAGGACCGCCGGGTCGAGGTTGCCCTGGAGCGCCTTGCCGGGTCCGACCCGGCGGGCCGCCTCGTCCAGCGGAACGCGCCAGTCGACGCCGACGACGTCCGCGCCCGCCTCGCCCATGAGGCCGAGCAGCTCGCCGGTGCCGACGCCGAAGTGGATACGGGGCACGTCGTAGCCGGCGACCGCGTCGAAGACCTTCGCCGAGGCGGGCAGGATCGAGCGGCGGTAGTCGGCGGGGGCGAGCGCGCCCACCCAGGAGTCGAAGAGCTGCACCGCGGAGGCGCCCGCCTCGATCTGCACCGTGAGGAAGGCGGCGGTGATCTCGGCGAGGCGGTCGAGCAGGTCGGCCCACAGCTCCGGGTCGCCGTACATCATGGCCTTGGTGTTCTCGTGGTTGCGGGACGGGCCGCCCTCCACGAGGTAGCTGGCCAGCGTGAACGGGGCGCCCGCGAAGCCGATGAGCGGCGTGGAGCCGAGCTCGCCGGTGAGCATGCCGATCGCCTCGGTGACGTAGTGGACGTCCTCGGGGGTCAGGTCGCGCAGCCGGGCCAGGTCGGCGCGGGTGCGGATCGGGTCGGCGACGACGGGGCCGACGCCCGGCTTGATGTCGAGGTCGATGCCGATGGCCTTGAGCGGGACCACGATGTCGCTGAAGTAGATGGCCGCGTCCACCTTGTGCCGGCGCACCGGCTGGAGCGTGATCTCCGTGACGAGCTCGGGCCGCATGCACGACTCCAGCATGGGGATGCCCTCGCGCACCTTCAGGTACTCCGGCAGCGAGCGCCCCGCCTGGCGCATGAACCAGACCGGCGTGTGCGGGACGGCTTCGCGCCTGCACGCCTTGAGGAAGGCGGAGTCGTACGTCTTGCTGTTCGGCTGGCCCACAGGGCGGTCGTTGGCGCTCACGACCCAAATCTTCGCATGTGCCCGCAAGCGGCTGCCCCGGGCCGGGTGTCCCTACCGGCGCCGGGCCGCCCTTCCGCCTAGTCTTCCCCGCATGGCTGCCGCTCAGGGACGAACTTCGGATGGCGCTGACGGCAGGGAAGCCGCGGACGGGACCACCGTTCCGATCCCCTTCCGTCAGGCCGTCGACGCACTGCGCACGGCGCGACTGCGCCCCGAGATCGAGGTGGACGAGACACGGCCGCCGCAGCGTCTGGCGCCGCACGCGTACGCCGTGGAGGCGGCGGTGGTGGAGGGCGAGGACGATCTCGCCGACGGCCGGCTCGTCCTGCTGCACGATCCCGCCGGCCACGACGCCTGGCAGGGCACCTTCCGCCTGGTCACGCTCGTACGGGCCGAGCTGGAGCCGGAGATGGCGGCCGACCCGCTGCTCCCCGAGGTGTGCTGGTCGTGGCTGACCGGCGCCCTGGACGCGCGCGGCCTGTCGTACGGGGAGGCGAGCGGCACGGTCACGCGGGCCGGCTCCCACTACTTCGGCGGCCTGTCCGAGCGGCTCCCCGCCACCCAGATCGAGATCCGGGCCTCCTGGACCCCGCGCGAGGGCCGCGGCGGGGTGCCGGACACGGCGGGCCACCTGGCGGCCTGGTGCGATCTGCTGTGCCAGATCGCGGGACTGCCACCGGTGTCGGGCACCGCCGAGGCGGGCGGCGGCGTGGTGACGCTGCCGCAGCGCCGCGACCCGCGCTGAGAGCGCCCGCGAAAGCGCCCCCCTTTTCACCTGCCGTTCTTGTCGCCCCGCGGCCCGCCTCCGGTGGGACACGGGGCGTCTGCGCGCTCCCCCGGATGGTCCCCCGCACGGGTCGGCGCACCCCGGCGATTGGTCGAGGATCGAGCAGGCGTCCGAATTGCCCTAAATGTTTCTCACCAAATCGTGATCATTCTCTAAAGGCCGAGGGGTTTGGTGCCGAAGAGGTTTGTGACCCTAACTGCACGGTTCGCCCCGGCTTCATCCCCGAGCCGGCTTCGTCCCGCACCTTTCCAGGAGGCCTGGTGTCCGTTCTTCTTGAGCAGCCCGCAAGCCTGGTCGCCTACCGCCCGAACAAGCCGACGGCCATGGTCGTCGTTGCCGACCCCCGAGTCCGCTCCACCGTCACCCGGCACCTGTGGGCGCTCGGAGTACGTGACGTCATCGAGGCGTCGTCCATCGCGGAGGCCCGTCCCCGCGTCGGCAACCCGCGCGACATCTGCGTTGCCGACGTCCACCTGCCCGACGGTTCCGGGCTGACCCTGCTGTCCGAGACCCGAGCCGCGGGCTGGCCCAACGGCCTGGCCCTGTCCGCCGCCGACGACATCGGTGCCGTGCGCAACGCCCTCGCGGGCGGCGTGAAGGGCTACGTCGTCACCGGCACCCGTACCAACATCGGCCACCCCGGCCGTCCCGGCGCCGCCCCCATCGGCGCCGCGGCCGCCCGTATGCACCGCCGCCCCCCGGGTGCCCCGAGCCACCCGGGCGGCTACCGCGAGCTCTCCGGCCGTGAGGTCGAGGTGCTCCGGCTCGTGGCGGAGGGCCAGTCCAACAAGGCCATCGGCGTTTCGATGGGCCTGTCCGCTCTGACCGTCAAGTCCCACCTCGCCCGGATCGCACGCAAGCTCGGCACGGGTGACCGCGCCGGGATGGTGGCCGTAGCGCTGCGTACCGGAATCATCCACTGACCGGATTACGACCCTCTCGCGCCCGTCGACGGAACGTTCCGTCGACGGGCGCGGTGCATACACGGATACCCTTGACAGGTGACCGACGCCCATAAGACCGCAGCAGAGACAGCACTGCGAACCACCGGGGGCGCTCCCCCGGACGACGTCGACAAGGCGCCGATTCCCTTGCTGGAGCCCCGAGAGGGCATTCCGCCTGTCGTTGCCACCGAGGAAGCCCTGGCCGAGGTGATCGCCGCCTTCGCGGCCGGCACCGGCCCCGTGGCGGTGGACGCCGAGCGCGCGTCCGGCTACCGCTACGGACAGCGCGCCTACCTGGTGCAGATGCGCCGCGAAGGCGCCGGCACCGCGCTCATCGACCCCGTCGGCTGTCCGGATCTCTCCGCTTTGGGGGAGGTACTTTCGGACACCGAGTGGATCTTGCACGCCGCCACCCAGGATCTGCCCTGCCTGCGCGAAATAGGCATGGTTCCCTCCAGGATCTTCGACACCGAGCTGGCCGGGCGGCTCGCGGGCTTCCCGCGCGTGGGTCTGGGCGCGATGGTCGAGAGCGTGCTCGGGTACGCGCTGGAGAAGGGCCACTCGGCCGTCGACTGGTCGACCCGGCCGCTCCCCGAGCCGTGGCTGCGGTACGCGGCCCTCGATGTGGAGCTCCTGGTCGACCTGCGGGACGCGCTGGAGGAGGAGCTCGACCGGCAGGGCAAGCTGGAGTGGGCGCACGAGGAGTTCGACGCGATCGCCTCGGCACCGCCGGCCCCGCCCCGCAAGGACCCCTGGCGCCGCACCTCCGGGATGCACAAGGTGCGCAGGCGCCGTCAGATGGCGGCCGTGCGCGAACTGTGGACGGCCCGGGACAAGGTCGCACAGCGGCGTGACGTCTCGCCGGGCAAGGTGCTCGGCGACTCCGCGATCATCGAGGCCTCGCTCGCGCTGCCCGCCAACGTGGCCGCGCTCACCGCACTGACCGGATTCGGGCACCGGATGGGGCGGCGCCAGCTGGAGCAGTGGCAGGCGGCCGTCGACCGCGCGAAGGCCCTGCCGGAAGCGGAACTGCCGCAGCCGGGCCAGCCCTTGCAGGGGCCTCCGCCGCCGCGTTCCTGGGCGGACAAGGACCCGGCCGCGGCGGCACGGCTCTCCGCGGCGCGTGCGGCGGTCACGGAGCTCGCCGAGCGGCTGAACATGCCGCAGGAGAACCTGATCACCCCGGACACGGTGCGGCGGGTGTGCTGGGAGCCGCCGGGGGACCGCTCCGAGGCGGCGGTGTCGCTTGCGCTGGCGTCGCACGGTGCGCGGCCCTGGCAGATCGCCCAGGTGACCCCGCTCCTGTCAGCGGCCCTGAGCGAAACGCCACCCAAGCCCTGACGTACCCGGCCCGGCCCCGACGGCTCCCGGCCGGGGCGGGCCCCACGCACCTGCGCGTTCCGCACCACTCGCGCGGTTCCCCGCGCCCCTTGGTTGCTCGGTGCGGGCCGGGGCCGGTATACCCAGCCCCGACATGGGGGTCCCCCCTGGCCCTTGAGGCCTTGGGGGAGATTGAGGACGAGCGCCGTTCAGGCGTGCACGGGGTCCGGGGCGGAGCCCCAGGGGGGATGGCCCGGCAGTGTGACGTTCGCCGCTCCCGCCCAGGGGGCTGGGCAGGCTGGTTACCCACAAGTAGCATGGGTTGGGTGAGCGCGCGCTCAGTCGGCGCGCGAGCCAAGCGCAGCAGTGCCATCCCGCACCTGGAGGAGAGCCATCGTGCCTCGTACCGTCAGGGACGTCGTCTTCGTCGACGGCGTCCGCACCCCGTTCGGCAAGGCGGGCCCGAAGGGCATCTACCACGAGACCCGGGCCGACGATCTGATCGTCAAGGCCATCCGTGAGCTGCTGCGCCGCAACCCGGCCCTCGACCCCGCCGAGATCGACGAGGTCGCCATCGCCGCGACCACGCAGATCGGCGACCAGGGCCTGACCCTGGGCCGCACCGCGGGCATCCTCGCGGGCCTGCCGCAGTCCGTGCCGGGCTACTCCATCGACCGCATGTGCGCGGGCGCCCTGACCGCCGTCACCTCCGTCGCCGGCTCGATCGCGTTCGGCGCGTACGACGCCGTGATCGCCGGTGGCGTCGAGCACATGGGCCGCCACCCGATGGGCGAGGGCGTCGACCCCAACCCGCGGTTCGTCAGCGAGAAGCTGGTCGACGAGTCCGCCCTCTTCATGGGCATGACCGCCGAGAACCTGCACGACCGCTACCCGACGATCACCAAGCAGCGCGCCGACGAGTACGCGGTGCGCTCGCAGGAGAAGGCCGCCAAGGCGTACGCCGACGGCAAGATCCAGCAGGACCTGGTCCCGATCTCGGTGCGCAACACCAACGCCGAGGTGGGCGAGACCGGTTGGGGTCTGGTCACCGCCGACGAGCCGATGCGCCCCGGCACCACCCTGGAGAGCCTCGCGGGCCTCAAGACGCCGTTCCGCGTGCACGGCAACGTCACCGCGGGCAACGCGGCCGGCCTCAACGACGGCGCCACCGCGTCGATCATCGCTTCCGAGGAGTTCGCGCGGGAGAACAACCTCCCCGTGAAGATGCGCCTCGTCTCGTACGCCTTCGCCGGCGTCGAGCCCGAGGTCATGGGCTACGGCCCGATCCCGGCCACCGAGAAGGCGCTCGCCAAGGCGGGCCTCGCCATCGGTGACATCGATCTCTTCGAGATCAACGAGGCGTTCGCCGTCCAGGTCCTCGCGTTCCTGGAGCACTACGGCATCGCCGACGACGACGCGCGCGTCAACCAGTACGGCGGCGCCATCGCCTACGGCCACCCGCTCGCCTCGTCCGGCGTACGCCTGATGACGCAGCTGGCCCGGCAGTTCGAGGAGCAGCCGGAGGTCCGCTACGGCCTCACCACCATGTGCGTCGGCTTCGGCATGGGCGCCACGGTCATCTGGGAGAACCCGCACCACAAGGACGCCGGAGGCAGCAAGTGAGCACCACCACCGCTGAGCTTCTCAAGGGCGCGGCCGAGCTGTTCCCGGACGAGGTCGTGACGTCCGCGCACGTACGCCACCTCGAACTTCCCTACGGCGCCGGGCGCTTCGCGCTCGTCACGCTCGACAACGGCTTCGACCACACCAAGCCGACCACCTTCGGCCCCGGCTCGCTGGCGAACCTGAACGCCGCCATCGACCAGGTCGAGAAGGAGGCGGCCGACGGCTCCATCGTCGGCGTCGGTGTCACCGGCAAGCCGTTCATCTTCGCGGTCGGCGCCGACCTCAAGGGCGTCGAGCTGCTGAAGAAGCACGAGGACGCGCTCGCCATCGGCAAGGGCGGCCACGAGGTCTTCAAGCGTCTCGCGGCCCTCGCGGTCCCGACGTTCGCGTACTACAACGGCGCGGCCATGGGCGGCGGTGTCGAGGTCGGTCTGCACTGCACCTACCGCACCGTCTCCAAGGCGCTGCCCGCGTTCTCGCTGCCCGAGGTCTTCCTCGGTCTGGTCCCGGGCTGGGGCGGCTGCACCCTGCTCCCCAACCTGATCGGCGCCGAGAAGGCCGTCTCGGTCATCATCGAGAACTCGCTGAACCAGAACCGCCAGCTCAAGGGCAAGCAGGTCTTCGAACTCGGCATCGCCGACGCCCTCTTCGAGGGTGCCGACTTCCTGGAGCGGTCCCTCATCTGGACGGCGAACGTCCTCAAGGGCGACGTCACCGTCGAGCGCCCCGAGATCGACCGCGGCGAGGCCTGGGACCAGGCCGTCGCCAAGGGCCGCTTCATCGCCGACTCGAAGGTGCACGGCGCGGCCCCGGCCGCCTACCGCGCCCTCGACATCATCGCGGCGTCCAAGAACGGCGACCTCCAGGCCGGCTTCGACGCCGAGGACAGCGCGCTCGCCGACCTCATCATGGGCGGCGAACTGCGGTCGGGCATCTACGCGTTCAACCTGGTCCAGAAGCGCGCCAAGCGCCCGGCCGGCGCCCCGGACAAGAACCTGGCCCGCCCGGTGACGAAGGTGGGTGTCGTCGGCGCCGGCCTCATGGCCTCGCAGCTCGCCCTCCTCTTCCTGCGCCGCCTGGAGGTGCCGGTCGTCCTGACCGACATCGACCAGGAGCGCGTCGACAAGGGCGTGGGCTACGTCCACGCCGAGATCGACAAGCTGCTCGCCAAGTCGCGGATCAACCAGGACAAGGCCAACCGCCTCAAGGGCCTGGTCTCCGGTGTCCTCGACAAGGCCGAGGGCTTCTCGGACGCCGACTTCATCATCGAAGCCGTCTTCGAGGAGATCGGCGTCAAGCAGCAGGTGTTCGCGGAGGTCGAGGCGGTCGCCCCGGCGCACGCGATCCTCGCCACCAACACCTCCTCGCTCTCGGTCAGCGAGATGGCGTCGAAGCTGAAGCACCCCGAGCGGGTCGTCGGCTTCCACTTCTTCAACCCGGTCGCGATCCTGCCGCTCCTGGAGATCGTCCGCGGCGAGCAGACCGACGACGTCTCGCTGGCCACGGCCTTCGGGGTGGCGCGCAAGCTGAAGAAGACCGCGGTCCTGGTCAAGGACGCCCCGGCGTTCGTCGTGAACCGCATCCTGACCCGCTTCATGGGCGAGATCCAGAACGTCATCGACGAGGGCACCCCGGTCGCCGTCGCCGAGAAGGCCGTCGAGCCGCTGGGTCTGCCGATGTCGCCGCTTGTGCTCCTCGAGCTGGTCGGCCCGGCCATCGGTCTGCACGTGTCCGAGACCCTCAACCGCGCCTTCCCGGACCGCTTCACGGTCTCGGCGAACCTGGCCGCGGTCGTGAAGGCCGGCAAGCGCGGCTTCTACGTGTACGACTCCGGGAAGCCGGAGCTGGACCCGGAGGTCGCCGCCCTCCTCAAGCAGGGCGATGTCGCCCTGACCGAGGAGCAGACCCGTGACCGCGTCCTGGACGCGGTGGCGCAGGAGATCGGTCTGATGCTGGACGAGGGTGTCGTGGCCGAGGCCCAGGACATCGACCTCTGCCTCATCACGGGCGCCGGCTGGCCCTTCCACCTGGGCGGCATCACGCCGTACCTGGACCGCGAGGGCGTCTCGGAGCGCGTGAACGGGAAGAAGTTCCTGGCGCAGGGCGTCGCGAGCGTCCCCGCGTAACCCGCACCGCCCGTACGGCGACGGCCCCGCACCTCGGTGCGGGGCCGTCGCCGTGTGTCAACTCCCGCACCTGGCGGGCGAGGTGACGGGGTGTGAGGTGACGGTGTGGGAGGTGATGGTGAGGGAGGGGATGGTGTGTGAGGTGACGGTACGCCACAGGGCCCGGCACCATGGAGGCGGTGCCGGGCCCTGTGACGTCAGCCGCTGAAGGCGCTCAGATCTGCTGCCAGGCCGTGAAGGCCAGGCCCGGCGCGTCCGTGCGCTGACGGGCGATCCGCATACGGCCGTCGGGGGTGAACACACCGAGCACGACCCGTCCTTCGGCGTCCACGGTCAGCGCGGGCGCCCCCGCGCACACCTCGCCGGTCGGCGTCCAGGAGACCCCGGCCGCCTCCTGCTCGGTGGGGTAGACCGCTATGGCCGGGCGACCGTCGGCGTCGCGCTGGGCGAGCACCATGCAGTCGACGCCGTCGATCTCGTGGCGCAGCAGCGCGACGGGGCCGGTGCCCCTGCCGCCGATGGACGTGGCGGACTCCTCACCGCGCCAGGCCCGCAGTTCGCCCGACGCGGCGTCCCGCAGGAAGAAGGTGATGCGGCCGCCCTCACCGGTCTGGATGCCGTTGACCGTGCCCGTCGCCGGGTTGCCCTCGGTGGGGTCCAGCCACTCGAACTCCGCGTCGCCCTTGGGCCGTTCGTAGACGTGGATGCCGGAGTCGGACGGCGCGTGGATGACCATGCGGCCGCCCTCGGCCGCCACGATCGATATCGAGCGGTCGGCGCCGTTGCCGTTGAGGTCGGCCCAGCCGGCCCACTTGCCGGAAGGCTCCTGACCGCGCGCCGACACCCCGCCGAAGGCGTTGCGCACCACGATCTGCGCGTTGCCCGCGGAGTCCACGCCGACCGCGGGGTGTCCCATCCGCAGGCCCTGCTGCCAGTCGCGCCGCGCGTAGGGCGAGCCGACGACGGCCCAGGTCTTGACCGGGCGGCCCGTCTGGTACTGGATCGCGTGGACCAGTTCGGTCCAGGTGCCGCCGTCCGCGATGGGGGTCTGGCGCAGCGCCGCCATGTGCACGTAGCCGTCGGCGCCCTGCGCGATCGCCAGGTGCGACTGGAGCCCGACACCCGGGGCGACCAGCTCGGGCCCCGTCCACTCCCCGCCCGGCTCCGACTCGGTCCAGCGGGCGACGCCGCCCTCGGCCGGTGCGTACGCCGTGAGACGACCGTCCTTGCCGAGCCGCAGCCAGCCGCTGACCGTCGGGCTGCCGTCCTCGGCCGCCACGACGGGGGTGGCCGGCTTCGGCGCGGTCCGGATGCCGCCGGATTTGGCCGGCCCCTGCTGCGATGCCTGTCGAGACCTCAGTGCCATGGTCCGCGACCACCTTTCCCCACCGGTTCCGCACCAGGCGGCCGGGTCCAGCAAACAAGCGACTTTCTGCGACCATAACACTGCTCACCGACCCCGATTTCCTCTGGTATTTCCGTCCCGACGTGCGGCTTTTCGCCACCTGGTACGGGGCGCCCGAGCCGCTCGGCCCGGGTACGCCCGGTCGGGTGAGAGGTCACCGGGCGCGTACGTAGAACACCGCCCCGTCCACCACACAGCTCCGGTCGTAGCGGGAGGCGAGGAAACGGCGCAGGGTGGGGAGCCGGTCGGGGGCGAAGGGCTTGCCGCGGGAGTCGTCCACGACGAGCGCCGGCGGCCGGTCGGTGAGCTCGGCGCGGAAGTCCCGCCAGGCACCGTCGACGGCGTACTTCTCCCCCACCTGGGGTCCGTCGCGGCCGCCGCTGTAGTTGGTGAGCAGTCCGGCGGTCAGGAAGCGGCTCGCGGGCGTCCGGCCGGCCATCCAGTACGTCTCCGGATGTATGCCCCAGACCAGGACCCGCTCGGCCGGCCCGGTGCGGGCCTCGACGGCCGCGGCGAGGCGCTGGGTGTGGGCGAGGTCGGGGCGGGGCGCGAGCAGTCCCCACGCCACGAACAGGGCGCAGGCGCAGGCCGACGCGGACAGTGCGCCGGTGAGCCGGTGCGTCGGCAGGATCTGGAGCGCGCCGGTGGCGAGCAGGACCAGGGGCGGGATGAGCTGGAGGTAGTAGTGGCCGAAGAAGTGGAAGCCGAGCAGGACCGCCCCCGCCGACGCGGCAAGCCAGAGCCACAGGTCGACCGCGCCGGTCCTGGCGATGCGCAGGACCCGCACCACGGGCGGCAGCAGACCCGCGCAGCCGGCGGCCAGCAGGGCGGTGTTGGTCAACCCCCGCGTCAGGACGTGGAGTTCGGACCCGGTGAAGGAGGCGTACGCGGCCGAGCCGGTCACCGTCCAGAACAGGAAGCGGGACGGTCCGGTGAGCCAGGCCACCGCCGCGATCGGCAGCGCGACCCCGACCAGCGTGCGCAGCACGGGAGTTCGGCGGGGCCCAGGCCGGTGCCACAGGAGCCACAGCACGGGGACGAGGGCGGCGCCGCCGGTCTGCTTGGTGAGGCAGGCCCCGGCGACGGCGAGTCCGGCCCGGGTCCAGGCGCCGCGGCCGGCGCAGAGTACGGCCGCCGCGGTGAAGGGCAGCATGAACACCTCGAAGGTGGCGGCCTGGGCGTCCTCGGGGTTGAGTCCCACCGAGACCAGGAGGTACAGGACGCCGGCGGTCCGGCCCGCGCGGTCACCCCACCGGCTGCGCGCGGTTGCGGCGAGTGCGAGCGCGGTGAGGAGTTGGGCCGCGGCCGCGGCGAGGCGCAGCGGGGTGAGCGAGGTGTCGCCGCACAGAGCGAAGACGGCTTCGTAGAGCCAGGGCAGCAGCGGTGGCTTGCGGTCGACGACCGTGGCGTAGAGGGTGCCGCCGCTCGCCAACTGCCTTGCCTGGACGGCGAGATAGCCCTCGTCCGGGTTCCACAGCGGGTGCCGGAAGGACGGGATGCGAGTGAGGAGCGCGAGGGCGGCGAGGACCGGGATCAGCCGCCGCCAGTAGCGGAACTCGGCGGTGACGGGCGGGTCCGCGGGGCGGTGGCGCTGACTCGGAAGGACGCTCGTGGTGACGGATCGTAGCGAGGGCGACGGGTCGGCGAGCATGCGGGCCACCCTATGCGGCCCCGTATGCCCCGATCGTCAGGGACATACGGGGCCGCCGGGAATCGGCCGCGATTACACGGAGTCGCGGTGGGCGGGGGCTTCGAGACGGCTGTGCCTGCGGCCGTAGAGGAAGTAGAAGACCACGCCGATCACCATCCACACGCCGAACCGGAGCCAGGTCTCGGCGGGCAGGTTGATCATCAGCCACAGGGACGCGGCCACCGCGGCGGCCGGGACCCAGGGCACCAGCGGGGTGCGGAAGGCGCGGGGCAGGTCGGGGCGGGTGTGGCGCAGGATGACGACGCCGATCGCGACGACGACGAACGCGAACAGGGTGCCGATGTTCACCAGGTCGGCGAGTTCGCTGAGGCTGGTGAAGCCGGCCACGATCGCGATGATGACGCCGAGCAGGATGGTCGGGCGGTGCGGGGTGCGAAAGCGCGGGTGGACGTGGGAGAAGAAGACGGGCAGCAGCCCGTCCCGGCTCATCGCGAAGAACACCCGGGTCTGTCCGAGGAGCAGGATCAGACAGACCGTGGTGAGGCCCACGGCGGCGCCGAAGCTGATGACGCCCGCGTAGAAGGGATGCCCGGTGGCCTTGAAGGCGTCGGCGAGCGGCGCGTCCACGGACAGCTCCGTGTAGTGCTGCATGCCGGTGACCACCACGGAGACGGCCACGTACAGGGCGGTGCAGATGAAGAGGGAACCGAGGATGCCGCGGGGGATGTCCCGTTGGGGGTTCCTGGTCTCCTCCGCGGCGGTCGCCACGATGTCGAAGCCGATGAAGGCGAAGAAGACGACCGAGGCGGCGGTGAAGATGCCCATCACACCGAAGTTGGTGGGCGCGTAGCCGGACATCAGCTGGATGAGCGGGGCCTTCAGGTCGCTGCCCGCGGTCTGCGGCTGCGCCTTGGGGATGAACGGCGAGTAGTTGGACGACGTGATGAAGAACGCGCCCGCGATGATCACGATCAGGACGACGGTCACCTTGATGGCGACGACGACCGTGGTGACCCGGGCCGACAGCTTCATGCCGAGGACGAGGACGGCGGTCAGGACCAGGACGAGGGCGGCGGCCAGGATGTCGAAGCCGAAGCCGTGGGCGCCGTCGCGGCCGCTGAGCGACTCGGGCAGGTGCCATCCCGCGTTGTCGAGCAGGGAGCGGACGTAGCCGGACCAGCCGACCGCGACCACCGCCGTGCCGAGCGCGAATTCGAGGACCAGGTCCCAGCCGATGATCCAGGCGGGGAGCTCGCCGAGCGAGGCGTAGGAGAAGGTGTACGCCGATCCCGCCACCGGCACCGTCGAGGCGAACTCGGCGTAGCAGAGCGCGGCGAGCGCGCAGACGACGCCCGCGACCACGAAGGCGATGGACACCCCCGGCCCGGCGTTCTCCTTGGCGACCTTGCCCGTGAGGACGAAGATGCCGGTGCCGATGATGACTCCGACCCCGAAGACCGTGAGGTCGAGAGCGGACAGGGACTTCTTGAGCGCGTGTTCTGGCTCCTCTGTGTCCTGGATTGACTGCTCGATCGATTTGGTCCGGAACAGACCGTTTCTGGCCACCCGTGCACCTCCGCTAGCTCTTCGTCCTCGCCATGATCGGGAGGAGTGGCGGTACGGGTACCGGGCTGAGCGGATTTTTCACGCGAACGGGCCGGACCGATCACCCGTACAGGGGGATTGGTCCGGCCCGTTGGCTTTCGTCACGGTCAGTCGCGGGCGGGCTCCACCGCCGCGCGGCTCTCCTCGTACCGTCCGTCCAGCTTGGAGACCAGGCCGGTGACCTGACGGGCGATGTCGGGGGCGGTCAGGCCGATCTCCGTCATGACCTCGCCGCGCGAGGCGTGGTCGAGGAAGCGCGGCGGAATGCCGAAGTCGCGCAGCGGTACGTCGACGCCCGCGTCGCGCAGCGCCTGGCTGATGGCCGAACCGACGCCTCCGGCCCGGCTGTTGTCCTCCACGGTGACCACGACGCGGTGCTTCTCGGCGAGCGGCGCCATCGCCTCGTCGACCGGCTTGACCCAGCGCGGGTCGACCACGGTCGTCGAGATGCCCTGGGCGTCGAGCAGGTCGGCGATCTCCAGGCACATCGGCGCGAGCGCGCCGACGGAGACGAGGAGCACGTCCGGCCGGACGGCGGCCGTGGCGGGCTCGCGCAGCACGTCCATGCCGCCGACCCGGCCGACGGCCTGGACGGCGGGGCCGACCGCGCCCTTGGAGAACCGCACGACGGTCGGCGCGTCCTCCACCTGGACGGCCTCGCGCAGCTGGGCGCGGACCTGCTCGGCGTCGCGCGGCGCGGCGATCCTGAGGCCGGGCACGACCTGGAGGAGCGACATGTCCCACATGCCGTTGTGCGAGGCGCCGTCGGTGCCGGTGACACCGGCCCGGTCGAGCACGAACGTGACGCCGCACTTGTGCAGGGCGACGTCCATGAGGACCTGGTCGAAGGCGCGGTTGAGGAAGGTGGCGTACACCGCGAAGACGGGGTGCAGACCGCCGGTGGCGAGCCCCGCCGCGGAGACCGCGGCGTGCTGCTCGGCGATGCCCACGTCGTAGACCCGCGTGGGGAAGGCCTTGGCGAACTTGTCGAGGCCGACCGGCTGGAGCATGGCCGCGGTGATCGCGACGATGTCCTCGCGCTCCTTGCCGAGCCTGACCATCTCCTCGCCGAAGACGGAGGTCCAGTCGAGGCCGGAGGACGAGACGGGCAGGCCGGTGTCCGGGTGGATCTTGCCGACGGCGTGGAAGCGGTCGGCCTCGTCGGCGAGCGCCGGCTGGTAGCCACGGCCCTTCTCGGTGAGGCAGTGCACGATGACCGGGCCGCCGAAGCGCTTGGCGCGCTGGAGCGCCGACTCCAGCGCCTCGATGTCGTGGCCGTCGATGGGGCCGACGTACTTCAGGCCCAGGTCCTCGAACATGCCCTGCGGGGCGATGAAGTCCTTGAGGCCCTTCTTGGCGCCGTGCAGCGTCTCGTACAGCGGCTTGCCGACGACCGGGGTGCGCTCCAGGAGGTCCTTGCCCTTGGCCAGGAAGCGCTCGTAGCCGTCGGTGGTGCGCAGGGTGGCGAGGTGGTTGGCGAGGCCGCCGATGGTCGGCGCGTACGAGCGCTCGTTGTCGTTGACCACGATCACCAGGGGGCGGTCCTTGGCGGCGGCGATGTTGTTCAGCGCCTCCCAGGCCATGCCGCCGGTCAGCGCGCCGTCGCCGATGACGGCCACGACGTGGTCGTCCTTCTTCAGCACCTCGTTGGCCTTGGCGAGGCCGTCGGCCCAGCCGAGGACGGTGGAGGCGTGGCTGTTCTCGATGACGTCGTGCTCCGACTCGGCGCGCGCCGGGTAACCCGAGAGCCCGCCCTTCATCTTCAGCCGGGAGAAGTCCTGCCGCCCCGTCAGGAGCTTGTGGACATAGCTCTGGTGCCCGGTGTCCCACAGGACGCGGTCCTTGGGCGATTCGAAGACGCGGTGCAGCGCGATGGTCAGTTCCACCACACCGAGGTTCGGACCGAGGTGTCCGCCGGTCTTGGAGACCGCGTCCACCAGGAAGGTCCGGATCTCTGCCGCCAGCTGGTCGAGCTGCTCCGGGCTGAGCCGGTCAAGATCGCGCGGTCCCCTGATTCGGGTAAGCAGCGACACCCGTGCCTCCTTGCATCCGTGCTGGTCGAGCATGCCGATCCGATGAGTCTAATGTTCCGCCTGCGATGGCGGTCGCAGGGCCGTGCGTTCTACGTCACTCGTATGGGTGACAGACACCCCTGACGCAGCCGTGCCCGGCGCCACAGGGGCACCGGGCACGGCGGGAGCGGGGCAGGTCAGGCGCGGCCCGCGGACTTCTGGGTCTTCCGGGTGACGGCGTCGATGATCACGGTGAGCAGCAGCACACCGCCGGTGATCATCTGCTGAATCGCCGCGGCGACGCCTTCGAGGGCGAGGCCGTACTGGATCGAGACGATCACCAGCACACCGAGGAGCGCGTTCCAGGTGCGGCCGCGGCCGCCGAACAGGCTGGTGCCGCCGATGACGGCCGCCGCGATGGCGTTCATCAGGAGGTCACCGCTGCCGGCGCCCTGGTTGGCGGCGCTGATCTTGGAGGCCAGGAAGAGGCCGCCGACCGCGGCGAAGGTGCCGGAGATCGCGAAGACCGAGGTGCGGACCATGACGATGTTGATACCGGCGCGGCGCGAGGCCTCGACGCTGCCGCCGAGCGCGAAGATCATGCGGCCGTAGGAGGTGCGGCGCAGCACGAAGTCGGTCAGGATCAGCACCGCGAGGAAGATCACCACGGCGAGCGGCAGGCCCTTGTTCTGGTTGAACATGTAGGCCACCGCGAAGGCCACCACGGCGAGCAGGACCGTGCGCAGCACGATCTCGCTGAGCGGCCGCGAGGGGACGCCCGCGGCCTCGCGGCGGCGGCTGTCGAAGAACGCGGACAGGAAGTACACCGCGACGGCCACCACCGCGGCTCCGTACGCCACCGCGACATCGCTGAAGAAGTAGTTCGACAGGTTGTAGAAGACGCCGGAGTCGTGGGTGTTGATGGTGCCGTTGTCGCCGAGGATCTTCAGCATGAAGCCGTTCCAGAACAGCAGACCGGCCAGCGTGACGGCGAAGGCGGGGACGCCGATGCGCGCGAAGATGAAGCCGTGGATGGCTCCGGCGACCGCGCCCGTGAGGATGGCCAGGAGGAGCGCCAGCCATTCGTTCATGCCGTGCAGGATGCTGAGCACCGCGAAGGCCGCGCCCGCCACACCGCTGACCGAGCCGACCGACAGGTCGATCTCGCCGAGCAGCAGCACGAACACGATGCCGACCGCGATCATGCCCGTGCCGACCATGGCGACGGAGATGTCGGAGAGGTTGCCGGCGGTGAGGAAGTTCGAGTTCAGGCTCTGGAAGACGATGCAGATGATGACCAGGCCGACGATGACGGGCAGGGCGCCCAGGTCACCGGCGCGGATCTTGCGCTTCAGCTCGCCGACGTAGCCGCCGAGGCCCTGCTCGCGCACGAGCAGGCGGGGGTCGACGGCCGTCGAGGCGGCGTCCGCGGGGGGCGGCGCGTCGACGGGCGCCGCGGCCGGCTTGCCGAGGTCGGTCGACGACGTCCTGGAGGTCTTGTCGGTGCTCACTTCTGAACCTCCGCGTTGCGCGCCGCACGGCGGGTCACGGCGTTGTCCGTGGCCCCGGTGATGGCGGAGATGATCTCTTCCTGCGAGGTGGTCTTCACATCGAAGACCCCGTTGTTCCGGCCGAGCCGGAGCACCGCGACCTTGTCGGCCACGGCCTTCACATCGGCCATGTTGTGGCTGATGAGGACGACCGCGTGGCCGCGCTCGCGCAGCCGCTCCACCAGGTCGAGGACCTGCGCGGTCTGCTCGACGCCGAGCGCCGCGGTCGGCTCGTCGAGGATGACGAGCTTGGGCTCGCCGAGCATCGAGCGGGCGATGGCCACGGTCTGGCGCTGGCCGCCGGAGAGCGAGGCGATCGGGATGCGCACGCTGGGGATGCGGATCGACAGGGTGGTGAGCAGCTCGCGCGAGCGGCGCTCCATCTCCACCTCGTCGAGGATGCCCCGCTTCTTCAGCTCGCGGCCGAGGTAGAGGTTGCCGACGACATCGATGTTGTCGCACAGCGCGAGGTCTTGGTAGACCGTCGCGATGCCCAGGTTCTGGGCGTCGTTCGGCTTGCCGATCTGGACGGCCTTGCCTTCCCACTCGATGACTCCGTCATCGATGGGGTGCACGCCGGCGATCGTCTTGACCAGCGTGGACTTTCCGGCGCCGTTGTCGCCCACCAGGGCGAGCACTTCACCGGCGTGGACCTCAAGCTCTACGTCGGTGAGCGCCTGAACGGCACCGAACCGCTTGGAGACCCCGCGCAACGCCAACACGGGCGTAGCGGACACGTGAACCATCTCCTTCGCCGCCTGACCGGCGGGGATGCCGCGCCCGGAGGGGAGGGGGGCGCGGAGGTCGAGCAGAAGAGAACAGAAAGAAAGTGAAACGTTTTTCTCCGGGCGCCCCCGCCACAGCGGGGCACAGAACGGCGCGGGGCGCCGGAGAGCGTGTGGCACGCTCAAGTCCCTTGCGTGCAAGGGACTTGGCGCGGCACGGCGTGGGGAACTACTTGACGCCCGCGGTGTCGCACGCGGCCTTGTAGGCGGAGGTGCAGATCTCGGCGGCCGTGTAGATCTTGTCCTTGATCACCGTGTCGTTGATGTTGGCCTTGGTCAGCGAGACGACCGGCACGATGTTCGACGGGACGGCCTTGGTGGTCGGCGAGTCGACCTTCGTCGCGGCGAGCGAGCCGAGGTCCTGGCCCTTGGCGAGCTTGACCGCCATCTCGGCGGCGATGGCGTCCTCCTGCGGGTAGGACTTGTAGACGCTCATGTACTGCTCACCCGCGAGGATCCGCTGCACACCCGCGAGCTCGGCGTCCTGGCCGGTGACCGGGGGGAGCTTGGAGAGGCCGGCGGCCTTGAGGGCGGTGATGATGCCGCCCGCCATGCCGTCGTTGGCGGAGTAGACGCCGATGACCTTGTCCTTGCCGAGGGCGGAGAGCGCGCCTTCCATGTTGGCGTTGGCGTTCTCGGGCTTCCACTCCTTGGTGTCGTACTCCTTCCCGATGTTCACCTTGCCGTCGAGCTCGGCGTGGGCGCCCTTCTTGAAGAGCGCGGCGTTCGGGTCGGTGACGGCGCCGTTCATCATGACGATGTCGCCGGACTTGGCCTTGTCGCCCAGGGCCTGGAGGAGGGCCTTGCCCTGTACGTGGCCGACCTCCTCGTTGTCGAAGGACACGTAGGAGTCGATGGGCCCCTCGGCGAGACGGTCGAAGGCGACGACCGGGATGCCGGCCTGCTTGGCCTTCTTGACCGAGCCCGCGATGGCCTTGGAGTCGACCGAGTCCACGATGAGTGCGTCCACCTTGTTGGTGATCATCGTGTCGGCCTGCTGGTTCTGGGTCGTCGCGTCCTGCTTGGCGTTCGCGTAGACGATCTGGCCCTTGCCGTTGGTCAGTTCCTTGACCTTGGCCTCGATCAGCGGCTTGTCGAACTTCTCGTAACGCGCGGTCTGGTTCTCGGGGAGCAGCAGACCGATCTTGAGGTCGTCGCCCTTCTTAGCGCCGTCGGACGACTTGGTGCCGCCGCCCGACTCCTTGGCGCTGCCACAGGCGGCGAGTGAGACGGCCATCGCGGTGGCGGCAACGGCTACAGCGGCACGACGCATGTTCGTGTTCACTTCAGAAACCTCCCTGACGAGGCCGCGACGTTGCGGCCGAGGTGGCTGGAAGTCAACTCGGCGTTAAGCCCACCGTCAAGGAGTAAATCCTTAACGAGATGACAACGGTGCCATCCGTTATCTAAGTGAAGGCAGGCGTCGAGGCGGGCAGGGCGCTGTCCAAGAGGGTCGAATCCCCCATTTCGCTCAGGACGAGAGCGAGCGCGCCGAGCACTTCGGCGCGGCCGCCCAGCGCCCCCGGAAGGACCGACAACTGCCGCGCCGCGCTGGGGATCGCGTACCGCGACACGGAGTCCCTGATGGGCCCGAGGACGAGCTCCCCGGCCTCCGCGAGGTCGCCGCCGAGCACCACCCGGCTCGGGTTCAGGAGGTTGCACAGATTGGCCACGCCGCTGCCGATGTGGCGTCCGACGTCGGCGATGACCCGGCGGCATCCGGGGTCGCCCTCGCGGGCCATCCGCACCACGCGCTCCATGCTGAGGTCGGCGCCGTGGCTCGATTGCAGCAGCGGCAGCACGTAGCGCGCCGCGGTGAACGTCTCCAGGCAGCCGCGGTTGCCGCAGCGGCACACCGGGCCCGACTCGTCCAGGGTGATGTGCCCGATCTCGCCCGCGGTGCCGCCGGGCCCGCGGTAGATCTGTCCGTCTATGACGAGGCCGGCGCCGACACCGCTCGCGACCTTGATGTATGCCAGGTCCCGCACCCCGCGGCCGCTGCCCCACACGAGCTCGCCGAGCGCGCCCAGGTTGGCGTCGTTGTCGACGTACACCGGCACGCCCAGGCGCCCGGAGAGCTCCTCGCTGGGGTTGATGCCGGTCCAGCCCGGCAGGATCGAGGTCGAGCCGAGCGTGCCGGACTCCACGTCGATGGGTCCGGGCACGCCGAGGCCCACTCCGATGACCTTGTCCTGGCCGATGCCGGTGGTCGCGATCAGCCGCTTGACCAGCTCTTCGGCCCGGCCGAAGCCCTGCGCGGACGACGCGTCGACGTCGAGCGGCTCGGCCTCCTCGGCGAGCACCTGGTGGGCCAGGTTGCCGACGGCCACCCGCAGGTGCGTATGGCCGAAATCGACCCCGATCACGATGCCGGCCGACCCGCTGAGCGAGACGCTGCGGGCCCGGCGCCCGCCCGCCGAGGTGGGAGTGACCTCGACGGTGCCGCCTTCCTTCAATTCCCGCACGATGTTGGAGACCGTGGCCGCGGACAGGCCGGTCGTTCGGGCGATCTCGGCCTGGGTGAGCGAGCCCGCCATCCGCACGGCGCGTACGACCCGCTCAAGGTTGGCCCGGTGCAGTGACGTCTGCGACCCCGGAGTCTCCATCGACTCATCCACTCCCGCCGTAGGCGGACGGCACGACGGCCGCCCCCGCACGGGGCCGCAGCAGTGAGGCCCCGTCTTTTCTCCAACATGTGAACCCTAAGCTCAGCCTTCTGGGTGGTCTCCCGTCAAGACCTGAGCAGATGCGGAGCGGATCGGGAACGCGCGACCGCCCGTGGGCGCGGGCCCACGGGCGGTCGGGAGGAGAAGGCGCGGTGCCGGGCGGCGCTACTTGAGCGCCCCCGCGGTCAGGCCCGCCTGGACCTGCTTCTGGAAGACGACGTACACGGCGAGCACGGGCAGCATCGCGATGGACAGGCCCGCGAAGAGCGCGCCCCAGTCGCCCTGGTAGCCCTGCTGCACGGCGAGGTCCGCGAGGCCCTGGGTGAGCACCCAGTTCTTGGTGTCGCCCTGGTTGAGCACCAGGGGCAACAGGTACTGGTTCCACTGGCCGAGCACGTTGAAGATGCCGATGCTGATGATGCCGGGCTTGGCCATCGGCAGCATGATCTGGAAGAAGGTGCGGGTGTGCGAGGCCCCGTCGATCAGGGCGGCCTCTGCGACGGTGGTCGGCAGCGTCCGGAAGAACGCCGTCATGAAGAAGACCGTGAACGGCAGCGAGTACGCGATGTAGATCAGGACCAGACCGGGCAGCGTGTTGAGGATGCCCAGGTTCTTCGAGACGAAGAAGAGCGGGACGAGCACCATGACCACGGGGAAGGCCATGCCGCCGACGAACAGGAAGTAGATGAACCGGTTGCCGGGGAACTCGAACCGCGCCAGCACATAGGCCGCCATCGAGCCGAGCAGCATGGTGCCGACGGTCGAGAAGCCCACCACGAACGCGGTGTTGAGGAAGTAGCGCCCGATGTTGGCCTTGCTCCAGGCCCGCGACCAGTTGTCGAAGTGGAGCTCGGTCGGCAGCGACCAGGGGTGGGTCAGGATGTCGCCGGAGGTCTTGAACGAGCTCCACAGCGCCCACAGCAGGGGCACGCCCACCATGAGCGCCCAGACCAGGAGGAACGCGTGCGAGAAGGCGTTGAGCACGCCGCCCTCGCTGCTGCGCCACTTCCAGCGGGCGGCGCTCGCCGTGGGCCGGGACGACTTCTCGCCGTCCACCTTCAGGGTTTCGGTCGTCATCGCGCCATCCCTAGAATTCGATGCGGTCACGGCGCGAGAGCCGCATGCTGAGAATGGCGAACACCAGGGTCACGATCAGCATCGCGACACCCATGGCGGCGGCCATTCCGTACTGACTGTTGTCCCGGAACGCCGTCTTGTACAGCAGCAGCGGGACCACGTCGGTGGATTCGTCGGGGCCGCCGACATTGACGGACATCAGCTGTACGTAGATGAAGGCGTCCATGGCGATGATGCCCATGTAGACCCAGGCGGTGGCCACCGTGTCCCGCAGCAGCGGCAGCGTGATCCGGAAGAACGTCTTGGCGCGCGAGGCACCGTCCAGGAGCGCCGCCTCGTAGATCTCCCCCGGGATGGAGGCCATGCCGGCGGAGAACAGGACGACGTAGAAGCCGACGTTCGCCCACACCATGACGACCATGATGCAGATCAGCGCGATGCTGGAGTCGCCGAGCCAGGACTGCTGGAGCGAGCCGAGACCGACGGTGGAGAGCAGCGAGTTGAGCATCCCGTTCTCGGGATCGGGGTTGTAGATCTGCTGCCACAGGATCGCGATGATCGTGATCGAGAGGACCTGCGGGAAGAAGAAGATCACCTTGTAGAGGCCGGAGCCCCGCACGCCGGCGACCCCCGCAGAGCCCCTGCGGCGGCCGCCGACGTTCAGCATGAAGGCGAAGAAGAGACCGAAGGCCAGCGTGACGACCGGCACGCAGAGCAGCAGAAGAACGTTGTGCCACAACGCCTTCCAGAAAAGGTCGTTGTGGATCAGCTTCTGATAGTTGTCGAGCCCGATGAAGTTCTTGTCGGGGGTCAGTCCGCTCCAGCTCGTCATCGAAATCTGGAAGTCCTGGAGGAACGGCGAGATCACGAGGACCCCGTAGAGCGCCAGGGGAATTGCCAGGAACCCGATGATGAACCGGTACTTGCCGTGTCGCATGTCGCCGGTCGCTCTCGTCTCAGCCAGTAGGGTCGAGCGTCCTCGTCAGAGGTGCTTGAACTTCGGGACGGACGAATCCTTCTTCGTGTCGTCCGAAGCCTTCTGGGCCTTGTCGATCCATTCGGCCGCCTTGATCTTGCCCGAGAGCAGATCGAGAGTGAGGTTGCCGATGGTCTCGTTGTTGAGCTTCTTGTACCAGTCCTGGAGCCTGGAGTTGAGGACGTTGGGCCCGGCAGCCTTGAGGGCGGCGTTCGCGGAGGTCAGACCCGGCGTCAGGGAGAGGCCGTCGGCGGCGCCCTGGACACAGGTCAGGGACTTGATGGCGTTGGTGAAGTTGGTGGTCTGCTTCTTGCTGAGCATGATGCGCAGCAGTTCCATGCCACCGGTGGGGTTCTTGCCGTCCTTGGCGACGATGAAGGGCTCGCCGGCGGCCGCGTAGAGGGAGCCGAAGGGCAGCTTGTCGCCCGACCCCGAGCCGATGAGGGAGCCGACCGCGAGGTCGAAGTCCTTCGGCATGGTGGGCGCGGCCTCGTTCTCCACCCAGGAGCCGTCGGCCACCATCGCGGCGCGGCCCTGCGTCCAGGCGGTCTGCATCTGAATGTGCGTCATGCCCTCGGAGCCCTGCAGGAAGTAGCCCTGCCCCGCGAGCTCCTCGTAGTACGAGATGACTTCCTTGACCGCGTCGGTCTTGAAGGCACCGTCGTCGAGGTTGTCGATCGCGTTGAGGGCTTCCTTGCCGCCGACCTTGCCGATCTGGTGCAGCAGGTCGAAGTGGACGTAGTACGGGTACTTGCCCGGGTACGTGAACGGGGCGATGCCCGCGGCCTTGATCTTCTTGCACAGCGCCAGCATGTCCGAGAAGGTCTGGGGGTAGGTCCAGCCCTTGTCCTTGAACAGCTTGTTGGAATAGAAGGTGCCGTAGACGGTGAACGCGTAGTTGAACGCGTACACCTCCTTGGACCCGAACTGGCCCTGTTCGATCGTGCCGGCGATCAGGACGTCGCGGACCTTCTTCGCGGGGTCGTCGATGGTCGGCGCGTCCAGGAGCGGGGTGAGGTCCTGGAGCTTGCCGGTCTTGGCGAGGGCGGCGGTGTCGAGGTTGTCGGCGCCGGAGTTGTCCATGAAGTCCGGCGGGGTGCTGCCGGCGAAGCGCGGCTGGAGCTTCGGGCCGATGGCCTGCGTGCCGGTGTGCTTGACCGTGATGCCGTACTTGGCGTTGTAGTCGGCCTCGGCCGACTTGATGTAGTCGTCGCCGAAGCCGCCCTTGAAGACGAACGCCTCAAGCGCCGTGCCCTTGTTGACGCCGAGCGGGTTGTCCGCCGACTTGGTGCCCTGGGACTTCGGCTTGGTGGTGCTGTCCCCGCTGTCTGAGCTGGCACATGCGCTCAGCAGTGACGTCGCCGGCACCGCCAGCAGGCCGATTGCCATGGCCCGCTTGAGTGCGTCACGGCGGTTGATCTCGGATCCCATGCTCAAGTCCTCGCCTTCTCCAGGACTCATGCGGTGCAGCGGAATCCGCCGGCGCCCGCGAACAGTTGAAGCGTGAGTGATGCCGTACATCCATCGCGGAGGCTGCCCGGTCACGGGCCGACCGGCCCGCACGCGGTTCCCCCCGCCCGCGTTCAGCGGGTTGCCCGGACGCCGACAGGTATAGTCCACTTCCCGTCAACTGAGCAAGATCGAAAGCAGGGTTGGCCGTCAGTCTTTCCCGAGTTGAGACCTCGCGGATATATCCGTTGGTACGTACCAGTGCGGATGAGGGTGCTCCTTTTGACGCGCATTACACACCTTGACGGTCGCATTGCCCCCTCGATTCCGGCCACCCATTCCTTCTCAACGCCCTTGACACCACCCGGCACTTGCCGCGCTACTGGATCCTGCGTTTTCACCCTGACAACGTTGTCCACCTCGCATCTGCCGGTCATCACCGGCTTGCGTCGACGGAAAGGGCCCACATGCTGCCCAGATCCCGGTACCGACGAGGACCGGCGGCCGCCTTCGCGGCGGCCTCGTTCCTGCTCGTAGTGACGGCACAGTCGGCGGTCGGCGCGCCGTCGGCATCCGCCCGGCCGCCCGCCGACGGCCGCTTCAGCACCTCGTTCGAAACCGGCCAGCCCCAGCCGGACTGGATCAATTCCGTCGATACGGACCGCACCGGGAACAAGCGGGCCTCGGGCGTCGACGGGGGCTTCGCCGCCGGCATACCGGGCAATGTGACCGACAAGGTCACGGCGGTGCGGGCCAGCGCCGAGAACACCGACGGCGGCGAGGTGAAGGAGAACCTCCTCGACGGTCAGGCCGGCACCAAGTGGCTGGCCTTCCAGCCGACAGCTTGGCTCGAATTCGATCTGTCCGAACGAGTGAAGACGGTCGCCTACGCGTTGACTTCCGCCAACGACGCGCCCGAACGCGACCCCAAGAACTGGACGTTGCAGGGCTCGCTCGACGGCAAGGACTGGAAGACGCTGGACAGCCGCGCCGGTGAGAGCTTCAAGGACCGCGGCCAGACCACGACGTACGACGTCGCGAACACCACCGCCTACGCGCATTACCGCCTGGAGATCACCGCCAACGGCGGCGCGCCCATCACCCAGCTCGCCGATGTCCAGTTCTCCGACGGCGTCGCCGCCCCGGTCCCCCCGGACATGCTGACCGTCACCGGCCGCGGCCCCGGCGGCTCCCCCACCGCCAAGGCGAACGCGGGCTTCACCGGCGTCCGGGCGCTGCGCTACGCCGGCACCCACAAGCCCGGCGGCCGCGCCTATTCGTACAACAAGGTCTTCGACGTGAACACGCGCGTCGGCCGCGACACCGAACTCGACTACAAGATCTTTCCGTCGATGGCGGAGACCGACCTCACCTACCCCGCCACCAACGTCTCCGTGGACCTCGCCTTCACCGACGGCACCCATCTGAGTGACCTCAAGGCCCTCGACTCGCACGGCGGACTCCTCACCCCGCAGGGCCAGGGCGCCGCCAAGACCCTCTACGTCAACCAGTGGAACCAGGTCTCCTCGGTGATCGGCTCCGTCGCCGCGGGCAAGACGGTGGACCGGATCCTGGTGGCGTACGACTCCCCCCGGGGCCCGGCGAAGTTCGAGGGCTGGATCGACGACCTCTCGATCGCTCCGAAGAAGACCGAGAAGCCGCTCGCCCACCTCTCGGACTACGCGCTCACCACGCGCGGCACCAACTCCAGCGGCGCGTTCTCGCGCGGCAACGACTTCCCCGCGACGGCGGTTCCCAACGGGTTCAACTTCTGGACGCCGGTCACCAACGCCGGCTCGCAGGACTGGCTCTACGACTACGCGCGGCGCAACAACGCCGACAACCTGCCCACCCTCCAGGCGTTCAGCGCCAGCCACGAGCCGAGTCCGTGGATGGGCGACCGGCAGACCTTCCAGGTGATGCCGTCGGCGGCGGCCGGCACCCCCGACGCCTCCCGGACCGCCCGCGCCCTGCCCTTCCGGCACGAGAACGAGACCGCGAAGCCGTACTACTACGGCGTCACGTTCGAGAACGGCCTCAAGACGGAGATCACGCCGACCGACCACGCGGCGATGATGCGGTTCACCTATCCCGGAGACGACGCGAGTCTCGTCCTCGACAACGTCACCAACCAGGGCGGCCTCACCCTTGACCCGGCGACCCGCTCCTTCACCGGTTACTCGGACGTGAAGAGCGGCCTGTCGGCGGGCGCCGGACGGCTCTTCGTGTACGGCGTCTTCGACGCGCCCGTCACCGCGAGCGGCAGGCTGCCCGGCGGCGGGGGCGCCGACGTCACCGGCTACGCGCGCTTCACACCCGGCAAGGACCGCACCGTCACCCTGCGCCTGGCGACCTCCCTCATCAGCGTGGACCAGGCGAAGGCGAACCTGGCCGCCGAGATCCCCGCGAAGGCCCGCTTCGACACCGTCAAGGACCGGGCGCGGCAGGCCTGGGACAAGATCCTCGGACGCATCGAGGTGGAGGGCGCCTCGCACGAGGAGCTGACCACCCTCTACTCCTCGCTCTACCGCCTCTACCTCTACCCCAACTCCGGTTCGGAGAAGGTCGGTTCGAAGACCCGGTACGCCAGCCCGTTCGCGCCGAGGGCCGGCGAGGACACCCCGACCCACACCGGGTCGAAGGTCGTCGACGGCTCCGTGTACGTCAACAACGGGTTCTGGGACACCTATCGCACGACGTGGCCCGCCTATTCGCTGCTCACCCCGACGAAGGCCGGCGAGATGGTCGACGGCTTCGTGCAGCAGTACAAGGACGGTGGCTGGATCTCGCGCTGGTCCTCGCCCGGGTACGCGGACCTCATGACCGGCACCAGTTCGGACGTGGCCTTCGCCGACGCCTATGTGAAGGGCGTGAAGTTCGACGCCGAGGCCGCCTACGAGGCCGCCCTGAAGAACGCCACGGTCGCCCCGCCCTCCTCCGGCGTCGGCCGCAAGGGCATGGACACCTCCCCCTTCCTCGGCTACGCCCCGACCTCCACCCCCGAGGGGCTGTCCTGGTCGATGGAGGGTTACGTCAACGACTACGGCCTGGCGAAGATGGGCCAGGCGCTGTACGAGAAGACCAAGAAGCCCCGCTACAAGGAGGAGTCGGCGTACTTCATGGGCCGCGCCCAGAACTACGTGAAGCTCTTCGACAGCAAGGCGGGCTTCTTCCAGGGCAAGGACGCGAACGGCCAATGGCGTGTGGACAGCGCCAAGTTCGACCCGCGCGTGTGGGGTTACGACTACACCGAGACCAACGGCTGGGGCTATGCCTTCACCGCCCCGCAGGACTCGCGGGGCCTGGCCAACCTGTACGGCGGCCGGGCGGGCCTCGCCAAGAAGCTCGACACGTATTTCGCGACGCCGGAGACGGCCTCTCCCGAGCTGGCCGGCTCCTACGGCGGCGTCATCCACGAGATGACGGAGGCGCGGGACGTGCGGATGGGCCAGTACGGCCACTCCAACCAGGTCGCGCACCACGTCACGTACATGTACGACGCGGCGGGGCAGCCCTACAAGGCGCAGGAGAAGATCCGCGAGGTCCTGCGGCGGCTCTACAACGGCAGTGAGATCGGGCAGGGTTACCACGGCGACGAGGACAACGGCGAGCAGTCGGCGTGGTACGTGTTCTCGGCGCTCGGCTTCTATCCGCTGGTGATGGGCAGCGGCGAGTACGCGATCGGCTCGCCCCTGTTCACCAAGGCGACCGTCCATCTGGAGAACGGGCGCGACCTGGTCGTGAAGGCGCCGAAGAACAGCACGGCCAACGTGTACGTGCAGTCCCTGAAGGTCGACGGGAAGGCCTGGAACTCCACGGCGCTGCCGCACGGTCTGCTCGCGCGGGGCGGCACGCTCGACTTCACGATGGGCACGAAGCCCTCGTCGTGGGGCACGGGCAAGTACGCGGGGCCGGTCTCCGTCACCCAGGACGACAAGGTGCCGACGCCGCCGAGCGACGCGATCACCGGCTCCGGTCCGCTGTTCGACAACTCCTCGGTCACGTCCGGCGAGTTCACGTCGGCGCAGTTGCCGGTGGCCGGGCCGACGCGCGCGCTCCAGTACACGCTCACCTCGGCGGACCGCACCAAGGCTCCGGCGTCCTGGACGCTTCAGGCCTCCACCGACGGCACGACGTGGAAGGACATCGACCGGAGGTCGGGCGAGTCGTTCGCCTGGGACCGCCAGACCCGGGCCTTCTCGGTCCGCTCCCCCGGTTCGTACGCGCACTACCGGCTGGTGAGCGGGGGCGGCGGGGCGACACTCGCGGAGGTCGAACTGCTGTCCTGAATGCGTCGCACGGCGTTCGCACACTCCATCTCCCTTGTGTCCCAAACCGGTTGGGTTGTGAAGATGCCGTGCGGCAGTCGCGGTGATGCGGTACGACTCATGGGGTCGTACCGCATTCAACCGTGATGCGTTTCACCGAAGGAGCACTACGTGGCCCAACTCAAGGTCCGTAAGAGTGGCAAGGCGCTCTCCCGCTTCGCCGTCGCCGCGATAGCCACCGCCCTGGTCGCCGCGGGCGCCGGCGCGGCGTCGGCCGGCGGCTCCGCCCCCGCGCACCCGCTGCCGAACATGCCGGTGCTCACCGTCCCGCACGCCAGGAGCCTGGCGGTCGCGGCCGATCCCGACCCTGCGGCGAACCCGGTCTTCCCGCTCCTCGGCATCGACAACGCCGGGGACGCGTGGGCGTACGGGCCCAACGGCAGCGGCGGCCTCACGGCGCGCACGCAGGAGGGCAGCCTGCCGAACGTGCGCGACGACGCGTTCGTCGACAACAACGCGGACGGCTACCTCGACGGCGAATGGACGTGGAACAACGACGGGACGCTGCACTACCTCGTCGACTACAACACCCCCGACCAGCTGATCGGCGGCGGCTGGAACATCTACGACAAGCAGCTGTCCCCCGGCAACCTCGGAGGGGCCCAGGGCTACGACATCGTCGCCCGGGACAGCGCGGGCGTGCTGTGGCTCTACCTCGGCTACAGCGACGGCACCGTGACCAGTCGCGTCCAGGTCGGCGGGGGCTGGCAGGTCTACACCCAGCTCGCCGGCAAGGGCGACCTGGACGGCGACGGCAAGGCCGACATCGTGGCGCGCGACACGGCCGGCGTGCTCTGGTTCTACAAGGGAACGGGCGACTACCACGCGCCCTTCGCACCGCGCACCAAGATCGGCGCCGGGTGGAACATGTTCAACTCCCTGGTCTCCACCGGCGACGTGGACCTGGACGGCAGGACCGACCTGCTCGCCCGGGACACCAACGGCGGCCTGTGGCTCTACAAGGGCACCGGCAACGCCGCGGCCCCGTACGAGCCGCGCGTACAGATCGGCACGAACTACAACATCTACCGCTTGATGACGTCCTGACGCCTCGTCACCGCGCACACAGGCGAACGGCAGGGCCGCACCCCATCAGGTGGGGTGCGGCCCTGCGGGCCTGCGGGCCGGTGGGGGCGAGGGCCCTCGGGCAGGCACCCCCCGTCGTGGGCGTCAGAGCGCGCTGAAGCCGCTCTCCCCCGGTCGGCGGCAGCCCGTGATCGCCGCCAGGGGGATTCCCCCGATGAAATCCATTTCCTGGGTGGGGCCGACAGGACCGATGACGGCCGCGGTCGCGGTCTCCAGGGACGTGCTGTCGGCGTAGACCGTCGGCTTGGTCAGAATCTTGCTCCGCGCGGGCGGCGCGGCGAATTTGTGCCAGCCGCTGACCTGGATCTGGTAGAGGTGCCGGTCGTTGCTGGCGTACCCGCCGCAGTCCTCGTCCAGCGCCGTGGAGACCAAGGTCGGCTTGGGGCTGCTGACATGGGCCCGCGCGTAGGCGATCGGATCCTCGAGGAACAGGGCGAGTTCGGTCGCGATGGACGTGCTGTTGCGGGACCTCATACCGTTCGCCTGACGGATGGCATCGGGAGAGCGCCCATCGGCCCGGAAGAAGACCAGGCTGGCCGATCCGGCGAGCGTGTACCCGTGCGCGGGGGTCTCGGAGTGTGCCTGCCCCGGCTCCGCGGCGGCCGATGTCTGCCCGGCCGAGTTGGTCCGGCCGGCGCCGGAGGTCTGCGCGGCACCGCCGAGCCTCAGCTTGTCGGGCTTCTTCGGCACGGGCGGCGGCTCCTTGGGCGCGGTCTGCACGGCGACCGGGCGGCCGCGACCCTCGTGGGTGGCCTTGTCGTCGTGGACGGTGGAGCGCTGCACCGGTGCGAGCGAGGTGGCGATCTCCTGACGGTTCTCCTGGTGGTTCTCCTGGTGGCCGCAGCCGGCGCCGTGCTCGTGCTTTTCCTGGGCCCAGGTGTGGTCGGCGCTGCGGAGCATCTGGACGACCGCGGCGTTGCCCGCAGCCGCCTGCAGGCCGAGCAGGCCGTGCGGCGCGGGCGGGGCGGATGCCGGCCGACCGGCGGGGATACGGCTGTTGCCCGCCCCGGTGCGGGAGCCGGTCTTCTCCTGATCGTGCACGGGAGCCCCTCTTGGTTGGAGATCGTCAACTTCCCTGGATACGTAGCGGGGAGCCGCCGGCGCAAGGCACAAGCGGGCAGCACGCGGTGACCGGACGGGCACATCCGATGCTGCGATGATCCGCGTGCGGGTCGGCCTGCGGCGGCGAAGCAGCAGAGGCCGACACATACCGGCCCCCGTTGAACCGGCATGATTCCAGGGTGAATTCGCCGACGACTGTGTCGTGGAGCCGTATCGAGGCCTGGCTCGCCCGGAACGCACCTCGTGCGAATCCTTGCTGCGGCACGACGGCACGGGCCATCACGGTCTGCTGCCACCGTTCTGGTCCCTGTTGGGTACGCAGGGGATCGTGAGCGCCTGGCAGATACGTACGAGGATCGACACGGCCGGGCCCGCGGGAGCCGAGGAGGACGATCCGGAGGCGGAGTACGGGCCGTGGTGGAATGCCCAGTGGATCCCCTTCGCTCTCGACGGTTCAGGGGACTGCCTCATCGTCGGCCAACGCTCCCATCGCCTGAACGGCAGGATCCGCGTTGCCGATCATGAAACCGGCTGCTCCTTCCGCCGGCACCCCAGGTGGGCGTCGCTGCCGGCCCTCCTCGGAGCGACAGCTACCGCCCTGGAGTCCGGAAGCGCCCTGGACGGTTGCTCGCCTGTCGTGCTCCACGCGGGCGAACCGGGCTGGGACCTCTGACGCTTGGGCGGGGGCACGCAGCAGCGCCGCCCCGGCCGAACAGGCACTGATGAGGGGCGCGGCATGGCGCGCCATGGCCCCGGTGGTCCCGCGACCGCCACATTTCTCGGCCCTGGTACTCCACGGACTCGCAAGGAGCCGCCCTCTTCGCGCGCGAGCGCCCTGCCCCCTCGCGCGAAAGGCAGGGGCAGGGCGCTCGTTCACATCAGGTCAGGAACCGGCAAGTTGGCGCAGCACGTAGTGCATGATGCCGCCGTTGCGGTAGTAGTCCGCCTCGCCGGGGGTGTCGATGCGGACGACCGCGTCGAAGTCCACACCGGTGTCGGTGGTGACCTTGACGGTGCGCGGGGTCGAGCCGTTGTTCAGTTCCTCGACGCCGGTGAAGGAGAAGGTCTCCTCGCCGGTCAGGCCGAGCGAGGCCGCGGTCGCGCCCTCGGGGAACTGGAGCGGCAGAACGCCCATGCCGATGAGGTTCGAGCGGTGGATGCGCTCGTACGACTCGGCGATGACGGCCTTGACGCCGAGGAGCGCGGTGCCCTTGGCGGCCCAGTCGCGGGACGAGCCCGAGCCGTACTCCTTGCCGGCCAGGATGACCAGCGGGATGCCGGCGGCCTGGTAGTTCTGCGAGGCGTCGTAGATGAAGGAGACCGGGCCGCCGTCGACGGTGAAGTCGCGGGTGAAGCCGCCCTCGGTGCCCGGCGCGATCTGGTTGCGCAGGCGGATGTTGGCGAAGGTGCCGCGGATCATGACCTCGTGGTTGCCACGGCGCGAGCCGTAGGAGTTGAAGTCACGGCGCTCGACGCCGTGCTCCGTGAGGTACTTGCCGGCCGGGGTGTCGGCCTTGATCGCACCGGCCGGGGAGATGTGGTCGGTGGTGACCGAGTCGCCCAGCTTCGCCAGGACGCGGGCGCCCTCGATGTCGGAGACCGGGGTGGTCTCCATCGTCATGCCCTCGAAGTAGGGGGGCTTACGGACGTAGGTGGACTCGGAGTCCCACTCGAAGGTGTTGCCGGTCGGGATCGGCAGCGACTGCCACTGCGCGTCACCCGCGAAGACGTCCTGGTAGGACTTGTTGAACATGTCCTCGCCGATGGCGTTGGCCACGACGTCGTTGACCTCGGCCTCGGTGGGCCAGATGTCCTTGAGGAAGACCGGGTTGCCCTCGGTGTCGGTGCCGATCGCCTCGGTGGTGATGTCGACCTTCATCGAACCGGCGATGGCGTACGCGACGACCAGCGGCGGGGACGCCAGGTAGTTCATCTTGACGTCGGGGTTGATCCGGCCCTCGAAGTTGCGGTTGCCGGAGAGCACCGAGGTGACCGCGAGGTCGTGCTCGTTGATCGCCTGCGAGATCTCCTCGTCCAGCGGACCGGAGTTGCCGATGCAGGTGGTGCAGCCGTACCCGACGAGGTTGAAGCCCATCTTGTCGAGGTACGGGGTGAGACCGGCCTTGTCGAAGTAGTCGGTGACGACCTTCGAGCCCGGGGCGAGGGTGGTCTTGACCCACGGCTTGCGGGTCAGGCCCTTGTCCACGGCCTTCTTCGCGACGAGGGCCGCGGCGACCATGACGTACGGGTTCGAGGTGTTGGTGCACGACGTGATGGCCGCGACGGTGACCGCGCCGTGGTCGATCTCGAAGGTCGTGCCGTCGGCGAGGGTGACCGGCGTCGGGCGGCTGGGCACGCCGTTGGTGGTGGCCGGGGCGTCGGAGGCCGGGAAGGACTCCTTGCCCGCCTCGTCGTCGTCCTCGACGTAGTTGCGCACGTCCTGGCCGAACCGCTCGGCGGCGTTCGCGAGGACGATGCGGTCCTGCGGGCGCTTGGGGCCGGCGATGGACGGGACGACCGTGGAGAGGTCGAGCTCCAGCTTCTCGGAGAAGTCGGGCTCGGCGGCCGGGTCGAGCCAGAGGCCCTGCTCCTTGGCGTACGCCTCGACGAGCGCGACCTGCTGGGCGTCGCGGCCGGTCAGACGCAGGTACTTCAGCGTCTCCTCGTCGATCGGGAAGATCGCGGCGGTGGAGCCGAACTCCGGCGACATGTTGCCGATGGTGGCGCGGTTGGCGAGGCTCGTGGCCGCCACACCCTCGCCGTAGAACTCGACGAACTTGCCGACGACGCCGTGCTTGCGCAGCATCTCGGTGATCGTGAGGACGAGGTCGGTGGCGGTGGTGCCCGGGTTCAGCTCACCGGTCAGCTTGAAGCCGACGACGCGCGGGATGAGCATCGAGACCGGCTGTCCGAGCATCGCGGCCTCGGCCTCGATGCCGCCGACGCCCCAGCCGAGCACGCCGAGGCCGTTGACCATGGTGGTGTGCGAGTCGGTGCCGACGAGGGTGTCCGGGTAGGCCTGGCCGTTACGGACCATGACCGTACGGGCCAGGTGCTCGATGTTGACCTGGTGGACGATGCCGGTGCCCGGCGGGACGACCTTGAAGTCGTCGAAGGCGGTCTGGCCCCAGCGCAGGAACTGGTAGCGCTCCCGGTTGCGTCCGTACTCCAGCTCCACGTTCTGCGCGAACGCTTCCTTGGTGCCGAACTTGTCGGCGATGACGGAGTGGTCGATGACCAGCTCGGCCGGGGAGAGCGGGTTGACCTTCGCCGGGTCGCCGCCGAGCTCCTTGACGGCCTCACGCATGGTGGCGAGGTCCACGACACAGGGCACACCGGTGAAGTCCTGCATGATCACGCGAGCCGGCGTGAACTGGATCTCCTCGCTGGGCTGGGCCTGGGAGTCCCAGGTGCCGAGCGACCGGATGTGGTCGGCGGTGATGTTCGCGCCGTCCTCGGTGCGGAGCAGGTTCTCCAGGAGAACCTTCAGGCTGTAAGGGAGGCGCGCGGAGCCCTCGACCTTGTCCAGCTTGAAGATCTCGTACGACTCGTCGCCCACGCGCAGCGTGCTGCGGGCGTCGAAGCTGTTCGCCGACACGACAGTCTCCTTCATTGATGTGCGCGTTCCACCACAATCCTGCCGCCACGACGTGTTGTCGATCCGCTGAGGTAAGGCTAAGTTAGGTAACCCTTACCGAGCGTCGGCTGCGGTGCGCCTCGGTAGATATCTCGATGTCGAGATAACTCTAGTACATGGCCGCGGGTAGGTCATGCGCGGGCGAGCCTGACCACTGTCATCCCATCGAGGCGTTTGACAGCGAACCCAGTCGTTTCGGCTTCCTTGCCGGCGAACCTAGTCGTACGAGGGGACGTACTGGGGGTGCTGGGCGGCCGTACCGGTCGGGGCAGATCCAGCGGAGCCGTACGTCGAGCTGTCGTACATGGATGCTGTGCGCGCGTGTCGGCGTCGTCCACTGCTGGACTGCGTGGCGGCGCGGTTCGAGGACATGCCCGCGGTACGGCCGTTTCGCTGGTCGCGTGGTGAGCGTCACTTCCCGGGCTGGTACTGGGCTGCGACGACCCGGCGGCACGTCGGTTTCGAGTCGTGACTGACTCGGCGATGGTCGTCGCCGTCCGTGCCGATGAGCGGATCGGGCCACGAGACGCGGAAGCGTTCGAGGTGACGCGCCGGGCCTGCCGTCAGGCCGGGTGAGGCTTCGAGCGGGTCGGGGTTCCGGAGGAAGTGCTGCCGGCGACCGTGAGGTGGCTGTCGCGCTACCGGCATCCCCGGTGCCGGCGTGGGCCGGTCGTGGACCGGCTCCGGCAGGTCTTCGCGATACGGGTCCCGTTGATGGCCGGCGCGGATACGGACGGTGACCGCCTTGAGACGCTCCCCGCCCTGTTCCATCTCCTCCGGTTGCGCGAACTGACCGCCGAGGGCCTGGCGGGCGGGCTGCTGGAGCCGTCCACCGTCGTGCGCCTGGCGGGACGGGAACGTGCGGTGACGGGGGCCGGGGAAGAACGGCGGGTGCCTGCGTCGGCCAGGATCGCGGAGTTCCCGCAGACCTCTGCGGAACAGGCCCGTTGGTGGGAGAGGCACATTCTGGAGGTCCTGGACGGCTTGGCGCCGGATGCTCCCGCGGGGACGGTGCCGCGGCGGTCGGTGGACCGCCTGGGCCGGGGCCTGGAGAACGGACCGCTGTGGTCCCTGCCCGAACTCCGGGCCTGCTCGACGAGTGGATCGTCAGCTGGCGCCGCCGGCACTCCGGGGTGGCGGAGAAGAAGGGGCTGTGGGAGATCCACTACGACCCCTACGACGTCTCCCGTGTCTGGGCACGCGACCGCCGCAGCGAGGCCGCCCGGTGGATCACGGTGTTCGGCGAACATCTGCACCGCGTCGGCGTCCCGTTGAGGCTCGTGGACGGCTACGAAGCCTCCGTGTCCTACAGGATGCTCCGCCACTACGTCCGTCAGTACTGCCCTCCACGGCGCAACGCCGCAAAAGGAAGCCCCCGCTCCACCCAGGGTCGCTTTCAGTAATTTCCAGAATCGAGCCGGGATGTGCCGCCTCAGCCGATCTGTTCACGTTGGCGCTGTGTCGGTGGGGGGCGACAAGCGATCGCCTCTGCCACGGCCTGCGACCGGGGCGGCATCACTTCGTCGACTCCAGAATGCGGTCGAGTGTCCGGAGCCCCATTCTGCTCATCGTCGGATTGCTCTCCACGTAGTACCAGACGAGCCCCATCGCCTGTTCGAAGGCCCACGCCTTGCCGCGCTCCCACTCCAGATCGCCGCAGGCCAGTGTCCGCCGGAGCACTTCCCGTGGGCCCGGTTGCAACAGGTGCCAGCCGCTGACCAGATCCAGCGCTGGGTCGGCCGGGCCGAAGCCGCCGGTGTCGAGCACGCCGCAGAGCCGGTCTCCCGTGACCAGTACGTTGCCGGGAATCAGGTCGCCGTGGCTCATCACGTCGGCAGCCGTACGCGGCAACTCCCGGAAGCGGCTCCACAGTCGGCGCAGCCGGGGCACATCGAGCAGCCCCTGGCTCGCCTCGAAGCACTTCTCCATCCAGGCGTCGTGGTGAGCGAGAACGCCGCCGCGATTGTCGCCGCTGAACTGCCGACCCCGCGTCTCGGCTCCCCGCAGGGCCGCGATGAAGGCCGCAAGGTCCCCGGCGAAAGCGTCCGACCCACTCGGGTCGGCATCGAAGGCGAGCGCTCCCGGCAGCCACGTCTGGACCGACCACGGCATGGGATGGCCCGCTCCGGGCTTTCCCAGGGCGACGGGTTCCGGAACGGGGAACCGAGACACCTGTGCCAGCTCCGCGCTCGCCTGGGCTTCCCGTTCCAGAACGGCCAGTGCCTCCGCGGCATCGGTCAGACGCAGCGGGAAACGCGCGGAGAGGTCGTCCCCGATGCGGAAGATGGCGTGGACCGTGCCGGTCGACGACACGAGCCGGATCGCCTTGCCGCTCCACTGAGGGAACTGTTCCTGGATCAAGGTCGCAACGATGTCGGTGGTCACGTCCACGTGGTCATCGTGCATGGTCAATCTCGCAGGGCCTTCCACTGGTCCAGTTCGAAACGACGGAAGCAGTCCAGATCAACTTGGACGGGACACGAGAGGCACCGACAGAGAGCGATCGTTGGCCATCGAACCCAGTCGCTCAAGATCAGGGCATCGCAACCGACCCACTTCGCCGTCAAAGGACACGAGCCGAGCAGGATGGGACGCGGAGTGCCAGGGTGCCCCGGGATGGCGGGGCGGGGCGGGGCGGGCCGAAGGTGCGGGTGGAGCCCCGGCCGGGCGCCGTCCCCCCCTGACGGAACGACACCTCCGCCAAGCCGGCCACGCGCAGGAGGCGTCCGGTACGTGCGCAACACCCGACACATCCGATACATCCGACACGCCCAAAGTATGTAAAACATCTCACCCCGGACGGACCACTCCATTTGCCGCCCCCGTACGGAAAGCGCAGGATCGGAGGTGACGGGTCCTCACCCCGATGGCCCAGCCCGGCGCGAGCGTCATCTCATATCTGAGATAACCTGCCCCTATGGCAGACGACTACCTCGTACGCATCGGCAAGCTCATCCGTGACGCCCGGCAGCACCGGGGCTGGACACAGACGCAGTTGGCCGAGGCTCTGGGCACCAGCCAGAGCGCCGTGAACCGCATCGAGCGGGGGAATCAGAACATCAGCCTTGAGATGATCGCGCGCATCGGGGAAGCGCTCGACAGCGAAATCGTCTCGCTCGGCTACTCGGGCCCCATGCACCTGCGGGTCGTGGGCGGCCGCCGCCTCTCGGGCTCCATCGACGTCAAGACGAGCAAGAACGCATGTGTCGCGCTGCTCTGCGGCTCGCTGCTCAACAAGGGCCGCACCGTACTGCGCCGGGTCGCCCGCATCGAAGAGGTCTACCGGCTTCTGGAAGTCCTCAACTCCATTGGTGTGCGCACCCGTTGGATCAACGAGGGCGTCGACCTGGAGATCGTGCCGCCGGCCCGGCTCGATCTCGACGCGATGGATGCGGACGCCGCCCGCAGGACCCGCTCGATCATCATGTTCCTCGGCCCCCTGCTGCACCGCATGGACCGCTTCCGGCTGCCGTACGCCGGCGGCTGCGACCTCGGCACCCGCACCATCGAGCCGCACATGATCGCGCTGCGCCGGTTCGGCCTGGACATCACGGCCACCGAGGGGATCTACCACGCCGAGGTGGAGCGCACCGCGCCCGACCGCCCGATCGTCCTGACCGAACGCGGCGACACCGTGACCGAGAACGCGCTGCTCGCGGCCGCCCGCAACGAGGGCGTCACCGTCATCCGCAACGCGTCGTCCAACTACATGGTCCAGGACCTCTGCTTCTTCCTTGAGGCGCTGGGCGTACGCGTCGACGGCATCGGCACCACCACGCTGACCGTGCACGGCATCGCCGACATCGACGTGGACGTCGACTACTCCCCCTCCGAGGACCCGGTCGAGGCGATGAGCCTGCTGGCCGCGGCCGTCGTCACCGAGTCGGAGCTGACGATCCGCCGGGTCCCGGTGGAGTTCCTGGAGATCGAGCTCGCGGTCCTGGAGGAGATGGGCCTCGACCACGACCGCAGCGAGGAGTACCCCGCCGACAACGGGCGCACTCGCCTGATCGACCTCACCGTGCGGCCCTCCAAGCTGGAGGCGCCCATCGACAAGATCCACCCGATGCCGTTCCCCGGCCTCAACATCGACAACGTGCCGTTCTTCGCGGCGATCGCGGCGTCGGCCCAGGGCCAGACCCTCATCCACGACTGGGTCTACGACAACCGCGCGATCTACCTCACGGACCTCAACCGCCTCGGCGGCCGCCTCCAACTCCTCGACCCGCACCGGGTCCTGGTGGAGGGCCCCACCCGCTGGCGCGCCGCCGAGATGATGTGCCCACCGGCCCTGCGCCCCGCGGTGGTGGTCCTCCTCGCCATGATGGCGGCCGAGGGCACGTCGGTGCTGCGCAACGTGTACGTCATCAACCGCGGCTACGAGGACCTGGCGGAGCGCCTCAACTCGGTGGGCGCGCAGATCGAGATCTTCCGGGACATCTGACACGCGCAAGCCGCCGCATCCCCTTCGCCTGCCCGTCAGCGGGACGGGGAGGGAGGCGGCGGCCCCTGGCCCCGCGCCGCGGCCTACTTCTGCGCCGCGGCGCACCTCTGCGCCTCGGCGCACCTCTCGCACCGGGACGTGCGTCTCCGCATCGCCTCATATCCGCATCTCCCCATCCCCCCGGCGCTGTTCGGCCGCAGCCGCGTCCCCTGCATCGACCCGACCCCGATCCCCTGCCCCCTCGGCGTCCCAACGCCGCCCAAACGCCCTTGACCTGGCCTCTTCTCCAGGTGATAGTTGCGCGCCGAAGCGAATCGAGCGGTCGGCGGATTCATCAGGGGTGGGGAAACCATGCAGGCCGAGTACGAAGAGGTCATGTCCGCGTACGGGGAGGCGGAGGGGAACCTTCGGGCGGGACGCTTCGCCGAGGCGCGGCGCGTCGCGCGTCGCGCGCTGGCCGAGGAGGGGCCCGACGCCCGGCTGTTCCTCGTGGTCGGCCGGGCCCACGCCGCCGAGAACGAGGACGATCACGACGACCGGGCGGAGGCGGCCTACCGCGAGGGCCTGGATGCCTTCCCGGACGACCTCGACCTCTTGGCCGCGTACGCCGAACTGTGCCTGGCCAGCGACTACATGGACCGCCCCGCCCGGCACCGGCGCGGTCCCGAACTGGCGCGCCGTGTAAGCGAGTTGGCGCCGGGATCGCCCCAGGCGCTGCGCGTCGAGCGGCGCGGGCCCGGCGTCCGGGGCCCGAAGCCGCCGTCGGCGTCGCGGACCCAGCTGCACGACGCCCGCCACGTCCTGGCCGCCGTCGGCGACCCGGCAACGGCCGCCGCGCGGGCCAGGACCCAGGCCCAGGCCCGCCCCGAGGACGACCGCCTCGCCGTGCTCGCCGAGACCCTCACCGCGCTCGACCGCCCAGGGCGCGCCCCGGCGCGCTGGGTGGTGCGGGCACCCCTGCGCACGGCACTGCTGCGCGGGGCCTGGTGCGTGGCCCTGCTCCTTGCCGTCCCGGCGCTGCACCTCTCCGCCTGGACGAGGCTCGCCGTCTTCGTGTTCCTCCCGGCGAGCCTTGCGGTCAACGCCCTCCTGCGCCGCGCCCGAGACCGAGCGGCCGCCCGCCCTCCGGCGCCCCCGGCCGACATCCCTGCCGCCCCGGCCTTCCCCGCCCTGCCGCCCGTCCCCGGGTACAGCCGCCGCGAACTGACGGCCGGCATCGCGATCCTCGCCGGCGTGGTGGCGGCGGCCGCGGTGTCGGGCATCTGGAGCTACCGGCAGTACGCCGCGTACCCGCACTACACGGTGTCGGCGCCCGACCGCCTCCAGGGGTTGGCGCGCCAGGACACGAGCCCGGCCCGCGTCCGCATCGAGAACGTGATCGACCCGATCATGGCGGGCAACGGCGGCCGGACATTCACCTACGTCTACGGGCCGGATCCCGACCGGCCCGCGCTCATGCTGTGGGGCGCGACAGGCGACTTCCACGATGCGACCGCCGACACACTGAGCAGCATTCAGCAGGTCGCCGGCGCGGCCGGCTACGTGGTGCACACGACGTGGACCGCCGATCCCGGCCGCCTCGGGGGATCCATGCGGTGCATGACGTACGACGTGGCCAACAGCCCGATGGTGAACTGCACATGGCTGGACAAGGGCAGCCTGGGCAGCGTGTACTTCGCCGACGAGGGCCGGCCCCGGGAGGCGGCTGCGGCGCTTGCCAGGTCGGCGCGGGAGGGCGTCCTGCACCTGGGGTCCGGCAGCGGCTCGGAGATCTGACCCGAGGCGAAAGCCGTCGAGCGCGCCCACGTTCGGTGTCGGCTCGGGCCGCTTCCCGCCGCCCGCCGCTCGTCACGCGGGCGCGGAGTCGCGACGCCGCCGCCGCTCCGAACGCCGGTGCCGACGCGTTCGCACGCACTGAGCCGTCCACGGCCGAGTACGCGAGCCGGACCCAGTTCACGTTAGGTTAGGCTTAGCTAAGTTGCACGGGCGGGCCTTCGTGCTGCTGCGTCTGCGAACACACAGAATGGACGAACATGACCGTACGGGTCGCGGTGGCCGGTGCCAGCGGATACGCGGGAGGGGAACTGCTCCGCCTGCTGGCTTCGCACCCCGGCGTCCAGATCGGCGCGGTGACCGCGCACAGCAGCGCGGGCCGCCGGCTCGGGGCCGTACAGCCGCAGTTGGCGGGGCTCGCCGACCGGGTCCTGCTCGACACCCGTGCCGACGCCCTGCGCCGCCACGACGTCGTGTTCCTCGCCCTCCCTCACGGCCAATCCGCCGCGCTGGCCGCCGAGTTGGAGCCCAGCACGCTCGTCGTGGACTGCGGCGCCGACTTCCGGCTGCGCGACCCCGCCGCCTGGGAGCGGTTCTACGGCTCCCCCCACGCCGGCACCTGGCCGTACGGGCTGCCCGAACTGCCCGGCGCGCGCGAGGAGTTGAAGGGAGCCGCGCGCATCGCGGTGCCGGGCTGCTACCCCACCGCCGTCACCCTGGCCCTGTTCCCCGCCCACGCCGCCGCGCTCGTCGAACCCGAGGCCGTCGTCGTCGCCGCCAGCGGCACCTCGGGCGCCGGGCGCTCGCTCGCGCCGCACCTGCTCGGTTCCGAAGTGATGGGCTCCATGAGCCCGTACGGGGTCGGCGGCGGCCACCGTCACACCCCTGAACTCGTCCAGAACCTGTCCCGCGCCGCCGGCGAACACGTGACGGTGTCCTTCACCCCGACCCTGGCGCCCATGCCCCGCGGCATCCTCGCCACCTGCTCGGCCCGGCTGCGCCCGGAAGTCGCCGCGAGCGGGCGGGACGACGAGGTGCGGGCGGTGTTCGAGACCGCGTACGCCGACGAGCCGTTCGTCCGGCTGCTGCCGCCCGGCCAGTGGCCCTCCACCGGCGCCGTCCTCGGCTCGAACACGGCCCAGGTGGGGATCGCCGTGGACCCCGACGCCCGCAGGCTGATCTGCGTGAGCGCCATCGACAACCTGACGAAGGGCACCGCCGGTGGTGCGGTGCAGAGCATGAACATCGCCCTCGGCCTGCCGGAACGGCTGGGCCTGCCCACGAATGGAGTGGCTCCGTGAGTGTGACCGCCGCCCTCGGATTCCTTGCCTGCGGAGTGCGCGCCGGCCTCAAGGAATCCGGAGAACCGGACCTCGCCCTGGTCGTGAACCGGGGGCCCGTGCGCGCCGCCGCCGGTGTCTTCACCTCCAACCGCGTCCAGGCCGCGCCGGTCCGCTGGTCGCGCCGTACGCTCGACAGCGGCCGGGTGTCCGCCGTCGTGCTCAACTCCGGCGGGGCGAACGCCTGCACGGGACCCGGAGGCGCCGACGACACCCGGCTGATGGCCGAGCGGACCGCGCTGGCCCTGGAGATCGACCCGGACGAGGTCGCGGTGTGTTCCACGGGACTGATCGGGGTCCGCCTTCCGATGGACCGCGTGACGGCCGGCATCACCGCCGCCGCGGACCGGCTCTCGGCCCGGGGCGGCGAGGACGCGGCCGTCGCGATCAAGACGACGGACTCCGTCCACAAGACCGCGGTGGCCGCGGGCGACGGCTGGACGGTGGGCGGCATGGCCAAGGGTGCGGGCATGCTCGCCCCGGGCCTCGCCACCATGCTCGTCGTCCTGACCACGGACGCCGTCGCCGACGCGGCCGTCCTCGACTCGGCGCTCCGCGAGGCGGTACGCACCACCTTCGACCGGGTCGACTCGGACGGCTGCATGTCCACCAACGACACCGTGCTGCTGCTCGCGTCGGGATCCTCCGGCGCGACCCCCGGGCGGGCCGTGCTCAGCGCGGCCGTGCACGCCGTCTGCCAGGACCTGGCAGGCCAGTTGATCGCGGACGCCGAGGGCGCGTCCAAGGAGATCGAGGTGTCGGTCGTCGGTGCCGCGTCGGAGGCCGACGCCGTCGAGGTGGGCCGTTCCGTGGCCCGCAACAACCTTCTCAAGTGCGCCCTGCACGGCGAAGACCCCAACTGGGGGCGGGTGTTGTCCGCCATCGGCACGACATCGGCCGTCTTCGACCCGGACCGCCTCGATGTGGCGATCAACGGCGTGTGGGTGTGCCGGGACGGCGCCGCGGGCGAGTCCCGCGACAAGGTCGACCTGACGGGCCGGCACATCACCGTCGTGGTGGACCTGCGCTCCGGCGACGCCTCGGCCGCCATCCGGACCAACGACCTGACGGCCGAGTACGTCCACGAGAACAGCGCGTACAGCTCGTGAGCCGGGCAGGGACGGCGGCGCCGGAGATACCCGCCGCGCGGACGGCGGCGCCCGAGAAGCCGGCCGCGGTGCCGGCCGCGGTGCCCAACTCGCCCGACGTGCCGTGGACCGAGGAGCTCCAGGGCCGCACGGTCGTCGTGAAGTTCGGCGGCAACGCCATGGTGGACCCGGCGCTGCACCACCACTTCGCCCAGGACGTGGTGGACCTGTGGCACGCGGGGCTGCGGCCCGTCGTGGTGCACGGCGGCGGTCCCCAGATCAGCGCCCTGCTGGACCGGCTCGGCCTGGAGGTGCGCTTCGAGGCCGGGCTGCGGGTGACCACGCCGGAGACGATGGACGTCGCCCGCATGGTGCTCACCGGACGTGTCCAGCGGGAACTCGTCGGGGCCATCAACGCCCACGGGCCGCTCGCCGTGGGCCTGTCGGGCGAGGACGCGCACACGATGACCGCCGTGCGGCGGGCCGCCGTGGTGGACGGCCGGCCGGTGGACATCGGCCTGGTCGGTGACATCGTCGCCGTGGATCCCTCCACGATCGGCACGCTCCTCGAACAGGGCCGCATCCCCGTCGTCTCCCCCATCGCGCGCGGCGAGGACGGCCAGATCTACAACGTCAACGCCGACCTCGCGGCCTCGGCGCTGGCCGTCGCCCTCGGCGCGGACCGGCTGATGGTCATGACGGACGTCGAGGGTCTCTACGCGGACTGGCCGCACAGCACCGATGTCGTCGGCCGGCTGACCGCGGCCGAACTGGCCGCCCTGCTACCGCGGTTGGCGAGCGGCATGCTGCCCAAGATGGAGGGCTGCCTGCGGGCGGTCCGAGCCGGGGTGGGCCGCGCGCAGGTCATCGACGGCCGGGTGCCGCACGCACTGCTGCGCGGCCTGTTCGCCGAGGACGCACCCGGCACCACGGTGGTGCCGGACGAAGAGGGCGGGCCCCCGGGGCCCGTCGCCCAGGAGGACGGCGCGTGACCGCCGACAGCACGACCACGCTCACCGAGCGCTGGCGCGCGGTGATGATGGACACCTACGGCACCCCGCCGCTTGCGCTGGTCAAGGGCGAGGGCAGCACGGTGTGGGACGAGGCGGGCCACACCTATACGGACTTCACCGGCGGGATCGCGGTCAACGCGCTCGGGCACGCCCACCCCGGCCTGGTCGCCGCCGTCGTGGCTCAGGCGACGCGCCTCGGCCACGTGTCGAACCTGTTCGTCGCGGAGCCGCCGGTCGCCCTCGCCGAGCGGCTCCTGAACCTTCTGGGCAGGCCGGGCCGGGTGTTCTTCGCCAACTCGGGCGCCGAGGCCGTCGAGGCCGCGTTCAAGATCGCCCGCAGGACCGGGCGCCCTCATCTCGTCGCGGCCGAGGGCGGTTTCCACGGGCGCACCATGGGGGCGCTCGCCCTCACCGGCCAGCCGGCCAAGCAGGCGCCGTTCACGCCGCTGCCCCCGGAGGTCACCCACGTCCCCTACGGCGACGCGCAGGCACTGCGCGCCGCCGTCACGGAGCGCACGGCGGCGGTCGTCCTCGAACCGGTGCAGGGCGAGGCCGGCGTGCTCCCGGCCCCCGCGGGCTATGTGCGGGCCGCCCGCGAGATCACCCGGGCGACGGGCACCCTGCTGGTGCTCGACGAGGTGCAGACCGGGATCGGCCGCACCGGCCACTGGTTCGCGCACCAGGCGGAGCCGGGCGCGGACCCCGACGTGATCACCCTCGCCAAGGGCCTCGGCGGCGGCCTGCCGATCGGCGCCACGGTCGCCTTCGGCGCCGCCGCGGACCTGCTGACCCCGGGTCAGCACGGCTCCACCTTCGGCGGCAGCCCGATCGCGTGCGCGGCCGGCCTTTCCGTCCTCGACGCGATCGAGAAGGAGGAGCTGCTCCCCCACGTCGCGCGGGTGGGCGACCGTCTGCGCGGGGGCGTCGCCGGGCTGGGCCACCCCTTGGTCCGCGAGGTGCGGGGAGCGGGGCTGCTCCTGGGCATCGTGCTCGCCGAGCCGCTCGCGGCGCGGGTCCAACGGGCCGCGCAGGACGCCGGGTTCCTCGTGAACGCGGCCGGACCCGCGGTCGTACGCCTCGCGCCCGCCCTCAACGTACCCATGGAGCGGGCCGACGCCCTCGTGGCGGCGCTGCCCGCGATCCTCGACGCCTCGTACGCCGCCGGGGGCGCGGCCTGATCCAGCGCGGGGCGGGAACGTGGAAGGGGCGGGTTCCGTGGTGGACCCGCCCCTTCCACGTTCCCGCCCCGCGGGCTCTACAGCGTGCGGGCCAGGACGCGTGCGCCACGGCCGGGGTCCAGGGTCCGCGCCCAGGCGGCCGGGGCGAGGTCCGCCCGGGAGAGCACGAAGCCGTGGCCGAGGAAGAGCCGGCCGCTCCCGGTCGTCGCGGTGAACAGCATCGTCAGCGCGCGGCCGCGCGCGCGGGCGAACGCGGCCTCCAGCAGACGGCCGCCCATCCCTGAGCCCTGCCGGTGCTCGGCGACGCAGAAGTTGTAGAGGACGCCGTCCGAGGAGTGCCGGCTCAGCCCGAGGCTGCCTTCGACGGTTCCGTCGGCGGCCTGGGCGACGAGGAAGTCGGACGCCCGGGAGAGGTACAGGGCCAGGGGGCGTTCGCGAAGCGCGCCCGTGCGGACGAACGGCCGGGAGAGGGCGGCCAGCGCGGGTCCGTCGCTCTCGCGCGCCGGCCGTATCAGGAATCCCGCCGATTCCCGCCGTCGCGCGGCGGGGGCCGGGTGCGACAGCAGCGCGGTGAGGGCGGCAGGGGGCAGGGTGGCCGTGGTCAAGGCGTTCCTTCTTCGGGTCGTACCGTGCGCGGGCGCGGGGCGTTCCCGGACCAGGTCCGGGACGGCGGCGGTGTGCCGGCCGGCCCTGCGCGACGATGGGAGCAGGGGTGCCTACCTGGCCCGGGGGGCGAGTCGGGTGCGCGGCAGACCCACAACTGCCGAGTCGGGTGCGCGGCGGACCCACAACTGGGTTGCACGGAAATGATGGTGACGTACTGTCACATACGAGCTGGCCCTGCGCCACTCACCCGCACGGACGCCCGGGATAGGCGTCGGTCTCCGGGGTCCCCGCCTCGCGCAACCGGCGTATCACCTCGTCGAGGACCCTCCCGTCCGCCGCGTCCACGTCGTCCCCGTCGTACGGGATGTTGAACTCCCGGTCGAAGATGACGGTTTCGAAGGGCCGTCGGGACACGCCCGTGGCCCGGTGCCAGAGCACCCAGCGGGTCGGGGCGTCGGGCGACTCCCACAGCGGGGAGAGACGTTCCAGGGTGTCCGTCAGGTCGCTCACAGCTTTCCTTCCTCCGTTGCTTCCGGGCCTTCGGGCGCACCGGCGGCGGCGCCGGTGCGCCCGCGGTCAGGCGTCCGCGGCCGTCGCGAGGGAGCGCGGGCGCAGGTCGGTCCAGTTCGACTCGACGAACTCCAGGCACGCGTCGCGGCTCGCCTCCTCCTTCGCGACCGTCCACCCTCCGGGGACCACCGCGAAGGACGGCCACAGGGAGTGCTGGCCCTCGTCGTTCACGAGGACGAGGAAGCGGCCGTCGGCGTCGTCGAACGGGTTGGTGCTCATGCGGGGGTCCTCCTGGAGCCCGGGAGCGGCCCGCGGCCCGGGTGCGGGCGCACTTCCGGGCGGCAAGGGCCGCGCCCATGGGGGTGGTTGGTCTGGACGAGGTCGGCCATCCGGCGAGCCACGCTTAGGTTAGGCTCACCTTATCGTGAGCCTAGCGTTTCCCCTTCGTCCTCACAAGGAGGCACCGATGCACGCATCCCGACCACGGCCGGGGAGCCCGGACACAGCCGGCGTCACGTCCGGTTCCCCGGCCGGCCAGGAGAGCCCGTTCGGCGCCTTCGGCCTGCCCGGTGCGCCCGGCACCGATGCGTTCCGGTCGGCGGCGGCTCCCGCTTTCGTGCCGTCCGGCGACGGTGGCTGGACCGCCCTGTTCCGGTGGCGGGGCGGCCCGGCGGCCGTGGAGTTCGAGAGCTGGTCGGATCCGGTGCCGCTGACGCGGTGGCGCGACACGGACTGCTGGTACGCCGAGGTGCGCATGCCCGCCCGGCTCCGCGTGACCTACCAATTCCGTACGGACGACGGCTCGTACGCCGATCCGTACAACCCGGTCGGCGCCGGCGGCGAGCGGTCCGTCGCCGCCACCCCGGACGCCCCGCCGCAGCCGCACTGGCCGGCCGTCGACGCGTCCGACGTGCTGCCCCTGCCCCGCGCCCGCGTCCGCTGGGCCAGTGCGCGCCTTGGTGGACGGCGCACCGTACGGCTCCATCCGGTGGGCGGCGGCGGGCCGGTGGTGCTGCTGCTCGACGGGGACGACTGGCTCCATCTGCACCCGGCGATGACCGCGTTCGACGCCGCCTACGACGCGGGCGAGATGCCCCCGGCCACGCTGGTCTTCGTGCCGGCCAAGGACCGGCTCGCCGAGTTCGGGTGCCGCCCCGCGTGGTGGGAGGCGGTACGCGACGAGCTGCTGCCGTTGCTCGCGGAGGCCGATGTGCCTCTGGACGTGACGACGTTGGTGGTCGCCGGGCAGAGCCTGGGCGGCCTGAGCGCGATGTACGCGGCGCTGGAGTTCCCGGAGCTGGTGAACCGCGTCGCCTGCCAGTCGCCGTCGTTGTGGTGGTCGCCCGGGGCCGAGGAGCTGGCCGATCCGCTGGGCGCTCCCGTCGGCGGCGCCATCGCGGCGAGGCTGCGCGAGCGTCCCGCCCCGGCGGGGCTGCGGGTCGCCTTCGACCTGGGCGAGCACGAGACGCGCATGCGGCCGCATTGCGAACTGGTCGAGTCCCTGACCGAGCGGGCGGGTGCCACCGTACGGATCTCGCGGTCGGCGGCGGGCCACGACCGGGCGGGGTGGCGGCAGGCGCTGCTCAGGGATGTCGCCTGGGCGTTGGCCTGACCGGCGGCCACGCCCGGGGGTGACACCGGGTCCGGGGACCGGCAACCCCCTTTACGTCTGCGGACCGTGCCCGGCTGGTCGCGCAGTTCCCCGCCCCTCAACCCGCCTTCGTGTGCGGACCGTGCCCGCGTCCCGCGCAGGTCCCCGCGCCCCTGAAAACCCCGGTTCGCCTGCGGACCGTGCCCGTTTCTCGCGCAGGTCCCCGCGCCCCTTGGGTACTCGGTGCCGGGCAGCATGCACATCCTCGGCCCGTCATGGGGGTCCCCCTGCCCTTAATGCCTTGGGGAGATCGAGGACGAGCGCCCTCAAGGCGCGAACGGGGTCTGGGGCGGAGCCCCGGGGGCCTGGCGGCGATCCCGGCTACCGCGTCACCGCCAGGCCGTACGCCTCGTCGTTGGCCAGCAGCTTGCGGTGGGTGCCCTCGGCCGTGACGACTCCCTCGTCCACGACGATGACCCGGTCGGCGGCGTCGAGCAGGGCCGGACTGCTGGTGATCACGACGGTGGTGCGGCCCCGGCGCAGCTCGGCGATGTTGCGGGCGATGAGCTGCTCGGTGACCGCGTCGACCGCCGTCGTCGGGTCGCGCAGCACGAGGACGTCCGTGTCGGCGGCCAACGCCCTTGCCAGGGACAGCCGTTGGCGCTGCCCTCCCGAGAGGTTGGAGCCGCGGTCGCGCACCTCGTAGTCGAGTCCCTCGCGGTGCAGGGCCACGACATCGGTGAGCAGGGACGCCTCGACCGCCTCGGGCAGCGTCCGGCTCGTGCCCGACGGGTCGATGTTGGAGCGGAGCGTGCCGGCGAAGATCTCCCCGTCGTACGGGTTCACCAGGATGTGCTCGCGGACCGAGTCGACCGAGAGGCCCGCGAGCTGCCGCCCGCCGACCCGCACCACGCCCTCGTAGGCCTCCGGTGGGACCCGCACCGCCAGGATCGAGGCGAGGTCGGCCGCCGCACGCGGCTGATAGGCCGCGATCGCCGTGAACTCACCCGCGGGGACGCGGAACTTCAGCCCCCGCAAAGTCCCGTACCGGACGCAGTCCAGCTCCAGGTCACCGCCCGGCTCGGCGCGCTCCGCGCCCGCGGCCGCCACCGGTGGCGCGGACAGCACCAGGGCCATCCGCTCGGCGGACGCGCGCGCCATCATCACGTACTTCGGCATGTCCGAGAACTGCTTCAGCGGCTCCATGATGAACTGCGCCAGGCCCACGGCCATGACGAGCTGGCCCACGTCGATCCGCCCGTCGAAGGCGAGCCAGCCGGCCGTCAGGGTCACCGAGACCGCGAGGATCGCGTTGAGACCCAGCGCGGTGCCCGCGTAGACGCCGTTCACCCGGGCGACGGTGACCGACTGCTCCTTCGCCTCCGTGCTGACCTTCCGGTAGGACCGGAACGCCGCGTGGTTGCCGCCGAAGCCGTGCAGCGGGCGCAGGCCGGTGATCAGGTCGGCGACCTTCGCACCCGCGCGGGCCACCCGGGCCTGCTGCTCCTTGGTGCTGCTGCCGATCCGCCGGGACATCAGGCTGAGCACCGAGAGGATCGCGACGGTCCCCGCCATGACGAGCAGCCCGAGCCCGGGGCTCGCCATGCCGAGCGCGACCGCGGCGATGAGCAGCGAGATCATCGAGCTGATGAGGATCGGCACCACCTCCACGATGTCGGCGGTCTGGTCGGCGTCCTCGGTGGCGATGGTCAGCACCTCGCCGGATTTCAGACCGGTGTCCCGGGCCACCGGCTGGAGGCCGCAGGCCGCGACCCGCACCCTCCAGCGGTGGGCCTCGGTGGTGTTGGCCCTCTGCAGGATGCGCATGCCGAACCGCCACGACAGGGACACCGTCGTGATGATCACGGCGAGCGCACCGATCGACAGGCCGAGCGACGCGCTGCTCCGCTCGCGCATCGTGTGCTCGACGATCAGCCCGAGCGCGATCGGGAAGGCGGTCTCACCGGCCTGGTAGAGGCCCATCAGGAGGGTGCCCCAGACCATGGCGCCGACGTTGCGGCGTATCGCCGTCCGGAGGACGGCGGATCCCGGGCGGCGGGATCGCTGGGCGTCAGGAGTTGTCATCAAGGTGGCGGGCAATCGCTTCCGGGGTTCGCAGGGTCAACAGGTCACGGATCGTGATGACGGGGCCGAATTCCCGGCGCAGGAGCCCGACCAGCCGTACGGCCAGCATGGAGTGCCCGCCCAGGGACTGGAAGTCCCCCACCGCGCTCACCTCGTCGTCGTCCAGGTCCAGGGTCTCCGCGAAGTACGCGCAGACCACGGTCTCCGTCCCGGTCTCGGGGCCGCGTTCACCGGCGGTGGTCAGCGCGCCCAGCGGCCTGGGTTCGGGGAGGGCCTTGGTGTCGGCCTTCCCGTTCACCGTCAGCGGGATGGCGTCCACCTGGGCGTAGTGCGTCGGGCGCAGGAAGTCCGGAAGTCCGGAGCCGACCTCGGCCGCCACGTCCGCCAGGTCGGCGCCGTCGAGCACGAGGTACGCGGCAAGCCGGTGGGCGCCGTCGACCTGCGGATCGGGCTGGGCCACGGCGGCGGTGAACCGGACCGCCGGGTGCGCGGCGAACGCGGCCTCGACCTCGCCCAGTTCGACCCGGTGCCCGCGGATCTTGACCTGCTGGTCGGTGCGGCCCAGGTACAGCAGGTTCCCGTCGGGGCGACGGATCACCAGGTCCCCGGTGCGGTACATCCGCTCGCCGGGCTCGCCGAAGGGGGACGCGACGAACCGGTGCGCGGTCTGCGCGGGCCGGCCGAGGTAGCCGCGGGCGATGCCGACGCCGGACACGTAGAGCTCGCCGGGCGCCCCGTCCGGGAGCGGCCGCAGCCACGGGTCGAGGACGTACACGTCGGTGTTGTCGATCGCGACGCCCACCACCGGGTCCTGGCACTCGAAGGTGCCGACGCCCAGGGTGTTGATGGTGTATTCGGTCGGGCCGTACAGGTTGTAGCCCACGGTCCCCTCGGTGCCGGCGAGCCGCTGCCACAGACTCGGGGTGACCGCCTCGCCGCCGAGCAGCACCAGCGCGGGGCGCCGGCCCGGGGTGTCGAGCAGGCCCTCCGCGACCAGTTGCTGGGCGTAGGTCGGGGTCACGTTGACGACGTCGATGCCGTGCGCACCGCAGTACTCGACCAGGGCGGGCGCGTCGCGTCGCAGCTCCTCGTCGCAGATGTGCACCTCGTGGCCGTCGGCGAGCCACAGGAGCTCCTCCCACGACATGTCGAAGGCGAACGACACGGTGTGCGCGATCTTGAAGGTGCGGTTGCCGTGCTCCGCCAGCACCGGTTCGAAGATGCGGCGCTGGTGGTTGATCAGCATGTTGGTGAGGCCGGCGTACTCGGTCACCACGCCCTTGGGCCTTCCGGTCGAACCGGAGGTGTAGATCGTGTACGCGGGGTGGCGCAGGCGGTGCGGGTCGTCCGGCTCGAACGTCGTGAACGGCTCGGCCTCCGGCAGGGGCCGGTCCAGTTCGATCAGCTCGCCGGTCAGGCGTGGTGACACCGCGCCGACGGTGAGCACCACGTCGGGGCGGGCGTCCTCGACGATCGCGGCGATCCGCTCGTCCGGGTGGTCCAGCTCAAGGGGAACGTACGCGGCTCCCGTGCGCAGCACCGCGAACAGCGCCACGATCGAGTCGAGGGAGCGCGGGATCGCGAGGCCGACGGTCCGCTCGGGTCCGATGCCCCGTGCGGCCAGCACGCCCGCCAACTCGCGGCTGCGGCGCCGCAGTTCGGCGAAGGTCATGCTCCGGCCGTGCGAGACGAGCGCGGTGCGGTCGGGGGCCTTGTCGGCCGCCAGGTCGAACCGGTCGACCACGGTGTCGGTGCCGATGTCGGTGCGGCCGGCGGGCTCGGGCGGGGCACCGAGGCCCGGGAGCGCGCCCACCGGTCCGGTCGACGCCGCGAGGTCCGCGAGGACGCGCACATAGTCGTCGAGGAGGCGGCGGGCGCTCGCGCCGTCGCCGTGGCGGTGCTCCAGCTTGACGGTGAGGCGCTCGCCCGGGGTGACGACCCAGGTGAACGGGTAGTGGGTGGAGTCGTCGGACCGCACCCCGGTGATGCCGTGCCGTGCGTTCATGTCGGCGAACGCGTCCATGTCCAGGAAGTTCTGGAGCACGAAGAGGTTGTCGAACAGGGCCTCGTGGCCGGCGGCCCGCTGGATCTCGCCGAGCCCGAGGTGCTCGTGCTCCATGGCCTCGACGCGGGCGCTCTGCACGTCCGTCAGGTACTCCCGGACGGTGGCGTCCGGCCGCGGCCGCGTCCACATCGGCACGGTGTTGAGCAGCACGCCGACGATGCCCGACAGGCCCTCGCCCTCGCGGCCGGAGACGGTCACGCCGAACACCGCGTCCGTGCGGCCCGTGTGGGCGCCGAGGAGGAGCCCGAACGCTCCGGTCAGCACGGAGTTGAGGGTGACGCCGTGGGCCTTGGCCGCCTCCCGCAGCAGGTCCGACCGTTCCTGGGAGAGCGTGTGGACGAGTGCGGGCGGCAGGTCGTCGGAGAGGACCGGCGCCGGCCCCGCGAGCAGGGTCGGGCCGGTGAGCCCGGCCAGGTGCCCGGCCCAGAACCGCTCCGAGACGGCCTGGTCCCGTGCGGCGATCGTCCGGGCGTACTCCTCGAACCCGGGGGTGGCCCGATCGGTCACCGGCTTCCCGCCGGTGAGGACGGCCTCGTACGCGGCGAACAGGTCGCGCAGCACGATCTCGCGGGACCAGCCGTCCCACAGCAGCAGGTGGTAGCTGAGGAGCAGGCCGTCGCGGCCGTCCGGCAGCCGGATCACGGTGAGTCGCACCAGCGGCGGTTCGGCAGGGTCGAAGCCGGTGGCGCGGTCGCGGACGCGCAGCGCCTCCACCTCGGCCTCGGTGGACAGTTCGACGGTGTGCACGTCGATCCGCCGGCCCGCCGTGAGGACCTGGACCGGGTTGCCGTCGTCGTCGGTGACGAAGCCGGCGCCGACCACCGGGTGCCGGGCGATCACCGCGGTCATGGCCTCGGCGAGCGCGTCGGTGTCCAGGCGCCGGTCGAAGGCGAAGTAGCTCTGTGCGACGTAGTGTCCGGCCGAGCCCGCCAGCTGGGCCTGGAAGTACAGGCCCCGCTGGAGCGGGGTGACCGGCACGGTGCGCTCGGCCGTCACGGCCCGGTCCGCGATGGTCTCCACGGCGCGCGCCCAGTGCGCGGTGATCGCGTCGGGGATCTCGTCGGCGAGGGTGAAGGCGGCGTGCAGGCTGCCGGTGGCCGCGTCGGTCCAGGCGTTGACCTCGACGGCGTACGGGCTGCCCTGATCGCCGCCGGTGATCCTCGGGACGTCCGACTCGCCGCCCCGGCCGAGGTAGTTGAACAGCACCTGCGGGCGGGCCGTGAGGAGCGGCGCCGTCTGCGGGTTGAGGTGGCGCAGCCGGCCGTAGGCGAGGTGTCCCGCCTCGTCGGGCTGACGCTCGGCGAGCTCGCGGGCGGCGGCGACGGGATCGGTGTGGGCGGTGAGCCTGACGGGCGCGATGGCGGTGAACCAGCCGACCGTGCGGCTGTAGTCGTGGTGCTCCGCCAGGGGGAAACGGCCGTGCCGTTCCAGGTCGACCGCGAGGTCGGCGGGCGCCTCCTGAATGTCGGTGAGTGCGGTGCGCAGGGCGCCGCAGAGCAGCTCGGTCAGGGCGACGCCGAGGGCGGCGGGCGCGGTACGCGTCACCCGGTCGCTGACGTCGGGGTCGAGCACCACCGTGGTGTCGCGCAGGGCGCCCACCGACGGCAGCAGCGGGGGCGCCTGAAGGGTGTCGGTCCAGTGCCCGAGGCTGTCGGCGTCGGCGGCCGAGCGCAGGGTCGCCGTCTCGGCGTACTCGGCGTAGGAGGTGGTCGCCGGGGCGAGGGGCTCGCCGCGCAGCGCGGCCGCCATGTCGTCGAGCAGGATCAGCCAGGACACCGCGTCGACCGCGATGTGGTGCGCGGTGATCACGAGGGTGCCGGTCGCCCCGAGCCAGGAGAAGGCGATGACATCGCCCGTGGCGGGGTCGAGCGCGGACGCGGCCTCGTTGGCGGCCGCGTCGGCGTCCGCCGCGCCGGTGTGGACGAGGACGGCGGCGCGGGCGGGTTCGGTGCGCAGGCTCCACACGCCGTGCTCGGTGGTCAGCCGCATCCGCAGGGCCGGGTGGGCGGCGAGGACCGCGGTGGCGGCCCGCTCGATGTCCGCGGGTGTGGTGCCCGCGGCCGGCCGGAGGGTCCGGGCCTGGGCGAACCGGTCGAGGGAGCCGCCCAGTTCACGCTGGCGCAGGATGATCGGCGTGGCCGGCAGCGGGCCGTCCTCGCGGCGCGCGGGCCCGGCCGGGGCCGGGGCCGTCCGCGGGGCCCGGGTGGCGAGGAGTCCGGCCAGCGCTCGCGGCGTCTTGTGCAGGAACACGTCGCGGGGCGCGATCGGCAGGCCGAGCGCCCTGGCCCGGTTGACGACGGTGATGGCGACGATGCTGTCGCCGCCGGCGCCGAAGAAGTCGGTGTCGGGATCCGCTCCGGGGTGGCCCAGGGTCTCGGCGAAGACGCCGACGAGCGAGGAAAGGACGGAGCCGGTGACGTCCGGCGGCGTCTCGGCGACGGCCACCGGCGTCTCGTCAGGCGCTTGCCGCGCGGCCCGCGCGGCAAGCGCCTTGCGGTCCAGCTTGCCGTTGACGGTCAGGGGCAGCGCGTCGAGGGTCAGGACCCGGCCCGGCACCATGTGCGCGGGCAGCGTCGCGCCGAGGAGCGCGGAGAGCTCGCCGGGCAGCCGGCCCACGACGTGCGCGACGAGGTGGTCACCGCTGTCGGCGACGGTGACGGCCACGTCGGTGACGCCCGCGAGGGCGCGGATCACCGACTCGACCTCGCCGAGCTCGATGCGGAACCCCTTGAGCTGGACCTGGTCGTCGGCGCGGCCGGTGAACTCCAGCTCGCCGTCGAGGGTGCGGCGCGCCAGGTCGCCCGTGTGGTACATGCGGGTGCCGTCGTTGGTGAACGGGTTGGCCACGAACCGGCCGGCGGTGAGGCCCGGCCGGCCCAGGTAGCCGAGCGACACCTGGTCGCCCGCCACGTAGATGGCGCCCTCCCGGCCCGGCGGCACCGGCGCGAGCCGGTCGTCGAGGAGATGGGTGACCAGACCCGGCAGAGGGCCGCCGATGGGGCTGACGTCGTCGCCGGGGCCGAAGTCGTCGTCGGTCAGCACCCGGTGGGTCACGTGCACGGTGGTCTCGGTGATCCCGTACATGTTGACCAGCTCGGGCGCGGCGGTGCCGTGCCGCTCGACCCAGCCGCGCAGCCGCCCGAGGTCGAGGGCTTCGCCGCCGAAGACGACGCGGCGCAGGGCGGTGAGGGGTTCGTCCGCGAGCCGGTCGGCCTCGATGAACTGGTAGAAGGCGGAGGGTGTCTGGTTGAGCACCGTCACCGCGCGCTCCTGGACCAGGCGGCGGAAGTCCACCGGGGAACGCGTCAGCCCGTAGTCGGGGACGAGGAGTTCACCGCCGTGGACCAGGGCGCCCCACAGCTCCCACACCGCGAAGTCGAAGGAGTACGAGTGGAACTGCGCCCACACGTCGGAGGGGCCGAAGTCCATGTCCGTGCGGGTGTTGGCGAGCAGGGTCACCACGCTGGAGTGCGGGACGACGACGCCCTTGGGCCGGCCGGTCGAGCCGGAGGTGTAGATCACGTAGGCGGGGTCGTGCCAGCCGGCGCCGGCCGCGGTCACCGGCTCGTCCTCGTACGGACGCTCCCCGTACGGCAGTTGATCGCCCTGCACCAGGACGCGGGCCGGGACGCCGGCCCTGTCCAGGAGGGCCGTGAAGCGCTGCCGCTGGTCCGGGGCGACGAGGACGACCTGCGGCGCGGCGTCGGCGATGACGTACGCGAGGCGCTCGTCCGGGTAGGCCAAGTCGAGGGGGACGTAGGCGCCGCCCGCGCTGACGATCGCGACGAGGGCGGTCACCTGCTCGATGGTGCGCGGGACGGCCACGGCGACCCGCCGGCCGGGCCGGACTCCGGCGGCGCGCAGGGTGGCGGCCAACTCGTCCTTGGCCGCGGCCAGTTCGCCGTAGGTCAGGGACCGGGTGGCGCCGTCGAGCGCGCACTGGGTGACGGCGGTGGCGGCCGGGTCGCGGCGGGCCGCGGTGTCGAACAGCTCCCCGAGGGTGGCCGGTGTGATGGCCGCCGGGTCCCGGGTTTCGGCGGGCACCAGGGCGGCGGCCGGGGCGTCGGGCCGGTCGAGCAGAGCGGTGAGGGTGTCCGTGAAGCGGCGCAGGATGTCCTGGGCGCCGCTCTCCCGCAGCAGTGCGCCGTCGTAGATCAGCTTGAAGCGGGGCCGCCCGTCCAGGGCGCGCTCCACGACCAGGGTGAGCGGGTAGTGCGGGGCGCCCTCGTTGACGAGGTCGGTGACGACGAGCGTGTCGCCGGGGCGGCGCAGGGCGGTGACGTCGGTCGCCACGTCGAACACCACGAGGGTGTCGAAGAGGGGGCCGACGCCGGCCCGGCGGGCGGTCCGGGCCAGCGAGACGTGCTGGTGCGCCACGACCGCGCCCTGGTGGTCGCGGACCGAGGACAGCAGATCGCGTCCGGTGGTTCCGGAGTCCCAACGGGCGCGCAGCGGAACGGTGTTGATGAACAGACCGACCATGTCGGCGATGCCGGGGACGTCCGCGTCGCGTCCGGAGACGGTGGAGCCGAACACCACGTCCGGCGTCTTCAGGAGGGAGCCGAGCGTCAGGGCCCAGGCGCTGTGCACGGCCACGCTCAGCGTGACGTCGGCGGCTCGGGCGGCCGCGTCGGCGTCGTACGCCGTCTCGCCGCGGACGTCGGCGAACCGCTCGGACGGGGTGTGTCCCGCGGCGACGAGGGAGGGGCCGGGCAGCTGGGCCAGCTCGGCGGCCCACACCCGGTCGCTCTCGTCGGCGTCGCGGCCGGCGAGCCAGCCGACGTAGCCGGGGAAGCCCCCCAGCGGATACGCGCTGCCCGGCGCGTGGTACTCGGCGAGCAGCGTGCGCAGCATCGGCGGCACGGACCAGCCGTCGGCGATGAGGTGATGCACGGTCTGCACCAGGACGCCGCGGCCGGCCCCGGCGTCGCGGAACAGCGTGAACCGCATGAGCGGACCGGTGGCCAGGTCGAAGCCGGCCCGGCGGTCCCGTTCGGCGTGCTCACGGATCTCCTCGTCCGTGATCCCGGCGCGGTCGACCGTGGTGAAGGGCGCCTGGGCGCCGCCTTCCAGGACGGAGACGACGCGGCCGTCGGCGAGCGCGGTGAACCGCGCGGCGAGGTTCGGATACAGGGCGAACAGGCGGGTCGCCGCTGCCTGGAGGCGATCGGCGTCCAGGTCGCCTTCGAGCGTGAGGAGTTGCTGTTCGACGTAGTTGCCCGCGGAGTCGTCGTCGTAGATCGAGTGGAAGTACAGGCCTTCCTGGAGCGGGGTCAGCGGCAGGACGTCGCGCAGCTCGGGTCCGTCCAGGGCGTCGACGTCGTCCTGGGTCAGCCGCACCAGCGGGAAGTCGCTGGGCGAGTGGCCGCCCTGGTCGAGCGCGGCGAGACCGGCGAGGGCGGTGCGGTAGTAGCCGCCGAGCCTGTCCACGTCCTCGTCGGTGAACACGCCCTCGGGCCAGGAGACGGTGGTGACGAGTTCGTAGTCGCCGGTCGCGGCGGGTTCGGCGATCGCGTTGAACTCCAGGGCGCGCGGCAGCCGCATGCGCGGGTCGCGCTTCTCGCCCAACTGGCCGGTGGCTGCGACCGGTTGCCACTCCTGGTGGCTGCCCGCGTCGAAGCGGCCCAGGTAGTTGAAGAGGACCTGGGGGGCGGGGGCGGGGAAGGCGGCGCCGGCCAAGTGGCGCAGGGCGCCGTAGGACAGGCCGTTGGCCGGGACGCGCGCGAGGTCCTCCTTGACCGCCTTGAGCGCGGCGGCGAGGTAGCCGGGCGCGGTGAAGTCCTCGGCGGCGCCCGGGTCCACGGTCACCGGGAAGAGCGTGGTGAACCAGCCGACGGTCCGCGAGAGGTCCGGCTCGGCGCCGGCGGCGGGCGTCACATGGCGGGCTTCGCGTCCGTGGCCTTCGAGTTCGATGTGCGCGAACGTCTGGTCCTGACCGAGGTCGCGGCGCCGGCGGGCGAGGGCGACGGCGAGCGCGGTGAGCAGCACGTCGTTGACGCCCGCGTGGAACGCGGCGGGGACCTCGCCGAGCAGCGCCGCGGTGAGGCCGGCGCCGACCGTGAAGGTGCGTTGCCGTTCCCGCTCGACGGTGTCGGCGCCGGTCGGCTCCCGCCTGCCGAGCGGTGCGTCCGGTCCCGGCAGGGGGCGCTCGAAGTGGGCGCGGTCCCGGTCGAAGGGCGTGCTTTCCAGGAGCTGCGTCCAGCGCCGGAACGAGGTGCCGACCGGAGGCAGTTCGATCGCTCGGCCCGCGCGGGTCCTGTGCCAGGCCGTCGCCAGGTCGTCCATCAGGACGCGCCAGGACACGCCGTCGATCACGACGTGGTGGACGACGACGACCAGCTGGCGGGCCGTGCGGCGCCAGACGGCCCGCAGCATCACGCCGTTGTCCGGGTCGAGGCCCTCCGTGGCGAGGGCCACGCACGCGTCGAGGGAGCCCTCGCTCTCCTGCCAGTGGGCCCCGGCCCCGTCGGCCTCCGGGATGTCGAAGCTCCAGCGCTCCCCGCGCACGAGGCGGGCGCGCAGCATGTCGTGCCGGGACAGGACGGCGCCGAGCACGGCGTCGAGGGTGTCGGCGGTGAGGTCGGCGGGGGTGTTCAGGACGACCGACTGGACGAAGCCGTCGATCGCGTCGGTGGTCTCGCCGAGCCACCGCACGATGGGCGAGGCGGTGACGGGTCCGGTGGCGATGTCGTCGTGGTCCACGCGCGCCGCGTCCTCGCGGCTCGCGACCGCCGCGAGGGCGCCGAGGACGCTGTTGGCGAAGATCTGCCCCGCGCTGACGTGGAGGCCCGCGTCGCGGAGCGCGCTCAGGAGGGAGATCGCGAGGATGCTGTCGCCGCCGAGCGCGAAGAAGTCCTGGTCGACGCCGACTTCGTCGAGGCGCAGGACGGTGGCGACGGCCGCGCACACGGCTCGCTCGTCGTCGGTGGAGGGCCGCACGAAGGAGCCCGTGCCGATCTCGGGCTCGGGCAGCGCGCGCCGGTCCAGCTTGCCGTTCGCGGTGAGCGGGAACGCGCTCATCACGACGACGTGGGCGGGCACCATGTACTCGACCATGTGGCCGGCGGCCCAGTCCTTGACGTCGTCCGCGCGCAGGTTCTCGCTGCCGGCGGCGGGGATCACGTATCCGACGAGGTAGGTGCCGCCGGCGCTGTTCTTCTTGGCGACGACGCAGGTGTGGCGCACCCCGGGGTGCTCGGCGAGACCGGCTTCGACGTCCTCGAGTTCGAGGCGCATGCCGCGGATCTTGACCTGGTTGTCGGCCCGGCCGAGGAAGTCCAGGGAACCGTCGGGGGCGTAGCGGGCGAGGTCGCCGGTGCGGTAGAGCCGTGAGCCGTCGGCCGCGAAGGGGTCGGCCACGAAGCGCGACGCGGTGAGGCCGGGCGCGTTGACGTAGCCGCGCCCCAACAGGAAGCCGCCCACGTAGAGTTCGCCGCCGACGCCGACCGGGACCGGGCGCAGTTCGTCGTCGAGGACGTACAGCCGGGTGTTGGGGTTGGCCCTGCCGATCGAGGTCGACAGGCGTTCCGCCGCGCCCCGGTAGATGACGTGGGAGACGCCGATGGTCGTCTCGGCCGGCCCGTAGCCGTGGTACATGGGGATGCCGAGCCGGGTGCGGAAGCGTTCGTACAGCTCCGGGGTGAGCACTTCGCCGCCGCACCACACGTGCCGCAGGCTGTCCAGCCGGTCGGAGTCGCCCGCGATCTCCAGGAGGACGTCGAGCATCGACGACACGAGATAGGTGAAGGTGACGCGCTGTTCGGCGATGACGCCGAGCATGTGGTGCGGGTCGCGTTCGCCGCCGGGGCGCAGGATCACGAGCCGGCCGCCGCAGACCAGCGGCAGGAAGATCTCGTTGATGGATATGTCGAAGGAGAGGGGCGCCTTGAAGAGCGAGGCGTCGTCGTGGCCGAAGTGCAGGATCTCGTCGACCTGCCACAGCAGGCGCTCGCTGATCGCCTCGTGGCGGATCATCGCGCCCTTGGGGCGGCCGGTCGAGCCGGAGGTGAAGATGACGTAGGCCAACGCGGCGCCCGGGATGGCGAGTTCGGGGTCCGCCGCGGGGAGCGCGCCGTGCCGCCAGTCGTCGAGGTCGACGGCGACGGCGGCCGGCTCGGCCGGGTCGTGGTCGCCGGAGCCGTTGAGCTGGAGCGCGACCCGCGCGTCCTGGATGACGACGGCGCGGCGCGCGGCGGGCCACTGCGGGTCGAGCGGCACGAAGGCGCAGCCGGCCTGGACCACACCGAGCAGGCCGATCACCATGTCGGCCGAGCGGTCCAGCGAGATGCCGACGACCTGCTCGGCGGTGAGCCCGTGCTCCAGCAGACGGTGGGCCAACTGGGCGGATTTTTCCGCTACTTGACGGTACGTCAGAGAGCGCCGCTCGTCGACGACGGCGACCGCGTCCGGCCTGAGGCGGGCCTGTTCGCGGAACATCTCCACGATGGTCGGCCGTTCCCGGGCGGCGTCGGTGTCGTTCCACCGGGCGAGGGCGCCGAGCCGTTCGCGCACACCGGCGGGGCCGATGGCGGCGAGGGGGCGGTCCGGGAAGTCGGCCAGGTCGTCGAGGGCGAGCTGCGCCTCGGGGACCGGGACACCGTCGGGGACCGCGATACGGATGCCGTCCGGCGTGGCCTCGCCGACGTCCCAACCGCCGCTCGCCGCACCGCCGTCGCCGATCCATCCGAGGATGTCGGAGAACGGCGTGCCGGGAGCGAGCTCAAGGCCCTCGGGGCTCCGGCCCGTCGCCCAGTACGCCAGGCCGACGGCCGCCGCTTCGGCAAAGATCCGGTCGCCGGAGACACCCGAGCGCCGCCGCACGTCAGCCAGGCGTGCGGGGGACAACAGCACGAGACGAGCGCTCGGTTCCATCATTGAAGACTCAACACCCTTCCAAGGCACGAAGGTAACCCTAACCTAAATTAGGGTTACCTAACTACCCTCGCGCCAGGCCCTCCAGAGCCGGGCATAGCGGCCGCCCAGGGCCACCAACTCCTCGTGTGTGCCCTGCTCGACGACCTGTCCCGCGTCAAGGACGGCGATCCGGTCGGCGGCCATCGCCTGGGTCAGCCGGTGGGCCACGAACAGGGTGGTGCGGCCCGCACAGGCGGCCTGGACGGCGCGTTCCAGTTCGGCGGCGCCCTCGCTGCCCGCCTCGGCCGTCGACTCGTCGAGCACCACCACCGGCGCCCTGCCCAGCACGAGCCGGGCCAGGGCGACATGGGCGACCTTCATGCCGTCGAGCCGCTCACCGCCTTCGCCGACCGCCGTGTACAGCCCCTCGGGCAGCGCCTCGACCCACGCGTCGGCGCCCACCGTGCGCAGCGCGTCCATGAGTTCGGCATCGCTCGCCCCCGGTGCGGCCAGGCGCAGGTCGTCGGCGAGCGGGCCGGAGAACACGTGGGTCTCCTGGGTGAGGACGCTCACCAGTGCCCGCGCGCCGACCTCGTCCAGATCCGCGAGATCGGTCGGCCCGATCCGCACCGAACCGGAGCCGGGCGTCTCGATGCCGGCGATGAGCGCGGCGAGGGTCGTCTTGCCGGCACCGGTCGCACCCACCAGGGCCAGTGACCCGCCGGCCGGGATCGTGAGGGCGACGTCCCGCAGGACCGGCTCGTCGGCCCCGGGGTAGGAGAACGTCAGCCCCCGCACCGTCACCGGGTACGACGCGCCGTCCCGCGGCGCCGCGTCCGCGTGGCCCACCAGGCGCTCCGCCGCCGGCTCGGTCAGCACCCCGACGAGCCGGGTCAGGCTCGCGCCCGACTTCTGCGCCTCGTCGAACGTGAACATGATCGCGCCGAGCGGCGTGAACAGACGGTGGAAGACCAGCGGCGCCGCCGACACGTCGCCGAGGCTCGCGGAACCGCTCTCCAGGAGGACGAAACCGACCACGAGGATCAGCACCAGGCCGATGAACTCCGCGCGGTTCTCCCGGCCGACGAACCGTCCGAAGAAACGGAACACCTCGATCCCGTGGTCCCGTACCCGCTTGGAGTCGTCGGCGACCTTCTCGCGGAACGTGCCCTCCAGGCGGTACGCCCGCACCGTGTCGATGCCGTTCAGACCGCTGATCAGCGCCTGCGCGCGATCGGCCTGGGCCAGCCGCTGCCTGCGGTAGAGCGGGGCCGAGCGCGGCAGGTACCAGCGCAGGGCCAGCGCGTACGCGGGCAGCGCGCAGGCTCCGGCGAGACCGAGCCGCCAGTCGAGGCCGAACATGCCGATCGTGGCGACGGCGACGAGGACGCCCGCGGAGAACACGGTGGGGACGGCCGAGCGGATGCCCTTGGACAGGACGGCCACATCGTCGCCCACCCGGGACAGCACATCGCCGCGGCCCACCTGTTCGACCCGGGCGACGGGCATCCCGAGCACGGCCCGCACGGCGCCTTCGCGCAGCTGGGCGAGGAGGTCGGCGCCGAGCCGCCCGATCAGATAGGTGGACATGGCGGTGGCCGCCGCGCCGAGGAGCGCGGCGGCCACCATCACCACCCCGGTCGTGAGCAGGGCGGAGCGCGGTTCACCCGACACCACCGCGTCGACCACCCGGGCCAGCAGCAGCACCGGAAGCATCTGGAGCGCCGCCCCGGCCACCGTGCTGAACACGGTGGCAGCCGACAGCCACGGCATCGCGCGGCAGTTCGCCACCACCCAACGGGCCGCCTCGCGGCCGCCGGTGGTGCGCAGGGTGGTGGCCGGGGTGACGCTCGTTTCGGTGGCGCTCACGCCTAGCCGACCGACGTGACGAGCTGGTCGATCGCGTACGGCAGGGAGAGCAGCGTGGCCTGCGACATCGCCGCGCCGGCCGCCGGGCCCTCGCTGTCCAGGAGGTAGGACACCTTGCCGGCCTTGGTGACCTTCAGGTTGGAGAAGAGCTTGTCCTTCTTCAGGGCGTCCGTGTCGGCCTTGTCGTTGATGGCGAAGACACGGTCCACGTCGACGAGGTCCATGCGCTCCGGGGAGAGCTGCGTGGAGAAGTTGGAGCCGGCGATCTTGTCGATCTCGGTCTGGCCCTTGAAGCCCATGCCGGTCAGGAGCTGGCCGCGTACGTCGGTGGTGGTGAACGGCGTGACCGAGTTCTTGTACCAGGACAGCGCGACGGCGGTCTGGTTGGCGAATTCGGGGTGCGCCTTCTTCACTCCGGCGAGCTTGTCCTGGATGCCCTCGACCATTCGCTTGCCCTCGTCGGCCTTGCCGAGCGCCTTCGCGATCTGGAGGGCGTTGTCCTGCCAGGGAGCGCTGAACGGCTCCTTCTCGGTCTTGGTGCGGCCGACCGTCGGGGCGATCTGCGACAGCTTGTCGTACGCCGCCTTGTCGATCTCGGAGTAGACCGCGACGATCAGATCGGGGCGCAGGGCCGCGATCTTCTCGAAGTTGGGCCCGGCGTCACCGTTGTTCATGACGACCTCGGGCTTGGCGGCGCCCCACTTGTCCTTGACCCAGGGCCACTGCGTGTTGACGTCGGGGCTCCGGCCGGAGGGGTTGGGGTACTGGTCGACCATGCCGACGGGCTTGATGCCGAACGCGAGGACTTCCTGGTCGTCGGTGTAGCCGACCGTCACGACCCGCTTGGGGGCCTTGTCGATCTTCGTGGACCCGAAGGCGTGCTCGACCGTGACCGGGAAGGCCCCCGAGGCGGCGGGGGTGTTGGCGGCGTCGCCCTTGTCCGAGTCCGACGCGTCGGAACCGCACCCCGCGAGAAGCCCGACGCCGAGGGCCGCGGCGGCCGCGGTCGCCGCCAGGCGCCGCCAGGGCTTCATACGTGTCGTTCGGTCGAGGAGCATTGCGCGATCCCTTACTTTTCGTACGGTCCACTGCGGCCCCGCATGAGGGCAGGCAAACCTTAACCCATGTAAGTAAGGTTAGCCTAACCTGAGTTCAAGAAGGGGTGTGCGTCAGCCGCCCAGGCCCGGCACGTGGGTGCGGCCGATGGGCACGATGAGCGGCCGCTCCCCCACCGGGTCGTCGACCACCCGGGCCCGCAGGCCGAACGCCTCGAAGAGCAGCTCGGAGGTCACCACCTCGCGCGGGTGGCCCTGCGCGAGGACCGAACCGGCCTTCATCACGATGAGGTTGTCGCTGTAGCGCGTCGCCAGGTTGAGGTCGTGCAGCACCATGACCACCGTGCAGCCCGACTCGTGCAGGTCGTCGACCAGGTCGAGTACGTCGATGGCGTGCGCGAGGTCCAGATAGGTGGTGGGCTCGTCGAGCAGCAGCAGGTCGGTGCCCTGAGCGAGCGTCATCGAGATCCAGGCGCGCTGGCGCTGCCCCCCGGAGAGCGAGTCGACGGGCCGGTCGGCCAGATCGGAGATCCCGGTGAGGGCCAGCGCGCGCTCGACGACGGACACGTCGTCCGAGGACCACTGGCGCAGCCAGCTCTGGTGCGGATGGCGGCCCCTGGCGACGAGGTCCGCCACGGTCAGGCCCTCGGGCGCCACCGGCGACTGCGGCAGCAGGCCGAGCCTCTTCGCCACCTCGCGGGTCTTGAGCCGGGCGATGTCCTCGCCGTCGAGGACGACGGAACCCGAGGTGGGCTTGAGCAACCGCGTCAACGTGCGCAACAGGGTTGATTTTCCGCACCCGTTGGGGCCGATGATCGTCGTCAGCACGCCCGACGGGATCGTCACGTCGAGGGCGTCGATGACGGTCCTGTCGCCGTACCCGACCGTGACGCCCCTGGCCGCGAGGCGCGGCACATCGGCGACCCCGGCCCCGGCCCCGGTCATGTACTCAACGGCCATGACTCCCCCTTTCTTAGGCTTGCCTAACCTTTCTACCATCTAACGGCGATTCGCCCGCACCAGGAGGTAGATGAGGAACGGGCCGCCGATCGCCGCGGTGACCACGCCGACGGGCAGGGTGACGGGCAGTGCCGTACGGGCCACGAGGTCCGAGCCGGTCAGCAGGATCGCACCCACTCCGGCGGAAGCGATCAGCGGCGGCGTCGGATGCCTCGTCAGACGCATCGCCACCTGCGGCGCGACCATCGCCACGAACGGCACGGGCCCCGCCGCGCTCACGGCGAACCCGGCGAGCAGGACCGCGCACAGCAGCAGGACCGCGCGGACCAGCGCGTGCCGGACGCCCAGGCCCGCGGCCACGTCGTCACCGAAGTGCAGCGGCTTGAACTGGAAGGCCACGCAGGCCACGACGACCACGACCGCGAGCGTGCCCCAGAGCGCCACCCACACGTCGCTCCACGACCGGTTGTCCAGCGAGCCGACCAGCCACGCCTGCGCCCTGGCCACGTCCTTGATGTCGGCGGTGACGAGCAGCCAGGTCGTGATCGCCTGCATCACGGCGCTCACCGAGATGCCGATGAGGATGAGCCGGAAACCGTCGACACCGCGCCGCCACGCCAGGAAGTACACGAGCAGCCCGGTGGCGAGACCGCCCAGGAGCGCGGCCCCTGACAGGCCGACGGAGCCGACGACGGCGGTCGCGGCCCCGCCCGACACCGTCACCAGGAACACCGCGACCGCGCCGGCGCCGCCGGTGATCCCGAGGATGTCCGGACTGGCCAGCGGGTTGCGGGCGATGGACTGGGTGAGCGCCCCCGAGACCCCGAGGGCGACGCCGACGACGAGGCCGGCCAGGGCCCGCGGCATGCGCAGTTCCATGATGACGAAGTGGTCGACCTGTGCACCGCCGCCGAAGAGCGAGGCGACCACCTTGGACAGCGGGAGGGGGAAGTCCCCCAGGGAGAGGGAGAGACAGAACAGGAAGAAGGCCGCCGCCGCCAGGAGCAGCGTGACCCCCACGACCCTGGGACGCCAGACGAACGACATCCCGCCGACCCGCACACCCGGCGCGACCGCCGGCTTCACCACCGTCGTGTTCATGCGCTCTTGAACTTTCCCCGCCACACCAGGACCGCGAAGAAGGGGGCGCCGAGGAGGGCGACGAGGACGCCCGCGTCCAGCTCCCCCGGGCGCACCACGACGCGCCCCACGATGTCGCAGATCAGAAGGACGGCCGCGCCCAACAGGCCCGCGTACGGCACCAGCCAGCGGTAGTCGGGCCCCGCCAGGTACCGCGCCATGTGCGCCACCATCAGCCCGAGGAAGGCGATGGGACCGCACGCCGCCGTCGCCGCGCCCGCGAGCAGAGTGATGGCGACGATGCCGGCGGTCCGGATCATCGAGATGTTCACGCCGAGCCCGCGCGCCACGTCGTCCCCCAGGTTGAGCAGGTTGACGGACGGCAGGATCGCCAGGGCCAGGACGAGGCCGACCACGATGAAGGCGGTCATCGGCCAGATGACACGGAACGGGACACCGGCCACCGAGCCGGCGTTCCAGAACCGCAGGGCGTTCAGGGCCGCCTTGTCCGAGAGGGCGACCGCCGTCGTCATCGCCGCGAGGAACACCGTGACGCCCTGCCCCGCCAGGGCGAGGGTGAGCGGGTTTCCGGCGCCCCGGCCGATGCTGGACAGGCCGAACACGACGCCCCCGGCGAGCGCGGCACCGAGGAAGGCGAACCACAGGTACTGGAACGGGTCGCTGAGCCCGAAGACGGATATCGCCGTCACGACGGCGAACGAGGCGCCGGTGTTCACGCCCAGCAGGCCGGTGTCGGCGATGGGGTTGCGGGTGAATCCCTGGATCAGCGCCCCGCCGACGCCGAGCGCGATGCCCGCGACGATCGCGAGGACGGTCCGGGGCACCCGCACGGTCTGCACGATGAGCCGGATGTCCGTCGCCCGCTGATCGTGGTCCCCGCCCGCGAACAGGCCGTGCCACACCTCGCCCGGGGTCAGCGCCCGCGCGCCCACGGCGATGGAGAGGACCGAGGCGATCACGAGGACCGCGACGACGGCGGCGAGCCCCCCGATTCTCCGTTGCCGTGCCCCGTCGATCCGGGACCGCGCCGGTCGTTCCACTGCAGTCGTGCCCATGACGATCGAGGCTACCCGGGCGCGCACGGCGGACGGCCGGGGCATCCGGCCCCCGCCGGAGGGCGGTTCACCTGCGGTGCGGCGCGTACCGGGGAGCACAGGCCTTTCCTTTCTCACGCGTGGCGCGGACGCGCCGCTGCCGCGCCCGGACGGAGCGAAGAACGTCCGACAGGCACGGCAGCGGCGGGGGGAACCGGGGCCTGTCCTAGCGGGCCGGCTGGCCCACGGCGCCGTCGGCCCGGTCGGCGACGGACCACGCCGCGCCGGCCACGCCGTCCGGGGCGCGGTCGAGGATCGAGTCGAGGATCTCGCCCACACGTATCGCGGTGTTGGACAGCAGCGAGGAGGTGATGCCGTGGGTGTGCTCGGTACCGCCCTGCAGGTAGATGCCGCAGCGCAGTTCGGGGTCGGTCGCCACGCGGTAGTCGCGCTCCATGCGCACGCGTCCCTGCTCGTCACGGCGGCACAGCCCCGCGACGTCGCCGAGCAGAGCGAGCCCGTCCGCCTGGAGGTACCCGGTGGCGCAGACGACGACGTCGGCGTCCACCACGCTCTCCTCGCCGGTCACCAGGGAGGTGACGGTGGCGCGCACCCCGTCGGGCGACTCCTCGACACCGGTCAGGCGCGAGACGTTCAGGAAGCGCAGCCGCTCCTCGCCCATCACCTTCTCCTGGTACGCCTGGCGGTACAGGTCGTCGATGAGGTCGATGTCCACCACGGAGTAGTTGGTGTTGCCGTGATAGTCCATCAGGCGCCGCTTGACGTCCTCCGGCGCCGTGAAGTACTCGTCCACGGCCTGCGGGTCGAAGATGCGGTTGGCGAAGCTGCTGTCGTCCGCCGGGCTGTAGCCGTAGCGGGAGAAGACCGCGCAGACCTCGGCCTCGGGGAAGCGGCGGTGGAGGTAGGCGACGTTCTCCGCGGCGCTCTGGCCGGCGCCGACGACGACGAAGCGCCGGGGCTCGGTGCCCTCCAGGGCGTCGACCTTCTTCAGGAGGTCCGAGTTGTGCCAGACGCGGTCGGTGCGCCCGATGCCCTCCGGCATGACGGGGCGGAGGCCGGTGCCGACGACGAGGTTGCGGGCGCGGTGCACGACGACCTCGTCGCCCGAGCGGGCCGTCACGTCGACGTACTCCACCACGCCGTCGCGCAGGACGGGTTCGACGGAGACGACCCGGTGGCCGTAGGAGACCATGTCGTCGACCTTCGCCGCGGCCCACTCGAAGTAGTCGTGGAACTCGACCCGGAGCGGGAAGAGGTTCTTGTGGTTGACGAAGTCGATCAGGCGCCCCTTGCTCTGGAGATAGCAGAGGAAGCTGTACTCGCTGGTGGGGTTCCGCAGCGTCACCAGGTCCTTCATGAACGACACCTGCATCGTCGCGTCGTCGATGAGCATGCCGCGGTGCCACCCGAAGTCCGGCTGCTGCTCGAAGAAGTGAGCGGTGACCGCCTCCTGCCTTCCGACGCGCGCGTTGTGCTCGCTCAGCGCGATCGCCATCGCCACGTTCGACGGGCCGAAACCGATGCCGATCAGATCGTGGATCACCGGAGCGTCGCCAGGAAGAGCCTGTGACATGTCACTCCCATTCGTGCGGGACAGCCGCCCGTGGGGCGTCGTGTCGGGGGTGGGGAAAAGGGGGAGTCCAGGCGCCCCGATGACCGGCAGCGAGTGGAACTTAGGTGAGGCTAACCTGATTCAGGCCGTACTGTCGACCGGACAAAAGTGCAGATATGGACCACCCCAGGGTCAATCGCCCCGGAATGAGGGGTCGTTGCACTGTTAGGTAAGGCTTGCTTTACTTGCCTCTGATTGTTTCGCTCTCTGAGGAGGAACCCCATGCGGGTCGTCATGTTCGGTTATCAGACCTGGGGCCATCGCACCCTGAAGGCGCTCCTGGACTCCGAGCACGACGTCGTGATGGTCGTGACGCACCCCAAGAGCGAGCACGCCTACGAGAAGATCTGGAGCGACTCGGTCGCCGAACTCGCCGAAGAACACGGCGTTCCGGTCGTCATCCGCAACCGGCCCGACGACGAGGAGCTGTTCCAGCTGCTCAAGGAGGCGGACCCGGACATCATCGTCGCCAACAACTGGCGCACCTGGATACCGCCCCGCATCTACACGCTGCCGAAGCACGGCACCCTCAATGTGCACGACTCGCTGCTGCCCAAGTACGCCGGCTTCTCGCCGCTGATCTGGGCCGTCATCAACGGCGAGTCCGAAGTCGGCGTCACGGCGCACATGATGGACGAGGTGCTCGACGCCGGGGACATCGTGCGCCAGGAGGCCGTCGCCGTCGGTCCGCGGGACACCGCGACCGACCTCTTCCACAAGACGGTCGACCTGATCGCCCCGGTCACCATCGGCGCGCTCGGCCTCATCGCCTCCGGGCAGACGGAGTTCACCCGGCAGGACCGCACACAGGCCAGCTTCTTCCACAAGCGGGCCGAGGAGGACATCCGGATCAACTGGGACTGGCCGGCCGAGGTCCTGGAGCGCCTGGTCCGCGCGCAGTCCGCGCCGTATCCGGCCGCGTTCACCTTCCACCGGGGCAAGCGCCTCGAAGTGCTCTCGGCGTTCGTGTCCGAGGGCCGGTACGGCGGCACCCCCGGGCGCGTCTTCTACCGCGAGGGCGACGGCGTGGTGATCGTCGCCGGCGCCGACGCCCGCACGGGCCGCAACCACGGCCTGGCCATCACCCGGGTACGGACCGAGGACGGCCAGGAGCTGCCCGCCGCCGAGTACTTCACGTCGATGGGCGGCTACCTGACCGCACGCCCCTGACGGCGCCGGCGCCCGGTCACGGCGGCCCGCTCACAGCAGGAAGCCCTCCGGGAACGGGTCGGCCGGGTCAAGGAAGTACTGGGCCGTGCCGGTGATCCACGCCCGTCCGGTCACCGTGGGGACCACGGCGGGGAACGGGCCGGCCGTCGTCTCGGCGACGAGCCGTCCGGTGAACCGTGTACCGATGAAGGACTCGTTGACGAAGTCGCGGTCCAGGGGCAGCTCGCCGCGGGCGTGCAGCTGCGCCATGCGTGCGGACGTGCCGGTGCCGCACGGCGAGCGGTCGAACCAGCCCGGGTGGATCGCCATGGCATGGCGCGAGCGCGTCGCGTCCGAGCCCGGAGCGGCGAGGTAGACGTGTTTCACCCCGGCGATCTCCGGGTTCTCGGGGTGGACGGGCGGTTCGGCCGCGTTGATGGCGTCCATGATCGCCAGACCGGCGGCGAGCAGCTCGTCCTTGTGGTCTCGCGCGAACGGCAGGCCGAGCGCTGCGAGTTCGACGAAGGCGTAGAAGTTGCCTCCGTACGCGAGGTCGTAGGTGACCGTGCCGAGCCCCGCGACGCGGACCTTGCGGTCGAGGGCGGGGCAGAAGGCGGGGACGTTGGTCAGCGTGACGGACCTCGCCTCGCCGTCCTCCACCCGCACGTCCACGCTCACCAGGCCGGCCGGAGTGTCGAGCCGTACGGTGGTGACGGGTTCGGTGACCGGGACCATGCCGGTCTCCACCAGCACGGTCGCCACCCCGATGGTGCCGTGCCCGCACATCGGCAGGAGGCCGGAGACCTCGACGAAGAGGACGCCGTAGTCCGCGTCGGGCCGGGTGGGGGGCTGGAGGATCGCCCCGCTCATCGCGGCGTGACCGCGCGGCTCGTACATCAGGAGCGTACGGATGTGGTCCAGGTGCTCGGCGAAGTACAGCCGGCGCTCGGCCATCGTGGCACCGGGGACGACGCCGAGCCCGCCGGTGACGACGCGGGTCGGCATGCCCTCGGTGTGCGAGTCGACCGCGTGGTAGACGTGTCGGGTCCGCATGAATCCGCCTTCCTCGCGGGCTAGTTGTGACCTTCGGCGAGCGCCTTCTCGGTGGCGGCGCGCACCACCGCGTCCTGCTCGGCCGTCAGCGGCTCCCTGGGCGGACGGGTGGGGCCGCCCGGCCGGCCGGCCAGGTCCATGGAGAGCTTGATGGCCTGGATGAACTCGGTCTTGGAGTCCCAGCGCAGCAGCGGGTGCAGCGCCCGGTAGAGGGGAAGCGCGGTGGCGAGGTCGCCGGCGACGGCCGCGTGGTAGAGCCGGGAGCAGGCGCGGGGCAGCGCGTTGGGATATCCCGCGATCCAGCCCACGGCGCCCGCCGTGGCGAGTTCCAGCAGGACGTCGTCGGCGCCGGCCAACAGGTCGAGATCCGGGGCGAGTTCAGCGATCTCGTACGCCCTGCGCACATCCCCGCTGAACTCCTTGACGGCGACGATGCTGCCGTCGGCGTGCAGGCGGGCGAGGAGGGCGGGCGTCAGGTCCACCTTCGTGTCGTACGGGTTGTTGTAGGCGACGACGGGCAGGCCCGCCTTGGCGACTTCGGCGTAGTGGGCCCGGACGGAACGCTCGTCGGCGCGATAGGCGTTGGGCGGGAGCAGCAGCACGGAGCCCGCCCCCGCGGCCGCGGCCCGCTCCGCCCAGCGGCGCGACTCGGCGCTGCCGTACGCCGCCACGCCGGCCATGACGCGCTTGCCGTCGCCCGCGGCCTCGACGGCCGTGTGCACGACGCGTTCGCGCTCGTCGTCGGTGAGGGTCTGGTATTCGCCGAGCGAGCCGTTCGGCACGACTCCGTCGCTGCCGCTCTCGATCAGCCAGCGCACGTGCTGGGCGTAGGCGGTGAAGTCGACGGAGAGATCGCGGCGCAGGGGCAGCGCGGTCGCGACGAGGATTCCGTGCCAGGGGCGCGGGCGGCGAGGTGCTGCTGACGTCATGGTCCAACTCCCTAGTGTGGTGTGTGACATTTTACTGACCCGTCGCACGCGCCCACAAGGGTCTTGACCGCATCGCGCCCCGGCCCGGGAGTCGCCGCGGCACACGCGCGCGCCGGGTGCACCGGGCGCCCCCGGTCCGGTTCAGTCCAGTACGGCGAACCCGTCCAGTTCCACCAGGGCCTCGCTGTCCCAGAGCCGGACCGCGCCGATCACGGCCATCGCGGGATAGTCGCGCCCCGCCAACTCCCGCCAGATCGCACCCAGTTCACGCGCCCGCGCCCGGTAGTCCGCGACGTCGGTGGCGTACACGGTGACCCGGGCGAGATCGCCCGGGGCGCCCCCCGCCGCGGCGAGCGCCGCCAGGAGATTGGTGAGCGCGGTGCGGAACTGGTCGGGCAGCGTGGCGCCCACCACCCTGCCGTCGCCGTCGAGCGCGGTCTGCCCGGCGAGGAACACCAGGCGCGACCCGGTGGCGACGACGGCGTGACTGAAGCCGGTCGCCGGGGACAGGGCGGCGGGGTTCACGCGGTCGAGGCTCACCGGTACAGCTCCTTCGCGATGATGGTGCGCTGCACTTCGCTGGCACCCTCGTAGATGCGGGGCGCGCGGACCTCTCGGTAGAGGTGTTCGAGCAAGTGTCCGCGTTGCAGCGCGCGGGCGCCGTGCAGCTGGACCGCGGCGTCGACGACGTACTGCGCGGTCTCGGTGGCGAACAGTTTCGCCATGGCCGAGCCGCGCGCGATGCCGGCCTCTGACCGGTCGTGGGCGGCGGCCGCCGCGTACACCAGGAGCCGTGCGGCCTCGGTCCGGGTCGCCATGTCGGCGACCTGGTGGGAGACGGCCTGGAGATCCTTGAGCGGGCCGCCGAACGCGGTGCGCGTGGCGGTGTGCGCCAGCGTGGCGTCGAGCGCCGCCTGCGCCATGCCGACGGCGAACGCGCCGACGCTCGGCCGGAAGAGGTTGAGCGTGTGCATCGCGACACGGAAGCCCCGGTCCCGCTCCCCCAGCATGTCGTCGGCGCCCACCGGCACGCCGTCGAAGGCGAGGCTGCCGATGGCGTGCGGGGCGAGCAGGTCGAGGGGCGCGCCGCTCAGGCCCGGCCGGTCGGCGGGGACCAGGAAGGCCGTCACGCCGCGGGCCCCGGCGCCCGGCGTGGTGCGGGCGAAGACGGTGTAGAAGTCGGCTTCGGGGGCGTTGGAGATCCAGCACTTCTCGCCCGTGAGGCGCCAACTGCCTTTGTCCTGGGCCGCGTTGAGGCCGAGCGCCGCCGCGTCCGAGCCCGCGTCCGGTTCGCTGAGCGCGAAGGCGGCGACCGCGCGGCCGGCCGTCACCCCGGGCAGCCAGCGCTCGCGCTGCGCCGGCGTCCCGTAGGCCGCGACCGGGTGCGCGCCCAGGCCCTGGAGGGCCAGCGCGGTCTCCGCCTCGGTGCACGCGTACGCCAGCGACTCACGCATCAGGCACAGGTCGAGCGCACCGGAATCGAAGAGGCGGGCGAGCAGCCCGTGCTCGCCGAGTGCTTCGAGGAGTGGCCGGTTGACCCGGCCTGGCTCACCCTTGTCCGCAAGGGGGCGCAGCCGCGCCCCGGCGAGCACCCGTAGTTCCCCGCACCATTCCAGCTGGTCGGGTTCCAGCGCGAATCCGGGCATGGCCATCCCTCTCCCACTCGGGTTCCGACTGTCCCACTCGGCCCGGACGACGACGCAGACCGACACCGACCCGCACAGGGACCGGCACCCACCGCTCTATCGCGAACTGTTGACTGTCGTCATCCAAACGATACGCTCCACAGGCGACAAGGGGGCGATCCCATATGGAGCTGAAGACCTCAGCGCACGCCGACACCTTTTCCCGCGACCACCTGCCGCCCACCGACCAGTGGCCGGAGCTGGTGTTCGGTCCGCCGGTGCCGAGTTACCCCGAGCGGCTCAACTGCGGGGCGGAACTTCTGGACGCCACGATCGAGCGCTTCGGCCCCGACCGCCCCGCCTTCCGTACCGGCGCGGGCGAGGTCTGGAGCTACCGGGAGCTGCGCGACCGGGTCGACCGGATCGCCCACGTCCTGACCGGCGAGCTCGGCGTGGTGCCCGGCAACCGGGTGCTGCTGCGCGGCCCGACCACGCCGTGGCTCGCCGCCTGCTGGCTGGCGGTGATGAAGGCGGGCGCGGTCGCCGTCACCGTCCTGGCCCAGCAGCGCGCCCACGAGCTGGGCGTCATGTGTTCCATCGCGCGGATCAGCCACGCGCTGTGCGACGCCCGCGTCCTCGACGCCCTGGAGCAGGCCGGGGCGCCGGGGCTGCGCATCACGGCGTACGGCGGTGACGGGCCCGGGGACCTCCTGCGCCTGGCCGAGCGGGCCCCTGCCGAGCGGTACACGGCCGTGGACACGTCCGCCGACGACGTCGCCCTGATCGCGTTCACGTCGGGCACGACGGGGCGCCCCAAGGGCTGCATGCACTTCCACCGCGACGTGCTCGCCATCGCCGACACCTTCGCGCGGCACGTCCTGAAGCCGGCCTGCGACGACGTCTTCGCGGGCAGCCCCCCGCTCGGCTTCACCTTCGGGCTCGGCGGCCTCGTCGTCTTTCCGCTGCGGGCCGGAGCGTCGGCGCTGCTGCTGGAACAGGCCGGCCCCAAGCAGCTGTTGCCCGCGCTCGCCGAGCACCGCGTCTCCGTGCTGTTCACCGCGCCGACCGCCTACCGGACGATGCTGGAGGAGCTCGACGGCCACACGGGCCACGACGACCACGGCGGCCACGACCGCTACGACCTGAGCGCCCTGCGGCGCTGCGTGTCGGCCGGCGAGAACCTGCCGGCGGCGACCTGGCAGGCCTGGCACGAGCGGACCGGGCTGCGCATCATCAACGGCATCGGCGCCACCGAACTCCTGCACATCTTCATCTCCGCGGCCGACGACGACATCCGGCCCGGCACCACCGGAAAGCCCGTGCCGGGCTGGCAGGCACGCGTCGTCGACGCGCGGGGCGAACCCGTCGACGACGGCGAACCCGGCCTCCTGGCGGTGCGCGGGCCGGTCGGCTGCCGCTACCTCGCCGACGACCGGCAGCGCGCGTACGTACGGCACGGCTGGAACATCACGGGTGACACCTACGTGCGCGAGAGCGACGGCTGGTTCCGGTACGTGGCCCGCGCCGACGACATGATCATCTCGGCCGGGTTCAACATCGCGGGCCCCGAGGTCGAGGACGCGCTGCTGCGCCACCCCGACGTGACGGAGGCCGCGGTGGTGGGGCGGCCCGACGAACGGCGGGGCCATGTCGTCGTCGCCTACTGCGTGGTGAGGCCCGGGGTGGCACGCGGCGAGGAGACCGCGGCGCTCCTTCGCGACTTCGTCAGGTCCGAGCTCGTCCCGTACAAGTGCCCGCGCGAGATCGTCTTCCTCGACGCCCTGCCGCGCACCCCCACCGGTAAGCTCCAGCGCTTCCGGCTGCGGGAACTAGAGTGACGGCGTGGCCGAGCTGCACACTCCCCGATCCCTCATCGTGACGCTTTACGGCGCCTACGGGCGCGAGAGCGCCGGGTCCCTCCCCGTCGCCGAACTGATCCGACTGCTCGCGGCGGTCGGCGTCGACGCGCCCTCCGTGCGCTCGTCGGTGTCCCGGCTGAAGCGGCGCGGGCTGCTCGTGGCCCGGCCCACCGTGCTCGGCACGGCCGGCTACGCCCTGTCGGACGACGCCCGCCAGCTCCTGGACGACGGCGACCGGCGCATCTACGCCCCTCCCGCGCCCCGGGCCGCCGACGGCTGGGTGCTCGCGGTGTTCTCCGTTCCCGAGACGGAACGCAGCAAGCGGCACGTACTGCGCTCACGCCTGGCGGGCCTCGGCTTCGGCTCGGCGGCGCCGGGCGTGTGGCTCGCCCCGGCCCGACTGCACGACGAGACGAGGCACACCCTGGAACGCCTCCACCTCACCCCGTACGTCGACCTGTTCCAGGGCGAACACCTCGGCTTCGCGCCGACGGCCGAGGCGGTGGCCCGCTGGTGGGACCTGCCCGCCATCGCCCAGCAGCACGAACGGTTCCTCGACCGCCACGAGCCGGTGCTCCGCGCATGGGAGGCGCGGCCACCCACCGCTCCCCCCAGCACGGAGACCGCGTACCGGGACTACCTCCTCGCCCTGGACTCCTGGCGCCGCCTCCCGTACGCCGACCCGGGCCTGCCCGCCGAACTCCTCCCCCGCACCTGGCCAGGAGCCCGCTCCGCCGACGTGTTCGCCCGCCTGCACGGGCTGCTGCGGGACGCGGGGGCGGCATTCGTACGCGGTTCGCTGCCGAGCCTCGAACCGCGCTCCTGAACGCGGCCGTCGACGGCGATGCCGGCCGTCAGCTGCCCCCGGGCGTACGGCCTGTGTCCCGGCAGAACGCGAGGTCCCGCCCGGTCGCCCGCGCTCTGGGGCCCGACGAGCGCAGGACGACGTCCAGGACACGGTCGGGGTCGGCGGCGTAACAGTTGCTGAACCAGGCCATGTTCGCCTCGACCACCGCCCATGGGGCGGCGGTGCCCGGCGCGGGCGCGGTCAGCAGCCCGATGTCCACCACCACGGCGCTCGGCAGCGTGTGTCCGCAGGTGGTGAGGAGGTCGTCGGCGAACTCCCGTACCGCGTCGTGCAGCCGGTGGCCTTCCAGGGGAGCGGCGTCGAGGCGGCCGAAGGTCGCGTACTGCGCGCCGGTGTGCACCTGGCCGTCGAGGAGGAACAGGCGGAACTCGGTCGCCCACGTCACCACGGAGCTGACCAGTACCTGCGTGTCCGGCCCGAGGTCCGGTCCGCTGGGGAGCCGGCCGCCATCGGCGTAGACGGCCGCGGGGAAGCTCTTGTCGCTGGGCGGCTTGATGAACGCCGGCCCGGTCAGGTGGCGTGCCTCGGCCAGGGTCGTCGTGGTGACGCGACGGCGGGTGAAGGCACGGGGCAGCGTGGCGAGCCACGCATCGGCCGGCTCCAGGAGCGCGATGCCGAGGTCGTCGACCACGCGCGCGGCGTACGCGGGGCCGCCGTAGTAGTGGCCGCCGCGCCTTCCCCGCAGGGCGCCCGCGGCGCCTGCCGCAAGCAGCTCCACATCCATACCCCGCCGCCGCGCCGACGCCGAGAGCAGCTCTCGCGTCGTGGTGTACTGCGGCGCCAGCGCCAGGAAACCGTTGTTCTTCACGTTCGCCGACGATGTCACAGGCCCCGCGGACCGGTTCGGGCCGTCCGGGGCTCAGTTCAGTCGGAGGCGGGGGCGCGGGGCGTCGGTGCGGCCCGTGGGAGGGGGGCGGCTGCCTGCCCGGTAGGGCAGGGGCCAGGTGGCGCCGGGGCCCGTGTAGGCCTGTTCGGCGGCGGCGTGCAGGGTCCAGTGCGGGTCGAACAGGTGGGGGCGGGCCAGCGCGCACAGGTCGGCGCGGCCCGCCAGCAGCAGGGAGTTGACGTCGTCCCAGGAGGAGATGGCACCGACGGCGACGACCGGGAGGCCGAGCTCGTTGCGGATCCGGTCGGCGAACGGCGTCTGGTAGGAGCGGCCGAATTCGGGGCGTTCGTCGGGGACGACCTGGCCGGTGGAGACGTCGATGGCGTCGGCGCCGTGCGCGGCGAACGCGCGGGCGATCTCGACGGCGTCCTCGGCGGTGGTGCCGCCGTCGGCCCAGTCGGTGGCGGAGACGCGCACCGTCATGGGCCTGTCGGCGGGCCAGACGGCGCGGACCGCGTCGAAGACTTCGAGGGGGTAGCGGAGCCGTCCGGCGAGGGAACCCCCGTAGGCGTCGGTGCGTTGGTTGGTGAGAGGGGAAAGGAATCCGGAGAGCAAGTACCCGTGGGCGCAGTGCAGTTCGAGGAGGTCGAATCCGCAGTCGGCGGCGCGGCGGGCCGCCGCCGTGAACTGGTCGCGGATGTCGGTGAGCCCCGCGCGGTCCAGGGCGTGGGGGATCTGGTTGACGCCGGGCCGGTAGGGCAGCGCCGAAGCGGCGGCGACGGGCCAGTTGCCCGCGTCGAGCGGCTGGTCCATGCCGTCCCACATGAGCTTGGTCGAGCCCTTGCGCCCGGAATGGCCGAGCTGGACGCCGAGGGCTGTGCCGGGTGCCTGGGCGTGTACGAACGCCGCGATCCGCCGCCACGCGTCGGCCTGCTCGGCGGTGTAGAGGCCGCCGCAGCCGGGGGTGATGCGGCCCTCGGGGCCGACGCACACCATCTCGGTCATGACCAGGCCGGCGCCGCCCAGCGCACGGGCACCCAGGTGCACCAGGTGGAAGTCCCCGGGGACGCCGTCCACCGCCGAGTACATGTCCATGGGTGAGACGACCACGCGGTTCTTCAGTTCGAGGCCGCGCAGCCGGAAGGGGGTGAACATCGGCGGGGTGCCCGGCGGACAGCCGAATTCCCGCTCGACGGTGTCGGTGAAGCCGCTGTCGCGCAGCCGCAGATTGCCGTGGGTGACCCGGCGGCTGCGGGTGAGGAGGTTGAAGGCGAACTGCCGGGCGGGCTGGCCGAGATAGCGGTCCAGCTCCTCGAACCAGCGCAGGCTCGCGGCGGCCGCGCGCTGCGTCGACTCCACGACGGGCCGGCGCTCGCTCTCGTACGCGGCCAGGGCCGTCGGCAGATCGGGTCGCTCCTCGATGCACGCGGCCAGCGCGAGGGCGTCCTCGACGGCGAGCTTGGTGCCGGAGCCGATGGAGAAGTGGGCGGTGTGCGCCGCGTCGCCCAACAGCACCGTGTTGCCGTACGACCAGCGGTCGTTGACGACCGTACGGAAGGCGGTCCATGAGGAGTTGTTGCCGCGCAGGGGCCGTCCGCCGAGGGCGTCGGTGAAGATCTTCGCGCAGTGTTCGGCGGACGCCCGCTCGTCGAGCGTGTCGAATCCGGCGGCCGTCCACACCTCCTGGCGCATTTCGACGATGACCGTGGAGGCGTCGGCGGAGTAGGGGTATCCGTGCAGCTGCATCACGCCGTGCTCGGTCTCGGCGATCTCGAACCGGAAGGCGTCGAAGGCGAAGTCGGCGGCGAGCCAGATGTAGCGGCAGCGGTGCGTCGTGATGCGGGGTGCGAAGTGACCGGCGTGCGCGGCACGGGTGAGGCTGTGCACCCCGTCGGCGGCGATCACCAGGTCGTAGGCGGTGGCGAGTTCGGCGGCGGGCGGCGCGTCGGCGCGAAAGCGCAGGTCGACGCCGAGGGTGCGGCAGCGCTCGTGCAGGATCTCCAGGAGCCTGCGCCGGCCGAGCGCGGCGAAGCCGTGGCCGCCGGAGGTGAGCGTGCTCCCGCGGTGCACGATGTCGATGTCGTCCCACCGGACGAACTCCTCGCGCAGCGCCCGGTAGACGGCCGGGTCGGCGTGCTCGATCCCGCCGAGGGTCTCGTCGGACAGCACGACCCCGAAGCCGAAGGTGTCGTCGGGCGCGTTGCGCTCCCACAACGTGATGGACCGCGCCGGATCGAGCCGCTTGAGCAGCGCCGCGGCGTAGAGCCCGCCGGGGCCGCCACCGATGACGGCGATCCGCAGCGGGGTCTCGACGGCGCGGGCGGCGGGCTCGGGGGCGTTGGCCGTGGGGGGTGGGGGCATGCCTAGCGGCCCTGCCATTTCGGGGGGCGTTTTTCCGTGAACGCGGCGTGGAATTCGGCATAGTCCTCGCCGTTCATCAACAGGGCCTGGGTCGCCGCGTCCAGTTCGACGGAGGCCGCGAGCGGCATGTCGAGTTCGGCGGTGAGCAGCGCCTTGGTCTGCGCGTACGCGAGGGCGGGGCCGTCGGCGAGGCGGCGGGCGAGTGCGGCGGCGCGCTCGTCCGCGCGGCCCTCGTCCGTCAACTCGCTGAGCAGGCCGATGCGTTCGGCCTCGGGGGCGCGCACCGGCTCGCCGAGCATGAGCAGCCGGGTGGCGTGGCCGAGACCGACGACGCGGGGCAGCAGATAGGCGGCGCCCATGTCGCCGCCCGACAGGCCCACCTTGGTGAACAGGAACGCGAAGCGCGCGGTGGGATCGGCGATGCGGAAGTCGGCCGCGAGGGCGAGCACCGCGCCGGCGCCCGCGGCGACGCCGTGGAGGGCCGCGATCACCGGGAAGGGGCACTCGCGGATCGCGCGGACGACCTGGCCGGTCATGCGGTTGAAGTCGAGGAGCTCGGCGGTGTTCATGGACAGGGTGGCGCCGATGATGTCGTCGACGTCGCCACCGGAGCAGAAGCCGCGCCCCTCGCCGGCCAGGACCAGGGCGCGCACGGAGCGTTCCCTCGACAGTTCGGCGAGCAGGTCGCGCAGGTCGGCGTAGGCGCCGAAGGTCAGCGCGTTCAGTTTCTCGGGCCGGGCGAGGGTGACGGTGGCGACCCCGTCGGCGATCGAGAGCCGCAGATGGCGCCAGTCCTCGGTGCGGGGTGCGGAGCTGGGAAAGGGGCTCATCGGGGGCTGCGGCCTCCTTCGGCGGGGCGGCGGGCCGCCGCTGCTTCTGCTGCCTGCCCCACGAAGGTATCACTCCTGTGTGACTGTCGTCACGAGTACGCGATACGCCTCGTCGGGCGGCCCAGAGGCCAAGGTCCCGCGCTCCGATGCCCCACGGCCCGGCGTCCCCCGACCGGCTCCCCTATGACCTCGCGCCGCGTCTTCGTACCGTAGAGGGCAGGACGACTCCCCCTGCCTCTCCACGAGCTCCTCGCCACCCGAACGGAAACCTCCCCTTGCCCGAGCCTTCCGGCCCCGACGGCGCCGCGCCCTCCGTGTGGCGCATCGCGCTCCCCCACACCGCCGCCGCGGTGCCGATCGCCCGCGCCCTGATCCGTACGGCGCTCGCGGACATCGACGCGGGCGTGGACGACGGCGCGCGCGCCGACAGCGACACGGCCGAGCTGCTCACCGCGGAGCTCGTGGCCAACGCCGTCGAGCACACCGCGGGCGAGGCGCCGATAGAGCTGGTGGTGGAGCTGCTCGCCTCGGGCTGTCAGGTCGAGGTGCACGACGGCTCGCCGGTGCCGCCGGGCGATCTGAGCGGACCGGAGCCCGGCCCGCACCCCGATCCGTGGCAGGAGCACGGCCGGGGCCTGCTCCTCATCCGCACCTTGAGTTCGGCCTGCGGCCACCGCCCCACCGCGCACGGCAAGGCGGTCTGGTTCACGCTGCCGGGCCGCCCCCGGTGACCAGCCGCGAGCGCGCGCGGCCGTAGAAGGCGTACAGGAGCGATCCGGCCAGCAGGAACACGGCGAACTGGAGCCAGGTGGTCCAGCCCGTTCCGTACATCAGATAGAGGCAGAAGCCGACGCCCAGGACCGGGCTGACCGGGTAGAGCGGCACACGGAACGAGCGCTTCAGGTCCGGCTCGGCGCGGCGCAGCGCGATCACGGCGACGTTCACGACGGCCATGACGGCGAGGGTGCCGATCGTGGTCAGGTTCACCACGGCGTCGAGCGACGCGAACGCCGCGGGCACCGCGAAGACCAGGGCGACGATCCAGGTGTTGGCGGCCGGCGTCGCGGTCTTCGGCGAGACCCGCTCGAAGACGCGCGGGACCAGCCCGTCGCGGGACATCGACATCAGGATGCGGGTCTGGCCGTACATCACGGCGAGCACCACCGAGGCGATCGCGACGACCGCGCCGAACGCGATGACACCGCCGCCGAACGCCGACCCGGTGACCTGGTTGACGATCAGCGACAGCGCGGCGGGCTTGTCGCCGACGGCGTCCGCGCCCAGCCCGCCGATCGCGGCCACGGCGACCGAGCAGTACAGCAGGGTGACCAGGCCGATGCAGATCATGATCGCTATCGGGATGTTCTTGCGCGGGTTCTTCACTTCCTCGCCGGCCGTGGTGATGGCGTCGAAGCCGATGTACGAGAAGAAGGCCAGTGAGGCGCCGGCGGTGACTCCGGCGGCGCCGTGGGTGGCGAACGGCGAGAGGTGGCCCGCCTCGAAGGCCGTGAACGCGATCGCCAGGAACAGCAGCAGGATCCCGATCTTGAGGACGGCCATGGCGGCCGTCGCCCGCGCGCTCTCGCGCACGCCGCGCACCAGGAGCGTCGCGGCGAGCAGGATGACGACGACGGCCGGGAGGTTGACCACGCCGCCGTCGCCGGGCCCGGCGCTGAGCGCGGAGGGCAGCTGCCATCCGACGAGGCTGTCGAGGAGTTCGTTGAGGTACTGGCTCCAGCCGACCGCGACCGCGGAGACCGAGACGCCGTACTCCAGGAGCAGGCACCAGCCGACCAGGAAGGCGGCGCGCTCGCCGAGCGTGGCGTAGGCGAAGGAGTACGAGGAGCCGGAGACGGGGATCGCGCCGCCGAGCTCGGCGAAGGCGAAGGCGGTGAACACACAGGTGATCGCGGCCAGCACGAACGAGAGGACCACGGCGGGGCCGGCCTTGGCGACGCTGTCGGAGAGCCCGACGAAGATGCCGGTGCCCACGATCGCGCCGACGCCGAAGCACACGAGCTGGAAGAGCCCCATCGTGCGGCGCAGGCCGTGTCCTTCGAGGTCGGCGCCGGATTCGGCGATGAGCTGCCGCGGCGGTTTGATCCGCAGGCGGTCGGCCGGGCTGGTGGCGGGGTGGGGGCGCCGCATGACGGGGGTCTCGTTCCTGGTCGTACGCACCGCGGCCGGGCAGGGGCCGCGCACAAAGAAAGCGGGGCCCGAGCGTGCGAGCTCGGACCCCACCAAGAAGCGACATAGTAGCCACCCCACCGCATGTGCACCCAATCGGGCACATCCCTATGCGGCACCTGCGCGGGCGGCCCCGGGCCGGTCGCCGAGCGTGGCCACCATGATCGCCTTGATGGTGTGCAGCCGGTTCTCCGCCTCGTCGAAGACGACCGAGTGCGCCGATTCGAAGACCTCGTCGCTCACTTCGAGCTCGGCGAGTCCGAACTGCTCGAAGATGTCGCGGCCGACCTGGGTGGAGAGGTCGTGGAAGGCGGGCAGGCAGTGCAGGAACTTGACGCCGGGGTTGCCGGTGGCGCGCAGCACGTCCATGGTCACCGCGTACGGGGCGAGCGCCTTGATCCGCTCGGCCCAGATCTCCTGGGGCTCGCCCATCGAGACCCAGACGTCGGTGGCGACGAAGTCGGCGCCCGCCACGCCGTCCTCGACGGACTCGGTGAGGGTGATGCGGGCGCCGCTCGCCGCCGCCGCCTCGCGCGCCTGCGCGACGATCTCCTCGGCCGGCCAGTACGCCTTCGGCGCGACGATCCGCATGTCCATGCCGAGCAGGGCTCCGGTGACGAGGTAGGAGTTGCCCATGTTGAAGCGGGCGTCCCCCAGGTAGGCGAAGACGACCTCGGTCAGCGGCTTGTCCGTGTGCTCGGTGACGGTCAGGACGTCGGCGAGCATCTGGGTGGGGTGCCAGTCGTCGGTCAGGCCGTTGTAGACCGGCACGCCGGCGTGGGCGGCGAGGGTCTCGACGGTGTCCTGCCCGTCACCGCGGAACTCGATCGCGTCGAACATCCGGCCGAGGACCCGGGCGGTGTCGCGCGGGGACTCCTTCTTGCCGATGTGCGAGCCGGCCGGATCGATGTACGTCGTCGACGCCCCCTGGTCGGCGGCGGCCACCTCGAAGGAGCAGCGGGTACGGGTCGAGGACTTCTCGAAGATGAGCGCGATGTTGCGGCCGCGCAGCCGCTGGACCTCGGTGCCCGCCTTCTTGGCGGCCTTGAGGTCGGCGGCGAGCGTGACGAGCCCGAGGAACTCCTCGGCCGTGAAGTCCAGCTCCTTGAGGAAGTGGCGGCCTGCGAGGTCTATCGCCATGGTGGCTGCTCCTGGGGGACGGGTCGGGGGGCGTGCTGGGGCGTCCGGCGCGACCGGACCTAGCTGGAAGTCTATACGTTTGAGCGCATCACTATACGGCATCGCGTTCGACCGGACAGCTCATGCACCGCGGGCCTCCCCTCCCCCGGCCCAGTTCGCTGCCCCGGATCTCGATCACCTCGATGCCCTCCTTGCGCAGATGCGTGTTGGTCGTCACATTGCGCTCGTACGCGACGACCACCCCCGGCTCGACGGCGAGCACGTTGCAGCCGTCGTCCCACTGCTCGCGCTCCGCGGAGTGCACGTCCTGGGTGGCGGTGAGCACCCGGATCCGGTCGAGGCCGAGGGCCGCCGCGATCGCCCGGTGCATGTGCTCCGGCGGATGGTCGGTGACCTTGAGCTCCTGCTCGCCGGCGCCCGGCTCGATCGTGTACGAGCGGAGCATGCCGAGGCCCGCGTACTGAGTGAAGGTTTCTTCGTCGACCATCGTCATCACCGTGTCGAGGTGCATGAACGCCCGGCGCTTGGGCATGTCGAGCGCCACGATGGTCTGCGCCGAACCCGCCGCGAACAGCCCGCGGGCCAGCATCTCGACGGCCTGCGGGGTGGTCCGCTCGCTCATCCCGATCAGCACCGCCCCGTTGCCGATCACCAGGACGTCACCGCCCTCGATCGTCGAGGGGTAGTCGCGCTGACCCTGCGACCAGATGTTGAACGGGCCCGCCTCGGCGCCCCTGAACAGCGGGTGGTGCCGGTAGATCGCCTCGAAGTGCACGGTCTCGCGCTGCCGGGCCGGCCAGCGCATCGCGTTGATCGAGACACCGTCGTAGATCCATGCGGAGGTGTCGCGGGTGAAGAGGTGGTTGGGCAGCGGACCGAGCAGGAAGTCGTCCAGGTCCATCGCGTGGAAGCGCACCGACGTGGGCTCCGGATGGCCCTCCAGGAACTCCCGTTTGGTCATCCCGCCGACCAGCGCCTCCGCGAGATCCGCGTCCGGCAGGTCGTCGAACGCCGCCCGCAGATGGTCCGTCGCGAGCGGCCCGTACTCCTTCTCGTCGAAGACCCGGTCGAGGACGAGCGCGCGGGCCTGCGGGATCCCCAGCGACTCGCGCAGCAGGTCCCCGAAGAGGTGCACTTCGACCCCTCGGTCGCGCAGCACGTCGGCGAACCCGTCGTGCTCCTGTCTGGCCCGGCGCACCCACAGCACGTCGTCGAAGAGCAGCGCGTCCTTGTTGCTGGGCGTGAGCCGCTTCAGCTCCAGGTCCGGCCGGTGGAGTATGACGCGGCGCAGCCGCCCTGCCTCGGAATCGACATGGAATCCCATGCCCCCATCCTGTCCCGCCCCGGCCCGCCTCACCCGGCAAACACGGCCGCCGCGGGGCGGGACGGGGAGCGGGACGGCGGGGGGCGGGCCCGCCGTCGAAGCGGCCGACGGGCCGCACGCGGCCCGCGGCCGGCCGGATCGGGCCCGGTGGCCGGCCGGCCCGGGGCCCCGCTCACCGCCGCGGGGCGGCCGGGTCCGGGCCCGCAGGCTCAGAGGCGGGGGTCGACCGGTTCCGACTCCAGCGCCAGCACCGCGAAGACCGCCTCGTGGATCCGCCACAGCGGCTCACCGTCGGCGAGGCGTGCGAGCGCTTCGAGGCCGAGCGCGTACTCGCGCAGCGCCAGCGAGCGTTTGTGTCCGAGCGAACGCTGCCGCAGCCGGTCGAGGTTGTCCGGGCGCGTGTACTCGGGACCGTAGATGATCCGCAGGTACTCGCGGCCGCGCACCTTGATGCCGGGCTGGACGAGCCGGCCCCGGCCGTCGCGGGCCAGCGCCTGGAGCGGTTTGACGACCATGCCCTCGCCGCCCGCGCCGGTGAGCTCCAGCCACCAGTCCACGCCGGCCCGCACCGAGGCCTCGTCGCCGGTGTCCACGACCAGGCGGCGGGTGCGCTGGACCAGTCCCGTCGCATCGTGCTCGGCCAGCCGGTCGAGCCGGGCCAGCTGCTCGTCGTGGGGCACCCCGGCGAAGCTGCGGCCGTGTCCCGCAAGGATCTGGAAGGGCGCGATCCGTACACCGTCGAGCCCGTCCGTGGTCCAGCAGTAGCGCCGGTAGGCCTGGGTGAACGCTGCGGCGTCGGCGGCGCGTTCACGCTGGTGGCCAAGGAGCTCCGCCACCTCCACACCTCGGGCCGACGCTCTTTCGAGCGCCTGGACGGCAGCCGGGAACACGGCCCCCGACGCGGCGCCCACCGCGGCGTACTGCGAGCGCAGCAGCCCCGACGCCTTCAGCGACCACGGCATCAGCTCGGCGTCCAACAGCAGCCAGTCCGTGGCGAGTTCGTCCCACAGCCCGGCTGCGGTCACCGCCGTCCGCAGCCGCCCGAGAACCTCCTCGGTGAGGGCCGCGTCGTCGAAGAACGGCCGTCCGGTCCGGGTGTGCAGCACCCCGGTCGCTCCGCCCGCGCCGAACCGCTCCCGTGCCACCTCCGTGTCGCGGCAGACCAGCACCACCGCCCGCGAACCCATGTGCTTCTCCTCGCACACGACCTGGGCGACGCCGTCCTTCCTGTACTGCGCGAACGCTTCCGCCGGGTGTTCGAGGAAGCCGTCCTGCGCCGAGGTCGCCGTCGGCGCCATCGTCGGAGGCAGGTAGGTGAGCAGCCTCCGAGCCGCTCCATCGCCTGGCGGGCCAGGCCGCCGCGCCGCGCGAGGTACCGGCTGGTGATCAGCTTCCGCTCGGGGTGGTCGGCGAGCCAGCCGTCACCGGCCCGCAGCAGCTTGTCCACCTCGTCCGGCGCGACCCAGTAGTGCTTGGCGTCGTCGAGCACGGGCAGCAGGACGTACAGCTGCCGCAACGCGTCGGCCAGTCGCAGCTCGCCTTCGAGGACGAGGCGCACATACCGCGAGTCGCCCCACTGCGGGAACTGCCCGTCCAGCGGTATGGGTTCGGCGCTCACCGTGTCCCATCCGAGCGGCCCGAACAGCTGGTGCACGAGGTCCGCGCCGCCGCGCGCGGGCAGCGACGGCACCTCGATGCGGAGCGGCATCGACATCGCGGCCCGCTCCGGCATCGCCGCGCACACCCCGCGCAGTGCACTCTTGAAGACGGTCGACATGGCGACCGACATCAGCGACGAGGCCGCATAGGGACGGTCGTTGACGTACTGCGCGAGCGCCGTGTCCGGTGCGCCGCCGCGGCCCTTCCCCTGCCCGCGCCGGACCAGCGCGATCGGATCCACCTCCAGGAGCAGCGCGGCCGTGCAGCGCTCGGCGGTCGCCTCCGGGTAGAGGACGTGCGCGGTGCCGTGGGAGGTCGAGAAGCGCTGCGCGTTGTCGGGATGCTTGTGCAGCAGGAAACCGAGGTCGGTCGCGGGGCGCTCAGGGGTGCCGGTGGTGGTGATTGCCAGGAACACGCAGCCGAGTATTGCCTGGTCCAGGCCGCGCGCACCAAGGGTTTTCGCTACCCACGCATGCCGTGGATCCGCGCCGCCACCTGGGCGATCAGGGCCGGCCCGACCCGGCAGCACCCTCCGACGAGCCGCGCCCCGGACGCCGTCCACTCATCGGCCCGCGCCGCGTCGAAGCTCACGTCGCCCGTCCAGCGACGGCGCTCCGCGTCCCACCGCTCGCCGCTGTTGGGGTAGACCACCACGGGCTTGCCCGAGGCCGATGCCGCGAGCGGCACCGCCCGGCCCGCGTCAAACGGGGTGCAGCAGTTCGCCCCGACGGCGATGACCTGGTCCCGTCCTGCGGCCAGACCGAACGCCTCGGCCAGGTCCTGCCCGGCCCGCGTGCACCCGCCCTCGATGCTGTACGAGAGCCACACCGGCACCCCGCAGCCCTCGACCGCCCGCAGCAGCGCCTCCGCCTCGTCGATGTCGGGCACCGTCTCCAGGGCCAGCACATCGGGCTCCTCGGCCACCAGCGCCTCGATCCGGGGCCGGTGGAAACGCTCCAGCTCCCGCACGCTCAGCCCGTACCGTCCCCGGTACTCGCTGCCGTCGGCCAGGAAGGCGCCGTAGGGACCGACGGACGCCGCCACCCAGACGCCGTCCGCCGATCCTCCGGCCGAATCCTCCGCTTGCGTCAACTGGCCCGCGGTACGGGCTAGTTGAATGCTGGAGGCCATGAGACGTCCGGCCTCGTCACGGCTCAGGCCCCGGCGAGCGAACCCTTCGAACGTCGCCTGATAGCTGGCCGTGGTCAGGACTCGGGCGCCCGCCCCTACATACGCCGCGTGTGCGGTCCGGATCTGCCCCGGGTCGTCCGCCAGCAGCCGGGCCGACCACAACGCGTCGCTCAAGTCGCAGCCCTGGTCGCCCAGTTGGTTGGACAGACCGCCGTCAAGGACCACCGGCCCCCGCGCGAGGGCCGCGGCGAGCGTCCGGGCGGGCCGCACGGTCAGGCCCCGGTCAGCTGGGTCAGCACCTGCGCCGAGATCAGTTCGAGATGGTCCAGGTCGTGGAGGTCGAGCAGTTGCAGGTAGATGCGCGACGAGCCGGTCGCCTCGTACTTGCCGATCTTCTCGACGACTTCGGCGGGCGAGCCCGCGAGGCCGTTGGCCTTGAGTTCCTCCACGTCCCGTCCGATGGCCGCCGCGCGACGGGCCACCTCCGCGTCGTCCTTGCCGACGCAGACCACCAGCGCGTTGGAGTACACGAGGTCGTCCGCCCTGCGCCCGGCGGCTTCGGCGGCCGCCCTCACCCGGGTGAACTGCCGTTCGCTGTCCTCGATGGAGGCGAACGGGATGTTGAACTCGTCGGCGTACTGCGCGGCCAGGCGCGGGGTGCGGGTCGCCCCGTGCCCGCCGATGAGGACGGGCACCTTGGCCTGCGCGGGCTTGGGCAGCGCGGGTGAGTCGCTCAGCTGGTAGTAGGTGCCCTGGTAGTCGAAGGTCCGGCCCACCTCGGTGGCCCAGAGCCCGGTCACGATGGCCAGCTGCTCCTCCAGCCTGGCGAACTTCTCCTTCGGGTAGGGAATGCCGTACGCCTTGTGCTCGTCCTCGAACCAGCCCGCGCCCAGGCCGAGTTCGACCCGGCCGCCGGACATCTGGTCGACCTGGGCGACCTGGATGGCGAGGACGCCCGGCAGGCGGAACGTACCCGCGGTCATCAGCGTGCCGAGGCGGATGCGGTTGGTCTCGCGGGCGAGCCCGGCCAGGGTGATCCAGGCGTCGGTCGGGCCCGGCAGCCCGTCGGCGGTCCCCATCCGGAGGTAGTGGTCGGAGCGGAAGAAGGCGTCGAAGCCGAGGTCTTCGGTGGCCTTGGCGACGGTCAGGAGGGTGTCGTAGCCGGCGCCCTGCTGGGGTTCGGTGAAGATGCGAAGATCCATGGCTCCATCCTGCACCGTGGAGCCGCCGTCAACCCTGCCTCCACGACTCCCGTGACGAATGCCCGGTCGGGTGAATATTGGCCTTTCTGGCGGTTCACGCCCCCTCTGACCAGTGACGTTGAGGCCCAACGGTCGTTGGCTCGGGCGGAGCCGGAGTGCCCGGCCCGCGTGTCGGCGGCCGTGGCCGGTACGTCGACCGATTCTCCGCCCTCCGCCCCTGCCGGAGGGCTCGGGCCGAGGAGGCCGCCATGTCCCAGGAAGCCGTGCCGGAACAGACTGTGCCGCAGCAGTCGGCGGCGCACTCCGCATCCGAGCAGAAGGGTGCACCCAAGGGGCTGTTGCAGCAGATGGAGGAGCTGATGGCGGCGCTGAGCGCGGACCTGACCCAGCTGGACGCCGACCTCCAGTCCACCACCGCCGACCGCACGCCGCACGCGAACGGAGCGGGCGAGGCCCCGCAGACGGACGAGTCCAGCGAGACGCCGCGGGCGGGCAGGAACGAGGAGCCCCAGGAGCACCCGGAACACGAGGGCCGCCAGGAGCAGCAGAGCAGTCCTCAGCCGTAGGAGTGGCGGGACAGGAGTGGGGAGCGGCCGGCGGTCGGTCGGCGATCCGGCGATGCGCCGGTGCTGGACTTGGCGGGGGTCTCCGCAGTCGCCGCGGCATCGGCCCGGCACCACCTGCAGGCGATCGCGGCGCACCCCCACGACGCCCCGCTCTCGGCGCGAGCCCCGCGCGCCCTGCCGCGCGGCGGGACCCCCGACAGTGCCGACGCGTTCCTGGCCGCCTGCCGTGCGACGCGGCACGTTCGGCCCCACCGGCCCACCTCGGCCCCACAGGCCCGTCTCAGGGCCGCTCCCCAGGACCCGGCCCGCAAGAGCTGCCCGCGCGGAGGCGCCGCGGAGCCGGGACGGACCCGGCTCCGCGCCCCTTCAGGGCGGACCCGTCGTCGAGTCGCGGAGCACCCCGGTCGATCTCTCCTCGCTCCGCACGGTCAGGCGGCGCAGCATTCCGCGGACGCGGTCGGTGGATTCGTCGGCCGCGTCGATGGCCTCCATGCACTGCCAGTACAGGCTCTCGTCGTCCGTGGCGCAGGCCACCGAGACCAGAGCCATGGCGACGTCACCCAGAAGCTCCGCCAGGGAGGTCAACGCGCTCGCCGCGTCCCCCACTTCGGACAGCTGAGTGGCTCTGACTGCGGCCCGCCGGAGGCCGGGGTGGTCCAGGACCGCGCAGCCCCGGCTGCCGGCTTCGCCGAGGCCGCGGGCCTCGCCTCTCAGCTCCGGCGGACCGGTGGCAGCGAGGTGGCCGCCGATCGACTGGGCGAGTGCCTGCGCCTGCCAGGCCTCCGCCACGATGTCGAGCACCGCCCGACTCTGGGTCAGTGCGTGCCGGCTGACTTTTAAGAGCCTTACCGCATCCATCCGATGCCCCCGTTTCCTGTGCCGGACCCGGCATTCGTGTCCACTACCTAGAGTGAGCTTGCCCGGCCCGGAAAGCCAGAGGAAATCGGAAATCTGTGCACAGCAAGGCGATTGTGAGCATCTCGGTCACTCAAAAGAGTGACTCTCCGTGTTCGTGGGCGAGTTGGGCGGGCCGAGCGGGGGCTTCGGACGTTCAGGGACCGGAAAGCGCACTTCGTTGCGGTCGATCTTGGCGGCGAGCGCCGCGAGGGCGTCGATGCCGAGGACCTCGCAGAACTGGAGCAGATAGGCCAGGACATCGGCGACCTCGTCCGTGACGCGGTGGGCCTTGTCCGGGTCGCTCATCACCCGGTCCGACTGTTCCGGCGTGAGCCACTGGAAGATCTCGAGGAGTTCGGATGCTTCGACGCTGAGGGCGGCGACGAGGTTCTTGGGGGTGTGGTACTGCTGCCAGTCGCGGGCGGCGGCGAATGCGGCGAGCCTGCGTTGCAGGGCCGCTACGTCGAGTTGGGTCACGGCTGCAGGTCTACCACTGTCGCCCCGTGGGTTTCCCGGGCCCCGTCCGCGCTGCCGACCGCGGCGAGGAGCCGGATGTGGCCCCTCGCGCACATCTCGGCCGCGAGGGCGATGAGTTCGCGGGTCTGACGGGGGTCGAGTGCGCGGTCGAGCCCGTCGGCGAGGACGGTAAGGGTCTGCATGGCCGGGGGCACTTCGGCAACGGTGTCGACGGCGAGGACGCCGGGACCCGTGAGCAGGACGAGGGCGAGCGCGAGATAGCGCAGTTCGCCTTCGCCGAGTCGTCCGACGGGGGTGCCGTGCCGGTTTCCGCCGCGCGCGAGGACGGCACGTACCGTACCGTCGGCGAGTTCTTCGGCGGTCAGGCCGGTGACGGTGCCGTGGCAGCCGGCACGGGCCGCGGTGACGAGACGGCCGTGGCGGATGCCGCATTCGGTGCGGGTGCGGAGCAGGACCTCGGCGAGGTTGTCGCAGCCGCGCCGCAAGCGGCCGCCCGCGGCCCCCTGGGTGGGCACGACGGGGGCGCGCATGCCCTGCGGCTGGGGGTCGCAGGGAAACACCGAGCGCAGGGCGACGACGACTTGTTCCGCCGCCGCGAGGACGTGCCGTTGGCCCTCCGTCTTGCCCGCGACGCGCAGCGGCAGCAGCGCGGTGCCGAGACGGTCGTCGGGAAGGGGGGCACGGGTGACGGGGACCGCGCCCGCGGTGTGCCAGGCCGCCTGGACGGTGGAGCGGCTCGGGTCGCGCAGCGCGGTGCTCAGGAGGGTCTGTCCCTCACTGGTCAGACGTTCGCCGACGACGCGGAGTTCCGGTTCGGCCTGCACGGCGAGGTCGAGGCGGACCGGACCGGCCGGACCGTCGACGGTGCAGCCGATACGGAAGCCGCGCCGCCCCTGCGCGTCCGCGTCGGCGCGCTCCGGCACGCAGCCGACGGGATCGCGGAAAACGGCCCCCAGCGCGGCGCCGGAGCCGAGTCTGGCGAGCGCCTCGAACGCCTCGATGACGCTGGACTTGCCGCTGCCGCTCGGCCCCGTGAGCAGGGTGAGGGGGCCGAGCGGGATGGCCGCCCCCCGGTGCGTCCTGAAGGCGGACAACCGTAATTCGGTGACGGTGGGTCGATCGGGCCGGCTGTTTTTGTCACTGTTGGTGGTCATGGCTCGGACCGTACGCAGCCCGAAAACTGACGAACCGTTCCGCCTCGTCGACCTTCCTACGAATGAGGGACGGGGACGGGGATCAGGGCTGTGGGAGGGCCGCCGCGGCGACGCCTTCCACTTCGGTGCCGACCGGCGCGAGCAGGAAGACGTTGCGGTCGACGCGGTGCATTCCGCTGCCCAGGCCGAACACGACACCGGTGCTGAAGTCGAGGATCCGCTTGGCGACTTCGGGGTCCGCGCCGGTCAGGTCGAGCAGGACCGGGATCTGGGCCATGAGGTAGTCGGCCACCTCGCGGGCGTCGGCGAAGATCTGCACCCGCAGGACGACGAAGCGCCGCTGCTCGGCCGTGGCGTAGTCGCCGGGGATGGTCTCGTGGTCGACTCTGGACGGCCATTCGTTGCGGCCGCGCAGCGGAACGACCTGGGCGAGGCCCTCCCACTGTTCGTCGGTGACGTCGTACCTGCTCACCGGACCACCTCGCCCACGTGCTGTATTTGCATCCGGCCATGATGACGCCGCTCACCCGTTCAGCCCAACTTCGACACGGCTGCGGGAGTGTCGGTCATGACTCGTTTCACTCAGGGCGCCCCACCCGGGCGCCACCGGGCCGCCCGTCGGCCACGCGCGGGAGCTGCCCGTCGGCCACGCGCGGGAAAGCCGCCCGTCGGCTACGCGCAGGACGGGCACAGCCCGCGGTAGGTGACCTCGGCCCGCGACAGCGTGAAGCCGAAGCGCTCCTCCGTGGGGAGGTCGGCCAGGCGGTCGCCGCCCGGGTGGACGTCGCGGATGGTGCCGCAGCCGGAGCACACCAGGTGGTGGTGCGGGCGGTGGGCATTGGGGTCGTAGCGCTTGGCGCGGCCATCGGTCGAGAGCTCCATGACCTCGCCGAGCGACACGAGCTCGCCCAGCGTGTTGTACACGGTCGCCCGGGAGATCTCGGGCAGCAGCTCGGCGGCGCGGCCGTGCACCTCGTCCGCCGTCAGATGGACGTGGTCGCCGTTCAGGACCTCCGCGACGACACGCCGCTGGGACGTCATCCGCCAGCCGCGCCCTCGCAGCCGTTCGAGCAGGTCACTCATGCCGTTCACCTGTCCACGGTTCGGGGTTGGATGGATACGCGCAGTGTGCCGGAGGGGACGGCCGCGTTCCGAAGGGATATGGATTTGGTGTTTTTCTTGACTTGGATTTGGTCCATCGTAGGATCGATATCACCGATAGCCTAGGGACAAGAAGGCTCCAGCACACCACCACTGCGACACATCACCAGGAGACGCATTCGTGATGGGGGATCGCCGCCGCGAAGGCGCGGGACACCGGGCCGCGGGCGCGTGCCGTCCGCCGCGCGCCGCAGGCCGGACCGCCGCAGGCCGGACCGCTGCCGGCCGCCCCGGTCCCGGCCGCCCCGGCTGTCACCGGGCCCCGGTCGGACGGTCACCCCACGCTCACCGCGACGGCTTCCGGGACGCGTGATCATGTGGGCCGTAGTCTTTGCCAAGTCGTGTACACGGCCCTCCACTTGCCCGGCTCTCCGGCTGCGGGGCGCGCCGCGTCACGGCCCGTCCCGGCCGCCCGCCGAGCCGGGGCCCCGCCGGCCACGTCCGCCCGTGCGAGCGCGCGACGGAGGAGACCGGCACCGCCCGCCGGGGCCCGCCCCGGCAGGCCCACAAGCCCGCAGTTCCTGAGCACCGTGATCCACCGAGCCAAGAAGGATTGCCATGTCCGAGAACCCCGATGCAATCGTCACCGACCCCAAGACGGAGGGCACGACCGGTTGCCCGGTCCTGCATGACCGCGCCCCGCACCCCACCCAGGGCGGCGGAAACCGTCAGTGGTGGCCGGAGCGGCTCAACCTGAAGATCCTCGCCAAGAACCCCGCGGTGTCCAACCCGCTGGGCGAGGAGTTCGACTACGCCGAGGCCTTCAAGTCCCTCGACCTCCCCGCCGTCAAGCGGGACATCGCCGCGCTGCTCACGGACTCGCAGGACTGGTGGCCCGCCGACTTCGGCAACTACGGCCCGCTCATGATCCGTATGGCGTGGCACAGCGCGGGCACGTACCGCATCAGCGACGGCCGTGGCGGCGCCGGTGCCGGTCAGCAGCGGTTCGCCCCGCTCAACAGCTGGCCGGACAACGTGAGCCTCGACAAGGCCCGCCGCCTGCTGTGGCCGGTCAAGAAGAAGTACGGCCAGAGCCTGTCCTGGGCCGACCTGCTGGTCCTCACCGGCAATGTCGCCCTGGAGTCGATGGGCTTCAAGACCTTCGGCTTCGGCGGCGGGCGCGCGGACGTGTGGGAGCCCGACGAGGACGTGTACTGGGGCCCCGAGACCAACTGGCTCGACGACAAGCGCTACACCGGCGACCGCGAGCTGGAGACCCCGCTCGGCGCGGTCCAGATGGGCCTGATCTACGTCAACCCCGAGGGCCCCAACGGCAACCCGGACCCGATCGCCGCGGCGCGTGACATCCGCGAGACGTTCCGCCGCATGGCGATGAACGACGAGGAGACCGTCGCGCTGATCGCGGGCGGCCACACCTTCGGCAAGACGCACGGCGCCGGCCCCTCCGAGTCGGTGGGCAACGACCCCGAGGCCGCCTCCCTCGAGCAGCAGGGCCTCGGCTGGAAGAACACCCACGGCACCGGCGTGGGTCCCGACGCGATCACCAGCGGCCTCGAAGGCATCTGGACGGACACGCCGACCGCCTGGGACAACAGCTTCTTCGAGATCCTCTTCGGCTACGAGTGGGAGCTGTTCAAGAGCCCTGCGGGCGCGCACCAGTGGCGGCCGAAGGACGGCGCGGGCTCGGACACCGTGCCGGACGCCTTCGACGCGTCGAAGAAGCACGCCCCGACGATGCTGACGACCGACCTCGCCCTCCGTCTCGACCCGGCGTACGAGCAGATCTCGCGGCGCTTCCTGGAGAACCCCGAGGCGTTCGCCGACGCCTTCGCCCGCGCGTGGTTCAAGCTGACCCACCGCGACATGGGCCCCGTCGTGCGCTACCTCGGCCCGGAGGTGCCGGCCGAGGAGCTGGTGTGGCAGGACCCGCTGCCGGCCCGCTCGTACGACCTCGTCGACGCCCAGGACATCGCCTCCCTCAAGGAGCAGATCCTCGGCTCGGGCCTCACGGTGGCCCAGCTCGTCTCGACGGCGTGGGCCTCCGCGTCGTCGTTCCGCGGCAGCGACAAGCGCGGCGGCGCCAATGGCGCGCGCGTGCGTCTCCAGCCGCAGATCGGCTGGGAGGTCAACGAGCCCGACGAGCTCGCGGCGGTCCTGCGCACGCTCGACGGCATCCGGTCGTCCTTCAACTCCGCGCAGAGCGGCGGCAAGGAGATCTCGCTGGCCGACCTGATCGTGCTGGCCGGTGCGGCGGGCGTCGAGAAGGCCGCGAAGGACGGCGGCACCTCCGTCGAGGTCCCCTTCACGCCGGGCCGCGTGGACGCCTCGCAGGAGCAGACCGACGTGGAGTCCTTCTCCGCGCTCGAGCCGACGGCCGACGGGTTCCGCAACTACCTGGGCAAGGGCAACCGCCTGCCGGCCGAGTTCCTGCTGCTCGACCGGGCGAACCTGCTGACCCTGAGCGCCCCCGAGCTGACCGTCCTCGTCGGCGGCCTGCGCGTCCTGGGCGCCAACCACCAGCAGTCGGCGCACGGCGTCCTCACCGAGAACCCGGGCTCGCTCACCAACGACTTCTTCGTCAACCTGCTCGACCTGGGCACGACGTGGAAGTCGACGTCCTCGGACGAGTCCACGTTCGAGGGCCGTGACGGCTCGGGCAACGTCAAGTGGACGGGCACCCGCGCCGACCTGGTCTTCGGCTCCAACTCCGAGCTGCGCGCGGTCGCGGAGGTCTACGCGAGCGACGACGCGAAGGAGAAGTTCGTACGGGACTTCGTCAAGGCGTGGGACAAGGTCATGAACCTGGACCGGTTCGACCTCGTGTGACCATGTGAGCGTCCGACCGCGTGACCCGGCCCTTCCCGGCCCGCCGCCCGCCCCCGACCACCACCCCGGGGGCGGGCGGCGCCGTGTCCGGCCCGGCAGGGAACCCCCTCGCGCCCAGGTCCGTCCGCGGGTACGAATCCGGGGCGCGGGGTACGAGGTGCGGGCGGAACCAACGGCAGGATTGCGCCAAACACGGGCGGGAGGCCGGGCTCGTACGTTCGACAGGGCGGACGGCTCATTACGCTGGGGTGGCAGAAAGTCGGTCAGGGCCGGAAAGCGGTCCCTGCGCACGGGGGTTGGAGACATGAGCGGGAACGCCAGGGCCGACGCCGACGCACACCATCCGCCGGCCGCGCCGCGACGTCTCGGCGGTATGCCCGGCGCTTGTCACCGGGGCGTTCGAGCGCCCGTCCCCGGAGCCGCCGGGAGGCGCCGGGAGAAGGCACCCCGGGCCCTGCCCACCAGGAGCCGGCGCGAACGCGCCGTCGGACGCCCCGGAACGGACGGACGCGCCAGAACGGACGGACGCGCCAGAACGGACCGACACCTCGGAGCGGGCCGGCACCTCGGAGCGACCGGACGCATCAGAACGGACCCGGCTCACCGCCCCGTCTTGTGAGGCATGTGAGGCCCGCCCCGTGGTCCCGACGGACGGCCCCCGAAGACACCCGCTTGTGCACGTGGAGAGGGCCCTTCCAGCGTGCTGTGCCCGGCGACAGTGGAAGGCGCGACAGTGGAAGGCGGCAGAGAGCCAGTGCGGACAACCGGCGCGTACGAGGAATTGCAACGCAGGTGCCTCGCGATCCTGCGTGATCTCGGCGTGGAGCGTTCCCTGCCCTTCGACGCCGTCTGCGCGCGGGTGGAGGAGCTCCGGGGCCGCCGCCTGGTCCTGCGGGAATTGCCGGAGGAGGCCGCACTGAGCGGGGTCTGCGGACTCTGGCTCGGCACCGACACCGCCGACTACATCTTTTACGAGGCCAGGACCGCGCCCTTGCACCGCGAGCACATCGTCCTGCACGAAATCGGCCATGTGCTGTGCGATCACCGCCGTGACGTCGCGGCCACGGCCGACGGCCCGGCCGGTCCGCCGGACGGCGACCTCCAGCCGCAGCTCGTCAAACGCCTCATGGCGCGCAGCAGTTACACCACCCGCGAGGAGCAGGAAGCGGAGATGATCGCCAGCCTGATCCAGAGTTCGGGGAAGCCCAGCCGTCTGGCGGGCCCGATGGGACGGCTCGGCGCCTTCCTGGGATTGACGGTCGCCGGTGACGAGTGATCGTGTGGTGCGTGAACTGGCGGACTTCATCGGCCTGTTCGGCGTCCTCGTGCTGTGGGCCGCCCTGCTCTGGCGGGCCCTTCCGGCGTTGCGCCGTCCCGCGCAGCGCGGGCTGTGGCTCACCGTCCTCACGGCGACCATCGCCATCACCCTGTTCCAGCCCAGGGTCGTCCAGTGGCTCATGAGCGCCGGGGCGGGCGCCCACCTGGTGTCGCTGACCCGCAATGTGCTCGGCGTGCTGAGCGCCGGCCTCGTCCTCCTGTTCGTCGTCGACTCCACCCGCTCGCGCCGGCTTCAGGCCACCGTGGTCGCGGGCCTCGCCGCGGCGATGGGTTCGCTGCTCGTGCTCGACCGGTTCGGCATCGATCAGTCGGGTTCGCTGATGGCCCTGCAGGGGCCGGCCGACCCGTCGACCCTGTACTGGCTGATCCTCGTCGCCGCACACCTGCTGGGCGACGCCGTCGCCGTGGTCGTCTGCTGGGACTACAGCAGGCGCGCCGACGACCGCGATCTCGTATGGTCCCTGCGGCTGTTCGCGGCGGGAAGCGTCCTGGCCATCGTGTTCTGGAGCGGCTACCTGTTCAACCTGTGCTTCCACACCGCCGGTACGCTCCCCTACCTCTCCCTGGTCATCAGCGTCCACGGCCTGTTCCGCGCGGCGTCGCTCCTCGTGCCCACCGCGACCGCGTGCGCCAGGTCGGCGTCGGACCTGCGCACGACGTGGGCGCTGTGGCCGCTGTGGCGCGATCTGGTCGTCGCCGTACCTCAGGTGACCTTGACCAGACCGCAGCGGTCCCGGGTCCAGGACGTGCTGCGCCCCCGCTCCCCGCTGTCCCTCCAGGCACACCGCCAGACCATCGAGACGTACGACGCGATGCTGGAGCTTCAGCAGTACGTCAGGCCCGACGCGTACGAACAGGCGCTCCTGCGGGCGCGGCACGCGGGCATGTACGGCGACCGGCTGACGGCTGCCGCGCTCGCCGGCGCCCTCGACCAGGCACGGCGCGCCAAGCTGGCGGGCGCGCCGCCCTCCGCGCCGCGCCCGCTGCCCGGCGTCGACCGCGGCAGCACGGTGACCCTGCTCGCGATCGCCCGGATGTGGCCTGCCGTGTCGGGCAGCGGCGCCACGGGTGCGGTGCGATCGGGGTGACGTTCGCGCGCGTCACGTCCGCGCCGGGGTGACACCCGCGCCGGGCCGTGGGCCTCAGAGCGCGGCTTCGTCCCGCGGTGTGATCCGGAAGTCGAACGCGAGGGTCCCGGGGTCGAGGGCGGTGGCTCCGCCGTCGATGGTGAGCACGGAACCGTTGACGTAGGAGGATGCCGGGGAGAGCAACCAGCTGATGGCTTCGGCGACTTCGCGCGGCTCGGCCGGGCGGCCCATGGGCAGGAGCCGGGTGGCTTCGGCGTACGCGGCCTCGGCGCCCCCGCCCCCGAGGCCGGCCTCCTCGGCGAAACGGCTCATGCGCCGGTCGGCCATCTCGCTCCGCACCCAGCTGGGGCAGACGATGTTGGAGCGCACTCCCACGTGCCCGTAGTCGACGGCGACGGAACGGGCCAGCTGCAACAGGGCCGACTTGGACACGGCGTACGGTGCGTTGCCGCGGCCGTTGCGCAGCGCGGACACGGATGCGACGGAGACCACCGCGCCGCGCGTGTCGATCAGGTGCGGCATGGCGGCGCGCAGGAGCAGCAGCGGTCCCGTGACGTTCGTCCGCATGACCTCGTCCCAGTCGTCCAGGGACATGTCACCGACCGTTCCGCCGCGCCCGATACCGGCGTTGAGGACGACGCCGTCGAGCCGCCCGTAGGTGTCGAGGGCGGCGCGCACGAGACTGTCGGCGGCCTCGGGGGTCCCCACGTCACAGGGGTGCGCCAGCGCTCCGCTCTCCCGAGCGAGCCGCTCCAACGGTTCGACCCGCCGCCCGCCGGCCACCACGCAATGCCCCCCTTCCCGCAACAACCGGGCGCTGGCCTCCCCGATCCCGGACCCGGCACCGGTGACGATGACAACTCGCTTGTCGTTCCTTGCGGCAACTGACGTGTCGTTCATTGCGGTTCAGCCTTCTGATCGAGTGCGGTGCGTACCAGGGATCCGTTCGCATCGTAGATCGGGAGGCGGGACGCTTGGATGATCTTGAGACGGGGTGGCTGGTTCTGGGGGCCGACGAGGCCGCGCGGCACAAGCTCCCCAGGGGGCAGGTCGGCTCAGGCTTCGCGGACGAAGTGCGCGCAGTCCGGACAGTCATCGAGATACCGATGCCGGCACTCGACGGTGTGCCGCAGGAACGTGATGGCTTGTTGCGCTCGGGCGATCTCACCTTCGAGCGCGGCGATCTTCGCCCTCACCACCGCTTGTGCCGCCTGCTTCCTCGGCGTCATGGCCGCTATGACGTCCGGCAACGACAGACCAACGCGCCGCAGCTTCAGCACGGTGCGCGCCTGCTCCAGAGCGCTGTCGTCGTAGATGCGGTGACCATTGCCGTCGCGGCGCACGGTGAGGGCCCCCACATCCTCCCAGTGCCTCAACACGTGCGCTTCGACGCCGAGTTCCGCGGCTGCGTTTCCGATCGTCCGCATCACACACGCCTTGCCTTCATGTCGACCTGAACCCCTAGCGTCTCGATCATGCCTGACACCCATCGCCCCACGGGCACCCATCACCATGCATCGGTCCTCGTCACCGGCGCCGCCGGAAGCCTCGGCCGTGAGGTTGTCGACCGCCTCCAGGAACACGGCGCACGCGTGCGATGCCTGGTGCGCCGTCACACCACCCGTCCGCGCCCTGGAGTCGAGCCGGTGATCGGCGACCTCACAGACCCCACGGTGCTCCGCGACGCGCTCCGGGGCATGGACGCGGTCCTTCTCCTGTGGCCGCTGCTCGATTCCGCCCCCGCCCACGAACTGGTCGCGGAGCTCGTCGCGGCGGCGCCCCGCGTCGTATACGTGTCCTCGACAGCCATAGACGACGAAGCCGCCCAGCAGAGCGATCCCATCGTTCAGGTGCATGCCGACATGGAAGTCCTGCTGCGCGATGCCGGGCTACGCCCCGTCGTGCTCCGCAGCGACACGCTGGCCTCCAACGCCCGCGGGTGGGCGGCACAGTTGCGGGCCGGCGACGTGATCGCGGGTTCGGACATCGCGCGCACGGCCGTGGTCGACGAACGCGATGTCGCCGATGCGGCGGTAGCCGTCTTGCTCGCGCCCCACGACGCCCGGCCGACTCTCCCCCCGTACGTATTGACCGGACCCGAGGTGCTGAGCCGAGCCGACCAAATCGCCCGACTCGGCGCCGTCCTCGGACGCCGACTGAGCTTCCAATCGCTTCCCGCCGACCTTGCCCGATCCCGCATGCTCGCGGACGGTCGTCCCGAACGACTGGTGGAGGCGCTGCTGGCCGCATCGGCGAACCGACCGGAGTCGCACCGCGTCACCGACCATGTCGAACGCCTCACTGGCCGGCCGGCCGGCACCTTCGCCCGATGGGCCGTCGACCACGTTGCCGACTTCGGGTGACGGGAGGGCGACAGCACGGCCCGAGAAGGTCGAGCGAAGCCAGAACCTCGGCGCCGTTGCGCGCCGCCTTCAATACCCCTTCCACGGACAGAGGTTGGTCCGGGGCCTCACGCCACCCCCTCACATCGGAGGGCGGCACCCGGCTTCGCTCTGGACCGGGGTCGCCCCCCGGACTCGGCGCCTCGGGGCGAGAGGCACTCTCGACGAGAAGTGATGATGTGATTACCGTGAGTTGAAGAAGCGGTGGGGGTGTGCTGACCTCGGGGGGCGGGATGCAGCGCAAGGAGCGGTTGCGGAGCATCGTCAGCGAATTCGGTGCGACATGTAAGCAGGCGTTGCTGCACGGGCAGAAGGAAGCCGCGATTCGCCGGGCAGTCGAAACGCTTCTCGTCGATGCGGCAGGGGTGTTGGGACTGCGAGCGGTCGTCCATGCCGAGGTTGCCATCGCCGCGCACCGGATACGCCCCGACCTAGCCGTACGGGTGGGAGGATCACCTCGCAACATCGTCGGCTACGTCGAGCTGAAGAGCCCCGACAAGAGCACGATCCATCCCAGCGGCCTGAACAAGCGGGACCGTCGCCAATGGGAGGGCATGGCCAAACTGCCCAATCTGATCTATACGAACGGTCAGACATGGATCATGTACCGCTCAGGTCGGCAGTACGGCGACACCATCCACTTCGAGGGCGATCTACGCAGCGCCGGCTCCCGGCTACGACTGCCGGTCGCCGGCGAGGCCGCCTTCGAGGCGATGCTTGTCGCATTCTTCGGCTGGCAGCCCCATCCCCTGACGTCAATGCGGGAGATCGTCACCCAGGTCGCCCCTCTGTGCGCGCTCCTGCGTGATTGTGTTCATGATCGCCTCGACGCCGAAGCGAGCCTTCCGCGCCACCAGCGTCCGTTCACCGACCTGGCCGCCACGCTCGAAGTCGACCTCTTCCCGACCACGGACGACCGGGACAAGCACGCGACCTTTGCCGATCGTTACGCACAGTCCGTCACCTTCGCTCTCCTGCTGGCCGGTTCCGACACGGCTGGCGGGAACGACAAGGCACTTGTCGGTATGAGCCTGCACGAGATAGGCAGACGGCTTGGAGCCGAACACTCCGTCATGGGCCGCGCCTTGCAGATCCTCACCGACCAGGTCGAGGGAGAATTCCGCGACAGTCTGGACATGCTCGTGCGCGTCATCGACGCCATCGACTGGGGAAGTGCTCTCGCCGGCGAACCCGGCTTCCACGTCCATCTCTACGAGCACTTCCTGCAGGAGTACGACGCCGAGCTGCGCAAGGACTCCGGCACCTACTACACCCCGGCCCCGCTGGTGACCGAGATGATCCGCCTGGTCGACGAAGTACTGGCGACCACTCTGGACTGCCCGGACGGCTTCGCCGACCCCGGTGTGTCGATCATCGACCCGTCCATGGGAACCGGGACCTTCCTCACCGGCATCATCGAACTCGTCGCCCGCAAACAGTCCGAAGGTGGCAACGAAGGCTTCCGTGCCGAATCCGTGCAAGAACTCGCGGGCCGACTGATCGGGTTCGAAAAGCAGATGGGCGCCTTTGCCGTCGCTCAGATGCGTGTGGGGCAAATGCTCCGGCACCTCAACGCCCGGGTCCCGCTGGGCGACATGCGCCTGCACTTGGCCGACACTCTCGCCGATCCCTGGCGACCCAGTGAACTCTTCGACCGCTATGGCGCCTTGTGGGGGCCCTTGCGTGATGACGCCGAGGCAGCCAGCACTATCCAGCGCACCGAACGCATCACCGTCGTCATCGGCAACCCTCCCCACCGCGAACAGGCAGAGGGCCAGGGCGGGTGGATCGAGAAGGGCTCACCGGGCCGCGGTGCCCCGCCCCTTGACGACTTCCGGCTACGCGGCGCAGCAGGCGTGTACGAGAACAAACTGAAAAGCCTGTGCACCTACTTCTGGCGCTGGGCCACCCACAAGGTCTTCGACCAGGACGGCGATCACCGCCACGGCATCGTCTGCTTCGTCAGCACCGGCGGCTTCATCCGCGGTGCCGGCTTCCAGGGCATGCGCTCCTACCTGCGGCGCACCTGCACCGAGGGCTGGATCATCGACCTCACACCGGAGACCAAAAGACCCCCGCTCAACAGCCGCTTCTTCCCCGGAGTCCAGCAGGAGTTGGCCATCGCCATCTTCGTCCGCCGGCAAGGCGAGCGAGAAGAGGACGTGGCCCCGATCCATTATGTTGCCGTTCATGGCTCCAGGCAGAGCAAAGAGGAGCAGCTGCGCAACCTGCACATCGACGGTCCCGGCTGGCGCGCGGCCCGACCTGTCGAGTCCGTCCCTTTCACACCCGCTTCCCAGAGCGGTTGGGACACTTTCCCCGCCCTCACCGAGCTCATGCCCTGGTGCAAGCCGGGCATCAAGCCCAACCGAAACTGGGTCATCAGTCCGTCCAGAACCGTCCTGCGCCGACGCTGGAACCGACTCGTCCAAGAACGCGACCCTGCCACGAAAGAGGAGCTGTTCAAAGAGACCCAAGACCGCACCCTGGACAAGGAAGCCCTCCAGATCCCGGGTCATCCCCACCCGCCGAATCGTCTACGCATCGAGCAAGGACCCTGCCCCGCTCCGATACGCATCGCCCGCAGAGCCCTGGACCGCCAATGGCTCATACCCGATGGCCGCGTCATCGACCGCTCGCGCCCCGAGTTGTGGCAGACCGACATCGATGGCCAAATCTTCGTAGTCGAGCAGCACACCCAACGCCTGCAGACAGGGGCGGGACTACTCTTCACGGCCCTGATCCCCGACATGCACTACTTCAATGGAAACGGCGGACGTGTCCTACCACTCATGCACGCCGATCGAACTCCCAACGTCACGCCAGGGCTATTGCCACACCTCGCCAACTCCTACGGCCTCCAGCAAGTTCTCCCCGAGGAGCTGCTCGCCTACGTCGCCGCTGTAACGGCCCATCCCGGCTTCACCGAGCGCTATGCGGACGACCTCAACTCCCCCGGTGTACGTATCCCCCTGACCTCCGATCGCGGCCTCTGGCGCGAGGCCGTCGGCGTGGGGTACCACGTGTTGTGGGCCTCAACGTTCGGTACACGCTGCATCAACCCCGAGGACGGCCGCCCGGCAGGCACATCGAACTGGTGGCGGCGCCTGCACCCCGAGATCACGTACGCCCGAGAGGTCGCGTCCGACACGCTCCCATCGGCCGTCACGTACGACATCGAAGGCCAGCACCTTGTCATCGGAAGCGGCATCTTCACCGGCGTCACTCCACGTATGCGCAACTACTCCACGGGCGGGCGCAATGTACTCGACAGTTGGCTCGCGTACCGCAGCGACCGCACCCCCGGCAAAGTAACCAGTGAACTCGACCGTGAGCGACCCGAGCGCTGGGAACCCGGCTGGAGCCGGGAACTGGTCGAAGTCCTGGCCGTGCTCAGTCATTTGACGACTGTGGAGCCTCAGCAGGCGCAGATCCTCAGCCGTATCGTCGCCGCGCCCATGATCGACGTCACTGAACTCACCCGCCGACACATCCTCCCGGTACCTGCACGCGCCCAGCACGCCCACATCGGACCGGATCATGCGTTCCTGCCCGGCATGGACGCGGTCGATGGCCAACCGCGAGGTCCTGTCGAGCCTCTGTCCCTCCCGGACGCCCCCGCGGAGACCCAGCCACCCACGTCGCACCCGACCGCACGTCCCGTCCCGCGCGCTCGGCGGCGTCGCGGCCCGGCCTGACCGATGAGCAATCCGCGTGCGATTGCACCCCGACGAACCGGCTGCGGCTGCGCTTCATCCTCCGCGGCGGCTCCCCGCACGACGGAGGCGCGAGGGGACGTCGAGGCAGGAACCGGGCTGATCATGCCGCACCGCCGCACTCCCGGCGAAGAGTTGCCCGGCTGGAAGCAAGAGCACAACCGCTCACACAAGCAGGTCCGTGCCCGAGTGGAGCACGTCTTTGCCCGGATGAAGACCTGGCAGACCCTCCGGGACTGCCAGCTCAGGGGTGACGGCGTCCACCATGCCAGGCGCGGCATCGCCCGGCTGCACAACCTCAACCTCACCGGATAGACGACCGGCCGCAGTCGCAGCGACCGCATCAGCGGCAACTCAGAGATCGTCTACGGGACGTCTCTCAACCGGACCAGCCACGCCAAGAGCCTTCCACGCAGCGGTGGTCGGCCTCAGGCCCGCTCACGGACGTCGGTGCGCCCGCCTCCTCGCATAGTGACGGCGCGCCGCTGCCGCCAGCAGGGCCGCACCTGCAAAGCCGACCAGGAGGGTTCCCCACTCAGGCACACGGGCTGCCCGCAGAAGGCCGGCGACACCGAAACTCGTACCCCACCCGGCCTCCGTGATGGCGGAGCCGAACCCCTGGATGACCAGGATGGCGCCGAACAGCCAGAACAACCCCTCGCCTGAGCTGTTGTCCGGCTTCTTGAGCTGCTTCCCCATGACAGGCTCCCCCTCCGCAATACACACATCGTTCCGATGCGGTCGCATCACATCGTGCAATGCAGCCGAATATGATGCAAGTGCATCGGAAACCAGGAGGGGATGAGTGTGCCCAGGCAGGTCGACTACGAGGACCGACGCCGACGGATCGCCGAGGCGGTCTGCACCCTGATCGCGCGTTCCGGCATGGAAGCCGTCAGCCTCCGCGACGTCGCCGCTCAGGCAGACGTGTCCATGGGCTCCGTCCAGCGGTGCTTCCGCACCAAGGAGGACATGCTGCTCTTCGCGCTGGAGCACGTCTCCCAGCACGTCAGCGAACGCGCCAACCAGCGCATCACCACAGCCTCCGCCCCTCAGGCCGCAGCCACTCTGCTGTCACACACCCTGGCCGAACTCGCCCTGCTGGATGAGGAATCGACGACGCAGGCGCACGTCTGGCTGGCCTTCGTCGCCCACGCACCGGCCAGCGAGAAACTGGCCGCCGTCCTGCACGACACTTACGCCAAGCTCCATGACCTCATCGCGTGGCTCATCCGCTACGGCCAGGACACCCAGGAAATCCCACAGCATCTCGACCCCACCCGTGAGGCCCACAGCCTCCTCGCTCTGGCCGATGGCCTCACGGTCCACGTGCTTGCAGGCCACCACTCTCCGGAGATGGCGCTGGCCATCCTTCACCGCCACATTGACCACGTGCTGCAAAGCGCACCCAGCCACGGATGACGCGCCCAGCCCCGATGCCCGGCGTAAGCGAAGACCCTCCTCGCCGAACTCGCCCCCACCGCAGCCGTGCTCGCTCCCGCACCCCCGGCGCTGCCTCTCACAGCGATCGCACTTCGGCTCCCCACCGCGACCTCAGCCTCGGGGCACCATCGCCGAGCCGCACCCTTCCGACCCTCGTACGGGAAACCAAATTTCGCAGGTGAATGCCTGAATTTCCTGGATGATCATCCACTCGAACGTCGATGAGTGCGATTGCTAGCGTTCTGTCGATTGAGCTCGGCGTGAATTGATCGGAGGGGGAAAGCGAAGGAGGGACGTGCGACCTGCGTGTTCGGGGGGATTCAGGTTGCCGCTCGGGGTGTCCAGTCGATGGACGCAAGCAATCCAGTGGAGTGAAGGTGCCCGGAAGCCGACTTCCGGGCAACGCGGGGGCACGTGCTTCCAGATGCTGCGGTCATGCCTGTCTCACCCGTCTCACCCGTCTCGCCCGTCTCACCAGCTGGAATTCCCGACATCAGACGCTCGTCCCGGAACTCCCCCCTCGACCATTCCCCATAGCATTTCTGGAGAGGTTTCATGACGCCACGAGGGTTCCACAGACGAACGAGATTGGCTTTGGGCTTATTGACGGCGTGGACGCTGTTGCTGTCGGGCGCGCCACCGGCCCTGTCGCTTCCGAAGGGGATTCAGGTCTCTTCCGCATCGGGTGCGGCACGCGCAAAGGGCGCCCCCAAGCCCACGCCGGCGCAGAAGCCCATGTCGCTTGCCGAGCGCAGGAAACAGGTGCGGGAGGACAAATCCAAGGCCGCCCAACGCACCCTGGGCGGCCCTGCGGGGAAAAATGAACAGAAGCCAGGTGCAGCCCCTCAGGCACCCAAGCCCCGGAAGCAGGGGAAGGCAAGCTCCGGCATCGCCGCGGCGGCGACTGCTTCCATCGTGCGGGCAGAACCGGATGACTTCCGCGTTCTGGGGCCCGAAGGCTCCACGCGGGGAGTCAGCCAGCAGTGGGTCGGGACCAGCCAGTGGTTCAGCGGGCAGGTTTTCATGGGGGAAACAATCACCCTGTCCACGGCAATGCTGAATTCCGAATCGAAGTACGTCAACGGCAAATACGTGGACACACCGCATCAGGTCAAGGTGACCTGGAAGGTTTCATGCGGCAAGGACACCACGATCGACAAGGGCCAGACCGTCACGGCTCCATCCACAACGTACCACTACAACAACAAGACCACCCCGGTTCCGTACGTCAGTACACAAGTGACGCTCACCCCGGAGCTGTGCCCCAATTCCATGCCAGGTGATTCCGTCTACGCGACCGGCTTCACCGCTACGGCCATCGGAGAAGTACTGGACGACTCCAACCCCGAGCCGGGTGACCGGACCGGAAAAGTGACGATGCGACTCTTGTTCGCCGCGCCGATCCCCGATGCCTCGACCGACGGTTGCCTGACGGACTGCTCCCTGACTGGCTTCGCGCAGCCTCAGACGATACGGAACGGAACGGTGAACACCGCGACCGGAGCGTTCTCGCTCACGTCCACCGACCTGACCCAGGCGAAGGTCGGCGGCGGTTGGACCGCGGCCCGCCACTACTCGTCCCAAAGGGCGGCCGACGGGTCCTCTGCCGCCGGCTCCATGGGGCCAGGCTGGAGCCTCCCATGGGAAAGCACATTTCAGCACAACAAGGCGGCCAGGAACGCGGTCTTCACATCACCTACGGGTTCCGTCCATACCTACCCCTACTTCGTCGGCGGGGGAGGGTCGTGTTGCGATGCACCGAACACGAGTCGCTCGGACATGAGCCGACATCCCTGCCCCATTCATGTCGCCGATCTGACGGCGCCGGCCTGTGGACGCTCGCGGTCTCGGACGAGGCCTGCGTCTTCCATCTCGCCGGCGCCGATGCCCTCAGCCCCCACTCGTTGGGCGGGCCCATCGCCCGCCCAACGGCATCGCGCCCCCTTGCCGCCCAGACGAACCACGACGGGATATCCGCACAGCAGCAGGCCGCCCTTCCAGCCCGGATGTCATACCGGTCGGAAGGGCGGCCTTCTACTGCTGCCGACACGTCAGCACACGAGCTGGGCGTGCAAGTCGGGCGTCAGCGGCCCTTTTCGACCGGCTCAAGAATCGCCACGCACTCCACATGATGCGTCATGGGAAACAGATCGAACGCCCGCAGCGTCCGCGGCTTGTAGCCCGCCGTCGCGAAGTACGCCAGGTCGCGGGCCAACGCCGCCGGGTCGCAGGCCACGTAGGCGATGCGGCGGGCGCCCAGGGCTGCCAGGTGCTTGACCGTCTGCTTGCCGGCGCCCGCGCGGGGCGGGTCGAGGACGATCAGGTCGGCTTCGGTGATCTTCGTGCGGGGCAGGACCTGTTCGACCTTGCCCTGCTCGATGCGGACGCGGGGCAGGTCGGCCAGGTTGTGGCGGGCGTCCTCGACGGCGCGCTTGGAGGACTCGATGCCCAGCACCGCGCCCGTCTCGCCGACGCGCTCCGCGATCGCGCCCGCGAACAGGCCGACGCCGCAGTACAGGTCGAGGGCCATCTCGCCCTTGCGGGGCATCAGGCCCTGCATGACCGCCTTCACCAGGGTGTCGGGGGCCTGCGGGTGGACCTGCCAGAAGCCGCCCATGCCGACGCGGTAGGTGCGGCCGTCCGCGCGCTCGCGGACGAAGGCCCGGCCGTGGACGCGGTGGACTCCGCCGTCCTTCTCCTCGACGCGCAGGACCGATACGGGCTTGTCCAGTTCGACCAGGGGAAGGCGGCCGCCGGGGTTCGGGGTCAGGACGACCTGGCGGTCGTGCGAGCCCGAGGACGCGATCGCCTCGAGCGACGCCAGGGAGGGCCACTCCCGCTTCTCGATGCCGAGCTCCGAGACGCCGGGGGCGGCGATCATGCAGTGGTCGACGGGTTCCACGTCGTGCGAGCGGTGCTTGCGCAGGCCCGCGCGGCCCTCGTCGTCGATCGCGTACTGGACGCGGGTGCGCCACGCCGGGACCTGGCCCGCGGGGAGCTTGTCGCCCTCGGCCGGCACGACCGTGCCGTCCCAGCCGGCCTCCTCGGGGGTGAGGCCCGCGAGCCGCTGGAGCTGCTCGGCGACGACCTCGCCCTTGAGGCGGCGCTGGGCACCGGGCTTGGCGTGCTGCCAGTCGCAGCCGCCGCACTTGCCGGGGCCGGCGTAGGGGCACGGGGCCTCGACGCGGTCCTTCGAGGGCTCCAGGACCGTCACCGCGTCCGCGCGCAGGAAGCGGGAGTCGGCCTCGCCGTCGGTGACGCGGGCCACGATCTTCTCGCCGGGCAGGGCGTGGCGTACGAACAGGACGCGGCCCTCGGCGGTGCGGGCGATGCAGTGACCGCCGTGCGCGACGGGCCCGACCTCGACCTCGTACTCCTCCCCGACCAGCGACGACACCGACGGCTCGGTTGCCGACGGCTCAGGTGCCGACGGCTCGGGTGCGTTCTGCTGCATGGGTGGGTGACTCCAGGGGTGAGGGGAGAAACGGCGGGCGGCCGGGTGAACAGCCCACCAGTCTACGTGGGTGTCACCCGGCCGCCCGCCACGAGCACCGCTCAGCTCTTGTTGCTGGGCTCCTTGGGCCGGGCCACCGGGCCGCGGCGCACCGCGCCCGGCGCGTTCCAGTCCGCCCGCCTGCGGGCCCGCTTCTTGGCGGCCTCGGAGGACTCCAGCTGGTAGGGGACGGACGTCACCATCACGCCGGGGGTGAACAGGAGGCGCCCTTTGAGCCGCAGCGCGCTCTGGTTGTGCAGCAGGTGCTCGTACCAGTGCCCGACGACGTACTCGGGGATGAACACGCTGATCGCGTCGCGCGGGCTCTCGCGGCGCAGGCCCCGTACGTACTCGATGATCGGGCGGGTGATCTCGCGGTAGGGCGAGTCGAGGATCTTGAGCGGTACGTTGATGCCGCGCCGCTCCCACTCCTCCTTGAGCGCCTTCGTCTCGGCCGCGTCGACCGAGATGGAGAGCGCCTCCAGCTGGTCCGAGCGCATCAGCTTGGCGTAGGCCAGGGCGCGCAGGGTGGGGCGGTGGACCTTGGAGACCAGGACGATGGAGTGGACGCGCGAGGGGCGCAGGCTGTCGTCGCTCGGCTCGTCGGGCGCGGCGATCTCGGTCGCGACGCGGTCGTAGTGCTTGCGGATCGCGGTCATCGTTCCGTAGAAGATGACCATGCCGAGCAGCGCGACCCAGGCGCCGTGGGTGAACTTGGTGGCGAGGACGACCACGAGGACCAGGCCGGTGAAGAACGCGCCGAACGCGTTGATCGCGCGCGAGCGGACCATGTGGCGGCGCTTGGCCTGGTCGGTCTCGGTGGCCAGGTGGCGGTTCCAGTGGCGGACCATGCCGGTCTGGCTGAGCGTGAACGAGACGAAGACGCCGACGATGTAGAGCTGGATCAGCCGGGTGGAGTCCGCGCCGTAGATCACCACGAGCAGGACCGCGGCGCCGGCGAGCAGCACGATGCCGTTGGAGAACGCGAGGCGGTCACCGCGGGTGTGCAGCTGGCGCGGCAGGTAGCGGTCCTGGGCGAGGATCGAGCCGAGCAGCGGGAAGCCGTTGTAGGCGGTGTTCGCCGCGAGGAACAGGACCAGCGCGGTGGCCGCGGCGAGCACGATGAACAGGAAGCTGCCGTGTCCGAAGACGGCCTCGGCGACCTGCGAGATCACCGGGTTCTGGACGTAGCCGGCACCGAGCGGGGAGCCGTTGTGCAGCAGGTCCTCGGCGGGCTTCTCGGCCATGCGCACATGGGTCGACATGGCCAGCGCGATGATGCCGCAGAACATGGTGACGGCGAGGCCGCCCATCAGGGCGAGCGTGGTGGCGGCGTTCTTCGACTTGGGCTTGCGGAAGGCGGGGACGCCGTTGCTGATCGCCTCGACGCCGGTGAGCGCGGCGCAGCCGGAGGAGAAGGCGCGCAGCAGCAGGAAGACCATGGCGAAGCCCGCGAGGCCCTGGTGCTCGGCCTTGATCGTGTAGTCCGCGGTCGGCGCCTTCATGGTGTCGCCGAGCACGATCCCGCGGAAGGCACCCCAGGCGATCATGAGGAAGACGCCGGCGACGAAGACGTACGTCGGGATGGCGAAGAGCTTGCCCGACTCCTTCATGCCGCGCAGGTTCAGCAGCGTCAGGAGCACGATGACGGCGACGGCGCAGAGCACCTTGTGCTCGACGATGAACGGGATCGCGGAGCCGAGGTTCTCGATGCCCGAGGCGATGGAGACGGCCACGGTCAGGACGTAGTCGACGAGCAGGGCGCTGGCCACCGTGAGTCCGGCCTTCGGCCCGAGGTTGGTGTTGGCGACCTCGTAGTCGCCGCCGCCGCTCGGGTAGGCGTGCACGTTCTGCCGGTAGGAGGCGACCACGGTGAACATCAGCACCACGACCGCGAGGGCGATCCAGGGGCTGAAGTGGTACGCCGACACACCCGCCACGGACAGCACGAGGAGTACTTCTCCCGGCGCGTACGCAACGGACGAGAGCGGGTCGGAGGCAAAGACGGGAAGTGCGATGCGCTTAGGGAGGAGCGTTTCTCCCAGCTTGTCGCTGCGCAGCGCCCGGCCGATCAGGATCCGTTTGGGCACGTCGGTCAGTTTGGACACGCAGAGGATCGTAAGCGCTCTGTCTGAATAAGACGCACCCGCCTCCCCCCGGGCCGTGTCCGCCAGAGGGGCACTGCGTGAGTGCGTCCCCGGGCGGGCCGCATAAGCTCATCAGGCGGCAACGTGGATTTCTGTTGCCACGCCGTTGCCCGGCTAGCCGAGAAGGAAGTAGTGAGCAGGGTGTTTGCGCAGGTCATCGGGGCGACCAGGAGTGCGGGGTAAGGGGACGTGCACATCGTCATCATGGGCTGCGGGCGAGTGGGAGCCGCTCTCGCGCAAGCTCTGGAACAGCAGGGGCACACCGTCGCCGTGGTCGATCAGGACCCGACGGCCTTCCGCCGCCTGGGTTCCGGTTTCGGCGGGCGGCGGGTCACCGGCGTCGGTTTCGACCAGGACACCCTGCGCGAGGCGGGCATCGAGGAGGCCGGCGCGTTCGCGGCGGTCTCCAGCGGCGACAACTCCAACATCATCGCGGCCCGGGTGGCCCGTGAGATGTTCGGCATCGAGAACGTGGCGGCGCGGATCTACGACCCGCGGCGCGCGGAGGTCTACCAGCGTCTGGGCATCCCCACGGTCGCGACGGTCAGCTGGACCGCGGACCAGATGCTGCGCCGGCTGCTGCCGTCCGGCGCGGAGCCGTTGTGGCGCGACCCGAGCGGTGGCGTGCAGCTGGCCGAGGTGCACACCTCGACGGCGTGGATCGGCCACAAGGTCAGCAAGCTGCAGGAGGAGACCGGCGTGCGGGTCGCGTTCCTGACCCGGCTGGGCGAAGCGGTGCTTCCGACGTCCCGGACGGTGTTGCAGGAAGGCGACCTGGTGCACGTGATGATGCGGACCGACGAGGTCGAAAAGGTCGAGGCGGCGTTCGCCCAGGGCCCCGAGGAGGGCGGTCACTGATGCGTGTGGCGATTGCCGGGGCCGGTGCGGTGGGCCGTTCCATCGCGGGCGAGCTCCTGGAGAACGGGCACGAGGTGCTCCTGGTCGACAAGGCGCCCACCGCCATCTCGGTCGAGCGGGTCCCGCTCGCGGAGTGGCTGCTCGCGGACGCCTGCGAGATCACCTCGCTCGACGAGGCGGCGCTCCAGCGCTGCAACGTGGTCATCGCGGCCACCGGCGACGACAAGGTGAACCTGGTCGTCTCGCTGCTCGCGAAGACCGAGTACGGGGTGCCGCGGGTGGTGGCCCGGGTCAACAACCCGAAGAACGAGTGGCTGTTCAACGAGTCGTGGGGCGTGGACGTGGCCGTCTCGACGCCGCGTCTGATGTCGGCGCTCGTCGAGGAGGCGGTGAGCGTCGGCGATCTCGTACGGCTGCTGCGCTTCAGCCACGGCGACGCCAACCTGGTCGAGCTGACGCTGCCGCCGGAGTCGGCGCTCGCGGGCACGCAGGTCGGGGACGTGGCCTGGCCTGAGGACACCTCGCTCGTCACGATCATCCGGGGAACCCGGGTGCTCACGCCGAGCCAGGAGGAGACCCTGGAGGCCGGCGACGAGCTTCTGTTCGTGGCCGCGCAGGCCCGCGAGGAGCAGCTGGAGGACCTCCTCTCGGTGCGCCGCCAGAGCTGATCGCGCAGGACCACGGCCGAAGGGCCCGCGACCGTCGTGGTCGCGGGCCCTTCGGCTTCGGCTCGGTCGTGCGGCTCGGTGGTGCGGCTCGGCCGTGTGCGGGACCTACACCCCGGCTTCGCCGCGGGCCGCGGCCTTGCGGGCCTTCTCGGCCGCTTCCTCCGCCTCCATCTCGGCGAATACGTCGATCGGCGCCGGGGCCTTCGCGAGGAAGACCCAGGTGAGCCAGACGGCGAGCAGGAACGGCGGGATCTTCAGGGCGATCAGGACCCAGCCGAGCTGGGAGGTGTTGGCCCACCAGTACAGCGGGAAGAGGATCGCGCACTTGGCGAGCAGGATCAGGCCCCAGGCCCAACTGGCCTTCGCGTAGGCCTTCTTGCGGCCCGGGTTGCGGGTGCGCCAGGACAGGTTCTCCTTGAAGACCGGGCCGAGGATCAGTCCGATCAGCGGGACCCCGCACAACGTGGTGACGATGTAGGCGAGGGCGAGGCCCAGCGTGTAGAGCATGCCCGGCAGGTAGAAGTCCTTGGCGTTGCCCGTGATCATCGCGAAGACCACGCCGAAGGCCACGCCGAAGACGCCGCTGAAGGCGTGCTTCATGGTGTCCTTGCGGACCAGGCGGACCGCGACGAGCAGCAGCGACACCGCGAGGGCGGCGATCGCCGAGACGTGCAGGTCCTTGTTGATCGTGAAGATCGTGACGAAGAGCAGTCCCGGAAGGACCGTCTCCACCATGCCGCGGACCCCGCCGAACGCGTCGAAGAGCGCGGCCTCGGTCACGGCCTTCGCGTCGGCGGGCGGCGCGGGGGCGGGGGTGGTGGTCGGCTTGTCGACTGACGTCACCGGCTACTCCTGTCCGAGCGGTCGGAGTTCGTATTTGGGGTTGAACAGGACCCGCCGGCCGTGGCTCATGGAGATCCGGCCCGAAGCGATGAGCTTGCGGCCCGGCTCGATGCCCACGATCGAGCGCCGTCCCAGCCACACCACGTCCAGCGGGGCGGTGCCGTCGAAGAGCTCGGCCTCGAGCGCCGGCACACCCGCCCGTGGACGCAGGGTGACCGTCCGCAAGGTACCAGTGACTTTGACTATCTGGCGGTCGCTGCACTCGGAGATGCGGGTGCACCCCGTGGCCTGCGTGTCCTCCTGCAGTTCCGCGGAGTGCAAGTCCTCCTGCGAGGTGGACAGCCGGTCGAGCATCCGGCGGAAGCGCCCCGCGGGCTTCTCGGTACGAAGGTCAGCACTCATACAGAAAGGGTACCGGTGGCCACCCCCGCCGGATCGAAGAGTGTGGGCAGCACGGATTCCGCGGCCCTACCGCAGCGGTGTGAGGCGTTCCGGTCACCGGGGCGCCGCGGGAGGGCGGATCAGCGTTCGAAGCGGTAGCCCATGCCCGGCTCGGTGATGAAGTGGCGCGGGTGCGAGGGGTCGAGCTCCAGTTTGCGGCGCAGCTGGGCCATGTAGACCCGCAGGTAGTTCGTCTCGGTGCCGTAGGAGGGGCCCCAGACCTCCTGGAGCAACTGCTTCTGGCTGACCAGGCGGCCGGTGTTGCGCACGAGGACTTCGAGCAGGTGCCACTCGGTGGGCGTGAGGCGTACGTCGCGGCCCGCGCGGTTGACCTTCTTGGCGGCCAGGTCGACGGTGAAGCCCTCGGTCTCGACCGTCACCACGTCGTCGGCGCCGTCCGCGCCGCCGACCGGTTCCGCGCGGCGTACGGCGGCGCGCAGCCGGGCGAGGAGCTCGTCCATGCCGAAGGGCTTGGTGACGTAGTCGTCGGCGCCCGCGTCGAGCGCCTCGACCTTCTCGTCGGAGGTGTGGCGGGCGGAGAGCACCAGGATGGGGACCCGGGTCCAGCCGCGCAGCCCGCGGATGACGTCGACGCCGTCCATGTCGGGCAGGCCGAGGTCGAGCACCACCACGTCGGGGTGGCGAGCGGCGGCGAGCTGGAGGGCGCTCGCTCCGTCGGGGGCCGCGTCCACCTCGTACTTGCGTGCCTTGAGGTTGATCACGAGCGCGCGCACGATCTGCGGCTCGTCCTCGACCACGAGCACCCGGGTCATCTGGGATCCCTGCCTTCCGCGGTTGCGGTCTGAGCGGTTCGGTTCATGCGGCGCCCCCTGCGGTGAGGCCGGAGGTGGCGTGGGCGGGGCCGGGGGCGGCGCGGACGGTGAGGACCATGGTGAGGCCTCCGCCGGGGGTGTCCTCGGCGGCGAGCGTGCCACCCATGGCTTCGGCGAAGCCCCGGGCGACAGCGAGGCCGAGGCCCACTCCGGCGCCGCGCGGGGCGTCGCCGTAGCGCTGGAACGGCGCGAAGATGCGGTCCTTGGCGGCGTCCGGGACGCCGGGGCCGCGGTCGGTGACGCGGATCTCCACGCGGTCGGCGAGGGCGCTCGCGGCGACGGAGACGGGGCGGCCCGGCGGGCTGTACTTGACGGCGTTCTCCACCACGTTGGCGACGGCCCGCTCCAGGAGACCGGGGTCGACCTCGACCATGGGCAGCGTCTCGGGAACGTCCAGGACGACGCTGTCCTCGGGGACGCCGCCGAGCGCCATGGGGACCACCTCGTCGAGGTCGATCTCGCGGATCAGCGGGGTGACGGTGCCGGTCTGGAGGCGGGACATGTCGAGGAGGTTGCCGACGAGGTGGTCGAGCCGGTCGGCGCCCTCCTCGATGCCCTGGAGGAGCTCGGCGCGGTCCTCGTCGGACCAGTCGACGTCGTCGGAGCGCAGCGAACTCACGGCGGCCTTGATCGAGGCGAGCGGGGTGCGCAGGTCGTGGCTGACGGCGGCGAGCAGCGCGGTGCGGATGCGGTTGCCCTCGGCGAGCTTGCGCGCCTCCTCGGCCTCGCCGAGCAGGCGCCTGCGGTCCACGACGACGGCGGCCTGGGCGGCGAAGGCGCCGAGCACGCGCCGGTCCTCGGCGGGCAGGACGCGCCCCGACAGGGCGAGCGCCATGTGGTCGCCGACCGGCATGTCGACGTCCGCGTCCTCGGGGCGGGCCACCGGGTGCGGGCCGACGCTGCCCGCGCACGTCCAGGGCTCCACGTCGCCGGCCCGTTCCAGGAGGGCGACGGACTGCATGGCGAAGGTCTCGCGGACCCGTTCCAGGAGGGCGTCCAGGCTGGTCTCGCCGCGCAGGACGCTGCCCGCGAGGAAGGAGAGGATCTCGGATTCAGCGCGCAGCCGGGCGGCCTGGTGGGTGCGGCGGGCCGCGAGGTCGACGACGGACGCCACCGAGACGGCCACCAGGACGAAGATGACGATGGCGACGATGTTCTTCGGGTCGGCGATCGTGACCTGGTGGACGGGCGGCGTGAAGAAGTAGTTCAGGAGGAACGAACCGAACGCGGCCGACGCGAGCGCGGGGAGCAGTCCGCCGAGCAGCGCCGCGGCCACCGTCAGGGTCAGGAAGAGCAGCATGTCGTTGGCGAGCCCGAGGCCGGCCTCGACGTTGGTGAGCAGCACCGTCAGCAGCGCGGGGCCGATCACCCCGGCCGCCCAGCCCCACACGATGCGGACCCGTCCGAGCCGGGCGCCGCGCGCGACGGGCAGACCGCGGCCCTTGGCGACCGCCTCGTGCGTGACGATGTGGACATCGAGGTCGGGGCCCGAGTCCCGGGCCACGGTCTGTCCGACGCCGGGGCCCAGGATGTACTGCCAGGCCTTGCGGCGGCTGGAGCCGAGCACGATCTGTGTGGCGTTGACGCCGCGGGCGAAGGCGAGCAGCGCTGCGGGGATGTCGTCGCCTATGACGTGGTGGAAGCTCCCGCCGAGGTCCTCGACGAGGGTGCGCTGGACGGCGAGCTCCTTCGGCGAGGCGGAGGTGAGCCCGTCGCTCCTGGCCACATACACCGCGAGGACCTCGCTGCCGGAGCCCTTGGCGGCCATGCGGGCGGCCCGGCGGATGAGGGTGCGTCCCTCGGGGCCGCCGGTGAGGCCGACGACGATGCGCTCGCGCGCCTGCCAGGTCGACTTGATGTCGTGCTCGCCGCGGTACTGCTGGAGGTACTCGTCGACGCGGTCGGCGACCCAGAGCAGCGCCAGCTCGCGCAGCGCGGTGAGGTTGCCGGGGCGGAAGTAGTTGGAGAGGGCGGCGTCGACCTTGTCGGACTGGTAGACGTTGCCGTGCGCCATGCGGCGGCGCAGCGCCTGGGGCGACATGTCGACGAGCTCGATCTGGTCGGCGCGGCGCACCACCTCGTCGGGCACCGTCTCGCGCTGGCGTACGCCGGTGATCGACTCCACGACGTCGCCGAGGGACTCCAGGTGCTGGATGTTGACGGTGGACACGACGTCGATGCCGGCGGCGAGCAGTTCCTCGACGTCCTGCCAGCGCTTGGTGTTGCGGGCGCCGGGCACATTGCTGTGCGCCAGTTCGTCCACGAGGGCGACGGCGGGGCGCCGGTCGAGGACCGCGTCGACGTCCATCTCGGTGAAGGCGGCCCCGCGGTGGTCGATCGTGCGTCGCCGGACCTGTTCCAGGCCGTGCAGCATCACTTCGGTGCGGGGCCTGCCGTGGTGCTCGACGAGGGCGACGACGCAGTCGGTGCCGCGCTCGACGCGGCGGTGCGCCTCGGAGAGCATGGCGTACGTCTTGCCGACGCCCGGCGCCGCGCCGAGATAGATCCGAAGCTTGCCGCGTGCCATGGCCCCATTGTCTTTCAGAATGCAGATGCGTACGCTGCGTCGACCTTACGGCCAACAATTGCGGCAAATGGGGTGGGGGTGGGGCGGGGGGCGCGTATTGACGCGATTCTGACGCGCCGGCCGGTCCGAGCGCGCGGGCCGGGCGGGGGGACCGCGGGCCGGGGACCGACGGGTGGGCCGTGATCAGCCGTGGTCGGTGATGTGCCCGTCGTTGAGCTCCAGGACGCGGTCGGCGAGGCCCAGGAGCTGGCTGTCGTGGGTGGCGACCAGGACGGTGACGCCCTCGCTGCGTACGACGGCGCGCAGCAGCTCCATCACCGCGAGACCGGTGTCGGCGTCGAGCTGGCCCGTGGGCTCGTCCGCGATGAGCAGGGACGGGCGGTTGGCCAGGGCGCGGGCGATGGCGACGCGCTGCTGCTGCCCGCCGGAGAGCTCCCCGGGACGCTGGGCCGCGTGGTCGCCGAGGCCGACGAGGGAGAGCAGCAGGGCGGCGCGCTCCTCGCGCTCGCGCGGGTCGGCCTTCTTCAGCCGCATCGGGACGCCCACGTTCTCGGCGGCGCTGAGGATGGGGATGAGGCCGAAGGACTGGAAGATGAAGCCGATGCGGTCGCGGCGCAGCTCCAGGAGGCCCTGCTCCCCCAGGCTTCCGACGTCGGTGCCGTCGACGGTGATGGTGCCGCCGTCCGGCCTGTCGAGGCCGCCGAGGAGGTTGAGCAGCGTCGTCTTGCCGGAGCCCGAGCGCCCCTTGAGGGCGACCAGTTCACCGCGCGGCACCTCGAAGGAGACCCCGCGCAGCGCGTGCACGGCGGCGGCGCCGCTGCCGTACGAGCGGTGCAGGCCCTCCACCGTGACCATGGCGCCGCTCGGCAGGCCGTCCGCGACGGCCGTGCCGCCCTGTCCGCTGGTGCTCCGGGTCATGCCAGTGTCCCCCGTACGTTCGTGTGCGCGGCCGGCCGCCAGTATGTGCGGGGCGCACCGGGCCGGGCAATGGAACGAAGGCGGTCTGCCCGGATCGCCCGCGCGGGGAAGGCCTTTCGGGCAACGCGGAGCCGGAATCCGCGGACGCGCGGCGCAGGACGGGGCGGCAGCCGGGCCAGGAAGGGTCCGGGGACGCCGATGGGCCGCGCCCCCGTGCGGGGGTGCGGCCCATCGGTCATACGGGCGTTACGGGCATACGGGTCAGCGGATCTCGGTGACCTCGGGGCCGCGCTGGAGCTGGCCCATGCCGCCGGAGAAGCGCGAGCCCTCCTGGTCCTCCTGCTGGACGCCCTCGGGCACCATCTGCGCGTCGTTGGGCAGCTTCAGGACGATCGGGTCGCGGGGCGCCATCGGGCCCTCACCGCGCACCACGACGGTGTCGCGGAAGATCGTCTCCAGGAGCCCGGCGGCCTGCGGCTGCACCGCGCCCTGGCCGGAGATGACCCCGCGCAGGAACCAGCGCGGTCCGTCCACACCCACGAAGCGCACCAGCTGGACGCCGTTGGTCCCGTCGGGCAGCTGTACGGGGACCTGTGCCCGCAGCTCCCAGCCGAGCGGGCCCTCGACCTCGTCGATGATGCCGCCCTGCTGGGTGATGCCGGTGGCGATCTCCTCGCGGACCTCGCCCCAGATGCCTTCCTTCTTCGGTGCCGCGAAGGCCTGCAGCTGGACCGCGCTGTCGTTCAGGACGACCGTGGCCGCCACGATCGCGTCGCCCGCGACCTCGACCCGCAGCTCCATGCCCTCGACCCCGGGGACGAAGAGGCCGCCGAGGTCGACCCTGCCCTCTCCGGGCTCGGTCACCTCGGAGACGTCCCAGGGTCCGTCCGGACGGGGCGCGGGCGGCAGGTTCACCCTGCGCACCCCGGCTCCGTCGCCGGCCTCGCTGTCGTCGGCCTCCGTGCCGTCGACGACCTGCTCGGCCTCGCCCGGCGCGTCCGCCGCGTCGTCCGCGGATCCACTCTTCTTGCGACGTCCGAACACGTCACTGTCCTTCCCGGTCGGATACGACCGAAGCGTATCGATTCCCACCCGTTGTGCCGCCATCGGCGGCCGAACCGCCCACGGCGGCGTGACCGCCGGTGGACCCGAAGCCCCCCTCGGCCCGCGCCGAGCCGGGAAGCTCCGCCACCTCGTGGAAGCGCACCTTCTCGACCTGCTGGACAACCAGTTGGGCAATGCGGTCGAAACGCTCGAACCGCACGCTCTCGCGCGGGTCGAGGTTGACCACGATCACCTTGATCTCTCCACGGTACCCGGCATCCACCGTCCCCGGGGCATTCACCAGGGCGACACCGCACCGGGCGGCGAGCCCCGAACGGGGGTGCACGAAGGCCGCGTACCCGTCGGGCAGCGCGACGGAAACACCGGTCGCCAGAACCGCCCGTTCACCCGGGGCGAGCTCGGCGGCGTCGGTGGTCACCAGATCGACCCCGGCGTCGCCCGGGTGCCCGTACGCCGGAATCGGCACCTCCGGGTCGACACGGCGGATGAGGACGTCCACGGGTTCGCGCATCACGGGTTCACCTCGAAGGCGCGGGCGCGCCTGACCTGGTCGGGATCGGACATCGCGGCCTGGATCTCGGCCGGGCGTCCGTTGTCGATGAAGTGGTCCACCTTCACCTCGATGAAGAGGGCCTGGGCCCGGACCGCCACGGGCCCCTCGGGGCCGCCGATGCGGCCGGTGGCCCGGGAGTAGATCTTGCGGCCGGCCACGGCCGTGACCTCGGCCGCCAGGTGCAGCACGGTGCCGACCGGGACCGGGCGGGCGAAATCCGTCTCCAGGCGGCCGGTCACCGCGATGACCCGGAGCAGCCAGTTCAGCGAGCCGAGCGTCTCGTCGAGCGCGGTCGCGAGGACCCCGCCGTGGGCGAGCCCGGGGGCGCCCTGGTGGGCCTCCCGCACGGTGAACTCGGCGGTGACGGTAACTCCCTGCCCGGCGCGCGCGGCCAGGTGCAGTCCATGGGGCTGTCCGTCGCCGCAGCCGAAGCAGTGCCCGTAGTGCGCACCGAGCAGCTCACCGGGCGCGGGCGCCTCGGGGTGCCGCACCGGCGCCGTGGCGTCGGCCGGGGGCGTCAAGGACGCAGATGTAGCAGTCACAGGCGCAGACCTTACCCGCGGTCAGGGAGCGGGTCGCGCCGTGCCAAGCTAGCTTTCATGCAGCCCCATGCCCCGCAGTACGCAGAACGCCTCACCGCACCCCGCTCCTGGTGGTTCATCTCCGTCCTGGTCGGCGTCGCGTGCGCGCTCATGCTGCTGCCGGTGGGCACGCTGCCGATGCTGGCCGGTCTGGTCGGCGGCACCGCGGTGTCGTGGGTGGTGGTGAGCTCGTACGGGTCGATCAGGATCCGGGTGCTCCCGGACACCCTGGTCGCGGGCGAGGCCCGGATCCCGGTGAAGGCGCTGGGCGAACCCGAGATCCTGGACGCCGACGAGGCGCGGGCCTGGCGGCTGCACAAGGCGGATCCGCGCGCGTACATGCTGCTGCGGGCGTACATTCCGACGGCGCTGAAGGTGGAGATCACGGACCCGGCGGACCCGACGCCCTACGTCTACCTCTCGACGCGTGACCCCGAGGCCCTGAGGGCGGCGCTGAACGCGGCCCGCACGGCCTGAGGCGCTCGGCCGCTCAGCGGCCGAGTTCCTTGGGGATGCCGCCCGGCGGCAGCGGGTCGTGCGGCTGTTCCAGGGCCGGCAGGTCCGGCAGCGCGTCCCAGGGCACCTGACGCCGGCGCAGGTCCTTCCGCACGTGCCCGGCGAGCTTCTTGGTGTCCCGGCGGTTCATCACGGCGCCGACGGCCGCGCCGACCATGAACGGCGTCAGGTTCGGCAGATTGCGGACCATGCGCTTCATGATCTGCTGGCGCAGTTCGCGCTTCATCTGGCCGCCGAGCGCGAAGTTGAGCGTCGCCGGCTTGGTCACGTCGATGCCGCGCTCCTCCGTCCACGACGTCAGATACGCCATCGACCGCTCTTTGAGCGTGCCGGGCGGGCGCATTCCGTAGACCTCGTGCAGCTCGGCGATCAGCTTCAGTTCGATGGCGGCGACGCCCGTGATCTCCGCGGCGAGCTCGGCGGGCATCGCGGGCGGGACGGGCAGCATCGCGGCCGCGCCGATGCCCGCGCCGACCGTGGAGGTGCCGTTGGCGGCGCCCGCGATCAGCTTGTCGGCGATCTCCTCCGGGCCGAGCCCGGGAAACTGGGCGCGCAGGGTCGCCAGGTCCCGCACCGGGATGCGGGGGGCGACGTCGATGATCCGGTCGGCAAGGTGGCCGAGCGAGGCCTTCACGCCCTCGCCGCTCTTGCGTACGCCCTTCTTGAGCACCGGCACGCTCCTTTTCAGGGCGGGAACACCCTTGTCGAGAGCGCCCCTGCGCAGGGCGTCCAGGCGTCGGACCCCGGCCGCGGGTCCCGCCTCGTCCTCCGTCCGCGGCGCCGTGACGGCTGCTTCGAGCGAGGCCTGGTGGCCCCGCTCCGCGTCACGTGCACCGTCGACGGCGCTCACCGCAGGGAGGCCGGCCGGCTCGGCGGAGGCTTCCGCGCCTTCTGCCGGGCCTGTGCCGCCCTGTGGTGCCTCGGTGGAGCCCGGGGCACCCTTCCTCCGGAACGGTCGCTTCCGGGGCGGTTCAGCGCCTGTCATGGCCGGCCTGCTCAGTCGCAGTCGCGGCAGATGGGCTGGCCGTTCTTCTCGCGGGCCAGCTGGCTGCGGTGGTGCACGAGGAAGCAGCTCATGCAGGTGAACTCGTCGGCCTGCTTGGGCAGGACGCGGACGGCGAGCTCTTCGTTGGACAGGTCCGCGCCGGGCAGTTCCATGCCCTCGGCGGCCTCGAAGTCGTCGACGTCGACGGTCGAGGTGGACTTGTCGTTGCGCCGTGCCTTCAGCTCTTCAAGGCTGTCGGAATCGACGTCGTCATCGGTCTTGCGTGGGGTGTCGTAGTCCGTTGCCATGTCGCTCTCCCCCTCTTGGGTAGTTGCGGTGTCTCAGCGCACGTAACGCGTGAGAGGCCGGACTCGTGCCCGACCTGAGGCGGAGATTTTGCCTCACATCAAGGTCTGTTACTCAATCGACACCCAACCGCACTCCTTCAGAGTGCTCGTCTTGGATGGCGATCGGGACCGTACACGGTCCTAATGTCGCACTTCACCAGTGCCACCTCGTGTACTTCCCGTGATCCCACCCCCCGGAAACCCGGACTTTTACCGGGATTCCAGGGGATTTAACGATCACGGAGAGTAGGTGGCCGGAAGTTTGCCTTTGTGACTGATCACACACGAAACTCTCAGGAACAGGTCCAGAAAATTCCGCGCAAAGCGAACTGTCACCGCAGCTCCGAGCAGCGTCTCAGACCGGGAGGGTGACACGCATCACGAGGCCGCCGCCTTCGCGGGGCTCCGCGATGATACGGCCTCCGTGAGCCCGCGCCACCGACCGGGCGATGGACAGGCCCAGTCCGACGCCCTTGTCGCTGCCGGTGCGCTCGGTGCGCAGCCGCCTGAACGGCTCGAAGATGTTGTCGATCTCGTACGCCGGGACCACGGGCCCCGTGTTGGTCACCAGGAGCGTCGCGTGCCCCTCCCTGAGCTCGGTGACCACCTCGACCCAGCCGTCCTCGGGGATGTTGTACCGGACCGCGTTCTGGACCAGGTTCAGCGCGATCCGCTCCAGGAGCACGCCGTTGCCCTGGACGACGGCGGGGCTCCGCTCGCCGCGGATCTCGACGCCCTTGGCCTCGGCCTCGTTCCTGGCCTGGTCCAGGGCGCGGGAGGCCACCTCGGCGAGGTCGACGGGCTTGCGGTCGACGATCTCGTTGTCGCTGCGGGCGAGCAGCAGCAGCCCCTCCACGAGCTGCTCGCTGCGCTCGTTGGTGGCGAGCAGCGTCTTGCCGAGCTGCTGGAGCTCGACCGGGGCGCCGGGATCGGAGAGGTGCACTTCGAGCAGGGTGCGGTTGATGGCGAGCGGGGTGCGCAGCTCGTGCGAGGCGTTGGCCACGAAGCGCTGCTGCGCGGTGAAGGCGCGCTCCAGGCGGTCCAGCATCTCGTCGAAGGTGTCGGAGAGCTCCTTGAGCTCGTCGTCGGGGCCGTCGAGCTCGATGCGCCGGGTCAGGTCCGTGCCGGCCACGCGGCGGGCGGTACGGGTGATCCTGCCGAGCGGCGACAGGACGCGGCCGGCCATCGCGTAGCCGAAGGCGAAAGCGATGACGCTGAGGCCGACCAGGGCGAGCAGGGAGCGGCTGAGGAGGTTGTCGAGGGCGTGCTGGCGCTGTTGGGCCATGCAGACGCCGATGGCGTCGTTGATCTCCTGGAAGGTTCCCGACGCGGGCAGCTGGCAGCTGCTGCTGGACAGCGCGATGCCCTGGCCGCCCACGATCTTGAAGGGGGCGCTGCCGGCGTGCAGGGCCTGGGCGGCGAGCAGGTAGATGATCGAGAGGAGCAGTATCCCCGCGATCATGAACATGCCGCCGTAGAGCAGGGTGAGGCGTATGCGGATGGTGGGCCTGAGCCAGGGGAAGGGCGGTTCGGCCGACTTCGGGGCCCAGGTGGGCTTGGGGGGCGCCGTGGGGGGCGCCGGCGTGGCGGCCACCGCCGTCAGATCCGGTAACCGGAGCCCGGCACGGTGACGATCACCGGGGGCTCGCCGAGCTTGCGGCGCAGGGTCATGACGGTGACCCGTACGACGTTGGTGAACGGGTCGGTGTTCTCGTCCCAGGCCTTCTCCAGGAGCTGCTCGGCCGAGACCACGGCGCCCTCGCTGCGCATGAGGACCTCAAGGACGGCGAACTCCTTGGGCGCGAGCTGGATCTCCTTGCCCTCCCGGAACACCTCGCGGCGGTTGGGGTCCAGCTTGATGCCCGCCCGCTCCAGGATGGGCGGCAGGGGCACGGTGGTGCGCCGGCCGAGCGCGCGCACGCGGGCGGTCAGCTCGGTGAAGGCGAACGGCTTGGGCAGATAGTCGTCCGCGCCGATCTCCAGGCCCTCGACCCGGTCGCTGACGTCGCCCGCGGCGGTCAGCATCAGGACGCGGGTGGCCATGCCCAGTTCGACGATCTTGCGGCAGACGTCGTCGCCGTGGACGAGCGGGAGGTCCCGGTCGAGCACGACCACGTCGTAGTCGTTCACTCCGATCCGCTCCAGGGCCGCGGCGCCGTCGTACACGACGTCGACGGCCATGGCCTCCCGGCGCAGTCCGGTGGCCACCGCATCGGCGAGCAGCTGCTCGTCCTCGACGACGAGTACGCGCACGGCGCATTTCCTTCCCTAGGACCCGCGTCGTGCGCGGGCACATCTGTGCACTGAACCAGTGACTGTCCGCTTCCATCCTGCCCCTTACGCCCATAAACCGGCGGTAAGGCGCTGCCCGGCCGGTGCCCGCCCCGACCTGCGTCTTCCGGCCGGGACACGGCAGGCACGGCGCCGGGACCTGTGCCGGGACGCGTGCGGGGACGCGGGGTCGGCGCGGGAATGAACTGGATTGGCGCGGCAGTTGAGGTTTCTTTGAGAGTGGGCTTGGGGAAGACGTCTGCACACCCCGCGATCACGCCCCGGCTGTGGCCTGCCACACCCTGACGTCGTGGTCGCTACCCACCGTCGGCACATCCCCGTGCCACCGACCCACGACGAGGGGGCGCACCATGGACGCTTTCACCGCAGGACTTCTGCAGCGCATAAGGACCACGGAAACCGACCTCACACGGGCGCGCGAGACCGGCGACGACTTCCTCGCCGACGTCGAGCAGGCGGAGCTGGACGACCTGCGTCGTCTGGCCGCCGAGCACGGCGTAGAAGTAGCCGTAGCGCTCTGATCCCATCCACCGGGAAACCCCGGCGCCGCACCGCGGCGCCGGGGTTTCGTCATGCCGGGGGCGCCGGGCAGGCCCGCCCCCCGGGGCCGCGGGCGCCGGGCTCAGTCGTGCCAGGCGCCGTGCTCCTCCAGGAGCGCCTGGAGGGGGCCGAAGACCTCCGGGGACGCGGCGACCGTGAGTTCGCGCGAGGGGGTCTCCCCCGGCCGTCCGCCGGTGAGCGCGCCGGCCTCGCGGGCGATCAGGTCGCCCGCGGCCAGGTCCCACGGGTTCAGGCCGCGCTCGTAGTACCCGTCGAGCCGGCCGGCCGCCACGTCGCACAGGTCGATCGCCGCCGAGCCGCCGCGGCGGATGTCGCGGAACCGTGGGATCAGCCGCTGGGCCACGTCCGCCTGGTGGGCGCGGACGGAGTGGACGTAGGCGAAGCCCGTGCCGATGAGGGACTGCGCGAGCGGAGCCGGGGGGCGGCAGCGCAGCCGGTGCTCGCCCTCGAAGGCGCCGCCGCCGAGGACGGCGTGATAGGTCTCGCCGCGCATCGGGGCGGCGACCACGCCCGCGACCCGCTCGCCGTCCAACTCGGCGGCGATGGAGACGGCCCACGTGGGCAGCCCGTACAGATAGTTGACGGTTCCGTCGAGCGGGTCGATGACCCAGCGCACCCCGCTGGTGCCCTCGCTGGAGGAGCCCTCCTCGCCGAGGAACCCGTCATCGGGGCGGCGCTCGGCGAGATAGCCGGTGATCAGCTTCTCGGCGGCGATGTCCATCTCGGTCACCACGTCGACGGGGCTGGACTTGGTGGTGGCGACGGCGAGGTCGGCGGGCCGGCCGTCGCGCAGCAGCGCGCCGGCCCGCCGGGCGGCCTCCATGGCCAGGTCCAGCAGGTCGCGGTGGAGGGGGTCGGTCATCGGTGCTCCTTACGCGTACGGGCTGTCGGCGCCGGCCGCCGCGGACTTGGCGGCGCCGCGGGCGGCGGGGCAGCAGCCGACGGGGCAGAGGTCGTGCGAAGGGCCCAGGGCGCCGAGCGCGCACCGCTGCGGCCCCGCCCCGCGCTCGGTGGCGGCCCGCTCGACGACGAGCTCGCGCACGGCCGCGGCGAAGCGGGGATCGGCCCCGACGGTGGCGGAACGGGCCACGGGGAGCCCGAGCTCGGCGGCCTTGGCGGTGGCCTCCGTGTCGAGGTCGTACAGGACCTCCATGTGGTCGGAGACGAAGCCGATGGGGACCATGACGACGGCCGGCGCGCCCTCGCCGTGCACGGCCTCCAGGTGGTCGCAGATGTCGGGTTCGAGCCAGGGGGTGTGCGGGGCGCCGGAGCGGGACTGGTAGACCAGCCGCCAGGGCCGCTCGACACCGGTCTCGGCGCGCACCGCGTCGGCGATCGTCCGCGCCACGTCGAGGTGCTCGCGCACATAGGCGCCGCCGTCGCCGTGCTCCTCGACGGGGCCGGAGGTGTCGGCGGCCGCCTCGGGGATCGAGTGGGTGGTGAAGGCGAGGTGGGCGCCCGCGCGCACGTCCTCGGGCAGCCCGGCGAGCGCGGCGAGGACGCCGTCGGTCATGGGCCGCACGAAGCCGGGGTGGTTGAAGTAGTGCCGCAGCTTGTCGACCCGCGGCACGGCGAGCCCCTCGGCCTCCAGCGTGGCCAGTGCCTCGGCGAGGTTCTCGCGGTACTGGCGGCAGCCCGAGTACGAGGCGTAGGCGCTGGTGGCGAGGACCGCGATGCGACGGTGGCCGTCGGCGGCCATCTCGCGCAGGGTGTCGGTGAGGTAGGGCGCCCAGTTCCGGTTGCCCCAGTACACCGGCAGGTCCAGGCTGTTCTGCGCGAAGTCCTTGCGCAGGGCGTCGAGCAGCGCGCGGTTCTGCTCGTTGATGGGGCTCACTCCACCGAAGAGGAAGTAGTGCTGCCCCACCTCCTTGAGCCGCTCCCTCGGGATGCCGCGGCCGCGCGTCACGTTCTCCAGGAACGGGACCACGTCGTCGGGGCCTTCGGGGCCGCCGAAGGAGAGCAGCAGCAGGGCGTCGTACGGGGCGGCGGCCGAGGCCGCTCCGCGAGCTTCATCGTGCAGTTCGGACATGACTCGATCCTGCCATCCGCCACTGACGGACGGCCCACCGAGCCCGGTGGACGGAGCCGGAAAAGGCGGTGCGCAGGTCCACTTCAGCGTCGTAAGCTTTAGGAATTAATTACACGCGTCACGCCGGATCCGGAGCCCCCGTTGCCCAGTCCCTATCGCGCGATCTTCGCCGCCCCCGGCACCAAGGGGTTCTCCGCCGCCGGTCTGCTCGGCCGGATGCCGCTGTCGATGATGGGCATCGGCGTGGTGACGATGATCTCCCAGCTCACCGGGCGGTACGGCCTGGCCGGCGCGCTCTCGGCGACGCTCGCCATGTCGGCCGCCGTCATCGGCCCCCAGATATCCCGGCTCGTGGACCGGCACGGCCAGCGCAGGGTGCTGCGCCCGGCCACCCTGGTCTCGGTGGCCGCCGTGACCGGTCTGCTCGTCTGCGCCCAGCGCGGCGCCCCCGACTGGACCCTGTTCGTCTTCGCCGCGGGCGCCGGCTGCGTGCCGAGCGTCGGCTCCATGGTCCGGGCCCGCTGGGCCGAGATCTACCGCGGCGACGCCCAGAACCTGCACACGGCCTACTCGTGGGAATCGATCGTCGACGAGCTGTGCTTCATCCTCGGGCCCATCCTGTCCATCGGGCTCTCCACCGCCTGGTTCGCCGAAGCCGGCCCGCTGATCGCCGCCTGCTTCCTGGTGGCCGGGGTGCTCTGGCTGACCGCCCAGCGCGGCACCGAGCCCGTACCGCACCCGCACGAGCACCACAGCGGCCGCTCCGCGCTGAGTTCGCGCGGGCTCCAGGTCCTGGTCGCCACCTTCGTCGCCACCGGCGCGATCTTCGGCTCGGTCGACGTGGTCACGGTGGCCTTCGCCGACGAGCGGGGCCACAAGGCGCTGGCCAGTCTGGTCCTCGCCGTGTACGCCCTCGGCTCGTGCCTGGCCGGAGCCGTGTTCGGGCTGCTGCGCCTGCGGGGCTCCGCCTCGACCAGGTGGCTGGTGGGCGTGTGTGCGATGGCGGTGAGTATGATCCCGCTCCAACTGGCCGGGAACCTGCCGTTCCTTGCCGTGACGCTCTTTGTCGCGGGTCTGTTCATCGCGCCGACGATGGTGACGACGATGGCCCTCGTCGAACAGCACGTACCGCGCAGCAGGCTCACCGAGGGCATGACCTGGACCAGCACCGGGCTCGCGGTCGGTGTGGCGCTCGGCTCCTCCGCCGCCGGTTGGGTGGTGGACGCGGCGGGCGCACAGGCGGGGTACCTGGTGTCCGGCGTGTCGGGAACGCTCGCGGCGGTGGTGGCGTTCCTGGGGTACCGCCGGCTTCGCAGGCCGGTGCCGCATCGGGAGGGGCTCGGAGCAGATGAGCGGAGCGAACGGCAGCAGCACCTGGCGTAACTGGGCGGGCAATGTCACCGCCCGGCCGGCGAGGGAGGCCACCCCGGCCTCCGTGGCCGAACTGGCCGCGGAGGTACGCAGGGCCGCCGAGGACGGCCTGACGGTGAAGGCGGTCGGCACCGGCCACTCCTTCACGTCGGCCGCCGCGACCGACGGCGTGCTCATACGCCCCGGCCTGCTGACCGGCATCCGCGAGATCGACCGCGCCGCGATGACCGTCACCGTGGAGGCCGGCACACCGCTGAAGCGGCTCAACGCGGCGCTGGCGCGGGAGGGTCTCTCGCTCACCAACATGGGCGACATCATGGAGCAGACGGTCGCCGGAGCGACGAGCACCGGCACCCACGGCACCGGCCGCGAATCGGCGTCGATCGCCGCCCAGATCACGGCACTTGAACTGGTGACCGCCGACGGCTCGCTCCTGACCTGTTCCGCGAAGGAGAACCCCGAGGTCTTCGCCGCGGCCCGGATCGGGCTCGGCGCGCTCGGCATCGTCACCGCGATCACCTTCGCCGTGGAGCCGGTGTTCTGGCTCACGGCCCGCGAGGAGCCGATGGCCTTCGACCGGGTCACCGCCGACTTCGACGAGCTGTACGCGGAGAACGAGCACTTCGAGTTCTACTGGTTCCCGCACACCGGCAATTGCAACACCAAGCGCAACAACCGCAGCGCGGGTCCCGCGGCCCCGCCGGGGAGGGTGCGGGCCTGGATCGACGACGAGTTCATGTCCAACGGGCTCTTCCAGGCGGTGTGTTCGCTCGGCCGGGTCGCGCCCGCGACCATCCCGGCCATCGCCAAGGTCTCCAGCAGGGCGCTCTCCGCCCGCTCCTACACCGACATCCCCTACAAGGTGTTCACCAGCCCGCGCCGGGTGCGGTTCGTGGAGATGGAGTACGCCCTGCCGCGCGAGGCCGCCGTCGGGGCGCTGCGCGAGGTGAAGGCACTGGTGGACCGCTCGCCGCTGCGCGTGAGCTTCCCCGTGGAGGTCCGTACCGCGCCCGCCGACGACATCGCGCTCTCCACCGCCTCGGGCCGGGAGAGCGCGTACATAGCCGTGCACATGTTCAAGGGCACGCCGTACCAGGCCTACTTCACGGCGGTCGAGCGGATCATGACGGAGCACGCGGGCCGACCGCACTGGGGCAAGCTGCACACGCGGGACGCGGCGTACTTCGCGGAGGCCTACCCCCGCTTCGGCGAGTTCACCGCGCTGCGCGACCGGCTCGACCCCGAGCGCCGCTTCGCCAACGCCTATCTGCGGCGCGTGCTGGGCGACTGACCGGGGCCGTCCGGAGACCGCGCTCGCTACGGGGCCGAGCTCGCGCCGGACTTCGGGTCCGGCGTGACCGGGTCGGCGGATCCGCTGCCCGAGCCGGAGCCCTGCGAGCCGGACGGGGTGGGGGTCGGGGTCGGCGTCGTGCCGCCCTTGCCCGAACCGGACCCGGAGTCCGCACCCGAGTCCGAACCGGAGCCCGATCCATGGGAAGTGGACGGGGACGGCGACGGCGAGGGGTCGCCCGAGCCGGAGCCGCCCCCGGTCCTCCCCGGCTCGTCGGTGCCGCCCGGCTGCGACGAGCCGCCGGTTCCGGGGGACGGCCGATCGCGCTCACCCGGGTCCGAAGGGGCCGGCGGGGCCTGCTTCTTGGCGCCGCCGGTGAACACGGACTGCAACGTGGTCCCGTTGCCGTTTCCGCCGACCTCGCCGCCGGAGAGGAGTTCGTACGCCGTGATGCCGCCCATCGACACCCCGAAGACGACGGCCGCGGCCAGCACCGGGCGCTTCCATCCGCGCATCCGGGTGCCGTGGACGCTCGCCTCGTTGAACTCCTTGGCGGGTGCCGCGCCCGGCGGCAGCCCGGCCCCGTCGACCGACTTGAGCAGCTGGGTGCGGTCGGCGGCCGCCCGGGGAAGCATCCGCGTGCGGTCCGCGTCGACCTGGCCGAGGAGCTGCGTGCGGTCGGCGTCGAGCCGTCCGAGGAGCTGCGTGCGCTCGGCGTCCGCCAGTGGCAGGGCCGTCGTCGCGTCGTGGGCGTTCGCGCCGCGGGCGTTCGCGTCCCGGGTGTTGTCGTCCTGAGCGTTGTCACCCTGAGCGTTGTTGCCCTGGGATCCCTTGTAGGGGGAGAGCACCGGTACCTGGCGCGAGCCGACCTTCGCCTGGACGGTCACCTCGCGCAGCTGCTCACCGGTCCTTCTGAAGAAATGCTGGAAGACAGTGCCTCCGCAGGTGGCGACCACGCTCACGACACCCGCGCCGATGAACGTCCCGTACACCCCCAGGGTGGAGGCGAGCACCGCCGCGGCGACCGCCGCGAGCGCGCTGCCCGCGACTTGGGGCACGCTCAGGTCGATGCGCTTCCTGTCTTCGGTTCCGGTATCCGGCTTGTCACCCATCCCCAGCCTCTGTTCGCCCTTCTCGTCGGTCTTGCACCTAGAAAGGACATTTGAGCGAAAGGAATAGTTCCGATTCCGGAGATTGTGTGAAGCAGGACACGTGGGAGCCGTGCGCGGGCGCGCCACAGGGGCTTCAACTCCCGTACCCCGGGACAACTTCGGCGGCGTGCCGGTCCACCCAGGTGGCCCGAATGGAGTACTGTGGCGAGCCCTGGGCCCCGGGTCCCACACGGGTACCCGGGACTGCGGGAGGGGGCCGAACGCGGCACTCGAACCGGCGGCGCCGCGGCACCGCACGGGCGCCTGCTGCACAGAGTGACCACCTCGGTCACTCTGCGTTGCGAAGAGGTAACCGTGCCATAACGGCGTTCCAGGGCCCATGCCCGACACGCCGGGCAACTCGGCAATGTTGTGGCAGGCTGCACCCGGGCAGGCCACACTCGACTAGCGGAAGCAGCGACGCACGTGACGTCGGCAGGCACCACCCGGGAGGTCCCCATGCCCGAACTGCGTGTCGTGGCCGTCTCCAACGACGGCACACGACTGGTGCTCAAGGCTGCGGACAGCACGGAGTACACGCTTCCGATCGACGAGCGGCTCCGGGCCGCTGTGCGCAACGACCGAGCGCGCCTCGGACAGATCGAGATCGAGGTGGAGAGCCACCTCCGCCCGCGCGACATCCAGGCGCGCATACGAGCCGGTGCCTCCGCCGAGGAGGTCGCCCAGTTCGCCGGCATCCCCGTCGACCGCGTACGCCGCTTCGAGGGCCCCGTGCTCGCCGAGCGCGCCTTCATGGCGGAGCGGGCGCGGAAGACCCCCGTGCGGCGTCCGGGCGAGAACACCGGCCCCCAGCTCGGCGAGGCCGTCCAGGAGCGGCTGCTGCTGCGCGGCGCCGACAAGGAGAGCGTCCAGTGGGACTCCTGGCGCCGCGACGACGGCACCTGGGAAGTCCTGCTCGTGTACTTGGTCGCGGGCGAGCCGCACTCCGCGAGCTGGACCTACGACCCGCCGCGCCGGCTCGTGCAGGCCGTCGACGACGAGGCGCGTTCGCTGATCGGCGAGTCCGACGACACCCTCGCCACGGTGCCCGAGCCGAGCTTCCCGTTCGTGCCGCGGATCGCCCGGCTGCCCAGGGACCGGCCGCTCGACCGTGCCCTCGACCGCTCCCTGGAGCGGCCTCTGGACCGCGCCCTCGACCGGCAGTTGGAGCGCCCCGCGCCGCCCGAGCCGGTGACGGCCGAGGAGAGCGACTCGCTGACGAGCCTGCTCGAAGCGGTGCCGAGCTTCCGGGGCGACCTGGTCGTCCCCGAGCGGCCCTCGGCCGCGCCCGAGCCGGCCGAGCCCGAAGCGGACACCGAGCCGGAGATCGAGGAGCCGCCCGCGCCGGCGGCCTCGGCGGGCGCGGGCTCCGCGTACGCGGACGTCCTGATGCCGCGCACGGTCGCCGGCCACCGCGACCGGCTCACCGGCACGACGGACCGTCAGGCCGAGGCCGACGGCGTACGTCCGGGACGGCGGGCCGCCGTGCCGAGCTGGGACGAGATCGTGTTCGGCACGCGCAGGAAGAAGCAGGACTGAGCGTTGCGCGCGGGGCGGCGGCGGGTGACCGGCCCGCCTCCGGGTGCGGGCCGTGCTCGCTTCTCGCGCAGTTCACCGCGCCCCCGCCGGGGCGCGGTGACGTGGTGGTGGGCTACTGCGGGTCGGGGCCCGTCGCGACCGGGCGGGATTCGTCCGACGACCACTGGGACCACGAACCGGCGTACAGCGCCGCGGGAATCCCCGCCACGGCGAGGGCGAGCACCTCGTGCGCGCCGGAGACGCCGGAGCCGCAGTAGACGCCGACCTCGGTGTCGACTGCGCCAAGGGCCTTGAAGCGGGCGGCCAGTTCACCGGCGGGCAGGAAGCGGCCGTCGGGACCCACGTTCTCGGTGGTCGGCGCCGACAGGGCGCCCGGGATGTGCCCGCCCACCCGGTCGATGGGCTCGACGTCTCCGCGGTACCGCTCCGCCGCGCGGGCGTCGAGCAGCACTCCGGAACGGGCCAGCGCGGCCGCCCCGTCCGCGTCGAGGAGCACCACACCGCCCGGCTCGGGCCGGAAGTCGCCCTCGCCGGGCACGGGGACGTCGGTGGAGAGCGGGCCCGTCCACGCGGCGAGTCCGCCGTCGAGTACTCGTACGTCCTCGTGGCCGGCCCAGCGCAGCAGCCACCAGGCGCGGGCCGCGGCCCAGCCCTGACCGCCGTCGTAGACCACGACCGGCGTACGCGTCGACACACCCGCGCCGCGCATCACCCGGCCGAATTCGGCCATGTCCGGGAGCGGGTGCCGGCCGCCGGATCCGGGCGGCCCGGCCAGCTCCGCGTCGAGGTCGACGAAGACCGCTCCGGGCAGGTGCCCCGCCTCGTAGGCGGCCCGGCCGTCGAACGGCGCGGCGCCCGATGCCTTCGCCATGGTCAGCTGCCAGCGGATGTCGAGCAGGACCGGCGGCCGGTGGCCCGCCAGTTCGGTCGCGAGGTCGGCTTCGGTGATGAGGTGATTCATGGGGTCATCCTCGCGCAGAGTCCCCCGCGACGTAACGCCCAGGAAACGGGTGAGCGACCCCAAAGCGGGCAAGCTCCTGCGGGAACGCGCCAAAAGCGGCGCGGCCGGGGCGCTCCGCGGTGCTGGTGGTGGAACCATCGGCCCGGGTGCGGGGGTTTGTGCACCGCACCTGCGAGCAGCAGTTTCTCGACCGCCGAGGAGAGAGTGACGATGACCCAGTCGGAGACCCGGCGCATCCCTGGCACACCCTGCTGGGTGAGTCTCATGGTGCACGGTCTGGCCGCGACCCAGGAGTTCTACGGCGCACTGTTCGGCTGGGAGTTCAGCCCCGGCCCGCAGCAGCTCGGCCCCTACGTCCGCGCTCTGCTCGACGGCCAGGAGGTCGCCGGGATCGGCCAGTTGCCGCCCGACCGTCATCTGCCGATCGCGTGGACCACCTACTTGGCGACCGACGACGCGGACGCGACGGCCGAGACGATCCGGCACTGCGGCGGGACCGTCGGCGTCGGCCCGCTCGACGCCGGCGAGGCCGGCCGGATGGCGATCGCCTCGGACCCGGCGGGCGCCGTGTTCGGCATCTGGCAGGGCGGCGCGCACATCGGCGCCGCCGTCGCGGGCGCGCCCGGCACCCCCGCCTGGAACGAGCTCGTCACGCGCGAGACGTCGTCCGTCGCCAAGTTCTACCAGGCGCTGTTCCCCTACGACGTGGAGCCGGTCATCTCGGCCGACTTCGACCACGTGACCCTGCACCTGGAGGGCCGGCCGGTGGCCTCGCTCCAGGGCGTGGGCAACGCGCTGCCGCGCGACAAGGGTTCGCACTGGATGACGTACTTCGAGGTGGCCGATGTCGACGAGGCCGCCGCGCGGGCGTCCGACCTCGGGGGCCATGTGCTGCGGCAGCCGCGCGAGGAGGCCGGCGGGCGGGCCGCGACGGTCGCCGACCCGGAGGGGGCCGTGTTCACCGTCGTCCGGTCGCTCGGCTGAGCCGGCCGCTTCGCGGTCGGGCGGTGTCCATACCGTTTCTCCATGTAGAACGCGCATAGCCGCGTCCTTCACGCTGACCTCGCAGTTCTCGTCTCGTACGACACCTTGTGAGGGGCATCGCAGCGTGAGCAACGAAGAGGCAGTCCGGCTCGAACAGGTCAGCAGGTGGTACGCGTCGGGGTCGTCGGCGGCGGTGCGCGCCCTCGACCAGGTCACCGTGGGTTTCGAACGCACCACGTTCACCGCCGTGATGGGTCCTTCGGGATCGGGCAAGAGCACCCTTTTGCAGTGCGCGGCCGGACTCGACCGTCCCGACGCGGGACGGGTGGTCGTGGACGGCGTCCATCTCGGCCCGCTCGGCGAGAAGGACCTCACCGAGCTGCGCCGGGAGCGGATCGGCTTCGTCTTCCAGGCGTTCAACCTGCTCGGCGCGCTGAGCGCCGAACAGAACGTGGGGCTCCCGCTGCGGCTGGCCGGCCGCAGGCCCGCCGCCCGCGCGGTGCGGGCGGCGCTCGCCCAGGTCGGCCTCGAGGAGCGCGGCGGGCATCTGCCCGCGCAGATGTCCGGCGGGCAACAACAGCGGGTGGCGATCGCGCGCGCCCTGATCACCCGGCCGAAGGTGTTGTTCGCCGACGAGCCGACCGGGGCCCTGGACACCGGCACGAGCAGGACCGTTCTGGAGCTCCTTCGCTCCCTGGTGGACGAGGAGGGACAGACCACGATCATGGTCACCCACGATCCGGTCGCCGCCTCGTACGCGGACCGGGTCGTCTTCCTCGTCGACGGCCGCCTGACGGACACGCTGCTCCGGCCGACCGCTCGGCGGGTCGCGGAGCACATGTCACGGCTCGAAGCGGCGCCTACGCCGGCGGCCGCGGGCGGGGGCCGGTGATGGGAACGCTCTCCCTGCTCCTTCCGGTCGCGGTCGCCACCCTGCGCAGGCGCTGGACGGGGTTCATCGGCTCCTTCGTCGCCCTCACCCTCGGCGTCGCCCTGATCGGCGCCACCGGGCTCCTGGTGAGCACCTCGGCAGGCCTGGAGAACGACGATCCGTCGGCGCCGTCCCTGAAGAAGCTGCTCACCTTCATGGCGGGGATGTCCGGCTTCGTCTCGGTGTTCGTGGTCGCCTCCACCTTCGCCTTCGCGGTCGCCGGGCGGCGCCGGGAAACGGCGCTGCTGCGGGCGGTCGGCGCGACGCCCCGCCAGATCGGGCTGCTCGTTCTCGGCGAGGCGGTCGTCGTCTCGCTGGCCGCCTCGGTCTGCGGGGTGGTCCTCGGCCTGGTTGTGGCGCCGCCGTTCGCCGGCTGGCTGGTCTCCCAGGGCGCCGCACCCCGGGGCTTCAGCGTCGACATCGGCGCGGGGCCGCTCCTGATCGCCGTGGGCATCGAGACCGCGGTGGCCGTGGCGGGCGCCTGTGCGGCGGCCCGACGCGCCGGCCGGGTCCGGCCCGTCGAAGCGCTCGCGGACGCGGCCGTCGACGGCCGCGTGATGACGCTCGGCCGCTGGCTCTGGGCCGTCGGCCACCTCGTGCTCCTCGCCGGCGTACTGGCCCTGTTCGCGACTATGCCGGCGATGATGCGGCGCGACCCGCAGCTGCGTGACCCCCAGAACCTGCCGGTCTTCTCGCTCCTGATCGACGTCATGGCGATCGTGGCGGTCGCGCTGTTCGCGCCGCTCCTGATCCCGCCGCTGGTGCGGCTGCTGACCCTGCCGGTACCGCTGGCGCCGGGCGCGGTGGGGCTGCTCGCCCGGCAGAACGCGCTGGGCGCGGTGCGTCGTACGGTCTCCACCGCGACTCCGATGTTCCTCGTGGTCGGCCTGACCGGCACGGTGGTCGGCTCGACCCTGGCCTTCGGGGAGGCACGGAGTCTGCAGTCACGGGCATCGCTCGCTGCCCAGTACGTGGTCGAGCCCGCGTCGGGCGCCACGCTGTCGTCCGCCGCGGTGCGGGACCTGCGGGCACTGCCCGGCGTCCGCACCACCACGGTCCGCTCGGCCCTGCTCGCCGGCCTGGACCTCGACGGCGTCAACTCCCTTACAGCGTCCGCCTCTTCGGGCACCATCGCCGCGACGGTCGTCGACGGGAGCCTCGCCACCGCCTGGAAGCTCCCGACCGAGGCCGGCTCGCCCGACCGGCTCTCGGGGGCCACGGTCGCCGTCTCCGGGGCGCTGGCCACGGCCAGGGGCTGGCGCGTCGGGGACCGCCTGACCGCCACGTTCGCCGACGGCGCCCCGGTCTCCGTGACGCTGGTCGCCCTGGTCAGGACGCCGCTCAGCACGGCCGAAGTGCTCCTGCCGTACGCCACGGCGGCCCGGCACCTCACCGGCGACGCGGGACCGAGCGCCGCCTATGTATCCACCGGGCAGGGCGTTCCCGCGCCCCGGCTGGACGGCGCCGACGGGGTCGAAGTCACCGCGGCCGCCCAGTGGGGCAGCGCCGACAGCGGTCCGCGGGCCCGCTCCGACTGGATCGCGATGACGGCGATCCTGGGCCCGGCCCTGCTCTACGCGCTCATCGCGATCGTCAACACGATGACGATGTCCACCGGAGACCGGCTGCGGGACTTCTCCGTCCTCCGGCTGACCGGGGGGAACGACCGGCAGGTCCTGTCCATGGTCGGACTCGAGGCGCTCCTCACCGCGGCGACGGCGACCGTGCTCGCCCTGCTCGTCACCACGGGTACCCAGGCCGCCACCCTGATGCTGATCAACCGCCGTGTCCTGGCGGGCGGTTCGCCGCTCTCGCTGAGCCTGCCCTGGCCGGCGATCGGCGCGGCGGCGGCGGCCGGCCTCACCCTCGCACTCGTCTCCAGCCTCCTGCCGGCCGGGCTCGCGCTGCGCGCACGCGCCCCGCGGCCGGCCGGAGCCCGCCAGTGACCTGCGGCCCGAACCGCCACCGGAACCACACGTCCGGCGGGACGGGCCGGCGCCGGATCGGGAGCGGTGACGGGCGGGCGCGGCGCGACAGCGGGGGCGGCTGCCGGGGGCGCCGGGTCCTGTGCGACAGGTCCCAACGTGCCGTGCAGCAAAGCCTCATGAGTGCTCGTCAGGTCGATTCCCGGATCCACGCCCAGCTCGTCGGCGAGCACGGTGCGGCCCTCGTGGAAGACACGGAGCGCGTCGGCCTGGCGCCCGCACCGGTAGAGGGCGGTCATCAGCTGGGCGCGCATCCGCTCGCGCAGCGGGAAGTCCGCGACCAGGCGGGTCAGTTCGGCGACGATGTGCCGGTGGCGGCCGAGTGCGAGATCGGCCTCGACCCGGGCCTCCAGCGTGGCGGCCCGGCTTTCCTCCCACTGCGGCGCCTCCTCGTCCGCGAGGAACCCGGTGACGTTGCCGAGGAGGGGCCCCTGCCAGAGATCCATCGCGCCGTGGAGCAGGGCGCCCGCTTCCTCGTAGCGGTGCTCCGTGAGCGCCTGCCTGCCGAGCCGGTCCAGACGCTCGTACTCGACGACGTCCACCCGGCTCTCTCCGGTCACGAGGACGTAGCCGGGCGGGCGCCGTTCCAGGGTGACCTCGGGTTCGAGGAGTTTGCGCAGTCGGGAGACGTACGTGTAGATCTGCGCGCTCTTCGTGGCGGGTGGGTGGGGGCCCCACAACAATTGGCTGATCCGGGTGTCCGGCACCACACGGCCCCGGGCGAACAGCAGCGCGGCCAGGAGGGTGTGCATTTTCGTGCCCGCGAGAGGGACCCGCAGGCCCCCGCGGCTGGCCTCGACCGGGCCGAGCAGATGGAAATACATGGTTCCCCGTTCGCATGGGTGTGATGGTGGTGGCGCGCCACACCCTGGCGGACGGCTGTGTCCCGCCGATTTTCGTTCGATTTCGCCCCGCCCGTCGGCGGCCGCCCGGCCTCGCGGACCGGCCCGGCGCCGGGCTCCCGGCCGCCCGTTGTGGCTCGGCGCGGCGCCGGGCTCCGGCGCCGCCGCGTTCACTCCCCCAGGATCCCCGTCAGCCGACCGGCCGTCGGCGCCGCCCCGTCCGGGCCGGCCAGCCGGATCAGCTGCCCGGTGCGTTCCACCCATGCGTGCGCCCCCACCGCCTCGAACGCCTTCCGGGCGCGCTCGAACCGTTCCGCCGCGCCGGTTCGGCCGGCCAGGAGGTCCGTGCAGCCGAGGTCCGTCTCGATCCGGCCGCGCAGCCAGTCGTCCGCCAGCTCGTGCGCGATCGCCAGCGCCTGCTCCAGCGTCCGCCGTGCCTGCGTCAGGTCACCTTGGCGCCACAGAATCGCGCCGAGCAGCCGCAGCGCGTACGTCTCCCCGACCCGGTCGCCGCCGTCGCGGGTCAGCGCGACGGCCTCGCGGCTGGACCCCGCGGCGGGGCCGGGCCGGCCCGCCTTGAGCAGCGCCTCGGCGAGCCAGTGCAGGCTCTGCGCCTCGGCCCGCCAGAATCCGCCCTCGCGGCTCTTGGCCACGGCCCGTTCGGTGAGCTCGATGGCGTGCGTGACATTGCCGCGCCGCGTCTCGATCTGGGCGAGCAGCCCCATCGAGTGGATCGCGCTGCGGACCTCGCCGATCCGCAGCAGCACCTCCATCGCCGGCCGGCAGTGGGCATACGCGCTCTCCATGTCCCCGCGGAAGTGCGCGCAGATGGCGAGCAGCCGCCTCACCCGTGCCGCACCCGACTCGTCGCCCTCGTTCTCGAACAGGCGCAGCGCCACCTCCAGCGACTCCTCGGCGGATGCGTACCGCCGCCGGTGGATGGCGAGGGAGCCGAGCGAGCGCAGCATCATCGCCTCGCCACCCCGGTCACCCGCGCGGCGCGCCGCGGCGAGGGACTGCTCGGCGCACGTCTGCCAGTCCTCCAGATAGTGGCGGGTCTCGAACAGCGCGGTGGCCGGGGCCGTCAGCAGCCAGCTGAAACGCGGACCCGTCGACCGGGCGGACCCGACGGACGGGGCGGCCCCCACAGCCCCGACGGACACGACGGACGGACGGGACTGCGCGGACTGGCCGGACTGGCCGGCCTGCACGCATTGTCCGGCCTGCGCGCATTGTCCGGACTGCGCGGACTGCGCGACGATCCCCACGATCGCGGCGCGCTCGGCCTCGAACCATTCCGTCGGTTCGGCCAGGAGTTCCTCCACCAAGGACGCGGGCAGGTCCCGGCGACTGCCCTGCTGGGCCCCGAGCCCGCCGAAGCCCTCCATCCTGCGGTGCGCCTCCTCGGCGAGCGCCAGCCAGCCGCCATGGGCGCGCTCCAGCGCCTCGGCGCGCTCCTGCTCGCTCTCCTCGGCCAGCGCCAGTTCCCAGGCGTACAGCCGCAGCAGGTCCTGGAAGCGGTAGCGGGCCGGGGCTCCGGCCGGGCCGGAGACGACCTCCAGGAGCTGGGCGTCCACGAGCTGCTCGATCAGGTCCTCGGCCTCCCACAGGTCCGTGTCCAGGAGGCAGGCCCCTACCCACGCCGCGAAGTCGGGCACGGTGAGCAGACCGAGCCTGCGGTACATCCGGGCGGCGGCCGGGTCCAGATCGCGGTAGCTGAGCCGCAGTCCCGCCCGTACTCCGCCCTGACCGGGGCTGAGTTCGTCGAGCCGGCGACGCTGGTCCTCCAGGCGGCCCACCAGGGAGCGCAGCGACCAGTGCGGCCGGGCCGCGAGCCGCGCCCCGGCGATCCGCAGGGCGAGCGGCAGCCGGTCGCAGAGCTCGCCGAGCCGGGCCGCGGCGACCGGGTCGGCCGTGAACCGGCCGGGCCCGGCCACCTGCGCGAGCAGCGCGGTCGCCTCGGCCTGCGCGAGGGTGGGCAGGGTCATCCGCAGCACGTCGTAGTCGCCGGTCAGGCCGTCGAGGGCGGTCCGGCTGGTGATCAGTACGCAGCAGCGGCCGGCGCCGGGCAGCAGGGGCTGAATCTGGTCGTAGGAACCGGCGTTGTCGAGAAGGATCAGCATCCGCTTGGTGTCGAGGACGCTGCGGTAGAGCGCGGCCCGGTCGGCGGGGTCGGGCGGGATCTGTGTGCCGGGCACGCCGAGGGAGCGCAGCAGCCGGTCCAGTGCGGCGCCGGGGGCGACCGGGTCGTCCTTCTCGTCGTGCCCTCGCAGGTCGATGAAGAGCCGCCCGTCGGGGAAGCGGGCGGCGGCCTGGTTGGCCCAGTGCACGGCGAGCGCGGTCTTGCCGACGCCCGCCACTCCGGCGACGACGCCCACGGCGAGCGGGCGGGAGCCGTAGCTGTCCTCGATCATCCGGTCCAGGCGGGCGAGTTGGTCCATCCGGCCGGTGAACGCGGCCACGTTGGCCGGGAGTTGGGAGGGAACGACGCCGATGGGCGCGGGCGGGGTGTCGGTGGCCGCCGGCCGGCCCAGTTCCGGCGCGTCCCGCAGGACGAGGTCGTGGAGCGACCGGAGCGCCCGGCCCGGCTCGATGCCCAGCTGGCCGACCAGAACGGCCCGTCCCTCGCGGAAGACCTCCAGCGCTTGCGCGCGGTGTCCCGACCGGTACTGGGCCAGCATCAGGAAGGCCCGCGCCTGCTCACGCAGGGGGTTCTCCCGTACCAGCGCGGACAGTTCGTCGACGAGCGCGCGGTGCCGGCCGAGCCGCAGGTGCAGTCCGGCCCTCTCCTCCCGCAGGTCGAGCCGGAGTTCTTCGAGCCGGGCCGCCGCCGACTCGGCGGGTTCCCCCTCGATCCCTTCCAGGGCCCGGCCGCGCCACAGACCGAGCGCCTGCTCCATCAGAGCGCTCGCCTCGGCGGCCCGCCCGCGCCGGGCGGCGTCCCTGGCCCGGCTCGCGCACTCCTCGAACTCCCGTGAGTCCAGGCGGTGTTCGGCGAGGGAAAGGAGGTATCCGGGGTGCGAGGTGACGATCAGCTCGTCGGTTCCCGCCGCGTCGCGGAAGATCTTGCGGAGCGCTCCGACACAGATGGCGATCTGATTGCGGGCGGTGGCCGGTTCGTCGCCCTGCCAGACGGCGTCGATCAGACTGCCGACGGAAACCACCCGGTCCGCGGCGAGCAGCAGCGTCGTCAGGACGATGCGCTGCCGGGCACTGCCGAGCGCGACCCGCACCCCGTCCACCCGGACGTCCAGGGCCCCGAGCAGCCCGAACACTATCTGGCGCACACGCCCCGCTCCCCCAGCCCCGCTCCCCCGACGTCAGGCGACCATTGTGCGCACCTGGGCCGAAGGACGCCACCACGTTCGGGCGGGCGGCGCGCCGGTCGCCCCCGCGGTACGGGCTTCCCGCGAACCCGGGGCGGTCCGGGCCGCGGGCCCGTGGCGGTCGGCCGATCCCCTGGACGCGTGGCGGTCCGATCCTCGGGCGGTCAGGGCGACGCGACCGGCAGCACGTCCGGGGACAGGGCGGCGGCCCGCTCCGACGCGCTCGTCATCCGCCTGCGGTGGTGGCGCCGGCACAGCACCTCGTAACCGATCTCGTCCGCGGCCTGGTTGACGTCGCCGACGACGACCTGGGCGCCCTCGACGACCATCCGGCCCCCGATGGTGCGGGCGTTGTGGGTGGCGCGGGCGCCGCACCAGCACAGCGCCTCGACCTGGAGCACCTCGACCCGGTCCGCGAGTTCGACGAGCCGCTGGGAGCCGGGGAACAGTTTGGAGCGGAAGTCCGTGGTGATGCCGAAGGCGAAGACGTCGAGGTCGAGGTCGTCGACGACCCGGGCGAGCTGGTCGATCTGCTCGGGCGCCAGGAACTGGGCCTCGTCGGCGATGACGTAGTCGCAGCGGCCGCCCTTGGAGAGGTGGGCGACCAGGTGGCCGTAGAAGTCGAAGCCGTCGGCGGCCTCGACCGCGTCGGTCACCAGGCCGAGCCGGGACGACAGTTTGCCCTGGCCCGCCCGGTCGTCCCGGGTGAAGATCATGCCCTGCAGGCCCCGCGTGGAGCGGTTGTGCTCGATCTGAAGAGCGAGGGTGCTCTTTCCGCAGTCCATCGTTCCGGAGAAGAACACCAGCTCGGGCATGGGGAGGTGACGGCCTTTCAGGTCTGGGCGGGGCAGGGGCGGGTGGGGCGCTACGAGCGTACTTCGAGGAGCGGGACGAGCTGCTCCACCGGGGTCATCGAGCCGTGGTTGCCCACCATCAGGGACTCGTGGGGCTCGCGCCGCGAGGCGATGATGACGACGTCGTCGTGGGCGGCGGCCACCACGTCGCCGATCCGGCCGTACACCCGCTCGTCGATCCGCGGGCCGAACCAGCCCGCGGCGATCGCCTCGTCGCGGCTCGCCACCCAGAACTGTTCGCCGAGCACCTCGCGCCAGCAGGTCAGCACGTCGGACGCGGCGCCCGGAACCGCGTACACATGGCGGGCGCGGCCCTCGCCGCCGAGCAGGGCGACGCCGGCCTGCAGCTCCCAGTCCTCGTCGAAGTCGATGCGGGACTGTTCGTCGAAGGGGATGTCGATCATGCCGTGGTCGGCGGTGACGTACAGGGCCGCGCGGGGCGGGAGTTGTTCGGCGAGGCGCTGGGCGAGGCGGTCGACGTACATCAGCTGGCCGCGCCAGGCGTCCGAGTCGACGCCGAACCGGTGGCCCTTGCCGTCGACCTCGGAGTAGTACGTGTAGACCAACGAGCGGTCGCCCGCGGCGAGTTGGGCCGCCGCGAGGTCCATGCGGTCCTCGCCGGAGAGCTTGCCGCGGAAGGTGCCGCCGCTCAGCGCGATCTTGGTGAGCGGGGTGTGCTGGAAGTCCGGCGCGGACACCTGCGCGGTGTGCACACCGGCCTGGTCGGCGAGGTGGAAGACGGTGGAATAGGGCTGCCACTGGTGCGGGTCGGTCCAGGGCTTCCAGCGGAGCTGGTTCATCAGCTCGCCGCTGTCGGGGTTGCGCGCGGTGTAGCCGGGCAGGCCGTGCTCGCCGGGGGCACGGCCGGTGCCGACCGAGGCGAGCGAGGTGGCGGTGGTCGCGGGGAAACCCGCGGTTATGGGGCGCCCCGTGCCGCCGCGCGAGGTGGCGAGCAGGGAGTGCAGGAACGGCGCCTCGTCCGGGTGGGCCTTGATCTGCTCCCAGCCGAGGCCGTCGATGAGGAAGACGCAGTTGCGGTCGGCGGGGGTGAGCTCGGCGATGCGCTGCTCGAACCCGGGGACGCCCTGGCCGGCCACGAGGGTGGGCAGCAGATCGGCGAGCGATCCGGTGCCGTACGCGGGGACGGGCGCGCTGTCGAGGGCGAGGGGTTCGGGATCCTGCCAGGCGGGCTGGGCCATCAGCGGCCGGTCGCCGCGGTCGCCTCGGACAGCGCCTGGGCGAAGGCCAGGGTCTGGCGGACGGTGTCGGGGCCGTCACCGGCCTCGCTGACGCGCAGGCTCAGGTCGTCGGCGGTGGAGTTGCCGGTGTAGCCGTGGTCGGCGTCGCAGTTGGGGTCGCCGCAGGCGGCGGGCTCCAGGTCGAGCCGGGACACCGCGCCCCAGCCGATGGTGAGGACGACCTCGCGGGGCAGGGTGCCCGGGGTGTAGGACTCGGGATTGGCGACGACGCGGCTCACCACCACCGAGGAGATCCTGGCGAGCTTGACGGACTCCGTCGAGGTGGTCGCGTACGGCGTGGGGGAGCTGGTGTCCGCGTTCTGCTCGTCGGTGTGGCTGACGATGAAACGGTTGTCCGTGAGCACGAGGACCGTCACATGCCGGCGCACCTCGTTCGCGTCGAACGTCGTCTCCTGGTGCACCAGGTACGACGCGATCGGCTCGCCGCCGACCGCGGCCTCCACCGCCTCGGCCACGAGGGCCGGGTAGTAGCCGCTGCGCTCGATCGCCGCGCGGAGCCCCTGGGTCGTCGTACCGGTCTTCGCCATGGGGTCCATCTTAAGCTGCCGCCGGGGGCCGGCGGCCCTCAGTAGCTGGGCAGGCGCCTCGGGCCGAGATCACCCAGGGCCGGGGCGGGGGCCAGGCGCACGCTCGCACCCAGGACCGCGAGGCCCCTCTGGGCGACGATGACGGGCTCCAGTCCGACGGCGACCACCTCGGGATGGTCGTCCACGAGCCGCGACACGCGCAGGAGCAGCTCTTCCAGGGCCGCGGTGTCGACGGGCGCGGAGCCGCGCCAGCCGAACAGGAGCGGCGCCGTCCTGATGGTTCTCAGCAGCTCGGCCGCGTCGCGGTCGGTGGCCGGGATCAGCCGGTGGGAGGTGTCGCCGAGAAGCTCCGACGCGGCCCCGGCCAGGCCGAAGGAGAGCACCGCGCCGACCGCGGGGTCGATCGAGGCACGGACGACGGTGTCCACGCCGCGCGGGACCATGGCCTGCACGACCGGGCCCAGCTCTTCGGGCTTGCCGAGCGTGGCCCTCAATTCGGCATATGCACGGGCGAGTTGGTGCTCGTCCGCGAGGTCGAGGCGGACGCCGCCGAGGTCGGGGCGGTGGCGCAGGTGCGGGGCGGTGGTCTTGAGGGCGACGGGGTAGCCGAGGCGGCCCGCGGCCTCGACGGCGTGGGCCGCGTCCGGCGCGGGCAGCGTGGGGTGGACGGCGATGCCGTACCGGGCGAGCAGCTCATCGCCGTCCGCGGCGGTCAGGGTCGTGCCGCGGGGGTCGGGGTCCGGCCCGAGCAGGCGCTCGATCAGCGCGGCCGCTCCGGCCTCGTCGATGTCGTCGTACTCCCCCACCTTGCCGGGCTCGGCCGCGTCCTGCCGCCAGCGGGCATAGCGGACGGCTTCGGCGAGGGCCCGCACGGCTCGCTCGGCGGCGGGGTAGGCGGGAATACGGGTTGCCTCACGGGGCGGGGTGGCGTTGTGGCCCGGCTCCGGGCCCGTTCCCGGCCGACCGCCGGTGGGTGGGCTGGGGGCGCTGCCCCCGGACGCCCGCTCCTCGAACGCCGGAGCGGCTGGATGTGTGCCGGGGCGGGGAGGTCGCGAGGGCGTGTACGTCGTGGGCTGGGGGGACGGTTCGATGGGGCCCGCCGGGCGCGGGGCGGTGCGGGTTGCCGCCGCGAGCGCTTCGGCCAGGCCGCCGATCTCCACGTGGACCACCATCACCGGCTTGGCCGGGCCCGTGGCGGCCGCCTCGCGCAGGGCGTCGGCGAGGACCTGGCCGTCACCGGACTCCAGCGCCCCGTTCTCGCCGACCCAGGGAATCGCGGTCACCACGACCGCGTCGCAGGTGTCGTCGGCGAGGGCGGCCGCGAGCGCCGCGCGGAAGTCGGCCGGGGTCGCCGCCGTCGTCAGGTCGAGGGGCCTGCGGGGGCGCAGCCCTTCGGTGAGACAGGCGTCGTACGTCAGGAGACCGAGCGATTCGGAGTTGCCGAGGATCGCCACGCGCGGGCCCGCCGGCAGGGGCTGGCCCGCGAGGAGCAGGCCGGCGTCGACGAGTTCGGTGACCGTGCCGACGAGGATGACGCCGGCCTGGCGCAGCAGCGCCGAGACCGTGGCGTCCGGCACCCGGGTCACCGGAACGGCGTGGCCCGGCGGGGTCGTGCCGCTGTGCCGTGCGCCCTTGACCACGACGACGGGTTTCGCGGCGGCCGTGCGGCGGGCCAGGCGGGTGAACTTCCGCGGGTTGCCGATGGATTCGAGGTAGAGCAGCACGACATCGGTGTCGGGGTCCTCGTACCAGTACTGGAGGAAGTCGTTGCCCGAGACGTCGGCGCGGTTGCCGGAGGAGATGAACGTGGACAGGCCCGCGCCGCGCCGGTAGAGCCCGGACAGCAGGGCGATGCCGATCGCACCGGACTGGGTGAACAGGCCGATCCGGCCGGCGGGCGGCGCCTCGGGCGCCAGCGACGCGTTCAGCCGTACGCCGGCCGCGGTATTGATGATCCCGAACGCGTTGGGGCCGATCAGGCGCATCCCGTACGAGCGGGCCTGGCGCACCAGCGCGCGCTGGCGCTCCCTGCCGGGCGGACCGCTCTCCGCGTAGTCGGCCGAGAGGACGACCAGGCCCTGGACGCCGTGTTCGCCGCAGTCGGCGACGGCGTGCGGCACCCGTTCGGCGGGCACCGCGATGATCGCCAGGTCGACCGGCTCACCGATCGCGCCGACGGAGGGGAAGGCGGGGACGCCGTCGAGCTCGCGCTGCTCCTCGGTGAGCGCCTGGTTCACCGCGTGGAGCCGCCCCGTGAAGCCTGCGTCCAGGAGGTTGCGCAGCACCGCCCGGCCGACGCCCCCGGGGGCGCGGCCGGCGCCGATGACCGCGACGGAGCCGGGCGCGAGCAGGCGCTGCACGGAGCGCGCCTCGGCGCGCAGCTCACGGGCGCGCTGCACGGCGAGCGACTCGGCGGTGGGTTCCAGGTCGAGGGTGAGGTGGACCGAGCCGTCCTCGAAGGAGCGCTTCTGCTGGTAGCCGGCGTCCGTGAACACCTTGATCATCTTGCTGTTGGCGGGCAGCACCTCGGCCGCGAACCGCCGGATGCCGCGCTCGCGGGCCACCGCCGCGATGTGTTCGAGCAGGGTGGAGGCGACGCCCCTGCCCTGGTGGGCGTCCTGGACGAGGAAGGCGACCTCGGCCTCGTCGGCGGGGGCGGAGGCCGGCCGCCCCTGGGCGTTGATCCGGTCGTAGCGGACGGTCGCGATGAACTCGCCGCCGACGGTCGCGGCGAGCCCCACGCGGTCGACGTAGTCGTGATGGGTGAAGCGGTGCACGTCCTTGGCGGAGAGCCTCGGGTAGGGCGCGAAGAAGCGGTAGTACTTCGACTCGTCCGAGACCAGCTCGTAGAAGGAGACGAGCCGCTCGGCGTCCTCGGAGGTGATGGGCCGGATGCGCGCGGTGCCGCCGTCACGGAGCACCACGTCGGCCTCCCAGTGGGCCGGGTACGCGGGGTCGGACGCCGTCGTCATACGGAAAGCGTACGGGTCGCGGGGCCGTACGGGGCGGGGGAAGGTGGCAAGGGCCGATCGGCGGCGCACCCGGGCCTAAAGTCGGCAGGAGCACCGTGCACCACATGAGAGACTGGTCTAGACAACCGTCAGAGATTTCGAAGGGCAACACCATGGCTGAGCGCCGCGTCAACGTCGGCTGGGCCGAGGGCCTGCACGCCCGCCCCGCGTCCATCTTCGTCCGTGCCGCCACGGCCGCCGGAGTCCCCATGACGATCGCCAAGGCCGACGGCAACCCGGTCAACGCCGCGTCGATGCTCGCGGTGCTCGGCCTGGGCGCGCAGGGCGGCGAGGAGATCGTGCTGGCCTCCGACGCCGAGGGCGCGGACGCCGCGCTCGACCGTCTGGCCAAGCTGGTCGCCGAGGGTCTTGAGGAACTCCCCGAGACCGTCTGAGCCGGCCGGCAGCACATCGGAGGACCGCGGGACCCGGATCCGGGCCCGGCGGTCCTTTCGTCTTCCTGCGCGCCCGCACGTTCCGGGCGCCGGAATGCCGCCGCTCCCTCGGTGTCGGCTGTTCATATACGGCTTGCCCGGGTACGGCTTGTCGTCCGGGTACGGCCTGTCCGAGTACGGCCTGTCCGAGTACGGCCTGTCCGAGTACGGCCTGTCCGAGTACGGCCTGTCCGGGTACGGCCTGTCCGGGTACGGCCTGTCCGGCGTGGCCCTTACGCGCGGGCGTCCGCGGTGCTGGCGCCGTGCCGCGGCGGCGCGGGGCGGCGCAGCCGGTGGGCCGGCAGGGAGCGCTCGGCGTGCTGGGCCGTGAGGGCACGGGCGCGTTCGGCGTCGTGCCGGGCCACCGCGTCGGTGATCGCGCCGAGCAGGGCCCATGCCTCGGCCGGGCGGGCCGGCGGTTCGACGACGTACATCCAGGCGACCTTGTGCCGCAACTGCGCGAGCAGCGCGATGAGTCCGGGGCTCGCGGAGGCCTGGGCCAGCGTCTCGTGGAACCAGCCCCACAAGGAGCGCGGATCCTCCCCCCGGCCGCGGCCCGCCCGCCCCTGACCCAGCCTCACCAGGCCGCTCAGCACCCGGAGATGGGCCTCGTCGCGGCGTTGGGCGGCCCGCGCCGCGGCCAACGGCTCCAGGAACAGGCGCAGTTCGAGGAGGTCGGCGGCCTCGCGGTCGGTGAGTTCGGCGACATGGGCGCCGACGTGTCTGCGGGTGGTGACGAACCCCTCGGACTCCAGCGTGCGCAGGGCCTCGCGGACCGGGACGCGGGACACCCCGTAACGGCGCGCGAGGGCTTCTTCGGCGAGTCTGCGGCCGGGCTCGAAAACGCCCGAGACGATGTCGTCGCGGATCGCCGCGCCGATGGAATGCGCCGGAACACGCACGTCCGAACCTCCGCCTGGATTCCCGCCGGATCGCGGTCGGGCGACGCCCGAGCGGCGACTGTATCGACGCCGTGTTACTTCCGGATGACGGCCGGGACCCGCGGACGCCTTCGGGCCAACGGCGAAGACCCCCGGCGCGATGCCGGGGGTCTTCGGTGTGCGCGGAGGCCGAGGCGCCTCAGACGCTCACGCCGTGCGACCGCAGGTAGGCGATCGGGTCGATGTCCGAGCCGTACTCCGGGCCGGTGCGGGCCTCGAAGTGGAGGTGCGGGCCGGTGGTATTGCCGGTGTTGCCCGAGAGGGCGATCTGGGTGCCGGGCTCCACGGACTGGCCGACGGAGACCTGGATGACCGAGAGGTGGCCGTACTGCGTGTACGTGCCGTCGTGCATCTTGATCACGACGTTGTTGCCGTACGCGCCGCCCGCGCCGGCCTCCACGACGGTGCCCAGACCCACGGCGTGCACCGGGGTGCCGATGCCCGCGTGGAAGTCGATGCCCGTGTGGCTGCCGGAGGACCACAGCGATCCGCCGGTCTTGTAGCCCGTGGACACATAGCTGTTGGCTATGGGGGCGACAAACGTGTTGAGGCGCTTGCGCTCGGCCTCGCGCGCGGCGCGCTCCTTGGCCTCGCGGGCCTCCTGGGCGCGCTGCTCGGCCCTGCGCTTGGCCTCGGCTTCGGCCTCCGCCTTCGCCTTGGCCTTCGCGGCCGCCTGCTTCTGCGCGTCGGCCTGGGCGCCGAGCTGGTCGGCGAGGGTGTCGCCGATGACGATGGCCTGGGTGAGGCCGGTGTCGGTGGTGGTGCTCGGGGCGGCGACGGCCGGGGAGGCGAGGGTGCCTACGACTCCGGCGGTGGCGAGGGTGGCGATGCCCGCGATGTTCGCGCTGCGGCGCGTCATCCGGCTGGGCGCGCGATGTTTCCCGGTGGCACGGGTGAACGCCATGGAGCGGCGGTGTCCTTTCCTTCCATCTCGCCTACCGGGTTAGCTGACGGGTTCGGAGCAGGAAGGTCTCCTACGGGCTCCCCCGCGGGCGGGGGCGTCCGATTCACCCCAGGGACTGAGTGGGTCCCCGGCTCCCCTGGCTCGCGCCATCGGGGACTCGGCGATCACTGTCCGGTGCCGCGGCTGCGACGGGTGGTGACGGACAGCGCGATTGACGCTAGACGGCTGATCTTTCAATCACCAAACAGACGCCGGTTTTTGTTGCGCACGCCACATGACAGACAGGCAACCTCTCCAATAAACCGGACATATGGGGGGACCCCGGAGGCGCGTGCGCCACCGGGGTCCCGTATGCCCCGGAAGTACGGGGCTCGACGACGCGTCAATCAGCCCGTGACGACGCTCACTTCACCGATTCCGAGCGCCCGCACCGGCTCCGCGATCTGCGCCGCGTCGCCCACGAGCACCGTGACGAGCCGGTCGGCCGGGAAGGCGTTGACGACGGCCGCCGTCGCCTCCACGGTGCCGGTCTCCGCGAGCTGCGCGTACAGCTGGGCCTGGTAGTCGTCCGGCAGGAACTGCTCGACCTGGTCGGCGAGGGTCGCCGCGACCGCCGCCGCGGTCTCGTACTTGAGGGGCGCGACACCCACCAGGTTCTGCACGGCGCTCTCGCGCTCCGCGTCCGTCAGACCCTCGGCGGCGAGCTTGCGCAGCACCTTCCACAGGTCGTCCAGGGCGGGCCCGGTGTTCGGGGTGTCGACCGAGCCGCTGATGGCGAGCATCGCGGCGCCGCCCTCCGGCCCCGAGCGCAGCACCTGGCCGAAGGAACGCACCCCGTAGGTGTAGCCCTTCTCCTCGCGCAGCACGCGGTCCAGGCGCGAGGTCAGGGTGCCGCCCAGGCAGTACGTGCCGAGCACCTGGGCCGCCCAGACCCGGTCGTGGCGGTCGGGGCCGATGCGACCGATGAGCAGCTGCGTCTGGACCGCGCCGGGGCGGTCCACGATGACGACCCTGCCCCTGTCGTCGGCGGTGATCGGCGGGACGGGGCGCGCCTTCGCGGTGTTGCCGGTCCAGGCGCCCAGGGTGTCCGCGAGGATCGCGTCGAGGTCGGTGCCCGACAGATCGCCGACGACGACGGTGACGGCCGTGGCGGGACGCACGTACGCCTCGTAGAAGGCACGCACCGCGGCCGCGTCGATCGCGGCGACCGTCTCCTCGGTGCCCTGGCGGGGCCGGGAGATGCGCGCGGTGGCGGGGAAGAGCTCCTTGGAGAGCTGCTTGGCGGCGCGGCGGGCCGGGTTGGCCTGCTCGTGCGGGATCTCGTCGAGCCGGTTGGCCACCAGCCGCTCGATCTCGGCGTCGGCGAACGCGGGGGCGCGCAGCGCGTCGGCGAGCAGCGAGAGCGCCTTGGGCAGTCGCGAGACGGGCACTTCGAGGGAGACCCGGACGCCGGGGTGGTCGGCGTGCGCGTCGATGGTGGCGCCGCAGCGCTCCAGTTCGGCGGCGAACTCCTCCGCCGAGTGCTTGTCGGTGCCCTCGGTCAGGGCGCGCGCCATGATCGTGGCGACGCCGTCGAGGCCCTCGGGCTCGGCGTCGAGCGGGGCCGCGAGGAAGATCTCGACGGCGACGACCTGCTGGCCGGGGCGGTCGCAGCGCAGCACGGTCAGGCCGTTGTCGAGCGTCCCGCGCTCGGGGGCCGGGAAGGCCCACGGCTTGGCCGCGCCCGCGGTGGGCTGCGGGTGGAACTCCATGGTCACGACAGCGTCCGTCACTGGCCCGCCTCTTCCTCTTCGTTGCCTGCCTCGGGTGCCGCGGTGGGCTCGTACACCAGGACCGCCCGGTTGTCGGGGCGCAGCGTCGCGGCGGCGATCGCCTTGACCTCGTCCGCGGTGATCTCCAGCACGCGGTCGACGGCGGTCAGGGCGAGCTGCGGGTCGCCGAACAGCACGGCGTAGCGGCACAGTTCGTCGGCGCGGCCGGCCACCGTGCCGAGCCGGTCGAGCCATTCGCGCTCCAACTGGGCCTGGGCGCGCTCCATCTCCTCGGCGGTCGGGCCCTCGGCGGCGAACCGCGCGAGCTCCTCGTCGACCGCGGCCTCGATGTCGGGGACCTCGACGCCCGCGGACGTCTTGACGTCCAGCCAGCCGAGCGAGGGGGCGCCGGCGAGGCGCAGCAGGCCGAAGCCCGCGGCGACCGCGCTCCGGTCGCGGCGGACCAGGCGGTTGTGCAGCCGGGAGGACTCGCCGCCGCCGAGGACGGTCAGCGCCAGGTCGGCGGCATCGGCCTCGCGGGTGCCGTCGTGGGGCAGCCGGTAGGCGGCCATGAGGGCGCGCGCGGGGACGTCCTCCTCGACGACCTCGCGCAGCTGCCCGCCGATGGTGCCGGGCAGGGCGCCGTCGCGGGGCGGCTGCTTGCCGTCGTGGGAGGGGATGGAGCCGAAGTACTTCTCCACCCAGGCCAGCGTCTGCTCGGGGTCGATGTCGCCGACCACCGAGAGCACCGCGTTGTTGGGCGCGTAGTACGTACGGAAGAACTGCCGCGCGTCGTCGAGGGTCGCCGCGTCCAGGTCGGCCATCGAGCCGATCGGAGTGTGGTGGTAGGGGTGGCCCTCGGGGTAGGCGAGCGCGGTGAGCTTCTCGAACGCGGTGCCGTAGGGCACGTTGTCGTAGCGCTGGCGGCGCTCGTTCTTGACGACGTCGCGCTGGTTGTCCATCGACTCCTCGTCGAGGGCGGCCAGCAGCGAGCCCATGCGGTCGGCCTCCAGCCAGAGCGCGAGCTCCACCTGGTGGGTGGGCATGGTCTCGAAGTAGTTGGTGCGCTCGAAGCTGGTGGTGCCGTTGAGCGAGCCGCCGGCGCCCTGCACCAGCTCGAAGTGGCCGTTGCCGTGGACCTGCTGGGAGCCCTGGAACATGAGGTGCTCGAAGAGGTGGGCGAGGCCGGTGCGGCCCTTGACCTCGTGGCGCGAACCGACGTCGTACCAGAGGCACACCGCGGCGACCGGGGTCAGGTGGTCCTCGGAGAGCACCACGCGCAGGCCGTTGGCCAGTCGGTGCTCAGTCGCTGTCAGGCCGCCGGAGCCGGCCTGCGCTGTGGCCGTGTGACCCATGGGCATGTACGTCCCTTCGTTCGCGATGTGCAGTACCGCAGTGTGAAGTACTGGCGGAGGAAGTCCTGGGTTGAGAAGTCCTGCCACTGTATGCAAGCGCGCGGGCACCTGGCGAAGTTCCCGGGTCGCGGTCGGCGTTGTCAGTGGGACGGTCCACAATGGTCGGCATCAGTGATCCGATCCGGTACGTGAAGGAGCAGCAGCCGCGATGGCCCGCCGCAGCACGAAGACCCCGCCGCCGCCCGACGACTTCGAGGAGCGGATCCTCGACATCGACGTCGTCGACGAGATGCAGGGCTCCTTCCTCGAGTACGCGTACTCCGTGATCTACTCGCGGGCCCTGCCGGACGCGCGGGACGGAATGAAGCCCGTCCAGCGCCGCATCGTCTACCAGATGAACGAGATGGGCCTGCGCCCCGACCGCGGCTATGTGAAGTGCGCCCGGGTCGTCGGCGAGGTGATGGGCAAGCTGCACCCGCACGGCGACGCCTCCATCTACGACGCCCTGGTGCGCATGGCGCAGCCGTTCTCGATGCGGCTTCCGCTGGTCAACGGGCACGGCAACTTCGGCTCGCTCGGCAACGACGACCCGCCGGCCGCGATGCGGTACACCGAGTGCAAGATGGCCGACGCCACCTCGCTGATGACGGAGTCCATCGACGAGGACACCGTCGACTTCGCCTCGAACTACGACGGCCAGGAGCAGGAGCCGGTCGCCCTCCCGGCCGCCTATCCGAACCTCCTGGTCAACGGCTCGTCGGGGATCGCGGTCGGCATGGCGACCAATATGCCGCCGCACAACCTGGGCGAGGTCATCGCGGCCGCCCGCCATCTGATCCGGCACCCGCAGGCGGACCTGGAGGCGCTGATGCGCTTCGTGCCGGGTCCCGACCTGCCGACCGGCGGACGGATCGTGGGCCTGGCGGGCATCAAGGACGCGTACGAGTCGGGCCGCGGCACCTTCAAGATCCGGGCCACGGCCTCGGTGGAGAACGTGACGGCGCGCCGCAAGGGCCTGGTCGTCACCGAGCTGCCGTTCACGGTCGGCCCGGAGAAGGTCATCTCCAAGATCAAGGACCTGGTCGGCTCGAAGAAGCTCCAGGGCATCGCCGACGTGAAGGACCTGACCGACCGTTCGCACGGCCTGCGCCTGGTCATCGAGATCAAGAACGGCTTCGTCCCGGAGGCCGTCCTGGAGCAGCTCTACAAGCTGACGCCGATGGAGGAGTCCTTCGGCATCAACAACGTGGCCCTGGTGGACGGTCAGCCGCTCACGCTCGGCCTCAAGGAGCTCCTGGAGGTCTATCTCGACCACCGCTTCACCGTGGTGCGCCGGCGCAGCGAGTTCCGCCGCACCAAGCGCCGGGACCGGCTGCACCTGGTCGAGGGTCTGCTGGTGGCCCTCGTCGACATCGACGAGGTCATCAGGATCATCCGGTCGAGTGACAACTCGGCGCAGGCGAAGGAGCGGCTCATCGAGCACTTCTCGCTGAGCGAGATCCAGACGCAGTACATCCTGGACACCCCGCTGCGCCGGCTCACCAAGTTCGACCGGATCGAGCTGGAGAGCGAGCGCGACCGGCTGACCGGCGAGATCGACGAGCTGACGGGGATCCTGGATTCGGACGGCGAGCTGCGCAAGCTGGTGTCGGCCGAACTGGCCGCGGTGGCCAAGAAGTTCAGCACCGACCGGCGCACGGTCCTGCTCGAGTCGGCCGGCTCCCCGGTCGCGGCCGTGGCCCTGGAGGTCGCGGACGACCCGTGCCGGGTGCTGCTCTCCTCGACGGGCCTGCTGGCGCGCACCGCGCACGGCGAGCCGTTCGTGGCGGGCGAGGACGACAAGCGCGTCAAGCACGATGTGATCGTCTCCGCGGTGCCCGCGACCCAGCGCGGCGACGTGGGCGTGGTGACGTCCGGCGGTCGGCTGCTCAGGCTCGCGGTGATCGACCTGCCGCGGCTCCCGGACACGGCGTCCGCGCCCAACCTGTCGGGCGGCGCGCCGATCTCGGAGTTCCTCTCCTCCCTGGAGCCCGACGAGAGGGTGGTGTGTCTCACCACGCTCGACGAGTCCTCGCCGGGTCTGGCGATCGGCACCGAACAGGGCGTCGTCAAGCGCGTGGTGCCCGACTATCCGGCCAACAAGGACGAGTTGGAGGTCATCACCCTCAAGGACGGTGACCGGATCGTGGGCGCGGCCGAGCTGCGCACCGGCGAGGAGGACCTGGTCTTCATCACCGACGACGCCCAGCTCCTGCGCTACCAGGCGAACCAGGTGCGGCCGCAGGGCCGGGCGGCGGGCGGCATGGCGGGCATCAAGCTGACCGACGGCGCCAAGGTCATCTCGTTCACGGCGGTCGACCCGGCCGGCGACGGGGCGGTGTTCTCGGTGGCGGGCTCGGGCGCGACACTGCTCGGCGACGCCGCGGTGTCCGCGAAGCTGACCCCCTTCGACCAGTATCCGCGCAAGGGCCGGGCCACCGGCGGGGTGCGCTGTCAGCGGTTCCTGAAGGGCGAGGACAAGCTGGTGCTCGCCTGGGCGGGCCCGGCCCCGGTGCGCGCCGCCCAGGCCAACGGGGCCCCGGCACAGCTCCCGGATCCCGACCCGCGCCGTGACGGCTCGGGCACGCCGCTGGTCTCCCCCGTGGCGGTCCTTGCGGGCCCGTCGTCGTAACAACGGCGGCGGGGCGACGGGGGCGCCCAGCGGGCGTCAACTAGCCGACAGCGCCGGGGAGTTCATCGAACTCCCCGGCCCCGCGGGTTTCCCGGGGTGCTTCCCCGTCCTCCCCGACCTCCCCGTCCTCCGGCTCCGGCTCCGGCTCCGGCACATAGCGCAGGACGCCCCACATCGCGTGCTCGGCCGGGGGCCCGTCCGTGGCCGCGGCCACGCATCCGGCGAGCTGCTTGTCGAGGGCGGGTGCGTCGATCCCGGCGCCGATGAGGACGAGCTCGGTGCGGCGCTCCTGCCCGGGGCTCCACGCCTCGGGGTAGAAGCGCAGGAACCGGCCGACGGCGTGCAGGCTGTACCGGTTGCGGGGGTCGGCCGCGCCGAAGTCGACGAACCCCTTGATGCGGTAGAGGCCGTCGGGCCGGGTGTCGAGGAAGTCCATCAGGCGGCGCGGGTCCAGGGGCGCGTCCGAGGTGAAGGCGACGGATGCGTACCCGGTGTGCAGATGCGTGCCGTGGCCGTGGCATCCGGCGTGGTGCTCGTGGTCATCGGTGCAGCCGCCGGGCGCCTCGTCGTCCAGGAGGTCGTCGAAGGCGAGCTGGCCGACCCGCTCGGCGAGGGGCCGCGCGTCGAAGAAGAGCTCCGGGTCGACTTGGCCGTACGAGGACTCGACGACCGCGGCGGTTCCCGCGAGACGGGTGCGCAGCCGGGCCAGGTCCGCCGCGTCCACCCGGTCCGTCTTGTTGAGCACCACCAGGTCGGCGACGGCCAGATGACGATCGATCTCGGGGTGCCGCTCGCGCGTCGCGTCGTACTCCGCGGCATCGACGACCTCGACCAGACCCCCGTACACGATCCGCCGGTTCTCGCTGGCGAGCACCATCTTCACCAGCTCCTGCGGCTCGGCGAGGCCGCTCGCCTCGATGACGACGACGTCGATGCGCGCGGCGGGCCGGGTCAGCCGGTCCAGGTAGACGTCGAGTTCGCTCGCGTCGACGGCGCAGCACAGACAGCCGTTGCCGAGCGAGACGGTGGAGTCGCCGAGCTGTCCCGCCACCGTCATGGCGTCGATCTCGATGGAGCCGAAGTCATTGACGATCGCCCCGATGCGGGTACCGCGGCAGGCCCGGAGCAGATGGTTGAGCAGGGTGGTCTTGCCCGAGCCGAGGAACCCGGCGAGGACGATGACGGGGATCTGCTTGCTCGGGCTGTCCACGGGCCTCTCCGCACTCTCGATTCGCCGGTTCGCGCCCCACATTCTCCCGCACCCCCCTGGGGCTCCGCCCCAGACCCCGTATCGCCGCGGTGGGCGCCACCCGTCCGACGCCGGGCGCCCTACAGGGGCGCGGGGAACTGCGCGAGAAGCGAGCACGACCCGCAGCCGAAAACGGGGTTAGGGGCGCGGGGAACTGCGCGAGAAGCGAGCACGACCCGCAGCCGAAAACGGGGTTAGGGGCGCGGGGAACTGCGCGAACGGCCCCCCACCGGCCCGCACGGCCCGCACCCGAAAGCGAACCGGGTCATCGCAACGCACCGCTCAGAGCGACGCACCGCTCAGACCACCGGCACGGCCCGCACCGGAGCCGGCCCCACATAGCGCGCCGCAGGGCGAATGATCTTCGAGTCCGCGGACTGCTCCAGGATGTTGGCGCTCCAGCCCACAACCCGCGCGGCGCAGAACGTGGGCGTGAACATCTCGCGCGGCAGCCCGCACAGCTCCATGACCACCCCGGCGTAGAACTCCACGTTGGTGTGCAGCTCGCGCCCCGGCTTGAGCTCGGCGAGGATCGCCTCGACCTGGCGCTCCACCTCGACGGCGAACGAGACCAGCGGCCCGCCGAACTCCTCGGCGATCCCGCGCAGCATGCGGGAGCGGGGATCCTCGGTGCGGTAGACGGGGTGCCCGAAGCCCATGATCCGCTCTCCGGCCAGGACGCGTTCGCGGATCCAGCCGTCGATGCGCTCCGGCGTGCCGATCGCGTCGAGGGTGTCGAGGGCGCGGCTGGGGGCGCCGCCGTGCAGGGGCCCGGAGAGCGCGCCCACCGCGGCGACCAGGCTCGCCGCGACGTCCGCGCCGGTGGAGGCGACGACTCGGGCGGTGAACGTGGACGCGTTGAAGCCGTGGTCGACGGTGGAGATCAAGTACTGCTCGACGGCGCGGACCCGCTCGGGCGCGGCCTCGCGACCGGTCAGCATGTAGAGGTAGTTGGCGGCGTACGCCAGGTCGTCGCGCGGCTCGACCGGTTCGAGGCCCTGGCCGAGCCGGTGCAGAGCGGTCAGCAGGGTGGGCACGGCGGCGCACGCGGCGAGCGCGTCCTCGGCGCGCCGCTCGGCGTCCAGGTCGTACACCGGCCTGAAGCCCCTGGCGGCGCCCAGCAGGGAGAGCGCGGTGCGCAGCCCGGCGAGCGGCCCGGACGGGGCGCCGGTACGGGCGATGCCGGCAAGCGCCTCGCGCACGCCGTCGGGCAGGTGGCGCAGCCGGGCGGTGCGGGCGGTGAAGGCGGCGCGGCCCGCGGCGTCGGGCAGTTCACCGTGGACCATCAGGTGCCAGACGTCCTCGAAGGTACGGCTCCGGGCGAGCTCGACGGCCGAGTACTGGCGGTAGTGGTAGAAGCCCTCGCGCCCGCGGACGTCGCCGAGTTCGGTGTCCGTGACGACGACGCCCGCGAGCCCGCGGGGTACCGCGGCGGCGGGGGCGGTGGTGGTGCCGGCCATGTGGCTGCCTCCTTCAGTTCCTCATATTGACTTGACTGTCTATGCTTGACTCCAGACCTGTCAATGTTGATTGAATCAACGTGGATCGGGATGGATGACCCGACGGATACGGTGACCCCATGACGGATCAGGCACGGCTCACCACGCGCGAGGCGGCACAGCGGCTCGGCGTGAAGCCCGAGACGGTCTACGCGTACGTCAGCCGGGGACAGCTGAGCAGCGAGCGCGCCCCGGGCGGCCGGGGCTCCACCTTCGACGCGCGGGAGATCGACGCGCTCGCCCGGCGCGGCGCCCGCCGGGAGCCGGCCACCGGCGCGTCCGGCGCAGACCTGACCTTCCGCACCGCCCTCACCCTGATCGACAAGGACCGCTACTACTTCCGCGGTGTCGACGCGGTCGACCTCGCCACCGCCTACGGCTTCGAAGAAGTGGCCCAGTGGGTGTGGACCGGGGAGCTGGCGCACGGCCCGCGCTTCACCGCGCCCCCGCCGTTCCTGGACGCGGCCCGGCGCGCCGTCGCGGCACTGCCCGCGCACAGCGGAGCGATGGACCGGCTGCGGGCCGCGACGGTCGCGGTCTCGGCGGCGGACCCGCTGCGTTTCGACCTCTCCCCGGCGGCGGTACTGGGCTGTGGCCGCACCTTGATTCCGACGCTCGTGGGCGCCCTGCCGACGGCGGACGCGCGGCGCCCCGCCGAGGGCCGCCTGGCGCGGCAGCTGTGGCAGCGCCTGACGCCACAGGAACCTGACGATACGTCAGTTCGCTTGCTGGACACGGCACTCGCGCTGCTCATCGATCACGACCTGGCCGCCTCCACGCTCGCCGCCCGCGTCGCCGCCTCGGCCCGCGCCCATCCGTACGCCGTCGTCGGAGCGGGGCTCGGCGCCCTGGAGGGGCCGCTGCACGGCGCCGCGAGCGGGCTCGCCCACCGCACCCTCGCCGACGTGCTCGACCGGGGCGGCGCCGCCCCGGTCGTCGCCGACCATCTGCGCTCGGGACGGTCCGTGCCGGGCCTCGGTCACCGGCTCTACCCGGGCGAAGACCCGCGCGCCCAGGCCCTGTTCGCGCTGCTCGGGACGGCCCCGCGGGCCGCCGACGCGCTCGCCGCGGCCCGCGACGTCGTCGCGACCACGGCCCGCCACACCGACCTGCACGCCAACGTCGACCTGGCTCTCGCCGTCATGAGCGTGGCGTTCGGCATGCCCGCCGAGGCCGGCGAGACCGTGTTCGCGGTGGCCCGCACGGCCGGCTGGATCGCCCACGCCCTGGAGGAGTACGCGCAGCCTCCGCTCAGACTGCGCCCGAGCGGCCACTACACCGGCCCGCGCCCGCCCAGACCCCTGCCCTCCTGAGACCCCGAGTACCCCGGGGCGGCCGCGCAGCCGCGCGCGGCGACCCCGGGGTGTTCAACAATCTCGGCCATCGGGTCCCGGACCCGGCCGGGCGGGATCCCGACCCGGCCGGGCGGCGCACCGTCAGGGCGCGTACGCCTCGAACTCGCCGATCTGCGCGGCGGGCCAGCCGGTGTTGGCGGTCACCGTGAGCCGCAGATAGCGGGTGCTGGTGTTCGCCGGCAGGGTGACGGTGGCCTTGTTGCCGGTGGCCGGGTCGAAGGTGTAGCCCCGGCCCGCGACGAGCTGCCCGTACGAGCCGTTGTCGGTGCTGCCGAGCACGGAGAGCGTCTGGGTGCGGGCGCCCCAGGCGGTCGCGGGCGGCAGTTTCAGGACCAGCTTGCCGACGGCCCGTGCCGAGCCGAGGTCGACGGTGATCGACTGCGGGAAGGCGTTGTTGGCGCTCTCCCAGTAGCTGTTGGCGTCGCCGTCGACGGCCTTGGCCGCGTCGTAGACCTGGGTGTGCGAGGTCTCGGTGACCGGGCGGCCCTTGGCGAGGTCGGGGTCGGCCGGCGGGCTGCTCGGCGGCGGCGAGCTGGGCCCGGTGGGCGGCGGGCTGCTCGGGGGTGTGGTGGTGCCGCCGTGGTCGTAGTTGGGCTTGGGCCACTCGCCGCAGTAGGTGGCGGGCAGCTTGCCGTTCCAGCCGGAGTTGCCCGCGCCCTGGGTGAGGGCGAGATTGCCGCCGAGGCAGCTGTAGACCGGCTCGGAGAACCCGAGGTTCTTCGCGGTGACCCCGGTCATGCTGAGCTGGGCCGGGTCGTTGAACTGGAGGGCGAAGGTGCCGGTGCCGTCGATGTTGACGTTGCTGAAGTTGACGCCCTTGGTGGTGCCGGACACGAAGTGGATCGCCGCGTAGGAGCTGTCCAGGATGTCGGTGTCGGTCACGTTCACCGTCGCCTTGTCCATGGTGCTGTTGCGGGAGTCGAACCAGACCGCGCCGATCGGGAACGGCCAGCCGAGGTCCGCGTTGCCGGCCCGGATGGTGGTGTTGCGGGCCAGGGTGATGGTGCCCTGGACGTCGGTGCCGGTGCCCGGGTTGACGCCGTCGAACCGGTTGCCGACGTGCAGCCCGCCGCCGTTGGTGACGGTGTCCGCGACCACGTTGTCGGTCGCCGCGTTGTCCCTGCCGCCGTAGAGGGCGATGTTGTTGGCGAGGACGGGCGCCACCACCGTGTTGTTCTTGAACGTGTTGTTGGCGTCGGTCACGGCGTCGGACCACATGGCGAGCCCGTCGTCACCGGTGTTGCGCAGGAAGGTGTTCTCCACCGACGAATGGGTCACCCCCCAGTGGAAGTTGACGCCGTCGGCCGTCTGGTCGAGGATCCGGCTGTTCTTGATGTGGAAGTCGTCCATGGGGCCGTCCATCCAGGCCCCGACCTTGGTGTGCTGGAGCCACACATCGTCGACGGTGGAGTTGCTGAGCGCGCCGCCGATGCCGTTGACCTGGTCCTCGTCGACGCGCTCGGTGATCTCGCCGATCAGCGCGAAGTCCTTGAGGACGACGTTGCGGCTCGGCCCGCCCGACTCGTAGGGGCGGATGCCACCCTTGTAGCCGCCGCCGCTCACGTACTTGCCGTAGATCCCGGCGGCCCGGGTGCGGTCGGTGGAGCTGCGGCCGGTCAGGACCGAGTACCAGGGGCCGGCCCCCGCCAGCGTCACCTGGTCCACCACCACATGGTCGGTGAGCTTGAAGGTGCCGGAGGGGATGTAGACCGTCTTGCCCTGCGCCTTGCCCGCGTCGACCGCCTGCTGGAAGGCGGAGGTCGAGTCGGCGGCGCCGCTCGCGTCCGCGCCGTAGTCCGCCACCGACAGCGAGCCCGCGGGGCGGGCCACCGGGTCGGGGACGAGCTCGAAGTCGGCGAGGTCGACCACGGCCCACGGCGTCGCGCTGGTCGAGGGCAGCGTGACCCGCACCTTGGAACCCGCGGGCAGGGTCTTGCCCAACAGGGTGCGCGTCTCGTCGTAGAAGTGGTGCGGCTTGTCGCCCGGCTGGTTCTGGAAGGGGTAACTGCCGTAGAACCAGCCGTACTTGGACGTGAAGGTGAGGTCCTTCAGCTTGGCTCCGCCGGAGCTGAGCTCGACGGGCGCGCTGATGCCGGTACCCGCCGCGTTGTCCGGGACGCTGTAGCGGACGTCGACGGCGTTGGCCGGCTTGGTGAGCGTGAACTCGACGTACTGGCCGGGCGCGCTCAGCTTGACCGCGCTGCGGCCCGAGGCCTCCGAGGGCAGCGAGGTGTAGGTGCGGTCGGGGCCGATCACCGTGCCGTTGGTGGCGGCGGCCTCCGCCTCCAGCTCGGTGAACGGCACGGTGGCGCCACGGCCCGCGACGGCCAGCGGGGACAGCGGGGTGGATTCGGCGGCCGACGCCGAGGCTCCGGAGCCGAGTCCGACCGCGCCCAGCGCGACGACACAGGCGAGCGCGGCGACCGCGGCGGCGGCCCGCCCGGCCGGCACGGTGCGCCCGGCGGCTGCGTTTCGCCGCCCGGTCCGTGCGGGGCGCCCGGAAAAGGCGGCGCGTGCGGCCGCCGGTCCGTCCGGCGGTGGGGGTGGTGGCTCCTGACGTACGGCATCGCGTGCGGCTCTCATCATGCGCATGACAGACCCTCTTTTCGTGGGGGGAGCGGGGATGGGAGAGGAGCGGGATGGTGCGGACGGGGTCAGGCGCGCAGCCAGACCGCCGTGTCCTTGGGGAGGAGCCCGTCGGCGAGGGGGCCGCTGGCGAGCAGGAGGGAGCGGTGGCCGGGAAGCGGGACCGGCCGGTCGCCGAGGTTGACCACACAGAGCAGGCCGCCCTCGCGGGCGAAGGCGAGGACGTCCCGCGGGGCCTCCAGCCACGTCAACGTGCCGTCGCCGAAGCCGGGTTGGGTGCGGCGGACCAGGAGGGCCCGGCGGTAGAGGGCGAGCATGGAGGACGGGTCGCCGCCCTGGCGGTCGGCGGCGTACCGCGCCCAGTCGGCCGGCTGCGGCAGCCAGGGGGTGGCCCACGGCTCGGCCGTCCAGGGCAGCGGGACCCGGCAGCCGTCGCGGCCCGGGTCCACGCCGCCGGAGCGGAAGTGCATGGGGTCCTCGATGCGGTCGAGGGGGATGTCGGCCTCGGGCAGGCCCAGTTCCTCGCCCTGGTAGAGGTAGACCGAGCCGGGAAGCGCGAGGGAGAGCAGGGCCGCGGCGCGGGCTCTGCGGGTGCCGAGCGCCAGGTCGGTGGGGGTGCCGAAGCGCTTGGCCGCGAAGTCGAACCCGGTGTCGGTACGGCCGTAACGGGTAACCGTGCGGGTCACGTCGTGGTTGCACAGGACCCAGGTGGCGGGCGCGCCGACCGGGGCGTGCTCGGCGAGGGTGTCGTCGATGGAGGCGCGCAGCCGCGCCGCGTCCCACGGGCAGCTCAGGAAGCTGAAGTTGAAGGCGGTGTGCAGTTCGTCGGGGCGCAGATAGCGGGCGAAGCGCTCGCTGTCGGGCAGCCACACCTCGCCGACGAAGACCGCCCCGTACTCGTCGGCCACCGCCCGCCAGGAGCGGTAGATGTCGTGGAGTTCGTCGCGGTCGATGTAGGGGTGCCGGTCGGCGCCCTCGACGAGGTCGGCGAGCCCGGGATCCTTGGCGAGCAGCGCCGCCGAGTCGATGCGTACGCCGGCCACGCCCCGCTCGAACCAGAAGCGCAGCACGTCCTCGTGTTCCCTGCGCACCGCCGGGTGGGCCCAGTTGAGGTCGGGCTGCTGCGGAGTGAACAGATGGAGGTACCACTCGCCGTCCTCGACGCGGGTCCAGGTCTCCCCCGCGAACTGCGACGGCCAGGTGTTGGGCGGGAGTTCGCCGTGTTCGCCGCGGCCGGGCCGGAAGTGGAAGAGCTCCCGTTCGGGGCTGCCGGGCCCGGCCGCGAGGGCGGCCCGGAACCAGATGTGCTGGTCCGATATGTGGTTCGGCACTATGTCGACGATGGTGCGGATGCCGAGGGCGCGGGCCTCGACGATGAGCTTCTCGGCCTCGGCCAGGGTGCCGAACGCGGGGTCGATGGTGCGGTAGTCGGCCACGTCGTAGCCGCCGTCGGCGAGCGGGGACAGGTACCAGGGGGTGAACCACAGGGCGTCGACGCCCAGTTCGGCGAGGTAGGGCAGCTTGGCCCGGACGCCCGCGAGGTCGCCGGTGCCGTCGCCGTCTCCGTCGGCGAAGCTGCGTACGTACACCTGGTAGATGGCGGCCGAGCGCCACCAGTCGTCGCTTTCGTGGGCTGCCACGGGAGGATCCTTTCGGGCAGGTGGGATCCCGCCGCCGGCCCCCGTCGTTCAGCGGGGGCATGGTGGGTGGGGCCGGCGGCGGAGTGCGGGGAGAGCGGATGCGGGGCGTCAGCCCTTGAGGCCGCCCGCGGTGAGACCGCTCATGATGTTGCGCTGGAACACGATGAAGATGAGGAGTGTGGGGATCGACGCCATGGCGAGGGCCGCCGTGAGCCAGTTCTCGGGGACACCCTGGGCGAGCGAGTAGATGCCCACGTTGAGGGTCTGCTTGGTGGGGTCGGGCAGGGTCAGCATCGGCCAGAGGAAGTCCTTCCAGACGCCGATCACCGCGAAGATGGAGACGACGCCCAGGATCGGCCGGGAGATGGGAAGGACCACCGAGCGCAGCGTGCGCAGCGGCGAGGCACCGTCGATGGACGCTGCGTCCAGGAGCTCGCGCGGGATCGAGTCGAAGAACCGCTTGAGCAGGAAGATGTTGAAGGCGTTGGTGACGGACGGCAGCCAGATCGCCCACGGGGTGTTGAGCAGGTTCCGCCGGAAGATCGGCACGTCGAGGACGGTCAGGTACTGCGGTACGACCAGGACGGCGGCCGGGATCATGAGGGTGGCCAGCATCATCGCGAGGATCGCCTTGCCGAACACCGGGCGCAGCTTGGACAGCGAGTAGGCGGCGGCCACGTCGAGGACGAGCTGGAAGGCGAGCGCGCCGAACGCGTACCAGAGCGTGTTGAGCAGGAGCTTGGCGAAGTCCATCACGCGCCAGGCGTTGCTGAAGTTGTCGGTGTGCACACCGTGCGGGACCAGGGTCGGCGGGATCCTGGTGAACTCCTCGGTCGATTTCAGCCCGTTGACGGCCATCCAGTACAGCGGCCCGATGAAGACGAGCGTGAACAGGAGCATCACCAGGCCGAAGACGGTCCAGTAGACGACCTTGCCCCGGGTGCGGCCGAGGGTGGCCGGTGAGATGAGTGTGCGGGTCGACATGGGTTCCCCCGGTCTACTGGTCGCTGTCGCGGCTGAGGCGGACGTACGCCGCCGAGAAACCGGCGAGCAGGACGAGCAGGACGAGGCCGAGGGCCGCGGCGCCGCCGTAGTTGTTGAAGTTGAAGGCGTACTGGTAGATGAGGTAGACCACCGTCGTCGTGGAGCCCTCGGGGCCCGCGCCGTTGGTGAGCAGGAACGGCTCGGTGAAGACCTGCATCGTCGCGATGATCTGCATCAGGAACATCAGCGAGAGCACGAGCCGGGTCTGCGGCACCGTGACGTGCCAGATCTTGCGCAGCAGCCCGGCACCGTCGAGTTCGGCCGCCTCGTACAGCTCGCCCGGGATGCCCTGGAGGGCGGCGAGGTAGACGAGGGTGGCGCTGCCCATGTTCATCCAGGTCGCGGCGATCACCACGGAGAGCATGGCGGTGCCGGTGGACTGGAGCCATTGCTGCGCGGGCAGTCCGAACAGTTCGAAGATCCGGTTGAACAGGCCGTAGCCGGGGTCGTAGAAGTACTTGAACAGCAGCACCGAGGCGACCGGCGGAAGCATCACCGGCAGGTAGACGAGGAGCCTCAAGTAGCCCTGGCCGTGCCGGAATTCATTGAGCAGAACGGCGACGAGGAACGGCAGCACGAAGCCGAGGACCAGGGCGAGGCCGGTGAAGAGCAGGGTGTTGCGCCAGGCCTGCCAGAACGCCGGGTCGTGGAAGACGTAGGTGAGGTTGGACCAGCCGGCCCAGGTGGTGCGGCCGTCCTTCGTCTTCTGGAAGGCGAGGACGAACTCCCGCACCATGGGGTACCAGGAGAAGAACGCGAAGCAGAGCACGGCGCCGATCAGGAAGCCGTGCGCGGTGAGGTTGCGCCGCAGCGCTCGGGCGAATCCGCGCTGCCTGGGCAGCTCGGCGCCCGGGTGCGGCCGGGTCGCTTCCCGGGTGGGCAGTGTGGAGGCCGACATCGTCACTCCTGAATCCGGGGCGGGCGGGGCCGGAGGGTGTGGCTCCGGCCCCTGCCGCCGTGCGCGCTACTGGTTCGCCAGGACCTGGTCGACCTGCGTCTGGGCGGTGACAAGCAGCTTGGAGATGTCGGCGTCCTTGTTGGTGAGCACCGCGGACATCGCGTTGTCGAGCACCTTGTAGACCTCCTGCGCCTTCGGCGGCTCGGCCTTGCCCGGGATCGGGTTGCCGAGGTAGGGCGCGAAGTTGGCGACCGGCATGGTGGCGTTGTCGGTGCGGGACTTGAGGTCGTCGGCCTTGACGGAGCCGGTGAAGAAGTTGGGCTGCGGCACCCCGACGGGCAGCTGGTCGGCCTTGGTGCGGGCCCACGCGAACTGGCCCTTGCCGGGGCTGAGGTTCTTGAAGTCGAGCCAGGCGATCGCGGCCTTGATCTTGTCGGGCGAGCTGCCCTGCTTGATCATGTAGCCGTTGCCGCCGGTGAGGGTCGCCTTGCCGCCGGGGATCGGGCCCATGCCGAAGTTCTCGTACTTGGCGCCGAGTTGCTGGACCATGTACGCGATGTCGTCGGGTGCGGCGAGGAACATGCCGAGCTTGTCGGCGGTGATCTGCTTCTGGAGGTCGCCCCACTTCAGGAGCTGGGTCTTGCTCATGCTTTGGTCGGTCCAGCGCATGTCGTGCAGCTGCTGGAGGACCTGCTTGCCGGTGGCGTTGTCGAAGGCGGCCTTGCCGTCGCTGCCCACCACGTCGCCGCCGAGGCTGTACATCGCGGCGGTGAAGTGCCAGCCGCCGGTGTTCTCGGCGCTGTATTCGCCGTAGCCGTACACGCCGCCCCCGAGCTTGGCGATCGCCCGGGAGTCGGTGCGGACCTCGTCCCAGGTGGCCGGCGGCTTGTCGGGGTCGAGCCCGGCCTGCTGGAACAGCTTCCGGTTGATCATGATGCCCATCTGATAATTGCTGGTGGGCAGGCCGTACATCTTGCCGTCCTTCTTGTACACCCCCATCACGGCCGGGTCGATGCTGTTCAGGGCGGGGACGGACTTGTCGGTGACGTAGGCCGAGATGTCGGCGGCGCCGTCGTTGTCCAGGACCTGCTGGAGGTCGGTGAAGTAGGAGTAGAAGACGTCGGGCTGCGACTTCGCCTTCAGGGCGGCGGTGAAGCGCGGCGGCTCCTCGCACTGTCCGGGCGTCGACCTACCGATGATCTTGACGTTCGGGTACGTCTTGTTGAACGTCGCGACGTCCTGCTTCCACTCCTTGAGCTCGGCGGCCTTCGCGGCCGGCGGCATGCAGTCGATGGTGAGGTCGACCTTGGTCTTCGGGTCGAGCGGGGCCGCGGGGTCACTCGATCCGGTGCCGGGCTTGCTGTCGCCGCCTCCGGTGTCGCTGCTGCTGGTTCCGCAGGCGGCGAGGGCGGTGAGGGCGAGGGCGCCGGCCAGGGCGGTGGCGGCGGTGCGGCGTATCTGTCGTGCGGGGCTGAACGAGGTGCGTCTCATCGGAGGACCCCTTCGGGAGGAGCGTGGAAGGCCCGTCGCTGACGGCAGCGGGGCGCGGCACACTCAACCATCGGCGACGCGAGGACGCAATATCTCGCGCTGATTTCGTAAAACTTCGACAGCCTGTTGTCCGCAAGGAGTGTGGTGGGCGCACACAACAGCGCGCCGGGCGGCAACGCCCGGCGCGCTGGATGACGGATACACGCAAGCGGCTAGCGCGGCACCTGCGCCGTCGAGCCGCGCACCACCAGCTCGGGCTCGAAGAGCAGCTCGCCCGGGGGCACCACACCGCCCTGGATCTGCGCGGAAAGGAGCTCGACCGCGGCCCGGCCCATCGCCTCGATGGGCTGGCGCACGGTGGTCAGCGGGGGCTCGGTGCAGTTCATGAACGCCGAGTCGTCGTAGCCCACGACGGAGACGTCGCGCGGCACGTCGAGGCCCCGTCGGCGCGCGGCCCGTACGGCACCGAGGGCGAGCGGGTCGCTGGCGCAGATGATGCCGGTCACGCCGCGCTCCAGGAGGCGCGAGGTCGCGGCCTGGCCGCCTTCGAGGGAGAACATGGCGCGCTCCACGCGGTCCTCGGCGAACTCGGTGCCGGCCGCGACGGCCAGGGCGCGTGCCGCGTCCAGCTTGCGCCGCGAGGGCACGTGGTCGGGCGGCCCGAGAACCAGGCCGATGCGCTCGTGGCCCAGGGAGGCCAGGTGGCGCCAGGCCTGCTCCATCGCCACGGCGTCGTCGCAGGCGACGACGGGGAAGTCGAGGTGCTCGATGGCGGCGTTGATGAGCACGACCGGCACCTTGCGGTCGGCGAGCTGCTGGTAGTGCCCGTGCGGGGCCTCCATCTGCGCGAAGAGGCCGCCCGCGAAGACCACGCCGGAAACCTGCTGCTGGAGGAGCAGGTCGACGTAGTCGGCCTCCGAGACGCCGCCCTTGGTCTGGGTGCACAGGACGGGGGTGAGCCCCTGCTGGGCGAGGGCCCCGCCGATGACTTCGGCGAACGCCGGGAAGATGGGGTTCTGCAGCTCGGGCAGGACCAAGCCGACCAGACGGGCCCGTTCGCCGCGCAGCTGGGTGGGGCGCTCGTAGCCGAGCACGTCGAGCGCCGTGAGCACGGCCTGTCGGGTGGATTCGGAGACTCCCGGTTTGCCGTTGAGCACCCGGCTGACCGTGGCCTCGCTGACTCCAACCTTCTTCGCCACCTGAGCAAGTCGTCGCGTCATGAACGCAAGACTAGCGCAAGCCATGCAAGCCGTTTGCGTAGCTGACGTGCCCAAGAAAAACCGCGAGAGTTCGGGCAAGGATGTCGAGAAGCCGGGACCGGCTCCGTCCCCGTAGTGAACGCGACCACGAGACGACCGCACCGGGTCGTCCGGCCGAGGAGGACCATCATGGCGAAGTACCTGTTGCTCAAGCACTACCGCGGCGCACCCGCCCCCGTGAACAACGTGCCGATGGACCAGTGGACCCCGCAGGAGATCTCGGCGCACGTCCAGTACATGAACGACCTGGCGGCGAAGCTGGAGGAGACCGGCGAGTTCGTCGAGGGGCTGGCGCTCGCTCCGGAGGGTTCCTGGGTCCGGTACGACGGCGAGGGCCGCCCGCCCGTCACCGACGGGCCGTTCGCCGAGACCAAGGACCTCATCGCCGGCTGGATGGTGATCGACGTCGACAGTCACGAGCGTGCCGTGGAAGTGGCCGGAGAGCTGTCGGCGGCGCCCGGGGCGGGCGGCCGGCCGATCCACGAGTGGCTGGAGGTCCGCCCGTTCCTGACCGCGCACCCCAACGTCACGGAGTGAGCCCGCCCATGGACGAGGCCCTGCTGCGCAGCCTCACCCCGAGCGTGCTCACCGTCCTGGTCCGCCGCGGAGCGGACTTCGCGGCGGCCGAGGACGCGGTGCAGGACGCGTTGGTGGAGGCGGTCCGCGCCTGGCCGGCGGATCCTCCGCGCGACCCCAAGGGGTGGCTGGTCACCGTGGCCTGGCGGCGCTTCCTCGACGCGGCGCGCGCGGACAGCGCCCGCCGCCGGCGCGAGGAAGCCGTGGACGAGGAGCCGGCGGCGGGGCCCGCGGCCTCGGCGGACGACACGCTCCGGCTCTACTTCCTGTGCGCCCACCCGTCGTTGACGCCGTCGTCCGCCGTCGCGCTCACGCTGCGCGCCGTCGGCGGCCTGACCACCCGCCAGATCTCTCAGGCCTACCTGGTGCCCGAGGCGACCATGGCCCAGCGCATCAGCCGGGCCAAGCGCACCCTGGCCGGCCGGGGGGCCTCCCCCGGCGGGACGGCGACGAACGCCCGGGGGACGTTCGACCGGCCCGGCGACGTCGCCACCGTGCTGCGCGTCCTTTACCTGGTCTTCAACGAGGGCTACTCGGGCGACGTCGACCTCGCCGCCGAGGCGATCCGGCTCACCCGGCAGCTGGCGGCCCTGGTCGACCACCCCGAGGTGGCGGGGCTGCTCGCCCTCATGCTGCTCCATCACGCCCGTCGCGCCGCCCGGACCGCGCCCGACGGCAGCCTGGTGCCACTGGCCGAGCAGGACCGCGGCCGGTGGGACACCGGTGCCGTCGCCGAGGGCGTCGTGATCCTCCAGGCGGCCCTCGCCCGCGACCGGCTCGGCGAGTTCCAGGCGCAGGCCGCCATCGCGGCCCTGCACGCCGACGCGGCCACCGCCGAGGAGACCGACTGGGTGCAGATCGTCGAGTGGTACGACGAGCTCACGCGCCTGACCGACAATCCCGTGGTGCGGCTCAACCGCGCGGTGGCCGTCGGCGAGGCCGACGGGGCGCGCGCCGGTCTGAAGGCGCTCGCGGAGCTCGACGCCTCGCTGCCCCGCCACACGGCGGTGGCCGCCCACCTCCACGAGCGCGACGGCGACCTGGCGACGGCGGCGCGCCTGTACGCCGAAGCGGCCCGCGAGGCGACGAGCCTCGCCGAGCGCGACCATCTGACGCGGCAGGCCGCCCGGCTCAACTCCCTTCTCTGACGAGGCTGTTGACGTGCGGGTGCCGCCCCGGTCCCCCGGGGCGGCACCGCGCGACGCCCGCCGCTACGGGTTGACGTCGATCGTGAACGTGGAGGTGGTGTTCCTGATGTCCTGAGCGTTGCCGCTCAGCTTGAGGTTGGTGAAGGTGACCTCGCCGACGGCGGGGCCCTGCCCGGGTTCGGGCAGCTCATTGGCCCAGATGCCGATGCCGGACTTGGCGTCGAAGGCGTCCCCGCTCTTCTTCGCCCCGCTGATGCTCACGTTGGTGAGCACACTGTCCTTGATGGGGTACAGGGGCGTGCTGCCGTTGTACTTCGTCTGGAACATGATCCCGGAGTACGTGGGATCGGTGATGTCGAGGTCGGTGATGCGGATCCCCTGGAACGCGTACTCGGCGGAGTACATCCACAGCGCGCCGAACGCCTGGGCGCCCCAGAAGTGGCCGCCGGAGCGCACCAGGGATATGCCCTGGAAGGTGGTCGGATCCGTCCCGAAGCCGAGGGCGGGGATGGAGCCGAACTTCAGCGTGCCGATGGTCAGTCCGGGATACGTCAGCATGTCGGCCGCGTACAGGTTCCGGAAGGTGTTGGCGGTGCCTCCGTAGACGGCGAATCCGGCGGCCCGCCAGGTCAGCAGGGCGCTGAGGTTCTCGAAGACGTTGCCGGTCTCGTCGGCGTTGTTGATGTCGGTGGCGGGGAACAGGGCGAAGCTGTCGTCGCCGGTGGAGCGGGCCTCCACATTGCTGATGGTGTTGTCGCTGCTGCCGTTGGTGAGGTTGATCCCGTCCGCGTACAGGTCGCGGACCCGGGTGTTCTTGATCGTGATGTGGTCGGTGTTGGTGCCCCAGTACAGGCACATCATGTGTTCGGCCCACACGTTGTCGATCGTCATGTTGGCGACGTTCGAGAAGTTGAAGACCTTGCCGGGGCCGTCGTTGCGCGAGGTGTAGTTGCCGAAGAAGCCGAACCCGGTGAAGGAGGAGCCGTTGGCGGAGGACTGGACGTCGAAGCCGGCGTCGGTGTTCTCCTGGTCGGGCGGGGTGGCGAAGCGGCTGAACCAGGGGCCTGCGCCGACCAGCTTCACGGCCTTGCCGTAGATCTGGAACTTGTTGCTCGTGGTGTAGGTGCCGGGCGGCAGATAGACGCCGACGAGCTTGCCGGTGGTGTCCATCCGCACCTTGTCCAGGGCGTTCTGCACGTCCTGCTGCGCGGTGCCGGCGGGCACGACGTAGGCCGCCGGGTCGGGGTTGGGGATCTGGGCGACCTGCTCCAGATTGATGAAGTCGATCGCGTAGGTGGAGGTGTTCGTGGCGTCCTTCTGGAGGCGGATGGTGCTGCCCGCCTTCACGGTGTCGCCGAGGAGGATGTTGGCCTCGTCGTAGATGTGGCGCGGGCCGCCGGAGCCCGGCGAGTTGTTGGGGCTCGCCTCGGCGCCGTACTGCCACATGTACTTCGAGCTCAGGTCGATGGCCTTGCGGAAGACGCCGTCGACGTAGATGTCGAGGTTGGCGCTGGTGCCGCCGCCGCCCGCCGCGTCCGGGATGGAGAAGCGCGTCACCAAGCTGTTGGTGTCGGCCCGTGTCGTGAACTGGACGTAGTTTCCGGTGGAGTTGAGCGTGACCGCCTTGCGTCCCGACGCCTCTCCCGCGAGGTCGCCGATGGTGCGGTTGGGCCCGACGACCTGGGCGCCCCCGCCCGTCACACCGTCCTCCGCCTCATAGGTGTCGTACGGCATGTTGGCGCCGCGCCCCACGAAGAACGCCTGCTGGCTGGTGTTGTTGGCGCGCTTGACCGGGAGTTCGTTGGTGTCGTCCGCTATCACCACCTTCGCCGTGTACTTGCCGTTGGCCGCCGTCCAGCTGCCGAGGTTCACCGGGGACGCGGTGGCGCCGGCGCCGAGCGTCCCGGTGTAGGCGCCGGTGAGGGTCTTGACCGTGGCGCCCTTGTCGTCGAGGAGGGTCAGGGTGATGCCGTGGCTGCCGCCGGCCGAGGCCAGCGTGCCCTGGTTCTTCAGTGTCACCGAGAAGGCGACCGCCTGGCCCGCCGAGGGGGCGCTCGGCGACCAGTTGACCCCGGAGGCGATCAGGTCGGAGGAGGCGACCGGCTTGATGACCAGGGGGCTGCCCGTGAAGGTGTTGTTGGTGTCGTTCTGTTCGATGACGGTGTTGTCCGGATCAACGACCGCGCTCAGCGGATAAGTTCCCGCGTCGTGCGTGCCGATCGAGGCGCTCACCGTCTGCGATGCGCCGGCCGCCAGCGCGCCGACGTCGGCGGTCGCCGCCTTCGAGCCGCCGAGCTGGAAGGCGACGCCGGTCGCGGGCGCCGCGCCGGTCCCCTTGTTGTGCACGGTCGCCGACAGGGTCACGGCGTCCGACTCGACCGGCGCGGAGGGCGACGCCGTCAGCGCGGTGACCTCCAGGTCCGGGTTGGGCGCGGGCACCCCGACGACCTGGAACTCGGCGATCTGGCCGCCCGTCGCGCCGGTGTTGGAGGTGAACTTCAGCTGGACGTCGGCGACGCGCGCCGCGACCGGAAGGGACACCGTGTTCCCGCTCGCCGGGTCGAAGGTGTAGTCCTTGGCCGCGACCAGCGAGGTGTACGACGACGCGCTCTGCTCACGCCCGAGGACCTCGATGTTCTGGGTGCGCCTGCCCCACCCGCTGTCCGGGTTGAGCTTGAGGACCACGGCGCTGGTGTCGGCGTTGGCGCCGAGCTTCACGGTGAGCGTGCTCGGGTAGCCGCCCGCCGCGCTCTCCCAGTAGGTCGCCGTGTCGTTGTCGTCGGCGTTCGCGGCGACGAAGGTGAAGGTGGACGAGGAGGCCGTGATCGGCTTGCCCACGGCGAGGTTGGACCCGTCGCCGGTGGAGGTGCCGTTGCGGGTCACGGTGTTGCTCGCGCCGGACTGGTTGCCCGCCGCGTCCTTGGCCCGCACGTAGTAGGAGACGGTCACGGTGACCGGCCGGCTGTCGGTGTACGTGGTGACGTCGCCCGCCACGCTCTTGAGGAGCTGGTTGTCGGCGTAGATGTCGTAGCCGCTGACGCCCACGTTGTCGGAGGACGCGGCCCAGGTCAGCTTGATCTGGCCGGCGGCCGGCTCGGTGTACGCCAGGTTCCCGGGCGCGGTCGGCGCCTGGGTGTCGCCCGAACTTCCCTTGCGGGTGACGGTGTTGCTGTTGGGAGACTGGTTTCCCGCGGCGTCCTTGGCCCGTACGTAGTAGGCGACCGTGGCGCTCGCGGGCTGGCTGTCGGTGTACGTGGTGACGTTGCCGGCCACGCTGGTGCGCAGCTCGCCGTTGGCGTACACGTCGTACCCGGTGACGGCGGTGTTGTCGGTGGACGCGGCCCAGGTCAGCTTGATCTGGCCGGTGCCGGGCTCGGTGTAGGCGAGGTTCGCGGGCGCGGACGGCGGCTGGGTGTCACCGCCCGCCGGGCCGTAGATCTCCAGCTCGGAGAGCTGCCCGCCGGGCTGCGCGGTGTTGCCGGAGACGAGCACCCGTAGGTAGCGCGTGGTGGCCGCGTCGAGGGCGATCGGCACGGTGAGGCCGTTGCCCGCGGTGAACGCGTACCCCTGTGGGGCGGTCAGGTCCGTGAAGTCGGTGCCGTTGGCGCTTGCCTGGATCTTGAGGGTCTGGGTGCGGTCCCCCCAGCCGTCCGGCAGCTTGAGCACCACCTTGTCGACGGGCACGGTGGCCCCGAGGTCGGCCTGGATCCACTGCGGGAAGGCGTTGTTGGCGCTCTCCCAGTAGGTCGCCTTGTTGCCGTCGTTGGCGTTGGCCGCGCCATAGGTCTGGGTGGTGCTGCTCGCGGTGAGGGTCTTGCCGAGGGCGAGGTTGGTGCTGCCCGGTCCGTCGGCCGCGTGCACTTCGAGCGAGGAGAGCTGGGCGGCCTGCCAGCCGGTGTTCGCGGTGATCTCGATCCGTACGAAGCGGGCCCGCGCGGCGGCGATCCCTATCTTCACGGTGTTGCCCGAGCTCTGCGTGAAGCCGTAGGAGGCGGAGCTCACCAGGGTGCTGAAGCTCGTGCCGTCCGCGCTGCCCTGCACGGAGAGGGTCTCCTTGCGGTCGCCCCAGGACGTGGGGAGCTTCAGGACGACCTCGCCGATGCTGCCGGTGGCGCCCAGGTCGGCCTGGACCCACTGCGGGAAGGCGCTGCCGGCGCTCTCCCAGTAGGTGGACTGGTCGCCGTCCGTGACGTTCTTGGCGGTGTACGGGCCGTTCGCCCCGGATGCCGCGGCCGGCTTCCCGGCGGCGAGGTCGGGGCCGGCCGCCGCGGAAGCGGCGAGGGCCGGCCAACCGATCATGAACAGGCTGGTGGCGACCAGCGCGGCGAGCATCCTCATCCGCGTGCGCCATCTCCAACGGTGCGTTCTCATGTGTCCCCGATCTGCCCGACTGGGTTTCTGCCGACTGGATGGGTGCCGGCTAGGGTTTCTGCATGGAAGAGTCACGAATTTTGCGCTGAGCGGTGAGAGAGTTGCAGAGATGTGCCGAGGCGTCCATCCCTGCGACCACCCCTCCATGTCGGCGTCCGGCGGCGCACGGTGAACCGGAACGATCGCTTTCCTCCCTGTCACCGGCGCGTGCTGCGGCTTTGCCGACAGCACGACAGGCGGCCGCAAGATATCCGTAAACAACGCAAGCGAATTTCGTCGCTCGGGCGGCATGTGTCGCGGCGTGGCGGGGCGGCTGCGGAGACCGCACGGTGATCCCGGCGGGATTTCGGGAAGCGGCTCGGGCCGTCTAACCTGCCTACCCATGACCGCCCCACCCACGAGCGCCGCCCCCCGGCGGCGCCGCCTCGGCTGGCCGCGGCGCGTCTTCTCCCAGGTGCTCCTGATGCAGCTGGCCATCGCCGCCGGGGTCGCCGTCCTCGCGACCGGGCTCTTCCTGGCCCCGCTCGGCGCCCAGCTCGACGACCAGGCCATGCGGCGCGCGCTCGCCATCGCGTCCGCCACCGCCGCCCAGCCGCAGGTCGCCGCCGACCTGGTGTCCTCACGGCCGTCCCCCGAAGGACCGGTGCAGGCCGAGGCCGAGCGCGTCAGAGAGGCGACGGGCGCCGAGTACGTGGTGGTCATGGACACCCGGGGAGTGCGCTGGTCGCACCCCGACACGGGGCAGATAGGCCACGTCGTCTCGACCGACCCGTGGGACGCGATCGCCGGCCACGAGGTAATGGAGATCGACAGCGGCACCCTGGGCCGCTCGGCCCGGGGCAAGGTCCCGCTGCGGAACGCGAGCGGCACCATCGTGGGAGCCGTCTCGGTGGGCATCACGTACGACAGCGTGCGGGCCCGGCTCCTGCACGCGATCCCGGGCCTGCTGGCCTATGCGGGCGGCGCGCTCGCTGTGGGCGCGCTCGCCGCGTACCTGATCGCGCGGCGCATCCACAAGCAGACCCGCGACCTGGCGTTCTCCGACATCTCGGGGCTGCTCGCGGAGCGCGAGGCCATGCTGCACTCCATCCGCGAGGGCGTGGTCGCGCTCGACCGCGACGGCCGGATCAGACTGCTCAACGACGAGGCGCAGCGGCTCCTCGGCGTCGGCCCCGAGGTCGCCGGCCGCACCCTTGAGGAAGCCCTCGGCGCGGGCCGCACGACGCAGGTGCTCGCCGGCCGGGTCGAGGGCACCGACCTGTTGACGGTGCGAGGCCACCGTGTCCTGGTCGCCAACCGGATGCCGACCGAGGACGGCGGCGCCGTGGCGACGCTGCGCGACCGCACCGAGCTGGAGCGCCTGGGCCGCGAACTGGACTCCACACGCGGCCTGATCGACGCCCTGCGCGCCCAGGACCACGAACACGCCAACCGTCTGCACACCCTGCTCGGCCTGCTCGAACTGGAGCTGTACGAGGAGGCCGTCGACTTCGTCACCGAGGTGGTCGGGGTGCACCGGGCCACCGCCGAGCAGGTCACCGAGAAGGTCAGGGATCCACTGCTCGCCGCGGTGCTGGTCGGCAAGGCGACGGTCGCCGCCGAGCGTGCGGTCGCCCTGAGCCTGTCCCCCGCCACCGCGCTGCCCGACCGGCTCGTCGATCCGCGCGGCCTGGTCACGGTCACCGGCAACCTCGTCGACAACGCGCTCGACGCGGCGGCCGGGTCGCCCGGCGCGGCGGTGGAGGTGGAGCTGCGCGCCGAGGGACGCACCGTCGTCGTGCGGGTCCGCGACAACGGTCCCGGTGTTCCCGCCGAGCTGCGCGAGCTGGTCTTCACCGAGGGCTGGACCACCAAGGAGGCACCGGCGCACGGCAAGCGCGGGCTCGGGCTCGCGCTGGTCGGCAGGTTCGCGGAACGGATGGGGGGCAGCGCGCGGGTCGGCACGGGCCCCGAAGGCGGCGCGGAGTTCACCGTCGTACTGCCCGACGCCCTGAGTGAGGACCTGGACCACGGCCCGGCGCCCGACCCTGATCAGGAACCGAATCCTGGGCCCGGCCCGGATCGGGGCCCGCATCCTGGGCCCGGCCCGGATCAGGGCCCGGGGCGGCCGCGGATCGTGGAGGATGCGCGGTGATCGACGTACTGGTCGTGGACGACGATCCCCGGGTCGCCTCCATCAATGCCGCGTACACCGCAAAGGTTCCCGGCTTCCGGGTGGTCGCCCAGGCGCATTCGGCCGGCGAGGCGCTCACCCGGATCGCCGCGCAACCGGTGGACCTGGTGCTGCTCGACCACTATCTGCCGGACGAGAACGGGCTCGCGTTCGTGCGGGAGCTGCGCCGGCTCGGCCACCACACCGACGTGATCATGGTGACGGCGGCACGCGACGTCGCCACCGTCCAGGCCGCGATGCGCCAGGGCGCGCTCCAGTACCTGGTCAAGCCCTTCACCTTCGCGGGCCTGCGCACCAAGCTGGAGGCGTACGCCGTGCTGCGGCGCACCCTGGACGGCGGCGGCGAGGCCGAGCAGGTGGAGGTGGACCGGATCTTCGGAGCGCTCTCCGTCCCCGCCGAACCCGACCTCCCCAAGGGCCACTCCCCCACCACCGCCGACCTGTTGCGCGGCGTTCTGAAGGCGGCCGAGGGCCCGCTCTCGGCGCAGGAGATCGCGGAGCGGGCCGGGGTGAGCCGGCAGACCGCGCAGCGCTATCTCAAGCTCCTCGAACGGGCCGGCCGGGTGCGGCTCGGCCTGCGCTACGGCGAGACCGGCCGCCCCGAGCACCGCTACGCGTGGGTGGCCTCCCTGTAGGGACTCCTCGGCCGGGGCGGGGTCAGCCCTGCGGGACCTCGACGGGTCGGGGTCAGCCCTGCGGGACCTTCTTCACGAACTCCGTGGTGAAGGTCTGCGACAGATCCACCGTGGCCGACTTGAGGTTGGGGTTGAACGCCTTGAGCACCCTCTCGACCGTCTCCGGGCCGTTCTCGGGCATCACTCCGTCCTTGGTGAACATGGGCAGGGTGCTCTTGATCGCCTGCGCGTACAGCGTCTTGCCGCCCTGCGCGTAGTCCGCGGGCATCTTCGCCGCGATCTCGTCGGCGCTGTGCGCGGACATCCAACGCAGCGTCTTCACCAGGGCGTTGACCAACTTCTGCACCGTCTGCCGGTGGCCGTTCACCCACTGCGTGTTCATGTACAGACTGGACGAGGGGTAGGGGCCGCCGAGCGCCTGCTGCGAGCCCTCGGGCGTCCGCATGTCGATCAGCACCTTGCCGAGCTTCTGGTCGACGACGGCGGCGACCGTCGGGTCGGTGGTCATGCCGCCCTGGATGGAGCCCTGTTTGAGGGCGGCGACGAAGGTCTGCCCCGCGCCGACCGCGACGGGCGTGAACTCGCTGGTCTTCACCCCGTCCCGCACGGCGAGGTACTTGGTGAGGAAGTCCGTCGACGAGCCGAGCCCCGTGACGCCGAGCTTCTTGCCCTTGAAGTCCTTGGGGGACTTGAGGGTCGCGGCGGCCCGGTCGGCGACGATCTCCACCTCGCCCGGCGCGTGCGAGAACTGCACCACCGACTCCACCTTCTTGCCCTTCACCTGAAGATCGAGGGTGTGGTCGTAGAAGCCGACGGCGCCCTGTACGTCGCCGGAGATCAGGGCGGTCTCCGCCTGGACCCCGGCGGGCTCGGTGAGCAACTGCACGTCCAGGCCCTCGGCCTTGAAGTAGCCCAGCCGCTGGGTCAGCATCGCGGGCAGATAGATGACCTTGTCGAGCCCGCCGACCATCACCTTGACGGTGGCCTGCCCGGACGCGCTCTTGGCGTCCGATGCGGAGTTGCCGCCGCATGCGGAGAGCCCCATCAGCAGAGCCACACAGAGCCCCCCGGCCAGGAGGACCGAGGGCGCGTTGCGGATGCTGTGGGTGGGGTTGGAGTGGGCGTTGAGGTGGTGTTGAGGTTGGGGTTGGGGCTGGCTACGCATGGTCGTCACGTCCCTGTGATCACTGTTCGGGGTACGGATACGGGTACGGGTACGGGGTGGGCGGCGGGGGCGCGGGGGCGGTGCGCGGGGCCGATGCGACGGCCGGCGGAAAGACCGGCGCCCCGGCCCGTGTCAGCGCTCGGCGCCGGGCTCGGCCGGGCGCCAGCGGAACAGCCGCCGCTCGGCGAACGTGAGCAGCCCCTCGGTGAACAGGGCGACGACGGCCAGGATGGCCATCGCGGCGTACACCCCGGCGGCGTTGAAGGTCCCCTGGGAGGCTGCCACCAAAAGCCCCAGGCCCTTGGTCGCGCCGATGTACTCGCCGACGATCGCCCCGATCAGCGCGAACCCGAAGCTGACGTGGAGGCTGGTGAAGATCCAGGAGGTGGCGGAGGGGATGACCACCTGGAAGGTGACCCGGCGGTTGCTCGCCCCCAGGATGCGGGCGTTGTCGACCAGGTTCCGGTCGACCTCGCGCGCCCCTTGGAAGGCGTTGAAGAAGACCGGGAAGAAGACGAGGACGACGGCGGAGGCGACCTTCGAGGCCGGCCCGAGACCGAACCAGATCAGGAAGACGGGCGCGAGCACGATGCGCGGGATGGCGTTGAGGACCTTGATGTAGGGGCCGAGGACATCGGCGAGGAAGCGGATCCGGCCCAGCGCGATGCCGAGCACGACACCCGCGACCACTCCGGCGACCCAGCCGAGGAGCGCCTCGTAGAGCGTGTACCAGATCTGCTCCCAGAGAGATCCCTGCGCCGTGCCGTGCAGGGCCCACTCCCGCATCTGGTCCCAAATCGCCGACGGCATCGAGAAGTTGAAGGCGTCGATGACATCGGCGCGGGCCAGGAACTCCCAGGCCCCGAAGACCAGGGCCAGGAGCAGGACGCGGCTGCCGTGGACCAGGAGGCGGCGGTTGCGCGCGTCCCGGGCGCGCGTGGCCGTACGGGCCAAGGGTTTGGTACCGGCCGTGGGCTGGGTAACGGCCGGGCCGGCGGTGCCGGGGGCCGTCGGCGACGCCCCGTGCGTGTCAGGCGACATCGGTGGCACCCCGTTCCCTGGTGATGCGGACCTCTTCGCCGAGTGACTGCCAGATCTCGCGGTAGAGGTCGAGGAAGCGCGGTTCCAGACGCACCGATTCGACCTTGCGCGGGCGCGGCAGGTCGATGTCGAAGATCCGTTTGACGGTGGCCGGGCCCGCCGTCATCACGACGACCCGGTCGGCCAGGGCGATGGACTCCTCCAGGTCGTGGGTGACGAACACGACGGAGGCCCCGGTGCCGGACCACAGATCGAGGAGCTCGTCCGACATGAGGGCCCTGGTCTGGACGTCGAGCGCCGAGAACGGCTCGTCCATCAGCAGGATCCTGGGGTCGTTGACGAACGTCGCGGCGAGGGCGACACGTTTGCGCTGGCCGCCCGAGAGCTGGTGCGGATAGCGGTCCTCGAAGGCCGTCAGGCCGACCCTGGACAGCCACGCGCGGGCCATCTCCTTCGCCTCGGCCTTCGGTACGCCGCGAAAGCGCGGGCCGGCCATCACGTTGGAGAGCACGGTGCGCCAGGGGAAGACGGCATCCTGCTGGAAGACGAAGCCGACCTTGTCGCCGATGCCGTCGACCGGTTCCCCGGCGACCAGGACCTCGCCGTCGGTGGGCTCCTCCAGGCCGCTCACCAGGGTCAGCGTGGTCGACTTTCCGCATCCGGTGGGACCGACGACGGCCACGAACTCGCCCTGCCGCACGCTGAGATCGAGGTCCCGTACGGCGGTGTGCAGCGCCCCGGACGGCGTGCGGAACGCCTTGCCCGCACCCCTCAGTTCGATGGCGGGAACGGTGTCTGTGTTCATGGAGCGGGACCGTAGGCGCGGGCCGCGTCCCGGCGTCAGCCTTGTGGGCACTGGACGGACTTGTGCGCGCAAACCCCTGTTGTGCTCGTTTTGCGCGCGATACAACTGCGGGGTTCGGAGCGCGGGAAACACCGGGACGGCCCAGCCGGGACGGCCGGTCCGGTCCGGCCGGTCCGGCCGGCCTCGGGGAGGAGAGCGACGTGATCGATGTCCTGGTCGTGGACGACGACTTCCGTGTTGCCGAGATCAACGCGTCCTATGTCGCGAAGGTTCCCGGGTTCCGGGTCGCGGCGCGCGCGCACAACGCATCGCAGGCACTGGCCGCGCTGGAACGCCATCGGGTCGATCTCGTCCTGCTCGACCATTTCCTGCCCGACGAGACCGGGCTCAGCCTGGTCCGACGGATGCGCCAACTGGGCCACCACACCGACGTGATCATGGTGACGTCGGCGAGCGACGTGGCGACGGTCCAGGCCGCGATGCGCCACGGGGCCCTGCACTACCTCGTGAAGCCGTTCGCCTTCGCGGCCCTGCGGGCGAAGCTCGACTCGTACGCGACCCTGCGGCGCACCGTGGACCGGGCGGCGGGAAGGTCCGGCGCCGAGCCGCCGGCCCAGGACCAGGAGCAGGTCGACCGGATCTTCGCGGCCCTGCGCACCGGGCTGCCCAGCCGTCACTCGGTGCCGACGGCGGAGCTGATCCGCGATGTCCTGCACGACGCCGAGCATCCGCTCTCCGCCCACGAGGTCGCCGACCGCACCGGTCTGAGCCGCTCGACCGCCCAGCGCTATCTGCGCCTCCTCGAACAGTCCGGCCGCCTCCGGCTCACCCTGCGCTACGGCGAGACGGGGCGCCCCGAACACCGGTACGCCTGGGCGGTGTGAGCGGTGTGAGCGGTGTGAGCGGTGCCGGGTGCTGCCGGGTGCCGGGTGGCTATACGGCTCCCGCTCCGGTCAGGGCCCGCACTTCCGCCTCCGCGTGCTTCGCCTCGTCCGGGGCCTCCTGCGAGGTCACCGTACCGAGCCAGCCCGCGAGGAATCCCAGCGGAATGGAGAGGAGCCCGGGGTTCTGCAGGGGGAAGAACTGGAAGTCCACGTCCGGGAAGAGCGATTCGGGGCTGCCGGAGACCACGGGTGAGACGAGGACCAGGATCAACGCCGGGACCAGACCTCCGTACACCGACCACACGGCGCCCCGGGTGGTGAAGTTGCGCCAGAACAGGGAGTAGAGCAGCACCGGAAGGTTGGCCGAGGCGGCGACCGCGAAGGCGAGGCCGACGAGGAACGCCACATTGAGGTCGCGGGCCAGCAGGCCGAGCGCGATGGCCACCGCCCCGATGCCCACCGCGGCGACCCGCGCGACCGCGACCTCGCTGCGCTGCTTGGCGTGCCGGCGCCTGAGCGAGGCGTACAGGTCGTGGGCGACGGACGCCGAGGACGCCAGGGTGATGCCCGCGACCACGGCCAGGATCGTGGCGAAGGCGACGGCGGCGACCACGGCGAAGAGCACGGTGCCGCCGGTGGAACCGGCTCCGCCTCCCAGGTCGTAGGCCAGGAGCGCGACGGCGGTGTTGCCCGCCGGGTTGGATGCCTTGACCTGTTCGGTGCCGACCACGGCGGCCGCGCCGAAGCCGAGCACGATCGTCATCAGGTAGAACCCGCCGATGAGGCCGATGGACCAGATGACCGAGCGCCGGGCGGCCCGCGCGGTGGGCACGGTGTAGAAGCGCGAGAGGATGTGCGGCAGTCCCGCCGTGCCGAGGACCAGGGCCAGGCCGAGGCTGATGAAGTCGAGCCGTGCCGTCCAGTCACCGCCGTACTTGAGGCCGGGAGCGAGGAACTCCCTGCCGTGGCCGCTGTGTTCGGCCGCCGAGTTCAGCAGCAGGTTGATGTCTCCGTGGAAGCGCAGCAGCACGAGCACGGTGAGGGTGATCGTGCCCGCCATGAGCAGGACGGCCTTCACGATCTGGATCCAGGTGGTGGCCCGCATCCCGCCGAGCGACACATAGACCACCATCAGGGCGCCGACCCCGATGACCGTCCAGTCCCGCGCGGCGCCGCTGGTGCCGCCGAGCAGCAGGGCGACGAGGCTGCCGGCGCCGACCATCTGGGCCACCAGATAGAGAACGGACACGGTGACCGAGGAAGTTCCCGCCGCGATCCGCACGGGACGCTCACTCATCCGCGCGGCGACGACGTCGGCGAGAGTGAACTTGCCGCAGTTGCGGACGAGTTCGGCGACGAGGAGCAGCACCACGAGCCAGGCCACGAGGAAGCCCACGGAGTACAGCATGCCGTCGTAGCCGAAGAGCGCGATCAGTCCGGAGATGCCGAGGAAGGAGGCGGCCGACATGTAGTCGCCCGCGATGGCAAAACCATTTTCCATGGGGGAGAACAGACGCCCTCCCGTGTAGAACTCCTCGGCCGAGCCGTGCCGGTTGCGGCTCACCCAGGTGGTGATGGCGAGCGTCGCCGCCACGAACGCGCTGAACAGCAGCAGCGCCAGCGTCTGATGGTCTTGGCCGACGATCACTTGTTGGTCTCCCGTGTCGATCTCTGTGCGTCGTCCTGCCGGACCGTGCCGGCCTGCCCGGTCCGCCGGCCGTTCTGGTTCTGCTGGTTCTGCTCGAACACGACCCAGCGCAGCTCCAGCGCGGCCCGGTCCCGGCGCAGCCGGGCGTGGCGCGCGTAGGCCCAGGTCAGCAGGAAGGTGGTGAGGAACTGGGCCAGCCCTGCGATCATCGCCACGTTCACCGCGCCGGCCACCGGGCGGGCCATGAGGCCCGGGGCGCCGACCGCGGTGATCACATAGGCCAGGTACCAGGCGAAGAAGGCGAGGGAGGCCGGGACGACGAACCGGCGGTAGCGGCGGCGCACTTCCTGGAACGCGGCGCTGCGGTGCACTTCCAGATAGATCTCGGACGGGCTGAGACGTTCGTCCTCGCCGGCCCGCTGCTGGGCGGGCACGCTCGCGGCCACCGCCCCGTCCCGCTCGTCCCACCCTGAGGCGAGCGCGTCATGCCAAGGGTCGTCGATCCGCGCCGCCGCGAGATCACGCCCTTCCTGCTTCTCCACCGAACAACTCTCCTTGCCCACGGGCCCGTTCGGCCAGGTTCTCAAGGATGAGTGGAGTGAGCGAGCCGAAGGCTCTCCTACGGCACCGTTTCACCCCATTAGGTGATGGAGCGGGTATTACGGAAGCGGTCTGCCGGGCGGATCGGCCCATCCGTTCCGATAGGCGTACCGCACGGCCTGGGCCCGGTCGCGTACCCCGCACTTGCCGAAGATGTTGTTGATGTGGGTCTTCACGGTGGCCGTCGAGATGTGCAGGGCCTTGGAGATCTCGGGGTTGGTCATTCCCTCCGCGACGAGCCCGAGCACTTCGCCCTCGCGAGTGGTGAGCCCGTCGGGCAGTTCGCCCGGAGTGGGGGCCGGCGGCTGTGCCGTCACCCGTTCCAGGAGGCGGCGCTGGATGGACGGGGCGAGGCCGGCCTGACCGGACAGCACGTCCTCTATCGACTTGACGATCTCCTCGCCCCCGGCGTCCTTGGTCAGATACCCCCGGGCGCCGGCCTTCAGGGCAGGGAAGAGGGAGTCGTCGTCCGCATACGTCGTGAGGATCACCACCTCGGTGCCGGGGTGCTCGGCGCGGATGCGGCGGGTGGCCTCCACCCCGTCGCAACGCGGCATGCGCAGGTCCATCAGGACGATGTCCGGGGCCAGTCGGGCCGTGAGGGCGACGGCCTCCTCGCCGTCTCGCGCCGAGCCGATGACCTCGATACCCGGCAGCAGCCCGAGCAGCATCACGATGCCTTCGCGCACCACGGACTGGTCGTCGGCCACGACCACCTTGATCACCCCCCGTGTCCCGGGGCCGCCCCCGGTCATGCGGGCACCCTCAGTCTCACCACGAACCCCTCCTCCTCCGGCCCGGCCTCCAGGATGCCGCCGAGCAGTTCGGCGCGCTCCCTCATCCCCAACAGACCGTAGCCGGAGCCACTGACAGCGAGCTCCCGCGCCGGCTCGCGGCCTCCCGAGTCCCTTACTTCCAGGGCCACTTCGTCCGGCAGATACTCCAGCCGCACGGCGACGGCCGCGCCCGGTGCGTGCTTGCGCACATTGGTGAGGGCCTCCTGCGCCACCCTGCGCACGGTCTGCGACGCCTCCGCCGGCAGCGCCCTGCGCTCGCCCTTCACCTGGACCCCGGTGCCCGCTCCGAGCCCGCTCCCGGCTCCCGCCCCCTCGATCAGGGTGTGCAGGAAGTCCTCGACCGGGGTCATCTCGCCGCGCAGCGCCGACAGCGCCTGGCGGGTCTCGGCGAGGCCTTCCCTCGCCATGCCCCGGGCGGCCACCACCCGCTCCAGGATCTTCTCCCTGAACTCACCGGGCGGCTCCCGCTCGATCAGCAGCCGCGCCGCCTCCAGGTGAACCAGCTGCGCCGAGAGGCTGTGGGCGAGGACGTCGTGGATCTCGCGGGCGATCCTGGCCCGCTCGTCCAGCGCGGCCGATTCCGCCTCGGCCGCCCTCGCCGCCCGCTCCTGGGCGAGGAGCCGCTGGGCACTGCCCCGGGCCTCCGCATCGAGTCGCAGCACATATCCGGCGAGCCCGAGCCCTGCCACGGTCACCACCGTGGTCAGCCAATTGTCCTGGTTGACCAGCGAATACGCCGCCAGGGCCACCGTGGTGCAGGGCACGGCGGCCCCGAGCGGCAGCCGCTCGAGCGCGGTCACCGCGCAGCCGCAGAACATGACCAGGGCCAGCACCGGCCAGCCCGCCGCCCTGGCCCCGGCCGCGCCGCCCATCACCAGGACGAGCGCGGCAAGCGACGGCCAGAGCCGATGGTCGTAGGTGAAGCGGTAGAACGCCCGGCCCAGGAGGGCGCAGCCGACGACGAGCGCGACGCCGCCCACCCACGCCCAGTCCCCCGGCCCGCGCTCGTTGGCCAGGGTCGACCAGAGCAGGGCGGTGAACACCACGGCCCGGATTGACCGGGCGAGATTGCGTCTGGCACGCGTGAGGCCTTCGCGGGCGAGTGCTTCCCGCGAAGGCCAGCTGAGCCAGGTCCCCAGGGTCACACGCGGTCCTTCCACATCTGCGGGGCGGGGCTTGCGGCAGCGGTGCCGTACGGCGCGAGAGCCGGCTGGGCCCGCCACATCTGGATGCCCCCGCGGACGATCAGCGAGGCGGCGAGCGCCAGCAGGATGGCGCCGGTGCCCATGTGGATCCCGGCCAGGGCGCCGAGAGCGGCGAGCCCGACGCGCAGGGCTATGCCGAGGACCCAGATCCCGGCGGTGGCCTTGGTGCCGCGGGACCACACCGTGCCGTCGGGCTCGGTCCACATCCGCGATGTCCAGGCCCAGCCGACGCCCATGAGCACACCGGTCACGAGCTCGGCGCAGAGCAGCGTGAGGGATCCGGCCTGGTGCTGGTGGTCGATGAGCCCGCCGTCCTTCACGGCGAAGAACGCCAGCACGGCGGGCACCAGCCACCACGTGCGGCCGGATCCCGCGACCTGCTGCGGCTTGAACTGGCGGACCAGGATCAACGCCACCACCGCGACTGCCACCAGCACGTTGAGCGCGGACATCGAAGCCTCCGAAGGGCGAGAAGACGAAGCGGACGAGAAGCCGGGCACCGGCTCTCCGTACATCTACGACGCTACGGAAACGACCTGGTCAGACACATCGAGCCAGGGGTGGATCGCGGGTGGAGGTTGGCTCTCCACCCGTGGGTGGAGACGGCGAACGCCGGGCCGCGGGAGTGCCGCGGGCCGGCGTTCGTCAGGGCTCAGGAGGCCGGGGGTCAGGCGTCGATGCGTGAGCGGTCGAGGGTGGCGGCGGAGCTGGTGATGAATTCCTTGCGGGGGGCGACCTCGTTGCCCATGAGGAGGTCGAAGACCTGCTCGGACGCGTCGAGGTCCCCGATGTTGATCCGGCGCAGGGTGCGGAAGCGGGGGTCCATCGTGGTCTCCGCGAGCTGGTCGGCGTCCATCTCGCCCAGGCCCTTGTAGCGCTGGATGGTGTCCTTGTAGCGGATGTTCTTGCGCTGGAACTCCAGCAGCGTGCTGCGCAGCTCGTTGTCCGAGTACGTGTACACGTACTTGTCCTGGCCCTTCTTGGGCTGGACCAGTTCGATGCGGTGCAACGGCGGCACCGCCGCGAAGACCCGGCCCGCCTCGACCATCGGCCGCATGTAGCGCTGGAACAGGGTCAGCAGCAGGATCCGGATGTGCGCCCCGTCCACATCGGCGTCCACCAGGAGGACGATCTTGCCGTAGCGGGCCGCGTCGATGTCGAACGTACGCCCCGAGCCGGCCCCTATGACCTGGATGATCGCCCCGCACTCCGCGTTCTTCAGCATGTCGGAGACCGACGCCTTCTGAACGTTGAGGATCTTTCCGCGGATCGGCAGCAGCGCCTGGAACTCCGAGTTGCGGGCCAGCTTCGCCGTGCCGAGCGCCGAGTCGCCCTCCACGATGAACAGTTCGCTGCGCTCCACGTCGTCACTGCGGCAGTCCGCCAGCTTCGCCGGCAGCGAGGAGGACTCCAGGGCCGTCTTACGGCGCTGCGCCTCCTTGTGCTGACGCGCCGCGATCCGGGTCCGCGCGGCCGCGACGATCTTCTCCATCACCGCACGGGCCTGCTGCTTGTCGTCCCGCTTGGTGGAGGTCAGGAACGCCTTCAGCTCCTTGGCGACGACGTTCGCGACGATCCGGTTCGCGGCCGAGGTGCCCAGGACCTCCTTGGTCTGGCCCTCGAACTGCGGCTCCGCCAGGCGCACCGTGACCACCGCGGTCAGGCCTTCGAGGGCGTCGTCCTTGACGACGTCGTCCTCCGCGACGCGCAGCAGCTTCGCCGAGCGCAGCACCTCGTTCACCGTCTTCGCCACCGAGCGCTCGAACCCGGTCACGTGGGTGCCGCCCTTGGGCGTGGCGATGATGTTCACGAACGACTTCAGGTTCGTGTCGTATCCGGTGCCCCAGCGCAGCGCGATGTCGACGCCCAGCTCACGGGTGACCTCGGTGGGCGTCATGTGGCCGCGCTCGTCGAGGACCGGAACGGTCTCCTTGAACGTGCCGGACCCGGACAGCCGCAGCACATCGTTGACGGCCTTGTCCTGCGCCAGGTACTCGCAGAACTCGCTGATCCCGCCGTCGAAACGGAACGTCTCCTCGGTCTTGCCCTCCCCCTCCAGGCCCCGCTCGTCCCGCACCACGATCGTCAGGCCCGGCACCAGGAACGCCGTCTGCCGAGCCCGCTGGTACAACGTGTCCAACGAGAGCTTCGCGTCCTTCAGGAAGATCTGCCGGTCCGCCCAGTAGCGCACCCTGGTGCCGGTGCGGCCCTTGGGCACGCGCTTGCCCTTGCGCAGTCCGCTGCCCGGGTCGAAAGGCGCGTCCGGGCCCTGCTCGGTGAAGATGCCGGGCACGCCCCGGCGGAAGCTGATCGAGTGCGTGGTGCCCCGGTCCACCTCGATGTCGAGACGGGCGGAGAGGGCGTTGACCACGGAGGCCCCGACGCCGTGCAGGCCGCCCGAGGCCGCGTAGGAGCCGCCGCCGAACTTGCCGCCCGCGTGCAGCTTGGTCATCACGACCTCGACGCCCGACAGGCCGGTCTTGGGCTCCACATCCACCGGGATGCCCCGGCCGTTGTCCCGCACCTCCACGGACGCGTCGTCGTGCAGGATCACTTCGATGTGGTCGCAGTACCCACCCAGAGCCTCATCGACGGAGTTGTCGATGATCTCCCACAGGCAGTGCATCAGACCACGGCTGTCCGTCGACCCGATGTACATGCCCGGCCGCTTGCGGACCGCTTCGAGCCCTTCGAGTACGAGCAGATGCCGGGCGGTGTAGTTGGAGCCGTCGCGGTCTGCCCCGCTCAGCAGCGCAGTGGACGGAACGGACGTCTCGGCGGTCACGCAGTTCGCTCCTCGCTGAATTTCAATTGCGCCCCGATGGGTAAGGGGTCGGCGTCGGTCGCCGGTCAGAGGGTACCGAGGCCTGGTAGAGCCGTTGTAACGCCACCCTCGCGAAACGTCATGCTAGTCCAGCGTCGCAAACATGTTCGATACCCCGTGGGGGTGATGCGGATATCACGTTCCCAATCAGGCATGAACCATTTAGGCTCCGGGCACGTCCTCATGAACAACCGGCAACCCCGCCGGGAGGGCCAAACAAGACAAGCAACGCGAAACCCGTAAAGCTCCGCAATACGGCTCATTCGCCGCCAACCGGCAGCAGACAGCCACCTTGACCAAGAACTTTCGAGGAAAAGCCACGAGCGGGAACGTTTTCGGCCTGGTTGGATGTTGACCCTGGTACGACAGCTCGTCGAGCTAGAGAAGAGGCGACGTGACTACTGTTCTGACCCCCGCGAGCCCCCTGACGGCCGCCGACCGTTGCGACCGCTGCGGCGCACAGGCCTACCTTCGCGTAGTCCTCACCAGCGGCGGCGAGCTGCTCTTCTGCGCTCATCACGGACGTAAGTTCGAGCCGGAACTGAAGAAGATCGCCGCTGACATACAGGACGAGACGGACCGCCTCACGGCGGTGCCCGAGTCCACGAGCGACGAGGATCACTGAGACCTCGCACCACGACGAGCCAGGGCCGGTCCAGGACCGGCGACGGGCGGCACTCCCCGTGCAGGGGGAGTGCCGCCCGTTCTCGTGTCCGCGTCAGACGGCCGTGCCGGAGGGCCACTGCACGGCCGACACCCTGGTGTAGACCCCCGGGTAGCCGCGCTGCCCACAGCCGTTCCCCCAGGACACCAGGCCGATGAGCTTGCCCCCGGCCACCAGCGGCCCCCCGCTGTCACCCTGACAGGCGTCGTAGCCGCCCCTGGGATCGCCCGCGCACACCATGGTGGCCCGCAGGTACGTGCTGTCGGAGTTCGGCGGGTAGGGGCCCTCACAGGCCGCGTCGCTCAGCACCGAGACGGACGCCGCCCGCAGGGCCGTCGGGTAGCTGCCGGCGCCCGTGGTGTCGCCCCAGCCGTAGACCGTGGCCCGGGTGCCGGGCTGGTAGCCCGGATCCCCCGCCGCGGCCGCGGGGATCACGTACGAGGCCGGCAGCGGCTTGGCCAGGGTGAGCATCGCCATGTCCCCGGCGTTGGTCGCCGGATCGTAGCCCGGGTTCACCCATGTGGCCTTCACCGGGATCTCCTGTCCTTCATTGGTCCGCAGCTCCGTGCGGCCCGCGATCACCTTGAGGTCGCGCACCTGGGGCACGTCCATGCCCAGCACGTCGCTGCGCAGGCAGTGGGCGGCCGTGAGGACCGTGGTCGGCGAGACCACCGCTCCCCCGCAGAACTGGCCGGCGCGCGTACCTCCGAACCGGTCACGGCTGGACAGCGCCACCGCCCAGGGGCTGTCCGAGATCCGGACCTGCTGTCCGCCGATGACGACCTCGTCGGCGCCGGCGGGCGTCGGCGCCCCCAGGGCGGTGACCGCAAGGGCGGCCACTCCCGTGACGGCTCGGCTGATGGAGCGGCGCATACGCTCTCCTGACTCTCGGTGACGCGGGCACACCCAGCGTCATTCAGGGAGCGGTGCGGCGCACCCTCGGGTACGCGCGAGGGCCCGGCCTCCAGGGAGACCGGGCCCTCGCCGACGTACGACCGGGGTCTAGTCGAGGTAGTCGCGCAGAACCTGCGAACGCGACGGGTGGCGCAGCTTCGACATGGTCTTGGACTCGATCTGGCGGATCCGCTCGCGGGTCACGCCGTAGACCTTGCCGATCTCGTCCAGCGTCTTCGGCTGGCCGTCGGTGAGACCGAAACGCATGGAGACCACGCCCGCCTCACGCTCGGACAGGGTGTCCAGGACCGAGTGCAGCTGCTCCTGGAGGAGCGTGAAGCTGACCGCGTCGGCCGGCACGACCGCCTCGGAGTCCTCGATCAGGTCACCGAACTCGCTGTCGCCGTCCTCACCCAGGGGGGTGTGCAGCGAGATCGGCTCACGCCCGTACTTCTGGACCTCGATGACCTTCTCAGGGGTCATGTCGAGCTCCTTGGCCAGCTCCTCCGGGGTGGGCTCGCGGCCCAGGTCCTGGAGCATCTGGCGCTGGACGCGCGCGAGCTTGTTGATGACCTCGACCATGTGCACCGGGATGCGGATGGTGCGGGCCTGGTCGGCCATGGCGCGGGTGATCGCCTGACGGATCCACCAGGTGGCGTACGTGGAGAACTTGTAGCCCTTGGTGTAGTCGAACTTCTCGACCGCGCGGATCAGACCCAGGTTGCCCTCCTGGATCAGGTCCAGGAAGAGCATGCCGCGGCCGGTGTAGCGCTTGGCCAGGGAGACCACCAGACGGAGGTTGGCCTCCAGGAGGTGGTTCTTGGCGCGGCGGCCGTCCTCGGCGATGATCTCCAGCTCGCGCTTGAGCTTCGGCGCCAGCTTGTCGGCGTTCGCCAGCTTGTCCTCGGCGAACAGGCCCGCCTCGATGCGCTTGGCGAGCTCGACCTCCTGCTCGGCGTTGAGCAGCGGGACCTTGCCGATCTGCTTGAGGTAGTCCTTGACCGGGTCGGCGGTGGCTCCCGCGACGGCGACCTGCTGCGCGGGCGCGTCGTCCTCGTCCTCGTCGGACAGGACGAAGCCCTTGCTCTCGCCCTCGGGCTCCTCGTCGTCGCCCTTGCCCGGCGCGGCCTCGTCGATGAGCTCGTCGCCCTCGACGGCTTCCTCGTCGTCGCCCTTCTTGGCGGCGGTCTTCTTCGCCGCGGTCTTCTTGGCCACCGTCTTCTTGGCGGCGGTCTTCTTGACGGCCGCCTTCTTGGCGACAGCCTTCTTGGGGGCGTCCTCGGCCTCGTCGGCCGGCACGTCCACGCTCTCGGACGGGGCCGCGGAGGCGGCGACGGTCCTGGTGGTGGTCACGGTCGTCTTGGCCGCGACCGTCTTGGTGGCGGTGCGCTTCGCCGGGCTCTTCGCTGCGACGCTCTTGCGTGTGCGCTTCGGTGATTCCGCGGCACTGACCATCAGCGTCACACCCTCTTCCTCGAGGATCTGGTTGAGGCTGCGCAGAACATTCTTCCACTGGGTCGGCGGAATCTGGTCGGCTTCGAAGGCCCGACGCACGTCATCGCCGGCGATCTGTCCATCAGCCTTTCCCCGCTCGATGAGCGCCATCACAGACTCGGACTCGGCGATCTCCGGCGGGAGCGTACGGGATGTGCTGGCCGACACGAACAACCTCTCGAAACGATGGAAAACGGCTTCCGGCCCCGCCCAGGATCGGACCGGAGCCGACGACCACCGGCTGGGGATGTGCCGGGGGCGCGGGCTGAGCCTCGGAGCTGCACAGCGCCACGCGTGGCCGCTGTATTCCTTCCTCGGCTGTTACCTCTTAAGTCATCGCATGGCTCCGAGGAGTGTTACGCGCAATCTTCGTGGCCCGAGTCACACCCCAAACGCGACCAAGGGGGCACAAGGGACAGATACCCCGTATTCGAGCCCGCCGGACCCCTCTGCGGGATCCGGCGGCCCGATTGGCGGAGCGGGGCTCCGGTCAGTGCTCGCGCGGGGCGGGGACGACCCGCTCCACCTCCGGGTGAACGGTGAGCAGTTGACGTACGGCCGTCTCGGCGGCAATGGGGTCGCCGTTGGCGAGCGCGTCCACGATCCGCCCGTGGTGCGCGAGGGAGGCGTCCGAGGGGCGGTCACAGCCCGTAATGGGGGCGCCGGAGACCTGGAGGGCGGCCGAGACGATGCCGGAGAGGTGCTCGAGCATCCGGTTGCCGGCGAGCTGGACCAGGAGGGAGTGGAACTCGGCGTCGGCCCGCGAGAACGTGAGCGCGTCACCCTGGGCGAAGGCATGGCCCATGATCTCCACCATGTCGCCGAGTCGCTGCTGCATGTCCTCGCGGCCATGGCCCGCGGCCAGGCGGGCGGCGAGCGGCTCGATGGTCCAGCGCAGCTCGGCGAGCTCGCGGCGCTGGTCGTCACGCTGGGGGCCGAAGGCGCGCCACTCGATGATGTCGGCGTCGAGCAGGTTCCAGTCGCTGACCGGACGGACCCGGGTGCCGACGTTGGGCCGGGCGCTGACCAGACCCTTGGCCTCGAGCACGCGCAGGGATTCGCGGACGACCGTACGGGAGACCTCGAAGCGCTGGCCGATCTCCTCGGGGACCAGGGGGCGGTCCGCGCCGAGGTCGCCGGAGACGATCATCTGCCCGAGCTGCTGGACGAGTTGACCGTGCAGGCCGCGGCCGCGGCTGCCCGCCGTCCTGCGGCCCACGCGGCCGAGCTCCCCGTCCCCGCCGTCCCAGGCAGGGGCGCCGAGCCGGTCGGTCGGACGCGCCTCGCCGTAGGGGTAGCGGTCGAGGTCGGCCGGGGCGGAGAGGCCGGCTTCGGCGGTGCGGGCGGTCATCATGGTGTGCGCAAGGGTGCTCATGCACCCTTTGTCGGCGGGACTCCCGTGGCCCTTGAGGTCTTTGGTGAAAAGCACACGAAAGGGTGATCACCGCCACCCCCGCAATTGACGCTTTATCGGAAAGAAGCGGGCAATCCCCTGGGAGTTGTGGGCAGATCCCCACGCGCCGCCCGGGAGCGGCTCACCAACGGGCCCTGGCACGCAGGCCGGTGAGCAGGTAGGCGCAGACCAGAACGGTGAGCGACAGCGCGAGCGCGGCTCCGACCGGTTCGGCGACCAGGTGGAGCCCGGCGACGAGCAGGTGGTCCAGGGCGTGCGGCCAGCGCACCCAGGCCAGGTCGCGGAGCCGGTCGGGAAGCCCGGCGACGGAGCGGACCGAGTGTCCTTCGACGGCCTTCCGCAGGAGCGGTACGACGGCGACGGGCACGGCGAGCACCGCGGCGAGCCCGGCGGACGTGGCCCGGAAGATCCCGGCGGCGAGCAGCCCCGCCCAGGCGCAGCCGACGGTGAGTCCGGCCCAACTCGCGCCCATGGCCGGCCATTCCCGGGCCGGCCCCGCCACTCCCCTGCCGTACACCAGGCGCAGGACCTGGTAGTCGAGGGCGACCGCGAGGGCGCCGATCAGGAGCGCCGCGGCCGCCGTCACGAAGAGTTTGGCGAGGAGCAGCCCGAGCCGGCGCGGGATGGTGCCGCGGTCGGCGGCGAGCGCCGGGTAGCGGTATTCGTCACCGAAGGACAGTGCGCCGAACAGGCCCGCGCCGAGAGCGGCGGGCGGCAGCGGCAGCAGCCCCGGCCACGCGGCGAGCAACCGCGACGGCGGGGTGTGCCCGCCCCGCGCGAGCAGCACGGCGAGGAGCGCCGACAGGGCCAGAACTCCCGCTGCCAGCAGGAAGGTTGTCCGGACGCCGAGGAGCCTGCGCAGCTCGTAGCGCAGAGGGCGCAGCGGGGTGCGGGCGGGCGTGCGGGTGATGGGCAGCGGGTGGGAACTCCGGGGCGGGGCGGTCCGTTCTCGGGGTGGGACGTGGACGCCGGGTCCGGCGTCCCCGACCTCGTCCGCAAGGCGGTGCAGCAGCACGCCGTTGCGGAAGGCCGTCTCCCCGACCTCCGCCGTGCTGCTGCCGTACACGGACAGGTGGTTGCCGTCCTCGGCGACCACCTCGACGGAGCGCTGGGCGGCGCGCGCCTCGCGGGTGACGAGGGCGCCGAGCCGGGCGGCGTGCGGGGTGGCGACGGCGACGCGCGGCCGCAGCCGGGTACGGGCGAACGCGGTGGCGTCCTGGTCGGCGACGAGCCGGCCACCGTCGATGGTGACCACACGGTCCGCCACCCGGGCGGCTTCCTTGGGGTCGGCGAAGGTGCACAGGACGGTGCCGCCGTGCTCGGCATGGCCGCGCAGCAGGCCGTGGAGCCAGGCGTTCTCCCGGGGCGACAGGCCCTCCGCGGGCTCGTCGAGAAGGAGGGTGTGCGGGTCGCCGAGCAGGGCGGAGGCAAGACCGAGCCGGCGGTCCATGCCGAGCGAGAGGGTGCCCAGGCGTTGGTCGGCGAGGCCGGAGAGCCCGACGACCTCCAGCATCTCCTCGGCGCGCGCCACCGGCACACCGGCGACGGTGCACATGAGCTTGAGCTGACCCCGGACGGTGCGGGCGGGATGACCCGGCACATCGCCGAGCAGCGTGCCCACTTCTCGGGCGGGGTGGGCGATCGCGTGCAGGGGGCGGCCCCTGAAGTAGGTGACGCCCCGGCCGGGTTCGAGTTCGAGCATCAGGCGCAGGGCGGTGGTCCGACCCGAACCCGGCGCGCCCAGGAGGGCGGTGAGCTGCCCGGGTCTCGCCTCGAACGTGAGGTCGTCCACAACGGGCGGAAGATCGGGACGGGGGGCGCTGGTGAGTCCGATTGCCTGGAGCATCGCTTCTCTCGCGGTAGGTGAGACCGCTCGGCCGACTGGGCGGGCACCCCAGCAAGATAACGCGACATTTAGGACTTTTGGCGCAGGGTTGGGGCGACGCGATCCCGAATGTCAGGCCTTTGGACGCGACTTCGGGCCCGACGTGTCCTGACGGCCGCCGCCACGGTTGCGCCGCCGTACCGTCGGCCCGAGTGGCCCGAGTGGCCCGAGCGGCACGGTCGGCCCCAGTCGCTCGGGCGGACCGGGCGACGCGATCGACAGGGTCGGCTCGGGCGGCAGCGTCGGCTCGGGCGGCTCAGTAGCGCGGTTGGCCCGGTGGTGCGATCAGTTCGGGTGGACCGGGTGACTCGGTCGGTGCGGGCTGCGCGCCCGGCCCGGCCGCCTCAGACTTCGGGCCTCAGCATCGGCGGGTTGAGAAGTGTCGCGCCGCCCGCCCGGAACAACTGGGCCGGGCGACCGCCCTGGCGGGTCGTGGTGCCGCCGGACGGCACCAGGAAGCCCGGCGTGCCGGTCACCTTGCGGTGGAAGTTGCGCGGGTCGAGGGCGACGCCCCACACCGCTTCGTACACCCGGCGCAGCTCGCCGACGGTGAACTCGGCGGGGCAGAAGGCCGTCGCGAGCGACGAGTACTCGATCTTCGAGCGGGCTCGCTCCACCCCGTCCGAGAGGATCTGGGCGTGGTCGAAGGCGAGCGGCGCGGGCTGCTCGCCGTCGCGGCCGAAGCCGCCGTCCTGGCCGAGCAGGTCCTCGACGGGTGCCCAGCGTGCGCTGTGCGCGTCGCCTCCCGCACGCGGCGCCGGCAGGTCCGGAGCGAGGGCGAGGTGCGCCACGCTGACCACGCGCATCCGGGGGTCGCGGCGGGGGTCGCCGTAGGTGGCGAGCTGTTCGAGGTGGGCGCCGTTGGCGAGCGCCGGAGCCGACGGGTCGGAGGCACAGAGCCCGGTCTCTTCGCCCAGTTCGCGCGCCGCGGCGGTGGAGAGATCCTCGTCGTCGCGGACGAACCCGCCGGGCAGCGCCCAGCGCCCCTGGAAGGGTGGCTCCCCACGGCGCACCACGAGCGCGCAGAGCGCGTGGCGGCGCACGGTCAGCACGACCAGGTCGACGGTCACGGCGAAGGGCGGAAAGGCCGACGGGTCGTAGGGGGGCATGCGCCGATCATAGTCGTCTGCCTGACGATAAACACTCCCTTCCATGCCTTCCGCACCGTCTTCCCCCGCCGTGCCGCCCGGAGTGCCCACCTTGCTCAACCCCCCAACTGGAGCCGTTCGGCGGCCTGCTCGACCATGCCGACGCCGAGCCTGCTGACCCGTACGGTGAACGGTTCCCCCGCCACGCTGAGACCGGCGAGCCGGATCGCGCCGAGCGGGGCCGACCGCATCGGGTGCAGCGCGACCGATCCGGCCGGGGCGTCCGGGCGGACACCGGCCAGGGTGGCGAGCAGGTGGATCCCCGCCGCGGCGGCCACCGCCGCCGGGCGGCAGGCGGCCGGGTGCGGCACGGGCACGCTTCCCGCGGTGCGCTGCTCTCCCGCGTACATCTCGGGCAGCCGGTGGTCGAACGCCTCCGCGGCGGCCAGGACCCCCCGCAGCAGGGCGACGGCCTCCTTCTCGTAGCCGGCGCCCGCGAGCCCCGCGACGGCGACGGCGCTCTCGTGGACCCGCACCGCGCCGGCCCGGTGCCCGAACGCGTTGTACCCGGGCTCCTTCACGGCGAGCCCGCGCAGCCCCCATCCCGAATCCATCGCGGGGCCGCCGAGCAGCCGGGCCAGCTGCTCGGTCTGCACCTTGTCGAGCAGCCCGGGTGCGAGGCGGCCGCCGCCGAGCAGCCCCGTGTCGAGGAGGTGGGCGGCGCCCGCTCCGAGCAGCGGCACCGGGCGCCCGTCGGCGGTGCGGGCCGCGGCGGGACGGCCGCCGCCGAGGTCATCGACCCAGAACTCCGCCCGGAACCGCTCCCTCATCGTCTTGGCCCGTGCGAGCCAGACATCCGCTCCGGGACGCCCGCAGTCCCGCAGCAACTCCCCACCGAGCAGCGCGGCCCGGTGGGCATGGGCCTGGGTCTCGGCGCGGACGAGACGGGCTCCGGGGCCGGGCTCGGCGAGGTAGCCGTCGTCACCCAGAGCGGCGCCCAGCCAGTGCAGACAGCGCTCGGCCGCGGGCAGCAGCGCCGCCACGTCCGACTCGGGAAGCCCCCAAAGCCGCGCCTCCGCGAGCACGACAGGGAAGGCCAGCGTGGCCTCCACCCCCGTACAGCCCGGCGGGAGGAACGGGCCGGCGTCGCGCAGCGGACCCGGAATGCGCCCCAACTCCAGCCCCTTACCCCCCAGTTGGGTCCTGGCCAGGGTGCGCAGGGTGGCGGCCGCGAGCCGGGTGGACAGCGGCAGCGCCATCCGCGCCGCCCAGAGCGACTCGGCGGGCGCCGCGCCGCACCGCCAGGGCACACCGCCCGCCGCGTGCAGGTCCGCCGGGTTCGCGGGGTCGCGGATCAGCAGGGCCCGCAGGTCGTCGATGCTGCGCTGCCACAGCATCGCCACCCGCGGGTCGTCCCCCTCGGCCCTGGCCTCCTGGACCGAGGGCAGCGGGCTCGCTGCCTGGCCGGCCGGCCGCACGGGACGCCCCGACCGGACGGACAACTGGATCGTGTACGAGCCGCCCGGAGGAAGCTCCACCGCCCAGCGCAGTACCCCTGCGGAGGCGAGCGCGTCGGTGGGCGGCGGCTGGGCGGTCACCGCGCAGTGCGCGTTGCCCGAGGTCCAGCGCATCCCCGAGTCGTGGACGCTGGCGGGCAGTTCGGGCCCCGCGCGCCCCGCCGACACCCTCCCCAGCTCCGCCAGGTCGGTGCCCAGAGCGATCTCCACCGGGAACCTCACGGGCCGCCCCGCGGAACTGGTCAGGGTGATCCGTTCGGTGCCGTCCGCATGGCGTAACCGTTCGACACAGAGCTCGGGGTCGGGCCCGCCGTCCGCCGCGGTGCGCACCACGGCGACGAATCGGGCGCGGTCGGCCGCTATCGACCTGCCCTGCACGGAGATCGGGTCCCGGCCCGCCACTCTCAACTGGCAGCGCGAGAGCAGCCGTCTGCCGTGCTGGTAGAAGCCTTCGAGGCCGTGCCCGGTCAGTTGGCCGTGCTCGGGCGACACCACGAGGCCGGGCAGAGCCACGCAGATCACGGCCGCGTGGACGGCCGGGAGCTCGGCGGGCAGAGATCCGGGGACCCGTGGCGGAACCGGTCCCGGCATACCCCCGGCGCCGGCGCGGGGCGGTGCGGTGGACACCATGCGTACCCTTCTGCGCGTTCCGGACGACGACGGCTGCGGCCAGGCGGGCCGTCCCGCCCGTGGGGCGCGGCGCCCGGTGCCTCACTCGCCCGCCAAGTGAACGCCGCGAGCCTCGACCGGGTCACGGACCGATCGGCCCCGCTTCCCGTTACCGGCCGGCTCTGCCCCCCGTTACCGGCCGGCCCTGCCCCCCCGTTTACGGTCGGCCCTGCCCCTCCGTTACCGGTCGGCCCTGCCCCCCCCCGTTACCGGCCGCCCCTGCCCCTCTGTTTCGGGCCGGCCCTGCGCCCCGCTCCTGGCTGTCCCGGCCCCCTGTTACGGCCGGCTCTGCCTCACGTGTTCACTCCTCCCCCTTTGTCCTCTCCCCGGCCCTGCGGCGGACCCGGGTGCGCGTTTCCTTGTGGTTGGGTCCGGTCGACGGCGGGCCCGTGGGCGCGGGGCGGACGGCGGCACTCGCGGACGGGCGTACCCCGGCCGTGCCCCTTCCCGAGGGCCGCGCCGGGTTGCGGCGTGCCCCGCACTCCGCCACCGGAGCACTCGCCCCCTTGTCCGTACCGCGGCCCGCGAGCCGCGCCGCGCGCTCCTCCCGCAGGCAGATGCGCAGCTCCTCGGGGTCCAACCCCTGGTTGCAGGCCTGATGGAGCAGATAGGCGAAGCGATACTCGGGGTCGGCCCTCAAGGCGAGGCCGAAGGCGATCCGGGCGTGCGGATCGTCACCGGTCGACCAGGAAACCCAACCCGCCAGGGTGAGCAACGCGGCCGCGTGCCCCCGGTACGGACCGACGCAGCGGCGGGCCAGCGCACGCCACAGGCGCAGTGCGAGCTGGGCTTCGGCGCCCTCCATCCATTCGGCGGCCCAGTCCCGGGTCGTGCGGTCCTGGAGGCCGAGGATCACGGCTGCCGCCTCGTCGTGTGCGATGAGGCCGTCGTCCAGTTCGTCCGCCGCGTTGTTGCCGAGGAGCAGGGTGCCCGCGCCGGCGCCCCCGCCGTCCGCGGGCCGCGCGTCCGCGCCGCGAGCCGGTGCGGGGGCGCCCGCGATCCGCCGCATGAGCCGGCCCGCCAGGTCGAGCGTCTCGTCGGCCACGCCGCGTCGGTCCCCGTCGGTGAGGATGCGGGGGAACATCTCCGCGGCCGCGGCGTCCAGCGCCCGCTCCTGGTCTTCGGCGGCCGCCGTACACCATGGCGCGAATCGCTCCTCCATCTCCCGCAAGGAGCCCCGCACCTGGATACCCGCGTATGTGGCGGCGGCCGCCATGACCGAGGTGCCCGGCAGCGCGAGCACATTGCCCTCCGGCGGGCAGCAGCGGGTGTCGGGGCAGCAGTACGACCAGTATCGGCCGTCGGAGATGCACAGCGCTTCGAGCACCGGAACGTCGAGGTTGCCGCAGGCGGTACGCAGCCGCTGGGCCAACGGCCGCAGTCGCTCCATCACTTCGTGTGCGCTTCCATCTCGCGAGGGGTCCTGGCAGAGGAAGACGACGATGCCATCGGGCCGGGAGCCGCGCCGCTCGCTCCCCGTGATCAGGCAATCGGCGAGCTCGTCGGCGATGTCGGGCCATTCCTGCGGGGAGGCGGGCAGCCCGACCCTGACCCGGCCGCCGAACCTGCCGCTCTTGCCGTGCAACGCCACCAGGACCGCCGAGTCGGTCGGATGGAATCCCAGCAAGTACGGCAGCGCGTCGGCCAGTTCGGCCGGGCCGCGCAGGGTGATCCGCGGCTCCTCCGACGGGGCGCGTGAATCGGTCTCGTGGGATCGCGGTTCGTGGGATCGCGGTTCGCGGGGTCGGGATTCGTGAGAACGGGGTTCGTGAGAACGGGGTTCACGAGGTTCGGATTCGTGTGATGCGGATTCGTGGTGTTCGCTCATGTCTCGCATGCCCCGAGGGTTTCGCGATTCCGCATTCCCCACCACCCCTGTGGAAAACCTTATCCACAGGCCAGAAGTGCTGGTCATACAAATACCACCGACGAGACGACGGGGTCAGCGGTAAATGCTGCACCAGTGACGGCCGTCCACGAACCGAGGGCGCGGGCCTGCTGGGCGGGGTCGGTGTAGGCGGTCGCGATGACGGACATCGAGGCCGGAAGCAGGGCAGCGCCCGCGATGCCCGGAACACCGCACAGGCCGGTCAGGACAGCCACCGACATGGCGGGCGCAAGAACGGAAGCGAAACGGATAATTCCGATTACGCTATCGGAAGCGCCGACGGACTGGGGGCCTGCATATGCGGTCCCGTTCCGTCAGCTGAACACGTTCCGCACCGCCGCCGAGACCCCCGATATCACCAGGGCAGCCGAGTGTTTATATGACGCCCAGTCGAGCGTGACCGAACAAAATGCGTCGCTCCAAGCGGACTTGGGAGTGGCTCTTTTCGACCGTTCGGGCCGGGTACACGACTCCTGGCGTGCGCTGGGCAGCGAGTGGACGGGCCTGCGCCCATTCCCCGAACACCGCGCGCGAATTTCTCGACAGCACCGCGCTGACCAGGGCGGACCGCCGGGCGGGCATGGCAGCGTTGCGCGATTGTCCGACCCGTCCTGTTGTATGGGGGCATGGAGCACACGAGCAACGCGGAACTGCGCACCGAGGCCGACACCGTCCTCGCCCGTCTCGTCGGGGACGCCACCGGCACCGCGCGGCTGCGCGAGGACCAGTGGCGGGCGATCGAGGCCCTGGTCGCCGACAAGCGGCGGGCGCTCGTCGTGCAGCGCACGGGGTGGGGCAAGTCCGCGGTGTACTTCGTGGCGACCGCGCTGCTGCGCACCCAGGGCGCGGGCCCCACGGTGATCGTCTCGCCGTTGCTCGCCCTGATGCGCAACCAGGTCGAGGCGGCGGCGCGGGCCGGAATCACCGCCCGCACCATCAACTCGGCCAACCCCGAGGAGTGGGACACCATTCAGGAGGAGGTCGCGGCGGGCGCCGTCGACGTCCTGCTCGTCTCGCCCGAGCGGCTCAACAATCCGGACTTCCGGGACAACGTCCTGCCGAAGCTCTCAGCGGCCACGGGCCTGCTCGTGGTCGACGAGGCCCACTGCATCTCCGACTGGGGCCACGACTTCCGGCCCGACTACCGCCGCCTTCGCACGATGCTTGCCGAACTGCCGCCGGGGGTGCCGGTGTTGGCGACCACCGCCACGGCGAACGCCCGGGTGACGGCGGACGTGGCAGAGCAGCTCGGCACCGGCGGCGGGTCGGACGCGCTGGTGTTGCGCGGCCCCCTGGACCGCGAGAGCCTCAGCCTCAACGTGGTGTCACTGCCGGACGCGGCCCACCGACTGGGCTGGCTCGCCGACCACCTCGACGAGCTGCCGGGCTCGGGAATCATCTACACCCTGACGGTCGCGGCGGCCGAGGAGATCACGACGTATCTGCGCCGGCGCGGCCACACGGTGGCCTCGTACACCGGCAAGACGGAGAACGCGGACCGCCAGCAGGCCGAGGACGATCTGCTCGCCAACAGGGTCAAGGCGCTGGTCGCCACGTCCGCGCTCGGCATGGGCTTCGACAAGCCGGACCTGGGCTTCGTGGTCCACCTGGGCTCGCCCTCCTCCCCCATCGCCTACTACCAGCAGGTCGGCCGCGCGGGACGTGGGGTGGCGCACGCGGAGGTGCTGCTGCTGCCGGGCCGTGAGGACGAGGCGATCTGGAAGTACTTCGCGTCGGTGGCCTTCCCTCCGGAGGAGCAGGTCCGGCGCACCCTCGACGTCCTGGCGCAGGCCGGCCGCCCCCTGTCGCTGCCCGCCCTCGAACCCCTGGTGGAACTGCGTCGCACCCGCCTGGAGACGATGCTCAAGGTCCTCGACGTGGACGGCGCGGTGCACCGCGTCAAGGGCGGCTGGACCAGCACGGGCCGGCCGTGGGTGTACGACACCGAGCGGTACGCGTGGGTGGCCCGGCAGCGCTCCGCCGAGCAGCAGGCGATGCGGGACTACGCCTCGACGACGGGGTGCCGGATGGAGTTCCTGCGCCGCCAGCTCGACGACGAGCAGGCGGCGCCGTGCGGGCGCTGCGACAACTGCGCGGGCGCCCGCTTCACGGCGGACGTGTCCGGCACGGCCCTGGACGAGGCCCGCGGCGAGCTGACCCGGCCCGGCGTGGAGGTGGAACCCCGCAAGATGTGGCCCACGGGCCTCGCGGCGGTCGGCATCGACCTGAAGGGCCGCATCCCCGCGGGTGAACTGGCCTTCTCCGGGCGGGCATTGGGTCGCCTTTCGGACATCGGCTGGGGCAACCGGCTGCGCCCGATGCTCGCGCCGGGGGCGCCGGACGGACCGGTGCCCGACGACGTCGTGCAGGCGGTGGTGAGCGTCCTGGCCGACTGGGCCAAGGGCCGGGGCGGCTGGGCCTCGGGCGGCCCGGACGCGCCGCCGCGGCCGGCCGGCGTGGTGACCCTGCCCTCGCGCACCCGGCCCGCACTCGTCTCGTCCCTCGGCGCTCGGATCGCCGAGATCGGCCGGATGCCGCTGCTCGGCTCGCTCGCCTACGCGCAGGGCCCGCAGGGCGAGCGGATCGCCCAGTCCAACAGTGCCCAGCGGGTGCGCGCCCTGCACCACGCGTTCACCGTGCCCGAGTCACTCGCGGCCGCGCTCGCCGAAGCCGACGGCCCGGTGCTGCTCGTCGACGACGCCTCCGACACGGGCTGGACGCTGGCCGTCGCGGCGAGGCTGCTGCGCCGCTCCGGCGCACAGGGCGTCTTCCCTCTGGTTCTGGCGGTCCAGGCCTGAGGGAGGTGGCCTGCTCCCGGCAGCCAGGCGGTGGAACCTCCCAGCCCTCACGGGCGGGACATGGTCGTGCGCGAGCGACGGACCGGAGGCGGTCGGGGGTGATCGGGGGCGCGCCTGGGCAGGAATAGATGTGCGTGCCCACGGTCCCCGATCGGCGTCCTGACCCCGCGTCGCCAACCGACCGTAGGGCAGCGAGAACTGGGACCCGCCCCGCCCCTGTTCGGGGGACGGGCCGTGCCGGTGCGCGTCCGCCCGGCCCTGCCCGCGCGAGGGGTGCGTCTCCCGAAGGGAGGACCGTGACGCTTGGATCCGCTCCGTCCGCGGCTTCGGCCGTAGCCTCCAGCCTCTTGTCGGCCGGCTCAGCGAACCGCAGTACCCGGGTGCTCGAACCCGCCGAGTGGGCGGCGGCCGGCATTCCGCTGCTGCGCAGTCCTCGTGAGGTGGTCGACGGGCTGCACGAACGGCACCGGCCGACGCCCGGGACCGCCGTCGTCGCCGTCCTCGACCATGAGGAACGGCTCGCGGCCAGCGCGTCATTCAGCCGGCGGGCGTCCCTGGCCGACGGCTGGGAGTTCCGTAACGCGCTCCTGGTCCATCTGCGCCGGGTGGTCCCGCACGACTTGCGCCGCCGGTCCCCGGTACGCACGGCGGTGCTGCTCTACTGCCGGGACGGGGACGAGCAGTGGACGGACGAGGACGGCGCCTGGATGTGGGGGCTGCGCGACGCCTGCACCTTGCACGGGCTGCGCTGCGGGGCGTACATCACGCTCACGCGCGCGGGGTGGCAGGTGCTGGGCGAGGGCCGCGGCGGCCGCCGCCCCAGCACCGCCGCCGCACCGCACGTGAGGACCGACGCCGGTCTCACGGCGGGCCCGCCGGCGCTGAGGTCCGGCACCGGCGGATTGGACATGCCGCGGCGCACGGCCGCGCGCTGAACCGTCAAGGCACGGCGGTGACGGCGCTGTCACGGCCGTGGAGTCCACGGTGTTCGCCGCGCAGCCCGGGGCTTGACGAGCCCCCACCCGCGCGTCCGGCCGCCCTCGCGTGGGGACCGGATCGCGCGTGAGGGGGCTTCAGACTCCGGCGCCGAGCGCCTCGTTGACGCGCTGCGGGTCGCCGCAGACGATGAGCAGTACCTCGGCACGGGCCAGGGCGAGCGGCAGCGCGCGCGCCGCGGCGTCGTCGGCCTCCCTGGCGTTGGCGGCCACGACGACCACCGGTCGGGCCGAGGCCCGCGCGACGGCGTCCGCGTCGGCGTAGAAGACGTCGTCACGGGCGTCGTGCTGGGCCCAGTAGGCGTCCTCGCCGAAGGACAGCTCGTGTGCTGCCCACGGGTGCGGATCGCCGGTGGTGAGGACCAGGATGTCACCCGGCGCTCGGCCGGAGTCGAGCAGCAGGTCGACCGCTTCGCCCGCGGCGTCGAGCGCGCCGTCGGCGGGGGCCGGGATCAGCTGGATCTGCGGACCGGCCGGGCTCGGCGGCGCGGGCGGCGGGGTCTGCGCGACGGAACCGTGCGACCGCTGCGCGGGGGGCGTGGGCCGGGCCGGGCCGGGGCCCGGACGTCCGGGACGAGGCACGGCCGCGGGACGCGGACCGGGTACGGGGCGAGGGGTCTGCGCGGTGCGGCCGGCGGCCGGGGTGACGCGGGGACCCTGGGCACTCTCGTGAATCTGAGGCTCCTCGGGGATGAGAGGCATGGATGGATGTCTATCAAATGCCGGTGACGACATCACCGGCGGGTGGCACAAAGGTGCGATCGGGGCGGAGTCTCCCCGCAACTGGGCGGGAAAGTCCAGGGATTTCGGGACGCGGGCCCGGACTTTCGCTCCCCCGCGAAGCGGATGGGAAGCCTCCGGCAAAGGGAGACACAGGGACAGCAGCGGGATGCCGCAGGGAAGGCACGCAAAGCCCCCTTGGGCGCGCGGGCGCATGGCCGAACTCCGGTGTCGTCCGGGATCAGAAGTCGAAGCCGAGCTGTCCCCCGCTTTCGAGTGCGGCCGCCTGCGGCGAGAGCCGCGTCTTCTTCAGGTGGCGCCACTGGGGAAGGGCGTCCAGGTACGACCAGGAGAGCCGGTGGTAGGGGGTCGGTCCCCGCTCCTCCAGCGCCGCCTTGTGCACGGGCGAGGGATAGCCCGCGTTGTCGGCGAACCCGAACCCGGCGTACTCCCCCTGCGTGCCCGTCAGTTCGGCCATCATCGCGTCCCTGCGCACCTTGGCGATGACCGAGGCGGCCGACACGGCGACGCAGGACTGATCGCCCTTGATCACCGTACGGACCTGCCAGGGCAGCCCGAGGTAGTTGTGCTTCCCGTCGAGGATCACCGCGTCCGGCCGTACCGGCAGCGCGTCCAGAGCGCGTACGGCGGCCAGTCGCAGGGCCGCGGTCATGCCGAGCTCGTCGATCTCCTGCGGCGAGGCGTCACCGAGCGCGTACGCGGTGACCCAGCCCTCCAGTATCGCGGCGAGTTCATGGCGACGCTTGGGGCTGATCAGCTTGGAGTCGGTGAGCCCGGCGGGCGGTCGGCGCAGCCCCGTGACGGCGGCGCACACCGTGACGGGACCGGCCCACGCCCCGCGTCCGACTTCGTCGACACCGGCGACGATCTTGGCCCCGGTGGTGGCGCGAATCGAGCGCTCGACGCTGTGGGTGGGTGGTTCGTACGGCATGGCGTCTGCAAGGTTACGCCGCCGGTGGCCGCCCGCGACACCCAGGTCCACCACTCTCCCCTCCCTCCGCCTCCGCACACCTGGGAGCGGCACTGAGGCACCCCCGGGACCACGCCGAAGACCGGCTCGCCGAACGGGCGGGCGGGAGCGCGGCCCCGTCGGGTACGGCACGCCACCCCGGCACCGAGCTCGCACTCAACCCCCGGCACCCGGCACCCGGCACCCGGCACCCGGCACCCGGCACCCGGCACCCGGCACCGAGTGACGGTCTCAGCCGGTCGGCCCGGTCGGGAGCCAGTCCGGCAGTGGTTCGGTGCGCTCGAGCCAGGCGGCCGGGGGCGCCCCTGCCGTGCTGGAGGCGATCACGCCGCCCACGATCGCGCAGGTCGTGTCGACGTCGCCGCCCACCTGAGCCGTCGTCCAGAACGCCCGCTCGTAGTCGCCGAGCCCGCGCGCCGCGGACCAGAGGGCGAAGGGCACGGTGTCGTGCGCGCTGGTGCGCCGGCCGGAGCCGAGCACCGCGGCCACCGTCGCCGCGTCGTCGTAGTCGAGCATGTCCCTGGCCCGCCGGAGCCCGGCTCCCACCGCGCTGCGCGGCACGAGCGCGATCACCGCGTCGAGCAGGTCGCCCGGAGCGGGCGGCCCATCGGGCGCGGCGGCCAGCGCCGAGGCCGCCGCGACGGCCATGGCCCCCACGACGGCCTCGCGGTGCTGGTGCGTCGTATAGGAGGAGATCTCCGCCTGGTGGGTGGCCTGCTCGGGGTCGCCCGCGTACCAGGCGCCGAGCGGCGCGATGCGCATGGCGGAGCCGTTGCCCCAAGAGCCCTGGCCCTTGAAGAGCGCGGAGGCCAACTCCCGCCAGTCGCCGCCCTCTCGGACGAGGCGCAGCATCCGGTTGACCGCGGGACCGTAGCCCCGGTCGAAGTCGTGATGCCGGGCGAAGGACTGTGCGAGCGCGTCCTGGTCTATGCGGTCGTGCGAGGCGAGCACGGCCAGCACCGAGCAGGCCATCTCGGTGTCGTCGGTCCACTGCCACGGGCCTTCGGGCAGTTCCCGGCGCTTGAGGCGGGGGTAGTTGACGGGAACGAAGAACTGGGAGCCCAGTGCGTCGCCGACGGACAGCCCGCGCAGGCTGCCCAGCGCGCGGACGAGGCGCGGGTCGAATGCTTCGGTGGAGGAGTCAGCGGTCATCGCGCAGCCACTCTATCCGGTGATGCCGTACGGCTCGGGTGCACGCCAGCGCTGGAACGGCCGGTCCAGCGAGTACCGCCCGTCGGCGCCCAGCAGCAGTGTTCTGGTCTCCGCGTTTCCGGGGTTGGACAGCGACTCGAAGTCCGCCACGCTCCAGTGGAACCAGCGCATGCAGAACAGCCGCATGGTGAGCCCGTGCGTCACGAGAAGCACGTTGGGCGGGTGGTCCGGCGCTTCGAAGCTCCGGTAGAGGCTCTCCAGGAATGCACCCACCCGGTCGTAGACATCGGCCCCCGACTCGCCTTGCGCGAACCGGTAGAAGAAGTGGCCGTACGCGTCCCGGTACGCCTTCTGGAGCTTGACGTCGTCCCGGTCCTGCCAGTTCCCCCAGTCCTGTTCGCGCAGCCGTGGCTCCTCCCTGATGCGCACCTGCTCCGGGGCGAGACCGAACGCCCGGAACGTCTCGTGGGTGCGGCGGTACGGCGACACGTACACGCTGACCTTTTCCTCGCCGAACAGCGCACGCAGCCGCTCGCCCGTCGCCTCGGCCTGCCGCAGGCCGCTCTCGGTGAGCCTCAGCGCATGGTCGGGCTCGCGCTCGTACACGGTGTCGTCGGCATTGCCCTCCGACTCGCCATGCCGGACGAGGACGATGCGCCGTGGTCTTGCCATGCACAAACCCTAGATCGCCCGCGCCCCGATCGAGCGACTGTGCGACCTCCATCCGGCGTAGGCGCGCGCCGGCCCCTACCGGGCACCCCTCGTCGCGGGTGTTCGCCCGGTGTCGCGGGCAGGCCTGGATGAGCGTGAACAACATGAGCGTCTCCCGTTTTCCTTCGCCGGCCGGGCATCCCGGAGCGGCCCCCACCCATCCATGTAACGCAACTTTTGTGGCGTTACTGCGAGTGTGGCAGACTACGGCCCACTAACGCAACAGGAGTCGCAATTGAATATGACGCCCGACCCGCAGGCCGCCCACGCCCCGACCCCGCAGGAGCCGACACCGAAGAAGGCCGCGGCACCCCCGGACTCCACCGCCCCATCGGCGACACCCGGCAGCAGACGTCCGGGCGGACGCACGGCGCGCACCCGGGCCGCGGTGCGCGAGGCCGTGCTCACCGGGCTGTCCGAGCAGGGCTATCCGGGCCTCACCGTCGAGTACGTGGCCGAACACTCGGGCGTGCACAAGACGACCCTGTACCGGCGCTGGGGCGGCCTCGAAGGGCTCGTCGCCGATGCGCTCGACCCGGCCGGCGAGGAAGACTGGAGCCCGCCGGACACCGGGAGCCTTGCGGGGGATCTGCGCGCGCTGGCCCGCGAGATGGCCCAGTCGTTCGGCGCCGGGTCCGGGGGCGCCGGCCCCACTGCGCTCATCGCGGCGGCGTTCACATCGGCGCGCGCAGCGGATGCGCTGCGCGCGCTGTACACCGAGCGGTTCGAGCGGGGCGAAGCGGTCGTGCGACGCGGCGTGGAGCGGGGAGAGGTCCCGGCCGACACCGATGCGGGCGCCCTGGTGCGGGCCGTCGCGGCGCCCCTGTTCCTGCGGCTGTTCGTCACCCGCGAACCCGTCGACACACGGCTGGCCGACCAGTCGGCCTCGGCCGCTTTCGCAGCGGCGCGCGCGGGCGCCTTCGCCAACCACCCGAGCGCAAGCCCCGGTTGAGCTCCCCGAAAGCCCGCTCGATCAGACCGTCCAGCCCTGGTCGAGCTGCACGACGTCCCCGCTCAGAGCGGCGACGTCGGTCTCGGTCTGCGCCTGGAGCGAGAGCCGTTCCAGCCGGTCCGCGCGGTACTTTCCGCGTTCGGCGGCCGACTGCCACATCGAGAGCACCAGGAACTCGTGGCCGGGCGCCTCGGCGAACACGCCCCGCACCATGCCGGGGGACCCCGCCATCGCGGGGTTCCACACCCTGCGCTGCATCAGCGCGAAGTGCTCGACCCGCTCCTCATGCACCTCGCAGTGCGCGACGCGCACCACGTCGGCGTCCGTGAAGCCGGGCTCGAAGCCGGTCTTCACGTCGAAACGGTGCACGAAGAGTTTCGTCTCGATGTCCTTGTACGTGCCCGACTGGGAGGCCGCGACGCGGTCGTGTTCCCGCGCCATGAAGGAGTCGTAGAACGCCCGGCTCTCCCAGAAGCCGAAGACATGGGCCACCTCCGGCCGTCTCCGGCTCCAGCCGCCGCCCTGCCCGCGGAAACCGGGCTCGCCCAGTAACCCCGCCCACTTCCGCTGCCCCCGCTCGAAACCGCGGCGGTCCACCACGGTGCAGCGAGTCCACTTGACCAGCACCGCGCCATCGTACGGCGCGCCACCATGCCCCGGTCATGCTCCGGGTGAGTACGTCCGCAGCAATATGCCGCACGGCCCGAAGTCCAGTTCACTACCGAACACGAGCACGAGGCGCCTGCCCCTTCGGCCCACCGGCCAGAGCGCCCAGTTGGGCGAGATCATCCTGTTCCATCACGATGTCGAAGGTCTCCGACAGCAGCCGTCCCAGCTCATCGGCGGACACGCTGCGCCAGTCCATCGTGCCGTCGGTACGAGAGGTGGTGAACTCGTCCCTGACCAGCGCGCGGCGCACGCCGGGCGCGGCTCGCTGCACCACCACCTGCCCCACGAAACGGGACCGGGGGTGTGAGGAGCTGTAGTGGTTCATGACGGTGAAGTCGACGGGATAGAGGGGCTGCGGCGCGAAGGCGTAGAGATCGGTCCATCCTCCGGGCCGCCCCGTGCGCAGGACCTGGATCCCGTCGTTCTCGGTCTTGATCCCGAAGGTCCATCCGCCCTGTTCCACGACCGCGCCGCCCCGCAGGGGCACCGGCTCCAGCGGCCCCTGGTGGCCGAACCCCGTGTCGCACAGCCAGGGTTGACCGTCCACGGTCGCGATGAGCAGGGCGTGGGTCACCGGCGTCAGCGACGACACGTCCCGCCTCCTGACCCGTGCCCCGCGCGCCGCGAACGTGAAGCCCAGCCGTTCCAGTACGGCGGCGAACAACGAGTTCTGCTCGTAGCAGTAGCCTCCTCGCGCCTGCCCGACGAGTTTGCCCATGAGGCTCTTGACATCCAGGGGCACAGGGCGGCCCAGGGCGGCGTTCAGGTTCTCGAAGGGGATCGCCGCCACGTGCGCCCGGTGCAGCGCTCGCAGGGTGTCGAGCGTGGGCGACGCGTCACCGTCGTAGCCGATCCGCGCGAAGTACGCGTCCAGGTCGACGTCTTGGCCGTTCCACATCGCGATCCCCCTGCTGCAACCCCGGAGCCCCTGCGGCCCCTCCCTGCGCAATGATCACCGATCGGCCGCCGCCGAGCCAACTGGCTCTGCCCATGGGCCACATGGAGCGTGACAGCATGGAGGCAGGCGGGGTGGCGGATTCGGGGAGGGGTCTGACATGAGCGGCATCAGCAAGGGGCTCGGCACGGTCGAGGTGGCACTGCGCTGGGACCCGAGCCCACTGGGCTCACCCGCGCACGACCTGGATGTGGTCGCGGCCGTCTACGCGGCGCGCGCACCGTACGGGCCGCCCGACTACCGGGTGTACTTCGACAGCCGGTCCCCCGACGGCACCATCCACTTGGATCGCGACAGCCGCACCGGCCAGGGGCTCGGGTACGACGAGGTCATGACCCTGGAGTTCGCCCGTATGCCGGCCGAGCACACGCGCGTGGTGGTCGGCGTGGTCATCCAGCAGGGGGCCGGACATCGTGTCTTCGGCGATGTGGCCAACCCGGGCGTGCGCATCCGCGAGGGATACGCCGAACTGTCCAGCCATGCGTTGTCCAGCGTGGCGGGCGCCACCGCGGCCACCGTCGCGGAGTTCGTCCGCGGCGAGTCGGGCGCCTGGGAGTTTCATGAGGACATTCGCGGATTCACCCTTGACCCGGATGCCTTCATCGCCGCCATGGGCTCACCGCCCGCCCGTCCCCTCCCGTAGGGGCGGCGTCCGTAGGGGCGGCGTCCGACGCCCCTAGAGGCGGCGTCCAACGGCGCGACGACAGACGACAGCAGAAGGGGACCGGCCGAGACCGGTCCCCTTCTGCGAGCTACTTCATGAAGAGCTCTTCACGAACTCCGCTCAGCCAGGCGCGCGGGACGCGTCGGACGGTACGCCCGACGCGACCCGCCACCTGTCAGCTGCAGCCGCTGGTCGAGCCGCATCCCTCGCAGATGTAGCAGGAGCCGGCCCGCTGCATCTTCGTACCGCAGGAGAAGCAGAGCGGTGCGTCGGCGCTGACGCCGAGCTGCATCTCGACGAGTTCGGCCGAGTTGTGCGCGACCTTGGGGGCCTCGACGACGGCCGGCTTCGGCGCGGCGACGGCCTTGAGGGGCTCGCTCTGGCGCGGTGCGGACTGGGCCAGGCCCTCCACGTCCAGCTCGTCGTCCTCCATGGTCGGCTCGTACGAACCGGTGTCGAGGTGGCGCTGGCGCTCCTCGGCGGAGTGGATGCCGAGCGCGGAGCGCGTCTCGAACGGCAGGAAGTCGAGCGCCAGGCGGCGGAAGATGTAGTCGACGATCGACTGGGCCATCCGCACGTCCGGGTCGTCCGTCATGCCGGCCGGCTCGAAGCGCATGTTGGTGAACTTCGAGACGTAGGTCTCCAGCGGCACGCCGTACTGGAGGCCGACGGAGACGGCGATGGAGAAGGCGTCCATCATGCCCGCCAGGGTGGATCCCTGCTTGGACATCTTCAGGAAGACCTCGCCCAGACCGTCGTCCGGGTAGGAGTTCGCCGTCATGTAGCCCTCTGCGCCACCGACCGTGAAGGAGGTGGTGATCCCCGGGCGGCCCTTGGGGAGGCGCTTGCGGACCGGGCGGTACTCGACGACCTTCTCGACCGCGGTGCGGATGGTCTCCTCGGCCTTGGCGGTGACCGCGTCCTTCTCCCCGTCCTTGACGGACTTGGTCTTGGCGGAGAGGGGCTGGCCGACCTTGCAGTTGTCGCGGTAGATGGCGAGCGCCTTGACGCCCATCTTCCACGCCTCGAAGTAGACCTCTTCGACGTCCTCGACCGTGGCAGTCTCGGGCAGGTTGACCGTCTTGGACAGGGCGCCCGAGATCCACGGCTGGATGGCCGCCATCATGCGGACGTGACCCATCGCGGAGATGGAACGCTCACCCATGGCGCAGTCGAAGACCTCGTAGTGCTCGGTCTTCAGGCCCGGGGCGTCGACGACGTTCCCGTTCTCGGCGATGTGAGCGACGATCGCCTCGATCGCCTCCTCCTGGTAGCCGAGGCGACGCAGCGCCTGCGGCACCGTGCCGTTGACGATCTGCATCGAGCCGCCGCCGACCAGCTTCTTGAACTTGACCAGGGCGAGGTCGGGCTCCAGGCCGGTGGTGTCGCACGACATGGCGAGACCGATGGTGCCGGTGGGCGCGATGACCGAGGCCTGCGCGTTGCGGAAACCGTTCTTCGCGCCGAGCCGGATCACGTCCTGCCAGGCCTCCGTGGCGGCGGCCCAGATCGGGTTGTCCAGGTCGTCCACGTGCACGGCCGCGGCGTTGGCGTCGGCGTGCTGCTTCATGACGCGCTGGTGCGGCTCGGCGTTGCGGGCGTAGCCGTCGTACGCGCCGACGACCGCGGCGAGCTCGGCGGAGCGCTTGTAGGACGTGCCGGTCATCAGGGAGGTGATGGCACCGGCGAGCGCGCGGCCGCCGTCGGAGTCGTACGCGTGGCCCGTGGCCATCAGCAGGGCGCCGAGGTTGGCGTAGCCGATGCCCAGCTGGCGGTAGGCGCGGGTGTTCTCGCCGATCTTCTGGGTCGGGAAGTCCGCGAAGCAGATGGAGATGTCCATCGCGGTGATGACCAGCTCGACGACCTTGGCGAAGCGCTCGACGTCGAAGGACTGGTGGCCCAGGCCGTCGTCCTTGAGGAACTTCATCAGGTTCAGGGACGCGAGGTTGCAGGACGTGTTGTCCAGGTGCATGTACTCGCTGCAGGGGTTCGAGCCGTTGATGCGGCCGGACTCCGGGCAGGTGTGCCAGTGGTTGATGGTGTCGTCGTACTGGATGCCGGGGTCGGCGCAGGCCCAGGCGGCCTCGGCCATCTTGCGGAAGAGCGACTTGGCGTCGACCTCCTCGATGACGTCGCCGGTCATACGGGACGTCAGGCCGAACTTCCCGCCCTGCTCGACCGCCTTCATGAAGGTGTCGTTCACACGGACCGAGTTGTTGGCGTTCTGGTACTGGACGGACGTGATGTCGTCGCCGCCCAGGTCCATGTCGAAGCCCGCGTCGCGCAGCGCGCGGATCTTCTCCTCTTCCTTCACCTTGGTCTCGATGAAGTTCTCGATGTCGGGGTGGTCGACGTCGAGGATGACCATCTTGGCCGCGCGGCGGGTGGCGCCGCCCGACTTGATGGTGCCGGCCGAGGCGTCGGCGCCGCGCATGAAGGAGACGGGGCCCGAGGCGTTGCCGCCGGAGGACAGGAGCTCCTTCGAGGAGCGGATGCGGGAGAGGTTCAGGCCGGCGCCGGAGCCGCCCTTGAAGATCATGCCCTCTTCCTTGTACCAGTCGAGGATCGACTCCATGGAGTCGTCGACGGCCAGGATGAAGCAGGCCGAGACCTGCTGCGGCTGGGGCGTGCCGACGTTGAACCACACCGGCGAGTTGAAGCTGAAGATCTGGTGCAGGAGGGCGTAGGCCAGCTCGTGCTCGAAGATCTCGGCGTCGGCGGGCGAGGCGAAGTAGTCGTAGTCCTCGCCGGCCTTGCGGTAGGTCTTCACGATCCGGTCGATGAGCTGCCTCAGACCGGTCTCGCGCTGCGGGGTGCCGACGGCCCCGCGGAAGTACTTGCTGGTGACGATGTTGACCGCGTTCACCGACCAGAAGTCGGGGAACTCGACGCCACGCTGCTCGAAGTTGACCGAGCCGTCGCGCCAATTGGTCATGACGACGTCACGGCGCTCCCAGGACACCTCGTCGTACGGATGCACGCCGGGGGTGGTGTGGATGCGCTCGATGCGCAGCCCCTTGGTGGCCTTGGATCCCTTGGCTCGGGAGCCTCGTGCCGGGCCGCTCGCCGTCTCTGTCATTGCCGCCTCCCATACGCGGGCAAAAACGCCCAAAAGTGCCTGAATGTTCCCAGAGCACGGTGTTTGTCTGGTGCCACGGGCGCAGCAGAAGCTCACCCCTGGCAGGTTCTGGATGCCGCCGATCGGCGACCGCGGGCCCGCGCGGGGCCTCTCGGTCAGTCGGCAGCGGTGGCGGGGACGGGGACCTCGGGGGTCACGCCGTCCACGCACTCGTCTGATTGATCTGCGGGGGGCCGCTGCTCGCGGAGTTCCACGATGGCGGCCTCGAAGTCTTCGAGCGTGTCGAAAGCCCGGTATACGGACGCGAAGCGCAGGTACGCGACGAGGTCGAGCTCCTGCAACGGGCCGAGTATGGCAAGACCCACGTCGTGGGTGGTCAGCTCGGCGCTGCCGGTGGCGCGCACCGCCTCTTCGACCCGTTGGCCGAGCTTGGCGAGGGCGTCCTCCGTGACGGGCCTTCCCTGGCATGCCTTGCGGACGCCGGAGATGACCTTGGTGCGGCTGAAGGGCTCGGTCACGCCCGACCGCTTGATGACCATCAGCGAGGCCGTCTCCACCGTCGTGAAGCGACGGGAGCAGTCGGGGCACTGGCGGCGCCGGCGGATCGACGTGCCGTCGTCGGTCGTACGACTGTCGACGACACGACTGTCGGGGTGCCTGCAGAAGGGGCAGTGCATGGTTCCCAAGCCTCCTTCACAGCACGACTGAATAGCCTCGGCGGGCCCGGAATCCGCCCCGCGAAGCGAGCACCAGCATAGGCGATGGCCAGGGTCTTGATGGACCAGGGACCACAACTTCTGGGCGGCTGCACCAATCCAACCACTAGATCTAGTAGATCTCGGGCTTTGGCGCTTATCCGGCGCTACCGCGTGTCGCGTCAACGCGGTGGCGCGGCCGACGATTTCCGGCCGCGAACGAGGTTACGGGAAGCGCGTCGCAGCGGCGGATCGCGGGGTGCCGGATGTCAGACTGTGCGCCGGCGCTCCGGCGTCGCGGGCGACGCGCGGCAGGGGCCCGCACCGGTCCCCCGAGGGGAGGTCGCGCAGCGTCCATCCCGGCCGTGAAGGGTACCGTAATCGACCGAATTGCCGTTCGACGGGCCTCCGGTCGGAGGCTCGCACATACACCCACACCCAAGGCCACGTAGCTCGTTCTGCGATTTTTCACTCGAACGTGTGTTTGGCGCAACCTTTCGAAAGCCACTACCGTTGTCCAGCTAGGGAGACCACATTCGAGAGGGGCCGCCGACGTGACCACGACCGCAGACACTGCCACCATCACTGCCCAGGACCGCTCCCAGACCCGACTTGAGCCGGTGCATGCCATGAATGACGCAGTCACGAACCAGGGGGGGGAAGCCGCACGACCGGCCCGCTCCCTGCCCGGCCGGCCTCCAGGCATCCGGGCGGACAGCTCCGGGCTCACGGACCGGCAGCGACGAGTCATCGAAGTCATCCGGGACTCCGTGCAGCGGCGTGGCTACCCGCCGTCGATGCGCGAGATCGGTCAGGCCGTCGGTCTCTCCAGCACCTCGTCCGTCGCCCATCAGCTGATGGCCCTGGAGCGCAAGGGCTTCCTGCGCCGCGACCCGCATCGCCCGCGCGCCTACGAGGTACGGGGCTCCGACCAGCCGAGCAGCCAGCCCACCGACACGGCGGGCAAGCCGGCCGCCTCGTACGTGCCGCTGGTCGGCCGGATCGCCGCCGGTGGGCCGATCCTCGCCGAGGAGTCGGTGGAGGACGTCTTCCCCCTCCCCCGCCAGCTGGTCGGCGACGGTGAGCTGTTCGTCCTGAAGGTCGTCGGCGACTCGATGATCGAAGCCGCCATCTGTGACGGCGACTGGGTCACGGTCCGCCGCCAGCCCGTCGCCGAGAACGGCGACATCGTCGCCGCGATGCTGGACGGCGAGGCCACGGTCAAACGCTTCAAGCGCGAGGACAACCACATCTGGCTGCTCCCTCACAACGCCGCATATCAGCCGATTCCCGGCGACGACGCGACCATCCTGGGCAAGGTCGTGGCGGTCCTCCGGCGGGTCTGACCCCTCCGCCGGCTCTGAACCGGGCCCCGGGACCTCCTGCGCCGGTCCCGGGGCCCCGCTGTGCCCCCCGAACTCCCCGCCCTTCCAGGCGGGACAGCTCGGGGCGGGACAGCTCCGGGCGCCACAGCTCCTGGGTCGCTCGGCCCTACGCGCCGTCCGCCGTGGCCGCCGCGTCGATGGCCGCGAGCGAGCGACGTGCCTGGTTACGGTCCGTGGTGTACCAGAAGTCGGGCAGCGAGGCCCGCAGATAGCTGCCGTAGCGGGCGTTGGCCAGCCGCGGATCGAGCACCGCGACCACACCCCGGTCGCCGGTCGCCCGTACGAGACGGCCCGCGCCCTGGGCCATCAAAAGCGCCGCGTGCGTGGCCGCGACGGCCATGAAACCGTTGCCACCGCCCTCCTCCACCGCCTTCTGGCGGGCGCTCATCAGCGGGTCGTCGGGGCGCGGGAACGGGATGCGGTCCATGACCACCAGCTGGCAGCTCGGACCCGGCACATCGACGCCCTGCCACAGGGACAGCGTGCCGAAGAGACACGTCTTGGGGTCGGCCGCGAACGCCTTGATCAGCTCGCCCAGCGTCTCCTCGCCCTGGAGCAGGATCGGATGGTCGAGGCGGCCCCGCAGCTCCTCGGCCGCCGCCTGGGCGGCCCGCATCGAGGAGAACAGGCCGAGGGTGCGGCCACCGGCCGCCTCCACCAGCTCGGCCAGCTCGTCCATCATGTCGCCGCGCGAGCCCTCGCGGCCGGGCGTCGCCAGGTGCTTCGCGACATACAGGATGCCCTGCTTGGGGTAGTCGAACGGCGAGCCGACGTCGAGGCCCTTCCACTGCGGCACGTCCTCGCCGGCGGTGCCTTCCGCGGAGAGCCCGAGCGAGGTGCCCACTCCGTTGAAGTCACCGCCCAGCTTGAGGGTCGCGGAGGTCAGGACGACCGAGCGGTCCGCGAAAAGCTTCTCCCTGAGCAGCCCCGACACCGAGAGCGGAGCGACCCGCACGGAGGCGCCGAAGCGGTCGTGGCGCTCGTACCAGACGACGTCCCACTCGGAGCCGTTGGTGATGCGCTCGGCCACGCCATGCACCGTCTCCAGCATCGCCAGGGCCTGCTTGCGCACCGCGTCCTCGTCCTGGACCGACTTGTCGCGCGTCGAACCGAGCGCCGAGATCACCTCGCGGGCCGCGTCGCGCAACGCCATCAGCGCATAGCCGAGATCCTCCGGGACCTCTTCCAGCCGGCCCGGCAGCGCCAGCTCCAGGACCCGCTCGAAGCCCTCGGCCGCGGTCTGGAGCTGGTCGGCCACCTTCTCGTTGACGAGCTTGGCGCTGCGCCGCACGGCCCTGTTGACCTGCCCGGGGGTGAGCTCACCAGTGGCGACGCCGGTCACCCGGGAGACCAGCTCGTGGGCCTCGTCGACGATCAAGACCTCGTGCTGCGGCAGTACCGGCGCGCCCTCGATGGCGTCGATGGCCAGCAGCGCGTGATTGGTGACCACGACGTCGGAGAGCTTGGCGCGCTCGCGTGCCATCTCGGCGAAGCACTCCGCACCGTACGCACACTTCGTGGCGCCCAGGCACTCCCGGGACGACACCGAGACCTGCCCCCAGGCCTTGTCCGAGACGCCCGGGGTCAGGGCGTCACGGTCGCCGGTCTCCGTCTCGTCCGCCCAGTCCCGCATCCTCAGGAGGTCCTGGCCGAGCTTGCTGGTGGGCGCGGCCGACTCGAACTGGTCGAAGAGCCCCTCGTCCTCGTCCTGCGGCGCGCCCTCGTGGAGGCGGTGCAGGCACAGATAGTTCGAGCGGCCCTTCAGCATGGCGAACTGCGGACGCCGCCGGAGCAGCGGATGCAGCGCGTCCACGGTGCGTGGCAGATCGCGCTCCACGAGCTGGCGCTGGAGGGCCAGTGTCGCGGTGGCGATCACGACGCGCTCCCCGTGCGCCAGTGCCGGCACCAGATAGCCGAGGGACTTTCCGGTGCCCGTCCCGGCCTGGACCAGCAGGTGGGAGGCGTCGTCGACCGCATCGGCGACAGCGGTGGCCATGGCGACCTGGCCAGGCCGCTCCACACCGCCGACGGCGGTGACGGCGGCGTGCAGGAGCTCGGGAAGTGAAGGCTTTGTCATAGCCGCACCAGCCTAAGGCTCGCCACTGACAGTCGGATCACTCCGCCGGCGCCAGAGGGTTCGCCACGGTTCCGTACACCGTGGCGTGGGGCCGCTCGGAGCGGTCCCGGTAGCCGTCGGTGTGCAGCCGGTTCCGGTTCAGACAGAGCCGGTCGATCCGGGGCGTGAGCAGGTCGAACGTCTCGTAGCGGTCCTTGTCGTCGGGGAAGCGGGCCTGGTATCGCAGGATCTCTTCGCGCACCAGCGCCCAGAAGTCGTCCTCGGCGACGCCCAGTTGTTCCTCGCACAGCGGGGCGAGGAACCGGAACACTCCCACGAAGAGGCCCGAATGAATGAACTGCGTGAGGAAGTCGGGTGCCTCGGTGAGCAGGATGTTCCGCACGTCGTCGGGCATCGAGTCGTGCTCCGGGAGGTGCTCGGCGCTCACGTTGATGTCGTCGACGAAGTCCTTGATCGCAAGGCGTACGGGGACGTCCTGGTCGTCGAAGACGACGATGGCGTTCTCTCCGTGCGGCGAGAAGACGGTTCCGTAGCGGTAGAGGAAGCGCAGCAGCGGCGGCAGCAGGGCGCCGAACAGGCGGCGCAGCCACACCTGGGGCGCGAGCCCAGAGCGGGCGACGAGCTCGGCCGTGAAGGCGCGCCCGTCGGGATCCGTGTGGAGCAGCGCGGCCAGGGTGCGGGCCCGTTCTCCCGCCGCGAGCCTGGGCGGCAGCGGCTCCCGCCAGATCGCCCCGAGCAACTCCTTGTACTGGTAAGGCACTTCGCCGGTCCGGTCGTAGATCGGGTGCTCGACGGCGACCGAGGCGACCTCGCCGAGAAGGATCACCCGGCAGTCCTCCCGCAGGAAGGCGTCCCGGTCGCACAGGCCCTGCACCCAGGAGGTGACCGCGGGCGCGGCCACCGTGCGCTCCGTCGGCAGACCCCGCCACACCAGGGTGTTGAGGATGGACAGCGGAAGCTTCACGGTGTGGCGTTCGGGCCGCGACAGGTTGAGGAAGGTGCGGATGGACTGCTGGGGAAGACGCACGTCACCGTCGGTGGGGAGCGGCACGATGGCCTGGCCGGCGACCGCGGGGGCGAAGAGCGGAAGGATCATCTCCGTCCACTGCCAGGGGTGGACGGGCAGGTAGAGGTAGCGGGCGGGGTCGAGGCCGCGCGCGCGGAGCGCCGCGGCGAACGAGGCGCGGACCGGGGCGTCGAGCTCGCGGGCGTAGAGGCGCTCCGGCGTGGCCAGCGCTTCGGTGCCCCGGTAGCCGGCCAGGTCCGTGCGGACCGCGATCCAGGGCAGCCTGGCCGGAGTACGGGCTTCCGGGCTCCACCGCGCGGCGTCGTCGGCGGAGAAGCCGAGCCGTCCCTTGTTGAGCACGAGCCAGGGGTGACCACCCTGGTGGCCCTCCAGCTCCGCGTAGCCGAGGTCGGCGAGCTGGGCGACGGGCAGCGCGGTGCTGTGCAGACGGGTGTCGGCGGCCAGGGTGGCGGAGAGCTCCCGTACGAGGTGGCCGAAGGTCGCGCCGTCGACGCCGAGGGTCCGTCGGGCCAGCGCGAGGAAGCGCAGCGGGTCCGTGAGGGGCCGGCCCTCGGGGGGCGCGGGCGGACGGCTGGAGGCGTCCGCGCCGGCGGGCCCCTGCGCGGTCCCGGCGCCCGTGGCGCTCTCGGCGCTCCGCCCGGTCTCCGCGGTCTCGGCGCTCCGCCCGGTCTCCGCGGTCTCGGCGCTCCGTCCGGTCTCCGCGGTCTCGGCGCTCCGCACGTTCGGTTCGATCCGTCGTACGGATTCGGGGTCGACCTGCCAGCCGCCGTACGCGCCGCGCCGTGCGGCGAAGGTCAGCGTGCTGCCGTCGTCGAGGGCGAATCGGTACTGACCTGCGGATTTCCCAGCCGGACCGGCGTTGTCAGTGGTGGGCCCTACCGTTGGCTGCACGATTTCCTCGTACGCGAAGGCGCCGATCATCTTCGCGAGGAGGAGGCGTCCCGCGCGGTCCCAGGCCGCGGGGTTCAGCTCGGGCGGGGCCAGCAGTCGGGGCGGGGCTTCGGGGTCGAGGAGGCCGCGGGAGTCATGGGGGGAAGGAGGGTTCGGCACGGAGACTCCTCGGGGTGGGACCGATTCGGCTGGGTGTGTATCTGGGTGTGTGTACGGAGCGGCGGGGCGTTCACAGCAGGTTCCTGAGCGCGCGGTCGCGGACCATGAGAGCGGCGCGCTTGTCGGGAAGGTCGACCTCCGCGTGGAAGCGGAAGCCGGCGCTGAGGAACGCGGCGACGGAGGGGGTGTTGCGCAGGTCGGGTTCGGCGATCACGCGGGTGCAGTGCGGACGGTTGTCGAGGACGAGGTCGGCGACGGCCCTGAGCAGGGTGGTCCCGACGCGCCGGCCGCGGTCGGCGACGCCGCCGATGAGCAGATGGATGCCGGTGTCGTGGGGACGGGCCGGATAGTGGCGGGCCAGGGGGTCGAGATCGGCCCGGTAGATCTCCCAGTAGCTCATGGGGGTGGTGTCGAGGACGCCCAGGCAGGGCACGCTGCGGCCGTCGCCGTCGAGCTGGCCGCGCAGGTGGTCGGCGGTGACGGAGTCGGCTCCCGCCAACTCCCAGAAGGCGGCCACGGCAGGGTCGTTCATCCACTGGGTGAGGAGAGGGAGGTCGCGCTCGATGCGTACGGGGAGGAGGCGGAACGCACCGAGAGGGGTGGTGGCCGGCGCCCAGTCGCCCGGGGAATCGAGGAGGTCCTCGGCGACGGGGTGAGCCCGCCGGACACCGCTGCCCGGCCCCGGCCTCGGTCCTGGCCCCGGGCCCAGCCCGGGTCCCGGCCCCGACCCGGGTCCCGGTCCCGGCCTCAGGTCCGGCCCCGGCAGCCCGCCGACGGCGCGGAACCGCTGGGCGGCGTCGGCCGGGCCGGCCGGCGCGCCCGGGGGCGAGGCGGGCGCGGGGCGGGCTGTCGCCGGCTCGGTGGTGCCGTCCGGACCGGAACGGGCAGGACCACCGCCCGGGGCGGACGCACGGGGCCGGTCCGGGGCCGAGCGGGGACCGCCCGAACCGCCGGGCCCGGCAGGCCCGCTGGAGCCGTCGGGCCCGCCGGAGCCGTCCGAGCCGGCCCGTCCGTCCGCCGCCTGGTCGAACAGAGTGACCAGCTCGTCGGGCAGGTGCAGGTCCAGGGTGTCCTCGGCCGTCCCCGCCGGCCGGGGGGCCGGGCCGGTGTCCGCGTCGGTGCTCGCATCGGTGGGAGGCACGGCGACGCTCCTCTCAGCAGTTCGTACGGGTCATGTGCTCGTACAGGTCAAGTGCCGTTGGTGTGAAGGGGGTTGGTGATGGTGACGTAGACGGACTGGGTGTCGACCGGGCCGACGAGCTCGTCGAGGCCGTGCAGCCGGGTCAGCAGGTTGGCCTTGCAGCGCAGCGTCGCCCTGTTCAGCAACTGGTCGGGCAGGGGCGAGCCGAGGCCGGTGGCCTTGGCGAGGAACTGGCGCAGCGCGGCCAGCAGGACGCGTTCGTCCGCGAGGTGCTGGGCTCCGAAGGCGCCGATGAGGCCGAGGACGTTGTTGATGCCGAGGTAGTAGGCGAAGCGCTCGTCGGTGACGGCGTCCGGCACGAAGGTGTCGCTTGCGGCCCCGATGCCCGGCAGTCTTCGCTGGAGGGCGTCCCGGTGGGATTCGCGGAAGTAGTAGCCCTGGTTGTCGCGGTAACGGCCGCCTACGGGCCAGCCGTTGGGGTCGAGCAGGACCAGCGTGTTCTGCTGGTGGGCTTCGAGAGCGATGCCCGCCGTGCCGTCGAGCCAGAGCAGCGGGCGCACCACGTGGTCGAGGTAGCGCAGGAACCACTCGGCGCCGACGGCCGTGGTGGGCCGGCCGGTGCGGGCGGCGAGCCGGCCCACCACGTCGGCGAGCCGCGAGTGCATGCCGGTGCGGCCCGGCATGGGACGCGGCGCGGTGAGCGCGGCGATGCAGACCGCGTCGTCGCTGAGCATGAAGGGGTTGTGGCGGATCACCACGTCGAGTCCCGCCAGCGGTTCGCCGTCCGGGGTGTCGACGGCGAGCCAGGCGGGGTCACGGACGATGTCGAAGCAGGGGTGGGCGGCCTGCCATTGCTCGCCGAGGCCGGCCCGCAGCAGGCGGTGGACCTCCACGCCCCGGTGGAGTTCCTTGCGGAGGTTCTCACGACGGGAGTTGGTGATGCGCACGCCGAGCGACAGCTTGAGCATGGCGTCGGCGCCGGGGCGGTGCACGGTGCGGACGGACGACGTGGGGTACCAGTCCTCGCCGTGGGCGCCCATGTCGTGCAGGAGCCCGGCGTCCAGGAGGGCGGCGACGGCGGGGCGCTGGATGACGTCGCGGGCCTGCCAGGGATGCAGGGGCAACGGGACGCTTCCGGACGGCAGTTGGAGGCCGGGGCCGGCGAGCCGGCGCGTCAGGTCGGCGGCGTTCACGGTGCGGCCGCTCTCGGTCCACGCCGAGTCGCCGGCGAGCACGGAGGGCTCGACGGCCAGCCAGTGCAGAGGGAAGGAGCCGTACAGCTCGGGCGAGTAGCGGCGCACTTCCGCCTCGGAGAGGCCCTCTCGGCTCTTCGGGGTGGGGTGCAGGGGGTGACCGAGGAGGAGGGACTGTTCGGCGGTGAGGAACAGATCGGCTGTCTCGCGGGGGCCGGGGCGGGTGCGCCGGTCGGCGATGAAGCACGCCGTGCGGCGCACGGAGTCGGCGACGCGCCCCACCAGATCGGCGCCTTCACCCCGCCCCGCCTCGCGGCCGATGAGGGCGGCGACCGTGACGGCGTCGGCGGGCGGGGCGTCCGGGGCGGCGCCCTGCAGAGCGGGCCGGCCGAACCGGTGCCAGCCGGTGGCCGACCAGTACGGCACGGGCACCAGCAGGGCGGTGCCGCTCGCGGGGAGCGGGATGCGCAGGAGCATGCCGTCCGGCGCGGCCAGGTCGTTCTCCCGTACCCAGCAGCGCAGCAGGTTCTCGACGGCGGCGGCATCGGCCGCCACCCCCGCGTCGGCGTCGTCCAGCGGGTCGGGGTCGTCGTGGCCGGTCAGTCGTTCGCCGTGGATCCCGGCCTTCTGGCGCGGCACCGTCGTCGGCTCGGCCACCAGGGGGCCGCGGTGGGCGGTGGCAGAGCCGTCGGGCTCGTGCGCATCGGGGGCGGGAGTGGGGTTCACGGCGGTCTTCCTTGGCAGGTCGTGGGGTGATCCTGGGTCAGTGGGACGGTCCGGTCTGCGCCCCGTGGTGCGCTCCGGCGCCCGCGCCGGTGCGCGGGTGGCCGGCGCGCGCCGCGGCGGCCAGGGCGTCGGCGAGCCGGTCGAGGACGGCCACGGCCTGTTCGTCGGTGAGGGTGAGCGGAGGCAGCAGCCGTACGACGCTGGAGTGGCGGCCGCCCAGTTCGACGATGAGTCCGCGGCGCAGGCATTCCTCGCGTACGGCGGCGGCGAGGTCGGGTGCGGGCGGCGGGGGGTTGCCGGAGCTGAGGTCCTCACGCTCGGGGTCGACGAGTTCAATGCCGATCATCAGGCCACGGCCGCGCACGTCGCCGATGCAGGGGTGGTCGGCGGCGAGGCCCTGCAATTGGCCGAGCATGCGGGCTCCGAGGACGGCGGCGCGGTCGGCGAGCCGGTTCTCGCGGACGTACGCGAGCGTGGCGGCGCCGGCCGCCATGGCGAGCTGGTTGCCTCGGAAGGTACCGGCGTGCGCGCCCGGTTTCCAGACGTCGAGGCTGTCGCGGTACACGATCACGGCGAGGGGCAGCGAGCCGCCGATGGCCTTGGAGAGCACCATCACGTCGGGCACCACCTGGCTGTGCTCGACGGCCCAGAAGGTGCCGGTGCGGCCGACGCCCGTCTGCACCTCGTCGGCGATCAGCGGGATGGAGCGGCTCTCGGTGATCTCGCGCATCCGGCGCAGCCAGGCGTCGGGGGCCGGGATGACGCCCCCTTCGCCCTGCACCGGTTCGACGATCATGCCGGCCGGCGCGGGGACGCCGGCCTTGGGGTCGTCGAGGAGGTTCTCGGTCCAGCGGGCGGCGAGTTCGGCCCCGCGTTCACCGCCGACGCCGTAGGGGCAGCGGTAGTCGTGCGGGTAGGGCAGCCGGGTCGCTCCCCCGTCGCGGGCGCCGCCGGAGACGGCGAGGGCGCCCGCGGTCATACCGTGGTAGGAGCCGGCGAAGGCGAGCATGCCGGTCCGTCCGGTCGCGGTGCGGACCAGGTTCAGGGCGGCTTCGACGGCGTCGGTGCCGGCCGGTCCGCAGAACTGGATCCGTCCGTGCTCGGCGAGTTGGCGCGGCAGCGTGGCGAACAGTTCCGTGGTGAAGGCGTCCTTGACCGGTGTGGCGAGGTCGAGGATGTGCAGCGGCGCCCCCGAATCGAGGACCCTGCGGATCGCTTCGAGCACGACGGGATGGTTGTGCCCGAGCGCCAGCGTGCCGGCGCCCGAGAGGCAGTCGAGGTAGCGCCGCCCGTCCGCGCCCTCGATCGTGAGCCCGCGCGCCCGCACCGGCACGATGGGCAATGAGCGGGCGTAGGTGCGGGCGGCCGACTCCCGGAGGGACTGCCTGCGCAGGATTGCCTCATGAGCGCCCGGCAGCGCCGTCGGGGCTGGTTCGGTCACGGCCACGACTGCTGGTCCTCCCGCTGTGACGGTTCCGTATCGCGTCCGTTGCGCGGTACGTACGCCCGCGCTGAACGCTGTGCTGGTGTCCCCCGTACGTACCAACGACGCCGACAGCGCCGGATCACGGCCTGCGGTGAAGTTCCTTGCCGCCGAAGAAGGTTCACCTAACTCGGGGGGGGCCGGGCGGTGGCGCGGAGGCCCGACCTCGGCCCTGCCTCGAACCGCCGCGGCGGGCAACGGCATAGTGGGGGCCGCACTTCGGCGCCGCTTCACGGTGGCGTCGTCCACGAGTGCAGACGACGAAGACGCTTTGATGACGACGTTCCAGGGGGAATTCCAGATGCGACCGACACGCCAGTCCAGCGCCGAGCGCACGGGGAGGAGCGCGCGCCGCGGGGCCTCTCCCGTGCTGGCCGCGCTCGGCCTCACGGCCGCGCTCGCGCTGACCGCCACCGCGTGCGGACCCGGTGATTCCAGCGCCGACAGCAAGCCGACGGCTTCGGTGGCCCCGAGCGGCACCGACAAGTTCCAGATTCCCGCGGACGTCCAGGAGCAGCTCAAGAAGCACGGGATCGACCTGGACAAGTGGAAGAACGGCGAGTGGAGGAACTGGGACCGCGCCACCTGGCTGCGTGAGGCGAAGGACTACATCAACCCGATCATCCAGGGCCTGTGGGACCCGGACCGCATGCGCAAGGCGGACAAGCCTCCGGAGAAGGCCGTTCCCAACGACATCTCCGGTGACAAGGGCGTCACGGACCCGACGCCGGCGCCCGTCAAGGCGGCCGCGGTGAAGGCTCCGTACCACCAGAACCTGCCGGAGCTCGGCAAGCTGTTCTTCGACAGCCCCGAAGGTTCGATGGTGTGCTCGGCGACCGTCGTGACGGACCCGGCGCACCCGGGCAAGTCCAACATGGTGTGGACCGCGGGCCACTGTGTGCACGCGGGCGCCAAGGGCGGCTGGTACCGCAACATCGCCTTCGTCCCCTCCTACAACAACACCAACCTGCCGACTGCCCAGCTGCAGAAGGCCACCAAGCAGCAGATCGCCCCGTACGGCGTCTACTGGGCCGACTGGGCCCAGACGTCGCAGCAGTGGATCGAGGGCGGCGGCCCGACCGGCGGACAGGGCGCTCCGTACGACTTCGCGGTGCTGCACGTGACGCCGGAGAAGGGCTCGAACGGCAAATCCCTCGAGGAGACCGTCGGCGGCGCGCTGCCGGTGGACTTCAACGCTCCGGCCGTGCCGAAGATCAGCTCCATGACGGCCAACGGCTACCCGGCCGCGCCTCCCTATGACGGCCAGAAGCTGTTCCAGTGCAAGGCCAAGCCGGGCCGGCTGTCGCTGGAGGCGAGCATGCCGACGATGTACCGCCTCGGCTGCACCATGACGGGCGGTTCCTCCGGCGGCGGCTGGATCGCGACGGGCTCGGACGGCAAGCCCTCGCTCGTGTCCAACACCTCCATCGGCCCGGTCACCGCCGGCTGGCTCGCCGGCCCGCGCCTGGGCAAGGAGGCCAAGGGTGTCTTCGACTCGGTGAGCACCAAGTACGCCGGACGGTGAGCACTGTGGGGGTCCTGTGAATGGCCGGGGCCCCCTTTCGTCCCCCTCGTGCCCAGCGGGCATAGTAGGGGGCCGCACGGTGGGCGGAGGCGGACTCTCGCGCCCACCGCACTGACAAGCACATGACAAGACTCAGTACCACGACCCAGTACATGGCAGAAGCCGCCCCTCGACGGGCGGGCTCATCAGGGGGAATCGTTTTCATGCGATCCATACGTCCGCTGCTGGCCGCTTCCGGTCTCGCGGCGGCTCTCGCACTGACCGCCACCGCGTGCGGTCCGGGCGGGGACGACGCCGACAGCAAGCCGTCCGCCTCCAGTTCCACCCCGGCCAAGGGCGGTGCGACCGCGCCCTCCGGCCTGGCCGACGCCCTCAAGAAGCACGGCGGCGACCTGGACAAGTGGAAGAACGGCGGCTGGAAGAACTGGGACAAGGCCACCTGGCTGCGCGAGGCCAAGGACTTCGTCAACCCGGTGATCGACGGCCTGTGGAAGCCGGACCGGATGAAGTCCGCCCAGGACCCGCAGAAGACCATGGCGGCCGGCGACACCAACGGCGGCACGGGCATCTCCGACCCCGTGCCCGCGCCTGTCAAGGCCGTCCAGGAGAAGCTGCCCTACCACCAGTACGCGGCCCCGGTCGGCAAGGTGTTCTTCGACTCTCCCGAGGGCCCCATGGTGTGCTCGGGCACCGTCGTCAAGGACCCGGCCCACCCCGGCAGGTCCAACATGGTGTGGACCGCGGGCCACTGCGTCCACCGGGGCGGCTCCGGCGGCTGGTACCGCAACATCGCCTTCGTCCCCTCCTACAACGACAAGGGGAAGTCGGCGTCGGCGCTGAACAACGCGCGGCCCGAGGAGATCGCCCCCTACGGCGTCTACTGGGCCGACTGGGTCTCCACCTCCAACGAGTGGATCAATGACGGCGGTCCGACCGGCGGCACCGGCGCCCCCTACGACTACGCGGTCCTCCACGTGCGGCCGGAGAAGGGCACCAAGTCCCTCGAAGAGACCGTCGGCAACGCCCTGACGGTCAACTTCTCCGCCCCGCAGGCCAAGTCCGTCGCCTCGATGGGCGCGTGGGGCTACCCCGCCGCACCCCCCTACAACGGCCTCCAGATGTTCCGCTGCGTCGACCGCCCCGGTCAGCTCTCCATCAGTCCGGGCACTCCCCCGATGTACCGCATCGGCTGCACCATGACGGGCGGCTCCTCCGGCGGCGGCTGGTTCATGAACGGCCCCGACGGCAAGGCGCAGCTGGTCTCCAACACCTCGATCGGCCCGGTCACTTCGGGCTGGCTGGCCGGCCCCCAGCTCGGCGCGGGCGCCAAGGCGCTCTTCGACACGATGAGCGCGAAGTACGGCGGCCAGTAACCCCCCGGCCCCGCTACGACACAAGGCCCGGTACGACACAAGGCCCGCCCCCTCGCGTGAGGGGGCGGGCCTTGCTCGTTGTCCCGAAGTCGCTCAACGCCCGTACGGACGCTCAACGCCCGTACGGACGCTCAGTGCGCGGCCGGACGCTCAGTGCGCGGCCGGCACATACGGGGCCAGCTCGGCGGCGAGCGCCTCGTGCACCCGGGCCTTGAGGACGGTGCCCTCCGCCACGTGCTCCTCGGAGATCACCTCGCCCTCGGCGTGCGCACGGGCGATCAACTGCCCGTGGGTGTACGGCACCAGCGCCTCGATCTCGATCTCGGGGCGCGGCAGTTCGGTGTCGATGAGCGCGAGCAGCTCCTCGATACCCGCACCGGTGCGGGCCGAGACCGCGATCGAGTGCCGCTCGATCCGCAGCAGCCGCTGCAGCACCAGCGGATCCGCCGCGTCCGCCTTGTTGATCACCACGATCTCCGGCACGTCGACCGCGCCCACGTCACGGATCACCTCACGCACGGCGGCCAACTGCTCCTCCGGCGCCGGGTGCGACCCGTCCACCACGTGCAGGATCAGGTCGGAGTCGCCGACCTCCTCCATCGTGGAGCGGAACGCCTCGACGAGGTGGTGCGGCAGATGCCGGACGAAGCCGACGGTGTCGGCCAGCGTGTAGAGCCGCCCACTGGGCGTCTCCGCCCGGCGCACCGTCGGGTCGAGGGTGGCGAACAGCGAGTTCTCCACCAGCACGCCCGCGCCCGTGAGGCGGTTGAGCAGGGAGGACTTCCCGGCATTGGTGTAGCCGGCGATCGCCACCGAGGGCACCTTGTTGCGGCGCCGTTCCTGACGCTTGATCTCGCGGCCCGTCTTCATCTCCGCGATCTCACGGCGCATCTTCGCCATCTTCTCGCGGATCCGCCGACGGTCCGTCTCGATCTTGGTCTCACCGGGACCACGGGTGGCCATGCCGCCGCCACCGCTCGATCCGCCGCCGCCCATCTGACGCGACAGCGACTGACCCCAGCCGCGCAGCCTCGGCAGCATGTACTGCATCTGCGCGAGCGAGACCTGCGCCTTGCCCTCACGGGACTTGGCGTGCTGGGCGAAGATGTCGAGGATCAGCGCGGTCCTGTCGACCACCTTGACCTTGACGACGTCTTCGAGGTGGATCAGCTGGCCGGGGCTCAGCTCACCGTCGCAGACCACCGTGTCCGCGCCGGTCTCAAGAACGATGTCGCGCAGCTCCTGCGCCTTGCCGGAACCGATGTAGGTGGCCGGGTCGGGCTTGTCACGGCGCTGGTAGACACCGTCGAGCACCAGGGCGCCCGCCGTCTCGGCGAGGGCCGCGAGCTCGGCGAGCGAGTTCTCCGCGTCCTGAAGCGTCCCCGTGGTCCATACACCGACCAGCACCACGCGCTCCAGGCGCAGCTGCCGGTACTCGACCTCGGTGACGTCCTCGAGCTCGGTGGAAAGGCCCGCCACGCGCCGCAGGGCGGCACGCTCGGAGCGGTCCAGCTGGGCGCCGTCGCGCGCTCCGTCGATCTCGTGGCTCCAGGCGACGTCCTCTTCCATCAGGGCATCGGCCCGAAGGCTCTCGGTGCGGTGCGTGTCCGCGAAGCTCTGCTCGTCCTGGGAAGGGGATGAAGAGGAGGTCATTGGATCCTTACGTCGTTGGAATTACGGACCGGAACCCCCGGGGGGAATTCCGGCTGTGTCGGTCACAACGCGTAATGGACCCGAATGATTCCCGTACGGAATCCGGACCTGGCGACGTCGCCGACGTGAACGATGGTCGCACGGGCCCTTCGGGGCCGTCACCCCGGTTTTCCGGACCCGGCCGGCTCCGCCCCGGTCAGGCGTGCTTCGGCGCCTGGCTGTGCCAGTCGGGGTGGCCGGGCATCGGCGGGGTCTTCTCGCCGTACAGCCACGCCCGGAAGAACCCGGTCAGGTCGCGACCGGCGATCCGCGAGGCCAGCGCGGCGAAGTCGGCGCTCGACGCCGTGGAGTCCCGGTGGTCCCGCACCCAGCGCCGCTCCAGCCGGTCGAAGGCGCGCTCCCCGATCTCCTGGCGCAGCGCGTACAGCACGAGGGCGCTGCCGTCGTAGACGACCGGACGGAAGATGCCGATCTTCTGCCCCGGCCCGGCCGCCCTCGGCGCGGCAGGCGGCCCGCCGGCCGTGCGCCAGCCGTCGGACAGGGCGTAGGCAGCACGCATCCTGCGCTCCATGGGCTGCTTGCCGAACTCCTCGGCGTACCGCGCCTCGTACCAGGTGGCGTGCCCCTCGTTCAGCCACAGGTCCGACCAGGCGTGGGGCGAGACGCTGTCCCCGAACCAGTGGTGTGCCAGTTCGTGCACCATGACGGAGTCGACGTACCACTCGGGGAATTCGGGCCGGACGAACAGTGACCGCTCGAACAGCGTCAGGGTCTGCGTCTCCAGCTCGAAACCGGTGTCGGCGCCGGCGATCAGCACCCCGTACGTCTCGAAGGGGTACGCCCCGACCTGTCGCTCCATCCACGCGATGTGGCCGGGCGTCTTCGCCAGCCACGGTTCGAGCGCATCCCGGTCCGCCGCCGGGACCACGTCACGGATCGGCAGTCCGTGCGGTCCCTCCCGGTGCAGCACGGCGGAGTGCCCGATCGACACCTGGGCCAGCTCGGTCGCCATGGGGTGGCTGGTGCGGTACGTGGAGACGATCCGGCCGCCCCGGCGCTCCCGCGCGGCCGGCAGGCCATTGGCGACCACCGTCACATCGGCGGGTGCGGCCACGTGGAAGGTGAAGAACGCCTTGTCGGAGGGATGATCGTTGCAGGGGAACACCCGGTGGGCGGCGTCCGCCTGGTTGGCCATCACCAGGCCGTCGGTGGTCCGCACCCAGCCGCCGTCGCTCGCGGCGTCCGGAACGCTGGTGTGCCGCACGGTGATCCGCAGCGGTTCCCCGGCGGCGACGGGGTGCTCTGGAGTGATCACGAGATCCTCGTCGGCACTCGCGAACCGGGCCGGCCGCCCGTTCACCTCGGCGGCGTGGACCGCGCCCCGCGCGAAGTCCAGGTTGATCCGCTCCAGGGCGCCCGTCGCGACGGCGTCAATGGTCGTCACCGCCTCCAGCGGCTTCCTGTTGTCACCCACATAGGTGAGACCGATGTCGTACGAGAGCACGTCGTAGCCGGGATTGCCAAGATGCGGGAAGAGCGGATCTCCGATACCGAGCGGCACCGGGGCGGGCAGGGCGGCGGCGACTACGGAGGCCGCGGCGGCGGCGAGCAGCACGGCACGCAGATGGCGGGAGCGGGGACGGCGCGGGGTCAGCGGCATGCCCTACCGCTACCAGCGCGAAGGGGCCCGCCGGTGCCGACTCGCATGGGGGCCACCCGAACGGGGGCGGCCACCGGGGCGATGACAGATGCCAGGTGTCAGATATCAATTGTCAAAAGTCAGATGTCAGATGCCAAATGCCGGACATCGGATGGGCTGTTTCGGATCCCGGACATCGGATGTCGGATGTCGGATATCAGACGCTGATCATTGTCCGCCGACCTGTCACCCCGCGGCCGCCGGATGCTGCGCCCGGCTCACGTCGTACACCCCCGCTACGTCGCGCATGGTCCGCATGAGGGCCGGCAGCCCTGCCGCGTCCGGGAGTTGGAGCGTGTAGGTGTGCCGGACGCGCTGTTCGCTGGGGGGTTCCACGGTGGCCGAGACGATGGCCACGTCGGCGCCTGCGATGGCTTCGGTGAGATCGGCGAGCAGGCGGGGGCGTCCGAAGGCCTCGGCGACCAGGGTGACCCTGCATTCCGCGGCGGCGCCCCAGCGCACCTCCACCGGCGCGCGCCCCACGGCCTGCATGCGGACGACGGCCGGACACTGCTGGCGGTGCACGGTCACGGCCGCGCCGCGTACCGAGAAGCCGGTGATCGCGTCGGGCGGTACGGGGGTGCAGCAGCCGGCGAGGCGTACGGTCACGCCCGGCAGGTCGGTCACCGCGTTGGCGGCCGCGCGCCGGTGGGCCGGGACGTTGACCTGGGGCCGGGGCGCCGCGGCGGGCACCGTGACGCCCTCCGGGTTGGCCGCGAGCCAGCCGGTGATCGCGATCCGGGCCCTCGGGGTCCTTGCGTGGTCGAGCCAGTCGGACGACGGGCCGGAGGTGGCGTCCTGGGCGAGCAGGAGCTGCACGGTGTCGCCGTCGTTCAGGACCGTACTGAGTGTTGCGAGGCGGCCGTTGACGCGGGCGCCGATGCAGCTGTGGGCGGCCGCCCCGTATTGCGCGTAGGCGGCGTCGACGCAGCTCGCTCCGGCCGGCAGGACCAGGGTGCGGTCGTCGGCGCAGAACACCGTGATCTCGCTGTCCCCCGCCAGTTCCTCGCGCAGGGAGGACCAGAAGGTGTCGGGGTCGGGGGCGTTCTGCTGCCAGTCCAGGAGGCGTGAGAGCCAGCCGGGGCGTGTGGGGTCCTCGCGTTCGTCCCCCGTCTGCTGCGGGCCGTCGCCGGGTCCTTGTGCGTAGGGGTTTCCGAGCGCGATGACCCCGGCTTCGGCGACTTTGTGCATCTGGCGTGTACGGATGAGGACTTCGGCGACTTCGCCGGACGGCCCGACGACCGCCGTGTGGAGCGACTGGTACAGGTTGAACTTGGGCGATGCGATGAAGTCCTTGAACTCGGAGACGACCGGCGTGAAGCAGGTGTGGAGTTCGCCGAGGACGCCGTAGCAGTCGGCGTCCTCGGAGACGAGTACGAGCAGTCGCCCGAAGTCGCTTCCGCGCATTTCGCCGCGCTTGAGGCGGACCCGGTGCACGGAGACGAAGTGGCGTGGTCTGATGAGGACTTCGGCCTGGATGCCTGCCTCCCGCAGGACGGCCCGTACGCCGTCGGCGATGGCGGCGAGGGGGTCGACGGCGCCGGAGTTGGCCGCGATCAGGGCCCGGGTGTGCTCGTATTCCTCGGGGTGCAGGATCGCGAAGACGAGGTCTTCGAGTTCGGACTTGAGTGCCTGCACACCGAGGCGTTCGGCGAGCGGGATCAGTACGTCGCGGGTGACTTTGGCGATGCGGGCCTGTTTCTCGGGGCGCATCACGCCGAGGGTGCGCATGTTGTGCAGCCGGTCGGCGAGTTTGATCGACATCACGCGTACGTCGTCACCGGTGGCGACGAGCATTTTGCGGAACGTCTCGGGTTCGGCGGCGGCCCCGTAGTCGACCTTCTCCAACTTGGTGACGCCGTCCACCAGATAGGTGACTTCCGCGCCGAACTCGGCCCGTACCTGATCGAGCGTCACCTCGGTGTCCTCCACGGTGTCGTGGAGGAGGGAGGCGGTCAACGTGGTGGTTTCCGCGCCCAGTTCGGCGAGGATCAGCGTCACGGCGAGCGGGTGCGTGATGTACGGCTCGCCGCTCTTGCGGAACTGGCCGCGGTGGGAGGCTTCGGCGAGCACGTAGGCGCGGTGCAGTACGCCGAGGTCGGCGTCGGGGTGGTGGGCGCGGTGGGCGTCGGCCACATGGCCGATGGCGTCGGGCAGCCGGTCGCGTGGGACGGGCCCGAGCAGTGCCGCGCGGCCCAGCCGGCGCAGGTCGATCCTGGGGCGGCCGCGGCGGCGGCTCTGCGCACCAGGATTCGTGGCCTCTGCGCTCATGGGGCACCTCCGGCAGCATCGACCGGCGGTGGAGGGACCGGCGTGCCCCTCCGGGCCGGTGCTTGATGCTACCGAGCCCACCACGTGGCGCAGTCCCGCTCTCGCTCAGCGTGAACCGGATCACCCATTCGAGCGAAGGTTTCGGCCATGCCCGTTTCGTTGTCGGCCGGTGCGGTCAAGGGGCGGCAGGCGCCGAACCGACGCCGAACCGACGGCCCTGTGCCGACGGCGCAGAGCTGTCGATCCTGAGCCGTCGGTCCTGAGCTGTCGGTCTGGAGCCGGCAGTGCTCTCGGCCGGCAGTGCTCAGCCCGCGAACAGCGCGGGGTCGATGACGCCTTCGGCGACGATCACCGCGGATCCGGTCATCTCGATCTCGCCGTCCGGGTACTCGGTGATGAGCAGCGTGCCGCCGGGGAGGTCGACGGTGTAGGTGGCCGGGGTGCCGGTGACCGCGGGGTCGGCGCCGTCCCTGCGGGCGGCGGCGACGGCCACGGCGCAGGCGCCGGTGCCGCAGGAGCGGGTTTCTCCGGCGCCGCGCTCGTGGACCCGCATGGCCACGTGGCGCGGGCCCCGGTCGGCGACGAACTCGATGTTCACGCCGTCGGGGTAGACCGCGGCGGGGCTGAAGGGGGGTACGGAGCGCAGGTCGCCCGCGTGGTCGAGGTCGGTCACGAAGGCGACGGCGTGGGGGTTGCCCATGTTGATGTTGCGGGCGGGCCAGCTGCGGCCGTCCACGGTGACGGTGACGCCGGCCTCGGGGAGCTGCGCGCGCCCCATGGAGACGGTGATGTCGCCGCCCTTGGCGATGTGCACCTTCTTGATCCCGCCGCGGGTGGCGACGGCCAGGTCGCCCTCCGCCGTGAGGCCGGCGCGCTGCAGATAGCCGGCGAAGACGCGCACGCCGTTGCCGCACATCTCGGCGATCGAGCCGTCGCCGTTGCGGTAGTCCATGAACCATTCCGCCTCGTCGGCCATGGCCTTGGCCTCGGGGTGGGCGGCGCTGCGCACCACGTGGAGCAGGCCGTCGCCGCCGATTCCGGCCCGGCGGTCGCAGAGCCGGGCGACGGCGGACGCGGGCAGGTCGAGGGTGTTGTCCGGGTCGGGGACGATCACGAAGTCGTTCTCGGTTCCGTGGCCCTTGAGGAAGGCGATCGGCGCAGTGTTCACGCGTCAATCGTACGGGGGCGCACCGACATCCGGCCGGGCGGGCGGGCCGTCCTGGGGCCGCGGGGACGGCCGGAGGCCGCGGGGACGGCGGGAGGCGGGGTCTGCGGAGCAGGGGTCGGTGGAGGGGGTCTCGGCGGGGGCCGGGGCGGGGTCAGCGGAGGCGGGCCACGCGCCATACGGCGAGCGCGACGAGGACGACGGCGACGCCCACGTAGAGGGCGAGGACGCGCCAGTCCGGGCGTTCTCGTGATCCCCGGCCGGGCAGTCCGGGCCAGGTGTGGCCGACGCGGCGGGCGGCCATCATGCCCCAGCCGGCGGCGCAGCAGCTGATGAGCAGGCCGAGCATGGCCACGACGGGCCCGCCGTCGCCGAATTCGAAGGCGAGGGGGAAGGCGAACATGAGCGAGCCGAGCGCCGCGAGCATCACGATGGGGGCGAGCTGCCAGATCCTGAGCCGGCGCTGGGGGCGTAGTTCGACCTCGACCTCACCGCCGTCGGAGACCGCTCCGACGGAGCCGTCCTCCGGCCCGTCGGGGCTCAGGCCCGAGGCGCCGAGCATCGCGGATCCGAGCGCCGGCGGTGTCGCAGCCGGGTCGTGGGCGGTTCCGGTGGCGTTCTCGGCGGAGGCTGCGGCGGCGTCCTCGGGGACGGGGCTCGTCAGCCCTGGCCCGTGGTCCGTCGAGCCGGGGGGCGCGGTGTCCTTCCGCGACCCTTGCTCTCTGTTGCGAGGGCCGGCCTCCATCGCCACGCGCCCTCCCAACTCGGACTCCACTGGTGGATCGACGTTTGATGATGGCACGGGCTGCGGCGCCGCATTGACCCGCGGAGCGTCCCGATGCCATCACGTGATCAGGCTGTAACCGCTCGTTCGACCAACGCCAGCGCCTGGCGCGGGAGTTCCGCCCGGTCCTGCGTCGCGCCGCTCAACCAGTGGACGCGGGGGTCACGTCGAAACCAGGAGTCCTGGCGGCGTGCGAAGCGCTTGGTGGCGCGTACGGTTTCGGCGCGCGCCTCGTCCTCGGTGCACTCGCCTGCGAACGCCGTGAGGACCTGCTGGTAGCCAAGGGCCCGTGAGGCGGTGCGCCCTTCGCGCAGCCCGCGCTCCTCCAGGGTCCGCACCTCGTCGATCAGGCCCGCTTCCCACATCCGGTCGACGCGCAGGGTGATCCGTTCGTCGAGTTCGGGGCGGCCCACGTCGACGCCGATCTGGACGGTGTCGTACACCGATGCGTGGGTGGGCAGGTGGGCGGTGAACGGCTGTCCGGTGATCTCGATCACTTCGAGGGCGCGGACGATCCGGCGGCCGTTGCTGGGCAGGATCGCGCGGGCGGCGTCGGGGTCGGCGGCGGCCAGTCGCCGGTGCAGGGCGCCGGGGCCCTGCTGGTCCAGTTCGCCCTCCAGGCGGGCGCGTACGCCGGGGTCGGTGCCGGGGAAGTCGAGCACGTCGATCGCCCCGCGTACGTAGAGGCCGGATCCGCCGACGAGGACGGGGGTGCGTCCTGCGGCGAGGAGCCGGTCGATCTCGGCGCGGGCGAGCTTCTGGTAGAGCGCGACGTTGGCCGGTTCGGTGACGTCCCAGATGTCGAGGAGGTGGTGCGGGACGCCGCCGCGCTCGTCGGGCGTCAGCTTGGCGGTGCCGATGTCCATCCCTCGGTAGAGCTGCATGGAGTCGGCGTTGACGACCTCGCCGCCGAGCTGCTGGGCGAGGAAGACACCCAGATCGGACTTTCCGGCCGCTGTCGGACCGACGACGGCGATGACCCGCGGTGCGGGAGCTGCGCTTCTCACTGTCACAGTCTGTCAAACCCCGGGGGTCCTCCTCGAACGAGCGACGTGACGAGGCGCGGTTGGGTTCGTTGCCTGTTGCGAGGTTCCGAACGCCGGTTTGTTGACCGGTGCCGCCGGGCGACGCAATGAGGCGCTCCGGTCGGCCCGGGATTTCGCCCACACGAGTACGTTTTGGAGTAGATATGGGCGTTTTTTCGATGTTTCGCCGTAAGGCCGACGCGGTTGTCGCGGAGTCGAGCGAGGAGGCCTCGGCCGCCACGCTGACGGCGGAGCCTGGGGCCGAGGGCGACGCCGCCGCGGCGGGCTGCTGCCCGGGGGCCGGCGTTCCCGCGGGGTCCGAGGCGTCCGAGGGGTCCGAGGAGGCCGCGGCCGCCACGGAGAGCGGAGCGGGCGAGGCGGCGGAGGGCGTGGCCGCCGAGGGGGTCGAGATCCCCAAGCAGCAGTCCGCCGAGGAAGCCGCGGACAACGAGGCCGGCGAAGGCGCCCGCAAGTAGTCCCCCCGCACCACATGCTCCACGCACGACCTCACAGGTGCCCCACACATGTGACCCCCACCTGACCCACGAGGACGTCGGCGGCGCACCGCCCGCGTCCGCGGGGTGAACCACGCGCGCCGGAGGGCCGTGGAGCTGCTCGCTCCACGGCCCTCCGGGGTGTCATCGGCCTCGGAACCCGATCCGGGTTTCAGGACCAGACGCCGACGAAGTAGCCGACTCCGTACGGCGCGTCCTCGTAGAGGAGGCGTCCGGCGAGGCCGGCGTCGGCCGCCGCCCCTGCCAGTACCTGCCAGGGCGCGCGGCCCGCCGCCTTCAGCTCGTGCGCCAGCCGGTCGTCGAGGCCCTTCAGGGCGGCGATGTCGGCGGAGCCCAGAGCGGCCGCGGCGACGGCGTCGAAGGCCGTGGCGCGCTCGTCGAGGTAGCCGGGCGCCTTGAGGGTGCGGCAGGCGCTGCCGTCGCCCATGACGAGCAGTGCGACCCGGCCGGCCCTGGAGGCGAGTTCCTCGCCTGCCTCCGCGCACGGCCCCGGCTCCAGCCGCTCGGCCACGGCGTGCCCCTGGACCGGTGCGTCCGCCCAGCCGGCCCGCTCAAGGAGCCAGGCGCCGACCGCGAGCGAGGCGGGAAGGCGCTGCGCCCCGGGCTCACCGGCGCCCAGGCGTACCGACACGTCCACCCCGAACCCGGCGAACGTGCCCACCGCGCCGTGCCGGAACGTGCCGCTCTCGTCCGCGGGGCCGACCACGACGAGGAGGTCGGGCCGGGACGCGGCGAGCACGCCGACCGCGTCGGCGCAGGCATCGCGCGCCGCGTCGAGTTCCGGCGCGGCGCCGGCGGCGACCTCGGGGACCAGGAGGGGCGGGCAGGGGCAGACAGCGGCGGCTACGAGCATGATCCGCAGCCTAGCCCCGTTCCGCGGCCCCGGCCCCGCCGCGCGGAGCGGGCGGGCGCGCGGAGCGGGCGGCCCCGGACTCACACGGCCGAGCAGCCCCCCGTGGGCTCCGGCAGCGGCGCCGGGGCGCCGATCGACGGGAGCCCGAGCAGCACTCCGGCGGGCTTGGCGGCGGGCGCCGCGGTGCGCTTCTCCCAGGCGTCTCCGGCACGGGTGCGGCGCACCGCGTCCGTCGGGCCTTCGGCGAGGAGGTGGTGCGGGGCGGCGTAGGTGATCTCGACGGTCACCACGTCGCCGGGGCGCACGTCCTGGTCCGGCTTGGTGAAGTGGACCAGGCGGTTGTCGGGGGCGCGGCCGGACAGGCGCTGCGTGGAGCCGTCCTTGCGGCCCTCGCCCTCGGCGACCATGACCTCAAGGACGCGGCCGACCTGCTTCTTGTTCTCCTCCCAGGAGATCTCCTCCTGGAGGGCGGACAGGCGCATGTAGCGCTCCTGCACGACGTCCTTGGGGATCTGGCCCTCCATCGTCGCCGCGGGTGTGCCGGGGCGCTTGGAGTACTGGAAGGTGAAGGCGTTGGCGAAGCGGGCCTCGCGGACCGTGTGCATGGTCTGCTCGAAGTCCTCCTCGGTCTCTCCGGGGAAGCCCACGATGATGTCGGTCGAGATGGCGGCGTGCGGAATGGCCGCGCGTACCTTTTCGATGATCCCGAGGAAACGCTCCTGCCGGTAGGAGCGGCGCATCGCCTTGAGGACCGTGTCCGAACCGGACTGCAGCGGCATGTGCAGCTGCGGCATCACGTTCGGGGTCTCGGCCATGGCGGCGATCACGTCGTCCGTGAAGTCGCGCGGGTGCGGCGAGGTGAAGCGGACCCGCTCCAGGCCCTCGACGGCCCCGCAGGCGCGCAGCAGCTTGCTGAACGCCTCGCGGTCCCCGATGTCCGAACCGTAGGCGTTGACGTTCTGCCCGAGCAGCGTGATCTCCGAGACGCCCTCGCCGACCAGTGCCTCGATCTCGGCCAGGATGTCGCCGGGACGGCGGTCCTTCTCCTTGCCGCGCAGCGCCGGAACGATGCAGAAGGTGCAGGTGTTGTTGCAGCCCACCGAGATGGACACCCAGGCCGCGTACGCCGACTCGCGCCGCGTCGGCAGCGTGGAGGGGAACGCTTCCAGTGACTCGGCGATCTCGACCTGCGCCTCCTCCTGGATGCGGGCGCGCTCCAGGAGCACCGGCAGCTTGCCGATGTTGTGCGTGCCGAAGACGACATCGACCCAGGGGGCGCGCTCCACGATGGTGTCGCGGTCCTTCTGGGCGAGGCAGCCGCCGACGGCGATCTGCATGCCTGGCCGCTTCGTCTTCATCGGGGCGAGGCGGCCGAGATTGCCGTACAGCTTGTTGTCGGCGTTCTCCCGCACCGCGCAGGTGTTGAAGACGACGACGTCGGCATCCCCGTCGGCGCCCTCGGGCGCGCGGACGTAGCCGGCTCCCTCAAGGAGGCCGGACAGCCGCTCGGAGTCGTGGACGTTCATCTGGCACCCGTAGGTGCGCACCTCGTAGGTCTTCGCACTCATCTCGCACACCAGGGTACGGGGCCCGCCACCCCCTGGTCCTCACGGGCGATCAACTGGCAGGATCCAGCCATGCTCCCCGCTCTGTCCCGGCCCCGTCGCAAGCGCGCCCTGCAAGGGGCAGCGGCCACCGTGGTGTCGATCGGGCTGCTCGTGTGGTGGCTGGTCCCGTTCGGCAGCCCGTCACCGGCCGGCACGATCGACATCAGTACGGGCGTGCGCACCGGGGTGTACCAGCGCTACGGCGAGCTGCTGCGGCAGGCGCTCGCCAGTGACCTGCCCGACGTCCGCGTCCAGCTGCGCACGAGCGAGGGCTCGCAGCAGAATCTGCAGCGGGTGGCCGACGGCGTATCCGACTTCACCATCGCGACGGCCGACTCCGTCGACAAGTTCCGCAAGGACGACAAGCCGGGCGCGGACGATCTGCGCGGCTGCGCGCGGCTGTACGACGACTACGTACAGCTGGTGGTGCCGAAGGACTCGCCCGTGCGGTCGGTCGCGGACCTGCGCGGCAAGAAGGTCGCCGTCGGCCAGGACGGTTCGGGGGTGCGCCTGCTGGCCGACCGGCTGCTGCCGGCCGCGGGCCTGGATCCGCAGAAGGACATCACGCCCGTACCGGCGGGCATCGACACCATGCCTGAGCTGCTGCGCGGCCACCGGATCGACGCGTTCTTCTGGTCCGGTGGGCTGCCGACGACGGCCGTCCTCAAGTTGTCCGAGGCGTACCCGATCCGTCTCGTCCCGCTCGCCGACCTGGTGTCCGCGCTGCACAAGGCGGACGGCAGCACCGGGTACTACCGGGCTGCGACCATGCCCGCCGACGCCTATCCGCGGGCGCAGCGGGGCGTGCCCGTGCCGACGATCGCCGTGGCGAACCTGCTCGTCACCACGGACCGCACCGGTGCCGCGCTGACGGAGGGCTTCACGCGCACGGTGATAAACAGCCGTGACCGCATCGGCCGCGAGGTGCACGCGGCGCAGCTCGTGGACCTGCGGACGGCGATCTACACCAACCCGCTGCCGCTGCACGACGGGGCCCGCGACTACTACCGCTCGGTCAAGCCCTGAGCGCGGCGCCGGGAGGGCGCCGCGCCACGGGCAGCACCCGCTCGCCCCGGGTTCACTCCTCGGGCTGTGTGCGCGGCACGGTGACCGTCACCCGCAGACCGTGCGGCTCGTGGTGGGCGTAGGCGATGGTGCCGCCGCCGGCCGCGAGCAGAGCGCGGGAGATGGACAGGCCGAGGCCCGAGCCCTTCACGTTCTGGTGGCGGCCCGCACGCCAGAAGCGGTCGCCGATGCGGCCGAGCTCCTCGTCGGACAGGCCCGGCCCCCGGTCGCTGACCGTGACGGTGACCCGCGGTCCTTCGACTGTGACGGTGGCCCGCACCTCCTGGCCGGCGGGGGTGAACTTCAGGGCGTTGTCGATGACGGCGTCCAGGGCGCTGGAGAGTGCCACCGAGTCCGCCCAGCCGGTGGCCGCGGCCGAGCCGTCCGCGATCAGCCGTACGCCCTTGTCCTCGGCGAGCGGGCGCCATGCCGCCACTCGCTCCCCCGCGAGCGCACCGATGTCGGTGAGCTGGAGGTCGGCGGCGGCGTGTTCGGCGAGCGCCAGGCCCAGCAGGTCGTCGAGGACCTGCGCCAGGCGCTTGCCCTCGGTGCGGACCGAGGCGATCTCCTCGTTGCCTTCGGGGAGTTCGAGGGCGAGCAGCTCGATGCGCAGGAGCAGCGCGGACAGCGGGTTGCGCAGTTGGTGCGAGGCGTCGGCGACGAAGGCGCGCTGCTGTTCGAGGACCTCCTCGACGTTGTCGGCCATCTCGTTGAACGAGTGGGCGAGCCTTCTGAGTTCGGGGGGTCCGCCGGCGGCCGCGACACGGGAGTTCATGCGGCCGGTGGCGATGTCGTGGGTGACGGCGTCCAGGACGCGTACGGGTCTGAGCACCCATCCGGTCAGGCGGAACGCCGCGCCGACCGCGAGGAGCATGGCCGCGAGCTCGCCGGCCGCGATGAGGAGCCAGCCGTGCAGGGTGCTGGAACGCATGCTTCCGGTGGGCGAGTCGGTGACGACGACCGCGATGACGTCGCCCTCGCGCACCACGGGCGACGCGACCACGAGGCGGCCCTCCTGCCACGGCCACACCTGGGCCGGGTCGTGGCTGCGGCGGCCCGCAAGGGCCTCGTGGAAGGCGACGTAGCCCTGGCCCTTGGCGGGGACCTGCCAGCCGGCGGGGGCGCTCGCCATGGCGCTGCCGTTGCGGAAGAAGACGCCCGCCTTGATGCCGTACAGGGTCGAGTAGCGGGTGAGTTCCTCCTCCAGGGTGGTCAGCCGTTCCGCGCTGTTGGCGTCGTTGCCGTCGGGCGCCGTGACGAACTGCGCGAGCGCGGCGAAGCGCGCGGTGTCGTCGATCCGGTCGACGACGACCCGCTGCTGCGCCGCGTGGGCCACGCTGAGGGCCAGCGGAAAGCCGAACGCGACCAGGACGAGCGCGAGCAGGAAGATGAGGAGCGGCAGCAGGCGGGTACGCACCGGTCTGCTCGGGGTCTCAGCGGGCGGCCGGCGCGACGAGCCGGTAGCCCACGCCGCGCACGGTCTCGATCAGCGCGGGCATGCGCAGTTTGGAGCGCAGGGAGGCGACGTGCACTTCGAGGGTGCGGCCGGTCCCTTCCCAACTGGTGCGCCACACCTCGCTGATGATCTGTTCCCGGCGGAAGACGACACCCGGGCGCTGGGCGAGCAGCGCGAGCAGATCGAACTCCTTGCGGGTCAGCTGCACGCTCTCGCCGTCGACGCTGACGCGGCGGGTGGGGAGCTCGATCTGGACGCGGCCCAGGCGCAGTTCGGCGTCGTCCGGCTCGGGCGCGGCGCCCGGCGGCGGACGTCTGATGACCGCGTGGATGCGGGCGATGAGCTCGCCGGTGTCGTACGGCTTGACCACGTAGTCGTCGGCGCCCAGGTTGAGTCCGTGGATGCGCGACCGGACGTCGGCACGGGCCGTCACCATGATCACCGGGGTGGCGGTGCGCTTGCGGATCTTGCCGCAGACCTCGTAGCCGTCCTGGTCGGGCAGGCCGAGGTCGAGCAGGACCACACCGAAGGGTGGTTTGGCGCTGTGCTCGTCCGGCAGGAGGGCCTGCAGTGCCTCTTCGCCGTTGCGCGCGTGCTTCACCTCGAAGCCATGCTTGGCGAGCACCGCGGACAGGGCCGCGGCGACATGGTCGTCGTCCTCGACGAGCAGCAGTCTCATGGCCCCCCTCACCGGTCCCTCTGATCCCTGGATGCGCGCCGGATCCGCAGATGCGTCTTCACTGTGTCTGCTTCTGCGTCTTCGCTGTGTCTGCTTCGTCTTCGCGTGTTCACCGACCGCGCCTCGACATGTACTCCCGAATCCATGCTTATGGTCACCGCTTCGGTCAAGGGGGCGCCCGCCCCTTCGCACCATCCGTTACGGAGCCGGTACTCCCCGGGGGTGCGCGCTCACCGAGAGTGCCGCCACGCGACCGGATCGTTATGCTCAAGTTCCGCTCAGATGTAATGACGCTGGTCACAACTCACTACTACGTTCCTCCCCAACCGAGGAGGACGGAGCAAGAAGCCGATGAGCGGAGTATCAGTGGCCAAGGGGACCGAGGACGCCGTACCCGCGTCGGGTGACCTGGTCGTGCTGAGCAACGTCAACAAGCACTTCGGCGCGCTGCATGTGCTCCAGGACATCGACCTGACCATCGCCCGTGGCGAGGTCGTCGTCGTCATCGGGCCCTCAGGGTCCGGGAAGTCCACGCTGTGCCGCACCATCAACCGCCTGGAGACGATCGATTCCGGGGCGATCTCGATCGACGGCAAACCGCTGCCCCAGGAGGGCAAGGAGCTGGCGCGGTTGCGTGCCGATGTCGGCATGGTCTTCCAGTCGTTCAACCTCTTCGCGCACAAGACGGTGCTGGAGAACGTGATGCTGGGCCAGGTCAAGGTCCGCAAGACCGACAAGGGGGCCGCGGAGCAGAAGGCGCGCGCCCTGCTCGACCGGGTCGGCGTCGGCACCCAGGCCGACAAGTATCCGGCGCAGCTCTCGGGCGGTCAGCAGCAACGCGTGGCGATCGCGCGGGCGTTGGCGATGGACCCCAAGGTGATGCTCTTCGACGAGCCCACCTCGGCACTGGACCCGGAGATGATCAACGAGGTCCTGGAAGTCATGCAGCAGCTGGCGCGGGACGGCATGACGATGGTCGTCGTCACGCACGAGATGGGCTTCGCCCGCTCGGCGGCCAACCGGGTCGTGTTCATGGCCGACGGGAAGATCGTGGAAGAGGCCGTGCCCGACCAGTTCTTCAGCAACCCGCGCAGCGACCGGGCCAAGGACTTCCTGTCGAAGATCCTGCACCACTGACGCGCACCACCGGCACCGCCGGCACCAGCCGGCACCGTCGGCGGCAGTCGGCCGCAAGACGGCTGCAAGACCGGCCACGAGCAGGTGGCGGACAGCCGACGACAGATGACAGATGGCAAAGATCCATTGTCAACTGTCCATCGCCGCCGCGCACTTGACGGCCGACCGATGACGATCAACGACCAACGACGCAAGGAATGTTCGCCATGATGCTCCGCAAGTACGCCGCCGTCGCGGCGATCGCCGCGCTCGCTCTGACCGCGACCGCCTGTGGCGGGAAGTCCGGCTCCGCCGGTGACAAGCAGTCCGCACAGCCGGGCGCCAGCGACGCGCCGAAGCTTCCGACGTACACCGTGGCCTCCAACGTCACCCTCGACTCGCCGACCTTCAAGGCGGCCAAGTCCCGCGGCAAGCTCATCATCGGCTCCAAGGCCGACCAGCCCTACCTCGGCTTCGAGGACCAGTCGACGCGGGTGCGTTCCGGCTTCGACGTCGAGATCGCCAAGATGATCGCCGCCGACCTGGGCTTCAAGGACGACCAGATCGAGTGGAAGACCGTCGACTCCGGAGTGCGCGAGACCGCGATCTCCAAGGGCCAGGTCGACTACTACGTCGGCACCTACACGATCAACGACAAGCGTAAGCAGCAGGTCGGCTTCGCCGGACCGTACTACAAGGCCGGCGCCGACCTGCTCGTCCGCCAGGACGACACCTCCATCACCGGCAAGACCTCCGTCAAGGGCAAGAAGGTCTGCTCGATCGTCGGCTCCACGCCGCTGCAGGAGATCAAGAAGCCCGAGTACGGCGCCTCCGTCGTCGAGCTGTCCAAGTACTCGGACTGCGTGCAGCAGCTCCTGACCAAGCAGGTCGACGCGGTGACCACCGACGACGCGATCCTCAAGGGCTACGCCGCCAAGAACTCGGGCAAGCTCCGCGTGGTCGGCAAGCCGTTCACCGAGGAGCCGTACGGCATCGGCATGAACAAGGACGACAAGGCGCTGCGCGACTTCGTCGACTCCTCGCTGGAGAAGCACGAGCAGGACGGCACGTACAAGAAGATCTACGACGCGACGCTCGGCCTGTCCGGCTCCACCTTCCAGGCCCCGCCGGCCGTCGTCCGTTACTGACGGCAGCCGCACCGACGACAACCGCTCAACCCGCTCAACCCCTCAGCCGTTTGACGCGCCCCGTACCCGGTACGGGGCGCCCCGGCCCTGTCCGACGACCCAGCCGCTGCCCGCCGACGCGGAGACCTCATGAACGTACTGCTCGACCATTTCGCGGATTTCCGTGACGGCTTCATAGGCACGGTGGAGATCACCGTCGTCAGCTCGGTCATCGCGCTGGTGCTCGGACTGCTGCTCGCCGGTTTCCGGGTCTCCCCGGTGCCGCCGTTGCGCTTCTTCGGCACCGCCTGGGTGACGCTGTTGCGCAACACCCCTTTGACGCTGCTCTTCCTGGTCTCCTTCTTCGTCGTGCCGGAGATCTTCTTCCCCGGGATGAGCCCGTTCCTTCTCGGTTCGCTCGCGCTCGGTTTCTACACGGCGTCGTTCGTGTGCGAGGCCGTCAGGTCGGGTATCAGCACGGTGCCGTTGGGCCAGGCGGAGGCCGCCCGCTCGATCGGCATGAGCTTCCCGCAGACGCTGGGCCTGATCGTGCTGCCGCAGGCCACCCGGACGGTGATCCCGCCGCTGAGTTCCATCTTCATCGCGCTCACGAAGAACTCGGCGATCGCCGGTGCCTTCAGTGTGACCGAGCTGTTCGGCTGGCAGAAACTGATGAGCGAGGACGGGTACGACATCGTGCCGGTCTTCATCTGGGTCGCCCTCGGCTATCTGATCGTCACCTTCGCGATGAGTGGCCTCTTCCGTCTCCTTGAGCGCCGCATGGAGGTCGCCCGATGAGTGCCAGCGTTCTCTATGACGCCCCCGGCCCCAAGGCCGTCGTCCGCAACCGGATCTATGCCGTCGTCGGCACGGTCGTCCTGCTCGGTCTGGCCGTCGTCGCCGTCGTCCGGCTCTCGGACAAGGGCGACCTCGACTACGGCATGTGGGACATCTTCAATTACGAGGGCATCCGGCAGAACATCGCCGACGCGGTGCTCGCCACGTTGAAGGCGTTCGGTCTCGCGGCCGTCGGCTCGCTGGTGCTGGGCGTGGTCCTGGCCGTCGCCCGGCTGTCCGACCACAAGCCGGTGCGGTGGGCTGCGACGGCGTTCATCGAGCTGTTCCGTTCCATCCCGCTGCTCATCACGATCTACGGGGTGTGGGTGGGTTTCCTCACCGACTACTCGATGTGGGCGCTGGCGCTCGGCCTGTCGATCTACAACGGCTGTGTCCAGGCGGAAGTACTGCGGGCCGGCGTCAACTCGGTGCCCAAGGGGCAGCGGGAGGCGGCGTACGCCCTGGGGATGAGCAAGACGCAGGTGATGGCCAGTGTTCTCATGCCGCAGGCGGTCCGTGCGATGCTGCCGACGATCATCAGCCAGCTCGTCGTCACGCTCAAGGACACGTCGCTCGGTTTCATCATCCTGTATCCGGAGCTGCTCCAGACGGCCCGGCTGATCGCGAGCAACACGCAGGTCAACGGCGCGTACCCGTATGTGTCGACCATTGTGGTCATCGGCACCATCTATGTGGCGATGTGTCTGCTGCTCGCGGCGCTCGCCACGTGGATCGAGAAGCGCGGGCGACGGGCGAAGACGGGGATCTCCGTGGGCGCGGCCGCCGCTCCGCTCGCCGGTGCCGGTACCGCAGCCGGTCCTGCCGTTGGTCCTGGCGCCGCGGTGGCGGCCGAGGGGCCCGTGGGGGCCGATGGGGTGCCTGACGCGACGAACTGACGGCATATGAGGCAGTGACGCCCGCGTCGCTGCCTCCGTCACTTGACGCAAGCACGCGCAGTGGGTTGCATACGTTCTGTGATCGTGCACCGGGTTCCCCGCGCCACCTGCAAGCCGTTCCGACGTTCCTCGGGAGTCACGCCGTGGACCCGGTGATCATTGTCGGCGCCGGTCCGGTGGGCCTGGTGCTGGCGCTCTCCCTCGCGGCGCAGGGTGTGCCGTCCGTGGTTCTGGACGAGGGCTCGGGACCGGAGGAGCCGCGTCCGGTCCGTACGGTCGTGCTGCGCCCGGATGTCGCCGCGTTCGTGGCGGGGCTGGGGTGTCCGGCCGTGGTGGGCGACGGTGTCGGCTGGGTGGCCTGGCGGTCGATGAGGCGCGGTCACCTACTGCGCCGTGTGGAGTTCGGTGAGGGCCGGGACGGGGGGCCGTCGCCGGTGCATGTGCCGCAGCACGAGTTGGTGCGGGGGCTGCGTGCGGCCCTTGCGGCGTCCGGGCTGGTCCGTCTGGTCACGCACAGCCGTCTGGACCGGTTGGAGCAGGACGCGCAGGGGGTGTCCGCGCACACGTCGGGGCCGGGTGCGACGTGGTGGCGGGGCAGCTATGCGGTCGGCTGCGACGGTGCCCGCTCCACGGTCCGCAAGCTGCTCGATGTCCGTTTCGCGGGCCGTACGGCGGTGGAGCGTCAGGCGGTGGTGGCTCTGCGGGCCGAACTGCCGTGGCCCGGTGAGGCGTTGCTGCACCGGCTGCCGCCGTGGCGGGCGGGTGGCGAGGAGGTGACGGCCCGTCCTTTGCCGGGCGGGATCTGGCGGCTGGACTGGCTGCTTCCGCCGCGTGCCGACCTGGTCACGCCGGACGCCCTGGTGGGGCGGGTGCGGGACACGCTCGGCGGCTGGTGCGGTGGGACGCCGCAGTACGAGCTGCTGGACACGGGGGTCCACACGGTGCATCACCGGCTCGCGCGGCGCTGGCGGGTGCGGCGCGCGTTCCTGGCCGGGGACGCCGCGCATCTGCTGGGCGCTCTGGGGACGCAGGGCCTCGACGAGGGGCTGCGGGACGCGCGGAACCTCGCGTGGAAGCTGGCCCGTGCCTGGCACCACGGCCCGTGCGAGGCGCTCCTGGACAGTTATCAGGCGGAGCGGCGGACGGCGGTGGCGGCACGGCTGCGGGCGGCCGACCAGTCGTTGCCGGTGCTGCGGGGCGGGGCGGGGCTGCGCGGGTGGATTCCGGGTACCGCGCGGGCTCACGACGCGCTGGTGGCCGACGGGCATCTGGGGCGCGGTCCGCTCGGGGCGCCGGACGGCCATCCGGATTCGCCTCTCGCGCCCGCGCCTGCCGAGTCGCACATCGCGGTGGGTACGGCGGCGGGTTCGCCGGTCTCGGACGTGCCGGTGACGGCGCCGGACGGTGGTGTGGTCGCGCTGCGGGACCGGTTGGGCAGGGGCAGGCTTCTGGTGGTTCTGGTCGCGCCGGGCACCGCGGTCTGGGACCGTCGGCACTGGCTCACGGCGGGGGTCATGCCCCGTTTGACGGCGGCGGTGGCCGAGCTGCCGCTCGATGCCGAGCTGTTGGTCGCCGAGGCCTATCCGGGTGCGCCCGCTCATGCCGTCCTTCTGGTGCGTCCCGATGGCCACCTGGTCGCGGCCTTCAACGGCGTGCACCCGGTGGATCTGTACGCTGCCGCCGAGGCGGTACGGGGTGGGGTGGGGCGGGGCGAGGGGGACCCTGCCGGGTCTGGGTCTGGGTCTGGGGCCGACCGTGTTGGTGGTGGCGGGGTTGAGGGTGCTGGTGCCGCGCAGGTGGGGCAGGTGGTGGGGCGGAGGGCGGAGTGACACGTGACGTGCTGGCCGATGTCTGATGGCCGGTGCTTGATGGGCGATGTCTGACCGTCGCTGCCTGGCTGCCGGTGCCGTACGTTCGACGTCTGACGGTCGATGTGCGTCATCTGATATCCGTCATCCGGACGCCGATTGACCGGCACGGCCGCTCATGGTCTACTCCCGAGCGTGACCGACACCGATGTGCGCCTGTGGCGGAGGGTCCATATGGACCTCGTCCGCTATGCGGGCTGCGTGTGTCGCCCGTCCTGCTGATTCGCCTTTCCTTCGCGCCGTGCCGCAGCGCCCTTGTGCCGCTGATCGGCCGTACGCGCGCCTTCGCGAACTCCCTCAGGACGGTCTGCTGTGTCGCTCCTCGTACCCACACCTGTCAGTACATCGGTGCCCGCCCCCACTGAGGCGGCACTGCTCGACTTCGCCCAACGCACGGCTGCGGATGCCGCGTTGGTCGCCTCGCTCCCCCTCGACGAAGAGGGACGCACCTGGATTCGTCTCGACGGGCCGGGCGGCAGTGAGGCGTGGCTGATCGGCTGGCCGCCCGGTACCGGTACGGGCTGGCACGATCACGGTGGCTCTCACGGTGCCTTCGCGACGGCGGCGGGCGCGCTGCGTGAGGACTCGCTGGCGGCCCGGCTGCCCACGGAGGGCTGGAAGACGCTGGAGCTGGCCGAAGGGGTGGACCGTTCAAGGGAGTTGGGGGCCGGCAGCGGCCGGGCGTTCGGGCCGCATCATGTGCATCAGGTGCGGAACGAGTCGGGGACCGGGCATGCGATTTCGGTGCACGCCTACTATCCGCCGCTGCCGCTGATCCGGCGGTACAGCCGGACGGGCGCGGTGCTGAGGGTCGAGCAGGTCGAGCGTCCGGAGGACTGGAGTTGAGTGCGGAACGTGGCCGGCCGGTGGGAATCGATGAGCTTCTCGAACGGGCCAGATCGGGTCTTGACCGGTTGTCTCCGCAGGAGGCGTTTGCCGAGGCCGCGAGGGGGGCCCTTGTGGTGGACATCCGGTATGCGGCGCTGCGGGAGCGGGACGGTCTGATTCCGGGGGCCCTGGTGGTCGAGCGCAATGAGTTGGAGTGGCGGCTCGATCCGCAGGGCAGTCATCGCGCCGCGGAGGCCACGAGCCATGCGTTGCGGGTGGTGGTGGTCTGCAATGAGGGGTATGCGTCGTCTCTCGCGGCGGTGTCTTTGCGGGAGTTGGGGCTGTATCGGGCGACCGATCTGATCGGTGGTTTCCAGGCGTGGCGTGCGGCGGGTTTGCCGGTGACGGGACCGGTTGGCTGACCTGCGGCGGGGTGTGGGCCTCGCTCGTTCTGCGAGGTGCTCCGGCTGGTGCGGTTGGGTGGGCTGGTGTGGCGTCCCTGGCCGGGTGAGTGGCCAGGGACGGGATGCCCGGGGTGCCGGCGGTTGCCGGGCGGCCTGTGCGGGTCAGGCTTCGTACAGGTCGTCGGCGTCTTCGCCTTCTTGCTGGAGTGCCTGCCGGACGACGCGCAGGGCCATGCCTTCCGGGTAGCCCTTGCGGGCGAGCATGCCGGCGAGGCGGCGCAGGCGGCGGTCTCGGTCGAGGCCGCGGGTGGAGCGCAGTTTGCGTGCGACGAGGGCGCGGGCGGTTTCCTCCTCGCGGTCGGAGTCGAGTTGGGCGATTGCTTCGTCGACGACGGTGGCGTCGACGCCCTTGGTGCGCAGTTCGCGTGCCAGGGCGCGGCGGGCGAGTCCGCGGCCGTGGTGGCGGGATTCCACCCAGGCGTCGGCGAAGGCGGCGTCGTTGATCAGGCCGACCTCTTCGAAGCGGGAGAGGACGTCTTCGGAGATGTCGTCGGGGATTTCCCGTTTCTTCAGGGCGTCGGCGAGTTGTTTGCGGGTGCGGGGGGTCCCGGTGAGCAGGCGCAGGCAGATTGCCCGCGCCCGCTCGGCCGGGTCCTGGGGCGGCGGTTGTTTCTCGGCTCTCGTCGAGGTGGTGCCGTCGCCCGTTCCGTCCGGGCCGCCCCGTCGGGATCGGGCCCGCTGGGGGCTCGGTTCCTCGGGGTCGGCCCACTCGGTCCTGCGGGTCATCGCTAGCTCTTGGCAGCGGCGGCCTTGGCCGTCTTGGCCTTGGGGGCGGGCACGGCTGCCGTGTCCGTCGCCGGGGCGGTTTCGGCGGTGGCGTCCTTGGTGGTGGCGTCCTTGGTGGTTTCGGTGGCCGGGGCTTCCGGCCGGACACCGACGCCGAGCTTTTCGAGGATCTTCTTCTCGATCTCGTTGGCGAGGTCCGGGTTGTCCTTGAGGAAGTTGCGGGCGTTCTCCTTGCCCTGGCCGAGCTGGTCGCCCTCGTAGGTGTACCAGGCGCCGGCCTTGCGGACGAAGCCGTGCTCGACGCCCATGTCGATCAGGCCGCCCTCGCGGCTGATGCCCTGGCCGTAGAGGATGTCGAACTCGGCCTGCTTGAAGGGGGGCGCGACCTTGTTCTTGACGACCTTGACGCGGGTGCGGTTGCCGACCGCGTCGGTGCCGTCCTTGAGCGTTTCGATGCGGCGGATGTCGAGGCGTACGGAGGCGTAGAACTTCAGGGCCCGGCCACCGGTGGTGGTCTCCGGGGAGCCGAACATGACGCCGATCTTCTCGCGGAGCTGGTTGATGAAGATCGCGGTGGTCTTCGACTGGTTGAGCGCGCTGGTGATCTTCCGGAGGGCCTGGCTCATGAGGCGGGCCTGGAGGCCCACGTGGGAGTCGCCCATTTCGCCTTCGATTTCCGCGCGCGGCACCAGGGCCGCCACGGAGTCGATGACGATCAGGTCGAGGGCGCCGGAGCGGACCAGCATGTCGACGATTTCCAGTGCCTGCTCGCCGTTGTCCGGCTGCGACAGGATGAGGTTGTCGATGTCGACGCCGAGCTTCTTGGCGTACTCGGGGTCGAGGGCGTGTTCGGCGTCGATGAAGGCCACCGAGCCGCCGAGCTTCTGTGCGTTGGCCACCGCGTGCAGGGTCAGGGTCGTCTTGCCGGAGGATTCCGGGCCGTACACCTCCACGACGCGGCCGCGCGGCAGGCCGCCGACGCCGAGTGCGACGTCGAGCGCGGTCGACCCGGTGGGGATGACCTCGATGGGCTCGTTCGGCCGCTCGCCCAGGCGCATCACCGCGCCCTTGCCGAATTGCCGTTCAATCTGTGCGAGCGCGGCGTCGAGCGCCTTCTCGCGGTCGGTTCCTGCCATGGGTTCCACCCGATTTGCTTGAGTCGATCGCTTCACGTCAATGACGCTAACCCCTGCCACTGACAATGGGCCCCGGCGTCCTTCCAGCCTGTGGATAACTCCACCGGAAACACGGTGGAACCCGTGTGATCACAGGGCCGGAACCCCATGAGAATGGATGTTCGATTTTCGTGTCAAGCGCACCACGCGGGAGGGGGCACCTCGCCCTGCAGCATCCGCCGCCGCACTCCCCCATCATGACAAACAGCGCTTTTCGCCCAGCCGGGCCCAGCGGGACAGGGCCGGGTCGAGCCCGTCCGGGCCGTTCCCGTCCGGGCCGTTCCCGTCCGAGCCGTTCCCGTCCGGGAACGGGGGTCAGGAACGGTCGGGGTCCGCGCCGGGCGGCACCGCGGCGCCCTGGCCGCGGGTCTGGTGCCGGCCGTGGACCCGCGGGTCGTCCGTGACGTCGTAACGCTTCACATAGGCGCCGAGGAACGCCTGGAGGGTCGCCACCGCGGGGATCGCGATGAGGGCGCCGACCGCACCCATGAGCGCGGTGCCCGCGATCACCGAGCCGAAGGCGACCGCGGGGTGGATGTCCACGGTCTTGGCCGTGAGCTTGGGCTGCAGCACGTAGTTCTCGAATTGCTGGTAGATCACCACGAACCCGAGCACCCACACCGCGTACCAGGGGTTGACGGTGAAGGCGAGCAGCATCGGCAGGGCCCCGGCCAGGTAGGTGCCGATGGTGGGGATGAACTGCGAGACCAGGCCCACCCAGACGGCCAGGGCCGGGGCGTAGGGGACGCCCAGGATCTGCAGCAGGACGTAGTGCGCGACGCCGGAGACGAGCGCCATGAGGCCGCGCGAATAGAGGTAGCCGCCGGTCTTGTCGACCGCGATTTCCCAGGCGCGCAGCACCTCGGCCTGGCGGGCCGGGGGCAGTACGGAGCAGACCGTCCGGCGCAGCCGGGGGCCGTCGGCGGCGAAGTAGAACGAGAACAGGAAGATCGTCAGCAGCCGGAACAGGCCGCCGAGGACGGTGGCGGAGACGTCGAGGACGCCGGTCGCGCTGTTCTGGACGTATTTCTGCAGCCAGTCGGAGTGCAGGAGGCTGTCCTGCACCTCGACGCGCGAGAGCTCCGTGTGGAACGTGTGGTTGACCCAGTTGATCACCGAGTCGAGGTATTTGGGGAACTGCTCGACCATGTCGACGATCTGGCCCGCGAGCATGGAGCCGAGGAGTACGACGAAGCCGATCGTGGCGATCAGGAGGGCGAGGAAGACCAGGAAGGTCGCCAGGCCGCGGCGCATGCCGCGGGCCGCCATTCTGCCGACGGCGGGCTCCATGGCGAGCGCCACGAAGAACGCGATCAGGATGTTGATCAACAGGCCGATGAGCTGGTGGAAGGCCCAGCTGCCCAGTTGGAAGCAGGCGTAGAGGGCGAGCACGAGGACCACGGCGCGCGGCAGCCAGCGGGGCATGCGCGCGGGGCCGCCGGACCCGAGGAGCCCCCGTGGGGGTGCGCCGGGGGCGGGTGCGTCGTCGCCGCGTGGACCCGGCGGGCGGCCGGCGCCACGGCTGGTGTCGGCGTGGACCTCGCGGTCGGGTGCGGCCTCGCGGTCGGATTCTGTCCTGCGGTGGGCGTCGGCCTCGCGGTCGGCTTCTGCGTCGGCTTCGCGTTCGTCGGTGTTGATCTCGTCAGTCGGTGCCACGGGGCAAGTCTCGCGCATACATCCGACAGCGGGTCACCACGTCGGGCGCCGCCCGGTGCCCGGGGGCGGTTCGTCAGCCGGGGCCGTGCGCGTCACTCGAAGGCGTCCTGCTTCACCGTCTGTCCGCGGGGACGTCGACGGCGGCGCAGACCGCGCGCCACACGTCCTTGGCCTCCCAGCCCGCGTCGAGCGCCTCGTGCACGGTGCGTCCGCCCAGCTCGGTCATCACATGGTCGCGTGCGAAGGAGTCCGCGTATCCGGCGCCGAAGTGGTCGGCCATCCGCTCCCAGAAAATCGTCAACCGCATGACATCAGTATCCCGCCCCTGAGAGTGCAGCCCGGTCCGTAGGGCTTGTCCGTCGCTCTGCGGGCCCTACCGTCTCAAACATGGCTGGTTCCGGAGCATCCCCGCACTCCCCCGACTCCCCGCAGGCGCGCGCCGAGCACTTCATCTGGCTGACGGCCAGGGTGCTCGAGCAGCGCCGGTTCGCCTTCCACTTCCTCGGCGGGAACGCCGACGCGGTGGAAGCGGCGCTCTCCGCCTACGAGGGCGCCGACGGCGGCTACGGCCACGCGCTCGAACCCGATCTGCGCGGCCCCGTCAGCCAGCCCCTGCACACCGCGCACGCGCTGCGGGTCCTGGACTCGGTGGGCCGGCTCGGCGGGCGGCGTGTGGAGCGGGTGTGCCGTTATCTGACGGACGTGTCCACCAGGGACGGGGCGCTGCCCGCGCTTCACCCTTCCCAGCGCGGCTACCCGGCGGCGCCGTTCGTTCCCGTCGTCGACGATCCGCCCAGCGCCCTGCTGGCGACCGGACCCGTGGTGGGGCTGCTCCACCGCAACCAGGTGTGGCACGCGTGGCTCTTCCGGGCGACCGACTTCTGCTGGGCCGCCGTGGACGCGCTGGAGACGTCGCATCCGTACGAGGTGGAGGCCGCGGTCGCCTTCCTGGACGGCGCGCCCGACCGTGCGCGGGCCGAGGCGGCCGCGGACCGGCTCGGCCGTCTCGTCAGGGATCAGGGGCTGGCGGTGCTCGATCCGGCGCGGCTCGACCAGTGGCCGCTGTCGCCGGGGTACGCCCCGGGCGAGCACCATTTTCCGCACGACTACGCGCGCGTGCCCGGGTCGCTGGCCCGGCGCTGGTTCACCGACGAGGAGATGGGGCGCTCGCTGGATCATCTGGAGGCGGAGCAGCGGGAGGACGGCGGCTGGCCGATCCGTTGGCGGGCGTGGGCGCCGGGTACGGCTCTGGAGTGCCGTCCCATGGTGACGATCGAGGCGTTGCGTACGCTGCGCGCCTACGGCCGCGGTGTCGGCTGACCGGGGCCGGGCCGCGGCCGGTGGGGGTCATCCGCCCAGGGCCCGTACGCCCGCGGTGACGAGTACGGCGGCGCCGACGATCACGAGGAACGGGGCGCGGATCACGAGGGCGACGGCGGCCGCCGCGAGTCCGGCGGCGCGGGCGTCGAGCTGGACGTGGTGGCCGGTGCTGAAGGTCTGCTGGGCGGTGAGCGCGGCGAGCAGTGCCACGGGCAGCAGCGCGGCGAGTCGTTTGACCAGCGGGCGTTCCAGGGTGCCCGCGGGGATGAGCAGGCCGAGGAGTTTGACGAGGTAGCAGCCGACGGCGGTGGCCGTGATGGCGATCCAGATGGTCAACGTGTGTCTCCCTTGGGCGAGTTCCCGTCCGTGGGGTGGGGGCGCCGGTCGTCGGCGGTGTCCTGGGGTGCGGGGCGGGGGCCGGTCGCGGCTCGGGCGGCGCGGCCTTTGAGGAAGAGCACGGCGGGTGCGGCGAGCGCGGCGGCCAGGACGGGCACTCCGGCGGGCAGCACCGGCACGAGGCCCAGGACGAGGGCGACGGCGAGGGCGGCCGTGACGCGTTCGGTGGTGGTCTTGAGCATGGGTGCGAGCAGGGCGAGGAAGACGGCGGGGCTCGCGGCGTCGAGTCCCCAGGCGCCGGTGTCGCCGAGGGCCCGGGTGCCGAGGGCGCCGGCGAACGTGGTGAGGTTCCACAGCGCGTAGAGGCTGAGGCCGGTGACGGTGAAGCCGATCCGTGCGGCTCTGCGGGTCGGCTGGGCGAGGGTGACCGCGGTGGTTTCGTCGATCACCCATTGGGCGGCGAGGGGGCGCACCATGGGGGGCAGGTTGAGCAGTTGCGACAGGCGCAGTCCGTAGAAGGCGTTGCGTACGCCGAGGAAGAAGGCGCCGGCTGCCGCGGTGTAGGGGTTTCCGCCGGCGGCGAGGGCGCCGACGAGCGCGAACTGGGATGCGCCGGTGAAGACGAGCAGGCTGAGCGCGCACGTCTGGAGGAGGCTGATGCCCGATCCGGCGGAGGTCACGCCGAAGGCGAAGCCGGAGAGGCCGACGGCCACGCCGACGCCGAGGGCGTCGCGGACGACGGCCGCGTCGGGCCGGCCGGCGCTCTCGCCGGCCGCTGCGGTCCCGCCGCTCTCGGCGGTCCCGCCCGCCTCCAGAGGCTCTGCGGCCTCTGCGGTCTCTGCGGATATGTCCGGGGGTGCTGTCTGTTCTGCTGCCACGACGTGGACGTTAGAAGAAGGCGGTGTCGTCGTTCTTGTACGTTCTTGCGCGCTCGCGGCGGTAGGCGCCGGGTGTGACGCCGACGATGCGGGTGAAGTGGCGGTTGAGGTGGGGCTGGTCGCTGAAGCCCACGGCGACGGCGGTCTCGGCGGGCGCGGTCCCGGCGTCCAGGAGGAGCCGGGCGCGGCGTACGCGTTCGCCGGTGAGCCAGGCGTGCGGCGGGAGTCCATACTCCGCTTTGAAGGCGCGCAGCAGCGCGAAGGGGCTCGTGCCGAGTTCGTTGGCGAGTTGTTCGAGGGAGGGCGGGGCGGCGAGGCGCTGCTCCAGGAGGAGTCTGGCCGTGGCGGCCGCGGCGGCGCCCGCCGACCGGGCGGTCCGTTCGGGCAGGGCGCGGCCGTGGCGGCGCAGCAGCCGGGCGACGGCGATGCGGAACACGCTGTCGGCGGCCAGGGCGTTGCCGTGTTCGGCGGCGCGGTGCACTTCCTGGATGAGCAGGGCGGTGTCGGGGTCCTCGACGATGGTCTCGGCGAATCCCGGGGTGCCGCGCAGGGTGGTGGTCTCGGCGGCGATGTCGGTGATCAGCTGGGCCGAGGGGTAGAGCGTGGCGTACGTCCAGCCTTCGGGGGTTCCGGCGTGGGCGGCGTGCGGGACCTCGGGGTTGATCATGACGACGGTGCCGGGTTGTGCCCTGATCGTTTCGCCGGGCAGGACCACGTCCTCGATGCCGGTGCGTACGGCGCCGAAGACGAATCCTTCGTGGGAGTGGCGGGGGAAGGCGTGGCGCACGTATCTGGCGCGGAGCAGGTCGAGGCCGGGCAGCTCGGCGTGCTGCCAGTGCCGTGCCCACTCCTCGATTGCGTCCACACCGTCCACACGTTCATTTTCGCAGCTCCGGGCCATTGTCAGTGGGTGGGTGCACGATGGGGACCATGGCACGGACAGCGCTGGACTCCTTCTCGCCCGCGACGCGCGGCTGGTTCACGGGGGCTTTCACCGCGCCCACCGCGGCTCAGGAGGGGGCCTGGAGGGCGATCGCGGAGGGTTCCGACGTCCTGGTGGTCGCTCCGACGGGCTCCGGCAAGACGCTCGCTGCTTTTCTCGCCGCGCTCGACCGGCTGGCCGCGGTTCCCGCGCCCGCGGAGGCGAAGAAGCGGTGCCGGGTGCTGTATGTGTCTCCGCTGAAGGCTCTCGCGGTCGATGTGGAGCGCAATCTGCGGTCGCCACTGACGGGGATCCGTCAGGAGTCGGTGCGTCTGGGGCTGCCTGAGCCGGAGGTCCGGGTCGGTATCCGCTCGGGTGACACGCCGCCCGCGGAGCGGCGTGCGCTGTCCACGCGGCCGCCGGACATTTTGATCACCACGCCCGAGTCGCTGTTCTTGATGCTGACGTCGGCCGCGCGTGAGGCGCTGGCGGGTGTCGAGACGGTGATCCTGGACGAGGTGCACGCGGTGGCCGGCACCAAGCGGGGCGCTCATCTGGCGCTGTCCTTGGAGCGGTTGGACGAGTTGCTTGCCCGGCCGGCGCGCCGGATCGGGCTGTCGGCGACGGTGCGTCCGGTGGACGAGGTGGCGCGGTATCTCTCTCCGCAGCGCAAGGTCGAGATCGTGCAGCCGCCGTCGGCGAAGGAGTTCGACCTGTCGGTGGTGGTGCCGGTGGAGGACTTGGGTGAGCTGGCCGGTTCTCCGGCGGCCGACGCCGGTGAGGGGGCGGAGAAGCCGTCGATCTGGCCCCATGTCGAGGAGCGCATCGTCGACTTGGTGCAGGCGCACCGCTCCACGATCGTGTTCGCCAACTCGCGTCGTCTCGCGGAGCGTCTGTGCAACCGGCTCAATGAGATCGCCTATGAACGTGCGATGGGCGTGCCGCTGCCCCAGGAGCATTCGCCGGCGGATCTGATGGGTGGTTCGGGTGCGGCGGCCGGGGCGCCCGCGCTGCTCGCCAAGGCGCACCACGGTTCGGTGTCCAAGGAGCAGCGGGCCGTCGTCGAGGAGGATTTGAAGGCGGGCCGCATTCCGGCGGTGGTGGCCACGTCCAGTCTTGAGCTGGGTATCGACATGGGTGCGGTCGATCTGGTGGTGCAGGTCGAGTCGCCGCCGTCGGTGGCCTCCGGGCTGCAGCGGGTGGGGCGGGCGGGCCATCAGGTGGGTGCGGTGTCCACCGGTGTGGTGTTTCCCAAGTACCGGGGGGATCTGGTCCAGTCGGCGGTGGTGACGGAGCGGATGCGGTCGGGGGCGATCGAGTCGTTGCGCGTTCCGTCCAATCCGCTGGATGTGCTGGCTCAGCAGCTGGTCGCGATGACCGCGCTCGACACGTGGCAGGTGGACGATCTGCTGGCGCTGGTGCGGCGGGCCGCGCCGTTCGCCTCGCTTCCCGAGTCGGCGTTCACGGCGGTTCTGGACATGCTGGCGGGCCGCTATCCCTCCGACGCGTTCGCGGAGCTGCGTCCGCGGGTGGTGTGGGACCGGGTGGGGGGCACGGTGACCGGCCGTCCCGGGGCCCAGCGGCTCGCCGTCACGTCGGGCGGCACCATTCCCGACCGTGGCCTGTTCGGCGTGTTCCTGGCGGGGGCGGACCCGAAGAAGGGCGGCGGCCGGGTCGGGGAGCTCGATGAGGAGATGGTGTACGAGTCGCGGGTGGGCGACGTCTTCACGCTGGGCACCACGTCGTGGCGGATCGAGGACATCACCCGTGACCGGGTCCTGGTGTCGCCGGCGCCCGGGGTGCCGGGCCGGCTGCCGTTCTGGAAGGGCGACCAGCTGGGGCGGCCTTTGGAGCTGGGCCGGGCGCTGGGTGCGTTCTTGCGGGAGGTCGGTTCGATGGCTCCCGACGATGCGAGGCTGCGTCTGTCGAGCGCGGGCCTCGACGCGTGGGCGGCGGACAATGTGATCGGCTATCTCGACGAGCAGCGCCGTGCCTGCGGTCACATTCCCGACGACCGGACGATCCTGGTCGAGCGGTTCCGTGACGAGCTCGGTGACTGGCGCGTCGTCATCCACTCCCCTTTCGGGGCGCAGGTGCACGCCCCTTGGGCGCTGGCTCTGGGCGCCCGGCTGGCGGAGCGGTACGGCATGGACGCGCAGGTGATGCACGCGGACGACGGCATCGTGCTGCGGTTGCCGGACGCCGACATGATGGGCCTCGACCTCCTCGATCGCGATCCGGCGCACCTCGATTCCACGTATGACGGCGAGCAGGCCCCGGTGGGGGCCGCGGACACGGTCTTCGACAAGGGGGAGATCGAGCAGATCGTCACCGATCAGGTGGGCAGTTCCGCGTTGTTCGCCTCCCGGTTCCGTGAGTGTGCCGCTCGGGCGCTGCTGTTGCCGCGGCGCAGTCCGGGCAAGCGGACCCCGTTGTGGCAGCAGCGGCAGCGGGCGGCTCAACTGCTGCAGGTGGCGAGCGAGTTCGGGTCGTTCCCGATTGTTCTGGAGGCGGTGCGCGAGTGCCTTCAGGACGTCTTCGACGTGCCTGGTCTGACCGAGCTGATGGGTGATCTGGAGGCGCGCAGGGTGCGCCTGGTGGAGGTCACCACGCCGGAGCCGTCGCCGTTCGCGCGTTCTCTGCTGTTCGGTTATGTCGCGCAGTTCCTGTACGAGGGTGATTCGCCGCTGGCCGAGCGGCGGGCCGCCGCGCTGTCCCTGGACTCGCGTCTGCTGGCCGAGCTGCTCGGCCGGGCGGAGCTGCGTGAGCTGCTGGACGCCGATGTCCTGTCCGAGCTGGAGCGGGAGCTTCAGTGGCTCACCGAGGATCGTCGCATCAAGGACGGTGAGGGTGTCGCCGATCTGCTGCGGGTGCTGGGGCCGCTCACGGACGCCGAGTTGGCGGCCCGTGGCGCCGAGCCGGGCTGGGCGCCCGAGCTGGAGGCCGCGCGCCGCGCGTTGCGGGTGCGGATCGCCGGCTCCGACCACTGGGCGGCGATCGAGGACGCGGGCCGGCTGAGGGACGCGCTCGGCACGGCTCTGCCGGTCGGTGTCCCGGAGGCGTTCACCGAGCCGGTGAAGGATCCGCTGGGCGATCTGCTGTCGCGCCATGCGCGCACGCACGGCCCGTTCACGTCGGCGGACGCCGCGGCCCGGTTCGGCCTCGGCGCGGCGGTCACGGACGGCGCTCTGCAGCGTCTCGCGGCGTCGGGGCGGGTCGTGCAGGGCGAGTTCCATCCGGCGGGCATCGGGCAGGAGTGGTGCGACGCGACGATCCTGCGCAGGCTGCGCCGGCGTTCTCTGGCGGCGCTTCGTCAGGAGCTGGAACCGGTGCCGCCCGCGGCGCTCGCCAGTTTCCTGCCTTCCTGGCAGCACGTGGGCGGCAGTGCGCTGCGTGGCATCGACGGGTTGGCGCGCGCCGTGGAGCAGTTGCAGGGTGCCGCCGTGCCGGCGTCGGCGCTGGAGAAGCTGATCCTGCCGTCGCGGGTGTCCAACTACGGTGCGGCGCTCTTGGACGAGCTCACCACGACGGGCGAGGTCGTGTGGGCGGGGGCGGGCGCGCTGCCCGGCAAGGACGGCTGGATCTCCCTCTACCTCGCCGACACGGCCCCGCTTCTGCTGCCGCCCGCTCATCCGCTGGAACTGACCGCGCTCCACGAGTCGGTGCTGGCCGCGCTGGCGCCCGGTTACGGCCTGTTCTTCCGTCAGCTCGCCGACCAGGTCCGCGCCACCACCCACCCGGAGGCGAGTGATCCTCAACTCGCCGACGCGATCTGGGACTTGACGTGGTCGGGCCGGCTCACCAACGACACGTTGGCGCCGCTGCGCTCGGTGCTGGGGTCCGGACGCACCGCGGGGTCCACCGCGCACCGCGCCAGGCGGCCCGTGCCGCGCGGCCGTTACGGCACTCTGGCGTCCGCGGCCCGCACGGCTTCGCGTAGCGGGCCGCCGACCGTGTCGGGCCGCTGGTCGCTGCTCCCGTCCCGCGAACCCGATCCGACGCACCGCGCCCATGCCCTGGCCCGAGCCCTTCTGGACCGGCACGGTGTGGTCACCCGGGGCGCCGTGCAGGCCGAGGGGGTGGAGGGCGGTTTCTCGGCGACGTACCGGATCCTCGCCGCGTTCGAGGACAGCGGTCAGGCTCGGCGGGGCTATGTGGTCGAGGGGCTCGGCGCCGCCCAGTTCGCGATGGACGGTGCGGTCGACCGGCTGAGGGCGGCCGCCGCCGCGCGGGACCGCGGCAGCGACGCGCAGACCGCTCCGCAGGCGATCGTCCTGGCGGCCGCCGACCCGGCCAATGCGTACGGTGCGGCGCTGCCCTGGCCCGAGCCGCCGGGGGGCGCCGGGCACAAGCCGGGCCGCAAGGCGGGTTCCATGGTCGTTCTCGTCGACGGCGAGCTCGTGCTGTATCTGGAGCGGGGCGGCAAGTCGCTGCTCGCCTGGGCGAGCGAGCCGGACGATCCGGCGCTGACCGCCGCGGCGCAGTCCCTCGCGGGGTCGGCGCGGGCGGGGCGGCTGGGCACCGTCACCGTGGAGCGGGCCAATGGGGATCCCGCGCTGACGTCGCCGATCGCCCGCACCCTGGAGGCGGCCGGCTTCGTCGCGACCCCGAAGGGGCTGCGCCTGCGCCCTTGAGCCCACCGGGCACCGGCCCGCCCGGCGCAGGCACCGGCCACCGGCCACCGGCCACCGGCACCCGCACCCGCACCCGCACCCGCACCCGACATCCCCGGCACAGGCGAGCCCCCCGCCGTCATTCCCGGCACAATTGACCCATGCCCGAAGGCGACACCGTTCATCAGGCCGCGGGGCGACTGCACGCCGCGTTGGCCGGCCAGGTCCTCACCCGCTCCGACCTGCGGGTGCCGCGATTCGCCACGGCGGATCTGACCGGGCGCGGCGTGCTGGACGTGACGCCGCGAGGAAAGCATCTCCTGGCGCGGATCGAGGGCGGTCTCACCCTGCACTCCCACCTCCGGATGGACGGGTCCTGGCGGATCTTCACGCCCGGCGAGCGGTGGAACGGGGGGCCCGCGCACCAGATCCGGGCGATCCTGGGGAACACCGGGCACACCGCGGTCGGCTACCGGCTGCCCGTGCTCGAACTGCTCCGCACCAGGGACGAGGCCAGGGCGGTCGGCCACCTGGGTCCCGATCTGCTCGGCCCCGACTGGGACGCGGACGTCGCCCTGCGCAACCTCCTCCAGGACCCCGCCCGCCCCGTGGGTGAGGCCCTGCTCGACCAGCGCAATCTGGCCGGCGTCGGCAATGTGTTCAAGTCGGAGATCTGTTTCGCGCTGCGGGTGGTGCCGTGGCTGGCGGTCGGCGCGGTCCCCTGCCCCGAGCGCCTGGTGGCGACCGCGAAACAGCTCCTGGAGGCCAACAAGGACCGGCCGGTGCGTCAGACGTACATCTACGGCCGGGCCGGCCGGTCGTGTCCGCGCTGCCGCACCCCGATCCGTACCGCCGCGCAGCGCGACCCGGCCGGCCGCGAACGCCCCACCTACTGGTGCCCCAAGTGCCAGCCCGCGCCCGCCCTTTGACGGTCCGCCGTCGCCGCGGACCCGCGGTGCTCCTCCGCTGCCCCGCCGGCGTCCCGGGCGGCCCCGGGGAGAGCCCCGCACACTTATTGACGGCCCGTCAGATCCGGTCGTACCGTCCCGGCATGGCTCTCACGGCGTACGACCTCAGCGACCGCACGGCCTTCGTCACGGGCGCGGCCAGCGGGATAGGGCGCGCGAGCGCGGTGCTCCTGGCGGAGGCCGGCGCCCGGGTGCACTGTGCGGACCGCGACGAGGTGGGCCTGGCCGAGACCCGCGCCCTGATCGCCAAGGCGGGCGGCACCGCCTACGTCCACCCGCTCGACGTCGCCGACCGCGCCCAGGTCAGGGCCGCCGTGGAGGCGGCCGGCCCGGTCCATGTCCTGGCCGCGATCGCGGGCGTCATGCACACGAGCACGGTCCTCGACACCGAGGACGACGACCTGGACCGGGTGCTCGCCGTCAACTTCCGCGGGGTGCTCCACGCCTGCCAGGAGGCGGCCCGCACGATGATCGCCCACGGTGTCCGGGGCTCCATCGTCACCATGGCCTCGGGAGCCATGGACTCCGCGCGGCCCGGCCTGTTCTGCTACAGCGTCTCCAAGGCAGCGGTGGTGCAGCTGACCAAGACCCTCGCCTCGGAGCTCGGCCCGCACGGGATCCGCGTCAATGCCGTGGCCCCCGGCTGGGTCCGCACCCCGATGACCGACCAGCACGCGGCCGCGCAGCAGGAGCGGGTCGAGTCGATGATGGTGCGCCTCTCCCCGCTCGGCACGCTCGGCCGTCCCGAGGACGTCGCCCACGCCGTGCTGCACCTCGCGGCGGACGCGTCGGCGTTCACGACGGGGCAGATTCTGCGTCCGAACGGCGGCGTCGCGATGCCCTGGTAGGGCGCGGCCGCGTGGCCGGCAGGGCCGCCACATGCACCGGCAGCAGGCTCAGCCCCCATCCGCCGGCGACCATCGCCCCTTCGGCGAATCCGGTCTGGCCGGGCACGAGGACGAGCCGCAGCGCGGCCCACCACCACAGCGCCGCGACCACCAGCGCGGGCACCCAACGCACCACCACCGTCATGGGCCGCCTCCTCGGGCCGACGCTAGACCGCCGGGCAACGCGCCGGGAGGGCGCACCGGGTGCAGGCCCGGCGCGCTCCATGTCCCCTCACGCTTCACTGCGGACGTCCCCGCCCTTGTGCGGTGCGGCCGCCTGCGGCACCGCACGGCCGCGTCCCGCGGCTCAGACGGTCTCGGCCTGGAACATCCAGGCGTGCTTCTCCAGGTCGGCGGTGAGGCCGATGAGGATGTCCTGGGTGATCGGGTCGGGCTCGTCGGTCGCCGCGATGCGTTCGCGCATCCGGCCGATCACCACGCCGAGGGCGTCCACGAGGACCTTCACGGCCTGGGTGTCCTTGGTCCAGCCTTCCGGCACGGTGGTGATCGCGGTCGACTTGGCGACCGTCCCCGACCGTCCGTCGGGGCTGACGCCGATCGCGGAGGCGCGCTCGGCCACGGTGTCCGAGTGGAGCCGCGCGGTGGTGACGACCTCGTCGAGCTGGAGGTGGACGGAGCGGAAACGCGGACCGACCACGTTCCAGTGCACTTGCTTGGCCACCAGCGAGAGGTCGACGAGATCCACCAGCGCACCCTGCAGAGCGTCGCCGACCACCTTGAGGTCGGCGTCGGACAGCGGGCTCTTGATGTAGGACATGCTTTTCCTCCACGTGGACGGGACGCACTCGGACGGAACGCCCGCGACCCCCGCACGAGGGGAAACACCCGTACGGGACATCCGGACGTATGCGCGATCTCCTACCACCCTGCCACAGAAGCCCCGAATCGGGCGCGGCGGGAAGACGACGGGACAGGGGCGGGGAAGGGGCGGGAAAGGGCTGAGCCCCGGCCGGTCACATGGACCGGCCGGGGCTCAGTGCAAGCCTGTGCGCGAACCCGAAGGTCAGGCCGCGACGACGTCCACCGCTTCCGCGGGCGCCTTGATCGTCACCCGCTCGGTCGGCACACCGGTCACCGACGTCACGGAAATCGAATTGAGCATCGGACGTACCGGCGCACGCACCGGCATCGGATCACTCGCTGCCGCAGAGGCAGCGAGCTCGGCGAGTGCCAGCTCGTCGCTCACTTCCCGCATGAGCTCGGACATCCGTACGTCAAGCGCGTCGCAGATCGCGGAGAGCAGCTCGGAGGATGCCTCCTTCTGCCCCCGCTCCACCTCGGAGAGATAGCCGAGTGAGACTCGGGCGGACGAGGAGACTTCGCGCAGAGTACGGCCCTGGCGCTGGCGCTGCCGACGCAGCACGTCACCCAGCAGGCGACGGAGCAGAATCATCGGTGGCTCCCTCCTCGGACCGCGTAGCCGCATCCTTCACGCCCCACCGTACCGCCTCGCGCCGCGGCCGTGCGGGGAGCGATGTCGTGTTCACTCAGGGCTGCAAACATCAAATCCCCCCGTTCTGTTCCGTATCCTGTGCCCGCCCAGCCTTGCGGAGTTCACTGGAGAGCAGTTCGAGCACGCTGCGTACACTCTCTCTACGAATTTCCGCCCGGTCGCCGTTCAACCTCAATGGGACGGTTTTCTTGGCCCCCGCCGGGCCAACGGCCGAAACGTATACCGTCCCGACCGGCTTGCCGTCCTGCGGTTCGGGCCCGGCGACGCCCGTGGTCGCGATGCCCCAGTCCGCGCCGAGCGCCTCGCGCACCCCCGCCGCCATCTGCAGCGCAACGTCGGGATCGACCGCCCCGCGCTCGTCGAGCAGGGCCGCGTGCACGCCCAGGACGTTCGCCTTGAGCTCGGTGGCGTACGCCGTCACGGACCCGCGGAAGGCGCGCGAGGCGCCGGGCACCGAGGTGAGCTCGGCCGCCACGAGGCCGCCCGTGAGGGACTCCGCGACCGCCAGCGTCTGGTCACGCTCCGTGAGCAGTCGCAGGATCCGGGGCGCTTCGCTCACGACGCCGGTCCTCCGTCGGCGCGCTGCGCGGCGAGCCCCTGGCGCCTCAGGACGATCGCCTGGCGCACGTAGTCGAGCCCCGTGACGACCGTGAGGACCACGGCGAGGGCCATCACCCAGAACCGGAGGGTGGCCAGGGGGCCGGTCAGGGCGAGGACGTACATGCCGGTCGCGGTGCCCTGGGCCAGGGTCTTGAGCTTGCCGCCGCGGCTGGCCGGAATCACACCGTGCCGAATGACCCAGAAACGCATGAGCGTGATGCCCAGTTCCCGGAAGAGGATGATGCCGGTGACCCACCAGGGCAGGTCGCCGAGGAGGGAGAGGCAGATCAACGCGGCGCCCATGATCGCCTTGTCGGCGATCGGGTCGGCGATCTTCCCGAAGTCGGTGACCAGGTTGTACGTGCGCGCCAGGTGTCCGTCGAAGATGTCCGTGATCATGGCGACGGCGAAGGCCGCCCAGGCCCAGGCCCGCATCCCCGGGTCGTATCCGCCGTCCGCGAGGAGCAGCATCACGAAGCCGGGCACCAGGACGAGCCGGATCATGGTGAGGATGTTGGCGATGTTCCAGAGGCTGGCCTGGTTGACGGCCGCAGCACCCAGCTTGCCGCCGGGCGCCGGCGCACGGCCGGTACCGCCCGCCGTCGACGCCGGGACTCCGGTCATCTGCCCGCCTCCTCAGCCCCGTCAAGCAACTCGACCACGAGGTCGACACCTTCGGTAGCGACCACCTTGGCCTCGACGATACGGCCGGGTGCAAGTCCCGCGCTCCCGGTGAAGATCACTTGGCCGTCGGTCTCGGGTGCCTGGTGCTCGGCGCGGCCGACCGCACCGTCCTCGTCGTCGATGCTTTCGACCAGGACGCGCACGGTGTCGCCGATGCGTTCCTCGGCGCGCTGCGCGGTGAGCTCCTCGGCCAGGCGCGACAGGTGGGCGAGTCGCTCGGCGATGGTGTCCTCGTCGAGCTTGTCGTCGTAACCGAGCGCTTCGGTGCCCTCTTCGTCGGAATAGCCGAAGACGCCGATCGCGTCGAGGCGGGCCGAGGTGAGGAAGCGTTCCAGCTCCTTGAAGTCCTCCTCGGTCTCTCCGGGGAAGCCGACGATGAAGTTGGAGCGCACGCCGGCGGTGGGGGCCTTGGCGCGGATCGTGTCGAGCAGTTCGAGGAACCGCTCGGTGTCGCCGAAGCGGCGCATCGCGCGCAGCACGGCGGGCGCCGAGTGCTGGAAGGAGAGGTCGAAGTAGGGCACGACCTTGTCGGTGGAGGTCAGCACGTCGATGAGGCCGGGCCGCATTTCGGCGGGCTGGAGGTAGCTGACCCGTACACGCTCGATGCCGTCGACGGCGGCGAGCTCGGGCAGCAGGGTCTCCAGGAGCCGGATGTCGCCGAGGTCCTTGCCGTAGGAGGTGTTGTTCTCGGAGACCAGCATGACCTCCTTGACGCCCTGCTCGGCCAGCCAGCGGGTCTCGCCGAGCACGTCGCTGGGGCGGCGCGAAATGAACGAGCCGCGGAAGGAGGGGATCGCGCAGAACGAGCAGCGGCGGTCGCAGCCGGAGGCGAGCTTCACGGAGGCGACGGGGCTGGTGTCGAGCCTGCGGCGCAGCGGGGCGCGCGGCCCGGAGGCGGGTGCGAGGCCTTCGGGGAGGTCCTCGGGCGGGGTGTCCTGCGCGTGTCCGGGCAGCGCCACGTCGGGGGCGCTCTGGCGGTCGGCGGGGCTGATGGGGAGCAGTTTGCGCCGGTCGCGCGGGGTGTGCGAGGCGTGGATGCCGCCGTTGAGGATGGTCTGGAGGCGGTCGGAGATGTCGGCGTAGTCGTCGAAGCCGAGGATGGCGTCGGCCTCGGGGAGCGCCTCGGCGAGGTCCTTGCCGTAGCGCTCGGCCATGCAGCCGACGGCGACGACGGCCTGGGTCTTGCCGTGATCCTTCAGATCGTTGGCTTCGAGGAGGGCGTCGACGGAGTCCTTCTTGGCGGCTTCGACGAATCCACAGGTGTTGACGACGGCGACGTCCGCGTCCGATGCGTCCTCGACGAGCTCCCAGCCGTCCGCTGCCAAGCGGCCTGCGAGCTCCTCCGAGTCCACCTCGTTACGGGCGCAGCCAAGAGTGACAAGGGCGACGGTGCGGCGTTCGGGCATGGACTCAAGACTACTTTGTCCTGGCCCACGCCCCCGCCGCGAGGGTCGTGGGCCCGTGGATCAGCCGGCCTGGGGGTCGCCCTTGGTGTAGCTGAGGCGCTCGACCTGGCCGTCGTCGAACTTGCTGTCGATCTTCTTGCCGTTGACGTAGAGCTCGATCGCTCCGGCGTTGCCGAGGATCAGGTCGACCTTGTCGGCGTCCTGGAACGTCTGGGCCTCGCCCTTCTGGAGCAGGCCGTCGAAGAGCATCTTGCCGGTGTGGTCCTTGGCGGAGATCCAGCTCTTGTCGTTGACCGCGGTGACCTTGACGGTGACCTTGTCGGCGGGGACGGCTGCGATCGCGCTGTCGGAGGGGGTCGGGGAGGGCGGGGGGACGGCGGGCTTGGAGGGGGTGGCGGCCGCCGATTTGCTGGGCTTTTGCTGGGCGGGGCCTTCGGCGACCGAGGGGTGGCCCTTGCCGTGGTCGTTGCCGCTGAACATGGTGAAGCCGACGAAGCCGACGACCACGACGATCGCGGCGACCATGGCGGCGGTCCAGTTGGGCCGCCGGGCCTCGGGGCGGATCCGCTCCGCCTCGAACAGGGGCGCGGCGGGGGTGGGCTCGGGCCGGCCGCCGTGTTCGTCGTCGTACTGGGCGACGAGGGGGGCGGGGTCGAGGCCGACGGCCTGGGCGAACGTGCGGATGTGGCCGCGCGCGTACACATCACCGCCGCACCGCGAGAAATCGTCCTGTTCGATCCCGTGCACGATGGGGATGCGCACCCGGGTGGAGGAGCTGACCTCGTCGACCGTCAGTCCCGCGGCGATGCGGGCCTGCTGGAGTACACGACCGATCGAGGGCCCGTCGTTGGCGATCGCCGGCCCGTCGTCTTCGATCGGAGGCCGGTCGTCTTCGGGAGAGTTGCCGATGGACACGGGGGCGCCTTTCGAGCGTGAGCCACCTGCTGGGTGTTCAGTCTAGGGGGGGTACGAAAGAGTGGGGCAACCGGGAGCGCGGACTTTGTACGCCATCGGTATGGCCGGTGCCCCTGACAGCGGGGCGTCGGCCGCACGTGCTTCCACGTCTCCCTCAACTTGACGTACGGCCAGGGGAAACGGTTGCTCGGTCATCCCGTACGAGTGCTGTTTGGGCCGGCCGGCCCACAGCCGGCCGGGTCGGTGCGGCTGCGGCCCGCGCGTCGGGGCCGTCCGCCGGCCGGTCCGCTCCACCGCTGGGTCTTCGCCGCACACACTCAGGGAGTCTCCCCGCGGATCACGGCGAGCACTCCGTCGAGTTCGTCCGGCTTGACCAGGACGTCGCGGGCCTTGGAGCCCTCGCTGGGCCCGACGATGCCGCGCGACTCCATCAGGTCCATCAGCCGGCCCGCCTTGGCGAAGCCGACGCGGAGTTTGCGCTGGAGCATCGACGTCGAGCCGAACTGGGTGGACACCACCAGTTCGGCGGCCTGGCACAGCAGGTCCAGGTCGTCGCCGATCTCCTCGTCGATCTCCTTCTTCTGTTTGGTGCCGACGGTGACGTCGTCCCGGAAGACCGGGGCCATCTGGTCCTTGCAGTGCTGGACGACGGCCTGGATCTCGGCCTCGGTGACGAAGGCGCCCTGCAGGCGGGTCGGCTTGTTCGCGCCCATCGGCAGGAAAAGACCGTCGCCCTTGCCGATGAGTTTCTCGGCGCCCGGCTGGTCGAGGATGACGCGGCTGTCGGCGAGCGAGGACGTCGCGAACGCGAGCCGCGAGGGCACGTTCGCCTTGATGAGGCCGGTGACGACGTCGACCGAGGGCCGCTGGGTGGCGAGCACGAGGTGGATGCCGGCGGCGCGGGCCAGCTGGGTGATGCGGACGATGGCGTCCTCGACGTCGCGCGGCGCGACCATCATGAGGTCGGCGAGCTCGTCGACGATCACCAGGAGGTACGGATACGGCGTCAGTTCGCGCTCGCTGCCCTCGGGCAGTTTCACCTTGCCGTTGCGGATGGCCTCGTTGAAGTCGTCGATGTGGCGGAAGCCGAACGCCGCCAGGTCGTCGTAGCGCAGGTCCATCTCGCGCACGACCCACTGGAGGGCTTCGGCGGCCCGCTTCGGGTTGGTGATGATCGGCGTGATGAGGTGCGGGATGCCCTCGTAGGCGGTGAGTTCCACCCGCTTGGGGTCGACGAGCACCATGCGGACGTCCTCGGGCGTGGCCCGCACCATGACCGAGGTGATGAGGCAGTTGATGCAGGAGGACTTTCCGGAGCCGGTGGCTCCGGCGACCAGGACGTGGGGCATCTTGGCGAGGTTGGCCATCACGTAGCCGCCCTCGACGTCCTTGCCGAGCGCCACCAGCATCGGGTGGTCGTCCTCGGCGGCGTCCGCGAGGCGCAGCACATCACCGAGGTTGACCATTTCGCGGTCGGTGTTGGGGATCTCGATGCCGACCGCGGACTTTCCGGGGATCGGCGAGATGATCCGCACGTCGGGGCTGGCGACGGCGTACGCGATGTTCTTGGCGAGGGCGGTGATCCGCTCGACCTTGACGGCCGGGCCGAGCTCGACCTCGTAGCGCGTGACCGTCGGGCCGCGGGTGAAGCCGGTGACGTTGGCGTCGACCTTGAACTCCATGAAGACGTTCTGCAGCGAGGCGACGACGGCGTCGTTGGCGGCGCTGCGCGTCTTGCCGGGTCCGCCCTTCTCCAGGAGGTCGAGCGAGGGCAGCGCGTACGTGATGTCGCCGGCGAGCTGGAGCTGTTCGGCGCGCGGCGGGAGCGCTTCGGTGGCCTCGCGCGGGGGCTTCGTCAGGTCGGGTACGACGGGGGGCGCGCCCGGTGTGGCCTTGGGCGCCGCCGGGCTCTGGGCCCTGGCCCCGGCCTGGGGGGCCTGGGCGGTGCGGGCGGTCGGCAGCGGGGTGGCCGGGGTCTGTTCGGGTTCCCGGTCGGTGGAGACGCCCTGGGTGAGGTCGGCGACGACGGGCGAGGGGGGCAGCCCGTTCATGACGGCGCCGTCGAGGGCGGCTGCCGCCGCTGCGGCCACGTCGACCGGGTCGAGCCCGTTGTCGAAGGCCGGCTGCACGGAGCCGCGCCGGGGCCGCCGGCGCCGCGTCAGGGCCTCGTGCTCGGCGCTCTCGGGGTCCTGCTCGAACGCGGTGGCGGGGCGGCGCCGCGAGCGCGGGGCGGGCTCGGCCTCGCGCCATTCGTCGTCGTAGGGCTCCTCGTCGGCGAGTTCGCCGGGGAGCGGTTCGAGGATGCCGAGCCTGACGCCCAGCAGCCGCAGTCGCTGCGGGATGGCGTTGACCGGTGTCGCGGTGACCACGAGCAGGCCGAAGACGGTGAGCAGCACGAGCATCGGCACGGCCAGGACGTCGCCGAGGGTGAATTCGAGCGGTTTGGAGGAGGCCCAGCCGATCAGGCCGCCCGCGTCCTGCATGGCGTCGGTGCCGGCGTCCCGGCCGGGTGAGCCGCACGCGATGTGGACCTGCCCGAGCACGCCGAGCACGAGCGCGGACAGGCCGATGACGATGCGCCCGTTGGTCTCGGGCTTTTCGGGATAGAGGATGAGCCGGATCGCGACGGCGCCGAGCAGCAGCGGCACCACCACGTCGAGGCGGCCGAACGCGCCGGTCACCAGCATCTGTACGAGGTCGCCGACGGGGCCGCGCAGGTTGGACCACGTGCCGGCGGCGACGATCAGGGCGATGCCGAGCAGCAGCAGGGCGACGCCGTCCTTGCGGTGGGCGGGGTCGAGTCCCTTGGCGCCGCGTCCTATGCCGCGGAACACCGCGCCCACGCCGTGGGCCGCGCCGAGCCAGACGGCGCGCGCGAGCCGGTACAGGCCGCCGGTCGGGGACGCGGCGGCTCTGGGGACGGGCCTGGGGGCCGCCGCCTTCTTCGCGGGCGCCCGCTTGGCCGCGGTCTTCTTCGCGGGCGCCTTGGGAGCCGCGGCTTTCTTCGCGGGCGCGGCGTTCCTCGCCGGGGTACGGCCGGTGCGCTTCGCGGTGCCCGCCGTGCCCTGGGAACCCTTGCCGGACGTACGTGAGGCCATGGTGCTGAGGTTACCTGGGTCGGCGGCGGTGGACACGTGTGCCTACGCCTTCACCCGTCCGTGTCGTATGCCGCACGGCTGCTGACGCCGCGTCAGCCGGACGCGGCGTCAGGCGGGGGGCCGTCAGTTCTGCGACGGCAGGGTGGGCGCGCCGCCGGTGCCGGGCTCCAGGGCGTCCAGGGCCCGCCGCAGGCCGGTGAGCTTGCGCTCCAGGTGGGCGGCGGTGGCGACCGCGGCGGCGTCGGCGGATTCGTCGTCGAGCTGCTTGGACAGGGCCTCCGCCTGCTCCTCAACTGCCGCGAGCCGTGCGGACAGTTCGGCCAGCAGGCCGGCGGACTCCTTGGCCGGGCCGCCCTGCGGGCCGCCTTCCAACTGGAGCCGCAGCAGCGCCGCCTGCTCGCGCAGCTGGCAGTTCTTCATGTAGAGCTCGACGAAGACCGACACCTTGGCGCGCAGCACCCAGGGGTCGAACGGCTTCGAGATGTAGTCCACGGCGCCCGCCGCGTAGCCCCGGAAGGTGTGGTGGGGGCCGTGGTTGATGGCCGTGAGGAAGATGATCGGGATGTCCCGTGTCCGTTCACGCCTCTTGATGTGCGCCGCGGTCTCGAACCCGTCCATTCCGGGCATCTGGACGTCCAGCAGAATGACCGCGAAATCGTCCGTAAGCAGCGCTTTGAGCGCTTCCTCCCCTGACGATGCCCGCACCAGTGTCTGATCGAGCGCAGAGAGGATGGCCTCCAGCGCCAGCAGATTCTCCGGCCGGTCATCGACCAGGAGGATCTTGGCCTTCTGCACCATGGCCCGTCCTCCTCGCCCCGGCAGTGCACCGGGCGCCGCCCCAGGGGACGACTCCCTTGCGTCGCCCGTCCTTGTGCCGGTCATGGTAGCCGCACCCCGCCTGTCGCCACACCCTGTCACCGCGATGTCACTGTGCACGTAGCAGAAACGTAGTGGGAGACCAGAAGGTTCCCCGAATACCGCTCTCCCACACGCCCTCGGCCACCGTCAGTCATCCCGGGTCCGCATCCCGGGCCCGGGATGCGGACCCGGGAACGACCCGGGATGCGGACCCGGCCGGCGATCACTTGCCCCGCATCCACTGCTCCATCACGGAGAGCAGGTGATCGGGGTCGACCGGCTTCGTCACGTAGTCGGAGGCGCCCGACTCGATGGCCTTCTCGCGGTCTCCCTTCATCGCCTTCGCGGTGAGCGCGACGATCGGCAGACCGGCGAACTGCGGCATCCTGCGGATCGCCGACGTCGTCGCGTAGCCGTCCATCTCCGGCATCATGATGTCCATCAGGACGACCGCGGTGTCCTCGTGCTGTTCGAGGACCTCGATGCCCTCCCGCCCGTTCTCCGCGTACAGCACCGAAAGCCCGTGCTGTTCGAGGACGCTGGTGAGCGCGAAGACGTTGCGTACGTCGTCGTCGACGATCAGGACCTTCTCGCCGGCGAAGTGGAAACTCCTCGTGGGAGCCCGCTCCGGTTCGGCCGAGGCCCAGTCCTCGTCGGCCCCGGACGGCTGCCCCGGGGCGGGGGTTTCCTGCCGGCCGGCCGCCTCGAGTGCCTTGCGGCGCCGCCGGAACAGCCCTGCCGCCCCGGACTGCGATCCCTGGGAGGCGCCGCGCTGCCCGCCGTCGTGCTGCGTGACGTCGGGGTGGTGGACTGCCGCGTCGATCGCGAGACCCGCGGCGCCCTCGGCGCCGCCGGGGGCAAGCTGCGGATAGCCCTGCGGCGGCAACTCGCTCAGGTGCAGCGGGAGGTAGAGCGTGAACGTGGACCCGCGGCCCGGCTCGCTGGCCGCGTGGATCTCGCCGCCGAGCAGCCGCGCGATCTCGCGGCTGATGGACAGGCCGAGACCCGTTCCGCCGTACTTGCGGCTCGTCGTGCCGTCCGCCTGCTTGAACGCCTCGAAGATGACCCGCATCTTGCTGGCCGCGATGCCGATGCCGGTGTCGGTGACCGAGAACGCGATCAGGCCCGCGTCCGCGTCGCGCAGCGAACCGGCCTCCAGGAGCTGTTCCCGGATGGCGTGCGGCACGTCGGTGCCGGCCGGGCGGATCACCAGCTCGACGGCGCCGCTGTCGGTGAACTTCACCGCGTTGGACAGCAGGTTGCGCAGCACCTGAAGGAGGCGCTGCTCGTCGGTGTGGAGCGTGGCGGGCAGCTCGGGCGAGACCCGTACCGAGAAGTCGAGCCCCTTCTCCGCGGTCAGCGGGCGGAAGGTGGCCTCCACGTAGTCGACCAGCTGGACCAGGGCGATCCGGGTCGGCGACACGTCCATCTTGCCGGCCTCGACCTTCGACAGGTCGAGGATGTCGTTGATCAGCTGGAGCAGGTCGGAGCCCGCCCCGTGGATCGTTTCGGCGAACTCGACCTGCTTGGGCGAGAGGTTTCCCTCCGCGTTGTCGGCCAGCAACTTGGCGAGGATCAAAAGGGAGTTGAGCGGGGTCCGCAGTTCGTGCGACATGTTCGCGAGGAACTCGGACTTGTAGCGCATGGAGACGGCGAGCTGTTCGGCGCGCTCCTCCAGGACCTGCCGGGCCTCCTCGATCTCGGTGTTCTTCACCTCGATGTCGCGGTTCTGCTGGGCCAGGAGCTCGGCCTTCTCCTCCAGTTCGGCGTTGGAGGCCTGAAGCGCGCTCTGGCGGTTCTCCAACTCGGCCGACCGCTCGCGCAGTTGCTCGGTGAGTTCCTGCGACTGCTTGAGCAGCACCTCGGTCTTGGAGTTGACGGAGATGGTGTTGACGCTGGTCGCGATCATCTCGGCGATCTGGTTGAGGAAGTCCTTCTGGATGTGCGTGAACGGCTGGAACGACGCCAGTTCGATCACTCCGAGCACCTTGCCCTCGAAGAGCACCGGCAGCACGATCACATGGGCGGGCGGTGCCTCGCCGAGGCCGGAGGAGATCCTCAGATAGCCCGGCGGCACGTTCTCGACCAGGATCGTCCGCTTCTCCTCGGCGGCCGTGCCGATCAGGGTCTCGCCGGGCCGGAAGGACGTGGGCATCGAGCCGGCCGAGTAGCCGTAACTCCCGCGCATCCGCAGCTCGTACGAGGCGTCGCGGTCCGCGCCGACCTCGGCGGCGCCGCCCGTGGGCAGCGCCAGGAAGAACGCGCCGTGCTGCGCCGAGACGACCGGCGTCAGCTCCGTCATGATCAGCGAGGCCACGTCGTCGAGGTCGCGGCGGCCCTGCATCAGGCCGGAGATGCGGGCCAGGTTGCCCTTGAGCCAGTCCTGCTCCTTGTTGGCGACGGTGGTGTCGCGCAGGTTGGCGATCATCGTGTTGATGTTGTCCTGGAGGGCCTGGATCTCGCCCGCCGCGTCCACGTCGATCTTCAGGTTGAGGTCGCCGCGCGTCACTGCGGTCGCGACGGCCGCGATGGCGCGGACCTGGCGGGTCAGGTTCCCGGCCATCTCGTTCACCGATTCGGTGAGGTCGCGCCAGGTCCCGTCGACGTCCCGCACCCGGGCGTGGCCGCCCAACTGGCCCTCGGTGCCCACTTCCCGGGCGACGCGGGTGACTTCCTGGCCGAAGGAGGACAGCTGGTCGACCATCGTGTTGATGGTGTTCTTCAGCTCCTGGATCTCGCCCCGCGCATCGATGTCGATCTTCTTGGTGAGGTCGCCCTGCGCGATGGCGGTGGTGACGGTGGCGATCTGGCGGACCTGGCCGGTGAGGTTGTCGGCCATGGAGTTCACCGACTCGGTGAGGTCCTTCCAGGTGCCCGAGACGCCGGGCACACGGGCCTGGCCGCCCAGGATGCCGTCGGTGCCCACCTCGCGGGCGACCTTGGTGACCTGCTCGGCGAAGGAGGACAGCGTCGTCACCATGGTGTTGACGGTGTCGGCGAGTTCGGCGACCTCGCCGCGGGCCTCGACCGTCACCTTCTTGGTGAGGTCTCCGTTGGCGACCGCCGCCGAGACCCGGGAGATGTTGCGGACCTGGGTCGTCAGGTTCGCCGCCATCAGGTTGACGTTGTCGCTGAGGTCCTTCCAGATGCCGGTGACGCCCCGGACCCTGGCCTGACCGCCCAGGATGCCTTCCGTGCCCACCTCGCGGGCGACGCGCGTGACCTCGTCGGCGAAGTTGGACAGCTGGTCGACCATGGTGTTGACGGTCGTGACCAGCTCCAGGATCTCGCCCTTGGAGTCGACGGTGATCTTCTTGGAGAGGTCGCCCTCGGCGACCGCCGTCGTGACCTCGGCGATGTTGCGCACCTGGGACGTCAGGTTGTTGGCCATGAAGTTGACGGACTGGGTGAGGTCCTTCCAGGTGCCGGAGACGCCCTGCACCTCGGCCTGGCCGCCCAGGATGCCCTCGGTACCCACCTCGCGGGCGACCCGGGTGACCTGCTCGGCGAAGTTGGACAGCTGGTCGACCATCGTGTTGAGGGTGTTCTTGAGTTCCAGGATCTCGCCGCGCGCGTCCACGTCGATCTTCTGCGACAGGTCGCCGCGGGCCACCGCCGTGGCGACCTGGGCGATGTTGCGGACCTGCGCGGTGAGGTTGCCGGCCATGCCGTTCACCGAGTCGGTCAGGTCGCGCCAGACACCGGCGACGCCGGGCACCTGGGCCTGGCCGCCGAGCCGTCCGTCGGTGCCGACCTCGCGGGCGACGCGGGTGACCTGCTCGGCGAAGGCGGACAACTGGTCGACCATCGTGTTGATGGTGTTCTTCAGCTCCAGCATCTCGCCGCGCGCGTCCACGTCGATCTTCTGCGACAGGTCACCGCGGGCCACGGCCGTGGTCACCTGGGCGATCTGACGCACCTGTGAGGTGAGGTTGCCCGCCATGAAGTTGACGGAGTCGGTGAGTTCCTTCCAGGTGCCGGAGACGCCGTCGACCCGGGCCTGCCCGCCGAGCCGGCCCTCGGTGCCCACGTCCCGCGCCATCCGCGTGACCTGGTCGGCGAAGGAGGACAGCTGCGCCACCATCGTGTTGACGGTGTTCTTCAGCTCCAGCATCTCGCCGGCCACGTCCACGGTGACCTTCTGGGACAGGTCACCGTTGGCGACCGCCGTGGTCACCTGCGCGATGTCGCGCACCTGACCGGTCAGGTTGCGGAAGGCCGTGTTGACGGAATCCGTCAGGTCCTTCCACGTGCCGGCCGCGCCGGGCACCTGCGCCTGCCCGCCGAGCCGGCCCTCGATGCCGACCTCGCGGGCGACACGGGTCACCTCGGAGCCGAACGACTGGAGCTGGTCCACCATCGTGTTGACGGTGTTCTTCAGCTCCAGCATCTCGCCGGCCACGTCCACGGTGACCTTCTGCGTCATGTCACCGCTGGCGACCGCCGTCGTCACCTGCGCGATGTCACGTACCTGGGTCGTCAGGTTGCGGAAGACGGTGTTGACGGAATCCGTCAGGTCCTTCCACGTGCCGGCCGCGCCGGGCACCTGCGCCTGCCCGCCGAGCAGCCCCTCGGCGCCGACCTCGTTGGCGACCCGGGTCACTTCGTCGGCGAACGTACGCAGCGTCTCGGTCATCTGGTTGATGGTCTCGGCGAGCTGCGCGACCTCGCCGCGCGCGTTGACCGTGACCTTCTGCGAGAGGTCACCGCTCGCCACGGCCGTGGTCACCTGCGCGATTCCGCGCACCTGGGCGGTCAGGTTCGTCGCCATCACGTTGACGGAGTCGGTGAGGTCCTTCCACACCCCGGCCACGCCCGGCACCTGCGCCTGCCCGCCGAGCTCGCCCTCGGTGCCGACCTCGCGGGCGACGCGGGTCACCTCCGAAGAGAAGGAGGACAGCTGGTCGACCATCGTGTTGACGGTGTTCTTCAGCTGGAGCATCTCGCCGGCCACGTGAACGGTGACCTTGCGCGACAGATCGCCCTTGGCGACGGCCGTGGTGACGAGAGCAATGTCACGTACCTGGGCCGTCAGCCGGTACGCCATCGTGTTGACCGAATCCGTCAGATCCTTCCAGGAACCGGACATTCCGCGCACCTGGGCCTGACCGCCGAGCTTGCCCTCGGTGCCGACCTCCAGCGCGACCCGGGTCACCTCGTCGGTGAAGGCCGACAGCTGGTCGACGAGGTTGTTGACGGTCCGCCCGACCTTGAGGAACTCCCCGCGCAGCGGCCTCTCGGCGCCGTCGCTGCCGTGCGAACGCAGATCCATCCGCTGTTCCAGATCACCCTCGGCGACCGCCGAGAGCACCCGGCCGACCTCCGAGACCGGGCGCGCGAGATCGTCGACCAGCGCGTTGGAGGCGTCGATCGCGGCCGCCCAGGAGCCTTCGCAGGCGCCGTTCTCCAGGCGTTCGGTCAGCTTGCCCTCGCGGCCCACCATCCTGCGCACCCGGGCGATCTCGCCGGTCAGATGCAGGTTGCGGTCCGCGACCTCGTTGAAGACGGCGGCGATCTCCGCCATCACCCCGTCGCCGGAGACCGTCAGGCGCTTGCGGAAGTTTCCGTCCCGCATCGACGCGAGCGCCGCGAGCAGGCGCTGCAGCGCCGCCGTGTCCACCTCGGTCGTGCCGCCACTCCCCCGCTGCTTGTTCCGGGCCTGTTGAGTCCGGGGCTGATCGTCTTTCGCGCGCGTGCTTGCGCCCCGCGCCGCTGCGCCAGACTCCACCGTGTCCCTCCCGCAAGGGTTGACCGCACTGCCCGGGGTGTCTCCGGAAGCATGCCCAGTGTTTCACCATGGCCGAACCAGGCCATAACAGTTCGGCAGCTTCGCATATCCGTCCCCGCCCACGGAGGGCGGAAACACTGCTGACCGGCATCCGCTCGGACCGCGAAGGTAAGTAACCTGGCTCCCGGCTGTCCAGCCGCCCCGGTCCGCCCGGCAAGAGGGCGGTTTCATGCCCTTTGCCCGAAAAGGTGCGGGGAGGGCGGCACAAAGGACGACCAGGGGGCACCGGAGGGGGCGGCCGGCATGGGACTGTTGGTTCCCGGAGGGCACGTTCCGGAGCCCCGGCAAGGAAATCCGGGCGTCGAGACGCGTACGAGGAGTTCTGTGATCACCGCGCGGGCGGCAGCCAGCTTCGACCCTGTCGGGCGGTCGGTCGCGACCGCCCGCGCCTTCGTCCGGGACACCCTCCAGGGATGGGGGTACGCCGACGTCGTGGACGACGCCGTGGTCCTCACCAGTGAGCTCGTCACCAACGCGGTGGTCCACGCCGGCACCAAGGCGGACGTCCTGTGTCTGCGCTCCGAGGACGGCGTACGCGTGGAGGTGGCCGACCGCTACCCCGAACGTGAGGTTCCGCTCCTCGGCTCCCCCACCGACATCGCGAGCCCCGACCGCGAGAACGGCCGGGGCCTGCTGCTGTGCGCCGCCCTCGCCTCCCGCTGGGGCGTCGAGTACACCCCGGCCAGAAAGAACGTCTGGTTCCAACTCGACCTGCCCAACCGGCCGGTGGGCACTCGCTCGGCCGGCCCGGCCCTGCCCACCGCGCTCCTTCCCGTCACCGACGGAAGGGTCCGTGTCGCGGTCGTGCAGATCGACCGGGCGGGCGCCGTCCGCGCCTGGAACGAGGACGCCGAGGACCTCTTCGGCTACCCCGCCGAACAGGTCACCGGCAAGGCACTCACCGATTTCGCGGCCTGGCCGCACACCCCCGGCACCTCCACCGGCATCGTCGAAGCCCTCCAACTGTCGCGCTGGGAAGGCACGTACGGGATAAGGGGCGCCGACGGCCGCGTCGTCCCCGTGTACGCCTCGCACCTGAGGGTCCGTGACACCGAGGGCGAACCCTCCACGGTCTGTCTGCTGGTACGCGACGACGAGCGGGCCGTGCTCCAGACGCCCGCCCGCCAGCCCGTCACCGAAGCCGCGGCGCTGGGCGACAACCGCAACGTGGACCCCTTCGAGGTCTTCATCGGTTCCCCCGCCCCCGACGACCTCGACGGTCTGCTCCAGCGCACCGTCGAGCGCGCCCGCGACATGCTGGACGGCGACTCCGCGTTCCTGCTGCTCGCCACCGACGACGAGACCGAGCTGGAGGTCCGCGCCACCACCGGCCTCCCCTCCGCCCGCCAGCGGTTCGCCCGCGTCCCCGTCGAGGCCGGAACGGGCCGGTACGGATCGGCACGGATGCCCGCCGTCCACGAGGATCTCGCGGCCGTGCCCGGCGCCGTCCCGCTCCTGGAGAGCACCGGCATGCGCTCGGTCGTCACCGTCCCGCTCAAGGTCGAGGGACGCCTGACCGGATCGCTCGGCGTCGCCGCCGAATCCCCCGGCCGCTACTCCAACGAGGAGGCCCTGCGCCTCCAGTTCGCCGCCGACCGCATCGCGCTGGCCGTCGAATCGGCCCGCCTGGGAGAGCTGGAGCGCCTGCGCAGGGGCTCGCTCAGCTTCCTCGTCGAGGCCTCCGACCTCCTCGCCGGCACCCTGGACCGCGACCAGACGCTGGCCCTCATGGCGCAGATGACCGTGCCCACCCTCGCCACCTGGTGCGCCGTCTACACGATCGCCGACCAGTCGTCGGACCCGTACCTCTCCTACGTGCTGCACGAGGACGAGGAGCGCATCGACGGCCTCAAGGCCCTCCTGTCCAAGATCAGCCCGCCGGAGCCGGTCCCCACCCCGGGCGCCCGAGTGTGGACCGCCCCCGGCGAAGCCGCGCACCAGGCCGCGCTCCGCGTCTCCATGCGCGACTTCGGCCGCTCCCCCGCCCCGCACACCGGCGGCGGCCTCGGCACCACGCTGTCGACCGCGGCCGCGGTGGGCGGCGAGACCGTCGTCCTTCCCCTGGTCGCCCGCAACCGCGTCATCGGCATGCTGACCCTGGGCAAGCCGTCGGACGACCATTTCCGCCAGGAAATCCTCGAACTCGCCGAAGACCTCTCCCGGCGGGCCGCCCTCGCCCTGGACAACGCACGTCTCTACTCCGAGCGCATGGCCATCAGCCGCTCGCTCCAGCGCTCCCTGCTGCCGCCGGGCCTGCCGCAGATCCCCGGTGTCGAGGTCGAGGTGATCTACCGCGCGGCCGGCGAGGGCAACGAGGTGGGCGGCGACTTCTACGATCTCTTCCCCATCCGCGACGGCGCGTACGGCTTCGCCATCGGCGACGTCTGCGGCACGGGCCCGGAGGCCGCCGCGGTCACCGGACTCGCCCGGCACGCGCTGCGCCTGCTCGCCCGCGAGGGTTTCGGCGGCCCCGCCGTCCTGGAGCGGCTGAACGCGGCGATCCTCGACGAGGGCGCCCGCAGCCGCTTCCTGACCCTCCTGTACGGGGAGTTGTGGCCCCAGGAGGACGGCAGCGCCATCCTGAAGATCGTCTGCGCGGGCCATCCGCTCCCCCTGCGCCTGCGCCAGGACGGCTCGGTCGAGCCGGCCGCGGACCCGCAGCCCCTCCTGGGTGTGATGGAGGATCTGGAACTGTACGAGCAGACCATCACCCTCGACCCGGGCGATGTCCTGCTCTGCGTGACGGACGGCATCACCGAGCGCCGCGAGGGCACGCGCATGCTGGGCGACGACGGCCTCACCGACGTCCTCGCCAGCTGCACGGGGCTGACCGCGGGGGCGGTCGCCGCGCGCGTGCTGCGGGCGGTCGAACGTTTCGCAGCCGAACCGGCTTCGGACGACATGGCGATTCTGACGATGCGCATCCCGGAAGAGGCCAAGCGATAGCCCCGGGAGGGGCCAGTGGATACGCGAAAGGCCCCGCCCAATGGGCGGGGCCTTTCGATGTGCTGAGCCCCCATGCGGAATCGAACCGCAGACCTTCTCCTTACCATGGAGACGCTCTACCGACTGAGCTATAGGGGCCGGTTGTTGTCTCGGGGTTTCCCCCTCGCCAACGAGATAAAGCATACCCCGAATCAGACGGTGTTCCGAACCATGGTCACCGTTCCGGCTATGCGGGTTGCAGCAGTCCGCCCAACGCGTTGCAGGCGGACACCAATCGCCGCAATTCCGCCGGCGACAGCCCGTCGAGCGGGGGCAGCGCGAGCGTTTCGTCCGCGGCCCGCTCGGTCGCGGCGAGCGCCCACTCACCCCGCCGGAACTCCCGCATCCGGTGTACGGGAATGGGCACGGGGACGTCGCACGCGACCCCGCGCCGCCGCAACAGCCGCGCGAACGCGTCCCGGTCGGGCCGGCCGTTGCCGGGTACCCGCACGACGTAGCGCTGGTATCGATGGCCGTCCGCCGGCGCGGGTGTCCTCACTCCGAGGAGCCGTCGGTCCAAGTACCGTGCCCGTTCGCGGCGTTGGGCCACATCACCGCCGAGCCCCTCACGGTCCTCCTCCTCGATGAGCAACACGCCGTTCCCCGCGGTCAGTTCGGCGAACGGCGCCGTATCGGCCGGGTATCCGAAGCGGCGTACGAGTACGACGGCCGCGGTCCTGGTCGTGATCGCCCGGCCGACGGCATCGGGGGACAGGCAGTAGGTACCTGGGTCTATGTCGGCGAACACCGGAGTCGCTCCGGCGGCGGCCACGGACCGGACCAACTCGCCGGTGTCGTAGGCCGGCACGATCACCTCGTCGCCGCTCACGACACCGGCAGATGTGAGCGCTCCCGTCATCCTCATGTCAGGAGATCGTGGTCCTGACAGATGAACGCCAGGTGAGCGGACACAAAAAAACGCTGGCCCCCGAACCGAAGTTCAGGGACCAGCGTTGAAGATTTGTTCGGCGGCGTCCTACTCTCCCACAGGGTCCCCCCTGCAGTACCATCGGCGCTGAAAGGCTTAGCTTCCGGGTTCGGAATGTAACCGGGCGTTTCCCTAACGCTATGACCACCGAAACACTATGAAGTTGAACTCGACCAGCACACACCCAAAGAGGCATGCGGGAGTTCATTGCTTCAGAACAAACACAGTGGACGCGAGCAACTGAGGACAAGCCCTCGGCCTATTAGTACCAGTCAGCTCCACCCGTTACCGGGCTTCCACATCTGGCCTATCAACCCAGTCGTCTACTGGGAGCCTTACCCTCTCAAGGAGGTGGGAACACTCATCTCGAAGCAGGCTTCCCGCTTAGATGCTTTCAGCGGTTATCCTTTCCGAACGTAGCCAACCAGCCATGCCCTTGGCAGGACAACTGGCACACCAGAGGTTCGTCCGTCCCGGTCCTCTCGTACTAGGGACAGCCCTTCTCAATGTTCCTGCGCGCGCAGCGGATAGGGACCGAACTGTCTCACGACGTTCTAAACCCAGCTCGCGTACCGCTTTAATGGGCGAACAGCCCAACCCTTGGGACCGACTCCAGCCCCAGGATGCGACGAGCCGACATCGAGGTGCCAAACCATCCCGTCGATATGGACTCTTGGGGAAGATCAGCCTGTTATCCCCGGGGTACCTTTTATCCGTTGAGCGACGGCGCTTCCACAAGCCACCGCCGGATCACTAGTCCCGACTTTCGTCCCTGCTCGACCCGTCGGTCTCACAGTCAAGCTCCCTTGTGCACTTACACTCAACACCTGATTGCCAACCAGGCTGAGGGAACCTTTGGGCGCCTCCGTTACTCTTTAGGAGGCAACCGCCCCAGTTAAACTACCCATCAGACACTGTCCCTGATCCGGATCACGGACCGAGGTTAGACATCCAGCACGACCAGAGTGGTATTTCAACGACGACTCCACAACCACTGGCGTGGCCGCTTCAAAGTCTCCCACCTATCCTACACAAGCCGAACCGAACACCAATATCAAACTGTAGTAAAGGTCCCGGGGTCTTTCCGTCCTGCTGCGCGAAACGAGCATCTTTACTCGTAGTGCAATTTCACCGGGCCTATGGTTGAGACAGTCGAGAAGTCGTTACGCCATTCGTGCAGGTCGGAACTTACCCGACAAGGAATTTCGCTACCTTAGGATGGTTATAGTTACCACCGCCGTTTACTGGCGCTTAAGTTCTCAGCTTCGCAACCCCGAAAGGTCACTAACCGGTCCCCTTAACGTTCCAGCACCGGGCAGGCGTCAGTCCGTATACATCGCCTTACGGCTTCGCACGGACCTGTGTTTTTAGTAAACAGTCGCTTCTCGCTGGTCTCTGCGGCCACCCCCAGCTCAGAGAGTAAATCTCATCACCGGTGATGGCCCCCCTTCTCCCGAAGTTACGGGGGCATTTTGCCGAGTTCCTTAACCATAGTTCACCCGAACGCCTCGGTATTCTCTACCTGACCACCTGAGTCGGTTTAGGGTACGGGCCGCCATGAAACTCGCTAGAGGCTTTTCTCGACAGCATAGGATCATCCACTTCACCACAATCGGCTCGGCATCAGGTCTCAGCCTTAATGTGCGACGGATTTGCCTACCGCACGGCCTACACCCTTACCCCGGGACAACCACCGCCCGGGTTGGACTACCTTCCTGCGTCACCCCATCGCTTACCTACTACCACCTTGGGTCAGCGGCTCCACCACTCCCCTCAACTCCGAAGAGATCAGGGCGGCTTCACGGCCTTAGCATTAATGGGCTCGATATTGGGCGTTTCAAAGCGGGTACCGGAATATCAACCGGTTGTCCATCGACTACGCCTGTCGGCCTCGCCTTAGGTCCCGACTTACCCTGGGCAGATCAGCTTGACCCAGGAACCCTTAGTCAATCGGCGCACACGTTTCTCACGTGTGTATCGCTACTCATGCCTGCATTCTCACTCGTGAACCGTCCACCACTAGCTTCCGCTGCAGCTTCACCCGGCACACGACGCTCCCCTACCCATCCCAGCCCCCGTTGGGGGTATGTGCTGGAATGACACGACTTCGGCGGTACGCTTGAGCCCCGCTACATTGTCGGCGCGGAATCACTTGACCAGTGAGCTATTACGCACTCTTTCAAGGGTGGCTGCTTCTAAGCCAACCTCCTGGTTGTCTCTGCGACTCCACATCCTTTCCCACTTAGCGTACGCTTAGGGGCCTTAGTCGATGCTCTGGGCTGTTTCCCTCTCGACCATGGAGCTTATCCCCCACAGTCTCACTGCCGTGCTCTCACTTACCGGCATTCGGAGTTTGGCTAAGGTCAGTAACCCGGTAGGGCCCATCGCCTATCCAGTGCTCTACCTCCGGCAAGAAACACACGACGCTGCACCTAAATGCATTTCGGGGAGAACCAGCTATCACGGAGTTTGATTGGCCTTTCACCCCTAACCACAGGTCATCCCCCAGGTTTTCAACCCTGGTGGGTTCGGTCCTCCACGACCTCTTACAGCCGCTTCAACCTGCCCATGGCTAGATCACTCCGCTTCGGGTCTAGAGCGTGCAACTCAATCGCCCTGTTCGGACTCGCTTTCGCTACGGCTTCCCCACACGGGTTAACCTCGCTACACACCGCTAACTCGCAGGCTCATTCTTCAAAAGGCACGCAGTCACGACTGTATGTGCAAGCACATACAGCGACGCTCCCACGGCTTGTAGGCACACGGTTTCAGGTACTATTTCACTCCGCTCCCGCGGTACTTTTCACCATTCCCTCACGGTACTATCCGCTATCGGTCACCAGGGAATATTTAGGCTTAGCGGGTGGTCCCGCCAGATTCACACGGGATTTCTCGGGCCCCGTGCTACTTGGGTGTCTCTCAAACGAGCCGTTGATGTTTCAGCTACGGGGGTCTTACCCTCTACGCCGGACCTTTCGCATGTCCTTCGCCTACACCAACGGTTTCTGACTCGCCTCACAGCCGGCAGACTGTGAAAGAGAGATCCCACAACCCCGCATGCGCAACCCCTGCCGGGTATCACACGCATACGGTTTGGCCTCATCCGGTTTCGCTCGCCACTACTCCCGGAATCACGGTTGTTTTCTCTTCCTGAGGGTACTGAGATGTTTCACTTCCCCTCGTTCCCTCCACATACCCTATGTGTTCAGGTATGGGTGACAGCCCATGACGACTGCCGGGTTTCCCCATTCGGAAACCCCCGGATCAAAGCCTGGTTGACGGCTCCCCGGGGACTATCGTGGCCTCCCACGTCCTTCATCGGTTCCTGGTGCCAAGGCATCCACCGTGCGCCCTTAAAAACTTGGCCACAGATGCTCGCGTCCACTGTGCAGTTCTCAAACAACGACCAACCACCCATCACCCCCACCATTCAGTGGAGTTCACTGGGGCCGGCGACCGAAGACACAACCATGACGGCCGTACCTTCAGATACCCAACAGCGTGCCCGGCCCTCTCCGTCGCACCGACCCGCGTTCCACGCTCCGAAGAGCAGTACTAGCGGCCCGAATTGACCAAGAGTGCCGAATAGTCAACGTTCCACCCATGAGCTGACCGTGCAGAACATTTGTCTGCAGACGGTGCTGTGCTCCTTAGAAAGGAGGTGATCCAGCCGCACCTTCCGGTACGGCTACCTTGTTACGACTTCGTCCCAATCGCCAGTCCCACCTTCGACAGCTCCCTCCCACAAGGGGTTGGGCCACCGGCTTCGGGTGTTACCGACTTTCGTGACGTGACGGGCGGTGTGTACAAGGCCCGGGAACGTATTCACCGCAGCAATGCTGATCTGCGATTACTAGCAACTCCGACTTCATGGGGTCGAGTTGCAGACCCCAATCCGAACTGAGACCGGCTTTTTGAGATTCGCTCCGCCTCGCGGCATCGCAGCTCTTTGTACCGGCCATTGTAGCACGTGTGCAGCCCAAGACATAAGGGGCATGATGACTTGACGTCGTCCCCACCTTCCTCCGAGTTGACCCCGGCAGTCTCCTGTGAGTCCCCATCACCCCGAAGGGCATGCTGGCAACACAGAACAAGGGTTGCGCTCGTTGCGGGACTTAACCCAACATCTCACGACACGAGCTGACGACAGCCATGCACCACCTGTATACCGACCACAAGGGGGGCACCATCTCTGATGCTTTCCGGTATATGTCAAGCCTTGGTAAGGTTCTTCGCGTTGCGTCGAATTAAGCCACATGCTCCGCTGCTTGTGCGGGCCCCCGTCAATTCCTTTGAGTTTTAGCCTTGCGGCCGTACTCCCCAGGCGGGGAACTTAATGCGTTAGCTGCGGCACCGACGACGTGGAATGTCGCCAACACCTAGTTCCCAACGTTTACGGCGTGGACTACCAGGGTATCTAATCCTGTTCGCTCCCCACGCTTTCGCTCCTCAGCGTCAGTAATGGCCCAGAGATCCGCCTTCGCCACCGGTGTTCCTCCTGATATCTGCGCATTTCACCGCTACACCAGGAATTCCGATCTCCCCTACCACACTCTAGCTAGCCCGTATCGAATGCAGACCCGGGGTTAAGCCCCGGGCTTTCACATCCGACGTGACAAGCCGCCTACGAGCTCTTTACGCCCAATAATTCCGGACAACGCTTGCGCCCTACGTATTACCGCGGCTGCTGGCACGTAGTTAGCCGGCGCTTCTTCTGCAGGTACCGTCACTTTCGCTTCTTCCCTGCTGAAAGAGGTTTACAACCCGAAGGCCGTCATCCCTCACGCGGCGTCGCTGCATCAGGCTTTCGCCCATTGTGCAATATTCCCCACTGCTGCCTCCCGTAGGAGTCTGGGCCGTGTCTCAGTCCCAGTGTGGCCGGTCGCCCTCTCAGGCCGGCTACCCGTCGTCGCCTTGGTAGGCCATTACCCCACCAACAAGCTGATAGGCCGCGGGCTCATCCTTCACCGCCGGAGCTTTTAACCCCTCAAAATGCTTTGAGGAGTGTTATCCGGTATTAGACCCCGTTTCCAGGGCTTGTCCCAGAGTGAAGGGCAGATTGCCCACGTGTTACTCACCCGTTCGCCACTAATCCACCCCGAAGGGCTTCATCGTTCGACTTGCATGTGTTAAGCACGCCGCCAGCGTTCGTCCTGAGCCAGGATCAAACTCTCCATGAATGTTTACCCGTAATCGGGTGCACACATCACGTAAGAGCGGGACGGAACCACCGGAATAAGGCGGCCCGTCCACAGCGTCCTCGCTGTGTAATCGCCTGCCGGCCACAAGGACCGACAGGACTTTTCAAAGGAACCTCGCTCCACCGAAATGGAGACGGGGTTGTCAATCTGGCGTTGACTTTTGGCACGCTGTTGAGTTCTCAAGGAACGGACGCTTCCTTTGTACTCACCCTCTCGGGCTTTCCTCCGGGCGCTTCCCTTCGGTATTTCGTGTTTCCGACTCTACCAGACGCTTTCGTGTCCGATTCCCCGTCAAATTGGGTTCGCCTCGGGTTCTTCGCTTTCGCGTTTTCCCTTTCGGCGGGCCCGACTTTATCAGAGATTCTGAAGCCGGATTTCCGTCCCGGTTCGGGTGTCCCTCTGCGGTGCTTGACCGTAGCGGGTTCCCCGTGGGCGGAGACGTAAACGTACTGGAGCGGGGCGCCTCGATGCAAATCGAGGCGCCCCGCTCCGGCCCAACTGCCGTGGCTGTCAGACCTCGACGACCACGGGAAGGATCATCGGACGCCTGCGGTAGGTGTCCGAGACCCACTTGCCGACCGAGCGGCGGATCAGCTGCTGGAGCTGGTGGGGCTCCACGACGCCGTCCTGCGCGGACCGGTTGAGCGCTTCCTCGATCTTCGAGACCACCGGGCCGAACGCCGAGTCCTCGATGCCGGAACCGCGGGCCTGGATGTGCGGGCCGCTGGTGATCTTGCCGCTGCTGGAGTCCACCACCACGTACACCGAGATGATGCCCTCGTCGCCGAGGATGCGGCGGTCCTTGAGGGAGGACTCCGTCACGTCGCCGACCGAGGAACCGTCGACGTAGACGTAACCCGCCTGGACCTTGCCGACGATGCGCGCGGTGCCGTCGACCAGGTCGACGACCACGCCGTCCTCGGCGATGACGATGTGGTTCTTCGGGACGCCGGTGAGCGCTCCGAGCTCCGCGTTCGCCCGCAGGTGGCGCCATTCGCCGTGGACCGGCATCAGGTTCTTCGGCTTGCAGATGTTGTAGAAGTACAGCAGCTCGCCGGCCGAGGCGTGGCCCGAGACGTGCACCTTGGCGTTGCCCTTGTGGACGACGTTGGCGCCCCAGCGGGTCAGGCCGTTGATGACGCGGTAGACCGCGTTCTCGTTGCCCGGGATGAGCGACGACGCGAGGATCACGGTGTCGCCCTGGACGATCCGGATCTGGTGGTCGCGGTTGGCCATGCGGGAGAGCGCGGCCATCGGCTCGCCCTGCGAGCCGGTGCAGACCAGGACGACCTCGTCGTCCGGCAGGTCGTCGAGGGTCTTGACGTCGACGACGAGCCCGGCCGGGACCTTCAGGTAGCCGAGGTCGCGCGCGATGCCCATGTTGCGGACCATCGAGCGGCCGACGAAGGCGACGCGGCGGCCGTACTCGTGCGCGGCGTCCAGGATCTGCTGGATGCGGTGGACGTGGCTGGCGAAGCTGGCCACGATGATGCGCTTGTCGGCGTTGGCGAAGACGGTGCGCAGGACGTTGGAGATGTCCCGCTCCGGCGGCACGAACCCGGGGACCTCGGCGTTGGTCGAGTCCGACAGGAGGAGGTCGATGCCCTCTTCGCTGAGGCGCGCGAACGCGTGCAGGTCGGTGAGCCGGCCGTCCAGCGGGAGCTGGTCCATCTTGAAGTCGCCGGTGGCGACGGCCATGCCCGCGGGGGTGCGGATGGCGACCGCGAGGGCGTCCGGGATGGAGTGGTTGACCGCGATGAACTCGCAGTCGAAGGGGCCCAGGCGCTCGCGGTCGCCCTCGGCGACCTCCAGCGTGTACGGGCGGATGCGGTGCTCCTGGAGCTTGGCCTCGATCAGCGCGAGGGTCAGCTTGGAGCCGATCAGCGGGATGTCCGGCTTCTCGCGGAGCAGGTACGGGACGCCGCCGATGTGGTCCTCGTGGCCGTGCGTCAGGACGATGCCCTCGATGTCGTCGAGGCGGTCCCGGATCGAGCTGAAGTCCGGCAGGATCAGGTCGATGCCGGGCTGCTCCTCCTCGGGGAAGAGGACGCCGCAGTCGACGATGAGCAGGCGGCCGTTGAACTCGAAGACGGTCATGTTCCGGCCGATTTCGCCGAGACCGCCGAGCGGTGTGACGCGCAGGCCGTTCTTGGGAAGCTTCGGCGGGATGCCGAGTTCGGGATGCGGATGACTCAAAAGACTCTCCTCACCACACGCGCCACGTACCTGAGGGCACGTGGCGCGTATGTCATTCGTGCACTTGCTGTTGTGTGGGTTTTTTCGCGCGCTTGTCCGGCGCGTATTCAGTTGTGAAGTCTGTGGTTAGAGCTGTACCCCACCGGCTGCCAGATCGAGCGCCAGCTGGCTTGATTCTTCTGCCGTGAGTTCGACCATGGGGAGCCGGAGCGGCCCGGCGGGGAGGCCCTTGCGGGCGAGGGCGGCCTTGGTGGTCATGACGCCCTGGGTGCGGAACATGCCGGTGTAGACGGGGAGCAGGCGCTGGTGGATCTCGGTGGCCTTGGTCACGTCGCCGGCGAGGTAGGCCTCGAGGAGTGCGCGGAGCTCGGGGGTGACCAGGTGGCCGACGACGGAGACGAATCCGCAGGCGCCGACCGAGAGCAGGGGCAGGTTGAGCATGTCGTCGCCGGAGTACCAGGCGAGGCCGGAGCGGGCGATGGCCCAGCTGGCGCGGCCGAGGTCGCCCTTGGCGTCCTTGTTGGCGACGATCCTGGGGTGCTCGGCGAGTCGGACGAGGGTCTCGGTGTCGATCGGGACGCCGCTGCGGCCGGGGATGTCGTAGAGCATCACCGGGAGCTCGGTGGCGTCGGCGATGGCCGAGAAGTGCCGGAGCAGGCCCTCCTGGGAGGGCTTGTTGTAGTACGGGGTCACCGCGAGCAGGCCGTGTGCGCCGGAGCGTGCGGCCGTACGGGCGAGTTCGAGGGTGTGGCGGGTGTCGTTGGTTCCGATGCCGGCCACGACGTGGGCCCGGTCTCCGACGGCCTCGAGGACGGCTCGTACGAGCTGGTCTTTCTCCGCGTCGCTGGTGGTCGGGGACTCGCCGGTGGTGCCGTTGACGATGAGTCCGTCGTTGCCTGCGTCGACCAGATGGGCCGCCAGTCGCTGGGCGCCGTCGAGGTCGAGTGCGCCGTCCGCCGTGAAGGGCGTGATCATGGCGGTGAGGACCCGCCCGAAGGGGGTCTGCGGAGTGGAGATCGGAGCCATGGGTAACACGCTACTCGCTGCTCAGCGCCGGGTGCTCCCTCGGGGGCAGGTGGCTAAGGGAGCCCGGCACTGCCTGCTCGGGGGTTCAAGCAGTGCCGGGTCCGTTTGATCAGCCTAGATGAACTTCACGAAACGCCGCAATACGGACACTTTGCGCGGCGTATCCGCACATGTGTGCCGGTATGGGCCCTTCGGCCGTGGGCGGGGCGAGGAGGGGGCGGTTACGGCGCCACCCGGCCATTGGTGTTGAAGGCCGCATGGGTGAGCGGCATCAGCGCGGCCCACTCGCGCTCCATCTTCTCGCCGACCATCTCGATCTCCCGCTGCGGGAAGGACGGCACCTTCGCCAGCTCGTGCTGGGTGCGCAGGCCGAGGAAGTGCATCAGCGACCGCGCGTTGCACGTCGCGTACATCGAGGAGAAGAGGCCGACCGGGAGCGTGGCGCGGGCGACCTCGCGGGCCACTCCGGCCGCCAGCATCTCCTGGTACGCCTCGTACGAGCGGCGGTAGGAGTCCTCCATGACGCGGGCGGTCAGCTCCTGCTGCTCCGGCGAGCCCTCGACGAACTCGTACTTGCCGGGGCGGCCCTGCTGGACCAGCTTGCGGTCGGCGCCCGGGACGTAGAAGACCGGCTGGAGCTCCCTATAGCGGCCCGATTCCTCGTTGTAGGACCAGCCCACGCGGTGCCGCATGAACTCGCGGAAGACGAAGATCGGCGCGCTGATGAAGAAGGTCATCGAGTTGTGCTCGAAGGGGCTGCCGTGCCGGTCCCGCATCAGGTAGTTGATGAGGCCCTTGGAGCGCTCGGGGTCCTTCTGGAGCTCTTCGAGGGACTGCTCGCCGGCCGTGGACACCCGGGCTGCCCAGAGCACGTCGGAGTCGGACGCCGCGTGCTTGACCAGCTCGACGGTGACGTCGGTGCGGAAGCTGGGCTTGAGATCAGGGGCGGGGGTGTCGGTCACCGGCGGGTCCTTCCAATTGCGTCGCTCGGGCGGCGCCCACTCTACGGGCCGGCACTGACAACTCCGTCCCTGACGGTTCGTCACCACATTCTTCGGCCAATTCGGGGAATTCGGGCACCAATCGGCACTGCCGTGCGTCTGTACCAGTAGGCAGCAACCAGTTCGACAGCCCCTCGAGTTTCCCAGGAGATGTGCCCCCATGTTCCGCCGGCGTGAGCCCGTTCCGTTCGCATTCGTCGCCGAGGCCGACCGCTACCGCAGCAACGTCGAGCCGCCGCCGCGCCAGCGCGCGAGCGCAGGTCAGCTCCTTGGCAGGACGCTGGTGGGGCTGACCGTCATAGCCGGGCTCGCCGGTGGGCTGCTCTTCGGGATGCCGGCGATGGACAGCCCCCAGTCCCCCGGGCACAGCCAGCAGTCCGAGGCTTCCCAGGGGCGCTGACCACCGCTGAACGGCGCCGGACGCGCCGACGCGCGCCCGGACCCCCGGAGGTGGCCGCACGGTGACCTCCTGGGTAGCCTCACCCCGCACAGCCCAATCGAGCGTGCTTGTGAGTGAGGATCAGTCGTGCCCCTGCCCTTCCTGACGGCCGACCGCGCAGTCGACGCACCCGGTGAGTACTACTCCGACGAGGTCGCGGACGAGGTCGCGCTGCCGTTCGACGACCACGACCGTTGGCGGCGGCCCTACCGGCCGGGTCCGTGGCGGGTCGCCGCCGGAGCCATGCTGCTGCTGCTCGCCTCGTTCGTGCTGCTCGCCGCCGTGATCATCGCGGCGGCCGGGGAACCGGCCGGGGCGCTCGCCGTCCTCGGCATCGCCGTTCTCGTGATCGCCTCGTCGCTGCGGCTGCTGCGGGTCGGTGTCTGGGTCAGCAGGGCCGGACTGCGCAGGGTCGCCTTCTTCTCCACGACGACGGTGGCGTGGTCGCGGATCGGCGCGGTGCACACCGTTCAGCAGCCCGTGCGCTGGCTCGGGCTTCCCCGGACCGTCCAGGGGCAGGCCCTGATCGCCGAGCGGCCGGGGGCCGGGGCGCCGGCGCCCCTGCTCACCGACCACAACGCGGACTTCCTGGGGCGCGGCGAGGCCTTCGACCGGGCGGCGGATCTGGTGGAGGCCTGGGGCGACGAGTACCGGCGCGGCTGACCGCCGCCCGTCCCGGCCGGAACAGGGGAACCGGTACGGGGGGGCAGGGGCGGGCTAGACCCCGGCCGGCTTCCGCTCGTGCAGGGCGATCGCCCGCTGCATCGCCTTGCGCGCCCGGGGTGTGTCGCGGGCGTCCTGGTAGGCGACGGCGAGGCGGAACCAGCACCGCCAGTCGTCGGGCGTGTCCTCCGTCTCGGCCTTGCGGCGGGCGAAGACGGCGTCGGCGCAGTCGCGGTCGATGCGGCCGCCCTCGGTGCGGGTCAACTCGTCCACGGGGAGGCCGCCTTCGGCCTCGAGGACGACGGCGAGCTTGTTGGCCTTCGTCACGAAGCGGGTGTTGGCCCACAGGAACCAGATGCCGACCAGCGGCAGGATCAGCACCGCCACGCCCAGGGGGACGGTGATCCAGGTGCCCGCTTCGAGGAGCCACACGCCACGGCTGCCGGCGAGGACGAAGTAGAAGACCAGGACGGCGGCCGTGATGAGATAGGTGATTTTCGCGCGCATGAGGCCGACGGTGCCGCTCAGTTGAGGTCGAGGAAGTGTTCCAGGCCGAAGGTGAGGCCCGGGGTGGTCACCACGCGGCGGGCGCCGAGCAGGATGCCCGGCATGAAGCTGCTGTGGTGGAGGGAGTCGTGGCGCACGGTCAGGGTCTCGCCCTCGGCGCCGAGCAGCACTTCCTGGTGGGCCAGGAGCCCGCGCAGGCGTACCGCGTGCACGGGGATGCCGTCCACGTCGGCGCCGCGGGCGCCGTCGAGCGCCGTGGTGGTGGCGTCGGGCGCGGGGCCGACCCCGGCTTCGGCGCGGGCCGCGGCGATGAGCTGGGCGGTGCGCGTGGCGGTGCCGGAGGGGGCGTCGACCTTGTTGGGGTGGTGCAGTTCGACGACCTCGACGGATTCGAAGTACGGGGCCGCGAGCTGGGCGAACTTCATGGTCAGGACGGCGCCGATGGAGAAGTTCGGAGCGATGAGCACGCCGGTCGCCGGGGACGCGGCGAGCCAGGTGTTCAGCTGCGCGAGGCGGTCCTCGGTCCAGCCCGTGGTGCCGACGACGGCGTGGATTCCGTGGCGTACACAGAACTCCAGGTTGTCCATCACCGAGGCGGGGGTGGTCAGTTCGACGGCGACCTGGGCGCCGCTCTCGGCGAGCGTCTCCAGGTCGTCGCCGCGGCCGAGGGCCGCGACCAGTTCCATGTCCTCGGCGGCCTCCACGGCTCGTACCGCTTCGGAACCGATCCGGCCCTTGGCTCCGAGGACCGCCACGCGCAGCTTGCTCATTCGCTTGCTTCCTTCAGGGTTACGCGACAGGGGTTACGCGACCGCTTCGTGGAGGCGGTCGGCCTGCTTGTCCTTCAGCGGGCCGATGACGGACAGCGAGGGACGCTGCCCCAGGACATCACGGGCCACCTCGCGGACGTCGTCCGGGGTGACCTCGGCCATCCGGGCCAGCATGTCGTCGACCGACATCTGCTCGCCCCAGCACAGTTCGCTCTTGCCGATGCGGTTCATCAGGGCGCCGGTGTCCTCGAGGCCGAGGACGGTGGAGCCGGAGAGCTGGCCTACGGCGCGGCCGATCTCGTCGTCCGAGAGGCCATCGGCTGCGACCCGGTCCAGTTCGTCGCGGCAGATCTTCAGGACGTCGTGGACCTGGCTGGGGCGGCAGCCCGCGTACACGCCGAACAGGCCGCAGTCGGCGAAGCCCGAGGTGTAGGAGTACACGCTGTAGGCCAGGCCGCGCTTCTCGCGGACCTCCTGGAACAGGCGGGACGACATGCCGCCGCCCAGTGCCGTGTTCAGGACGCCAAGGGCCCAGCGGCGCTCGTCGGTGCGGGCGAGGCCCGGCATGCCGAGGACCACGTGGGCCTGTTCCGTGCGGCGGTTGAGGAGCTCCATGCGGCCGGCGGCCTTCAGGGTGCGGGAGCCGCCGCGCGGGGCGAGGGGGGCGGCGTCCGTGCGGGACAGCGCGCCGGCCTTCTCGAAGGCCTTGCGGACCTGGCGTACGACGGTGGCGTGGTCGACGTTGCCGGCGGCCGCGACGACCAGGTGGCGCGGGTCGTAGTGCTTCTTGTAGAAGCGGGAGATCTGCGCCTGGGTGAGGGCGTTGATGGTGTCGACGGTGCCGAGGACCGGGCGGCCGAGGGGGGTGTCGCCGAGCATGGTGTGCGCGAACAGGTCGTGCACGCAGTCGCCCGGGTCGTCCTCGGTCATCGCGATCTCTTCGAGGATGACGCCGCGTTCGGCGTCGATGTCCTCGGCGAGGATCAGCGAGTCGGTGAGCATGTCGCACACGACGTCGATGGCGAGCGGCAGGTCGGTGTCGAGGACCCGCGCGTAGTAGCAGGTGTACTCCTTCGCCGTGAAGGCGTTCATCTCGCCGCCGACCGCGTCGAGGGCGGAGGAGATGTCGAGGGCACTGCGCTTGCTGGTGCCCTTGAACAGGAGGTGTTCCAGGTAGTGGGTGGCCCCGTTCAGCGTCGGCGTCTCGTCGCGCGAACCCACCTGGACCCAGATGCCGAAGGTCGCGGACCGTACGGAGGGAAGGGTTTCGGTGACGACCCGCAGGCCGCCGGGGAGGGTCGTGCGGCGGACGGTGCCGATGCCGTTCCGACCCTTCAGGAGCGTTTGGGTACGGGCGACGGCCCGCCCCTCCGAAGAGGTGCGGGCCGTCGTCGCGGAACTACGGGACGTCACTTGGCCGCGTCGTCCTTGTCAGCGTCGTCGGCCGTCTCGCCCTCGATCACGGGGACCAGGGAGAGCTTGCCGCGGGAGTCGATCTCGGCGATCTCGACCTGGACCTTGGCGCCCACGCCGAGCACGTCCTCGACGTTCTCGACGCGCTTGCCACCGGCGAGCTTGCGGATCTGCGAGATGTGCAGCAGACCGTCCTTGCCGGGCATCAGGGACACGAACGCACCGAAGGTGGTGGTCTTGACGACCGTACCCAGGTAGCGCTCGCCGACCTCGGGCATCGTCGGGTTGGCGATGCTGTTGATCGTGGCGCGGGCGGCCTCGGCCTGCGAGCCGACCTGCGCACCGATGTAGATGGTGCCGTCGTCCTCGATCGTGATCTCGGCGCCGGTGTCCTCCTGGATCTGGTTGATCATCTTGCCCTTGGGGCCGATGACCTCGCCGATCTTGTCCACGGGGATCTTGACGGTGATGATCCGCGGGGCGTTGGGGGACATCTCGTCCGGCGTGTCGATCGCTTCCATCATCACGTCGAGGATGTGGAGGCGGGCGTCACGGGCCTGCTTGAGGGCGGCGGCCAGGACGGAGGCCGGGATGCCGTCGAGCTTGGTGTCGAGCTGGAGCGCGGTGACGAACTCCTTGGTGCCGGCGACCTTGAAGTCCATGTCGCCGAACGCGTCCTCGGCACCGAGGATGTCGGTGAGGGCGACGTAGTGCGTCTTGCCGTCGATCTCCTGCGAGATGAGGCCCATGGCGATACCGGCGACGGGGGCCTTGAGCGGCACACCGGCGTTCAGGAGCGACATGGTGGAGGCGCAGACCGAGCCCATGGACGTCGAGCCGTTGGAGCCGAGGGCCTCGGACACCTGACGGATCGCGTAGGGGAACTCCTCGCGCGTCGGCAGCACCGGCACGATGGCGCGCTCGGCGAGCGCGCCGTGGCCGATCTCGCGGCGCTTGGGCGAGCCCACGCGGCCGGTCTCGCCGACCGAGTACGGCGGGAAGTTGTAGTTGTGCATGTAGCGCTTGCGGGTCACCGGGGAGAGGGTGTCCAGCTGCTGCTCCATGCGGAGCATGTTGAGGGTGGTGACGCCCAGGATCTGGGTCTCGCCACGCTCGAACAGCGCCGAGCCGTGCACGCGCGGGATGGCCTCGACCTCGGCGGCGAGCGTACGGATGTCCGTGATGCCGCGGCCGTCGATGCGGACCTTGTCCTTGATGACGCGCTCGCGGACCAGCTTCTTGGTCAGCGCGCGGTACGCGGCGGAGATCTCCTTCTCGCGGCCTTCGAACTGCGGGAGCAGCTTGTCGGCGGCGATCTCCTTGACGCGGTCCAGCTCGGCCTCGCGGTCCTGCTTGCCGGCGATGGTGAGCGCCTGGGCGAGCTCGCCCTTGACGGCGGCGGTGAGCGCCTCCAGGACGTCGTCCTGGTAGTCGAGGAAGACGGGGAACTCGCCGGTGGGCTTCGCGGCCTTGGCGGCGAGGTCGGCCTGGGCCTTGCAGAGGACCTTGATGAAGGGCTTCGCGGCGTCCAGACCGGAGGCGACGACCTCTTCGGTCGGCGCCTCGGCGCCGCCCTTGACCAGCTGGATGGTCTTCTCGGTGGCCTCGGCCTCGACCATCATGATCGCGACGTCGCCGTCCTCGAGGGCGCGACCGGCGACGACCATGTCGAAGACGGCGTCCTCGAGCTCGGTGTGCGTCGGGAAGGCGACCCACTGGCCGTTGATCAGCGCGACGCGGACGCCGCCGATCGGGCCGGAGAAGGGCAGACCGGCCAGCTGGGTGGACGCGGACGCGGCGTTGATCGCGACGACGTCGTACAGGTGGTCGGGGTTGAGCGCCATGATCGTGGCGACGACCTGGATCTCGTTGCGCAGGCCCTTCTTGAAGGACGGGCGCAGCGGGCGGTCGATCAGGCGGCAGGTGAGGATCGCGTCCTCGGAGGGGCGGCCCTCGCGGCGGAAGAAGGAGCCGGGGATCTTGCCGGCCGCGTACTGCCGCTCCTCGACGTCCACCGTCAGGGGGAAGAAGTCGAGCTGGTCCTTGGGCTTCTTGGACGCGGTGGTCGCCGAGAGGACCATGGTGTCGTCGTCCAGGTACGCCACGGCGGAGCCGGCGGCCTGCTTGGCCAGGCGGCCCGTCTCGAAGCGGATGGTGCGGGTGCCGAAGGTGCCGTTGTCGATGACGGCCTCGGCGTAGTGGGTCTCGTTCTCCACTAGCGTTTTCTCCATTTGCTTGTCGTCTTTTCGTCCGCCGGGCCCGTGTGGCTCGGGGACGGTGGGGTGACGGCGGAGAAGCGCTCCTGGGGGCGGGCCGGTCTTCGATCGAAGCGCCCGGGGTGCCTTGCGGTCCGGGGGCCACTACCGAGGACCGGCGGCGGAGGAGGGCTTCTGCTCGCTCGTCGTGGTGTTGCGTCTTCGGTGCTGCTTGGTGCGTCGTGCTTGTCGTGCGTCGTGCTTGTTCTTGCGTCGTGCTTGTCGTGCGTCGTGCTTGTTCTGTTGTGCGTACCAGACTACTGAGCGTTCGGTACGTCGCGCATGTACAGCAAAGGGAGCGGCCCCCTAATCAGGTGGGAACCGCTCCCTCAACAGCGTACTCAGCGGGCGCCGCCGGCCGCACCGCGACGGATGCCCAGGCGGTCGACCAGCGTACGGAAGCGCTGGATGTCCTTCTTGGCCAGGTACTGCAGAAGGCGACGGCGCTGGCCGACGAGGATCAGCAGGCCACGACGGGAGTGGTGGTCGTGCTTGTGCGTCTTGAGGTGCTCCGTCAGGTCGGAGATGCGGCGCGAGAGCATGGCGACCTGGACCTCGGGGGAGCCGGTGTCGCCCTCCTTCTGGCCGAACTCGGACATGATCTGCTTCTTCGTAGCGGCGTCGAGCGGCACGCTTACTCCTCATTGTTGTTCGAAGCGCCCACGAGTGCCCCAGGTCTTGATCTCTGGGGATCTTCCGTGACTCACGGGCGAGGGTCCGATGAGCGCAGCTTCCAGACAACTCCGGAAGCGCGTACACAAACGGCCGTCACACAGCGTACCAGTACCCCGGGTGGCGGTTGACCCGGCGACGGGTGGGTGGCGTGGGGCGGGCGGCGGCGTGGGTCAGCCGGTCAGGGCGCGGGCTCGGGCGTACACGTTGAAGACGGCCAGGGTCAGCGGCAGCAGCGTGAGCAGGACGAAGCCTTCGGCGATCTCCAGGAAGCGGCCCCAGAACGGGGTGACGCCCCGGTTCGGCACGATCAGGGCGATGGCGGTGACCAGTGCCGCGGCGACGGCGATCGCGGCGACCAGCCACAGCGTGTGGATGTCGAGGCCCGCGGTGTTGCCCTTGAGGGCGTCCTTCATCAGGTCGCGCGGCGCGTTGACGCACAGGCCGAGACCGAGCAGGACCAGGGCCCCGAGCCCGGCGGCGAGGGTCGCGGCGACCTGGGCGGTGTAGCGGAAGAGGTGGGCGCGCATCAGCAGGGCGATGCCGGTGGCCAGGGCGAGCAGGCGGCCCCACATGTCGTCGCTGAAGCCGAGGACGGCGGCGCCGGTGACGGCGAGGACGGCGCAGCCGCCGACCAGCCCGACGAGCAGCTCGTGGCCGCGCCGGGCCTGGGCGGCGATGCGCTCGGCGTCGACGGGCTGCGCGGTGGCGTCGTCGTCGGCGTCGCGCTGGGAGCCGTGGGGTGCGTCGAAGCCGATGGGCAGCCGGGCGAAGCGCATGGAGAGGCCGGGCAGGAAGGCGAGCGCGCCGACGGCGAGCTGGGCGGCGACCGCGGCGGTCTCGGTGGGGGTCATGTCGGTGAGGATCGCCGCGAACACGACGAGCGCGCCGACCGCGGAGGCGAGCACGAACGCGACGAAGGGCCCGTCGCCGCGGGGCGAGAGCAGGGTGAGCACCAGCGAGGCGATGAGGACGGCGGCGCAGGCGAGCAGCATCTGGAGGCGGCCGATGCCGTGGTGGGCGGCGAGCGGCAGGAGCCCGGAGCCGGCCACGGCGATGTTGGGCAGCGCGCCGAGACCGAGGGCGACGGCGGAGAGCTGGTCGTCGTAGATGCGGGCGCGGACGGCGCCGAGGGTGAGCAGGAGCACTCCGGCGACGGCGGCGAGGACGCCTGGCAGGCCGTGCATGTCGTGCCGCGGGTCGCCGCTCCAGGCCGCGAAGGCGAGCAGTGCGGGCAGGACGCCGCCGCCGATGAGGCCGGCGGCGCGCGTCAGGTCGCTGTTCCACAGGGTGCGGTCGTGGGTGACCGCGGAGGCGACCGCCTCGGACACGTCGTCGAAGACGGCGGGGGGCAGCGATTCGGAGAACGGGCGCAGGGTGAGCAGTTCGCCGTCGAGGATCGACTGGGCGGCGAACGAGCGGGCGCTGTCGAGGACGGTGCCGTCGCGGCGCACGAGGGAGTAGCCCACGGGGGCGCCCTCGACGGGGCTCTGCTGGGCGAGCCGCAGGATCTCGGGGTAGATGTCGGCGACCGGGATGTCGTCGGGCAGTGCCACGTCGATGCGGCCGTCCGGTGCGACGATCGTCACCCGGCAGAATCCGAGTCCCGCCCCGGTTGCCCGGTCCGGCCGGTTCGGCTCGGCGGCCGTCGTCGCGGTGGTCGTCGTGCTCACCCTCGGCTCCCCCTGCTGTCGTGTGCGCGTGCGTTGCTGTCGTGTAGGCGTGCGTTGCTGTCGTGCGCGGGCGTTTGCGATGCGTACGTTCCCACGGCCCCGGTGCGGCCCCGGAGGTGCCAATTGCCCGGTTTCGTCGCTCGGTTCGCGGGTGCTGGCGCCCCGGACGGCACCCTATCTCCAGCCGGTCACATCGGATGTCAGTAGGATCCCAGCGCGGTCGGCGTTCGCCGGACACGGGGCGGCGAGCTGAACTTCTACGACTGCCAAGGGAATTGGTGCGTTGTGAGTCACATCATCGTCAAGCGCCCGCCACGAGCGCTGCCTTCCGAGGTGCCGACGGAGGAGGTCGTTCTCCAGCCTCCGCCGGAGCTGCCGCGCGGACAGCAGGAGGGTGCGCTGATGCAACTCCTGCCCATGCTGGGCATGGGGGGCTCCGTGGTGTTCTTCTTCATGCCGAACAGCCAGCCGTTCATGAAGATCATGGGCATGGTGATGGTCGCCTCGACGGTGGCCATGGCGGTGGGGATGCTCATCCGTTACCGCAAGGGTTCGCAGGGGCAGTTGGCGGACATGCGCCGCGACTACCTGCGCTACCTCGGCCAGACGCGCCGTGCGGCGGCGCAGGCGGCGCACAAGCAGCGCGACGCGCAGTACTACCTGCACCCCTCCCCCGAGCAGCTGTGGGCGCTGGTCGCCGAGGGCAGCCGGGTGTGGGAGCGCCGGGCGGGCGACGAGGACTTCGGGCAGGTCCGCGTCGGTCTCGGGCCGCAGACGCTGGCGACCGCGCTCGTGCCTCCGCAGACCGCGCCGGTCGACCAGTTGGAGCCGCTGACGGCCGGCGCCATGCAGCGGTTCCTCGCCACGCACCAGACGGTCGAGGACCTGCCGATGGCGGTGTCGCTGCGCGCCTTCTACCACATGACGGTCAGCGGGGAGGCGCAGACGGTACGCGCCGCCGCGCGCGCCCTGACCGCGTCGCTCGCCGCCCTGCACTCCCCCGAGGACCTGGTGATCGCGGTCGCCGCGTCCGCGTCCGCGTCGGCGCACTGGGAGTGGACGAAGTGGCTTCCGCACACCCAGGCGCCAGGCCTGAGCGACGGTGCGGGCAGCAGGCGTCTGATCAGCCGCAGTGCGGTCGAACTCGAGGAGCTGCTCGCGCCGCGCCTCACCGGCCGCCCGCGCTTCCATCCCGAGGGCGCGCCCCTGCCGGAGGAGCCGCACATCGTCGTCGTCCTCGACGGGGTGTCACCGCCCCCGATGTCGGTCCTCGCCTCGGCCGAGGGACTTCAGGGCGTCACCGTCGTCGAGGTCGTCCCCGGTGAGCTGACGGGCGCCCGCGGCGATCTGGCCGTCGTCGTGCATCCGCGCGCGCTGCGCCTGGAGTCGGGCCACGGTCTCGTGTACGAGGGCACGCCCGACCTCCTGTCGTACGAGTCGGCCGACGCGCTGGCCCGTCAGCTCGCCCCGCTGCGCATGGCATCGGGTGGCGACGACGACGAGCCGCTGCTCGCCAATCTGGAGTTCACCGATCTGCTGAGCCTGGGCGACGCGGCGTCGGTGGACACCGCCCGTACCTGGCGGCCGCGCTCGGCGTCCGAGCGGCTGCGGGTGCCCATCGGTGTGGGTGAGGACGGGCGGCCCGTCATGCTCGACCTGAAGGAGGCCGCGCAGGACGGCATGGGCCCGCACGGCCTGTGCGTGGGCGCGACCGGTTCCGGAAAGTCGGAACTGCTGCGCACCCTGGTGCTCGGCCTCGCGGTGACGCACTCGTCGGAGACCCTGAACTTCGTCCTCGCCGACTTCAAGGGCGGTGCGACCTTCGCCGGCATGGCGCAGATGCCGCACGTGGCGGCCGTCATCACCAACCTCGCCGACGACCTGACCCTCGTCGACCGCATGGGCGACTCCATCCGCGGCGAGCTGAACCGCCGCCAGGAGATGCTGCGCGACGCCGGCAACTACGCCAACATCCACGACTACGAGCGGGCCCGGCTGGCCGGCGCCCCGCTGCAGCCCGTGCCGTCGCTGGTGCTGGTCATCGACGAGTTCAGCGAACTGCTCACCGCCAAGCCCGACTTCATCGAGATGTTCGTGCAGATCGGCCGCATCGGCCGCTCGCTCGGCGTCCATCTGCTGCTCGCCTCGCAGCGCCTGGAGGAGGGCAGGCTGCGCGGCCTGGAGACGTACCTCTCCTACCGGATCGGTCTGCGCACCTTCTCGGCCGCCGAATCGCGCGCCGCGCTCGGCGTTCCCGACGCCTATCACCTGCCGAGCGTCCCGGGCTCCGGCTATCTGAAGTTCGGCACCGACGAGATGACCCGCTTCAAGGCGGCGTACGTCTCGGGCGTGTACCGCACGGGCGCCGACCGTTCCGCCGAGCTCGGCGGCCCTGTGCCCGTGGACCGGCGCCCGGTGCTGTTCACCGCCGCCGAAGTGCCCGTGACGTACGCCCCGCCGACCGTGCCGGGGCCGCGCGGGGAGAGCGGGCCGCGGACCGACGACGCGCTCGCCGACACCGTGCTCGACGTCATCGTGCGCCGTCTCGAAGCGCGCGGCCCCGCCGCCCACCAGGTGTGGCTGCCGCCCCTGGACAGCCCGCCGGCGCTCGACTTCCTGCTGCCGGGCCTCGCACCGGTGCCGGGTCGCGGACTGACGCAGCCCGACTACGAGGGCGCGGGGCGCCTGGTGGTGCCGGTCGGCCTGGTCGACAAGCCGTACGAGCAGCGCCGCGACCCGCTGTGGTGCGACTTCTCGGGCGCGGCGGGTCACCTGCAGATCCTGGGCGGACCGCAGTCGGGCAAGTCGACGCTGGTGCGGACGCTGCTCGCGTCGTTCGCGCTGACCCACACCCCGCAGGAGGTCCAGTTCTACGGGCTCGACTTCGGTGGCGGCGGCATGTCCGCGGTCGCCGGGCTCCCGCACGTCGGCGGGGTCGCCTCCCGTCTGGATCCCGAGCGGGTGCGGCGCACGGTCGCCGAGGTGTACGGGGTGCTGACCCGCCGCGAGGAGTATTTCCGCTCGGCCGGCATCGCCTCGATCGCCGACTTCCGGTCCCGCCGGGCGCGCGGCACCATCTCGCTCACGGACCAGCCCTGGGGCGATGTGTTCCTCGTCATCGACGGCTGGGGCAACTTCCGTACCGAGTACGAGGGTCTCGAACAGGTCATCCTGGACATCGCGGCCCGCGGGCTCGGTTACGGGGTCCACCTGGTGGTGACCGCGTCGCGTTCCATGGAGGTCCGGGCCAACCTCAAGGACCATTTGGTGAACCGCCTCGAACTGCGGCTCGGCGACACCATGGACTCCGAGTTCGACCGCAAGGTCGCGGCCAACGTTCCCGTCGGGGTGCCCGGCCGTGGCCAGTCGCCGCAGAAGATGCACTTCATGGCGGCCGTGCCGCGCATCGACGGCCTCCAGTCCGACACCGACATCGCCGAGGCGACGCGCGCGCTGGCCACGGAGGTCACCCGGCACTGGACCGCCCCGGGCGCGCCCGCGGTCCGGCTCCTTCCGCGCGAGCTTCCCGCGGCGCAGCTGCCGGCCGGTCATGTCTTTCCCGACCGCGGTATCGCCTTCGCGCTCGACGAGAACAACCTGGAGCCGGTGTTCGTCGACTTCGAGCAGGACCCGTTCTTCCTCGTCTTCGGCGAGGGCGAGTCCGGCAAGTCGAATTTGCTGCGCCTCCTGATCACCCAGCTCACGCAGCGGTACGAGGGGGACGCGTGCAAGCTGTTCGTGGTGGACAACCGGCGCGCGTTGCTGGACGTGACTCCGGCGTCCCACCTGGCCGAGTACATCCCCATGTCGAACGCCATGGACCATCACATGGACGCGCTGGCCGACCTCATGCGGCGGCGGGCGCCCAGCGCGGACGTGACCGCGCAGCAGTTGCGCGACCGCAGCTGGTGGCGGGGGCCCACGGTGTTCGTCGTGGTCGACGACTACGACCTGGTGTCGACGTCCAGCGGCAACCCGCTGGGCAAGCTCACCGAGCTGCTGCCGTTCGCGCGTGACGTGGGCGTCCGCTTCATCATCGCCCGCTCCACGGCGGGCGCGGGCCGCGCCGCGTTCGAGCCGTTCATCCAGCGCATCAAGGAGCTCGGCGCCCAGGGCGTGGTGCTGGCCGGCGACCCGGGCGAGGGCGACGTCCTCGCGGGCGTCCGGCCCCGGCCGATGCCGGTGGGCCGCGGCACGTTCGTCTCGCGCAGGCGGGGCAAGCCGCTGGTGCAGACGGGTCTGATGGAGGACGGAAGCTGACGGGACGGGTCCGGCCGGGGTCCACGAAGCAGAAGGAGTGGATCTCGGCCATACGGCGGGCATGAGACGCAACTCACTTGATATAACGGCGCCTTGTCGAATTGAGCCGCTGCCTCCTCGGAGACATCCGGGGCGGGGGCGGGCCACGGGGAGGCAGCGCACATGTCCTGGGACGAGTGGGAGCAGCTCAAGAAGGAGGCGTCGGGCCGGAGTTCGACGGCCATGCGGCTCAACCAGCTGCCGGCGGAGCCGACCGATGCCTCGGGCGGGCAGGGCGACCTGCGCGTCGACCAGAAGGACCTGGCGGCCATCGGCGACGCGGCGTTCCGGCTGCACCAGGATCTGGACCGGTCCGGCGACCATGCCCGTGTCGCGTCTCTGTCCGCCGCCTCCGGGCTCACCAGCCAGGGGTTCGCGCTCGGCAAGGCCCTCGACCATGTCGCGGGGCACTGGGTCGACCAGGTCCAGAGCCTGCTCGACGCCTGCGCCCACATCTCCAACCACCTCGACTACACCAAGGGCGCCCACGCGGGCGACGAGTTCCACATTTACGGAACCGTCAGCAGCATCGCCGATCTCGACAAGGGATTCGACGAGAGGGCCGGCCGCTGATGCACCTCGACACGCTGCGCTTCGCGAACTTCTCCGGGCTCGACGCCGCCATCACCGACTGGGAACAGATGGCGGGGCAGCTCGCGCACGTGCAGACGGCCGCCCACCAGGACCTCAAGACCAAGGCGGACAAGGCGAACTGGGCCGGGGCCAATGCCACGGTGACCCGCGAGTTCATCGCCAAGACCGCCGGGGAATTCGACGACGCCCACACCGAGGCGAGCACCGTCGCCCGGATCCTGGGCGACACCCGCAGTGAACTCAAGGAATATCAGCGGCAGTTGCTGGCGGCCATCGACCGCGGCCTGAAGAGCAATCTGACCGTGATGGACCTGGGCAACGGCTCGTTCACCGTCACCATGAACATCCACCCCGACCGTGCGGGCCGGGGAACCACCGTCCCCGAGCACAGCCAGCACGACGTCGACGCCCTGCGCGACGAGGTGGAGCGCATCCTCGGCAGGGCCGCGGAGAGCGACACCACCGCCGCCGAGGCTCTGCAGCTCATCGTCGACCAGGCCAAGTACGGCTTCTCCGACGCCATGTACGCGGACCGGGACTCGGCGGCCAAGGCCATCAAGGCCGCGAAGACCGCGGCGGCCCTCATGAAGAAGGACCCCCACAAGGTCACGACGACCGAACTCAACGAGCTCAACGCCACTTTGAGTCAATTCCAGCAGGATCCCCTCTTCGCCGAGGAGCTGGCGACGTCCGTCGGCCCGAAGGGAACGCTCACCTTCTACGCCGGGATCGCCGACCCGTACCTGGCGGGCTACGACCCGGGGCGCGCCGCGGCGGCCAAGCAGTTCCAGAAGAACCTCGGCATCACCCTGGGCAGGGCGACGCTGTCCGACAGCACGGCCATGGACGCGTGGGAGGGCGGGATGGTGAAGCTCGGCTCGGAGCCGCTCGGCATCGACGACGCCGGCAACCCCCGCGGCTTCGCCGTGATGAGCAACCTCATGCGGTTCGGCGACTACGACGACCAGTTCCTGAACCAGTACGGCGATGCCCTCCTGACCTTCGACAAGGAGAACAACGTCAAGGGCCGGAGCCCGTGGATCAACAACTGGAACCAGGCGGACCTCAACTTCTGGGGCGACGAGGACCGCGGCCGCGACCCGATGACCGGCTTCCTCGAGGCGCTCGGCCACAACCCCGACGCCTCGACCCAGTTCTTCGCCCAGCCCGAGGACTCGGGCGACACGGTGGACAAGGACTCCGAGGTCAACGAACACCTGCAGTACCTGACCAAGGACCGCATCTGGCTCCCGGACGGCCCCGCGATGGGCGACGCCCCCAAGGAGATCGCGGGCCGCGACGCCTTGGGCCACGCGCTGGAGGCGGCGACCACGGGCTATGCCTACGACGCGACGGCCGCGGTGGGCAAGGACCATTCCACGGCCGCGGGTAGCGCGGACCACCGCACGGTGGCGACAGCCGGGGTCATGGAACAGGTGGCCTACCTCTACGGCGGCGAGGACGGCCCGAAGATGCTCCACGAACAACCCGAACTGGCGGACAGCCTGGGCAAGATGGGCTCCGCGTACATCGATGACATCGACTACGCGGTGTCGGGCATCGGTGACCACGCCCAGGACTCGACCACCTTCCCGGGCCATTATCCCGGCCGCGCGCAATTCGGCAGCCAGGGCGCCATCGATTTCCTCAGCGTGCTGGGCCAGAACGAAACGTCGCACGGATTGATTACGTCGGGGCAGCACTTGTACACGCTGAGTCATCTGGATGCTTTTCCTGCCACCAGCGACGCGAACTTCAACCATGGACGGAACGCTCTCATCACTGAGGCCCAAGTCCGCGGAATCCTGGATCATTCCCATGTACAGCAGGCCGAGAGTGATTACAAGGACGACACCGAACAACTCAACAAGTCCAACGGCCGCGCGGCGGAGTGGGGGAAGTTCGCCGTGGGAGCAGCGGTCGGAGGGGGCGTTGCGATGATCCCCTTGCCCGGCACGACGGTCGCGGGCATCGCCATTGCCCCGGTCGTCTCCGACTTGGCCGGCGATGCGCTGAATACGTATATCGGCCAGGAGACGGACAAAGCCATGGACAAGGATGAGGCGGACCCCACGGAGAAGTCGCAGATGACGAGCCGCGAGTTCTACCTCAGAGGCGAGGACGACCTCGGCTCCAGTTATGAGCGGTACCTCAAGGGTCATACCGGAGGCGGGTCGAGCACCGAGAACGACACGTTCAAAGTGATGCTGAGAAACGCTTACGAGGCCACTGGCCCGAGCGTTGACGACCATCTCGGCCGCGCACCCTACAAGGACTGACAGCGTGAGCTTTATTTCCGCACGCGAGCGCACCCGGATCCGGACCCGGTGTCGGCGGTCGCGTGCGGCGATGCTCGCCATGGCACTCGCCATCGTTGTGTGCTGCGGTTGCTCCGACAATTCCGAGCCGGAGCCGAAAAGCACCCCAGCACCCGATCTGTGCGCCGGCACGCTGGACACGGCCGCCGTAGCGGCACTGCGTCGTCTTGCCGACACGGACCAATTCATTGAGGACAGTGGAGGCGGCAAACATGGCCAACCGCGGCTGTTCTCCTTGCCGTGGACGGCCGCCCACCTTCACGACCCCGGAATTCGCCTCGCGGAATGCGGAATCGACAAGGCTAAACATGACGGAACATATTGGGGACTCAACCTGGACTTCACCGCGGCGTCCGCTGTCCCGACGCGGGACCAGATAGCGAATGATTTCCCCGTGGCCCGATATGGTCGACTGACCTACTTCCCCACAGGTGAAACCGCATACGTACAGGGCGACAGCATCGCCACTCTCTACTTCGCATGCAGGACACGAGGAAACGACCGCGAAACCCCATACGTAAGAGCAGGCTCGATCACGAACGGCCACCTCGAGGGCGACTCGAAGGCCAAGGACCACATGGCGATCGTCAGCTCCGTCTCCCGCCGCCTCGCTGCAGAACTCGGCTGTGCAGACGAAGCCAACCTCCCCACGACCGTGCCCAACCCCGAAGGCAGCTGACCCGACGCTCCCCTCCGGAGTCCCGTTCCCGTGATTCTCGCTGGCTCGCCACCCCCGCCGCGACCTGCCAAGTAGGCTGATCGGACGGCCGGTTGGCAGGCGGCCCGTCGCACCGTCGCTACGTCTGGAAGGAATCGCTCCGTCATGGCTGAGGAACAGGACACGGAACTGCGGGAGCGCAAGGAGCGCGAAAAGAACGAGCTGTACGCCCTCGACATCTCCGGGGTCGAATGGCACAGCGCTCCCGGTACCTCCGAGGACGAAGAGCGGGTCGAGATCGCCTATCTGCCGGCCGGGGCCGTTGCGATGCGGTCCTCCGTGGACCCGGACACAGTGCTGCGGTACACCGAGGCGGAGTGGCAGGCGTTCGTACTGGGCGCACGGGACGGCGAGTTCGACCTGGAGCCGTCCGTGCGCAACGGGGGGCTCGAAGCGCCGTCGGAGTAGCGCGGCGAAGGAGCGGGCCCGGACCTCGGCGCGCGCACGGACGCCGAACGGGGTGGACGCCTCCCGCGCGCGCCCACCCCGTTCCGGCCCTTCGGCCTGGTGCTTCCTACTGGAAGTAGCCGGCCGCCTTGTGGTCGCCGGCCTTGTAGGTCGGGCCCGCCTCAGCAACGGCGTTGGCGATCTGCTCCAGCGAGGTCTTGACGCTCAGGGCCCTCCTGTCCCAGTCCTGCTGCACCGCTGCGTAGGCCGTGTGGGCTTCGCCGTGCCAGTGATCGGCGGCCCGACCGACCAGCGTCTTGATCTCTCGCAGGGTGTCGTCGAGCGCGGCTGCCTGCGTCTTGATGGACTGGGCCGCCTCGTCGAGACTGCCGTACGTTACTCCGAGGGTGTCGCCGCTGTAATCGGGCATGGCTTCCCTTGTCTCCCTGGTGAATGAATTCGTGCTGGACTGTGCTGCGGGCCCGGCGCGGGGCCCGTTCGGGCTGCTAGTACGTGCTGAGGTTCGAGGTGATCGCGGCCGTGGCTGCCGCGTCACCGCTGTAACCGTCCACGACGTCGACACCCATGAGCGCCTGGTGCACCTGGTGATCGATGTCGCCCTTGCCGGTGCGCGTCGCCTTCATCGCTTCCAGGAAGTCCAACAGCTTCTTGCCGATGTGGACCATCTGGTCGTTGATGTCTCGCTGCTTGCCATTGAACGCACCGGCACCAATGCCGTCCCAGGAGCCTTCGAGCGAGTCGATGACAGCCTGCAGACGGCTGAGCTGACCCTTCACGTCATCGAATTTGAGCAGGACCTGGGTCTCCAGGTGTGCCATCTGGCTATCGATTACCTGCTGGTCCTTCGCCATGAGCGGGTTCCCTTCGTTTCGTGGATGGTGCTGATGCGGATGGCTGTGGCTATGGCTTGTGGTGGTGCGGCTGTACGTCGCGCCGCCGGCTTCTGATCGCGGCGAACACGCCTCCGCCGATCGCGATGAGCCCGGCGACGACTCCGCCGATGACCCACGAGGTGTTCCCGCCCCCGCCGTCGGCCTGCTCGATGCCCTTTTCCTTGGCGACCGGCTCGCCCTTCGGGGGCGCCTTCGAGCCGGGCGCGGCGGGGGTGGCCGGGGCGGCGTTGCTTGCGCCCTGGTCCAGCGAGACGGGGTCGACGTCGGCGGGGCCGGGGTCGATGTCCGGCTTCTCCAGCACCAGGCGGGGCCGGATGAGACCGTAACCGAGGTATTTGCTGGGCGTGTTCTTGTCCCAGGACCGCCCGGCGGTGTCGATCATCGTCCGGAGCACCTGGTCGGCGGTCCAGGAGGGGTGGGCGGACCAGATGAGGGCGGCGGAGGCGGAGGCGATGGCGGAGGCTTGGCTGGTGCCCTGGCTTGGGCAGTACTTCTGGAAGTTGGTGTCACACCAGACGGGCACGTTCAGTCCCGGGGACGCCAGGTCGACGTGGTTGCCCGACTGGGAGAAGTCTCCGACGGTGCCGCCCTTGTCGGCGGCGCTGACACCGACGACGCCGGGATACGCGGCGGGGAACTCACGGGCGAAGTCGTTGGTTGCTCCGTCGTTGCCTGTGCCCGCAAACAACAACTTGCCCTTGGCGAGGGCGTACTTCACCGCGCTCTCCTCCTCGGGCCGAGGGCTGGCGCTCGCGTACGAGAGGTTGATGATCTTCGCATCCGAGTCTGCGGCGGCACGGATGCCTGCTGCTGACGACTGAGTCAACTTCTGCTGTGCTGGGTCCTTCAAGGACTCAAGTGAAATGCGCAGTGGAACAATCTTGGCATCCGGGGCCAGCCCTTTGAGGCCGCCCCCCTCCCCCGTGCCCGCGATCAACTCGGCCATCGTTGTGCCGTGCCCGTCGTAGTCCTGGGTTGCTCCGTAGGAAGCGTTTTTCGGGACGTCCTGTGCCAGCACCTGGCCCTTCAAGGCATGGGTGTCGGGATTGACTCCCGTGTCCACCACAGCGACCTTGATCCCTTTGCCCGTACTGACCTTCCACATCTCCGCTGCTTGCATGGCCGTCAGGTACCACTGGTTCGGCGCGGTTTCGTCCGCGAAGGCATGCGGCGCCAGGGCACCCGCCACGACCACCCACGTGCCGAGCACCGCTGCGGCACGTCTCCGACTTGTTGCCCTGGCCGTGGAGCTGCCCTGGTTCGGTCGGCGGATTCCTGACCTCATGCGTTCTTACGTCCTCGCCTGCGCTGGTCGATCACGTGTTGTACGAGCCCCTACCGGCTGGGCAGGTCGTTTCCCTCATCATTGCCGAGCTCGTCGGGGACCAGTGCCGTCTCATCCTCTCCATCGTCCGAGCCCTCGTGATCGCTTGCTCCCCTGGCCAGCCCGGAGCCGCCCGTGGTGAACTCGCCACGCTTTCCACGCTTACCGGTTGGGCGCCCCTTCGGCACTCCGACCACCCCGTCCGCATTGCCCCTGACGCGCCCGCCTGTTCGCGCCTGGCCGGTCGGGGACGACTCGCCAGCGCCGACCACGCCCCGCAGGTTCGGACGACCGACCGAAGCGGCTTGAGCGGACGCTGCCCTGGCGCCGACAACGGTGGACTTCGAAGTACGAGGCGCGGCGGAGCCCGGCGCTCCCGTGCTCGGCCGTCCGCCAACAATTCCGTTGCGTCCCTCGCCGGCCGTTCCCGCCGCTCCCGCGCGCGAGGGCGCCTTTCCCTCGACTCGTGGGGTCCCTCCCGAGACGCCTCGTCCCATCGGCGACTGGCCGATCGTGGAGGACTGCTCGCCGCTTCTGCCCTCCGGTACTGAAGGCCCCAGGCGCCCCACGGGATTCGTGGTGTTCCGTCCCGTGGTGCCCCCTCCCGTCGCGTCGGCCCTGCCTCCAGCGTGCTCAGTCGCGACGGGCCCATGCCCGGCCTCGAAAGCCCGTGCCGAGCCGTTCGCCGTCGGTTTCGAGAAAACACTGCCAGGAGGGAACGCAGGGATCGGACCAGGGCCGGCCACGGTTACTGGTGAAGTCGGCGTCGCCACGGCCTGGTTCTGAGCAGGCATAGGCATGGGAGCAGCATCGTTGATCTCCGTACTCACCGGCCCATGGGCAGAGCCACCCCCCGGAAGCGTGGAGTGGGCTGTCGTTCCCGTTGCCGTAGGGCTGCCGGTGATCTCCATTCGAGTGTGGTTCCCGCTCGGATGGAGATCTGCTGAGTGACGCACTCCAGACGCGTCCTGCGACGCGTGTCGGGTCGCTCCTCCCGGAAAGGGGTGCTCGGGATCCTCGATGGTGCGCCCTTTCTCCGGCGGCACCCCCACCTCCGGCATCGGCTGAAAGACAGGCGGCTGCTGCGCAGCCAGCGTCTGCTCGGAGACGGAATAGAACGACGACAGACGGTTCATCTGGTTGATCGCCTCCTGGCGATCCTGCTCCACCTTCACCGCCGCCTCGTACTCCGCGTTCCCCGCGACCCGCTTCGTCGCCGGAAGGTCCGTCGCCTTCACCGGCTCGGCGCGGTGGTCCCGTGGCGGCATCGCGTGGCGGACGGACGCCAGGCCCGTGCCGGCCGCGCTGATCTGGACGCCGGCCGTGCCGGCGAAGTCGCCCAGGCTCCTGGCGTGGTTGGCGAGGTTCTTGCCCCAGTCGCGGAAGGCGTTGCCGGACTCGCCCTCCCAGTCGACGCGCGCGACGTCCTTGTCGAGCGCGCCGGCGGCCTCGGTGATCGCTTCGTGGGCGGCGAACAGTGCCTCACCGGCACTGGTCAGGTGCTCCGGGTTGGTGTTCTCCACCAGGTCGATCATCTGGTTGAGCTGGTGGCCCTCGAAATCGGTGGTTCCGAAGAAACGCGGTGCCGCGCCGAAGGGGAACATGCCGGACAGCGCCTGCGACGCCGCCGAGGTCATGTCGGTGACACTCACTTGCCGGCTGACGCGCTGCTCGTCCGTGAGCGGCGGCGCCTGCGGCGGGGAGGCCTGCGGTTTCTTGTCGGTCATCGCTACCACCCCGTCCCGGATGTCCTGTCGTCGGTGCGCTGCGCGTCCGGATGGCCGGCCTTCGCGCGCTTCGCCGCGTCCGCGTCGTAGTCGATCCTGGACTGGATCGCCCAGAACCGCTGCCGGGTCTCCTCGTCCAGGTTGTCGAACCCGACGTCCGCCCCGTGCACGGCGATCCCCATCGCCTCGATCTGGAGGCTGAGGGACTTCGACAGCGAGGTCAGGTGTTCGTGGACGCGGTGGTACTGGGTGTAGAGGCCGTCCGCTTCGGGGAACGCCGCGCCTGCGGCACTGAAGGAGGCGCGGGGGATCTGGTGGGACGCGAGCTTCGTGGCGCTGCCGTGCGACTCCTCGAAGGTGGTGAGCACCGTGTCCACGCGGCCCTTGAAGGTCTTCAGCGCCTCCAGGCCGCGGCTGAGGTCAGCTGTCATTGCGGCCGCCCTCACCCGTGCCGGCAGGACGCCGTCCCATGACACTCCTCCCCGTCACGCAATTCCCGTTCGCCCTCGTGCGATCCGGCCGTACCGGAATGTGATCGTCACTCCTCATCGGCACCGCTTGACACACCGCAATCACTCTAACCAACGCCCGCCCCTCACCCAACAGGGAATTACCGGGCACAAGTTGACGGAGGCCGACTGCAACGACTCCGTGTCGCTTCGGCGACTCGGTCCCCCCAGTTCGCTCAAAGCTACGAGGAGTTGGCCGACCAGGCATGAGTACTTCTACTCAGTTCCTTTCCGCCACCCGCCGGCTCCTGCGTCGCGCGTCCCTGATCGCCACCGCCGTGCCGCCCAGCACCGCCGCCAGGACCGCCGCCCCGGTCGCCACGTACATGGCGAGGCGCTGCGTGCGTTCCTCGTCGGTCTCGCCGAGGTGGAGAGCCGCGGGGGTGGGGGCGCGGGCGGGGGTGACGCCCTCGTGGGCGACCGGGGACTCCAGGGGGTGGTCGTCCTCGGTGAGGGCGCGGACCGGGTCGACGACGCCCCAGCCGACCAGACGGTCGTGTCCGGACACCGAACGTTCCGCGGTCTGCTGGATCTGCGTGACGATCTCGCGCTGGGTCCAGCGGGGATGCTTGGCCTTGATGAGCGCCGCCACTCCCGCGACGTAGGGCGCGGAGAAGCTCGTACCGTTGTCGGCGCAGTGGCCGCCGCCGGGCACGGTGGAGACCATGTCGACGCCCGGCGCGGCCACGCCGACGAACTCACCGGACTGCGAGAAGGCCGCCCGTTCGTTGTTGCGGTCGGAGGCGGCGACCGCGAGGACGCCCGGGTAGGACGCGGGATAGGTCGACTTGACGTTGCCGCCGAGGCCGTCGTTGCCCGCCGAGGCGACCACCACGATCTGGTGGGCCAGGGCCGCGTCCACCGCCTGCTTGAGGGTGGCCGCCGGTGCCACCGCGTTCGCCGTGTCCTGCGAGATGTTGATGACGTCGGCGCCCGCGTCGATCGCGTAGCGGATGGCGTCGGCCAGGGTCTGCGCCGTGCCGTGGCCGTCGGCGTCGTTCTGCTGGATGGGGATGATCGTGGCGTCGGGGGCGAGCCCGACGAACCCCGTGTTCTTGGCGGGGCGGGCCGCGATGATCCCGGCGACCCTCGTGCCGTGTCCCACGGTGTCCGTCGTGCCGTTCTCGGCGCCGCGCGGGAGCGGCCGGTTGTCGGGGTCCTTGAGGTCCTTGGGCAGGTAGTTCTTGCCCTTGGAGGCGTCGACGGCACCGGTCAGCTGGGGGTTCTTGATGTCGACGCCCGTGTCGATCACCGCGACCTTCACGCCCTTCCCGGTCGACTGGTGCCAGAGCTCGTCCAGGAGCACGCGCTGGAGCGCCCAGGGGCGGCCCGCGTACGGCTTGGAGGGGAAGGTGCACTGGTCGCCGACGCCGCCGTCGGCGGGGACGACGGGAGTGACGGGAGGGACGGAGATGACGGGGATGGCGGCGGCTGCGGCCGTGGGCCCTGCCAGCACGGTCAGGGCCGCCGCGGCGGACAGGGCAAGGGACTTGAGGGCATACACCATGCTCGTGCCGCCCCTCAGGAGCCCTGGGGCTGGCGGGCCGCCCCGGTGGACAAGCGGGGGCCGGTGGGCAGGAAGGAGGACCAGCTCATGGGGATCGGCGCCGGCTCGGACTTGGCGTAGCCGAGCCGGGTCTGGGCCTGCTGGGCCTCCTGGTCGAGCTGCTTGCGCTGGTCGGCGCTGAGGCCTGCGCCCGAGTCGCCGTCGGCGCTGTCGCTGTTGGACTGCATGGCGTAGCGCAGACCCGTGTCCGTCACGAGGAAGACGCCGCCCGCCGTGGTCTGGGAGCCCTGGACCTGACGGAAGAGCTGGCCGGATCCGGGCGTCACGTAGGCGCTGCTGGAACCGGTGGGCAGCGGCGCGGGGAAGTCGGTGCCCGCCCAGGTGCTCATGGTCGTGGTGCCGTTGTCCTTGTTGACGTCGCGCAGCACGTTGCACACGGTGTTGCGGCTGCCGCTCGCGGTGCCCGCGTCGTTGACGGCGACGGGCGACTGGCGCGGCCAGTTCGCCTGGGCACCGAACTCGGTGGGCTCCGGGGTGAACTGGGAGGCGTTCGTCTCGGTGGCCCGGCCGGTCTTCATGAGGCTGCCGAGCGAGCGGCTGTTGAGGAGCAGCTTCGCCGTGAAGTCGGAGACCGGCGCGACCTTGCCCTGCTGGACGAGGTAGTACTGGCTGCCCGCGCCGTTGGGTGCGCGCAGCACCATGCCGATCCGGTTGGCCTCGCGGGAGAGGGTGCCGGGCACTCCGGCGGGGTCGCCGATCTTCCCCTCCACCTCGGGGAACGTGATCGGGTCACCCGAACGAAGGGTCTCCAGCCACTCCTTGGACACCCGCTCGGGCTGCCGGCCGGAGCCGACCAGGGCGCGCAGGAGGAGTTCGTCGGTGCCGACCTGGTACTTGGTTCCCTGCGCGTCCACGACGTAGCGGGTCTTGTCGTCGGCTCCGGTGACGTACAGGAGCTGGCCGCCGGTCAGGCGCTGGGCGCCGTCCGTGCGTTTCGCGTCGCGGTCGGCGAAGACGAACGCGGCCTTCTGGATGGCGCGTCCGCCGTCGCCGGGACGCTCGCACACCGCCCAGCGCTTGGCGGATCCGGCCTCCTTCGGGGAGGGCAGCCGGTCGGGGGCGTAGGGGATGCCGAGGGTGGCGCCGTGGGGCAGGGAGCCCTTGTCGAGTACGGACTCGTCGACCTTGACGACCTCGCCCTTGGCGGGGTCGAGGAGGAGTTTGGCGGACGCCATGTTGAGGACGGGGTGCAGCTCCTTCTTGCCGTCGGTGGTCAGCACCACGTACCGGGTGGTGGAGTCGCTCGCGATGATCACCTTCTCGCCGGGGGTGTCCCAGCCGGGCGGCGCGGTGGGTTTGAACATCCCCCACGCACCGAACGCGGCGAGCAGCACCACGGCCGCGATGGTGCCCGGCAGCACGGCGCGCAGCGGGCGCGGTGCCCCTTCTTCCGAGCCCGTAGGCGAGGGCTGGATGAATGACGCGAGCGTACGACGCTTCGCGAAGGTGTACGCGTTGAGCTCGTCCCGCCGTGATGCCATGAGTGTCCGCGTTCTCCATTGTCCCCGTGCGGAGCAGCGGGAGCCCGTCCCCCGCCCTGCGTTGTCAGACCGGCGACCTACTATGCCTGTTACGTGATCGTACGCCTGGGGCGGGTAGGGTGAGCGGGTCCTCAAGGGCCCCATCGGCCAAGGGCTTTCGAGGAGTTCGGGGGGTTCAAGGATGGTTTCGCCGACAGGGACTCGGTCGCGCTCGCGGGAGCGTTCCGGTGCGCCGGGCGGCACGGTTCCACGCCCGGGTGGGCGTGCGCAGCCGGCCCCCGCGGTGGTGCGGCGTCCGGCGGCCGCGGCCGTCGGGCCGGTCGCACCCCGGCTCAAATCCCGTTCCGGACGCTTTGGTTCGTTTCGTCTGCAACAACTGGTCCTGATCGAGTCGGCCGTCGCGCTGCTGTTCGCCGCGTGGGTCGCCGGCCCGATGGCGCTGGTGCCGGCGGGCGTCGTCGCCGTGGCTCTCGTGGTGCTCGCGGTGGTGCGCCTTCGGGGGCGCTCGCTGCCCGAGTGGCTGGGCACCGCCTGGGCGCTGCGGCAACGCCGGCGCCGGGCGGGCGCCGTCGCGGTGCCGTCGGGCACGCTGCCGGGGCTCGCGCCCGCCGTGGAGTGCGATCCGACGCTGCGCACCTACAGCCACGGCGACCGGGACCAGCGGCCCATCGGGATGATCGGTGACGGTGGCTTCCTCACCGTCGTCCTCCAGGTCGAGTCGGACGCGACGGCGCTGCGGACCGACCGTGGCCGACGCCCGCTCCCGCTGGCGCTGGTGCGCGACGCGCTCGACGTGGACGACATCCGTCTCGAATCGGCGCAGATCGTGCTGCACACCCAGCCGGCTCCGGCACTGCGGCTGCCGCAGCAGTCGGTGGCGGTCACCAACTACGCGCCGCTGCACGCCCAGACCACGTCGCCCGCGATCCGCATCACCTGGATCGCCCTGAAGCTCAATCCGGAGCTGTGCCCGGAGGCGGTGGCGGCGCGGGGCGGCGGCATCGAGGGTGCCCAGAAGTGCGCGGCGCGCACCGCGCTCCATCTGGCGAGCCGGCTGACCGGCGCGGGCCTGCACACCACGGTGCTGACCGAGGAGGAGCTCGCGGACGCGGTGGCCACGTCGGCCTGCGCCAACCCGCTGGTCACGGCGCAGGCGGGCCGCACGGAGACGCCGCAGCGGCGCACCGAGGAGTCGAGCCGGTCCTGGCGCTGCGACAACCGCCGCCACACCACGTACTGGGTGCGGCGCTGGCCGAGGATCGACGCGGCGTCCGGGACCGGCGGGCTCCCGCAGCTGGTGGCCCTCCTGACGGGGGTCCCGGCGCTCGCGACCACCTTCAGCCTCACCATCGCTCGGACGAGTGCCCGGGAGGGCACCATCAGCGGCCACGTCCGGGTGACCGGTCGCAGCGAGGCCGAACTGGCGGCCGCCCGGCGGGAGTTGACGCGCACCGCGCGCGAGGCGAAGGCCGGGCTCGTGCCGCTCGACCACGAGCAGCTGCCCGGCATGCTCGCCACCCTGCCGTTCGGAGGCGCCCGCTGATGGCCACCACGACTTCGGCCGCGGGCCCGCGCCCCGGGCCCCGCACCGGCTTCGGCCTCATCGGCCCGCGCCACCGCCGGCACGCCCTGTCCGTCGAGCAGTTGGACGCCCTGGCGCTGCCGATCGGTGACGACGGGGTGGTCGTCGGGATGGACATCGAGGGCCGGCCCGCGGTGCTCGGCGTGAGCAGGCCGACCGCGTACGACATCGTGTTCGTCGGCGGCCTGTGGACCGCCCAGGTGCTCGCGCTGCGCGCCGCGGCGACCGGCATACGGGTCGCGGTCGAGACGGGCCGCCCGCAGGCCTGGGCGCAGCTGGTGCACGCGATCGCCAGCCAGAGCGGTATGACGGTGCACGACGTGGGCCGGGTGCCCCCGCTCGGTGCTTCGGCCGGTGAGCCGGTGCTCGTGGTGCGGGACTGCGGCATGCGCCCGCCGCGCGGACGCGTGGTGTCGGCACCCTGGCAGGCGGTGCTCACGCTGCTCCCCTATGTGAGCCCGGTCGCGCCCCGGCTGATCCGCCAGGCGCGGCTCGTCGGTGTGCAGCGGGTCTCGCCGGACGAGGCCGCACAGCTGGGCCGCATCATGAACCTGCCGCGCACGGAGCAGGAGACGCTGTCGACGCTCGCGGACGGCGTGACCCTCTGGTGCAACGACCGCGACCGCTCCTTCACGATGACGCAGGCGACCGACACCGAGACCGGATTGTTGGGGAACGCCCGACGGGTCGACTGACGCGGGGCACGGCGCGGGAGTTGACCCGGTCCGACCCTTTCGTCCCCGATGCTCCCCCGCCTCCCGGCCCCTTCGGCGTGGCCCGTGAGCCATGGGTGACGAAGGGGACAGGCGCTCGGGGCGGCCGGGCCTGCCATGGCGGTATTGACGACGATTAGGGTGGGACGGACCGGGGGCAGGGACCCCATGGCGAGCGTGCGTCGTCCGTACGGTTCCGTACGGTTCCGTACGTCCGCGGATGTCGCGGCGCTCGTGGTGGGCGGGGCGGACGACCGCGTGCGGTTCCGCGCCCACCGCACGGGCGCAGCCCACCCCCGCCCGTACATGCCCATGGGACCTCACGACCTCCACCCGGTCACAGGCGAACGAAAGGAAACCGGTGAACAGCGACCAGGACCAGTTCCGCACCGGCGGGAACGCGCGCGACGAGAATCGGTCCGACGCCGATCCCGAGACCACGGGTGAGTTCACCATCGACTACACCCCTCCCGCCTGGTACACGCAGGGCGCGCAGGACACCCCGCCGCCGCCCCCGGCGCCGGGTCCCGACCAGCGGGCCGGCGCCGCGGGGCCTCCGCTGCCGCCGCCCGTGGGTGCGCCCCTCGACGTTCCGGGGCTTCCGCAGTCCGGCGGTTTCCAGCCGAGCTGGAGCCCGGCCCCGCCGCAGCCCGCCTTCCCGGGCCCCGTGCAGCCGGGCCCCGTGCAGCCGGGTCCCGTGTCCTCCGCGCCCTCCCCCGACGCCCACCGTCCCGCGGACGAGAGCCAGGCGTTCGGCGGCGGCGACATCGAGAGCGGCGCCACGATGCGCTTCTCCCCCTCCGCGCTGAAGCGGGAGTTCGCGCAGCTCGAAGCGGCAGCGGCGGCGGCGCGGGGCGAATCCGCCCCCGCGCCGGATACCGACGGCACGTCAGCTTCGCCTTCCGGCCACCCCGCGCCCGAGACACCCGCGACGCCCCAGAGCTCCGGCCCGGCGGCGGACTCCGGCAGCCCGGCGAATCCCGCCAGGGCGGCCGACCGCACCGACAGCCCGAATGCCGGGGCGCCCGACATGGTCGCGCCCTCGAACGCGGCGCACCTGGCGAGCGGTCCGGACTCCGCGAACACGGCGCCGGACTCCGCGAACACGACGGGCCCGGCCGACGGAACGGACTCGCCGAGCGCGGCGAACACCGCGGGCCCGACGCACCCAGGGGACGAGGAGGTGACGGGCCCGACCGGCCCCGACGCCCCGCCGTTCGGCACATCCGCCGCCGACGACTCGCCCGACCCGCGCTTCGACGGTACGTCCGCCGCTCCGGCCGGCGACGAAGAGGCGTCCGGGACGACCGTGATTCCCGACGCCAGCGCGGCTTCCGGCTCCAGCGCGGCTTCCCAGGCAGCCGAAGCCGAGACGCCGGGCGGCGAGCAGGAGGCCGGATCCCGCCGGGACACCGCATCGGCCGACGGCACGCCGCCCGCTCCCCTCGTTGCCCCGGCCGCCGCCGACACCGCCTCGCGCTCGGCCGACGCCGACACCGCCGACGCCGTCCCCGCCGACGGCTCGGCTTCTGATGCCGGGACCGCGGACTCCGCACCGGCCGGCCCCACGCCTCACGCGGACGCCGCGCCGGTCCCGCGGGACACCCCGCCCGCCCCGCAGGACGCCGCACCCGTCACCGACGCGGTGCCGCTCGCGGACGCCGCGCCCGTCGCCGATGCCGCGCCGCTCGCGGATAGCGTGCCGGCGGACGCCACCGCCCCGGAGCCCCAGGACGCGGCCCCCGCGCCCAACGACCAGCCGTGGGCCGCGAGCCCGCAGCCGCAGCCGCAGCCGCAGCAGCAGCAGCAGCAGCAGCCCGGACTGCCCCCGCTTCCGCCCGCGTTCCAGCCCGCGGCGCCCGCCGCGGCGCCCCAATGGCCGGTGCAGTCGCAGGCGCAGCCGACGCCGGCCGGTGTACAGGATCAGACCGCCCCGGCACCCGCATGGCCACAGCAGCCGCAGCCACAGCCGCAGCAGCCGAACGGGTACGGGTTCCCGCAGCAGGGCGCGTACCCGCCCGGCGCCCCCAACTCGCAGGCGGCGCAGGGTGGTTACGGCTTCCCGCACCCGAGCGCGACCCCGCCCGCCGCACCCGCCCCCGCGGCCCCGCAGGGCAGTTACGGCTTCCCGCAGCAGGCACCCGCACCGGACGCGCCCGCCCCGGAAGGGACGCCCCAGCAGGGCGGCTACGGCTTCCCGCACCAGGGAGCGGCCCCCGGGCCCGGCCCGTCGGCGGACCCGCGCTTCCCCGCACCGAACGGCGCCCCCGACTCCGCCGCCCAGCAAGGCGGTTACGGCTTCCCCCAGCAGGGCCCGCAGGGCGACGGCGTGCCGCCGCAGGCGCAGCCCGTGGATCCCCGGTCCGGGACCGCGTGGCCCTCGCCGGTGACGCACGACCAGCGTGAGCGGTCGATGCCCGGTGCCCCGCTCGGATACACGGCCGCCGTCGAGCTCTCCTCCGACCGGCTGCTGCGCAACAACAAGCCCAAGCCGAAGAGCAGCCGGGGCCCGGCCGTCGGAGCCTCGCGCTTCAAGTTCGGCGCCAAGAAGGAGGAAGCGGAGCGGCAGCAGAAGCTCGGCCTCATCCGCACGCCGGTGCTCTCCTGCTACCGGATCGCGGTGATCTCCCTCAAGGGCGGCGTCGGCAAGACCACCACCACGACCGCGCTCGGCGCGACCCTGGCCACCGAGCGGCAGGACAAGATCCTCGCGATCGACGCCAACCCGGACGCGGGCACGCTCGGCCGCAGGGTGCGCCGCGAGACCGGGGCCACCATCCGCGACCTCGTCCAGGCGATCCCGTACCTCAACTCGTACATGGACATCCGCCGCTTCACCTCGCAGGCGCCCTCCGGTCTGGAGATCATCGCCAACGACGTGGACCCGGCGGTGTCCACGACGTTCAACGACGAGGACTACCGGCGTGCGATAGACGTCCTGGGCAAGCAGTACCCGATCATCCTCACCGACTCGGGCACCGGTCTGCTGTACTCCGCGATGCGGGGCGTGCTCGATCTCGCCGACCAGTTGATCATCATCTCGACGCCCTCGGTGGACGGTGCGTCCAGCGCCTCCACCACGCTCGACTGGCTCTCCGCGCACGGGTACGCCGACCTCGTGCAGCGTTCGCTCACCGTCATCTCCGGGGTCCGCGAGACCGGCAAGATGATCAAGGTGGACGACATCGTGCAGCACTTCCAGACGCGCTGCCGCGGTGTGGTCGTGGTGCCGTTCGACGAACACCTCGCGGCCGGCGCCGAGGTGGACCTCGACATGATGCGGCCCAAGACCCGGGAGGCGTACTTCAACCTCTCGGCGCTGGTGGCCGAGGACTTCGTACGGGCCCAGCAGCAGCAAGGGCTGTGGACGGGCGACGGCCACAACCCGCCGCCGCGTCTCGCGCCGCCGATGCCGGGCGGGCAGGGCGCCCCCGGGCAGCCGTATCCGGAGCAGGCCCAGCCGTACCCCGGGCAGCAGTTCCAGCCCGGCCCGCCGCAGCCGCAGCCGCAGGCACAACCGCACCCGGGTCAGCCCTACCCCGTGCAGGGGCAGCCGGCATCCGGCCCGCCCTTCCCCCACCAGGCCCAGCCGCAGCCGGGCCAGCCGTACGGGGCCCAGCCCGGTCAGCCCGCGCCCGGCCGGCCGTTCCCGAACCAGGCGCAGCCGCAGCCCGGTCAACCGCTCCCGGACCAGGGCCAGTTCCAGCCCGGCCAGCCGCAGCCCGGCGCGCACCAGCCGATGCCGGGTGCCCCCGGCGCCCCCGGCCAGCACTTCCCGGGGCAGCCGTACGCGGCGCAGCCCGGCCAGCCAGGCCAGCCCGCACCCGGCCAGCCCTACCCCGGCGCCCCGCTGCCGCCCCCCGGGTGGCAGCAGCAGCCCGTCGGTGAAGGCGCGCCCGGCGAACCCGGGCCGCAGGGGTCCGTGCCCCCGCCGGGATGGCCCGGACAGGAGGGTGGCGGCCACGCTCCGCAGCCGCCGTCGGCGCCTCAGCAGTAGGACGTCCCGGACTGGACCAATGAGGGCCCACACCGTTCGTACGGTGTGGGCCCTTCGGTGTTTTCGCAGACCAAATGGCCTGCCGCGCGTCGTTGACACGTCTAGACCACCCTGGTAAACCTTCGCCCACGCCCGCCGCCTACGCCCCTGCCCCCCCGGTTCGACCGACGATCCGCCCGCGATCAACCATGCGCTCAGCCCTGCTTTCCCGTGCGCCTTCCCGCGCGAGTGATGACGCGAGGTCACCGTCCATGGCAAGAACTGTCCCGTCGCACCGGGCCCTTCGGCCGTCGCGGCCCCGCAGCCTCGCGGCCGCCGCCCTCACGGCCGCGCTCGCGCTCACCGCGGCGGGCCCGCCCCCCGCGCGGGGAGTCACGGCCGACGACGCCAAGGCCGGGCGGAAGGTGCTCACGGCCGCCGTATCGCAGAGCGTCGACTCGTTGAGTCCCTTCCTCGCACAGCGGGTGATCAGCACCAGCGTGCACCGCCTGATGTACCCGTACCTGACGGACTACGACCCGAAGGACGGTCATGCGATCGCGGGCCTCGCCACCGCGTGGAAGGCATCGCCGGACAAGCTCACCTGGACGTACACCATCCGGGGGAATTCGCTGTGGTCGGACGGGCAGCGGGTCACCGCACGGGACGCGGCCTGGACGTTCAACACGATGATGAGCGACAAGGGCGCGGCGACCGCCAACGGCAGCTTCGTCGCGAACTTCAAGAAGGTCACCGCGCGCGGCCCGGCCACGCTCGTCATCGAGCTGAAGCGCCCCCAGGCGACGATGACGGCGCTGGACGTGCCGATCGTGCCGGCGCACGTGTGGGAGAAGGTCGGCGACTTCACCAAGTTCAACAACGATCAGCACTTCCCGGTCGTCGGCGACGGGCCGTTCGTCCTGACCGACTACAAGGTCGACCAGTACATCAAGCTGAAGCCGAACAGGAGCTTCTGGCGGGGCGCGCCCCGGTTCGACGAGTTGGTCTTCAAGTACTACAAGGACAATGACGCGGCGGTCGCGGCACTCCGCAAGGGCGAGGTGTCCTTCGTCTCCAACTTGACGCCCGCACAGGCGAGTTCACTGAAGTCCGCCCCGGGCATCAAGGTCAACGACGCGCCCGGCCGGCGCTTCCTCGCGCTCGCCACCAACCCCGGTGCGCGGTCACGGGACGGGACGAGGTTCGGCGACGGCAATCCGGCGCTGCTCGACGCGAAGGTGCGCCGGGCCCTGTTCGCGTCCATCGACCGCGGGACCCTCGTCGACAAGGTGTTCCAGGGGCACGCCGTCGAAGGCCAGGGCTACATCCCGCCCCGGTTCGCCGACTACTTCTGGACGCCGGCCGCCGCACAGAAGATCTCCTACGATCCGGCGCGGGCGGCGGCGCTGCTCGACGCGGCCGGCTACCGCGCGGGAGGGGGCGGGAAGCGGCTCGGCAGGGACGGGAAGCCGCTGTCCCTGCGCCTGCTCTGTCACGCCGTCGATCCCAATGACAAGGCCATCAGCAAGTACCTCCAGGAGTGGTGGGGCAGGCTCGGCATCGGCCTGACGGTGGACTGCGTCGACAACGTCACCGACCCGTGGGCGGCCGGCGAGTACGACCTCGCCCTGGACGGCTACTCGGTCAGCCCCGACCCCGACTACGTGCTGTCCATCCACACCTGCGCCGCGCTGCCCGCGACGCCGAAGGTGAGCGGACAGACCGACGACTTCGTGTGCGACGGGCGGTTCGACGCGCTGTACGCGCGGCAGGTGGCCGAATACGACACCGCCAAGCGGGCGGACCTGGTCAAGCGGATGGAGTCGCGGCTGTACGACACCGGGTACATCAACGTCATGGCGTACCCCAACGCGGTCGAGGCGTACCGCACCGACCGGATCGCGGCGATCACGACGATGCCCGAGGCCGCGGGCAACATCTACGGGCAGGACGGCTACTGGAGCTGGTGGTCGGCGGTGCCCGGGGCGGGCGCGGGCGCCGGGCCGCGCGGTGGCGCATCGGCGGGGCTCGTCCTCGGGATCGTCGCGGGCGCCGTGGTCCTGGCCGGGCTCGGCTCGTTCCTGGTCCTGCGCCGCCGCGCCGGGGCCGACGACCGTGAGTAGCCGATGACCACCGCGAGTCCGGCCGAGACTCCCGCCGCCGTCGTCGAGGCGCGCAGCGGTCCGCGGGGCCGCCGTCTGGCGGCCGCGGGCCCGGCGCTCACCTATCTGCGCTATGTGGGCGGCAAACTGGCGGGGGCGGTGGTCTCCCTGTTCGCCGTCCTCGTCACGAGTTTCTTCCTGTTCCGGATCGTTCCGGGCGATCCGGTCCGCACCATGACCCACGGCCGGCAGGTCTCGGCCGGCCAACTGGCGGCTCTGAGAAGCCAGTTCGGACTCGATCTGCCGTTGTGGCAGCAGTTCACGGACTACTGCGGCAAGGCGCTCACGGGCGATCTGGGCACCTCGTACCAGTTCCATGCCCCGGTCGGCTCGCTCATCGCAGAGAAGCTGCCGGCGACGCTGCTCCTGACGGGGACGGCCGTCGTCCTGTATTCGGCGCTCGGCATCTGGCTCGGCACCCGCTCGGCCTGGCGCAGCGGGGGGATGGGCGACCGGTTCAACACGGGGCTGGCGCTGACGCTGTGGTCGGTGCCGTCGTTCTGGCTCGGGCTGCTGCTCATCATCACGTTCTCGGTGGGGGCGGGCCCGGTCCCGGGCCTCTTCCCGACCGGGGGCATGGAGTCCGGCGACACGAGCGGCTTCTCCTACGTCCTGGACGTGGCACACCACCTGGTACTGCCGGTGCTCACGCTGGTCGCGGTGCAGTACGCACAGACCCTGCTCGTCATGCGCTCCTCGCTCCTGGACGAGATGGGCGGCGACTATCTGACGACGGCCCGCGCGAAGGGGCTGCGCGATGTCGCGGTGCGCCGCCACCACGCGGTGCCCAATGCGCTGCTGCCCACGGTCACGATGCTGTTCATCAATCTGGGCCATGTGGCGGCCGGTTCGATCCTGGTGGAGACGGTGTTCTCCTGGCCGGGGCTCGGCGGCCTGTTCTACCAGGCGCTCAGCGTGCCCGATCTGCCGCTGGTGCAGGGCCTGTTCATGGTCTTCGCGGGCGCGATGATCGTGATGAACCTGCTGGCCGATCTGCTCTATCCGCTGCTCGATCCAAGGGTGGGCCGATGACGACGACCCCGTACGTGCCGCAGCCCGTGCCGGGGGCGGGCCGGTGACCGCGACCTCTGCCCCCGGCACGTCGGGCTCCCTGGCCTGGGCGCGCCGCCGCGACTCGGTGACCCGTTTCTGGCGCGCCTACCGTACGCAGCGGTCCGGCCTGTACGGTCTCGCCGGCCTCGCCGTGATCGGCTTGCTGGCGCTGACCGCGCCGCTCACCGCCGGCGACGACGTCCAGAGCGTGACCAGTGCGCCCGGCGGCCCCCTGGAGCCGCCCAGCGCCCGATTCCCGCTGGGAACCGATCAGTTCGGGCGTTCCCTGCTCGGACTGCTGGTCTGGGGCGCCCGGATCTCCCTTGCGGTGGGGCTGCTCGCGGCCGCGCTGAGCGTGGCGATCGGCACGCTGGTCGGCATCCTGGCCGGGCACTTCGGGGGCCGGCTCGCCACGGTGCTGATGCGGGTCACCGACTGGTTCCTCGTGATGCCCACACTGGTGCTCGCCATCGTGCTCGCCACCGTCATGTCGCACAGTCTGTGGACGGTGGTCCTGGCGATCGGGGTGACGTCCTGGCCGACGACGGCCCGGCTCGTGCGGGCGCAGACCATCGCGGTCGAGTCGCGCCCGTACATCGAGCGTGCCCGCGCGCTCGGCGGCGGGCACGGTCACGTCATGAACCGGCACGTCCTGCCGAACGTGATGCCGCTCGTCCTCGCGCAGACGACGCTCGGCATCTCCAACGCCATCCTCACCGAGGCCACCCTCGCCTTCCTGGGCCTGGGCGATCCGACGGTCGTGTCGTGGGGCGGCATGCTCCAGGACGCCCGCGAGGCGGGCGCGGTCTCCTCGGGCCACTGGTGGTACCTGGCGCCGCCCGGCATCGCGATCGCCCTGGTGGCGCTGTCGTTCACGCTCTGCGGCCGGGCCGTCGAAGCCGTCCTCAATCCGAAGCTGGGGGTCCGGTGAGCCTGTTGGAGATCAAGGACCTGCACGTCACGTACGGGACCGGCGCGGCGGCCGTGCGGGGGGTCGACCTGCGGATCGAGCCGGGCCGGGCGCTCGGCATCGCGGGCGAGTCGGGCTGCGGGAAGTCGACCCTGGCGATGGCGCTGCTGCGGCTGCTGCCCGCGTCGGCGAGGACGACCGGGCAGGTGCTGCTCGACGGCGAGGACGTCCTGACCATGCGGTGGGGGCGGCTGCGGGCGGTCCGCTGGGCGGGCGCGTCCATCGTGTTCCAGGGCGCGATGCACTCGCTCAACGCGGTGCACCGGGTCGGCGACCAGATCGCCGAGCCGATCGTGCTGCACGGCCTCGCGTCACCGGCCGGGGCCCGCGAGCGCGTCGCCCGGCTGCTCGAACAGGTGGGCCTGCCGGCCGCGCGCGCCGACGCCCACCCGCACGAACTGTCCGGCGGCCAGCGCCAGCGCGTGATGATCGCGATGGCGCTGGCGTGCGCCCCGGACCTGATCGTCGCGGACGAGCCGACGACGGCACTCGACGTGATGATCCAGGCCCAGATCCTGCGGCTGATCGAGCGGCTCGTGGCCGACCGGGGCATCAGCCTGCTGATGATCAGCCACGATCTGGCGGTGCTCGCCGACACCTGCGACCGGCTCGCGGTGATGTACGCGGGCCGCGTCGTCGAGGAGGGCCCGGCGCGCGCGGTCTACGCGGCGGCCCATCACCCCTACGGCCGGGCCCTGTCGGCGGCGTTCCCCCGCATCGGCGATCCGGCGTCGCGCCGTGCGCCCCGCGGACTGCCGGGCGATCCGCCCGACCCGTCCGCGCTGCCGCCGGGCTGCGCCTTCCATCCGCGCTGCCCGGTCTCGACCGGCGTCTGTGCCGTCGACGACCCGTCGCTGCGCGCCGCGGGACCCGACCACCGGGCGGCCTGCGTCCACGCCGGTTCCCTTCCGAGGAGCACCGCATGACGCCGAGGAGCACCGCATGACCACCACGCCGGGCCCGCTGCTCAGCGCCGCCGGCCTGCACGTCACCTTCCCCGGGCGGCGCGGCGCCGCGCCGGCCCGAGCGGTCGACGGCGTCGAACTCACCGTCGGCGCGGGCGAGATCGTCGCCCTGGTCGGCGAGTCGGGGTGCGGCAAGACGACCCTGGCGCGCGCCCTGCTCGGCCTGGTCGTCCCCACCGCGGGCTGCGTGAGCTTCGCCGGCCGCCCGCTCGACCACCGTCCGCGCGCGCTCAAGGCGTACCGCAGACGGGTCCAGCTGGTCCTCCAGGACCCGAGCGGCTCCCTCAACCCCCGGCACACGGTGTACGACGCGGTCGCCGAGGGCCTGCGCATCCACGGATCGCCGTGCGACGAGCGGGAGTTGGTGGCCGACGCGCTGTCCCGGGCGGGCCTGCGCCCTCCCGAGCGGTTCTTCCTGCGCTACCCGCACGAGTTGTCGGGCGGCCAGCGCCAGCGCGTGGTGATCGCGGGCGCCCTCGTCCTGTCCCCCGAACTGATCGTCGCGGACGAGCCGGTGGCCTCGCTCGACGCGTCGGTACGCGGCGAGATCCTGGCCCTGTTGCTGCGCCTGCGGGACGAACTCGGCCTGTCCGCCCTCGTCGTCACCCACGACCTGGGCCTCGCGTGGAACATCGCGGACCGGGTGGCGGTGATGTACCTGGGCCGTATCGTGGAGACGGGCCCGGTCGAGGACGTCCTGATCCGCCCCCAACACCCGTACACGCAGGCCCTGTTGTCGGTCCTTCCGGAGTCCCCGGGCGACCCGGTGGTCCTGACGGGCGAGCCACCGGACCCCGCCCGCATCCCCGGCGGCTGCCGCTTCCACGCCCGCTGCCACATCCTGGCCTCGGGCGAGGCCGACCGGGCGGGCGTCGCGGAACGCTGCCGCACGGACGACCCGCCGGTCCTCGCGGGCGGCCCGGCGGCGCGGGTGGCGTGCCACTGGGCGACGGCGGTCAGGGCCGGGTGAGCGCCTTGCGGGCGCCGGCTTCGGAGGGGAGTTCGCGCGCGAAGGCCGTGGCGAGGAGCGCCCCCAGGACCCACGCGAACACGGGCGCCATGAAGGGCAGCAGGAGGAGCGCCGGCAGTCGGCCCGCGCTCGCCAGACCCGGCGCCCGGCGCTGTTGGTACTGGTGCTGCCGCCAGGTCTCCGCCGGGCTCGCGGCTTTCGCCTGCACCTGCCGCGCCTTGCGGCGAGCGTAGGTCCAGCCCCAGCCTGCGGCGCCGGTGGAGGCGACGGCTTGAAGGACGTCGCAGAAGTGGCGCCAGCCGTCGCTCAGGCCGTCGACGGCGTTGACGAACATGCTCAGCGTCACCCCGAACATCAGGCCCATCACGATCAGCATGAACCCGACGAACGCGATGCGGCGCAGCCAGTAGGCGGGGCCCCTGCGGTACCACGTGGTCCCGACGATGGGGAGTTTCGCGGGGCCCACGCTCTCAGAAGAGACCCTTGAACCCATTCCACGCCTTCTTTCCCGCGCCGAGCGCGTCCTCGCCGACGCGCTTCAGGTCGTCCCCGGTGTTCGACAGCACATTGCCGGTGCCGTGCCAGATGCCGCCCACGACCCCGTGGTCGTGGATGTCCTCACTCCAGTGCTCGTGAAAACTCTCGTCGATGATGTCGGTCGCGCCGATGACCACGGCGCCGCCGACTCCGGCGATCACGGCCACTGGGACGGTGACCTCCGAACTCGCGATGAGCCCCACCGCGGCCACCAGGCCCGCTGTCGCGCCCGCACCCGCGGCGAGCCCTCCCAGGGCGGCCCCTCCGTCCACCACCACGGAGTGCGTCCACGACCACCCCTTGTCGTGGTCGTCCTTGGCTTCCAGGAGCCCGCAGACGCTCGCCGCCGCGACGTCCACCACCGGAAGCTCCCGCAGGAACTCCGGAACGCTCTCCAGGGCCTTGCCCGCCCTCAGCGTCTCCGCCACGTCCGCGATCTTCGTGTTGAGGACGTGGTCGTAGGGCAGCTTCGAACTGCCGTGTTCGCCGCGGGCGATGTCCGTCTCCAGGCTGTCGAGCTTGCTCAGCGCGTCCTTGTACGCGACGCGGACCCCGGCGTCGTCGGGCAGCGCCCTGCCGGCCTTCTGCCACGCCTTGCGTTCGGCGCGCAGGTCCTTCTTCGCGTCGTCGGCTTCCTTCTTGGCGTCGTCCAGCAGCGTGGCGGCACGATTTCCCTTGACCCGCGTCCGTTCCGAGTCATAGGCGTACAGGCCGCGCAGATAGTCCGCGATGGTGACCTTGTCGCCGGGCGAAACCGCCGTGGTGTCCTCCGCGTACAGCTTCTCCAGCGCCTCCGCCGCGTCCAGGCGCGCCTGCTGGGCGGTGTGCAGGATTTCGTCACGTACCGTGCCGTAGTCGGTGAGCGCCTTGATGGCCTTCTGCTCGGCGGCGTCCGGATGGGTGCTGGTCATCAACTGGCCTGGCACGCCCAGGGGTTGGATCGGCGCTCCGGCCCGCACCGCGACGTCCTCCGCGTTCTGGAGCGCGGCCTGTGCCGTGGCGAGGTGGTCCGCGAGGTCGGTGAGGATCTCGCCGGTCGCCTGGACCATTTCGGCGAATCCGCCCGCCGTCATGGCGTCCTCGGTCCACTTGGCCCGGAACGATTCGTCCGCCTCGCCCTGCCACCCCGTGTCCTTCGCGAGCGCCTCGACGCTGCCGCTCAGCGGCTTCACGATGGATTCCAGGTCCGTCTTGGCCTTCTTGTAGGCCTCCCCCATGGTGCGCAGTGCGCCGATGTCACCGCCGACCCAGCTGTCCGTCATGTGCGGTCCTTCATGTGCGGTCCTTCATCAGGTCGTCGAACAGGCCGTGCACGTCGATGTCGTGGCGCTGCATCGAGTCGTGCGCGTACCGCAGCTTGTCGCTGCGGTCGTCGAGGCGGTCCGACAGCTTGTCGTGCAGACCGGCGATGAGGTCGGCCATCGCCTTGATCGCCGCGTCGCATCCGGCGTCCCCGGAACCGGCGATCGCCGGCGTCACGTTCTGGTGCAGCTTGCGGTAGTTCTCGGCCTCTGTGTGGAAGGTGCCCGCCATCGCGTTCAGGTCCGCGAGGACCAGCTTCAGGTCGGCGCTCATGCGGAGGCCTCCGCGGCGCCGTACGCGCGCTCCAGGTCCTCGGCGCGCCATCGGCGACCGCCCGGGGCGACGACCGGATCGAGCCACACCCTGGGCAGCTTGGACTGCCGCATCGTCTCGGTGAACGGGCCCAGCGACACGGCGACCCAGGGCTGGGCCGGGCCGAGGGCGTCGACGAGGCCGTGCAGGCTGGTGAACGCGACCGGGACGGGCGGACCCGATGGACGGGCCAGGAGTTCGTAGTCCACGCACGGCGCCGCTCCGCCGCCGGGGTAGCGCGGATGGGCCGGTATGAACACCGGGGTGTGGTACGGCGGTACGCCTTGCTGAGCGCCCTGCGCCGGCACGTCGCCGACCAGGTCCAGGAGGCGGGACACGGACTGCTCGCCCACGCGTTCCCCCTTGTGGGGTGGGTTGGGAGGTGGGGTGAATCGGCGCTCAACCTACGCGCGGCACAAGGGACCCGAACGCCAGAAACCGCCCATACCCTGCACCCATGCGCAATGGATGCCAGGACTTGGACGGTTTCGGATCGCTCTTTGACCAGCGTTTGACCGGATCGGATTGGCCGGATCGCGTGACCTTCGGCGCGGCGCCCGGCGGAGCCGGTTCCGCAGGGGCTAGTTCCGCGGGGGCTGGTTCCGCTCCGCCTCGTACGCCTCGATCAGCTCCGTCGACCGCTTCACGTCGTTGCCGATCGCTTCGAGGAGGTCCTCGATGGAGTCGAACTTGGCCATGCCGCGCACATAGGCGAGGAAGTCGACGGCGACGTGCAGTCCGTACAGGTCGAGGCCGACGCGGTCGATGGCGTACGCCTCCACCGTGCGCTCGGTGCCCTCGAACTGGGGGTTGGTGCCGACCGAGATCGCGGCGGGCATCCGCTCGCCCGCCGCTGTGAGCCAGCCGGCGTAGACGCCGTCGGCGGGGATCGCGGTGTGCGGCAGGGTCTCGACGTTGGCCGTCGGGTAGCCGAGTTCGCGGCCGCGCTGGGCGCCGCGCACGACGACGCCCTCGACGCGGTGCGGACGGCCGAGGATCTCGGCGGCGCCCTCGATGTCGCCCTCGGTGACCAGGCGGCGGGTCAGGGTGGAGGAGAACGGCTCGCCGCCGCCCGCCTCGCCGCGCACCCGCAGGTCGATGACCTCGACCTCGTAGTCGTAGGTGCGGCCGAGTTCGGCGAGCACCTCGACGTTGCCCGCGGCCTTGTGGCCGAAGCGGAAGTTGGGACCCTCGACGACGAGCTTGGCGTGCAGCTTGTCGACCAGGACCTTCACCACGAAGTCGGCGGCCGACAGCTTCGAGAACTCGCTGGTGAAGGGGAGGATGAGGATCGCGTCGACGCCGAGCCCGGCCATCAGTTCCGCGCGCCGGTGGTGCGGGGCGAGCAGCGGCGGGTGGCTGCCGGGCCGCACGACTTCACTCGGGTGCGGGTCGAAGGTGACCACGACGGACGGCACGCCGAGCTCGCGGGCGCGCTCCACGGCCCGCCCGATGATCAGCTGGTGTCCGCGGTGCACCCCGTCGTAGGAGCCGATGGTGACGACGCTGCGTCCCCAGTCCTGGGGGATGTCCTCCAAGCCACGCCAGCGCTGCACTGTGACCGCTCCTCGAACCCGTGTACGTCGTTGACCCTTACGCGTCATGCAGGTCTAAGACTGCCATGCCCGGCGGCCCGGGAACGCATCGGCATGGGAGTCCCCAGCGACTCCACGGTCCGGCGGGCGTCGGGACCGACCACCGCGGCCCATTCGTGCGGAGCCTGGAACAGCCATCCGGCGACCTGCGCGGCGAACCCGGGCACCTGCTCGCACAGCTCGACAAGGCGCCGGTCGAAGCACGCCGCGCCCTCGGGCGTACGGGCGAAGAGGAGCCCGGTGCGGTGGACGAGGTCGCGGGTGCGCGGCTCGGCCCGCCGGCCCGAGCCGCGCGCCGCGGCGCCGAGCAGGGCGTCCACGACGGCCAGGTCCCGTGCGGCGTGGCGCTCGAAGGACAGGAGCGCGTCGAGCAGCTCGGCGCGCAGCGGGCGCGAGGCCCGCGTGCCGGGCGCGGCGAGGACGGGGGCGAGCGCACACCGCACCTCGGGATGGCCGCTGCCGCGCAGCAGGCTGGTCACCATCGGGAACAGCACCGCGCGCGCGGCGGGGCCGTATTCGAGGCGCCGGTCCACGAAGGCCGCGACCTGCGCGGCCGCTTCGGGGTGGTGCTCGGCGTGGTCCTGGACGAGGGCGGCGGCGCGACGGGCCAGGGCCGGGGTGTCGATCTCCGCGAGCGCTCGGAGGATGTCGGCCGTCCCGGCGCCGGCGCCGCGCAGCCGCGCCTGGAGGGCGGCGAGGACGGGCTCGGGGTGGGTGGTGAGGGCGGCGGCGAGGGCCGGGGCGGTGAGCCCGGGGTCGCTCGCGGCGTAGCGGGCCAGCGCCCGGTCGAGGTGGCGGGCGCGGGTGCGCGGGTCGCGGATCAGGAGGTCGAGGGCCGCGCCGTGCAGGGCGGCGTCCTCGTGGCGGGCGAGCAGGGCGAGGGCGGCGTAGCGCAGCAGGTCGCGGTCGGCCGCGGTGGGGGCGCGCGGGGCGACGCGCGGCCCGTGGGCGGCGGCCGCGGCACGCCGTTCGGGCCGTTCGTCGTGGGCCCAGCGGTCCACGGCGCGGCACAGCGCCGACGGCTCGTCCTCGGAGAGCTGGGCCAGGAGTTCCTCGGCGCGGACGTGTCCCGAGGCGACGAGTGCCTCGGTGAGGTCGTCGACGGCGAGCGTCCGGCGTGCGTACAGGAGGGCCTGGGCGGCACGGGCGACGGTGGGCCGCACCGGAGCCCCTGGCTCCACGGGCAGCGGTCGTTCGTCGGTGAACCAGCGGCACAACAGCGGCTGTACGGCGGTGGGGTCGCCAGCGAGCCGCCGGTCGACGGCGTCGAGGTAGCGGTCCCAGCCGGGCGCGGCCCCGGGTACGCCGTCGGCGGGCACCAGACGGCGCAGGAGGTCGAACCTCTCGGCCTCGCCGAGCCGCAGCCGCGTCCAGAACCAGGGCCCGAACTCCCCGAGCGGGCCCAGGTTCACCGGTCCGCCGTCCCGTACCGAGCGGCGGCCGATGCGGTCCGCGAGCAGCCGCAGTACCTCCTGGTAGGGCCGTACGTCGGGGACGCGCAGCAGGGCCTCGGTGAGCAGGTGCACCGCCCACCACTGCGCGTCGGCGACGCGGCCGTGCTCGGCGCCCGCCGCCGGCGACCGGTCGAGGACGTCCACCAACTCCTTGAATTTCAGGGCGAGTTGGGTGGATCCCTGCTCGCTCGCGAGCAGCAGCAGGGCTTCGAGGACGGGCCCGATGCGGTGCCGGGGCACCGGCAGGGAGCGGGCGGTGGGGGCCCGGCCCGATCCCGGCGGGGGCGGCACGTGGCCCGGCGGGACGGCACTGACGGCGGGGCGCGAGGGGAGCCGCACGGCCTGCGCGGGCTGCGGGTCGCTCCCGTCGTACCAGCGGTGCACCAGGGCGTGCAGTGCGGCGTCGAGGTCGAGGTGGGCCGCCTGCACCCAGTCGGCGAGTTCCTCGTGCGCGAACCGGTAGCCGGAGCCGGCCGGCACGAGCAGACCCTCGGTGAGCACCGCGGACGCCGACCCCGTACGCCACGGGAAGATCTCCTCGAACGACTCCCGGTCGAGCTCGCCCTGGCCGGGGCCGAGGCAGCGGCGGGCCGCCTCGTGCACCTGCCCGGCCACGCGGGCCGCCCCCCGGCGCACGCCGCTGCCGCGCACCGGGGGGCGGGCGGACGCGGCGACGCGCACCGCGATCCGCAGGCACATCAGGTCCAGGTGGGCACGGAAGACCTCCTCCCGTTCGGGCCTGCCCTCGATGCCGCCGGGCAGCGCGGTCCGTACCTCGGCGAGCAGACGCAGCGTCAAAGGGTGCCGTCCGTCGCGCTCGGCGAGGGCGCCGGCCGGGATGCCGTAGCGCTCGCGGGCCCGCTCCGCTTCCTCGCGGCCGAGGTCGCCGATGCGTACGCAGTCCGGCAGGCGGGACTGCGGCGCCGGATGCAGGGCGCCGCGCGGGTAGTGCGCGCCGGCCTGCTCCCAGTGCTCGGGCCGGCAGGCGACGATCATGCGCGCTCCGGCGGCGCCGAGCCAGTCGGCGGTCGCGGCGCTCCAGTCGTCGAGGCGGTGGGCCAGCACGGGCGGCATCTCCTCCGGCCCGTCGAGCAGGACGAGCAGCGGCCGGCGGGCGTCGAGGGCGAGCCGCGCCACCCGGTCCGGTGTGGCCGCTCCCTCACCGGGCGCCGTGGGGGCGGCGACGATCCGCGCCGCCTGCGTCAGGGCGCGTGCGACGGCGTCGGCCACCGAGGTGTCGTCGGCGCGCAGGTCCGCGCCGCGCAGCCACAGCGTCGGCGCGGGCTCGGCGCCGCGGGCCCTGCGCGCGGCGAACGCGGCCAGTTCGGTGGTGCGGCCGGTGCCGGGGTCACCGACGAGGCCGAGTACCAGGGCCTCGCCCGCGCAGAACGCGGCGAACTCCGCAAGCGTGGCGGGCCGTTCCACGGGGTCCTGCCACACGCTGGGGCCGCCGACGGATCCCACGGAGGTGGCGGTGAGCTGGAGCGCTCCGGCGAGGTTCAGATCGGTGCCGTAGGCGGGCACGGTGGCGGCGTTGCGCGCCAGCAGTTCGGCGAGCGGCCCGTGCGCCGCGCGCAGCGGCACCGCGAAGCCGGAGGCCGGGTGGGATGCGTGCAGCGCGGTCCCCACCACCCCGACGACGGCTCCGGTCACGGGGTCGACGACGGGCCCCCCGCTGGCCTCGCCGCCGAGCCGCATGGCCTCGCTGCCGGCCGTGCCGATCGCCAACTCCAGTACGCCGTCCAGGAGATGGAAGCGGTCGGTGGCGGTGTAGGTGACGGCCGATGCGCCGAGGACGCGTGCCTCGCGCCAGCCGTGGGCGGCGACCCGCACATAGGTTCCCGCGCCGGTCCCGGCCCGCGAGGAGATGGGCAGCGGCCGCAGCCCGAGCCCGTCGGTGCGCACGAGGGCGAGGCCGGCGCCGGGCAGCGGGGTGAGGTCGTCGGCCTCGGCGAGCCAGGTCCGCTCGCCGGGCGCGTGGAGGACGACCCTGCTCAGTCCGTCGACGGCTTCGTGGCTGGTGACGACGGTCCCCCGGTCGTCGGCGACGAATCCCGTTCCCCGGGTTCTTCCGGCCAGGTCACAGATCCTTACGAGCGTCTGCGCGCCCTCGCCGTCAGCCCCGCGTCCCATGTCCGAAACGGTAGTTCTGGGGTGATCCGCCCGAGAAGGACTCCCGGGGAAAGCGCCCCCCTGTGCCCCCGTGATTCACTCCGAGCGCCCGCTCGAAGGGGTGAATTGCCCAGGTCCGGCGGATAGACCCCTTGCGAGGGGGATCGTGGAGCGGGCCGGCCGCCCGCTCCACGGTGGGCCGCTCAGCCGAAGACGGCGAGGCTCTTGGCCTTGCCCTTCTGGTTCTCGACCAGCGCGAGGAACGCGCCCCCGGGTCCGAACACGCCGACCGGCTTGCCCGTCTCGTACTCGTCGGGCATCTCCAGGCGTACGCCGTTGAGCAGCAGCCCGCCGCGGCGCTGGTCCACGTCCCAGCGCGCGAAGGCGGCGGCCGCGGCTTCGGCGACCGGCATCACGGTGAGGGATTCCTGGAGCTGGTCCAGGGTGCGGGCGGCGTCGATGCCGTAGGGGCCGACGCGGGTGCGGCGCAGCGCGGTGAGGTGGCCGCCGACGCCGAGCGCGGCCCCGAGGTCGCGGGCGAGCGCGCGGATGTAGGTGCCGGAGGAGCAGACGACCGAGACGACCAGGTCGACGACGGGCGTGCCGTCCTCGGCGACGGCCTCGCGGACGTCGTAGACACGGAAGGAGGACACGGTCACCGGGCGGGCCGGGATCTCGAACTCCTCGCCGCCGCGCACCCTCGCGTAGGACCGCTTGCCGTCGATCTTGATGGCGGAGACCTTCGACGGCACCTGCATGATGGCGCCGGTCAGCTCCGCGACGCCCGCGTCGATGCCCTCGCGGGTCACCTTGGAGGCGTCGGTGGAGGAGGTGATCTCGCCCTCGGCGTCGTCGGTGACGGTGTCCTGGCCGAGCCGGATCGTACCGAGGTACTCCTTCTCCGTCAGGGCGAGGTGGCCGAGGAGCTTGGTGGCTCGCTCCACGCCCAGGACGAGCACCCCGGTCGCCATCGGGTCGAGGGTGCCCGCGTGGCCGACACGGCGGGTCTTGGCGATGCCGCGCATCTTGGCCACGACGTCGTGCGAAGTGAAGCCCGACGGCTTGTCGACAATGACAAGGCCGTCGGGCGTCTTTGCTGCGGTGCTCATTCGGTGGCGTCGTCCTCGTCGCCGGGCTTCTTGTACGGGTCGGCGTCGCCGGCGAACTTGGCGTCCGAGGACACCTCGCGCACCGCGGCGTCGGAGGCCCGCGCCTTGTCGAGGAGGTCCTCGATGGTCCGGGCGTTGTCGGGGAGCGCGTCCGCGATGAACGTCAGGGTGGGGGTGAACTTGGTGCCGGCGGCGGCACCGACCGCGGAGCGCAGGATGCCCTTGGCGCTCTCCAGGCCGGCCGCGGCGGCGGCCCGGTCCTCGTCGTCCCCGTACACCGTGTAGAAGACCGTGGCCTCCCGCAGGTCGCCGGTGACCCGGGTGTCCGTGATGGTGACGTGTGTTCCGAGGCGCGGGTCCTTGACGCCACGCAGCAGCTTCTCGGCCACCACCTCTCGGATGAGGTCCGCCAGCTTCTTCGCCCGCGCGTTGTCGGCCACTGGTCCTTCTCCTTCTCAAGCCTTGCTCGGTGTTCAGTCTTCGTCGCCGTGGAGCCTGCGTCTCACCGAGAGCAGCTCCACCTCGGGCCGGCCGGCCACAAGCCGCTCGCACCGGTCGAGTACCTCTGTCAGGTGCCCCGTGTCCCCGGACACCACCGCCAGGCCGATCTCGGCCCTGCGGTGCAGGTCCTGGTCACCCACCTCCGCCACGCTCACCGCGTACTTGCGCTGGAGCTCGGCCACGATGGGCCGGACGACGGAGCGTTTCTCCTTCAGCGACCGTACGTCGCCGAGGAGCAGATCGAAGGACAGCGTCCCCACGTACATGGATGTCCGGATGTCCCGCCGGTACGGGTTAGAGGACCCCGCCAAAGACTTGGCAGGGACATCAGAACCGTACCGGAACGGCCGGGGCCGATCGACGGAAATATTCTTCCCGCCGATCGGCCCCGACTGCTGAGGTACGGGTCAGCCTCGCGGACTAGCCGCGCGGCTTCTCGCGCATCTCGTACGTCGCGATGACGTCGTCGATCTTGATGTCGTTGAAGTTTCCGAGGTTGATACCGCCCTCGAAGCCTTCGCGGATCTCGGTGACGTCGTCCTTGAAGCGACGGAGGCCGGAGATGTTGAGGTTCTCCGCGATGACCTTGCCGTCGCGCAGCAGGCGCGCCTTGGTGTTGCGCTTGACCTCGCCCGACCGGACCAGGACACCGGCGATGTTGCCCAGCTTGGACGAGCGGAAGATCTCGCGGATCTCCGCCGTGCCGAGCTCGACCTCTTCGTACTCCGGCTTGAGCATGCCCTTGAGGGCCGCTTCGATCTCTTCGATCGCCTGGTAGATGACCGAGTAGTACCGGACGTCGACGCCTTCGCGGTCCGCCATCTGGGCCGCGCGGCCCGCTGCGCGGACGTTGAAGCCGATGACGATCGCGTCGGAGCCGGTCGCCAGGTTGATGTCGGACTCGGTGACCGCACCCACACCGCGGTGCAGGACGCGGATGTCGACCTCGTCGCCGACGTCGAGCTGGAGCAGCGAGGACTCGAGGGCCTCCACCGAACCGGACGCGTCGCCCTTGATGATGAGGTTGAGTTCCTGCACCAGACCGGCCTTGAGGGCCTCGTCCAGGTTCTCCAGGGAGAACCGCACACCCTTGCGGGCGAAGCGGACGTTGCGCTCACGGGCGGCACGCTTCTCGGCGATCTGACGGGCCGTACGGTCCTCGTCGACGACCAGGAAGTTGTCGCCGGCGCCCGGGACGTTGGTGAGACCGAGGACGAGGACCGGGGTCGAGGGACCCGCCTCTTCCACGTTCTCGCCCTTGTCGTCGAGCATGGCGCGCACACGGCCGTAGGCGTCGCCCACGACCATCGTGTCGCCGACGCGCAGCGTGCCTCGCTGGACCAGGACGGTCGCGACGGCGCCGCGGCCCTTGTCCAGGTGGGACTCGATCGCGATGCCCTGCGCGTCCTGCTCCGGGTTGGCCCGCAGGTCGAGCGAGGCGTCGGCGGTGAGGACGACGGCCTCCAGGAGGGACTCGATGTTGAGGCCCTGCTTGGCGGAGATGTCGACGAACATCGTGTCGCCGCCGTACTCCTCGGCCACCAGACCGAACTCGGTGAGCTGACCGCGCACCTTGGTCGGGTCCGCGCCCTCGACGTCGATCTTGTTGACCGCGACCACGATCGGCACGTCGGCCGCCTTGGCGTGGTTCAGCGCCTCGATCGTCTGGGGCATCACACCGTCGTTCGCCGCCACCACGAGGATCGCGATGTCGGTGGACTTGGCACCACGGGCACGCATGGCGGTGAACGCCTCGTGACCCGGGGTGTCGATGAAGGTGATCTTGCGGTCTTCACCGTTGACCTCGGTGGCGACCTGGTACGCACCGATGTGCTGCGTGATGCCGCCGGCCTCGCCCGCAACGACGTTCGTCTTGCGGATCGCGTCCAGAAGGCGGGTCTTACCGTGGTCGACGTGACCCATGACGGTCACGACCGGCGGACGCGCGACGAGGAGTTCCTCGCCACCCTCGTCCTCACCGAACTCGATGTCGAAGGACTCGAGCAGCTCGCGGTCCTCCTCCTCGGGGCTGACGATCTCCAGGACGAAGTTCATCTCGTCCGCGAGCAGCTTCAGCGTCTCGTCGGAGACGGACTGCGTGGCGGTGACCATCTCGCCGAGGTTCATCATCACGCCGACGAGCGACGCCGGGTTGGCGCCGATCTTCTCGGCGAAGTCGGTCAGCGAGGCACCGCGCGACAGGCGGACGGACTGTCCGTTGCCGCGAGGCAGCATGACGCCGCCCACCGACGGGGCCTGCATGGCCTCGTACTCCTGGCGCCTCTGGCGCTTCGACTTGCGGCCACGACGGGCGGGCCCGCCGGGACGGCCGAAGGCACCCTGCGTGCCACCACGGGCACCGGGGCCACCGGGACGGCCCTGGAATCCGGGACGACCGCCGAAGCCGCCGCCACCACCGGGAGCGCCGCCACCCGGACGGGGGCCGCCGAAGCCGCCGCCACCACCGGGACGACCGCCGCCACCGGGACCGGCCGGACGGCCGGCGAAGCCGCCGCCGCCACCGGGACGACCGGCGCCGCCACCCGGACGGCCACCGGGGCCACCGGGACCACGGCCACCGGGGCCGCCGCCGGGACGCGGGGAGGCCGCGGGACGCTGCGGCATCATGCCGGGGTTGGGACGGTTGCCGCCGGGGGCACCGCCACCGGGACGCGGAGCGCCGCCCTGCGGACGGGGCATGCCGCCCGGACTCGGACGGGCGCCGCCCTGACCCTGCGGACGCGGAGCGCCGCCGGGGCCGCCCTGGGGACGCGGGGCGCCACCGGGGGCACCGGCACCGCCGGGACGCGGGGCGCCACCGCCGGGACGGGGCGCCTGCGGGCGCGCCATTCCGGTGGAGCCACCCGAGGTGAACGGGTTGTTGCCGGGACGCGGACCGGCCGGACGGGCACCGCCCGGACGGGGAGCGCCCTGACCCGCGGGGCGGGCCGGACGGTCGCCGCCACGGCCACCGTCGCGCTGGCCGCCGTCACGCTGACCGCCGGCCGGAGCCGGACGGGACGCGGCGGGACGCGGGCCGGGGGTGGCACCGGCGGGACGCGGGGCCTGGGAGGGCGCCGCGGGCTGGGCCGGAGCCGGAGCCGAGAACTCGGCGGCGGGCACCGGGGTGACCGGGGCCGGCTTGGCCGGGGCGGGCTTCGGACCCGGGCGGGGGCCCGAGGCGGCCGGAGCCGGAGAAGAGGGGGTGCTGCTCGCCGGGGCGGCCGGGGCCGCCGGGCTGACCGGCGCGGCCGGGGCCGCAGGCGCGGCGGGGGCCGGCTTGGGGGCCGGGGCGCCGGGCTTCGGGGCAGCGGGACGTGCCGCGGCGGGCGCCGCGGGCTTTGCAGGCGCGGCCTTGCGGGGCGCGCCGGGCTTCGCAGCGGACTTGCCGGCGTTGCCGCCGGGCCCCTGCAGTGCGTCAGTCAACTTGCGTACAACCGGCGCCTCGATCGTCGAGGACGCCGAACGGACGAATTCACCGAGTTCTTGGAGCTTGGCCATGACGACCTTGCTCTCCACCCCGAACTCCTTGGCGAGTTCGTATACCCGGACCTTAGCCACTTCGCTCCTTTTAGGTCCGGGTTACCGCCGGACCGTCGCTACTTCATGGGCGTACTCATCGCGTACTCATCGAGTGCTCATCGCAATCTCGACCTACTTCCAACTCGCGAGGTACCTGACCGCACGGGATTCCGTGCCGTACTTCTTCTTACGTTGCCGCCTGCTCGACGTAGTTCCGCACATCCGCGGTGTCGAGCGCCTCCTTGGCCCGGAAGGCCCTGGAGAACGCCCGGCGGCGGACCGCCTGGTCGAGACAGACCGAGGCGGGGTGGACGTACGCACCCCGGCCGGGCAGCGTACCGCGAGGATCAGGGGCGCAAGCACCCTCGATCACCACGATGCGCAGCAGATCGCTCTTGGCCGCTCGCTCCCGGCAACCCACGCAGGTTCGCTCAGGGCAGGCGCGGGCGTGCGTCCGGCCAGACACGTTTAAGTCTACCTCCCCGTAGCGACCTCACCCCTTGGGGGCAAAAATCGAACGGTTGTTGTCCAGAAAGCTTCACCCTGCCCCGTCGAACGGGGCCGGGCCAGTTCTTATTCCCGCCGGACCCCTCGGCCCCGCGGAAACCGCTCAGTCCTCGTCGGGCTGCTCGGTGTCCGGGCGGATGTCGATGCGCCAGCCCGTCAGCCGCGCGGCGAGGCGGGCGTTCTGGCCCTCCTTGCCGATGGCCAGCGAGAGCTGGTAGTCCGGCACGGTCACCCGGGCGGAACGGGCCGCGAGGTCCACGACCTCGACCCGCGAGACCCGGGCCGGGGACAGCGCGTGGGCCACCATCTCGGCCGGGTCATCCGACCAGTCCACGATGTCGATCTTCTCACCGTGAAGTTCGGCCATCACATTGCGGACCCGGCCGCCCATCGGGCCGATGCAGGCGCCCTTGGCGTTGAGGCCGCTGCGCGTGGCGCGCACCGCGATCTTCGTGCGGTGACCGGCCTCGCGGGCGATCGCGGAGATCTCCACCGATCCGTCGGCGATCTCCGGGACCTCCAGGGCGAACAGCTTCTTGACGAGGTTCGGGTGGGTGCGCGACAGCGTCACGGACGGACCGCGCACGCCCTTCGCCACCCGAACGACGTACGTGCGAAGGCGCAGCCCGTGCGTGTACTCCTCGCCCGGCACCTGCTCCTGCACCGGCAGCATGGCCTCCATCTTGCCGATGTCGACCAGCACGTTCTTGGGGTCCTTGCCCTGCTGGACGACGCCGGTGATGACGTCGCCCTCACGCCCGGCGAACTCACCGAAGGTGATGTCGTCCTCGGCGTCGCGCAGGCGCTGCAGGATGACCTGCTTGGCGGTGCTCGCCGCGATCCGGCCGAAGTCGGAGGGGGTGTCGTCGAACTCCTTGGCCTCCTGGCCCTCTTCGAGGTCGGCCGGGTCTTCCTTCGCCCACACCGTGACATGACCGTTCTCACGGTCGAGCTTCACGCGCGCACGCCGGAAGCTGCCCTCGGTGCGGTGGTAGGCGATGAGGAGCGCCGACTCGATCGCCTCGACCAGCAGGTCGAAGGAGATCTCCTTCTCCCGGACCAGACCCCGCAGGGCACTCATGTCGATGTCCACGGCTACGCCTCCTCTTCGTTGTCGTTGTCGATGTGACGGTCACTGTCACTGTCGTCGGGGATGTCGTTCTCGCTGTCTGCTGCGATCTCGTTCTTTCCGTCCTTGCGGTTGAACTCGATCTCGACCCGCGCCTTGGCGATCTCGGCGAAGCCGATCCGGCGGGCGGTGGGCTTGCGCCCCTTCACACCCGGGATCTCGGTGTCGATGCCGTCGTCGTTGGCCTCGAGGATCCGCGCGACCAGCTCGTCGCCGCTGTGCAGCTGGAGCCGTGCGAGGCGCCCGGTGGCACGCCGGTAGTGGCGGAGTTCGGTGAGGGGGCGCTCGGCACCGGGCGACGTCACTTCGAGGACGTACTCGCCGTCGCCCATCGCGTCGCTCTCGTCGAGCACCTCGGCGGCGGCCCTGCTCAGTTCGGCACAGGCGTCGAGCTCCACGCCCTCGTCGGAGTCGACCACGATCCGCAGCACGTGCCGACGGCCTGCCCGGGTCACCTCGATCTCCTCGAGGTCCAGATCCTTCGCGCTGACGAGCGGCTCAAGGAGACCGCGCAGCCTGTCGCTCTGGGTCGTGCTCATCCGGGTGACTCCTCGGCCGCGTCTGCTGTTGTGGGGGATCGTCGTCGCACACGGTGGCGTCGTGCCGACCGCCGCCGTCAGATCAAAGGGTATCCGGTCCGGAAGGGTGTTGCCGTCCACGGCCCCGGGCCCGCGGGTACGCTCGCCTGCGGTGATCACTCGGTCACCGGCGGACCGGCACACAGGGGAGTGACACGTGGGGCACCCGGGGACCACACGACGGCGTGTGCTGGCCGTGACGGGCGCGGCGACGGCAGGCCTCCTGACCGGCTGCTCGCGGGGCCCGTCCGAGAGCGGCGGCGCGGCGGCCGGAGCGCGCGAGGCGGCGGCCCGCGCGGAGACGGCGCTGCGCGCCAGGACCTCCGCCGCGAGCCGGGCCCTCGTCGCCCAGTACGACGCGGTCCTCGCGATGCACCCGGCGTTGCGGCCCCGGCTCGCGCCGCTGCGCGACCAGGCCGCCCAGCACGTCACGGCGCTCGCCGCGGCTCCCGCGCCCTCCCACTCCCCCACCGCCCCGGCCGCGCCGTCCCCGTCCGCCGCCCCGGACACGGTCTCGACGGTCCCCTCCGACGCCGACGAGGCCGTCAAGCAACTCGCGGAGGCCGAACGCCGCACGTCCGAGGCCCAGTTGACGGCGCTCGCCACCGCGCCGCCGGAGCTCGCCCGCCTGCTCGCCTCGGTGTCGGCCTCCGGCGCGGGGCACGCCTATCTCCTCGCCGGAGGTGTCCGATGAGCGAGCCCCTGGACGCGGCGCAGGCCGCGCTGGCCGCCGAACACGCGGCGGTGTACGGGTACGGGGTACTCGGCGGGCGGCTCTCCGGCGCCCGCGCCGCCGAGGCGCGCGAGGCCGCCACCGCCCACCGCTCCCGCCGCGACTCGCTGGCCCGTACCGTGCGCGACCTGGGCGGATCGCCGGTGGCGGCGGCCGCCGCGTACGCGCTGCCGTTCGCCGTGCCCGACGCCGCGGCGGCGCTGCGGCTCGCCGCGGAACTGGAGGACCGGGTCGCCGGCGTCTACTCCGACCTCGTCCGGTCCGCCGCGGGGGCGCTGCGTCGGGACGCGGCCGCCGCGCTGCGGGAGGCCGCGGTACGGGCCGTGCGCTGGCGGGGCGGGAGCGTAGCCTTTCCTGGGCTCGCGGAACGCCCGAGTGCGCCGGTCCCGCCGGCCCGTACCTGAGTTCCACCGGCTAGTACCTGAGCAAGGGGCAATACACGTATGGCTTTCGAACCGCCTGAGCGGCTGGTGCGTGCGCTCGGCGAGACGTACGGGGAGGAGCTGGCCGGGCCCTGGCTCGGCCGGCTGCCGGAGCTGGCCGCCGACGCCGCAGCCCGGCGCGGGCTCGGTGTCGACCGGGTGCAGGCCCCCGGCGGCCGATCCAGCCTCGTCGCCCTCGTACGCCGTCCGGACGGCGCCCCCGCCGCCCTCAAGGTCGCCCCCTCCTTCGCCCGCCCCGACCTGGAACGCGCGGCCCTCGCGCACTGGAACGGCTGGGGCGCGGCGCAGCTCCTCGACGACGACGGTGGTGACGACGCGCTGCTCGTGGAGCGGCTGCACCCCGAGGTGTCGCTGCGCTCGCTGCCCGAGGCCAAGGCGCTGCTCGAAGCGGCGGGGACGGTACGGCGCCTGTGGATCGAGCCTCCCGGCGGCCACGCCTTCGAGACGGTGGCCGAGCGCACGGAGCGCCAGAGCGTGCCGATGCGGGCGGCGCCTGATTCCGAACTGGCGCCGCTCGTCGAGGCGGCCCTGACGGCCCGCGACGAACTCGCCGGTTCCGCGGGCGAGTTGCTCCTGCTGCACGGCAACTTCCGCCAGAGCAAGGTGCTTTCGGGCGAGCGGGTGCCGTGGCTGACGGTGGGCCCGGAGCCGCTGGTGGGTGAGCGGGCCTACGATCTCGCGCGGTTGGTACGGGACCGGGTGGAGGACCTGATCGCGGCGCCGAGCGGGGCGTCCGCGGCGCGCCGCCGGGTCAACAAGCTCGCCGACTCCTTGGACGTGGAACCGGCCCGGCTGCACGGCTGGACGCTGTTCCGTGCGGTCGAGTCCGGACTGCGGGCGAGGGCGGCGGGCCGCCACCAGGACGCGGAGCTACTCCTCGAATTCGCCGGCTGGCTGTAGCCTCCTGGGACTCCGCCCCAGATTTTGTATCGCACCTCAAGGGCGCTCGTCCTCAACTGCCGGACAGGCCAAAAATACCCATGCCGCCCGGCACCGGGTAGTTGGGGGCGCGGGGAACTGCGCGAGAAGCGGGCACGGTCCGCAGACGAAAGCGGGGCTAAGGGGCGCGGGGAACTGCGCGAGAAGCGGGCACGGTCCGCAGACGAAAGCGGGGTTAAGGGGCGCGGGGAACTGCGCGACCAGCCACCCAGCGGCCCGCACCCGAAAGCGAACCGGGGACCCGGGGGCGGCGCCGCCCCCGGGATTTTCGGAGCGGTCAGCGCGTGAGGCGCGCGATCGCCTCCGCCAGCGCAAGCTCCTCGCGCTCCCCGCTGCGCCGGTCCTTCAGCTCGAAGACACCCTCGGCCACCCGCCGCCCCGCCACCAGGATCTGCGGCACACCGATGAGCTCCGCGTCGGTGAACTTGACGCCCGGAGAGACCCCCGCGCGGTCGTCCACGAGGACACGCAGCCCCGCCGCACGCAACTGCTCCGCCGCGTCGAGCGCCGCCTCGGTCTGCGCGGCCTTGCCCGCCGCGACGACGTGCACGTCGGCCGGGGCGATCTCGGCAGGCCAGCACAGGCCCTTGTCGTCCGCCGTCTGCTCGGCGAGCGCCGCCACCGCCCGCGAGACGCCGATCCCGTACGAGCCCATCGTGACCCGGACCGGCTTGCCCTCCTTGCCGAGGACGTCGAGCTGGAAGGTGTCGGCGTACTTGCGGCCCAGCTGGAAGATGTGACCGATCTCGATCGCGCGGTCCAGGGTGAGCCCGGCGCCGCAGGACGGGCAGGGGTCGCCCGCTTCGACCACGACGACGTCCAGGTGGTCGTCGACCTCGAAGTCGCGGCCGCAGACCACGTTGCGCACATGCGTGTCCGCCTTGTTGGCCCCGGTGATCCACGCCGTGCCGGGGGCGATGCGCGGGTCGGCGATGTAGCGGACCTTGTCCAGGCCCTGCGGGCCGACGTAGCCGCGTACGAGGTCGGGCCGGTCGGCGAAGTCCTCGGCCGTCACGAGCTCCACGACGGCCGGCGCGAGGTGCTCGCCGAGCTTGCCGAGATCCACCTCGCGGTCGCCGGGCACGCCGACCGCGACGATCTCGCCGTCCACCTTGACCAGGAGGTTCTTCAGGGTGGCGGAGGCCGGGACGCCGAGGTGCGCGGCCAGGGACTCGATGGTGGGGGTGTCGGGGGTGGCCAGCTCCTCCATCGGACCGTGCTCGGCGGGGGCGCCGGCGGCGGCCGTCGTGAAGGTGACGGCCTCGGTGTTGGCGGCGTAGTCGCACGCCGGGCAGTCCACGAAGGTGTCCTCGCCCGCGGCGGCCGGGGCCAGGAACTCCTCGGACGCGGAGCCGCCCATCGCACCGGACACGGCCGACACGATGCGGTAGTCGAGACCGAGGCGCGCGAAGATCTTCTGGTAGGCCGCGCGGTGCAGGGCGTACGACTCGGCGAGGCCCTCGTCGGTGGTGTCGAAGGAGTACGAGTCCTTCATCTGGAACTCGCGGCCGCGCAGCACGCCGGAGCGCGGGCGGGCCTCGTCGCGGTACTTGGTCTGGATCTGGTAGAGCATCACCGGCAGGTCCTTGTAGGACGTGCACTGGTCCTTGACCGTCTGCGTGAAGATCTCTTCGTGGGTGGGGCCGAGCAGGTACTCGCCGCCCTTGCGGTCCTTGAGGCGGAACAGCAGGTCGCCGTACTCGTCCCAGCGGCCGCTCGCCTCGTACGCGTCCTTGGGCAGCAGCGCGGGCAGCAGGACCTCCTGGGCGCCGATGGCGTCCATTTCCTCGCGCACGACCGTGGAGATGTTGTCCAGGACCTTCTTGCCCAGCGGCAGCCACGTCCAGATCCCGGCGGCGTTGCGCCGCACGTATCCGGCGCGGACCAGCAGCTTGTGGCTGAGCGTCTCGGCATCCGCCGGGTCGTCGCGCAATGTCTTGGCCATCAGACGGGACATGCGCTGAACCTGGGCGGCTGCCATGGATTTCTCTCCTGTACGTGCACGGGGTGATGCCTGGAGGTTAGCCGGGCGGCCCGAGTGCGCGGTAATCCGTTTACCGCGGGGGCTCTCCGCGCAGCAGCGGGAGGGGGGCGCCCATCACGGCGTACGGCCGTGCCGCGCTCGGGAACTGCACCCGGCAGGCCAGGTCCGCGTAGCCGAGCGTCCGGTACAGGGCGCGGGCGGGGCTCTCGGTGTCGATGGCGGAGAGGATCGAGCGGGGTTCGGTGGCGGTGCCGGTGATGGTGGTGATGAGCCCGCGGCCCAGGCCACGGCCCTGGAAGCCGGGGTGGACGTGCAGCTCGGTGATCACGAACGCGTCGTCGAGCCAGTCGTCGACGCCGTTGTTGCGCAGATACGGCTCGACGACGGTCGACCACCAGTGGGCGCGGTCGTTGGGCATCCCGTACACGAAGCCGACCAGACGCCCGTCGGACGTGGTGGCTCCGAACGCCCTGGCGCCCGGGTAGGTGAGGTGGCGCAGCACGATGTGGCGGCGCACCGCGACCTCGTCGGCACCGAGTCCGAAGGCGACGGCCTGCACGGCGAGCGCCTCGTCGACGCGGGCCGCGAGGTCGAGGGGTCCGACGGTCACGTCAGGGTCAGGAGCCATGGGCGCACCCTAACCTCACAAGGGCGGCCTCAGAACAGCACGCTCATGAACGCCCCGGTCTCGCGGAAACCGACCCGGCGGTAGCAGGCGCGGGCGGGGGCGTTGAAGTCGTTGACGTAGAGGCTGACGATCGGCGCGATGTCCGCGAGGGCGTACCGCAGGACGGCCGCCATGCCGGTGGCCGAGAGGCCCTTGCCGCGGTGTTCGGGGGCGACCCACACGCCCTGGATCTGGCAGGCCTGGTTGGTGGCGGCGCCGATCTCCGCCTTGAAGACGACCTTGCCGTCCTCGATGTGGGCGAACGAGCGGCCCGAGCCGACGAGTTCGGCGACGCGGGCCTGGTAGAGCAGGCCGCCGTCGCCGGCGAGCGGGGAGACTCCGACCTCCTCGGTGAACATGGCGACACAGGCCGGCATGATCACGTCCATCTCGTCCTTGCGGATGCGACGGACGTAGGGGTCGGGCCGGATATCGTCCGGCATCCGCTCGGTGACCATGAGCGGCTGGTGCGGGCGTACGTCACGGGCGGGGCCCCAGTGCGGTTCGAGCAGCCGCCACAGCTCGGCGGTGGGCTCGGCGGGACCGACGATCGAGGAGCAGCGGCGGCCGGTGCGGCGGGCCCGGTCGGCGAAGGAACGTACCGCCTCGGGGGTGGCGCAGATGGGTACGAGGTTGGCGCCGGAGTAGCACAGGGAGCGGAGCCTGCCGTCGGTGTACCAGCCCCACATCTCGCCGCCGAGCCGCCAGGGGTCGAGGCCGGCGATCTGCACGCGGGAGGTCACGAAGGCGTTGGCGACCGGGTCGCTCTCCAGGATGGCGAGCGCCGCGCCGAGGTCGCCGGGTTCGAGGACCCGGGTGGTGGTCTGCGTCAACACGAGGGGGCCTCACGGTACGGTCTGCTGATCTCCGCACTGTACCCGCCCCCCAACCCCCAACACCCTGGGGCTCCGCCCCCAGAGACCACGACCGCTCGACACCGGGCGCCCTACCAGGAACGCGGGGCTGTGACACCGCGCGGCTCCGCCGCGGTGGGCGCGACCGCTCGACACCGGGCGCCCAACAGGGGCGCGGGGAACTGCGCGGGACGCGGGCACGGTCCGCAGACGACATACGGCCGTTCAAGGGGCGCGGGGAACTGCGCGAGAAGCGGGCACGGTCCGCAGACGAGAGCGAGGTTAGGGGCGCGGGGAACTGCGCGAGCAAGCCAGCACGGTCCGCACACGAAGGCGGGGTCAAGGGCGCGAGAAGGCATAGGCGGCCCGCGCCTGTAGGTGGGCCGGGGTCCGGGGCGGACGGAGCCGCCCCGGGGCGGGTCAGCCCGCTACCGACACCTGCGGCTCGCCCGACGCGATGCCGTCCTTCTCCATCTGCTCCGCGATCTTCATCGCCTCGTCGATCAGCGTCTCCACGATCTTCGACTCCGGCACGGTCTTGATGACCTCGCCCTTCACGAAGATCTGCCCCTTGCCGTTGCCGGAGGCGACACCGAGGTCGGCCTCGCGCGCCTCGCCGGGGCCGTTCACGACACAGCCCATGACGGCGACCCGCAGCGGAACCTCCATGCCTTCGAGGCCCGCCGTGACCTCCTCGGCCAGCTTGTACACGTCCACCTGGGCGCGGCCGCAGGAGGGGCAGGAGACGATCTCCAGCCGGCGCTGGCGCAGGTTCAGCGACTCCAGGATCTGGATGCCGACCTTGATCTCCTCCGCCGGCGGGGCGGAAAGCGACACGCGGATGGTGTCGCCGATACCCTCCGCGAGCAGCGCGCCGAACGCCACGGCCGACTTGATCGTGCCCTGGAACGCCGGGCCCGCCTCCGTCACACCGAGGTGCAGCGGGTAGTCGCACTGCGCGGCGAGCTGCCGGTAGGCGTTGACCATGACGACCGGGTCGTTGTGCTTGACCGAGATCTTGATGTCGCGGAAGCCGTGCTCCTCGAAGAGGGAGGCCTCCCACAACGCCGACTCCACCAGCGCCTCGGGCGTCGCCTTGCCGTACTTCTTCAGCAGGCGCGCGTCGAGCGAACCGGCGTTGACGCCGATGCGGATCGGGGTGCCCGCGTCCTTCGCCGCCAGCGCGATCTCGCGCACCTTGTCGTCGAACTGCTTGATGTTGCCCGGGTTGACCCGCACCGCGGCGCATCCCGCGTCGATCGCGGCGAACACGTACTTCGGCTGGAAGTGGATGTCCGCGATCACCGGGATCTGCGACTTCCGGGCGATCGTGGCCAGCGCGTCCGCGTCGTCCTGCGTGGGGCAGGCGACCCGCACGATCTGGCAGCCGGACGCCGTCAGTTCGGCGATCTGCTGCAGCGTCGCGCCGATGTCGGACGTACGCGTGGTCGTCATCGATTGGACCGAGACCGGCGCGTCACCGCCGACCGCCACTGTGCCGACCTGGATCTGACGGCTCTTGCGACGCTCGGCGAGCCTGGTCGGCACGTCCGGCATTCCCAGTGAAATCGCAGTCATCTGCTGTGCAACCCCAAGGTGTGGATCAAGGTCCCGAGATCGGCGGGCTCCAGCCTTCGAGGTTACGTCACCCGAAGGGCCCCGCGTACACGCTGCCCCCGGAGTTCACGCGAAGGGGCGGCCCGGACCCGCCATCGGCCCGGACCGCCCCCGCCGTCAGGTGAGCTTCACCGGATTCACCACGTCGGCCACCAGGACGAGCAGGGTGAAGCAGATGAAGATCCCGGCCACCACGTACGCCACCGGCATCAGCTTCGCCACGTCGAACGCGCCCGGGTCGGGGCGCTTGAGGATCCGCGCCACGGTGCGGCGCAGCGACTCCCACAGGGCGCCGGCGATGTGGCCGCCGTCCAGGGGCAGCAGCGGCAGCATGTTGAAGAGGAACAGCGACAGGTTGAAGCCCGCGAGGAGGAACAGGAACGTCGCGATGATGCTCTGCGTCGGGGCGTCCAGGTTGAGCACCTCGCCGCTGAGGCGGGCCGCGCCCACCACGCCGACCGGGGAGTCGGCCTTGCGCTCGCCGCCGTCGAAGGCCGCGTTCCACAGGTCCGGGATCTTGCCGGGCAGCGCGACGATGGAGTGCACGCCGTTCTCCACCATGTCGCCCATGCGGTCGACGGACTCGCCGAAGGTGAGCGGCTTGATCTCGGACTTGGGCGAGAAGCCGAGGTAGCCGGCCGGGACGTACTGGTCGGGGACGGCCTGCCCGTCGGCGTCCTTCTTCGCCACCATGTTCTTGGCGAGCGTGGCGTGCAGGGTGACCTGCTGCCCCGCGCGCTCCACGGTGACGGTGGCCGGGCCGATGGTCTCGCGGATGCGGTCGGAGAGGTCGGACCAGTCCTTCACGGGCTTGCCGTCGAAGGCGACGATCTTGTCGCCGACCTTCAGGCCCGCCGCCTGGGCGGGTGAGGTCTTGTCGCCCGCCTTGCAGGTGTCACGGTGCTCGGTCTGCGCGATCACGCACTTCTGGACGCCGGCGACCTGGGTGGTCTCGGCGGCCATGCCGAAGCCCATGAGCACGCTGAGGAAGATCGCGACCGCGAGGATCAGGTTCATGAACGGGCCGGCGAACATGACGATGACGCGCTTCCACGGCTTGCGCGTGTAGAAGAGCCGGTCCTCGTCGCCGGGCTGGAGCTCCTCGAAGGCCGCGGCCCGCGCGTCCTCGATCATGCCGCGGAACGGCGAGGTCGACCGTGCCTCGATGCGGCCGTCGGCGCCGGGCGGGAACATGCCGATCATGCGGATGTAGCCGCCGGCCGGGATCGCCTTGATGCCGTACTCCGTGTCGCCCTTCTTGCGCGACCAGATGGTGGGGCCGAAGCCGACCATGTACTGGGGCACGCGGATGCCGAAGAGCTTGGCCGTGGAGAGGTGGCCGAGCTCGTGCCAGGCGATGGAGATGAGCAGCCCGACGGCGAAGAGCGCTATGCCGAGGACCGTCAACAGGATCGTCATGCGCGTGCCTCCGCTGTCGCCTTCACCGCGAGTTCGCGGGCCCGAGCTCGTGCCCAGGTCTCCGCCTCCAGGACGTCCGGGACCGTGAGGGAAGTTCCCGCACGCGGCGTTCCGTGTTCGGTGACGACCTCCGTCACCGTCTCCATGATTCCGTTGAACGGGAGCCGCCCGGCCAGGAACGCGTCCACGCACTCCTCGTTCGCGGCATTGAACACCGCCGGGGCCGTCCCGCCCAGCTCCCCGACGTGCCGGGCGAGTCCCACCGAGGGGAAGGCGTCGTTGTCGAGCGGGTAGAACTGCCAGGTCGAGGCCTGGGTCCAGTCGAAGGCGGGCGCGGCGTCCGGGACCCGCTCGGGCCAGCCGAGCCCGATGGCGATCGGACCGCGCATGTCGGGCGGGGTGGCCTGCGCCAGCGTGGAGCCGTCGGTGAACTCGACCATCGAGTGGACGTAGGACTGGGGGTGGACGACGACCTCGATGCGCTCGAAGGGGATGTCGTAGAGCAGATGGGCCTCGATCACCTCAAGGCCCTTGTTGACGAGGGTCGCCGAGTTGACGGTGATGACGGGGCCCATCGCCCAGGTGGGGTGGGCGAGCGCGTCGGTGGGGGTGACGTCGGCGAGCTCGTCCTTGGTGCGGCCGCGGAAGGGCCCGCCGGACGCGGTGACGACGAGCTTGCGCACGTCGGAGCGCTTGCCCGCGGCCAGGGCCTGGAAGAGCGCGGCGTGCTCGGAGTCGACGGGGATGATCTGGCCGGGTCGGGCGAGCGCCTTGACGAGAGGGCCGCCGACGATCAGGGACTCCTTGTTGGCGAGCGCGAGCGTGCGGCCGGCCGAGAGCGCGGCCAGCGTCGGGGCGAGACCGATGGAGCCGGTGATGCCGTTGAGGACGGTGTGGCAGGGGGACGCGGCGAGGTCGGTCGCGGCGTCGGGTCCTGCCAGGATCTCGGGGAGCGGTTCGCCGCCGTACTGCGCCGCCAGCGCCTCGCGCAGCGCGGGCACGGCGTCCTCGCGCGCCACCGCGACGGCGCGGACCCCGAGCCGTCGGGCCTGCTCGGCCAGGAGTCCGACCCGGCCGCCGGCCGCGGAGAGCGCGGTCACGCGGAAGCGGTCGGGGTTGCGCAGGACCAGGTCGATGGCCTGGGTTCCGATGGACCCGGTGGATCCGAGGACGACCACATCGCGTCGGCCTTCGGCCGGATCGAAGGTGATGTGGGGGTCGGCGAGGGGGGCTGGGCTGTCGCTCATGCCCCCATTGTTGCCGCATCGGCTGTGCGCCAGGACAGCGCTCCTGTCAATAAGACCGGGATGAGTGCGGACGGGGTGGCGTCGCGGTGTCCCGCGCGGGCCGGGGCGCCGGAGCGGACGAGCCGCTCCGGCGCCCCGGCGCGCGTATCGGATCAGCGGACCGGGCGGTGGACGTTGTCCCGTCCGGACGGCCCCGGGGTCGCGTCCGCGATCCACGGGCCGTCGCCCGAGGGGTCGATGACGCCCTGCTCCAGCCAGGTGTACGCGCCGGCGAGCACCTCGTCGACGACCTTGCGGTCGAGGTCGTCGGTGTTGCTCCACAGCCGCGTGAAGAGTTCCTCCACGCGGATGCGGGACTGGCGGCAGAACGTGTCGGCCAGCTGGACCGCCTCGCGGCCGTTCTCGCCGGCGGCCCGCAGGTGCTCGGCCCGTACGCAGGCCGCGCTCATCGCGAACAGCTCGGCCCCGATGTCGACGATGCGGCCGAGGAAGCCCTGCTTGGTCTCCATCCGGCCCTGCCAGCGCGACATCGCGTAGAACGTGGAGCGGGCGAGCTTGCGGGCGGAGCGCTCGGCGTAGCGCAGGTGCTGGGCCAGTGGCCCGAACTCGCTGTATGAGCGCGGGAGTTGACCGGGGCCCGCGACCAGCTTGGGCAGCCACTTGGCGTAGAACCCGGCGGCGTTGGCGCCCGCCTTGGCCTTGTCCTGGAGGGTCTTGTCGGGGTCGATGAGGTCGCCCGCCACCGACAGATGGGCGTCGACGGCCTCGCGGGCGATCAGCAGGTGCATGATCTCCGTGGAGCCCTCGAAGATGCGGTTGATGCGCATGTCGCGGAGCATCTGCTCGGCGGGCACGGCCCGCTCGCCGCGCGCCTCGAGGGAGTCCGCGGTCTCGAACCCGCGGCCGCCGCGGATCTGGACCAGCTCGTCCGTCATCAGCCAGCCCATCTCTGAGCCGTACAGCTTGGCGAGGGCGGCCTCGATGCGGATGTCGTTGCGGTTCTCGTCGGCCATCTGAGCGGAGAGGTCGGTCATCGCTTCGAGGGCGAACGTGGTCGCGGCGATGAAGGAGATCTTGGCGCCGACCGCCTCGTGCCGGGCGACCGGGCGGCCCCACTGTTCGCGTACACCGGCCCATTCGCGGGCGATCTTCAGACACCACTTGCCGCCGCCCACGCACATCGCGGGCAGCGAGAGGCGGCCGGTGTTGAGGGTGGTCAGGGCGATCTTGAGGCCGGAGCCCTCGGGCCCGATCCGGTGGGCGGCCGGGACGCGCACCTGGTGGAAGCGGGTGACGCCGTTCTCGATGCCGCGCAGCCCCATGAACGCGTTGCGGTTCTCGACGGTGACGCCCGGCGAGTCCGCCTCCACGACGAAGGCGGTGATGCCGCCCTTGTGGCCCTCGGACTTCGGCACCCGGGCCATCACGACGAGCAGATCGGCGACGACGCCGTTGGTGGTCCACAGCTTCACGCCGTCCAGGACGTACGTGTCCTCGCCGTCCGGCACCGCCGTGGTGGCGAGCCGGGCCGGGTCGGACCCGACGTCGGGCTCGGTGAGCAGGAACGCGGAGATGTCGGTACGGGCACACCGCGGCAGGAAGGTGTCCTTCTGCTCCTGGGTGCCGAACAGCTTCAGCGGCTGGGGCACGCCGATCGACTGGTGCGCGGAGAGCAGCGCGCCGATCGCGGGGCTGGCCGAACCGGCGAGCGTGAGCGCCTTGTTGTAATAGACCTGGGTCAGGCCCTGGCCGCCGTACTTCGTGTCGATCTTCATGCCGAGGGCGCCGAGCTCCTTGAGCCCGTTCACGACGTCGTCGGGGATCTGCGACTCGCGCTCGATGAGCCGGCCGTCGACGCGGGTCTCGCAGAAGTCGCGCATCTTGGCGAGGAACGCCTCGCCGCGTTCCACGTCCTCGGGGGCGGGCTGGGGATGGGGGTGGATCAGATCGAGGCGCAGCCGGCCGAGGAAGAGTTCCTTCGCGAAGCTGGGCTTGCGCCAGTCCTGCTCGCGTGCGGCCTCGGCGACCTGGCGCGCCTCGCGCTCGGAGACCTTGGGCGTGTGCTGTGGTGCGGTCATAGAGGGTTCTCCTCGCCGCGGGCTGACGGGTGCGGGCGGCTGCCCGTTACCGGGTGGTGCTACCCGTCCGTATGTACCCGATTCCCGGGAGTTGGACCACCCGCACGCCTGCCCGGTCGTACGGCGGCGGCCGGAACCCCCGCACAGTGGGTTCCGGCCGCCGGTCTCACGTCGCCCGTGTCCTGCACACCGCGTGCACTCCTACAGGGCGAGGCCCGTCAGGACGAGGACGCGCTCGTAGGTGTAGTCGTCCATCGCGTAGCGGACGCCCTCGCGGCCGACGCCGGAGGCCTTGGCGCCGCCGTACGGCATCTGGTCGGCGCGGTAGGACGGCACGTCGCCGATGATCACGCCGCCGACCTCGAGGGCGCGGTGGGCGCGGAAGGCGGTCTGCACGTCGTGCGTGAACACCCCTGCCTGGAGGCCGTACTTGGAGGAGTTGACCGCGGCGAACGCCTCGGCCTCGCCGTCCACCCTCTGTACGGTCAGGACCGGCCCGAAGACCTCCTCGCAGGCCAGGGTGGTGCCGTCCGGGACGTCGGTGAGCACGGTCGGCGCGTAGGAGGCGCCGTCGCGCTTGCCTCCGGCGAGCAGCTTGGCTCCGGCCGCGACGGCCTCGTCCACCCAGGACTCGACGCGCCGGGCGGCGTCCTCGCTGACCAGCGGGCCGACGTCGGTGGCGGAGTCGGACGGGTCGCCGGTGACCTGTGCCTCGACCGCGGCGACGACCTTCGGGAGCAGCCGGTCGTACACGGCGGCGTCCGCGATCACGCGCTGCACGGAGATGCAGGACTGGCCGCCCTGGTAGTTGGAGAAGGTGGCGATGCGGGTCGCCGCCCAGTCCAGGTCCTCTTCGGAGGCCCAGTCGGCGAGCACGACGGCCGCGCCGTTGCCGCCGAGCTCCAGGGTGCAGTGCTTGCGCGGCACGGAGTCCATGATCGCGTAGCCGACCTTGTCGGAGCCGGTGAAGGAGATGACCGGGAGGCGGTCGTCCTGCACCAGGGCCGGCATCTTGTCGTTGGCGACCGGCAGGATGCTCCACGAGCCGGCGGGCAGCTCGGTCTCGGCGAGCAGCTCGCCGAGGATGAGCCCCGAGAGCGGGGTCGCGGGGGCGGGCTTCAGGACGATCGGGGCGCCGACCGCGATGGCCGGGGCGACCTTGTGGGCGCACAGGTTCAGCGGGAAGTTGAACGGCGCGATGCCGAGGACGACGCCCTTGGGGAAGCGGCGGGTCAGGGCGAGGCGGCCCACGCCGCCGCCGTCGGTGTCCAGGCGCTGGGCCTCGCCGCCGTTGAAGCGGCGGGCCTCCTCCGCGGCGAAGCGGAACACGGACACCGCGCGGCCGACCTCGCCGCGGGCCCACTTGATCGGCTTGCCGTTCTCGGCGGAGATCAGCTGGGCGATCTCCTCGGTGCGCTCGGCGAGGCGCTTGGAGACGTGGTCCAGGGCGGCGGCGCGGACGTGCGCCGGGGTCGCCGCGAACTCCTCCACGACGGCGTGCGCGGCGGCCACGGCCTCCTCGACCTGGGCGTCGGTGGGGACGCTGACCGAGGCGACGTGACGGCCGTCCCAGGGCGAAGTGACATCGAAGCTGTCGTCGCCGGTGGCCTCGCGGCCGGCGAGCCAGAAGGCGTGGGTAGAAGTCATGCCCTCACGGTAGGGCGCGGGACGGAGGTGCGCGTTTGTCCGGGGTGGAGTGGTGCGCCTGCGGCTTACGCCGCTTTGTCGCCCCTACCCCGCTGCCACCCCGCCCCTTCCCGAGACCCTCCGGGGGAGAGATCGTCGGCTGCGGACCGTGCGTGGCTGGTCGCGCAGTCCCCCGCGCCCCCAGCAGCACCGGTGGTGGGTCGCCTACAGCCCGTCATGGGGGTTCCCCCAGGCCTTCAAGGCCTGGGGGAGATCGAGGACGAGCGTCCTTGAGACGCGAACGGGGTCCGGGGCGGGGCCCCAGGTGGCGGGGTCACTCCGGGTCGGGGGCGGACGTCGCCTTCAGGGCGAGCCACAGCTCCATGCGGACGTCCGGGTCGTCGAGGGAGCGGCCCAGGATCTCCTCCACGCGGCGCATGCGGTACCGCAGGGTGTGCCGGTGCACACCCAGGTCCGCGGCCGCCGCGTCCCACTGCCCGTGCCGCGAGAGCCACGCCCGCAGCGAGGCCACCAGGTCGCCCCGCCCGGTCGCGTCGTGCTCGTACAGCGCCCGGAGCATCCCGTCCGCGAACGCCCGTACCGCGTCGTCCGCGAGCAGCGGCAGCACGGAGCCCGCAACGAGCTCCTCGTGTTCGACGAGCGGCTTGCCGCGGCGGCGGGCGACCGACAGTGCCTGCTCGGCCTGTTTGTACGCGGAGGCCGCGGCTATCGGGCCGGCCGGCGCCGAGAGGCCGACGACGAGCTCCTCGCCCTCGGCGTTCTCGTGGGCGAGGCAGGCGGCGACGGCCTCGCCGCCGTCGGCCGCGAGCACCACGAGCCGCCCGGCCTCCGGCACCACGAGCACCGTCTCGCCGCCGCGGGCGGCCGCCGACTCCATGGTCTCGGTCAGCGCCCCGAGCCCGGCCGTCACGCCCTCGCTCGCGGGTTCGGCGATGGCGAGGCGGAACGGCGCGTCCAGGAGTCCGCCGTACAGGTCCCCCGCGACGGCGCGGGCGTGGTCCTGCTGGCCGGAGAGGAGCATCCGCAGCACAGCGGCGCCCAGCCGCTGCTCGGCGGCCTGGAGCGAGCGGGAGCGTTCCGTGGTGAGGGTGAGCAGGGCGACCGCGGAGTGCACCGCGTACCGCTCGGCCGTGCCGAGCGGAGCGCCCGTACCGACGGCGAGCGCGCCGCGCACCCGTCGCCCGGTGCCCAGTGACTGGAGTTCGACGCGGTCGCCGGATGCCTCGTCTGCGCCGCCGACGACCGCGCTCGCCGGGGCCGGGCGCTCGCGCAGCCGGGCGACGTCCGCGGTGAGCCGGGCGGCCCGGCGGGCGGCCCATTCGGGCGCCGCGGCCACGACCGCCCCGGAGGCGTCGTACAGGGCGGCCCAGCCGTCGACGTGGGTGGCGAGCTTGGCGACGAGCACGGCGGGGCCGTCGGCGAGCGCGGCCCGCGTCAGCTCGCGCTGGGCCTCGAACCCGGCGGTCACCGCGCGGTACTGCTCGGCCGAGATCGCCGCCGAGACCGCCTTGGAAATGGCGAGGAACGGGGTGCGCCGGGGCACTTCGAGGAGCGGGAGCCCCTCCTCCCGTGCCGCGTCGAGCAGGGCGCTCGGCACGGTGTCGTAGTTGACGCCGATCGCGAAGCCGAGCCCGACGACCCCGGCCCTGGCGAGGCGGCGCACGTAGCGGCGCATCGCCTGGGGGTCGTCGGCCGCGAGGGTCATCGCGGTGGTGAGCAGCAGTTCGCCGCCCTCCATGTACGGGACGGGGTCGGCGAGTTCGCTGACGTGGGCCCAGCGCACCGGGCGGTCCAGCTGGTCCTCCCCCGCGCGCACGGTGAGCTTGAGCGCCGAGTGCTGGATGAGCGAGGCGAGCGTGGGCGGCATGGGACGGGGTTACCTTCGGCAGTCGATTGCTACGTCCCGTATGAACGGAGCATCTCCATTTTGCCAGCTCGGCCAGGTTCCGCGGCCTCCTTCGGCCACGGAACCCGCCGACCGGGCACCCCTTGCGGCCGGCCCCGGGGCGGCTCAGCCCCGCAGGTCCACCAGGAGCGGCGGCGCGTGCTCGCCCTTGACGGTGGTCAGGGACAGCACGGCGTGCCCGGCCGGTACCTGGTGGGCGAGCTCGGAGGCCGACCAGCGTTCGCGCTCCACCTTGCGCACGGTCACGGCGTCGGTGGTGACCGCCTTGCCGGTGACGAGTTTGCGCAGCGCGTGAATGGCCCGGGTGAGGGGCTGGTCGGCGAAGACGGTGTGCTTGGCGACCTCGGTGGTCTCCACCCATTCGGTGCCCCAGGCCTGCGCGAAGAGCCGCCCGTCCCAGGTGGTGACCCCGGAGAACGCCATGTGGCAGCCGACCGAGCCGAGCAGCGAGGTGTGCAGGTGTTCCGGTACGTCGCCGAGCGCCCGCAGGGTGAGCAGCACTCCGGCGTTGGCGTTCCGCAGCCGCTGCACGGCCCGTACGGATTCGGCGGTGATGGCGTGGGTGGCGTCGTCGAGGGCGAGGAAGGCGAAGAGCGAGCGGTCCCCGCGGGCCGTCGCCCCTGCGGTGAACTGGGCGAGGATCAGCCGGGTCAGCAGGTGCGCCGCCTCGGGGTGGGCGCGTTCGGGCACGTCGATGCGGACCCGCAGGGGGTGTTCCAGGGCGCGCAGCGAGAACGGCCGGGTCTCACCCGTGGTGTCGAAGAACCCCTCGAAGGCGGGGCGGTCGAGCACCGCGACCCGGGCGGCGAGGGCGAGCCCGGGGTCGCCCGGGGTGCCCGACTGGCGTTCCCGCGCGTCGAGTTCGCGGAGCTGGGCGCGGTGCGCCTCGGCGTCGAGGCGCCCCCGCAGGTCCTCCGTGGCGCCGGGTGAGCCGTCGAGGAGTTCGCGCAGGACGGGGACGGAGGGGAAGCGGCCGTGGGCCGCGCGATAGGGGCCGAGCAGCTGGGCCAGGGCGGTCGCGGCGCGGCGCGCGTCGATCTCGGCGAGGTCTCCCGCGAAGGCCTCGGCGAGCAGGACCGCGGCTTCGTCGGGGTCGAGGGTGCCGCCGTACAGGTCGAGGTCGTACGCCGATGCCGGGTCGCCGGGCTTGATCACCACGTCGTACCCGTCGTCGGCGCCCAACGGGGTGCCTGCCGCGCAGACCGCCACGACGGCGGCCTTGCCGGCCAGCGCCTGGAGCGCGAGCGACTCCACGACGGGCCGCACCAGGTGCCGCGTCTTGCCCGCGCCGAACGGTCCGATCGCGAGCAGCGACGAGCCGAGCGCGGCGGGCTCGACCGCGGCGCCCGCGCCCCTGCGGGTGGCCGGGGTGCGGTCGGTGTCGGGGTAACGGCCGATCCGCACCTGCGAGGTGAGCAGGTCGTGGGTGGCCGCGCGGGCCGGCAGGTCGCGGTCGCCCGAGGGATGCAGACAGGCCCGCGCGCCCTGGCCCGCGACCGCGTCGGTGAACGCGGTGAGCCGGGAGGGGTCGGCCTGGACGGTCGTCCAGGCCCGCCGGATGCGGACGCAGTCGACGTCGTTCATCCGTCCGGAACGCTCCTCCGCGACGAGCCGGTCGGCGACCCCGCCGAGCCCGGCGGCCCGCAGCCGGGGCCAGTCGGCGGGCGAGGAGGCAGGCGGCGCAGCGGGCGCGGCCGGGGTGTGGTCCAAGGGCGCTGGCTTGCCCTTGCGGAAGTGGCCCAGCCAGTCGCCGGCCTTGGCGAAGGGCCACAAGATCACTGCTGTGACGATGGCATAGAAGGCATACGCGACCAGCGCCGCCACCACGTGGTCACCTCCCCCCTGCATCCACGACAGCGGGACCATGTGCAGCACGACGACGAAGAACGGCACAAGGTTGGACCACATGAAGAACCAGACAGCCACAGCTCCCACCAGTGCCGTACGCAGGGCACGCTCGGGCTGTGGGTGATCAACCGCATACCGCCGGAAGACCTCGGCCCAGTTGCCCATCCGTCCGAAGGCGAACATCAGCAACGCCGCGAACAGGCAGTTGTAGACGTCGATTGCCGTCTCAGCCTGCGGTGGCCGCGGGTAACCCCACCATTCCGCCGGTGTGAACAGTTCGAGCAACACCCGGCTGTGCGGGATGTAGCCGTTGCTCCACAGCGACCAGACCAGGACGGCGGCGAGGAACGCCACCAGCGCACCGCCGATCAGCGCCCGGTTCGGCACCCGGTCGGGGTCCGCGTCCGGCCGCGGGGTGTGGCCGAAGCGCCACAGGCCGGGTTCGGCGGGGGCGCGCGGGGTGCGCAGCCAGTCGCCGAGCGAGGGCGCGGCAGCGGGCGCCTCGGCGGGCCGGGGCGGGAGCGCCGGGCGCGGGGGCGGTCCCGCGGGGCGCGGGACCGCCCCCGAACGGGTGCCGCGTGCGTCGTACGTGCCTTCGGTGTCCATCGACCCCTTGCCCCCTGACCAGCCAGGTCCGTTCCGAGCGGTGCGAACGCTCAATCTAGTGCCCGCGCACGACGGTTCACCGCTGCCGCGCACCACGCGCCCGCCCGGGGGAACTGTCCGCCGAGGACAAGGGACACACCTCCACCACTACCGAACGGCGCATGCCGCGGGCCGTCCGGGCGCCCTAGCCTGCCAAGAAAGCCAAGGAAGCGTCCGAATCCCCCAGAACATCTCCAGGAGCCCCTCATGAGCGCGATCCCGCAGGAGCGCCGCGTCGTCACCGCCATCCCCGGCCCGAAGTCGCAGGAGCTTCAGGCCCGCCGTCTCGCGGCGGTCGCCGCGGGTGTGGGCTCCACGCTGCCCGTCTTCACCGCGCGCGCGGGCGGCGGCATCATCGAGGACGTCGACGGCAACCGCCTGATCGACTTCGGTTCCGGCATCGCGGTGACCTCGGTGGGCGCGTCCGCCGAGGCCGTGGTGCGCCGCGCGAGCGCCCAGCTGCAGGACTTCACGCACACCTGCTTCATGGTCACGCCGTACGAGGGCTACGTCGCCGTCGCCGAGCAGCTCGCCGAGCTGACCCCGGGCGACCACGCCAAGAAGTCGGCCCTGTTCAACTCGGGCGCCGAGGCCGTCGAGAACGCCGTCAAGATCGCCCGTGCGTACACCAAGCGCCAGGCCGTCGTCGTCTTCGACCACGGCTACCACGGCCGCACCAACCTGACGATGGCGCTGACGTCGAAGAACATGCCGTACAAGAACGGCTTCGGCCCGTTCGCGCCCGAGGTCTACCGGGTTCCGGTGGCCTACGGCTACCGCTGGCTGACCGGCCCGGAGAACGCAGGCGCCGAGGCGTCCGCCCAGGCCATCGACATGATCAACAAGCAGATCGGCGCGGACAACGTCGCCGCGATCATCATCGAGCCGGTGCTCGGCGAGGGCGGCTTCATCGAGCCGGCCAAGGGCTTCCTGCCGGCGATCAGCCAGTTCGCCAAGGACAACGGCATCGTCTTCGTCGCGGACGAGATCCAGTCCGGCTTCTGCCGCACCGGCCAGTGGTTCGCCTGTGAGGACGAGGGCATCGTCCCCGACCTGATCACCACCGCCAAGGGCATCGCGGGCGGCATGCCGCTGGCCGCCGTGACGGGCCGCGCCGAGATCATGGACTCCGCTCACGCGGGCGGCCTCGGCGGCACCTACGGCGGCAACCCGGTGGCCTGTGCCGCCGCCCTCGGCGCGATCGAGACGATGAAGGAGCTCGACCTCAACGGCAGGGCCAAGCGCATCGAGGAGGTCATGAAGGCCCGTCTGGCCACCATGGCCGAGAAGTACGACATCATCGGCGACATCCGAGGCCGCGGCGCCATGATCGCCATCGAGCTGGTCAAGGACCGCGCGTCGAAGACCCCGAATCCGGAGGCGGCCGGCGCGCTCGCCAAGGCCTGCCACGCCGAGGGCCTCCTGGTCCTGACCTGCGGCACCTACGGAAATGTCCTGCGTTTCCTGCCGCCGCTCGTCATCGGCGAGGACCTCCTGAACGAGGGCCTCGACATCATCGAGCAGGCCTTCACCGGCGTCTGAACCGAACACGGGGCAGAGGCGCTCGCACCGCCTGTGAAGAAGGTGTGGGGGGCCGATGGCGGGATGGAGTTCCCGCTGTCGGACCCCCGCCGACTGACGTACGGTTTCTGCAGATGAGAGAAACACCCCGCCCGCAGGGGACTGCGGGCGATCCCAGGGCGCAGCATCCCCAGCCTTGCCCTGGTCGTGCCCTCGCGCACACCACTGGAGCCTCCGGCTCCGGAACTCCTCACCGATCGGATGACCGACCGCCCCACACCCCCCGGGGCGAGCGGTACGCCGGTCAAGGCGGCCGCCCCGGAACCTCCCCCCCTGTTCCGGGGCGGCCGGCTTTCCTCTTCGCCACGCTGCTCGGCGTGTTCGCGGTCATCACCTGGCAGGTCGCTTCGGGCGGCCCGCTGCGCCGTCTCGACGAGCGCCTCGACCCCCCGCTCACCGGCCACGGCCCGTCCTGGCTCGCGGAGGGGCTCTCCGACCTCGGCAGCATGCCGGTCGCCCTGCCGGTCCTCGCCTGTGCGATCGGGTACGCCCTCCACCGCGGCCTGCGCCGCCGGGCCCTGATCGCCGCCGCCACGATGGCGCTCGTGCCGCTGCTCGTGGTGCCGCTGAAGGAGTGGATCGCGCGGCCGGGCCCCTTCGACCCGGCGACCGGCTACTACCCGTCAGGACATACGGCGACCGCGATGGTGGCCTACGGCGCGGCGGCCCTGCTGCTCGCCCCCTTCGTGCGCCGCGGGTGGTTGATGCCCGCCGCCGCGGGGGCGCTGACAGCGGCGACGGGCATCGGTCTCGTGCTGCACGGCTACCACTGGCCCCTCGACGTGCTCGCCAGTGTGTGCCTGTGCGGGGCTCTCCTGGTGGTCAGCTCCACGGGTATGCGTCGTAGTTCTTCGAGAACTCGGCTCCGTTGAACCGGTCCCAGTTGATGGACCAGGTCATCAGTCCGCGCAGCCCCGGCCAGCTGCCGTGGGTCTGGTACGCGCCGCAGTCGGCCTTCTTCGTCAGGCAGTCCAGGGTCTTGGTGACCTCGGCGGGGCCGGTCCAGCCGTTGCCCGCCTGAGTGGAGGCCGGCAGGCCGATGGCGACCTGGTCGGGCCGCAGCGCCGGGAACACCTTCGAGGTGTCGCCCGCGACCGGGAAGCCGGTGAGCAGCATGTCGGTCATGGCGATGTGGAAGTCCGAGCCGCCCATCGAGTGGTACTGGTTGTCGAGGCCCATGATCGAGCCCGAGTTGTAGTCCTGGACGTGCAGCAGGGTGAGCGAGTCGCGCAGCGCGTAGATGACCGGAAGGTAGGCGCCGCAGCGCGGGTCCTGTCCGCCCCAGGGTCCCGAGCCGTAGTACTGGTAGCCCATCTGCACGAAGAACGTCTCCGGGGCCATGGTCAGGACGAACTTCGCGCCGTACTTCGCCTTGAGGGTCTTCAGGGCGTCGATGAGGTTGACGACGACGGGAGTCGTGGGACTCCTGAAGTCGGTGTCGCCGGTGTTCAGGGAGAGCGAGTGGCCCTCGAAGTCGACGTCGAGGCCGTCGAGACCGTAGTCGTCGATGATCTTCGAGACGGACGAGACGAAGGTGTCGCGTGCGGCGGTCGTGGTGAGCTGGACCTGGCCGTTCTGGCCGCCGATGGAGATCAGCACCTTCTTGCCCTTGGCCTGCTTGGCCTTGATGGCCGCCTTGAAGTCGGCGAGCGACTCCACGGTCGGGCACTGGCTGACCGGGCACGGGGTGAAGCGGATGTCGCCCGAGGTCGGGGAGGTGGGCTCGCCGAAGGCCAGGTCGATGATGTTCCAGTCGTCGGGCACGTCGGCCATGCGCGTGTAGCCCGCGCCGTTGGCGAACGAGGCGTGCAGATAACCGACGAGGGCGTGCCCGGAGGGCGGTGGGGTGGTGCCGCCGCCACTGGTGGTGCTCGCGCTGACGGCGGCCGACTTCGGGGACTCCCCCGCGCTGTTGGTCGCGGTGACCTGGAAGCTGTACGAGGTGCCGGCGGTCAGGCCCGTCACGGTGACCGAAGTCCCGCTCGCCGAGGCCGCTTTGAGGCCGTCGCGGTAGACGGTGTAGCCGGTGGCGCCGGTGACCGGGGACCAGTTCAGGCCGATGCTGGAGGAGGTGGCGCCCGAGGCGGTGAGACCGGCGGGCGTGGCGGGTGTCTGCACGGGAGCGCCGCCGGGGCCGATCAGGCTCACGTCGTCGGCGCTGTAGGCGGGCGTTCCGTACCAGCCGTGCGTGTAGACGGTCACCGACGTGGTGCTCGGGCCGGTCTTGAAGGTGGTCTTCAGCTGCTGCCAGGAGGACGCGGACTGGGTCCAGGTCGACACATCGGTGGTGCCGGTGCCGGACGCGCCGAGATACACATAGCTGCCCTGCACCCAACTGCTCAGTGTGTATGTGGAGTTGGGCTGCACGGCCACGCTCTGGGCGCACTGCGCGTTGTCGCTGCCGGCCGGGGTGGCCCTGAGGGCGCCGCTGCCGCTGCGCACGGGCGAGGAGACGGCGGCGCCGCTGCCCGCGGTGCAGTTCCAGCCGTCGAGCGCGGACTCGAAGCCTCCGTTGCGGATGAGGTCGGTGTCGGCGGCGTGCGCGGACGGCGCGGCGGCGACGAGCCCGGCCGCGGCGAGGGCGGCCGCCGTCAGGGCGCCGATGAGCGTCGAACGTGGGGCCTGATGTCTGGTGCGGTCCACAACTGCCTCCGGGCAAGGGGGTATTGAGACACGAAGTGCGCACAACATGGTCCAGACCAATCGGCTTGTCAAGGGTTCCGGCAGCGAACCGCACGCGATCGATCCCCTGGTCAGTCCCCCTTGCCCCGCTTGTCGCCGTCGCGTGCGATATGGGCCGCGGCCTCGTGCATCGCCAGCTCAAGGACCGCGGGATCGGTCAGGGTGCCCGAGCCGTCCGGCGGCACCACCCAGCGCACCCCGCCGACCGCCCGGCCGGGATGGGGGACCACGATCCAGCTGCCGCGGCCCGCGCCCCGCACCCCCGTGCCGAGCCAGCGCGCGGCGGTGCCGGGCGGCACGAAGAAGCCCATGCGCACCTCTCCCAGGTCGGCGAGCACGGGACCCGGCCGGTCCACGAGCCGGGACAGCACGTCGAGCGCGCCGTGCCCGAGCCCGCCCGGCAGGATCAGTACGTCCCAGCTCCGGCCCGCCGGAAGGAGCGCCGTCCCCAGAGGGTTGCGCTCCCATTCCCATCGGCAGGCATCGGGATCCGGCGCCACCGACGCCAGCCATTCCACCGCGCTCCTTGCCCCCGAGGCAGTCATTGCCGTCCTCCCGTTTCCGAGGCCGTTGATCGGGCGCAGGGGTTGCGTCCACCAGGGAGAGCGGCTTCGGGGCGGGCTATGACGCGGCTTCGGCCACCTATCGGTAGTGAGCTGGGTCACACCCCCATCCCCAGGGGTGCGCCCCCGGCGTGACCGGGAGCGCACGAGGCGGTCGAGCGGTCAGCTGTCGAATCCGAGCCCGACCCGGTCCATCGCCTTGAGCCAGAGGTTGCGCCGGCCACCGTTCTCGTCGGCACGGGCCAACGACCACTTGGTGATGCCGATGCCCGCCCAGGCCACCGGCTCCGGCGGGAACGGCAGCGGCTTGGTACGCACCATCTCCAGGTCGGTGCGCTCGGTGGGCTCCCCCGACAGCAGGTCCAGCATCACGTCGGCGCCGAACCGGGTCGCGCCGACGCCGAGCCCGGTGTATCCGGCGGCGTACGCGACCCGGCCGCCGTGCGCGGTGCCGAAGAACGCCGAGAAGCGCGAGCAGGTGTCGATCGCGCCGCCCCAGGCGTGGCTGAAGCGCACCCCGGCCAGCTGCGGGAAGCAGGTGAAGAACTGCTCGGCGAGCTTGGCGTAGGTCGCGGGCCGGTCGTCGTACTCGGTGCGCACCTTCTTGCCGTACTGGTAGATCGCGTCGTAGCCGCCCCACAGGATGCGGTTGTCGGCGGACAGGCGGAAGTAGTGGAACTGGTTGGCCGCGTCCCCGAGCCCCTGCCGGCGGTGCCAGCCGATGGACTCCAGCTGGGCCGAGGTCAGCGGCTCGGTCATCAGCGCGTAGTCGTAGACCGGGACCGTGTACGGGCGCAGCCGCTTGACCAGCGACGGGAAGACGTTGGTGCCGAGTGCGACCTGTTCGGCGCGCACCTTGCCGTACGGGGTGCGTACGCCCATGCCGCCGTCGACCCGGGTCAGCGAGAGGCCCGGGGTGTGCTCGTAGATCCGTACGCCCAGGTCCAGGCAGGTCCGCTTCAGGCCCCAGGCGAGCTTGGCCGGGTGGAGCATGGCGACGCCTTCGCGGTCCCAGAGCCCGCCGAGGAAGGTGGGTGAGTCGACCTCGGCGCGCAGCTGGTCCTCGTCGAGGAGTTCGAGGCCGCCGAAGCCGAGTTTCGTCGCCTCCTCGTACATCTCGTGCAGTTCTTCGAGCTGGTGGGGTTCGGTGGCCACGTCGATCTCGCCGGTGCGCTCGAAGTCGCAGTCGATCGTGTAGCGGGCGACCGTGTCCGCGATGGCGTCGAGGTTGGCCACGCCGAGCTCTTCGAGCTTGGCGAGCTCGCCGGGCCAGCGGGCCAGGCCGTTGCCCAGGCCGTGGGTGAGGGAGGCGGCGCAGAAGCCGCCGTTGCGGCCGGAGGCGGCCCAGCCGATTTCCTTGCCCTCGATGAGGACGACGTCGCGGCCGGGCTCGCGCTCCTTGGCGATGAGCGCGGTCCACAGCCCGCTGTAGCCGCCGCCGATGACGAGGAGGTCGCACTTCTCGTCGCCGGTGAGGGCGGGCAGCGCCTCGGGGCGGCCGGGGTCCTCCAGCCAGAAGGGGACGGGCTGCGCGCCCGCCAGGGACTGTCGTGCTGCGCTCTTCATGGCTCGGGTCACGGCCATGATTTCCAACTCCCTCGGGAACTGCGTACGGTTACGCTTTCGCGCTGTTCTTGCGCCGGTTGGCAATGAATTGTCCGGCGGTGACCACCACGACGGCGATGACGAACATGGCCGTCCCGATGACGTTGATCTGCACGGGTGTGCCGCGCTGTGCCGAGCCCCACACGAACATGGGGAAGGTCACGGTGGAGCCCGCGTTGAAGTTGGTGATGATGAAGTCGTCGAAGGAGAGCGCGAAGGCGAGCAGCGCGCCCGCCGCGATGCCGGGCGACGCGATCGGCAGCGTCACGCGCAGGAACGTCTGGACGGGCCCGGCGTAGAGGTCGCGTGCGGCTTCTTCGAGTCGTGGGTCCATGGACATCACGCGCGCCTTGACGGCGGTGACGACGAAGCTGAGGCAGAACATGATGTGGGCGATGAGGATGGTCCAGAAGCCCAGCCGCGCGCCCATGTTGAGGAACAGCGTGAGGAGCGAGGCGGCCATGACGACCTCGGGCATCGCCATCGGCAGGAAGATCAGCGAGTTGATCGCGCCGCGTGCCCGGAACCGGTAGCGGACCAGGGCGAACGCGATCATCGTGCCGAGCGCGGTCGAGCCGATCGTCGCCCAGAGGGCGATCTGGAGCGAGAGCGAGAGGGAGCCGCACATGTCGGCGACCCCGCAGGGATCCTTCCAGGCGTCGGTGGAGAACCGTGTCCAGGAGTAGTTGAAGCGCCCGTTCGGCTTGTTGAACGAGAACACCATCACGACGACGTTGGGCAGGATCAGGTAGGCGAGCGTCGCGAGTCCCGCGAGCACCACGAGGTTGCGGCGCAGCCACTTGACGAGGGGCATCAGACCAGGTCCTCCGTCCCGGATCGGCGGATGTAGACGGTGACCATGATCAGCACGATCGCCATGAGGATGAAGGAGAGCGCGGCGGCCGTCGGGTAGTCCAGGACGCGCAGGAACTGCGACTGGATGACGTTGCCGACCATTTTCTGGTCGGTGGAGCCGAGCAGTTCGGCGTTGACGTAGTCGCCGCTGGCGGGGATGAAGGTCAGCAGGGTGCCGGAGACGACACCGGGCATCGACAGCGGGAAGGTCACCTTGCGGAAGGTGGTGGCGGGGGTGGCGTACAGGTCGCCGGCGGCTTCGTGCAGCCGGGAGTCGATCCGCTCCAGGGAGGTGTAGAGCGGCAGGATCATGAAGGGCAGGAAGTTGTAGGTGAGGCCGCACACCACGGCCATCGGTGTGGCGAGGACCCGGTTGCCGTCGGTCCATCCCAGCCAGCTGGTGACGTCGAGGACGTGCAGCGTGGACAGCGCGTGCACCACGGGTCCGCCGTCGGCCAGGATCGTCTTCCAGGCCAGGGTGCGGATGAGGAAGCTGGTGAAGAACGGTGCGATGACCAGGACCAGGACGATGTTGCGCCAGCGGCCCGCTTTGAAGGCGATGAGGTAGGCCAGCGGGTAGCCGAGCAGCAGACACAGCAGGGTCGCCGTGCCGGCGTAGAGCAGGGAGCGGATGAACTGCGGGTAGTACTCCTTGAAGGCGTCCCAGTAGGTCTGGAAGTGCCAGGTGACCTGGAAGCCCTTCTCGAGTGAGCCGGTCTGTACGGAGGTCGAGGCCTGGTACACCATCGGCAGCGCGAAGAACACGATCAGCCAGAGGATGCCGGGCAGCAGCAGCCAGTAGGGCACGAGCCGCTTGCGGGCGGATGCCTTGCGCACGGGGAGGTCGTCGCTCGGCGCGGGGGGCGCCTCGGCCGGGGCGGTCACGCGGCGTCCTCGACCTTCTCCACGCCCGCGTCGATCGCCTGGGCGGCGTCGAGCCCGAAGGTGTGCGCCGGGTTCCAGTGCAGGACGACCTCGGCGCCCGGGACGAGCCGGGTGTCGCGCTCGATGTTCTGCTCGTACACGGCGAGGCCCTTGCCCGCCGGGGAGTCCACCAGGTACTGGGTGGAGACGCCGATGAAGGAGGAGTCGACGATGCGGCCGGTGACGCGGTTGCGGCCGTCCGCGATCGCGCCTTCCTCGTCGCGGTGGGCGAGCGAGATCTTTTCGGGGCGTACGCCGACGAGGAGCTTGCCGCCGCTGCTGGTGGGGGCCGAACATCGGTCGCCGGGCAGCCGCAGCTTGGAGCCGCCGGCGCTGACGACGAGGTCGTCGCCGCTCGACTCGGCGACTTCGGCCTCGATGAGGTTGGAGGTGCCGAGGAAGTTCGCGACGAACGTGGTCTGCGGGTTCTCGTACAGGTCGGCCGGGGCGCCGAGCTGTTCGACGCGGCCGCCGTTCATCACCGCGACGGTGTCGGCCATCGTCATGGCCTCCTCCTGGTCGTGGGTGACGTGGACGAAGGTGATGCCGACCTCGGTCTGGATGCGCTTGAGTTCCAGCTGCATCTGGCGGCGCAGCTTGAGGTCGAGGGCGCCGAGCGGCTCGTCGAGGAGCAGTACCTGCGGGTGGTTGATGAGGGCGCGGGCGACCGCGACGCGCTGTTGCTGGCCGCCGGAGAGCTGGTGCGGCTTGCGGCGTGCGAAGTCGCCGAGCTGGACGAGTTCCAGCATGTCGTCGACCTGCTTCTTCACCGACTTGATGCCCCGTCGGCGCAGCCCGAAGGCGATGTTCTCGGTGACGTCCAGGTGCGGGAAGAGGGCGTACGACTGGAAGACGGTGTTGACCGGCCGCTTGTAGGGCGGCAGGTCGGTGACGTCCTTGTCGCCGAGGAAGACGGTGCCGGTGGTGGGCTCCTCAAGTCCGGCGATCATGCGGAGCGTGGTGGTCTTGCCGCAGCCGGACGCACCGAGCAGTGCGAAGAACGAGCCTTGCGGCACGGTCAGTTCGAGCGGATGCACGGCGGTGAAGGAACCGTATGTCTTGCTGATCCCGGTGAGGCGGACATCGCCGCCGGCGGTGCTGTCAGTCATGGGTGGGGTCCCAGGGGGTGTCGAGGGGGAGGGAGGGGGCCTATCGCCCCGAAGGGGCGCGGGGACTGCGCGACCAGCCACAACGGCCCGGCACCTACGAACGCAAGCCCCGCGGAGCGCTACGCTCCGATGAGTCGCGAGAACTTCTGCTCGTACGCCGTCTCCTCGGCCTCGCTGAGCGAGCGGAAGGAGTGGGACTTCGCGCTCATCGCCTTGTCCGGAAGGATGAGTTCGTTGGCCGCGAGGGCGGGGTCGATCTTCGCGAGTTCGTCGCGGACTCCGTCGACGGGGCACTGGTAGTTGATGAACGCGGCGAGCTTGGCGGCGACCGGAAGCTCGTAGTAGTAGTCGATGAGCTTCTCGGCGTTGCTCTGGTGGCGGGCCTTGGCCGGGACGATCAGGTTGTCGCTCGATGTCATGTAGCCGGCCGCCGGGATCGCGTACTTGATGTCCGGGTTGTCGGCGCGCAGTTGGGTCACGTCGCCGCCCCAGGCGACACAGGCCGCGAGGTCGCCCTTCACCAGGTCGCCGGTGTAATCGTTGCCGGTGAAGCGGCGGATCTGCTTGGTGTCGACGCCCTTTTGGAGGCGTCCGATCGCGGCGTCGAAGTCGGCGTCGGTGAAATGGGCGGGGTCCTTGCCGAGGTCGAGCAGGGTCATCCCGATGGAGTCGCGCATCTCGGACAGGAAGCCGACGCGGCCCTTGAGGCTGGGGTCGTCGAGGAGCTGGGTGATCGAGTCGACCTTCTTGCCGCCGGTGGCCTTGGAGTTGTAGGCGATGACGGTCGGGATGCCGGTCCAGGGGTAGGAGTAGGCGCGGCCCGGGTCCCAGTCGGGGGTGCGGAACTGGGACGCGAGGTTGGCGTAGGCGTGCGGCAGGTGCTCGGGGTCGAGCTTCTGTGCCCAGCCGAGCCGGATGAGGCGGGCGGCCAGCCAGTCGGTGAGGACCATGAGGTCGCGGCCGGTGTCCTGGCCGCCGGCGAGCTGCGGCTTGATCTTGCCGAAGAACTCGACGTTGTCGTTGATGTCCTCGGTGTAGGTGACCTGGATCCCGGTGCGGCGGGTGAACTCGTCCAGCGTCGGATGGTGCTTCTTGTCGTCGCTGATGTCCATGTACTGCGTCCAGTTGGAGAAGTTGATCTTCTTCTCCTGGGCGGAGTGGTCGGCGTTGGACGGTCCGGTGCCGTTCTCCTTGGTGGCGGCGGGGATGCCGCAGGCGCTCAGGGTGGCGAGGCCGCCGACGGTAAGCGCGCCGAGGCCCGATGCGCGCAGCACGGAGCGGCGGGTGAGGGCGCCGCGGCCGGTGGTCAGGCTGCGCCGGACGGCGGCCAGTTGGGCCGCGGCGAGGGGGCCGTTGCCCGCTCGGGCGGAGTGGGGAGCTGGGGGGAGGTCGGACTCGTACTGCTCCATGCGCGGTGTGCCCTTCCGGGTGGGTTCGTCGGCCTCGTCGGGCCCTCGGCTATCGGTCCCCGAAGATCGTGCGGTGCCAGTCCTTCTTCGCCACCGCCGTGTTGTCGTACATCACGTGTTTGACCTGCGTGTACTCCTCGAAGGAATACGCCGACATGTCCTTTCCGCTCCCACTCGCCTTGTAGCCGCCGTGCGGCATCTCGCTGATGATCGGAATGTGGTCGTTGATCCAGACACATCCCGCTTTGATCTCGCGGGTCGCCCGGCCGGTGCGGTACACGTCGCGGCTCCAGGCGGAGGCGGCGAGTCCGTAGGGGGTGTCGTTGGCGAGGGCGATGCCTTCGTCGTCGGTGTCGAAGGGCAGCACGACCAGGACGGGGCCGAAGATCTCGGCCTGGACGGCCTCGCTGTCCTGGGCGGCGTCGGCGATGAGGGTGGGCGGGTAGTAGGCGCCGTCGCCCTCGGGGGCCCGGCCGCCGGTCACGATCCGGGCGTAGTCGCGGGCCCGCTCGACGAAGGCGGCGACACGGTCGCGGTGCACGTGGGAGATGAGCGGGCCGAGGTCGGTGTCCTCGCGGAACGGGTCGCCGAGCCGGACGCTCTCCATGAGGGCCGCGACCCGCTCGACGAAGGCGTCGTAGAGGGGACGCTGTACGTAGGCGCGGGTGGCGGCGGTGCAGTCCTGGCCGGAGTTGATGAGCGAGCCGGCGACGGCGCCGTGCACGGCGGCTTCCAGGTCGGCGTCGTCGAACACCACGAAGGGGGCCTTGCCGCCGAGTTCGAGGTGGACGCGCTTGACGGTGCGGGTGGCGATCTCCGCGACGCGTTTGCCGACGCCGGTGGACCCGGTGAAGGAGGTCATGACGACGTCGGGGTGGCCGACGAGGTGCTCGCCCGCGTCCTTGCCGGATCCGCTGACGATGTTGATGACACCGTCCGGGATGCCCGCCTCCTTGGCGGCCTCGGCGAACAGGAGCGAGGTCAGCGGGGTGATCTCGGCGGGCTTGAGGACGATGGTGTTGCCCGCCGCGATCGCCGGGAGGATCTTCCAGGCGGCCATCTGGAGCGGGTAGTTCCAGGGGGCGATGGACCCGACGACGCCGATGGGCTCGCGGCGTACGTAGGAGGTGTGGTCGCCGGAGTACTCGCCGGCGGAGGTGCCTTGGAGGTGCCGGGCCGCCCCCGCGAAGAAGGCGGCGTTGTCGACCGTGCCGGGGACGTCGAACTCGCGGGTCAGCTTGAGGGGCTTGCCGCACTGGAGGGACTCGGCCTGGGCGAATTCCTCGGCGCGCTCGGCGAGCACCTCGGCGAGCTTGTGCAGGGCGGCGGAGCGCTCGCCGGGGGCGGCGGCCGACCATCCGGGGAAGGCCTCCTTGGCGGCGGCGACCGCGGCGTCGACGTCGGCGGTGCCCGCCAGCTCGTACGCGTACACCGTGTCCCCCGTCGCGGGGTCGACGACGGCCTGGCGCCGCCCGGAGGTCCCCGGGCGCAGTCGCCCGCCGATGTACTGGGCGCCGGCCGCGAAGCGGTCCTGTGCGGGGAAGCGGTCCTGTGCGGGGGTGCGGTTGCCTTGGCCGGTGTCGGTGTCCATGTCGCCCACGTTCTTCGTAGCTTCAGCTCGATTTGAGTGACGATCCTGGCAGAGCGACATCCGGCCAACAAGTGATTCCGTTGTTGCCTTTTGGTTACGCGACGGAATCTGTCGACCAAGTGTCGCGTCGGAGCGGCGTTGGCCCGACGGGTTGTCAGTGGCGCGTGCCAGACTCGCGTGCATGACGGGGATCACGGGGGACCGCGCGCCGCTGGACGGACTGATCGCGCAGGTCAAGAAGGGTGAGCGGATCAAGTTCCTGCACTTCTGGGGGCACCGGCCGCAGCGGGACGGGTCGCTGGGCCCGAGCTGTTTCAGCCAGTGGTGGCCGTCACGCTTCGTGGTCGACGGTGTCGAGTACGCGACGGCCGAGCACTGGATGATGGCGGCGAAGGCGCGGCTCTTCGGGGACGCGGAGGGCGAGCGCGCGGCGCTCACCGCACCGAACCCGGCGCTGGCGAAGAAGGCGGGCCGCCTGGTGCGGGGCTTCGACGAAGCGGTGTGGCGGCGGGAGCGCTACGCGACAGTGCGCGCCGGGTGCCTGCACAAATTCGGCCAGGACGCGGCGCTGCGGGCGTATCTGCTCGGCACCGGCGACCGGGTTCTGGTCGAGGCGAGCCCGCTGGACCGCATCTGGGGCATCGGCCGGGCGGCGGACACCCCGGAGGCCCAGGATCCGGCCCAGTGGCGCGGCCTGAACCTCCTGGGCTTCGCCCTCACCGAAACCCGCGAAAGGCTGCGCCGCGAGTAGGCCCCTGCAGGGGACGCGAGCAACCCACCGCGCGCGCAGCCGACCAACAAGCCCCCGGGACGCGGCCCCGCCCAAAGGGGCGCGAGGAACTGCGCTAGCAACCCACCACGGCCGACAGCCGAAACCGCGGGGCCGGCACGGCAAACCCCGGCGCGGGGAGCCGATGCGGGCTCCCCGCGCCGGGGCGGGGTACTGCGGGCGCCGCCCGAAAGCGGCGCCCCGGTGGTGCTACGAGGCAGCCCTCAACGACCCGACGCGGCCAGCGTCAACGCGCTGTCCCAGTAGTCGTACTCGCTGTGGTGCGACTCCGGCGCGTTGGCCACGAGCACGATCAGCAGGACGAGGATCACGACACCGAGCACGATGCCGACGATGCCCATGATGATGCCCGCGAGGGCCTGCCCCCGGTTGCTGGCCTCCCCCCGCGCGGCCTTGCCCTTGCCGAGCATGCCGAAGATCAGGGCCAGCACACCGAGCACGATGCCGGAGATGCCCCACGAGCAGAACATCGTCACGCAGGCGACGATGCCGAGCACCATCGCGGCTATGCCGAACCCGTTCTGCGGAGCGGCCATCCCGGTCCAGCCGGCATAGCCGTAGGAGGGCTGCTGGCCGGGGTAGCCGGGGTAGCCACCGTCGTAACCGGGCTGCTGCCCGGGGTAGCCGGGATATCCGGCGTCCTGGCCCGGCTGCTGGCCCGGGTAGCCGCCGTCCTGGGCCGGCTGCTGCGGCGGGGCGGGGTAGCCGTAACTCCCGGGCGCCGCCTGCGGTGCGGGCGGCGGCGTCGGAGCGCCGAAGCCGGGTGCCTGCTGTCCGGGCGCGCCCGGGTAGGGGGCACCGGTCGGGGCGCCGGCGGGCGGCGCGGGCATCGAGACGACGGTCTGCTGGTCGTGCACCGGCGGCTTGTCCAGCGGGACCTTGCGTTCCGGCGGCGCCCAGGGGTCGCGCGGCTCCTGGCCTCCCGACGGCTGCTGGGTGTTCTCTGACATGGGCCTCCCCCATCGTGGTTCCGTCATGCTACGGCCCGGGTCATGGGCCGATCCGCCCGGCCTACCATGATCCCCGACCGGCGAAGGCCCTACGACGCCGAGCACGCGAGCCCCCTCGCGGCAGACCCTGGAGGACCCCCATGACCGACCTGCACCCCTTCATCGCGGGGCTGCCCAAGGCCGAGCTCCACGTGCACCACGTCGGCTCCGCCTCGCCGCGCATCGTGGCCGAACTCGCCGCCCGGCACGCGGACTCGAAGGTCCCCACCGACCCCGAGGCGCTCGCCGACTACTTCACCTTCACGGACTTCGCCCACTTCATCGAGGTGTACCTCTCGGTCGTCGACCTGATCCGTACGCCGGAAGATGTGCGCCTTCTCACCTACGAGGTGGCCCGTGACATGGCCCGGCAGAACATCCGGTACGCCGAGCTGACCATCACGCCGTTCTCGTCCACCCGACGCGGCATCGACGAGCGCGCGTTCATGGACGCGATCGAGGACGCCCGCAGGGCCGCGGAGGCCGAGTTCGGCACGGTCCTTCGCTGGTGCTTCGACATTCCGGGCGAGGCGGGCCTGGAGGCCGCCGCCGAGACGGCCCGCCTCGCCACCGAGGACGGGGTGCGCCCCGAAGGCCTGGTCTCCTTCGGCCTGGGCGGCCCGGAGATCGGGGTACCGCGCCCGCAGTTCAAGCCGTACTTCGACCGGGCCATCGCCGCCGGCCTGCACTCCGTGCCGCACTCGGGCGAGTCCACGGGACCCCAGTCGATCTGGGACGCGCTGATCGAGCTGCGCGCCGAACGGATCGGCCACGGCACCAGCGCCACCCAGGACCCGGCGCTCCTCAAGCACCTCGCCGAGCACCGGATCGCGCTGGAGGTCTGCCCGACGTCCAACCTGGCGACGCGCGTGGTGCCCGGCCTGGACCGGCACCCGGTCAAGGAGATGGTGGCGGCCGGCGTCCTCGTCACCATCAACAGTGACGACCCGCCGATGTTCGGCAGCGACCTGAACAACGAGTACGCGGTCGCCGCCCGCCTCCTCGACCTGGACGAGCGGGGCCTGGCGGGCCTCGCCAAGAACGCCGTCGAGGCGTCGTTCCTCGACCCGGCGGGCAGGACGAAGCTCGTCGCGGAGATCGACGACTACACCGCCAAGTGGCTCGCCGGCTGACCCGGCCGGGCCGTGGCTCCGGCTGGCCGCGGCCGCGACCGGTCAGCACAATGACCCCATGCGCACCGTGACTGCCGTGGCCCACCGCGGCGACCCGTACCGTGTCCGCGAGAACACGCTCCCCTCCATCGCCTCGGCTCTGGAGCGGGGCGCCGACGCGGTCGAGATCGACGTCCGGACGACCAAGGACGGCGTGCCCGTGCTGCTGCACGACGACACGCTGAAGCGGCTGTGGGACGTCGACCGCCCGCTGGCCGAGCTCCCGCACGCGGAGGTCACCGAGGTCACGGGCGGCGGAGTCCCCACCCTGCGCCGGGCCCTGATGGCGGCCGGCGCGCACCGGGTGATGATCGACCTGCCGGGCGCGACCGAGGAGTCGGTGCGCAAGGTGGTGGGCACGGTGCGCGAGTGCGGGGCGGGCGAGCGGGTCTACTACTGCGCGGGCCCGGTCACCATGCTGCGGGTCCGCCGCGCCGACCCCGGCGCCGAGATCGCCCTGACCTGGACGAAGCCCGCTCCGCCGCGCCCCGCCCTGGTCGACGCCATCAAGCCGCGCTGGCTCAACTACCGCTTCGGCCTGGTGCGTTCGGATGTGGTGGCGCGGGCCCACCGGGACGGCCTGCTCGTCTCGGCGTGGACCGCGGACACGGCCCGCACGCAGCGCCGTCTCGTCGCATACGGCGTGGACTCGATCACCACCAACCGGCTGGACGCGCTGCGCGGGGTCCTGTCCGCGCGGTAGCGGCGCGCGGGGCGGACACGACGGCACAGGACCGGCGGGCGCGGGGCGGCCACGGCCACGAGGGCCCAGGGCAGGCGGGGGCGGGGACGGGGGGCGGGATGACGGCGGAGAGTCCGGCGGCACGGCTGCGGGCGGCGAACGGCTGGGCGGTCGACATCGGTCTCGCCCTGCTGGTGCAGGTGGCGATGTCGATCCCGTTCGTCGTCGGGCGCCCCGACGGGCTGCGCCCCGCCACCTGGGCGGACTACGGGCTGACCTCGCTGTGTGTGCTGCCCCTGGTGTGGCGGCGCCGGGCCCCGGTGACGGTGGCGCTCGCGGTCCTGACGGCCGGCGCGGTGTACAAACTGACCCTCGACGGACCGGGCCAGCCGCTGCCCTACCCCGGGCTCGTCGCCCTGTATTCGGTGGCGGCGCTCTCCCCGCCGCGCCGCAGGATCGGGGTCGCCGCGCTGGTGGCCGCCCTCATCGTGCCCTCGGTGGCGCTCAACACCCAGGACGCCAAGGAGTTGATGTTCTCCTTCTTCGTCTTCGGCGCCGCGTACGCGCTCGGCCGGCTCACCCACACCCGGCAGGCCTACACACGGGCCGTCGAGGACCGTGCGGCGCAGTTGCAGCGGGCCAACCGGATCGAGGCCGAACAGGCCACGGCTCGTGAACGGGCGCGGATCGCCCGGGAGATGCACGACATCCTGTCCCATGCGGTCAGCATCATGATCGTGCAGGCGGAGGCGGGCCCGCTGGCGGTGCGGGCGGCGCCGGCGCGGGCCGAGGCCGCGTTCGAGGTGATCTCCGAGACGGGCCGGGACGCGATGGTGCAGCTGCGCCGGATGCTGGGCGTGCTGCGCGAGGAGGGTCCCGCGCACGCCGTCCCCGCCCCGCGCCGGCCGCAGCCGGGCGTCGCGGAACTGCCCGCGCTGGCCGAGCGCGTGTCCCTGAACGGCCCTTCGGTGGCGTACGAGGTGACGGGTGCGCCGTGCCCCCTGCCGCCCGATGCCGGGGTCACCGCGTACCGGATCGTGCAGGAGGCCCTGACGAACGTGGTCAAGCACGCGTCCGCCTCCTCGGTGTCCGTTCAACTGGCTTATGCGGCGGACGAGTTGACGATCACGGTCCTCGACAACGGCTGCGGGGCGGCGCCCGGCCCCGGGACCGGTGGCGGACACGGCCTGATCGGGGTGCGCGAGCGCGCGGCGGCACACGGCGGCACCTCGGCGGCGGGCCCGGGGCCCGGCGGCCGTGGTTTCGAGGTACGAGCCGTCATCCCGCTGCCGCCCCCCGAGCCGCGCTCCCGCCCGGTAACCTCCCGCACGGAGGTGGGGCCGTGACGATCCGTGTGCTGGTGGCCGACGACCAGGAGCTGGTGCGCAGCGGTTTCGCCCTGATCCTGGACGTGCAGCCGGACATCGAGGTGGTCGCCGAGGTGGGCGACGGCGTGCGGGCCGTCGAAGCGGTGCGCCGGCTCGCGCCGGACGTGGCGCTGCTCGACATCAGGATGCCGCACCTGGACGGCATCGAGGCCTGCCGCGAGATCAGCGCGCGGAGCGCCTGCCGCACGGTGATGCTGACCACCTTCGATTCCGACGAGTACGTCTACGAGGCGCTGCACGCCGGGGCGAGCGGCTTCCTGCTCAAGGACGTGCGGCGGGACGATCTGGTGCACGCGGTACGGGTGGTGGCGGCCGGGGACGCGCTGCTCGCCCCGTCGGTGGCGCGCCGGCTCATCGCCGAGTACACCTCGCGTCCCGCCGCCCCGAGCTCCGCCGGGCGCCTCGACCACCTCGACGCACTGACCGCGCGTGAACGCCAGACGCTGCTCCTGCTCGGCCGTGGCCTGTCCAACGCCGAGATCGCGGCGGAACTGTCGGTCTCCGAGCACACGGTGAAGACGCACGTCGGCAACGTCCTGGCCAAGCTGGGGCTGCGCGACCGCGTGCAGGCCGTGATCTGCGCGTACGAGACGGGCCTGATCTCGGCGGCCCCGGCGCCCTGACCGGCTCCCCCGCGCGAGGGAGTGCGGGCGGCCGGACTCCCCCGTACCGGTGAGGAGCGGCGGCCGCGGAGATCGCTCTCCACGGCGATCCGCCCGCGGCCCGTGATCAGCAGGATGGGCCCATCGGCACGACATCCCCCTCGATCACGGAGATCTCCGCATGAACGCCCGTACCCGTACCACCCTGCTCGCCACGGCTCTGGTCGTGGGGCTCTCGGCGGTCCCCGCCGTCGCGGCCCCCGCGCCGGCGACGGCCGCTGCCGCTGTCGGCCACACCACCCCCGGCCTCGACACCCTCGCGCTGCGCGCGGCCATCGCCGGCGCCGGGAAGCCGGGCGCGGACGCGACGGCCGCGCTGGTCCGGGTCGGCGGTGCCGGAGGGAGCTGGCGCGGCAGTGCCGGGGTGCACGACCTGGCGAGCGGCGCCCCGGCGGACCCGGAAGGACGCTTCCGGGCGGGTTCGGTCACCAAGGTCTTCACCGCGGCGATGGTGCTGCAGCTCGCGGGCGAGGGCAGAGTCGACCTGAACCGGCCGGTGCGCGCCTACCTTCCCGACCTGATCCCGGCCGCCTACGCGAAAGTGACGGTACGTCAGCTTCTCAACCACACCTCCGGCATACCGTCCGCCGGATCGCCCGGCGGCTCCCTCGACGACGTGTACGCGCACCGCTTCGAGAGCCGCGACCCGAAGGACGTGGTCCGCGAGGCGACCGCACAGAAGCCGGACTTCGCGCCGGGCACCGAGCAGCACTACGACAACATCGGCTACACCGTGGCGGGCCTGCTCCTTGAGCGGGTGACCGGCGACTCGTACGCCCATCAGCTGGCCACCCGCATCGTGCGGCCGCTGCGCCTGACGAACACGTGTGTGCCCGGCGCGGATCCCGCCCTCAGGGGCCCGCACAACCACGGCTACCAGGTGTTCACCGCGCCGGACGGCTCGACGGACCTGCGGGACGTGACGGTGTGGGGCGCGGGCGACACGTTCGCGGCGGGGGACCTGATCTCCACCACGGCCGATCTGGAGCACTTCACGAACGCCCTGTTCACGGGCCGGGTGGTGCGCGGGCCCCAGTTGAAGGAGATGTTCACGCTGCCCGGCCGGTCGGTGCGCGACATGGAGACGGGGAAGGCGGCCGCGTACAGCGTGGGTCTTTCGACGATCCGGCTCGGCGGCCACGACGTGTGGGGCAAGACGGGTGGCCGTTACGGTTACAACACCGCGATCGGCGCCACGTTGTCGCCCTCGGGCGACGTCACGCGGACGCTGGTCTACAGCGTCAACTCCACGGACGCGAAGGGCGAGGACATGAACCCGACCGCCATGAAGATCATGACCGCCGCCTTCGGAGCGCCGGACCCCGCCTGACGGACCGCCGTCTCATGCGGGCGCGGGCACGGCGGCCGCGGCCGGGCCGGTCATCGCCTCCAGCGCCTTGATCCTGCGCCGCACCACGTACAGCGGGATCACGCCGAACACCCCGAACGACATGTCGATCACCGACCACCAGAAGGGGATTCCCCTGATGGGGCCGCAGATCAGGGCGACGGGCAGGATGCCGGCGCAGGCGATCATCGCGAACTCGACGACCCAGACGTTGCGGACGGGATCGCGCAGCACCCCGTAGAAGGCGACCGCGATGACGAGATGGGCGAAGGCGAGCCAGTCCGTGCCGTACAGCAGGAACGGATGGTCGGTGTCGGCGGAGTCGAGTCCGGCCCGCACCCGGTCGATCCAGGCGCTCAGGCCGGGCAGCCGGTCCCCCAGCGGGGTGTCGCGCAACAGGGACTGGGTCCAGTGCAGTTCGTGCACCAGGGGGAAGGCCGTCAGCCCGCTCAGGACCAGACAGACGACGAACACGGCCAGCCACACGCGGATACGCCTCAGCAGGGCGTTTCGCTCGCTCATGATCGCAGCGTACGCCACTGTTGAACACGTTCAAAAATCGGGTCCGCCGGCACGGTACGACGGGGCGGCGGACGTTCGGCCGGCTACAGCCCCACGATCGCGTTCCACCGTTTGGCGAACTCCACCCGTTCCGTGGAGGTGATGTCCCGGGCGATCGCGAGGCGGGAGCGCATCGCGGCGTCGGGGAAGATCAGGGGGTTCTCGGCGAGTTCGGCCTCGTCCTTGTCCTTGGAGGAGGCCAGGACCTCGCGGGCGGCCGGGACCGGGCAGACGTAGTTGACCGACGCGGCAAGCTCCGCGGCGACCTCGGGGTCGTAGTAGTAGTCGACCAGCGCTTCCGCGTTCGCCTTGTGGCGGGCCAGGTTGGGGATCATCATCGACTCCGCCCACAGCTCCGCCCCCTCCACGGGCACCACGAACTCGATGTCGGGATTGTCGGCCTGGAGCTGGAACACGTCGCCGCTGTAGGCCTGACAGGCCAGCACGTCGCCCTTGTTGAGGTCGCTGGTGTAGTCGTTGCCGGTGAAGCGCCGGATCTGGTTCTTCGCGACCTGCTTCTCGACCTGGTCGCACATGCGGTGGAAGTCGTCGGCCGTCCACCGGGTGATGTCGACGCCGTTGCCCTGCATCAGGAGCGCGAAGGATTCGTCCAGGCCGGAGAAGAGCGTCACCTTGCCCGCGAGCCGCGGGTCCCACAGGTCGCTCACGTGCTTCAGCTCACGGCCGAGCTTCTTCCGGTTGTACGCGATGCCGGTGATCCCGGACTGCCACGGGACGCTGTGCAGGCGCCCGTTGTCGAAGGCGGGTGTGCGCAGCTGCGGGTCCAGGTACTTCGTGACGTTGGGCTGCTTGGCGCGGTCCATCTCCTGCACCCAGCCCAGCCGCACGAACCGGGCCGCCATCCAGTCGCTGATGACCATGAGGTCGCGGCCGGTCTCCTGGTGGTTCATCAGGGCCGGGCTGATCTTCCCGAAGAACTCGTCGTTGTCGTTGATCTCCTCGGTGTACGTGACGGAGATCCCGGTGCTCTTGGTGAACGCGTCCAGGGTGGGCCGCCGGGAGGCGTCGTTGTCGTCGACGTCTATGTAGAGCGGCCAGTTGGCGAAGGTCAGGGCCTTGTCGGCCGCCGAGCGGTCGCGTCCGGCCCGGTCGCCCGGTGCGACGTACGCTGCGGGGACCCCGCAGCCGGCCAGCGCGGCCAGCGCGGCGCCGCCGCCGAGGGCGCGCAGGAGACTGCGGCGGGTCAGAGGGCTGCTGGCGCGGTGCGCGGTCGGTGGCATGCCCGCAGGATGCCCGGCCCGCCCACCGGGTTCAATGGACGCTGCGTACAGCCCTGCGGCCCAGGCCAGACACCCTGTCGGGGCACCCCGTCGACGCGGCGGGAGCACCACGCCGGCACGGCGGCAGCCGAAAGGGGCGGGGGATCAACTCCCCCGCCCCTCGCGGTCGTTCGGGCCGGCTCGGCGGCCGGGCTCAGCCCTCGATCGACGTCATCACGTGCTTGATGCGCGTGTAGTCCTCGAAGCCGTACGCGGAGAGGTCCTTGCCGTAGCCGGACTTCTTGAAGCCGCCGTGCGGCATCTCGGCGACCAGCGGGATGTGGGTGTTGATCCACACGCAGCCGAAGTCGAGGTTCTTGGACATCCGCATGGCGCGGGCGTGGTCCTTGGTCCACACCGAGGAGGCCAGGGCGTACTCGACGCCATTGGCGTACTCCAGGGCCTGGGCCTCGTCGGTGAAGGACTGGACGGTGATGACCGGCCCGAACACCTCGTTCTGGATGATCTCGTCGTCCTGCTTCAGGCCGGAGACGACGGTCGGGGCGTAGAAGTAGCCCTGGTCGCCGACGCGGTGGCCGCCGGCCTCGACCTTGGCGTGTGCGGGCAGGCGCTCGATGAAGCCGGTCACCTGCTTGAGCTGGTTGGCGTTGTTGAGCGGGCCGTACAGCACGTCCGCGTCGTCGGGCTGCCCGGTCTTGGTGTCGGAGGCGGCCTTGGCGAGCGCGGTCACGAACTCGTCGTGGATCGACTCGTGCACGAGCACGCGGGTCGCGGCGGTGCAGTCCTGGCCGGCGTTGAAGTAGCCCGCGACCGCGATGTCCTCGACGGCCTTGGCGATGTCGGCGTCCTCGAAGACGACGACCGGGGCCTTGCCGCCCAGCTCCAGGTGGACACGCTTGACGTCCTTGGAGGCGGACTCGGCGACCTGCATGCCGGCCCGTACGGAACCGGTGATGGAGGCCATGGCCGGGGTCCGGTGCTCGACCATCGCGCGGCCGGTGTCACGGTCGCCGCAGACGACGTTGAAGACGCCCTTGGGGACGATCGCGCCGATGATCTCGGCGATCAGGACCGTCGAGGCGGGGGTGGTGTCCGAGGGCTTGAGGACCACGGTGTTGCCCGCGGCGAGCGCCGGGGCGAACTTCCACACGGCCATCATCATCGGGTAGTTCCACGGCGCGACCTGCGCGCAGACGCCGACCGGCTCGCGGCGCACGATGGAGGTCAGACCCTCCATGTACTCGCCGGCGCTGCGGCCTTCGAGCAGCCGGGCCGCGCCCGCGAAGAAGCGGATCTGGTCGACCATGGGCGGCACTTCTTCGGTGCGGGTGAGCTCGATCGGCTTGCCGGTGTTCTCCGACTCGGCGGCGATCAGCTCCTCGGCGCGCTCCTCGAAGGCGTCCGCGATCTTGAGCAGCACGCGCTGGCGCTCGGCGGGCGTGCTGTCGCGCCAGGCGGGGAACGCCTTGGCCGCGGCCGCCATGGCGGCGTCCACGTCCTCCTGGCCGGAGAGCGGCGAGGTCGCGTAGGGCTGGCCCGTGGCCGGGTTGACCACCTCGATGGTCCGCCCGTCGGCAGCATCGCGGAACTCTCCGTCGATGTAGTTGCGCAAACGACGCAGTTCGGTGGTCACTTCGCTGGCCTCCCGGTCCGATGTCCGATGGATGAGACAACCCACCCTAGTCGGTGGAGCGACGCTTTCGACAGACCCGACGCCCCTGAACTTCGGATTCAGTTCCCTGGAGGTCACGGAACAACGAATTTCATCGCTTTGGGGTTGCGGGACGGACCGGGTCGGGTGCACAGTGGCTCCGTGGCCAGCCGAAGCACAGACCCCAGGACCGGGAACGGATCACCGTCCCGGCTCCCGACCCCAGCCCCTCAGGGAGACGCCACGCGTCGTACCAACGGGTCGACGATCGATGCCGTCTCTCTGGCGATCATCGAGCAGCTCCAGGAGGACGGGCGCCGCCCGTACGCCGCGATCGGCAAGGCCGTGGGCCTGTCCGAGGCGGCCGTGCGCCAGCGCGTCCAGAAGCTGCTCGACCAGGGTGTGATGCAGATCGTCGCCGTCACCGACCCGCTCACCGTGGGTTTCCGGCGTCAGGCGATGGTCGGCATCCGGGTCGAGGGAGACCTCGACCCGGTGGCGGAGGCACTGACGGCCATGGCCGAATGCGAGTACGTGGTGATGACCGCGGGCTCCTTCGACCTGATGGTGGAGGTCGTCTGCGAGGACGACGACCACCTTCTCGAAGTGATCAACAAGAGGATCCGCGCCCTCCCCGGCGTGCGTTCCACCGAGAGCTTCGTCTATCTCAAGCTGAAGAAGCAGACCTATATGTGGGGAACCCGATAGCCGTGAGCAAGGACCTCAGCCAGACCGCCTACGACCACCTGTGGATGCACTTCACCCGCATGTCGTCGTACGAGAACGCGCCCGTTCCCACCATCGTCCGTGGCGAAGGCACCTACATCTACGACGACAAGGGCAAGAAGTACCTGGACGGCCTGTCGGGCCTGTTCGTCGTCAACGCAGGACACGGCCGTCACGAGCTCGCCGAGACCGCCTACAAGCAGGCGCAGGAGCTGGCCTTCTTCCCGGTGTGGTCCTACGCCCACCCCAAGGCCGTCGAGCTCGCCGAGCGCCTCGCGAACTACGCGCCGGGCGACCTCAACAAGGTCTTCTTCACCACCGGTGGCGGCGAGGCCGTCGAGACCGCGTGGAAGCTGGCGAAGCAGTACCACAAGCTCACCGGCAACCACACCAAGTACAAGGTCATCTCGCGTGCGGTCGCCTACCACGGCACCCCGCAGGGCGCCCTGTCCATCACCGGTCTGCCCGCCCTGAAGGCGCCCTTCGAGCCGCTGGTCCCCGGCGCGCACAAGGTGCCCAACACCAACATCTACCGCGCCCCGATCCACGGCGAGGACCCGGTGGCCTTCGGCCGCTGGGCCGCCGACCAGATCGAGCAGGAGATCCTCTTCGAGGGCCCCGAGACCGTCGCCGCCGTCTTCCTCGAGCCGGTGCAGAACGCGGGCGGCTGCTTCCCGCCGCCGCCCGGCTACTTCCAGCGGGTCCGCGAGATCTGCGACAAGTACGACGTGCTGCTCGTCTCCGACGAGGTCATCTGCGCCTTCGGCCGGCTCGGCACGATGTTCGCCTGTGACAAGTTCGACTACGTGCCGGACATGATCACCTGCGCCAAGGGCATGACGTCGGGCTACTCCCCGATCGGCGCCTGCATCATCTCCGACCGCCTCGCCGAGCCGTTCTACAAGGGCGACAACACCTTCCTGCACGGCTACACCTTCGGCGGCCACCCGGTCTCCGCCGCGGTGGGCCTGGCCAACCTCGACATCTTCGAGCGCGAGGGCCTCAACCAGCACGTCCTCGACAACGAGGGCGCCTTCTTCGACACCCTCAAGAAGCTCCACGACCTGCCGATAGTCGGCGACGTCCGCGGCAACGGCTTCTTCTACGGCATCGAGCTGGTGAAGGACAAGGTCACCAAGGAGAGCTTCAACGACGAGGAGACCGAGCGCGTCCTGTACGGCTTCCTCTCCAAGGCGCTGTACGACAACGGCCTGTACTGCCGGGCCGACGACCGCGGCGACCCGGTCGTCCAGCTCGCGCCGCCGCTCATCTCCGACCAGTCGACCTTCGACGAGATCGAGGGCGTCCTGCGTCAGGTCCTGACGGAGGCCTGGACGAAGCTCTGACCGTCCCCGCACGTCCCCCGCACGCGGCCCGGCCGCGCCCATCCGAGTGAGATGGGCGCGGCCGGGCCGCGTGCTGTTGGGCGAGCCACACCCCACTGCTTAGCGTGCCAGTGACCGATCGGCCCTGCCTTCGTTCCCCCGTACGGGGAGCAGGAAATCTGATCTGAACCGAGGTGTGCACCATGGTGGCTCCGCCGGACAACGACGTGCTGTGGGCACGTTCCCTGAACCATTCCCACAGCGGCTCGCCCGCCCTGACCGGGGTCGGCGTGGAGGTCCGCGAGGGCGAGATCCTCGCCGTGGGCGGTCCGCGCGGCTGCGGCAAGACGACCCTATTGCGCTGTCTCTCGGGCAGTCTCGTGCCGGACGAGGGCGAGGTCTGGTTCACCGGCGTGCCGGTGCACACCCTGGGCGCGGCGGCCCGTGAGCGGCTGCGCCGCGACCGGTTCGCGTGGATCGACCCCGAGCCCACCCTGGTGCCCGAGCTGAGCGCGTGGGAGAACGCCGCGCTGCCGCTGCTCCTGCGCGGCGTCGCACAGCGCGCCGCGAAGAAGACCGCCCTGGAGTGGCTGGAGCGCCTCGACATCGACACCTGCGCGAAGAAGCGGCCGCACGCCCTGCTCCAGGCGGAGCGCCAGCGCGTGGCGATCGCGCGGGCCCTGGTCACCGAGCCCGCCGTGCTGTTCGCGGACGAGCCGACGGCGACCCTGCACCGCGGCGACGGGGCGCAGGTGCTGCGCACCCTGCTGACCGCGGCCCGCTCGCACCACATCACCACGCTCATCGCCACCCACGACACGGAGGTGGCGGCCCTCGCGGACCGCACGGTGGTCCTCATCGACGGGCGCCGGGTCAACTCCCGGGGAAACAACGGCCCTTCGGAAGCGGAGGGTATCGCCGCGTGCTCGCTCTCCGTCTAGCCCGCGGCACCCACCCGCTGGTCCTGCTGCGACGCCTGCTGGTGTCGGCGGCGTCCGCCGGGGTCGGCTTCCTCCTGCTGTGCACGCTCGGCCACGCCGTCGGCCATCCCGGCGCGTCCGTCCTGCGCCTGCTGTGGTGCGCCGTCCCCCTGGCCGCCACCGTGTACTTCGCTGTCGCGGTGGCCCGCACCGATCCCAGCACCCGGCCGCGCCCCGGGCTGTCCGCGGTGGGCCTCGGCCCGGCCCGCCTCGCCGCGATCGCGGCCGCGTCCACGGCGGTGACGTGCACGCTCGGCTCGGCGGTGGCGCTCCTGGTCTACCTCCACCTGCGCGGCGACATCACCGGTCTTCCCTTCGACGGGGCCGCCGCGGGACTGCTCGCCGCGGACCAGCCGATGCCGCTCGCGGCAGCGCTGACCCTGCTCGCCGTGCTGCCGGTGACGGCCTCGACGGCGGCCGGCCTCGCGCTGCGCCCGCGTACGGTCCGTGCCGGTGACCAGAGCGACCCGGTGCACCCCGAGGAGCCCGCGCCCACGCCGAGCGGGCTGCCGTGGGGCTGCGCGCTCATCGCGGTGGGCCTCGCGGTGGAGACGTACGTGAGCCGGGACGGCTCGGGGTCGGGGTTCCCGATGCCGGGCCACCCCGAGGGCAGCCCGGCCGGGCTGCTCGGCGGCTGGGCGCTGACCGCGCTCGGCCTCGCCCTGGCCGGCCCCGCGCTCGCGCATTTCAGCGGACGCCTGCTGCAACTGGCCCGTCCGGGCGCGGCCCGCCTGCTCGCCGGGCGGGTCCTGATGGCGGAGGCGCGCCGCATCGGTCGCCCCCTGGGCGTGGTGAGCGCGGTGGCGTCGGCCGCGATCGCGGCGGCCGCGCTGTACGGGGACCAGGCGGGTCCGCACCCGTTCGGGCCCCTCACGGGACTCGGCGCGGCGCTGGTGATGAGCTGCACGGTGGCCACGCTGCTGACCGCGTTGCTCGAATCCCGTCACGCTCGTGCCCACACGACGGCGGCCCTTGTGTCGATCGGCACCCCGGCCACCACCCTCAGAGCCGCGGCGGCCCTGAGGACCCTGGCTCTGCTGGCCGTCTTCACCCCGCTGACCGCCACGATCGCCGAGGCAGCGGCGCTCCCCCTGCGCTAGCGCCCCGCCCCCCCCTGGGGCCCCGCCCCAGACCCCGTATCGCGCCTCAAGGGCGCTCGTCCTCAAACTCCCCCAAGGCCTCAAGGGCCAGGGGGGACCCCCATGACAGGCTGAAGCGGCCTCCACCGAGCCCCGCCAGGGGCGCGGGGAACTGCGCGCGCAACCGTCCACGGTCCGCACACGAAGGCGGGGCCAGGGGCGCGGGGAACTGCGCGAGACGCGGGCACGGTCCGCACACGAAGGCGGGGTCGGAGGGGCCGGGGCCCGCCTCGCACCCGGGGCACCCGCATTCCGCCCGGCGCAGCGCAGCGCCTAGCATGGCCGCCGTGCCGGACACAGACGAAACCCTCCCCGCGGGCAGCGACACCGAGATCGAGTCGCTGGCCGAATTCGACGCGGCCACCGCGCACGGCGGCCTCACCGGCTTCCGCGTGCAGTCCGTCGACCTCACGGCCCGCACGCCCGCCCTGCTCGCCACCGACACCTCCGCCGCCGTCTTCCTCGGCTGCGCGATGGAGCCGGACGCCGCCGCCAAGGTCCGCGCCGACGGCGCCCTCGTCTTCCCACCCGTCCCGCACCTGCCGTTCAACCCCTACCGCGGCACCCTCTACTCCCCCGCCGAACTCTTCGAGGGCCTCGCGGCCGGCTACGAGCACACCCCGGACGCGCTGTCGTACGCCTGGTTCCAGCGGACCAAGGCCGACGGCGACGTCTTCTCCTCGATGCTGCGCTCCATCCATGACGACGCGGTCTCCGACGCCCTGGACGAACTCCTCGTCGGCGCACGGGTGGCGGGCGTGATGGGCGGCCATGCGATGGCCCGCGGCACCAGCGAGTACCAGGGCGCGGCCGTGCTCGGGCGCACCCTGACCCGCGCCGGGTTCACCGTGGCGACGGGCGGCGGTCCTGGCGCGATGGAGGCCGCGAACCTGGGCGCGTACGCCGCGCCCTTCGACGACGCGATGCTGGACTCGGCCCTTCAACTCCTCGCCGGCGAGCCCTCGTTCAGGCCGTCGGTGTCCGCGTGGGCCCGCGTCGCGTTCGAGGTGCGGACCAAGTGGCCGCGCGGCGCCACCTCCGTCGGCATCCCCACCTGGTTCTACGGCCACGAGCCGCCGAACGCCTTCGCGGGCGCCATCGCCAAGTACTTCGCCAACGCCATCCGCGAGGACGGCCTGCTCGCCCGCTCCAACGCGGGCGTCGTCTTCCTGCCGGGTGCGGCCGGCACCGTACAGGAGATCTTCGACAACGCGACGCCGAACTACTACGAGTCGCACGGCACACCGACGCCGATGGTGCTCGTCGACCGCGCGCACTGGACGCGGGAGCTGCCGGCCTGGCCGCTGCTCCAGGCGCTGGCGCAGGACCGTCCGATGGCGTCCCGCATCGCCCTCGTCGACTCCGTGTCGGAGGCCCCCGAGGCGCTGGCCCGCATGTCGGGCGAGGCCTGAGGGCGGGCGCCGGGGCAGGCGGGCCAGAAACTGCGGGGACCCAGGCAACTCCCAAAGGACGGCAAACGTCTGGTAAAGCGCAGGGGGGTGAACCGGTTGCCCCCGCCATGAACGGAGTCACCCGTGCTGCTCGGTCTGCTGACCGCCATCGCCGCCTCGGTCTGTTACGGCACGGGCTCGGTCCTGCAAGCCGTCGGGTCCCGCAGGTCCGCCCGCCGCGACGCCGCCGCGAGCGATCGCACGCAGCACGGCGGCCCCAGCCTCTCCTCCACCGCGAAGGCGGCGGCGACCTGGGAGTTCATCGTCGGCACGGTCCTCGACTTCGTCGGGTTCGGGCTCGGCGCACTGGCGGCCCGCCTGCTTCCCCTGTTCCTCTCGCAGACGGTGATCAGCGCGAACCTGGTCATCACCGCGGTGCTCAGCGTCAAGCTCCTCGGCATCCGGCTGAGCCGCGCGGAGTGGACGTCCATCGGCGTGGTCTGCTCGGCCCTGGTGCTGCTCGCCACGGCGGCGGGCCATGAGGGCGGCGGGCACACCGCGCCGGCCACGCACGGGTGGCTCCTGGCGGTCTCGCTCCTCCTGATGGCCGGCGGCGCGGTGGCCGTACGCCTGCTGGGCGCCCGCGCGGCGATCCTCGCGGGTCTCCTGTCGGGGCTCGGCTTCGGCGCGCTCGGCGTGGGTGTGCGCGTCCTGAACGGCGTGGACCCCTTCGACGCCGGGGCCCTGCTCGCCGACCCGGCCCTCTACGCGATCCTGGTCGCCGGCATCGGCGGCATGTACCTGCACACGGTGGCGCTCCAGATCGGTTCGGTGAACGGGGCGACGGCGGCGCTGGTGGTCGGCGAGACGGTGTTGCCGGGGGTGATTGGCGTGCTGTGGCTCGGCGACGCGTCGCGGGCGGGGCTCGCCTGGATGGCGGTCCTGGGGTTCCTCCTTGCGGTGGGCGGGGCGGTGGCGGTCGCGTGGTTCGGCACGCCCGACACCCCGGCCCCGGCCACCCCGAAGGAACCGGCCCGGGTCGGCTAGCCCCTCGGGACAGCAGGCCCTACCCGTCCCCCAGCACCACGACCCCGCCCGCCGCGAAGGCGACCCCCACCCCGGTCCCGACCTCGGGGGCCGCCGCCACGTCGCACTCCGCTTCCACCAACGGCCCTGCCGCAGGCCGCAGTTGGAGGGCCACATGGCTGCCCCGGAACGTACGCGAGACGACCTCGCAGGGCAGGCCGTCCCGCACGGGGACCAGTCGGACGCCGCCGGGGCGGATCAGCAGGCGCACCTCGCCCCGAGGGGAGTCCGGCGGGACCGGCACCTTCCCCCAGGGGGTGTCCGCCACTTCCCCCGCCACCGTCGCCGGCACCACGTTCTCGAAGCCGAGAAAGCGTGCCACGAACTCCGAGGCGGGTCGGCGCCAGACCTCGAGGGGCGTGCCGGCCTGCGCGATGCGGCCGTCCCGCATCACCACCACCCGGTCGGCCAGCGCGAACGCCTCGCCCTGGTCGTGGGTGACGGCCAGCACGGTGGTGCCCAACCGGCCGAAGAGCGAGCGGAGTTCGAGTACCAGGCGCTCGCGCAGGGTGCGGTCGAGCTGGCCCAGCGGCTCGTCCAGCATGAGCAGGCGCGGCGAGGGTGCCAGCGCGCGGGCCAGGGCGACGCGCTGCTGTTCGCCGCCGGACAGGGCGGCCACGGCCCGCCCGCCCGCACCGGGCAGTCCCACCAGGTCGAGCAACTCGCCGACCCTACGGTCCTGTTCCTCGCGCGAGGCGCCTCGCATGCGCAGCCCGAACGCCACGTTTCCGGCGACGTCGCGCTGCGGGAACAGCTGGTGGTCCTGGAACATCAGGCCGAGCCCGCGCTTGTGCACGGGCACCCCTGCCTGGTCGGCGCCGCCGAGCAACACCCGCCCGCTGTCCGGGGGTTGGAGGCCGGCCACGACTCGCAACAGCGTGGACTTGCCGCTGCCGCTCGGCCCGAGCACGCACACCGTCCGGTGCTCGGCGACCTCCAGGTCGACCGCGTCGAGCGCGGCCCTCCGTGCGAACCGTACGGTCACTTCGTCGAGCTTGAGCATCAGAACTCCCCGCTCCGGTCGGTCCGGATGCGTTCGAGGACGAGCAGCGACACCGCGCACACCACCATCAAAATCGTGCTGAGGGCCATCGCCTGGCCGTAGTTGAGGTCGCCGGCCCGGCCGAGGAGTCGGGCCACGGCGACGGGCAGCGTCGGGTGGTCGGGCCGTGCGATGAAGACCGTCGCCCCGAATTCGCCGAGCGAGACGGCGAAGGCGAAGCCCGCCGCGACGAGCAGGGCCCGGCGTACCAGGGGAAGGTCGACCTCGCGCCAGACGCGCAGCGGGGACGCGCCGAGCACGGCCGCCGCCTCGCGCAGGCGTCCGTCCACCGCGCGCAGCACGGGCAGCAGGATCCGCACGACGAAGGGCGTGCCCACCAGGGCCTGCGCGAGCGGCACCAGGATCCATGACGTTCTCAGGTCGAGCGGTGGCTCGTCGAGGGTGATGAGGAAGCCGAAGCCGACGGTCACGGCGGAGACACCGAGCGGCAGCATGAGGAGGGCGTCGAAGCCGCGCATGAGGCGGCCGCTGCCGCGCCGGGCCAGGGCGGCCGCCGCGAGCCCGCCGATGACGAGCGCGATCGTGGTGGCGGCGAGGGCGTACTGGAGCGAGTTCCCGATCGCCTCGATGGGCGGGACGAGGAAGCTGCCGTTGTCACCGGCGGCCTGGAGCGCCCGGTAGTAGCCGAATCCGTAGCCGTCGGGGGTGTCGAGGGAACGCTGGACGAGGACGCCGATGGGCAGCAGGATCAACAGCGCCACGACCATCAGGACCGAGCCGAGCAGGGCGCGTTGGCCGGCGCCGCGCGGCCGGCGTGCGGTGTGCGCCGGGTCGACCAGGGTGAGGGCGCTCTCGCGGCGGCGCACCGTCCAGGCGTGCACGGCGAGGATCAACCCGACCGCGGCGAACTGCGCGATCGTCAGGACGGCCGCGGTCGGCAGGTCGAGGAGTTCGGCGGTCTGGCGGTAGATCTCCACTTCGAGGGTGGAGAAGGTGGGGCCGCCGAGGATCTGGACGACGCCGAAGGAGGTGAAGGTGAAGAGGAAGACCATGAGGGCAGCGGCGGCCACCGCGGGGCCGAGCGCGGGCAGCGTGACCGTGCGCCAGGCCGCGAGGCGGGAGGCGCCGAGGACACGGGCGGCCTCCTCCTGACGGGGGTCGAGCTGCGACCACAGGCCGCCCACGGTGCGCACGACCACGGCGTAGTTGAAGAAGACGTGGGCGAGCAGGATCGCCCACACCGTGGTGTCCAGGCGTACCCCCCACAGCTGGTCGAGCAGGCCGCCGCGGCCGAGCAGTGCGAGGAAGGCGGTGCCGACGACGACGGTCGGCAGGACGAACGGGACGGTCACCACGGCCCGCAGGAGCTGCTTGCCGGGGAATTCGAGGCGCGCGAAGACGTAGGCGCCGGGCAGCGCGATCAGCAGGGTGAGCGCGGTGGAGGCGAGCGCCTGCCAGGTGGTGAACCACAGGACGTGGGCGATGTCGGGGTCGCTCAGGACCTCACCGATCCGGCCGAACCGCCAGACGCCGTCCGCCTTGAGCCCGCGGCCGACGATGGCGGCCACGGGCCAGGCGAAGAACAGCGCGAAGAACACGAGCGGCAGCGCCATGAGCGCGAAGCGCACCCCGCCGCGGCGCAGCGCACCGCGCCGCGCCGCGTTCGCCCGCGCCGGGCCTTCGGGGCGGTTGCCCTCGGGGCCGTTGCCGTCGGGGCGGTCTACTTCAGGACGAGCGAGGACCACGTCTTGACCCACTGGTCACGGTTCTTGGCGATCGTGTCGGGAGCGACGGTCGCCGGTTCGGTGATCTTCGCGCCGAACTTGGTGAACTCCGCGGGCACCGCGGCGTCCTTGGCGACCGGGTCCACGAACATCTGGAGCGGCATGTCCTCCTGGAACTTCTTGGAGATCAGGAAGTCCAGGAGCGCCTTGCCGCCGGCCTCGTTCTTCGCACCCTTGAGCAGGCCCGCGAACTCGGTCTGGCGAAAGCAGGTGCCGGTGGCGACGCCGGTGGGGGCCTCGGTGGGCTTGGGGTCGGCGTAGATCACTTCGGCGGGCGGGCTGGACGCGTAGGAGACGACCAGCGGCCGGTCGCCCTTGGCCTTCTTGCCGCCGGCGGAGCCGGAGAAGTCCGTGTTGTAGGCCTGCTCCCAGCCGTCCTCGACCTTGACGCCGTTGGCCTTCAGCTTCTTCCAGTAGTCCTGCCAGCCCGCGTCGCCGTACTTGGCGACCGAGCCGAGCATGAAGCCGAGGCCCGGGGACGAGGTCGCCACGTTCTCCGTGACGAGCAGGCTCTTGTACTCGGGCTTGATCAGGTCGTCGAAGGACTGCGGCGGGCTGAGCTTCTTGTCCGCGAAGTACTTCTTGTCGTAGTTGACGCAGATGTCGCCGGTGTCGATGGGCGTGACCCGGTGCTTGGCCTGGTCGAGCTGGTCCTCGGCGGGCACCCGGTCGAGGCCCTTGGCTTCGTACGGTGTGAAGATGCCGTTGTCCAGGGCGCGCGAGAGCAGGGTGTTGTCGACGCCGAAGAAGACGTCGCCGCGCGGGGAGCCCTTGGTGAGGATCTCCTGGTTGAGGGCGGCCCCGGCGTCCCCGCTCTTGAGCACCTTCACGGTGTAGCCGGTCTGGGCGGTGAACGCCTTGAGGACCGGGTCGGAGGCGTTGAAGGAGTCGTGGCTGACGAGCGTCACGGTCTTGCCGCCGGACCCACTGGCCGAGCCGGACGCCTTCGTGCCGTCCGAGCCGCCGCAGGCCGCGAGCGTGGCGACCCCGAGGGCGGCGGCGAGCGTGCCGGCCGCGAGCCTCTTGGTAGTGCGCATGTGTTCATTCCTCCTGGAGATGACCAGGAAGAGACGCGGCCCTGCCCGCACGACGCAAGGTCGTGCGGGCAGGGCGCAACAGCTTGAGTAATCGCCGAACTTCCTACCCCGAATGACCGGGGCAAGGTTCAGAGGGTCTGCGGTCCGTGTCCCTTGATCGGGCACCGCACTCTCAGCGCTGTGGCGCTCCCCTGTCGGAATATGCAGATGTTTCCAGCCAGGTTACACGGGCCCTGGGACGGGCCCCGGGCCGTTTCGCCGTTCGGACGCCGGCCCCGATCGCCGCCCGGCCGGGCACTCCGGCCGACGCGCCGGGCCGGCGCTCGGGCCCGTGCTCGGGTCAGCGCTCGGACGCGGCCAGCTGACCGCAGGCACCGTCGATCTCCTGGCCCCGGGTGTCACGGACGGTGACGGGTACGCCGTGGGCGGCGATGGCCTCGACGAACGCCTTCTCGTCCTCGGGCCGCGAGGCGGTCCACTTGGAGCCGGGCGTCGGGTTGAGCGGGATGAGGTTCACGTGCACCCGCTTGCCCTTGAGGAGCCGGCCGAGCAGGTCACCGCGCCACGCCTGGTCGTTGATGTCGCGGATCAGGGCGTACTCGATGGAGATGCGGCGCCCGGACTTCTCCGCGTACTCCCACGCCGCGTCGAGGACCTCGCGGACCTTCCAGCGGGTGTTGACCGGGACGAGGGTGTCGCGCAGCTCGTCGTCGGGGGCGTGCAGGCTCACGGCGAGGCGGCACTTGAAGCCCTCGTCGGCGAAGCGGTGCATGGCCGGGACCAGGCCCACGGTGGAGACGGTGATGCCGCGCTGGGACAGACCGAGGCCGTCGGGCTCGGGGTCGGTGAGGCGGCGGATCGAACCGACGACGCGCTTGTAGTTGGCGAGCGGCTCGCCCATGCCCATGAAGACGATGTTGGACAGGCGGGCCGGCCCGCCGGGCACCTCGCCGTCGCGCAGCGCGCGCATCCCGTCGACGATCTGGTGCACGATCTCGGCGGTCGACAGGTTGCGGTCGAGGCCCGCCTGGCCGGTGGCGCAGAACGGGCAGTTCATGCCGCAGCCGGCCTGCGAGGAGATGCACATCGTGACGCGGTCCGGGTAGCGCATCAGGACGGACTCGACGAGCGTGCCGTCGTGCAGCTTCCACAGCGTCTTGCGGGTGGTGTCGTCGTCGCAGGAGATGTGCCGCACGACGGTCATCAGGTCGGGCAGCAGCTCCTCCTGGAGCCGGCCGCGCGCGGCGAGCGGGATGTCCGTCCACTCCGCCGGGTCGTGGGCGTAGCGCGCGAAGTAGTGCTGCGAGAGCTGCTTGGCGCGGAACGGCTTCTCGCCGATCGCGGCGACGGCTTCCTTGCGCTCGGCGGGCGAGAGGTCGGCGAGGTGCCGCGGCGGCTGCTTCGCTCCGCGGGGTGCGGTGAAGGTGAGTTCTCCCGGGACGGGGCGTGCCATGAGCGGTAACTCCTCAGTACGACGAGGCCGGCGATCCCCGCTGGGCGCGGAGCAGGCGACGATACGGTGCCGAAGCCAGGAGACCTCACAGGTTCACCCCCGCAGACGCGGGGCCGAAAAGGGCGCGTCGCTCGCGAGCGACGCGCCCTTCAAGAGTAACCGGCGCCCGGTCAGCCCGTGCCGACGAAGACCGCGAGCAGCAACCACACCACCGGGGCCGTCGGCAGCAGGGAATCCAGCCGGTCCATGATGCCGCCGTGACCCGGGAGCAGGGTGCCCATGTCCTTGATGCCCAGGTCCCGCTTGATCATCGACTCGCCGAGGTCGCCGAGCGTGGCGCTCGCGGCGACCGCGAGGCCGAGCAGCAGGCCCTGCCACCAGGTGCCGTCGTCGATGAGGAACTGCATGCACAGGGCGCCCGCCACCATCGCGAACGACACCGCCCCGAACAGGCCCTCGCGGGTCTTCCCGGGGCTGATGCGCGGAGCGAGCTTGTGCTTGCCGAAGCGCCAGCCGATCGCGTACGCGCCCGTGTCGCTGACCACGGTCAGGAGCAGGAAGGTCAGCACCCGCCAGGGGCCGTCGTCCGCGGTGAGCAGCATCGCCACGAACGTGGCGAGGAACGGCACGTAGAACGCGGCGAAGACGCCCGCGGTGACGTCCCGCAGATAGTTCTCGGGCGGCTCGGTCATCCGCCACACGAGCACCGCGAGCGAGGTGAGCGCCATCGCCACCCACGCGCCCTCGGCGCCGCCGACGTACCCGGCCACGACCATCGCCGCGCCGCCCACCGCGAGCGGGACGAGCGGCGCCTTGATCTGCTTGCGCTCTTCGAGGCGGCTGGTCAGCTCCCACAGGCCGACGACGACGGCGACCGCGATGACGCCGACGAAGACGGCCTTGACGACGAACAGCGACGCGATGATCACCGCGCCCAGGGCTACGCCGACCCCTATCGCGGACCGCAGATCGCGACCCGCCCGCTTCTTCTCCGGCTGGGCGGGCACGGGCGGCGTGGGCGGGGTGCTTGCCATGGGCTCCTGCGGCGTCTCGTCGCGGAAGAGAGGACCGCCCGGCAGAGCGGTCCCCCGGTCACGTTCGTCGCGGTCTGCGGCGTGGTCGCCCGCGTCGGGCACGACGGGCATCTGCTGCGTCCGCGACACGGGCGGGGCGTCGTACGCATCGTATGCAGGTCCCGCCGGGAACGCCCCCTGGGAAGGCCCCTCGGGGGTTCCCCAGTAATCGGGCCTCGGCGGAGCCCCCCAGGAAGAGTCGTTCATCAGACCTCTAGCAGCTCGGCTTCCTTGTGCTTCAGCAGCTCGTCGACCTGCGCCACGTACTTGGCGGTGGTGTCGTCGAGCTCCTTCTCCGCACGGCGGACCTCGTCCTCGCCGGACTCCTTGTCCTTGACGAGCTTGTCGAGGGCGTCCTTGGCCTTGCGGCGCACGGCGCGGATCGACACCTTGGAGTCCTCGGCCTTGGTGCGCGCGACCTTGATGTAGTCCTTGCGGCGCTCCTCGGTCAGCTCCGGGAAGTTCACGCGGATGATGTTGCCGTCGTTGCTGGGGTTGACGCCCAGGTCGGAGTCGCGGATGGCCTGCTCGATGTTGCGCAGCGCGCTCTTGTCGAACGGGGTCACGACCGCCATGCGCGGCTCCGGCACCGAGAAGGAGGCCAGCTGGTTGATCGGCGTCAGCGCACCGTAGTAGTCCGCCACGATCTTGTTGAACATCGCCGGGTGCGCACGGCCGGTGCGGATCGCGGCGAAGTCCTCCTTGGCGACCACGACGGCCTTCTCCATCTTCTCCTCGGCCTCGAGGAGGGTTTCTTCGATCACCACTTGCTCCTGCATGTCTTGGGTGGGCCGGGAGTTCTCAGTGCGTCCTGAGGCCCTGGGCCCTGGATAACCAGCGTCTTTCCCTGCACGGTGTCCGACCGGCAGGGGATTGTCCATCCCCCGGTCAGGCCCGGGTGCCCTGGTCGCTCACGAGCGTGCCGATCTTCTCACCCTTGACGGCGCGCGCGATGTTTCCGGCCGTCACGAGCTCGAAGACGAGGATCGGAAGGTTGTTGTCGCGACACAGGGTGATCGCGGTCATGTCGGCGACCTTCAGGTCCCGGGTGATGACCTCGCCGTACTCCAGCGCGTCGAACTTCACCGCGTCGGGGTTGGTGCGGGGGTCGGAGTCGTAGACGCCGTCCACCCCGTTCTTGCCCATCAGCATCGCTTCGGCGTCGATCTCCAGGGCACGCTGAGCGGCAGTGGTGTCGGTGGAGAAGTACGGCATGCCCATGCCGGCGCCGAAGATGACGACGCGGCCCTTCTCCAGATGACGCACGGCCCGCAGCGGGATGTACGGCTCGGCGACCTGACCCATCGTGATGGCGGTCTGGACGCGCGAGTCGATGCCTTCCTTCTCCAGGAAGTCCTGGAGGGCGAGGCAGTTCATGACCGTCCCGAGCATGCCCATGTAGTCCGAGCGGGCCCGGTCCATACCGCGCTGCTGGAGCTCGGCGCCCCGGAAGAAGTTGCCGCCGCCGATGACGACGGCGATCTGCGCCCCGTCGCGCACGACGGCGGCGATCTCGCGGGCGATGTTGTGCACGACGTCGGGGTCGACACCGAGCGCCCCGCCGCCGGCGAACGCCTCACCGGAAAGCTTCAGCATGAAGCGCCCGGCCACCTTGCCGTCATCGCGCTTGTGGTCCGCCGAGTGATCGGCCTTGGCGGTGTCCGCGCCCTGATTCATGGGGATCTCCTCGTGCACATACGAAGAAGGCCATTGCCGGTGGGTACTCGTAGTCCCTAGCGGCAATGGCCTCCTCGTCAGATCTGCGGTCGTCCGTCGCGTGCGCGGCCGACGACTGCCTCAGACCCTAGCGGGGTCTAGTGTCGAACGCTGAACAGACTCAGATGCCGACCTTGATGCGCGAGAAGCGCTTCAGGGTGACACCGGCCTCCTTCAGAACCTGCTCGACGGACTTCTTGTTGTCGAGCGCGTACGGCTGGCCAAGGAGCGTGGCGTCCTTGAAGAAGCCGTTGACGCGACCCTCGACGATCTTCGGGAGCGCGGCCTCGGGCTTGCCCTCGGCGCGGGTGGTCTCCTCGGCGACGCGACGCTCGGTCTCGACGACCTCGGCCGGAACGTCCTCACGGGTGAGGTACTTCGGCGCGAAGGCGGCGATGTGCTGCGCGACGCCCTTGGCGATCTCGGCGTTGTCCTTGTCGAGCTCGACGAGAACACCGATCTGCGGGGGCAGGTCGGGCATCGTGCGGTGCATGTACGCGGAGACGAAACCGTCGGAGAACTGCGCGAAGCGGTCCAGGACGATCTTCTCGCCGAGGTTGGCGTTGGCCTCGTCGACGAACGCCTGAACGGTCTTGCCGGCCTCGATCTCGGAGGCGAGCAGCGCGGTCAGGTCGGCCGGGGAGGTGGCGGCGACGTGCTCGGCCAGCTTCGTGGCGACGGCCTGGAACTTGTCACCCTTGGCGACGAAGTCCGTCTCGCACTTCAGCTCGACCAGGACGCCGGAGGTCTTGTCCTCGGAGATGAGGGAGACGACGGCACCGTTCTCGGCAGAACGGCCCTCGCGCTTGGCGACGCCCTTCTGACCCTTGATGCGCAGGGCCTCGACGGCCTTGTCGACGTTGCCGTCGGCCTCGTCCAGGGCCTTCTTGCAGTCCATCATGCCGGCGCCGGTGAGCTCACGGAGCTTCTTGACGTCAGCGGCGGTGTAGTTCGCCATGAGTCTGTGTTTCTCTCTCGGAGTCTAGAAAGATCTACGAAGATCTGCGGGGCTACGGGTCGACGGCGGGGGCTTGTGGCCCCCGCCGTCAACTACCGAACCTGTGGGTCCCGGTTAAGGGTCAGGCCTGCTCGGCGTCCGCGGCCGGAGCCTCGGTGGCCTCCGCGGCCGGAGCCTCGGTGGCGTCCGCGGCGGGAGCCTCGGCCGGCTTCTCGGCCTCGGCGGCCGGAGCAGCCTCGGCCGCGGGGGCCGCAGCCTCGGCGGACTCCTCGGAGTCGGCCTTCTTGTCACCCTCGAGCAGGTCGCGCTCCCACTCGGCGAGCGGCTCGCCGGCCGCCTTCTCGCCCGGCTTCGAGTCGCCCGTGGCCGCACCGGAACGGGCGATGAGGCCCTCGGCGACGGCGTCGGCGATCACGCGGGTGAGCAGGGTGACGGAACGGATCGCGTCGTCGTTGCCCGGAATCTTGTAGTCGACCTCGTCGGGGTCGCAGTTCGTGTCGAGGATCGCGACGACCGGGATGTGGAGCTTGCGCGCCTCACCGACGGCGATGTGCTCCTTCTTGGTGTCGACGATCCAGACGGCGCTGGGAACCTTCGACATCTCACGGATACCACCGAGGGTCTTCTCCAGCTTGGCCTTCTCGCGCGAGAGGACCAGGAGCTCCTTCTTGGTGAGACCCGAGGCCGCGACGTCCTCGAAGTCGATCTGCTCGAGCTCCTTGAGGCGCTGCAGACGCTTGTAGACGGTGGAGAAGTTGGTCAGCATGCCGCCGAGCCAGCGCTGGTTGACGTAGGGCATGCCCACGCGCGTCGCCTGCTCGGCGATCGCTTCCTGCGCCTGCTTCTTGGTGCCGACGAACATGATGGAGCCGCCGTGCGCGACGGTCTCCTTGACGAACTCGTAGGCGCGGTCGATGTACGACAGCGACTGGAGCAGGTCGATGATGTAGATGCCGTTGCGCTCCGTGAAGATGAAGCGCTTCATCTTCGGGTTCCAACGACGGGTCTGGTGACCGAAGTGGACGCCGCTCTCCAGCAGCTCCCGCATCGTGACGACGGCCATGGCCGTACTCCTTGAGGTACTCGGTTACCGCGGCTGCCGGTCGGCCGCCGCGCCTGACGCCCCGGTGCGCCGTGCCCTGAACCCCGCGAGGGTGAGGACCGAGAGACGCGGCCGGCGATAGTGGTGAGACCGCCGGCGGGGCGTGCGAAGTCGATCCGGTGACCCGGATCGCCACAAGAAGTGTACGGGACCCGCACAGTGCCGGGTGACGGCGCTGTCCACAACCGCCCGGTACTCCACAGATCAGCACCAAGATCCCCCCGCGGGCCACCCCGGCGGGACCCTGAACCCATGTACCGAGCACTCCTCCTCCTCGCCCTGACCGCCGCCGGCTGGCCGGTGATCCCGCCCGACGTCGTCCACCCCTGGGCCCCGCCGGCCACGCCCTACGGCCCCGGACACCGAGGCATCGACCTGGCCGCTCCCCCGGGCACACCGGTCCGGGCGGCCGCCGCGGGCCGCGTCACCTTCGCCGGCCGGGTCGCGGGACAGGGAGTCCTCACCATCACCCTGCCCGGCAGCGCCGCCCCACCACTGAGAACCACCTATGAACCAGTGAGCCCCCTGGTCACCGAGGGCGCCACCGTCACCGCGGGCCAGGTGGTGGCCACCACGACCGACACCCCGTCCCACTGCCCCACGGGCTGCCTCCACTGGGGCCTCCTGAGAGGCCGGGCCTACCTGAACCCGCTCCTCCTGCTCCACCGCACCGCACCGTCACGACTGCTGCCGGTGGTGGGGGTGGCTGAGCCGGGGTGAGAAGAGGGGGGGGGGGGGGGGGGGGGGCGGGGGGGGCGGGGGGGGCGGGGGGGGCGGGGGGGCGGGGGGGGCGGGGGGGGCGGGGGGGCGGGGGGGGCGGGGGGGGCCCCCCCCGATGGTCAGCCTTCGACGCCGCGCAGTGCCATGCCCACCGCCGCGTCCGCGATGGCGGCGGGGGATTCGGTGGGGCTCTGCTCGATGCGGCGGACCGCGGCGTCGACGATGCCCTGGAGCAGGACCGCGGCCAGGCGGGGCTGGTCGTGGCCGAGGTCGGCGAGGGCTTCGACGATCATGGCGATGAGGCCACCGTGGGCGGCGCGGATCTTCTCGCGGGCGCCGGCGTCGAGTTCACTGGCCGAGATGGCGACGACGGCCCGGTGGCGCTGGTCGCCGACGAGGCCGAGCTGATGGCGTACGTACGCCTCGACCTTGCCGGCGGGGGTGTCGGCGCGCTGCATCGCGCCTTCGATCTCGTCGGCCCACAGCGGGAAGTCGACGGCGCAGAGTTCCTCGACGACCGCGGCGCGCGAGCGGAAGTACTCGTACACGGAGGAGCGGGCGAGGCCCGTGCGCTCGGCCAGGGCCGGGAACGTCAGTGCTTCCGTCCCGCCTTCGGACAGCAGGGAGCGTGCGGCGTCGAGGAGGGCGTCACGCTGCATGGTGCGGTGCTCGGCCACGGAGGCCGCTCGGATCCTGGGCACTGTTCCACTTTACGGCCGGGCCGCCGCGGCGATCGGCAGGGACGATTCACCGGGTGACGGTTCACCGGGTCCCGCCTCATCGCCCGACATCGGCGAGCTTGGCCCGGAGCTGGAGCACCGACTTGGTGTGGATCTGGCTGACCCGGCTTTCGGTGACGCCCAGGACGTTGCCGATCTCGGCGAGGGTGAGGCCTTCGTAGTAGTAGAGCGTGACGACGGTCTTCTCGCGCTCGGGGAGTGTGTTGATGGCGCGGGCCAGGAGCCGGCGCAGCTCGCGGTCCTCGGCGACCTCGACGGGGTCGTCGGCGGAGGTGTCCTCAAGGGTGTCCATGAGGCTGAGCCGGTCGCCGTTCTCCCCGCCGACGTGCAGCAGCTCTTCGAGGGCCACCACGTTCGCGAGCGACAACTGGCTGAAGACCGCGTGCAGTTCCTCCACCGCGATGCCCATCTCGGCGGCCACCTCCAGCTCGGACGGGGTGCGTCTGAGCTGGGCTTCGAGGGTCGCGTAGGCGCGTTCCACGGCGCGCGCCTTCTGGCGCACGGAGCGTGGGATCCAGTCGAGGGCGCGCAGTTCGTCGATCATCGCGCCGCGGATGCGGGTGATGGCGTACGTCTCGAACTTGATGGCGCGCTCGATGTCGAACTTCTCGATGGCGTCGATGAGGCCGAAGACTCCGGAGGAGACGAAGTCGGCCTGCTCGACGTTGGGGGGCAGGCCGACGCTCACGCGTCCCGCGACGTACTTGACGAGGGGCGAGTAGTGGAGGATCAGCTGCTCGCGCAGGCGCTCGTCGCCGGTGGCCTTGTACGACCGCCACAGCTCGTCGACGGACGAGGGTGCCGGTGGCCGCACGGTGCCGCTGCCGCGGGCAGCGGGGGGCACTGCCGTGCGGTCAGACCCGGAGGTGTGCTGGGGCATGCGTTGCCTTGAGCCGTTCTGCTGTGCCGTTAGCGGGGGCTGTTTTCGGTCGGGAGCTCCGTGAGCGTAGCGTGACTGCGCGGTCGCGGTGCGCTAAGGGCGGGTGCGCGGGCGCGGCCGTTGGCCGGCGTCGGGGCGCACCCGCAGGTGGTGGCCGTCGCGCCGCGCGCGGGCCCCGAAAGCGCTGTTGTGCGGCCCGCGGTGGACATCGCTCCTCACCTTGTCACCCGAATGCCCCAGGTCAAGCACCGCCTCGCCGCGCGCCTGCGGGGCGCAGTGCGCCGGACGTCAACTTCCAGCCGTCGCCGACCCGTTCGACGAATTCGAGGGAGTGCAGTTCGTAGAGCCGGCCGAGCGCTTCGTCGGCGCTGGTGCCGGCTTCCCTCGCGATGTCCCGTACGCCGGCCGTGCCGCGTGCGGGCAGTGCTTCCAGTACGCGGGCCGCGCCGGGCGCGAGGAGGTCGCGGGGCAGGACGGGGCCGCGCCGCGCGGGGGCGAGCTCGCCCATGTCTCCGACGAGTTCGACGACTTCCTCGGCGTCGGTGACCAGGATCGCTTCGCCGCGCAGCAGTTCGTGGACGCCGGCCGAGAGCCCGCTGGTGGCGGGGCCGGGCACTCCCATGGTGAAGCGTCCGAGTCTCTGTGCGGCGCGGGCCGTGACGAGCGAGCCGCTGCGGTATTCGGCTTCCACGACGACGGTCCCCCGGGTGAGGGCGGCGATGACGCGGTTGCGTAGGACGAATCTGCTGGGCGTGGGGTGGTCGCCGGGCGGTAATTCCCCCACGAGGAGGCCCTGTTCGGCGATGCGTCCGATCAACTCGGCGTGTCCGCTCGGGTAGACGACGTCGACGCCGCAGGCGAGGACGGCGACGGTGGCGCCCCCCGCGGCGAGGGCGCCGCGGTGCACGGCTCCGTCGATGCCGGCGGCCGCTCCTGATACGACGACCCATCCTTTTTCGGCGAGGCCTGAGCCCAGGACGGCGCCCATGTGGGCTCCGTAGGGGGTGCAGGCGCGGGCGCCCACGACGGCGACGGAACGCAGCGCCCACATTCGCAGGTCGGGGTGGCCTCGCACCCAGAGGCCGACGGGCCGGGTGTCGGCGAGGTCGTCGAGTTGCCGGGGCCATTCCTCGTCGCCGGGGACGAGGAATCTGGCGCCGGCGGCCGCGGCGGTCTCCAGGTCGCGCTCGGGGTCGGCGAGGGCGGCTCGGCGGCGGTGGCCTTCGAGCCGTGCGGGGCTGGCTCCTGGCAGGTCGTCCTCGGGGCCGCGCGGGCTTGTGAGGCGGCGCAGGAGGCCGGCGGCGCCGTAGGTGCGCAGCCAGCGGCCGCCGCGTTCGTCGCCCGGCTCGATGATGCGGGTGAGGGCGGCTCTGGCGAGGCGTTCCTCGCCGCTGTGCGGGGCGTTCACGGCATGCTCCCGGCCGGCATGGGGGTGCCTCGGGAGATGCCGGTGCGCAGTTCGAGGGCGAGGGCGACGTGGCGTTCGTCGGGCCGGTCGTCGCCTGCGAGGTCGGCGACGGTCCAGGCGACCCGTAGGACGCGGTCGAGTCCGCGGGCGGTGAGCAGGCCGCGTTCCATGTCGCGTTCGGCGCCGGTGAGGGCGCCGGGTGCGGTGAGCCAGCGGGTGCGCAGTTCGTGTCCGGGGACTTCGCTGTTGCTGCTCCATGGGGTGTCGGCGAGGCGGGCCGCGGTGCGTTCGCGTGCGGCCATGACGCGTTCGGCGACGCGGGCGCTGGGTTCGCCGCGGCCGCCTCCGCCGAGGAGGTCTTCGCGGCGTACGGGTTCGACTTCGACGCGCAGGTCGACGCGGTCGAGGAGGGGGCCGGAGAGTCTGGCCTGGTAGCGGCGGATCATGGACGCGGGGCATTCGCAGCCCGCTCCGTGCAGGGTGTGCCGTCCGCAGGGGCAGGGGTTGGCGGCGAGGATCATCTGGAAGCGGGCCGGCAGCCGGATCACTCCGGCGCTGCGGGCGATGACGACGTGTCCCGATTCGAGGGGTTGGCGCAGGGCGTCGAGGGCTTTTCCGGCGAATTCGGGTGCTTCGTCCAGAAAGAGGACTCCTCTGTGCGCGACGGAGACGGCGCCGGGGCGTGGCAGGCCGTTGCCGCCGCCGACGAGGGACTGCATGGTCGCCGAGTGGTGGGGGGCGCAGTAGGGGGCGCGGCGGACGAGGGGTTCGCCGGGCGGCAGGATTCCCGCGACCGAGTGGACGGCGGTGACTTCGAGGGATTCCTGGCGGGAGAGGGGCGGCAGGATGCCGGGCAGTCGTTCGGCGAGCATCGTCTTGCCCGCGCCGGGTGGGCCGGAGAGCAGGAGGTGGTGGCCGCCCGCGGCGGCGATTTCGAGGGCGGCGCGGGCGGCGTGCTGGCCCGCGACGTCGATGAGGTCGAGGTCGGCGTCGCGCGGGCCGGGCGAGAGTCCGGTGCCGGCTCCGGCGCCGGGCACCACGAGCCCGGCGAGCATGGCGTCGGGACGGCCCTTCTCGGCGGGTTCTTCCTCCGGTACGGGTTCGTCGGTGAGGACGGCGACGAGTTGGCGCAGGCTGCGGACGCCCAGGACGGAGATGCCGGGGACGAGGCTCGCCTCCGCGGCGGTCTGTTCGGGAACGACGACCTGTTCGTATCCGGCTTCGGCCGCGGCGAGCACGGCGGGCAGGATGCCGCGTACGGGCCGTACGCGTCCGTCGAGACCGAGCTCGCCGATCATGACGAGGTCGGTGAGCTCCCGGGGGTCGATTCGTTCGGCGGCGCCGAGGACGGCGCAGGCGATGGCCAGGTCGAAGCCGGCGCCGCTCTTGGGGACCGATGCCGGGCTGAGCCCGACGGTGAGTTTCTTCTGGGGCCAGGTGTCACCGGAGTTGACGACGGCGGCCCGGACCCGGTCGCGGCTCTCCGCGAGGCTCTTGTCGGGGAGGCCGACGAGGGTGAAGGCGGCGACGCCGGGTTCGAGGTCGGCCTGGACCTCGACGACGACTCCTTCGACGCCGACGAGGGCGACCGAGCAGGTGCGTGCGAATCCCATGTCAGGCCACTCCCCGCACGTGTTCGGCGCGTGGGGCGCCCTTGCCGGGCAGGACGACTCCGACGACGTCGATGCGTACGCCGCCGGGCGGTGGACCTCCGTGGCGGGCGAGCCAGAGGCCGGCCAGACGTTTGAGCCGGTCGGCCTTGACGGGGGTGACGGCGGCCATCGGGTGTTCGTAGGCGCCGGTCCTGCGGGTCTTGACCTCGCAGATGACGAGCACGGGCCCGCCGGGCGCCGTGTCGTCGTGGGCGACGATGTCGATCTCGCCGGCCCTGCCGCACCGCCAGTTGCGTTCGAGGACCGTCATTCCGGCCGCTTCGAGCAGCCGTACCGCCAGGTCTTCGCCGTATTTCCCGAGTGCTCCGCGAGCGTTCATCCGGCACCACCTCCGGCACCGACTCTCACGCAACCCGCGGAACCGAGTGGATCTTGGTGGACAACCGGGCGGTTGTGGAAAACCCCGCCACCCGAAGGGGGCCTTCCGCGAGCGGCCGACCGCTCCCCCGCGTGCCGGAGTGACGCCCGGCCCTGCCCTGCCCGGCCCCGGCGAGCCTCAGCGGCCCCCGGTTCAGCCTCCCGGCAGTTCGAGGTCGCTCTTGTTGAGCTCCTCGATGTTCACGTCCTTGAAGGTGAGGACCCGGACCTGCTTGACGAATCTGGCCGGCCGGTACATGTCCCAGACCCAGGCGTCCGCCATCGACACCTCGAAGAACACCTCGCCCTGGACCGAGTGCACCTGCATCTCGTAGTCATTGGTGAGGTAAAAACGCCGCTCGGTCTCGATCACGTATTTGAAAAGACCGACGACGTCGCGGTACTCCCGGTAGAGCTTCAGCTCCATCTCGGTCTCGTACTTTTCGAGGTCCTCGGCGCTCATGGCATGTTCCCCTTCAGCCGTGCGTCCCCCTATTGTGCGTCAGCCGCCCCGGCCCCTAAACGATTTCCGGGGCCAGGACCACCGGCGCGTGCGGAGGACCCTCGTCGAGCAGCGTGCGCAGCAGCTCGGCGAGCCTGGTCGGGTACACCGTCTCACGCGCCGCGAGGAGTTCGGCGGAGGTCCACCACCTCAGACCCGCGGTACTGCGCAGCTCCAGCTCCGTCAGGGCCGTCGGCGCGGTCTCGGTCTGGCTGGTGCGGGCCAGGTAGTACCACTCGTCCTGGTCCCAGCGGCGCCCGTCGAAGGGGAAGGAGCAGGTGCGCCGCCACAGCACGGGACCCAGCTCGACGTCGGTGATCCCGGTCTCTTCCGCGAGTTCGCGCAGGGCGGCCTCGGCCCGGGTCTCGTCGCCCTCCAGGCCGCCGCCCGGGGTGAACCACCAGGTGTCGGAGGGGTCTTCGGGCTCGTAGCCGTGCATCAGGAGGATGCGGTCCTGCGGGTCGAGCAGGACGACCCGGGCGACCTTGCGCAGCTCTGTCACGGCTTCATTTTCCCGCGGTGGAGGAAGCACGGGTCCCGCGGCGTCGGGTGAGCGAGGCGACCGGGCCGTAGGCGGCGCCGGCCAGGATCAGCACCACACCGATCACGATGGCGCCCAGGACGAGTTTGAGCGGGCCGGGTTGTGAGAGGCCGCCGGGGAGCCGCGCGAAGCCCGAGGGGCGCTCCAGCATGCCGCCCAGGGGCCATGCGACGGCATCCACGCGGGCGGTGACCGTGGTCAGCGGGACGGAGCCGTTGGCGGCGTCGTCGAGGTGGACGCGGGAGTCGAGGGAGACGAAGCGGTCGTCGCCGAGCAGGAAGACCTGCCCGTGCGGGACCTTGGCTGTGAAGGGCGTTCCCGATGCGGGCGTCTTGCCGTGCAGATACGGTTCCTCGACCGGGGTGCCGTTGACGGTGAGCCGGCCGTCCGTGCCGCAGCACTTCACGGTGTCCCCGCCGATGCCGACGACCCGCTTGACCATGGGCACGTTGGCCCAGGCCTTGTCCTGGAACACCACGACGTCGCCCCGGCGCACGTCGCCGCCGGATATGCGCTGGGCCAGCACCCGGTCGCCGGCCTTGACGGTCGGCGACATGGACTGGGTGGGCACGGTGTACGGCTTGTACTGCACGGCGCCCCAGGCGAACCCGCCGAGGAAGAGGACACAGCCGACGGCCACGGCGAGCCCCGACAGCACACTGCCGAGACTCCGGCCGCGGCCGTCGTGGTCCAGTCCGTTACCGCTCATCGCAGCGCTCCCTTTCCGGCAGCGCCCCGGGACGCGTGTGGCGCCCGGGACCCCGGAGATCGACATCCGGGACCGCACCCTACCCGGCGGTACGCCCGCCGGTCAGCCCTTGGCCACCGGGCTTTCCGCCTTGACCTGCGCTTGAAGGAGCTTGCGTCGGCGCCACAGCACCATCGGCACCGCGCCGGCGAGGCCGACGGCGGCGGGCGCGGTCGCGCCCATCGCGCTCAGGCCGGGCTGGTCGAAGGTGTCGGGGACACCGAGCCAGTCGAGGCGGTTGAGCGGCCAGGCGATGGTGAAGGCGCGGCCGACGACCTCGTCGGTGGAGACCGTACCGCCGCCCGTGAGCTCCTGGTGGTAGCGGGAGTCCAGGGAGTTCTGGCGGTGGTCGCCCATCACCCAGATCCGGCCGTCGGGCACCTTGATCGGCCCGAACGGCTTGTCGTCGCAGGCGCTGTCGCCCGGGTAGATGTACGGCTCCTTCAGGGTCTTGCCGTTGACCGTGACCGGGCCGCCCTTCTTGCACTCGACCGTGTCCCCGCCGACCGCGATGACCCGCTTGATCAGGTCCTTCTCCTCGGCGGACGGCATCAGGCCGATGAAGCTGAGGAACTTCTGCGCCGCGTTCGGGGTCGGGGTGGGCTCGCCGTCGAGCCAGCCGCCCGGGTCGTGGAAGACGACGACCTCGCCGCGCTGCGGCTCCGCGCCGAACCACGGCGTGAGCTTGTCGACGAGCACCCGGTCCCCGCGCTGCAGGGTGTCCTGCATCGAGTCCGACGGGATCGAGAACGCCTGCACGAGGAACGTCTTGATCAGCAGGGCCAGGACCAGCGCGATACCGATGAGGAGCGGCAGCTCCTTCCAGAAGGAGCGCGGCTTCTTGGGCGCGCGCCCCGCGCCGTCACCGGGTTCTTCGCCGGGGCCTCCGTCGCCGCGGCCGCCGTCCTGCGCCGGCACCCGGTGCTCGGGCGCGGAAGCACCCGCGGGCGCCCCGGGGACGTGCTCCGCCGCGGGTCCCGGGGAGGAATCGGCGAGCTGGTTCTCCGGCCGCTCCTCCGGCTCTTCGCGTCCGGATCGTGCGCCGACCGCCAAATCCCCCACATCCACTCCTCACTCGTTGCCACCGCCTGGCCCGTACGAGGCTCAGGCCCACCACTCCCATAACGAGCGGGAGTTCCGCAGGGGTCGGGGGCTGGGTCGCCTGGTCGGGGTCCGCCGCCGGATCCCGGGACGCCACCCTATGCGACGCGGCCGTCGCGATAGCGCCGGGCGCGGCGGGCACCGAGCCGAACGTCGACGGCACTTCGAGCCTGCGCCAGTGGGAGAAAGGCCAGGCCACGACCACTGCGCGGCCCACCACCCCGGATACGGGGACGGTGCCGTGGTGGCCGTCGTCCAGGTGGTACCTGGAGTCGGCGGAGTTGGTCCTGTGGTCGCCCATGACGAAGATCCGGCCCTGGGGAACCTTTACCTCGAATTGGATTTGGGTGGGCGGATCGGTGGGGGGTGTGAAGACGTAGGGCTCGTCGAGCGGTACGCCGTTGACGGTGATCCTGCCGTCCGTGCCGCAGCACTTCACGGTGTCCCCGCCGACGCCGATGACGCGCTTGATGAGGTCCTGCTCGTTGTCGGACGGCAGCAGGCCGATGAAGGTGAGGCCCTCCTCGACCTGCTTGACGACGACGGGGTCCTGGCTCGTGGACGTCTTCTCCTCGCCCTTGAGCCAGCCACCGGGGTCCTTGAACACCACGACGTCGCCGCGCTCCGGCTTCGAGCCGAACCAGGGGGTGAGCTTGTCGACCAGAACGCGGTCGCCGATGGTGATCGTCTGCTGCATCGAGCCGGACGGGATCACGAAGGCCTGCACGAGGAAGGTCTTCAGGACGAGGGCGATGAGCAGCGCCACGGTGATCAGGAGCGGAATCTCGCGCACCGCCGACCTGCGTCTGCGCCGTTTCACCCGGCGGGCGAGCCTGCGCCGCTCGGCCCTGCCGCTCTGGCCGCGCCGGCCGGCGGGCGGTTCGGTGGTGGGGCGGGTTCCGGTCGGCAGCGGCTGGTCGCGGGCATCGGGGCGCGGCCGCCCGCGGCTACCCATGTCCCCCGCCGGGATCCCGTACGTCCGTGAAGGCGCCGGAGCTCTCGAGGGACGTCCACCGGTCCAGCGGCCATCCGATCAGGCCGGCCCGGCCGATGACCCGGTCCACGGGCACCATGCCGCCGCCGGGGTCGCCCAGGTGGTCGCGCGAGTCGCTGGAGCGGGAGCGGTGGTCGCCCAGCACCCACAGGGTGCCGTCGGGCACGACGATGTCGAAGGGCACTTGCGAGGGGCTGTCGCCGGGGTGCAGATAGGGCTCGTCGACGGCCGTGCCGTTCACCTGGATCCTCCCCCGTGCGTCGCAGCACACCACGTGGTCCCCGCCGACGCCGATGACGCGCTTGACGAAGTCGGTCTCGGCGGGCTCGGTGAGTCCGAGGGCCGCTCCCATGGAACGCACCGCACGCCCCAGCGGGTTCCCGTCGTCCGTTTCCTGCACGAAGGAGCCGCGGCCGTCGAAGACGATGACGTCGCCGCGCCGGGGGGCGTCGCCGAAGCGGTAGGCGAGCTTGTTCACCAGGACGCGGTCGCCGACCTTGAGCGTCGGTTCCATCGAGCCGCTGGGAATGAGGAAGGGCTGGACGACGAAGTGGCTGAGCAGCAGCAGGAACACGACGCAGAGCACGAAGAGGGCCCCGGCTTTGCGCCAGGGGCCGTCCAGGTGGCCCGTGAGGGCGGTGAAACGCGCGGAGCGCGGCCGCGGCGCCCGACCCTGGTCGGGGTCGGCGCTGCGGTCGCGCTCCGTGTGCTGTGCTTCGGTGTCCATCGGGGCCAGAGCTTATCCGGCCGCCGTCGGACCCGTGCGCGGGTGTGAGCCGGGGCTCAGCGGTCGCGCTTCTCCTTGATCTTCGCGGCCTTGCCGCGCAGCTCACGGAGGAAGTAGAGCTTGGCGCGACGGACGTCACCGCGGGTCACGACCTCGATCTTCTCGAAGATCGGGGAGTTCACCGGGAAGGTGCGCTCGACGCCGACGGAGAAGGAGACCTTGCGGACCGTGAAGGTCTCGGAGACACCGGCGCCCTGGCGACGGATGACGACGCCCTTGAACTGCTGGATACGGGAGCGGCTGCCCTCGATGACGCGGACGTGGACGTTGACGGTGTCACCCGGGCGGAAGGCCGGGACGTCGCTGCGCAGCGTGGCGGCGTTGACGGAGTCGAGCAGGCTTGCCATGACGGACTACTTCCTCACTGATGCCACAGGTCATCAGCGGAATTCGAGATGAATGGGGTGCTGTGCGCGAAGGGCGGGCGTCGTTCCCCCTGTGGCAGGGGCGCCGGCTGAGCGTACGGCAGCGGCCTATTGTTCCACGTCACTCGGCCTGCGCCAAAATCGGCCGCCGGGCTCGGGGGCCCAGCCGAGGATGGAGAGGGTTTCGCGGTCCTTCTTGTCGAAGGCGGAGGCCTCACAGCGCTCGATCAGATCGGGCCGGTTCCGGGCGGTGCGCTTGAACGCCTCGTCCCTGCGCCAGCGGGCGATCTTGCCGTGGTGGCCGCTGAGCAGGACGTCCGGGATGCCGTGGCCGCGCCACTCGGGGGGCTTGGTGTAGACGGGCCCCTCAAGGAGGTTGGCCATGGCGCCGGGTGCGAAGGAGTCGTCGCGGTGGGACTCGGCATTGCCGAGGACACCGGGCAGGAGCCGGGCCACGGCCTCGGTGATCACGAGGACCGCGGCCTCGCCGCCGGCCAGGACGTAGTCGCCGATGGAGACTTCGTACACGGGCAGCCGGGTGGCGTACTCGTCCATGACCCGGCGGTCGATGCCCTCGTAGCGGGCCGGCGTGAAGATCAGCCAGGGCCGCTCGGACAGTTCGACGGCGAGTTCCTGGGTGAAGGGGCGGCCGCTGGGCGTGGGCACGACGAGGACGGGGCCGCTCGCGCCGGACTCGTAGCCGTTCGCGAGTGCCTCGTCCAGGCAGTCGCCCCACGGCTCGGTCTTCATGACCATGCCGGGGCCGCCGCCGTAGGGGGTGTCGTCGACGGTGTTGTGCCGGTCGTACGTCCAGTCCCGCAGGTCGTGGACGTGGACGTCGAGCTGTCCGCGGGCCCGCGCCTTGCCTACCAGGGAGACGTTCAGCGGTTCGAGGTACTCGGGGAAGATCGTGACGACGTCGAGCCGCATCAGTGCGCGTCCCCGGCGCCGGCGGACCCGTTCGGCTCGCGGGGCTCCTCCGGCTCGTCCTCGCCGGTTGCCCCGTCGCGCGCGGAGGCGATCTCGGCGCGGTCGTCGATCAGGCCGGGCGGCGGGTCGATGACCGCGCGCTGGGCGTCCAGATCGATCTCGGTGACGATCTGCTCGACGAACGGGATCATGACCTCGGTCCCGTCGGGGCGCTCCACGATGAAGAGGTCCTGCGAGGGCAGGTGGGTGATCTCGGTGATGCGGCCGACCTCGGTGCCGTCGGCGAGGACCACGTCGAGGTCCATGAGCTGGTGGTCGTAGTACGCGTCCGGCTCGTCGGGAAGCTCCGCGGGGTCCACATCGGCGATGAGGAGGGTGTTGCGCAGGGCCTCGGCGGCGGTGCGGTCGCGCACGCCCTCGAAGCGCAGCAGCAGCCGGCCGCTGTGCACCCGTCCGGTCTCGATGGTCAGCGGGCCCACCGGCGCCGGGTCGGTGGTGAGTACGGCACCGGGGCCGAGCCTCAGTTCCGGCTCGTCGGTGCGCACCTCGACGGTGACCTCGCCCTTGATGCCGTGGGCGCGGCCGATCCGCGCGACTACCAACTGCACGCTTGTTTCTCCTTCGGACAACTGCGGACAACTGCGGCCGGCGGCGTCCTCGGGGCGCCCGCGGCCTTCGTACCACTATGGCCGGGGAGTGCCCCTGTGGCCCGGCATACGACTGCGGGCCGGGGAGGGCCAGAAGCCCTCCCCGGCCCGAGCCGGCGTATCTAGGTAAAGCGACCCTACTGGTCAGCGGACCTGGTCCACGTCGACGAGGTCGACGCGGATGCCACGGCCGCCGATTGCACCCACGACGGTGCGCAGGGCACGGGCGGTACGGCCGTTGCGGCCGATCACCTTGCCGAGGTCTTCGGGATGGACCCGGACCTCCAGCACGCGCCCCCGGCGCAGGTTGCGCGAGGCGACCTGCACGTCGTCGGGGTTGTCGACGATGCCCTTCACGAGGTGCTCGAGAGCCTCCTCGAGCATGCTCAGGCCTCGGTCGACTCGGCGGCGGCCTCGGCCTCGTCCGCCTTCTTCTCGGTCTTCTTCGCCTTCTGGGTGATGGCCTCACCCTTGGCGTCGTCGCCCTCGAGGGTCTTGGCGAAGGCCTCGAAGGAAGCGCGCTTGTCTTCCTTCGGCGCCGGCTGCAGCAGCGGCGCGGGGGCCGGAAGGCCCTTGTGCGCCTGCCAGTCACCGGTGAGCTTCAGGATGGCGAGGACGGCCTCGGTCGGCTGGGCGCCGACGGACAGCCAGTACTGCGCACGCTCGGCGTTGACCTCGATGCGCGACGGGTTGTACGTCGGGTGGTACAGACCGATTTCCTCGATCGCGCGACCGTCACGGCGAGTGCGGGCGTCGGCGACGACGATGCGGTAGTGCGGCTGGCGAATCTTGCCGAGGCGCTTGAGCTTGATCTTGACTGCCACTGGAGTGGTGTCTCCTGGTCTTGACGTGGTTGGGCACATGAGATGCCACGTGGGGTTGCGGTACTCGGATGCCCGATGGACGCGTCAGCCGGAGGCGAGAGGGTTCCTGTGCGGCTGTCGAGTACAGCTAGCCATTGTGCCACACGCCTGGAGTGCGCACGCCGGGGGTCCGTGATGCACCCCCGGTGGCCCGCTCCCCCGGGCCTCGCCGCCCCTGCCGGCGGCCGGCCCGGGGCCGGTCAGCCGACCGCGGCGACCACTTCGGCCCCTTCCGGAATGCGGAACGGCTTGCCGCAGCCGCCGCAGACGATGGGGGCCTGGGCCAGGACGGAGGGGACCACGCGTACGTTGCGCCCGCAGTCGCAGACCGCCTTGACGCGCACGCCGCCCCCGGATGAGCCGTGCCGGGCGGCAGGTCCGCGGAAGGAGCGCTTGGTGTCGGCGGCCGTGGCGACGGTGTGCGCCTTCAGCGCGCGTTGCAGCCGTTCGATGGTGGGTCGGTAGCGGCGCCTGGCCTCGGCGTTCAGCGTGACCAGGGAGAAGCCGCTGCTGGGGTGCGGTTCCTCCGGGTGGTCGAGGCCGAGCTCCTCGGCGATCGCCAGGAACCTCCGGTTGTGGTAGCGGCCGGCGCGGGAGGTGTCGCGTACACCGCGGGCGGCGGCAATGCCGTGGACTGCCTCATGGAGCAGTCGCTCGAAGGAGAGCTCGGCGCCGCAGGCGGACGACGACTCTCCGATCAGGGACTCGGGCGCGGCTAGGTCCGGCAGCTCGGAGTGGTACCGCTGAATGTCGGCCCACGCCTGCGCCAGCTCTGCGGCGAGAACAGGTGGTGTCGTGCTCACGTCGTGACAACGAGCCGCAGGGCCGCTGTGTTCCTATTCCGGGGCATCCCAAATAATTTGCTCGTACCCGTCAGTTGGCATTGATGCGTGCGGACGAGGGCGGGTGCGCTGATCTGCGGAGAAGGCTCACAGCTCACACCAAGGTATGACGTAGCGGCGTGTACGCCCCGGCGTGTAGATGAAGTACGCACTCCGGGGCGGCCGTTGTCGACGGGGACGCAAGAGGGGTTTCGGCCGACTCGTAGCGGCCTGTGCGCCACCAGTGACCGGATCGCGGTCGCCTCGGAGGGCGCGGGCCACGGCTCAGTAGGCGCGGGCCACGATGGCGACCGTACCGGGTGCGTCCTCGGCGTCGGGCACCGACCCGTCCTCGGCGACCAGGCACCGCACGGACACGGCCTGTTCGGCGAGCTCGGCCTCGCCCTCGGGTCCGAGGTCGGCCCAGGCGATGCGCGCCCAGCCACCCGCGATCGCGGCCTCGGCCGCCTCGCCGACGGTGGCGACGTCGCTCGTGCGGGACTCGCGGCGCTCGCGGGACTGCTTCAGGAGCAGCGCCTGGTCCTCTTCGAGGACGGCGGGCAGCAGGTCGGCGAGGGCGTCGAGGGAGACGGGCTCCTTGCCGCCGGGGATGCGGCGGGCCAGCATCGCGGTGCCGGCCTCCAGGTCGCGCGGGCCGATCTCGATGCGTACGGGTACGCCCTTGAGCTCCCAGTCCACGGCACGGCGGCCGAAGGGGGTGTCGACGCGGTCGTCGACCTGGACGCGCAGGCCGGCCGCCTTGAGGCGGTCGCCGACCTCGCGGACCTTGGCGACGGCCTCGTCGCCCTTGATCGCCACGACGACGACCTGGACGGCGGCGAGCCGGGGCGGCACCCGCAGTCCGTTGTCGTCGCCGTGCGACATGATCAGGCCGCCGACCATGCGCGTGGAGACGCCCCAGGAGGTCTGCCAGACGAGCTCCTGCTTGCCCTCCTTGGACAGGTAGCGGGTGTCGAACGCCTTGGCGAAGTTGGTGCCCAGTTCGTGGCTCGTGCCCATCTGGAGGGCCTTGCCGTCGCCCATCATCCCTTCCAGGGTGAGGGTGTTGATGGCTCCGGCGAAGCGTTCCCTGGCGGTCTTGCGGCCGAGCACGACGTCGATGCCGAGGACGTTGATCATGAAGTCGGCGTAGACGTCCCGGTGGATGCGGGCCGCGTAGTCGCGGGCGTCCTCGTAGGTGGCGTGGGCGGTGTGCCCTTCCTGCCACAGGAATTCGCTCGTACGGAGGAAGACACGCGGTCGCATTTCCCAACGGACCACGTTGGCCCACTGGTTGATGAGCAGCGGCAGGTCGCGGTAGCTCTGGACCCACTTCGAGAAGGAGGCGTTGATGATCGTCTCGGAGGTGGGGCGCACCACGACGGGCTCTTCGAGCTCCTTGCCGCCACCGTGCGTGACCACCGCGAGCTCGGGCGCGAAGCCCTCGACGTGCTCAGCTTCGCGAGTCAGGTAAGACTGGGGGATGAAGAGCGGGAAGTAGGCGTTCTGGGCGCCTGCTTCCTTGATGCGTGCGTCCATCTCCTGCTGCATCCGCTCCCACAGGCCGTAGCCGTACGGTCGGATCACCATGGTGCCGCGCACGGGACCGTTGTCCGCGAGTTCGGCCTTGTTGATCAGATCCTGGTACCAGCGCGGGAAGTCTTCCGCCTGGGGCGTGAGAACGGGTGCCTTTGCCATGGCGCGCATGGTACGGCGCGAGGGTGGCGGAGCGTGAATCGCCTTTCCGCTCCCTGCCCCTGCCCCGTCCTGTGCGTGCCGGATGCCTCCGCCCTCTGGACGCGGGGCGGGATGCGGAGTTCCCTGGCATACGGGGGAAGTGCGTACGGACATTCACGGGGGGCTGTTCTTCAGGGCACAACTGACCTCTCGGCGGATTGGGGCGCTTTCCATGACACCAACGCTCGTCCGGCATCAGTCCCGCACGACTACCGCCTCCGTGGCGGACTCGTCCGAGCGCGCGCGGGACTGGGCGGAGATCCAGGAACGGATGCTGGTCCCCCTCGTCGAGGCGGCGTACCAGCGTCTCGACGTCGGGCCGGCCAGCAGGCTGCTCGGGCTCGGCTGCGGCTCGGGGCTCGCGCTGCTGGTGGCCGCGTCGCGGGGCGCCGCGGTGACCGGTGTGGACCGTCCCGAGCGTGCCGCGCGGCTCGCGCTGGCACGCGAGCGGCTGACGCCGCGGCCCGGCCGCTCCGGCGCGCCGGCGACGGGCACGAGCCGCCTCGTGACGGGCGGCCCCGGCGACGCCGCTGGGCCCGGTCACACCCCGTACAACGTGATCACCGCGTTCGAGCCCGTCGGCTGTGCGGCCGGTGACACCGAGGATCTGGTGCCCACGCTGACGTCGGCCGTGGGGCTCGCGGAGCGCGGCAGCCCGGTGGTGCTGGTCGGCTGGGGTCCGCCGGAGCGGTGTGCGACGTCGGGGGTACTGCGGGTGGCGACGCGGCTGACCGCCCGCCTGAGCGACGCCCCGCGCTGGCGGCCGAGCCGGCGCGACGACCTGGAGGACGTGGCGGCGCGGGCCGGTCTCAAGCCGGACGGCTCGGGTCGGGTGGCGTGCCCCTTCGGGTACGCGGATCTGGACAGCGCGATACGGGGGCTGCTCTCGACGGGCGCCTTCGACGCGGCGGCCCGCGCCACCGACCAGGCCCAGGTGGAGAAGGAGCTCATCGAGGCGCTCCACGGGCATGTCCGGCGCGACGGCACGGTGTGGATGCCCAATGTCTTTCGCTATCTGATCGCCCGCACACCCTGAGGGTCGTAACGCCGGTCCGCGGGGCGGCAGTTGGGTGATCCGCCCCACGGCCGCTCCCCCTGTCCATGACGCGGGTGATCACGCCGCCCGGTGTGTGCGGTGCTGAGCATCGATGGTCTAGAGGGAGCGGGCCGCGCCGCCGTCGATGCGGATGTTTTCGCCGTTGATGTAGGCGGCGTTGTCGCTGACGAGGAAGGCGGCCAGCTGTCCGATCTCGGCGACGGTGGCGTAGCGGCCTGCGGGAATGCGGGCGAGGAAATCGGGGTCGGCGGGCCAGCTGTCGACGAAGCCGGGCAGGATGCTGTTCATCCGCACACCCGTTGCGGCGTAGCGGTCGGCGTAGAGCTTGGTGAAGGAGCTCAGGGCGGCGCGCAGGCTGGAGTTGAGCGGGATGAGGCCCATCGGTTCCAGCGCCGTGTAGGAGGACAGGTTCACGATGGCGCCGCGTCCGGCGGCCGTCATGTGCGGGGTGACCAGGCGAGCCATCCGCACGACGCTGAGCAGCAGCATGTCCAGGCCGGCGTGCCACTCGGCGTCGGTGATGTCGAGCAGGTCCCCGTTGGTCGCGTGGCCGGCGCCGTTGACCAGGGCGTCGATGCGGCCGTGCCGCTCAAGAGTGGTGTCGACCAGGCGGGTGAGGTCGTCGGGTTCGGTGAGGGAGCCCTGGACGGCGGTAGCGCCCAGTTCGAGGGCCAGGTCGTGGATACCGGCGCCGTGGCTGAACAGCACGAGCTGGTGGCTGGAGGCGAGCTCCCGAGCGATTCCGGCGCCGATGCCGCGGCCCGCGGCGGTGACGATGGCAATGGGCCGGCTGGTGGTGGGAGTGCGCATGGGGGGCTCCGGGACTCACATCGATACGACTGAACGAAATTCATCGTACAGTCGAACTCAATAGGCGCCCATTCGGACAGTACGGAGAATGTCGTACGCTCAAACCATGGCCGCCTACCACCCCGACCGCGAGCAGTTGCTACTGGAGGACGTGCTTGCCGCACTGGGCAACCCGGTGCGCCTGGGCATCGTGCGCGAACTGGCCGCGTCCCCCGGCGCGCGCAGCTGCGGCAGCCTCCCGCTGGACGTGACGAAGTCGACGGCCACCCACCACTGGCGCGTCCTGCGTGAATCCGGCATCACCCGCGAACACCGCGACGGGCGCTACAAGGCCGTCACGCTGCGCCGCGACGACCTCGACACTCGCTTCCCCGGCCTCCTCGGCGCCATCCTCGACACCCCGGCCACCTGACACCGCACATCCCCCGAAACCCGCCCCACCCATCCGCCGCCCCTTTGGTATCGATCATCTAGGCTCCCGCCTTCGCCAGGCGGGGGATGCCGGCCGCACGGTAGGCGGCCGCCTCCTCCAGGGTCTCGTTGGCGAGCAGCGCCTCGGCGAGCGCGTCCAGCTTGTCGCGGTTGTCGCGCAGGAGCCGGCAGGCCTGCTCGTAGCACTCGTCGACGATGCGGCGCATCTCGGCGGCGATGGCGTCCAGGGTGCCGGGCGCCGCGGACAGCCCGTAGGCCTGCTGGGCGTCGCTGGGCAGCGCGGCCAGCGGGCCGATGCGCTCGCTCATGCCCCAGCGGGCGACCATGCCGCGGACCAGGTTGGTGACCTGTTCGAGGTCGTTCTCGGCGCCGGTGGTGATGACGTCGAAGACGATCCGCTCGGCGGCCATGCCGCCGAGGGCGCCGATGATCCGGCCGCGCAGATACTCCTCGGTGTACGCGTACTTGTCGGCGTCCGGCGTGGACAGGGTGACGCCCAGCGCCCGGCCGCGCGGCACGATGGTGACCTTGCGGACCGGGTCGGCGCCGGGCTGGAGCATGCCGAGCAGTGCGTGCCCGCTCTCGTGGTAGGCGGTGCGGCGGCGCTCCTCGTACGGCATCACCAGGGGCCGTTCGGCGCCGAGTTGGACCTTTTCCAGGGCGTCGGAGAGGTCGGCCTGGCCGACCTCGCGGCGCTGGCGTTTGACGGCGAGCAGGGCCGCCTCGTTGGCGAGGTTGGCGAGGTCGGCGCCGGTCATGCCCGGGGTGGTGCGGGCGACCTGCTCCAGGTCGACGTCGTCGGCCATCGGGATCTCGCGGGTGTGGATCTTCAGGATGGCCGCGCGGCCGTCGCGGTCGGGCGGGCTGACGTGGACGACGCGGTCGAAGCGGCCCGGACGGGTGAGCGCCGGGTCGAGGACGTCGGACCGGTTGGTCGCGGCGAGCACGATGACGCCCTCGGAGCCGGAGAAGCCGTCCATCTCGGTGAGGATCTGGTTCAGCGTCTGTTCCCGCTCGTCGTGGCCGCCCATGCCGGAGCCGCCGCCGCGGGCCCGGCCGATGGTGTCGATCTCGTCGATGAAGACGATCGCGGGGGCGACCTTGCGGGCCTCGGCGAAGAGTTCGCGCACCCGCGAGGCGCCGACGCCCACGATCATCTCGATGAACTCGGAGGCGGAGGCGGAGAAGAAGGGCACCCCGGCCTCCCCCGCGACGGCCCGCGCGAGCAGGGTCTTGCCGGTTCCGGGCGGGCCCGCGAGGAGGACGCCGCCGGGCATCTTGGCGCCCATCTCCCGGTAGGCGCCGGGGTTCTTGAGGAAGTCGACGACGTCGTTGAGTTCGCCCTCGACCTCGTCGATGCCGGCCACGTCCTCGAAGGTGGTGCGCTTGCCGCCGTCCATCTCGACGGGTCTGGGCGGGGTCTTGCGGCCCAGCATCCCTCCCGCGCCGCCGGCCATGCCGGCGCTCATGCGCCGGGCGATGAACAGCCACAGGACGACGAGCAGGAGCATCGGGGCGAGTGAGATGAGCAGGTTGGCGAGGAAGCTGCGGTGCTCGACGACCGGCTCGGCGGTGACGGTGACGTTCTGCTTGGTGAGCTGGGCCCACAGGTCGTCGTCGGCGAACGTGGGCCGCTGGGTGGTGAATTCCGTGTAGTCGCCGCTGCCGTCGCCGGAAGGGACGGGCGCCTTGTTCTTGAGCTTGCCCTGGATGGCGTCGCCCTTGGCGTAGATCTTCGAGACGTTGCCGGCCGCGACCTGCTTGCTGAATTCGGTGTACGAGACGGTTCTCTCGTCACCGTCGTTGAAGAACGACAGGATCAGGTTGGCGATGAGGTAGACGATCAGGGCGGTGAGGATGAGCCGGCCCCAGCCGCCGGGCATCTTCTTCTTCGGCGCGGGCGGCGGCGGTGCCCCTTCCGAGCGCCACGGCTGGTCGGGGCGGTCGCGCGGGGGTACGGAAGTGGGCACGTGCTCTCCTCATGGCCGGTACGCGCCATTATTGGAGACCCGTATAAATACGGCATTCCGGGCGGGTCTCGACGAGGCGACCGGCGCCGGAGCACAAACGCGCGGGGCGCCTGCCCGGTCTCCCGGGAGGCGCCCCACGTATGCCCACACGTATGTGCGGGCTCTCAGCCCATGAACTTCTTGAACTCGTCGGGGAGCTCGAAGTTCTTCTGCTCCTCGGCGGACGGCAGGCCGAGCGCGCCGCCCTGCGCCTTGCGCTCGGCGGCCGCCGCCTCCTCCGCCTTGCGCTTCATCGGGTTGCCGCTCTTGCGCTTGCCCTTGCCCTGCTTGATCTGCTTCTTCTGCCGGCCGGGGCCGCCGCCCATGCCCGGGATCCCCGGCATGCCGGGCATGCCGCCGCCCTGGGCCATGCGGGACATCATCTTGCGGGCGTCGAAGAACCGCTCGACGAGGTTCTTGACCGCGCTGACCTCGACGCCGGAACCCTTGGCGATACGGGCGCGGCGCGAGCCGTTGATGATGGTCGGGTCGTGGCGCTCGCCGGGGGTCATCGACTTGATGATGGCCGCGGTGCGGTCCACGTCGCGCTCGTCGATGTTGTTGATCTGGTCCTTGATCTGCCCCATGCCGGGCAGCATGCCGAGCAGCTTGGAGATGGAGCCCATCTTGCGGACCTGCTCCATCTGGGCCAGGAAGTCGTCGAGCGTGAAGTCCTTGCCCTTGCTGGACGCCAGCTTGGAGGCCATCTTCTCGGCCTCGGCCTGGCTGAACGTCTTCTCCGCCTGCTCGATCAGGGTGAGCAGGTCACCCATGTCGAGGATGCGGGACGCCATGCGGTCCGGGTGGAAGGCGTCGAAGTCCTCCAGCTTTTCGCCGTTGGAGGCGAACATGATCTGCTTGCCCGTGACGTGGGCGATCGAGAGCGCCGCGCCACCGCGGGCGTCGCCGTCGAGCTTGGAGAGCACCACGCCGTCGAAGCCGACGCCGTCGCGGAAGGCCTCGGCGGTGTTGACCGCGTCCTGGCCGATCATGGCGTCGACGACGAAGAGGACCTCGTCGGGGCTGACGGCGTCGCGGATGTCCGCGGCCTGCTGCATCAGCTCCTGGTCGATGCCGAGGCGGCCCGCGGTGTCGACCACGACCACGTCGTACTGCTTGGAGCGGGCGAACTCGATCGAGTCCTGCGCGACCTTGACCGGGTCGCCGACGCCGTTGCCCGGCTCCGGTGCGTAGACCGCGACGCCCGCGCGCTCGGCGACGACGCTCAGCTGGTTGACGGCGTTGGGGCGCTGGAGGTCACAGGCCACCAGGAGCGGGGAGTGCCCCTGCCCCTTGAGCCACTTGCCGAGCTTTCCGGCGAGGGTGGTCTTACCGGCACCCTGGAGGCCCGCGAGCATGATCACGGTCGGCGCGGTCTTGGCGAACCTGAGGCGCCGGGTCTCGCCGCCGAGGATGCCGATGAGCTCCTCGTTGACGATCTTGATGACCTGCTGGGCGGGGTTGAGGGCCTGGGAGACCTCGATGCCGGACGCGCGCTCCTTGACCTGCTTGATGAAGGCGCGGACTACGGGCAGCGCGACGTCGGCCTCGAGGAGCGCGATGCGGATCTCGCGCGCCGTGGCGTCGATGTCCGCTTCGCTCAAGCGTCCTTTGCCCCGGAGGTTCTTGAACGTCGCACTCAGGCGGTCGGAAAGGGTATCGAACACGGTGGTCGCGGGTCCTCGGCTCGTGGGGCGGTCGGGTGAACGTCCCCCAGGGTATCCGGGTATCCGGGCGGATGGCGGCGCGCGGGGGTGCATGGGGTCCCCGGGGTGCGCATTCCCCGCGGGACGATCGTCATGAGGGCCCGGACGCGTCGCCCAGCGCCGACTCCAGCTCCCCGGCGACCTTCGCCGCTTCCGCCGGCGCGAGCGGCACCCCCGCGCCGTCCGTCACGTAGAAGGCGTCCACGGCGTTGGAGCCCAGCGTCGACACGTGCGCGGAGCGCACCCGCACGCCGACCGTCTCCAGTGCGTGGCCGATGCGGTGCAGGAGGCCGGGGACGTCCTGGGCCCGGACCTCGATCACGGTGGCGTGGCGGGAGGCCGAGGGGGCCACCGTCACCCGGGGCGGTGGTGCCTGGCCGCCGCGACGGCGGGGATAGGCCGCCTCGCGTTCGGCGAGGCGCGCCTCGATGTCGAGGGAGCCGTCGAGCGCGCGCACCAGGTCGGCGCGGAGCCGGCTGTCCTGCGGCAGCGAGCCGTACTCCGCGGCCACCCGCCACTCCAGGAGCAGCACCGGGCCGCCGACCGGATCGGGGAGTTCGACGGCGCGCAGTTCCGCGGTGCGGACGGTCAGACGGTGCAGGGCGAGGACCCCGGCCGTCACGGGCAGGACGCTCGGCCGGTCGGGAACGGCGACCAGAAGCCGCGCGCCGAGGGGTTCTTCCTCCGGTGAGCCGTCGGCGCGGGCCCGCAGGGCGAGGACGGGCCCGCCGGTGCGATGGGCCTCCACCGCGAGGCGCTCCTGTTCGGCGGTGACCGCGGCTGGCTCGGGGTCGGCGGGCTCGCCGGCGAGGACCGCCGCGACCCGTTTGACCAGGTCGGCGACGAGCGCGCCGCGCCAGGAGGACCAGGCGGCGGGGCCGGTGGCCAGCGCGTCGGCCTCGGTGAGGGCGTGCAGCAGTTCCAGGGTGCCGGTCGAGCCGACGGCGTCGGCGACCGAGCGCACGGTCACCGGGTCGTCGAGATCGCGCCGGGTCGCGGTCTCGATGAGCAGGAGGTGACGGCGTACGAGGGTGGCGACGACGTCCACGTCGGCGGCGGGGAAGCCGATCCGGGCGGCCATGTCGCGGGCGATGGTCTCGCCGGCCACGCTGTGGTCGCCGGGCCAGCCCTTGCCGATGTCGTGCAGGAGGGCGGCGACGAGGAGCAGGTCGGGGCGGTGCACCCGGCGGGTGAGGCGGGAGGCGCGGACCGCGGTCTCGACGAGGTGGCGGTCGACGGTCCAGGTGTGCACGGCATTGCGCTGGGGCCGGCTGCGCACGCGCTCCCAGTCGGGCAGCAGCCGCGTGACGAGGCCCTCCGCCTCCAGGGCCTCCCACACGGCGACGGTGGACTCGCCCGCGCCGAGCAGGGTGACGAGCTGGTCGCGGGCCTCGGCGGGCCAGGGCGTCGGCAGGGGTCCGGCCGCGGCCGCGAGGCGGCGTACGGCGTGCAGGGAGATGGGCAGGCCGCAGCGGGCGGCCGCGGCGGCGGCGCGCAGCGGCAGGACGGGGTCCTTCTCGGGGCGGGCGGTCAGCGCGAGCACGACCTCGCCGTCCTGCTCGACGACGCCTTCGGCGAGGGGGGTGCGTGCGGGGGCGACGGTGTGGCCGCCGCCGAACAGCCGGCGAAGGCGCGGCCGGGCGGAGCGTGCGCGCAGCACCCGGCCCACCTCGCGCCAGGTGACGTCGCCGGCGTAGGAGATGACGCGGGCCGACTCCGATACCTGACGGAGCATCACATCGGCGTCCAGAAGGTCGAGTTCGGCCGCGACGGCGTCCTGTTCCTGGAGGGCGAGGCGGTCGGTGGCGCGGCCGGTGCACAGGTGCAGCGCGTCGCGTACGTCCAGGAGGCGGCGCCGCGCCTCGGCGAGGCCCTCCCTCGGGGCGTCGGCGAGCCAGGACGCGGCGACGGCGCGCAGGGCGGTGGCGTCCCGCAGTCCGCCCCTCGCTTCCTTGAGGTCGCCTTCGAGGAGGTACTGCAACTCGCCCTGGCGGTGCGCCCGTTCACGGCACAGCTCGTCGAGTTCGGGCAGCCGCTTGGGGGCGGTGTTGCGCCAGTCCGCGAGGACGGTGGTGCGCAGCGCCGAGGTGAGGGCGAGGTCGCCGGCGACATGGCGGGCGTCCAGGAGGCCGAGCTGCACCTTGAGATCCTCGCCCGCGGTCCTGCGGGCCTCGGCTGCGGTGCGCACCGAGTGGTCGAGGGCCAGGCCGAGGTCCCACACCGGGTACCAGAGGCGGTCGGCGAGCAGGGAGAGGGCTCCGGCGTCGGCCCGTCCGTCGTGCAGGAGCAGCAGGTCGAGGTCGCTGCGCGGGGAGAGCTCGCCCCGGCCGTAGCCGCCGACCGCGACCAGGGACGCGCCGCTCACCCCGGCCTCCTGGGCGGCGGCGGCGAACAGGGTGGCGAGCCAGTCGTCGGTCAGCTCGGCCAGGGCCGTGCGGCGCGGCGGCCCGGACCGCCCCTTCTCGTCGAGAAGGCGCAGCCGGGCCGCCGCGTAGCCGCCGGGCTCGGAGTCGTCGTCACGGGATCCGGTACTCACTTCAACGCTCGTCACCCAGCAGCTCCTTGCCCGTGCCTACAGTGCGTCAGGTCCGCGTTCGCCGGTCCGCACCCGGACCGCCGTCTCGACGGGCACGCTCCACACCTTGCCGTCGCCGATCTTTCCGGTGTGGGCGGCCTTGACCACGACCTCGATGAGTTCCTCGGCGTCGTCGTCCTCGACCAGGACCTCGATGCGGATCTTGGGCACGAGGTCGACGGTGTACTCGGCGCCGCGGTAGACCTCGGTGTGGCCGCGCTGGCGTCCGTAGCCGCTGGCCTCGGTCACGGTCAGGCCGTGGACCCCGAAGGCCTGGAGGGCCTGCTTGATCTCGTCGAGCCGGTGCGGCTTGACGACCGCGGTGATGAGCTTCATGCGTCCACCTTCTTGTTCGCTGCCACGTCGCCGGGGACCGCCACCGCCCTGCGGGGCGCGGTGCCGCCGCCCGCGCCGCTGAAGTCGTAGGCCGTCTCGGCGTGTTCGACCTGGTCGATGCCGGAGATCTCGTCGTCCTCGGGGACCCGCATCCCGATCGTCCTGTCCAGGGCGAAGGCGAGGACCGCGGAGACCACGAGGGAGTAGCCGAGGACGGCGCCGACGCCGATGGCCTGCTTGCCGAGCTGGTCGAGGCCGCCTCCGTAGAAGAGGCCCTTGGCGGTGGACTGTACGCCGCCGGTGGCGAAGAGGCCGACGAGGAGCGAGCCGGTGATGCCGCCGACCATGTGGACGCCCACGACGTCGAGCGAGTCGTCGAATCCGAACCGGTACTTGAGGTTGATCGCCATGGCGCACAGGACACCGGCGATCGCGCCGATGGCGATGGCGCCGAGGGGGCTGACGCAGCCGCCCGACGGGGTGATGGCGACGAGGCCCGCGACCGCGCCGGACGCGGCGCCGAGCGTGGTGAAGGAGCCGTGGCGGAGCTTCTCGTACAGCAGCCAGGCGAGCATGGCGGCGGCGGTGGCGACCTGGGTGTTGATGAACATCACGGCGCCCACGCCGTCGTCGTTGCCGAGCCAGGAGCCCGCGTTGAAGCCGAACCAGCCGAACCACAGCAGGCCCGCGCCGAGCATGACGAGCGGCAGGCTGTGCGGCCGCATCGGGTCCTTCTTGAAGCCGACGCGCTTGCCGATGACGAGGATCACGCCGAGGGCGGCCGCACCCGCGTTGATGTGCACGGCGGTGCCGCCGGCGAAGTCGATGACGCCCTTCTTGAAGAGCCAGCCGTCGGAGGCCCACACCCAGTGCGCGACCGGGAAGTAGACGACGGTGACCCACAGGGCGGTGAACAGGGCCCACGCGCTGAACTTGACACGGTCGGCGAGCGCCCCGCTGATGAGTGCGGGTGTGATGACCGCGAACATCAGCTGGAAGACGGCGAAGACGTAGATCGGGATGCTGTATCCCGGCCAGAGCTGGACCAGGCCGATGCCGCTGAGCCCGAAGTAGGCCTTGGACCAGCCGATGAAGCCGTTGCTCTCGCCGAAGGCCAGGCTGAATCCGTAGAGCACCCACAGGATCGTGACGATGCCGAGGCTGATGAAGCTCATCATGAGCATGTTGAGGGTGCTCTTGACGCGGACCATGCCTCCGTAGAAGAAGGCGAGACCCGGCGTCATGATCATCACCAGCGCTGAGCAGATCAGCATGAATCCGGTGTTGGCGCTGGACAGCTGCGGGGCGTCAGCTGCGAGCGTGATGCCTGGGGGCATCGGCGTCTCCTCGTCGTCGGTACGACCCGTGCGGGGGGCGTTACTCGGGCGGGAACTGGCTGGTGGCCGGTTATGCGCCATGAGGTTGTCCCAGCGTGGTTTCCGTCGATGCCGCACGATGTTTCGCCGCAGTGACGAAGGAGGCGGGCGTGTTACGCGCCCGTGAACTGCCGGATCAGGAGGGGTGCGGGACGGCCGTCCCGTGACGCCCGCGGGCACCGGACCGGCCGCGGCCTCACCCGCTTGACCTGGCGTGGGGGAGCCGAGTCGGACAGAACGGGGTGAAGGTCGCGGCCGGCGTCTTGTATGCCGTCGCCCCGCGGGGCGACGTCGGGTGCCTCAGACGGCCTCGGCCGTCTCGGGCAGTTCCCTGGTGAGCAAATCGGTCATCCGGACCACCTCGGCGACGTCCGCGTAGTCGCGGGCGGCCGTGTCGACCGTTTTGCGCAGCCGGGTGTTGACCCGCTCGGAGCGGACCCGCTTGGCGACCCGGAGGGCCTGCTCGGCCAGGACGGTCGACTGCTCGGGCTCCCGCTTGAGCAGGTGCACGGTGGCCATGCCGATCAGGTTGAGGGCGAAGGAGCGCTGGTGCTCCTCGTCCTTGCCGAACAGGTCGACGGCCCGGCCCATCACGGGCTCGGCCAGCGAGGCGTAGGTGGGGCTGCGGCCGGCCACATAGGCGAGGTCGCGGTAGGAGTGGGCGTTCTCCCCGTTGAGCTCCGCCTCGGAGAAGAAGCGGATCCAGTCGGGCTCCGGCTCGCCGTCGAGCCCGGCGTCGCCGAAGGTGTCCTCGGCCATGCGCACGGCGCGCTTGGTCTTGCTGGGCTGGCCCATGTTGGCGTAGGCGCGGGCCTCCATCGCGTACAGCATCGCCTGGGTGCGGGCGGTGGCGCAGTCGCGGCTGCCGTACTGGGCGAGGTGGATCAGTTCGAGGGCGTCGTCGGGCCGGCCGAGGTGAATCATCTGGCGGCTCATGGAGGACAGGATGTAGGAGCCGAGGGGCTTGTCGCCCGCTTCCTTGGAGGCGTGCAGGGCCAGCACGAAGTACTTCTGCGCGGTGGGCTGGAGGCCGACGTCGTAGCTCATCCAGCCGGCGAGTTCCGCGAGTTCGGCGGCGCACTTGAACAGGCGCCGGGCGGTGGCGGCGGGCTGGGGCTCCTGGAGCAGGTCGGTGACCTCGTGGAGCTGGCCGACCACGGCCTTGCGGCGCAGTCCCCCGCCGCACTGGGCGTCCCACTGACGGAACATGGCGGTGGTGGATTCGAGCAGTTCCAGCTCGGGCTTGGAGAGCCGGGAGGGGCGGCGGGCGCTCGCCGCCGTCTCGGGCGGGCCGGGCTCGCTCGCCGGGGAGGGCACGAGCCAGCGCTGCATGGGCTCGATCAGGGAGGGCCCCGCGGCGAGCATCAGCGAGGTGCCGAGGAAGCCGCGCCGGGCGAGCATCAGGTCGCTGCGGGAGAACTCGCTGAGCAGCGACACCGTCTGGGGGCCGGCCCAGGGCAGGTCGACGCCGGACACGGAGGGCGACTGGTGGGCCTGGCGGAGGCCGAGGTCCTCGATGGCGACGACGCTGCCGAAGCGCTCGGAGAACAGCTCGGAGAGGATCCGGGGAATCGGCTCGCGCGGCATCTCGCCGTCGAGCCAGCGCCGCACCCGGGAGGTGTCGGTGCTGATGTGGTGCGCACCCATCTGGCGTGCCCGGCGGTTGACCTGGCGCGCCAGCTCGCCCTTGGACCAGCCGCTCCGTACGAACCAGGAACTCAGCTGCTCGTTGGGGCGCTTGCCGGCGCTCGTACCACTAGCCCCACTGCCGCCCACTGGGACGCCCCCAATCTGCTGAAGCCTCATGTGCGTCGGTTGTGCGTCGATTGCGCGAACCCCTATCAGAATGCCGCTAGTTGGGCCTCCTGTCCCGCGGTTGCACCCGCCCGGACCGGAAACCGGCTTGCCCCCGGCATACCCGCGGGTGCGTATACCCTCCAGGTCCGTGCACCGACAGTAATCCTACGATCACCCGTCCAGCCATGGCGATTGAGGAAACGCCACCATTCGCCACCCCTTCGAATGAACTCCCTTGCGGCCAGGCGCGATTCACTTGACACATGACGATCAGCGTCGGATGGAGCGGAGTGAGCCGGGGCGCACGGCGCACATCGCACCACCCCTTTCACGACCGTGTCCGACCTGGCGGAGACGGAACGTGACGGGAAAACTCCGGATCGTCACGACTATGTCACTGGCGTCGTAACCACGGACGCGGCAGACCCGTTGGAGGGGGCATGGGCTTCACGATCGGCGGCAGCCGGGGTATCAGGGAGACCGGGCCCGGCTCTTGGCGCCGCGGCCGCTCCGCACGCACGAGCCGCACGAGCGAGGTCATCGCGGTGGCCGAGTACACCGGCCTGTGGGGCTGGGACGTCGCTCCGGGCGCCCGGTCCCTGAACGGCGCGTGCTCCTGCGGCAGTTCCTCCTGTACGGCGCCGGGCGCGCACCCTCTCTCCTTCGCGCCGCACGTCCCGGCGGGCGCCACGCTCGACGAGGTGAGCGAGGCGTGGTCGCAGTGCCCGGGGGCGGCGGTCCTGCTGCCGGTCGGCCGGAGCTTCGACGTCCTGGACGTGGCGGCCCCGGCCGGGCGGCGGGCCCTGGTGCGCCTGGAGCGGATGGGGCTTCCGCTCGGCCCGGTCTCCACGACGCCCGAGGGCCGCACCCACTTCTACGTCGCTCCGGGCGCCTCGGCCGAACTGCCAGGACTGCTCTACCGGATGGGCTGGGACGACGCGATCCTGGACCTGCGCTGCCCACAGCGCGGCAGCTTCGTTCCGGCGCCGCCCTCGGGAGAGGTGCGGTGGCTGCGGCCGCCGTCCCTGGACACCGCGACCCGGCCGCCGCAGGCCCGTCTGCTCCTCGGCACGCTGGCCTACATCTGCCACCGCTCCGCCGCGTAGCCCCCTCGACACGCGGGCCGACCGAGCCCGGACACGCGAACGCCCCGCCGCACCTGATCGGTGCGGCGGGGCGCCGGTGGGACCGCTGGTTCCCCTCAGTCCCCGATGAGGGCGTCCACGAACGCCTCGGGTTCGAACGGGGCCAGGTCGTCCGCGCCCTCGCCGAGTCCGACGAGCTTGACGGGGACGCCCAGTTCGCGCTGGACGGCGATGACGATGCCGCCCTTGGCGGTGCCGTCGAGCTTGGTCAGGACGATGCCGGTGATGTCGACGACCTCGGCGAACACCCGGGCCTGGACCAGACCGTTCTGTCCGGTCGTGGCGTCGAGGACGAGCAGGATCTCGTCGAGCGGGCCGTGCTTCTCGACGACACGCTTGACCTTGCCGAGCTCGTCCATGAGCCCGGTCTTGGTGTGCAGCCGGCCGGCGGTGTCGATGAGCACGACGTCGGCGCCCTCGGCGATGCCTTCCTTGACGGCGTCGAACGCGATGGAGGCGGGGTCGCCGCCTTCCGGGCCGCGCACGGTGCGGGCGCCCACGCGCTCGCCCCAGGTCTGGAGCTGGTCGGCGGCGGCGGCGCGGAAGGTGTCGGCCGCACCCAGCACCACGGACTTGCCGTCGGCGACCAGGACGCGGGCGAGCTTGCCGGTGGTGGTGGTCTTGCCGGTGCCGTTGACGCCGACGACCATCACGACGCCGGGAACGGTCTCGCCGCCCTCGGTCCTGACCTCGCGGTCGAAGTCGGTGCCGAGCAGGTTGAGGAGTTCCTCGCGCAGCAGGGTGCGCAGCTCGTCGGGGGTGCGGGTGCCGAGCACCTTGACGCGCTCGCGGAGCCGGTCGACCAGCTCCTGGGTGGGGGCGACGCCGACGTCGGCGGTGAGCAGGGTGTCCTCGATCTCCTCCCAGGTGTCCTCGTCGAGGTGCTCGCGGGAGAGCAGCGTGAGCAGCCCCTTGCCGAGCGAGTTCTGCGATCGGGCGAGGCGGGCCCGCAGCCGGACGAGCCGGCCCGCGGTCGGCTCGGGCACATCGAGCGCCGGCGCCTCGACGACCGGGTCCTCGATGACGACCGGGGTGGCGGGCGCCTCGGGAAGGCCGACCTCCTCGATGGTGCGGCGCGGTTCCTCCGCCGTCTCCGCGGCGTCCTCACCGACCTGAGGCTCGGCGGGCGGGGCTGTGATGGTCGGCGTGCTCGGCGGCGCGGTGGGCGGCAGCTGCTTCTTCTTGCGGCTGCTGACCACGAGCCCGCTGATCGCGCCGACCGCGACCAGGGCGATGACTACAGCAAGGATGACGAATTCCATAACCGTCCCAGTATCGGGTATGGGCAGCGCGAGAACCCCTTTTGTGGATTCCTCCGAGTACGGAACGGAATTATGGGGCAGGTGTCGGATTAAAGTACGATAGAGGTGGCGCATCAACGCGCGTAGAGTCCCCTTTGACTACCCCCACCGGCTCAGCGTCGAGCCGAGCGAGAGGCACGGAACTCCACCCCCATGAACACTGGCACCACCGACGAAGCGCAGAGCACCCTGGAAACACGCGGCCTCGAGCCCGTCCCGGACGCGGAGCGCACCGCGAGAACCCGCGAGCTGTTCCCTACCTGGGTGGCCGCCAACATCAGCGTGCTGCTGCTCACCATGGGCGCCAGCCTCGTCGTCGCGTACAAGCTCAACTTCTGGCAGGCGATCGTGGTCGCCGTGTGCGCGCCCATTCTCTCCTACGGCCTGGTCGGGCTCATCGGCATCGCGGGCAAGCGCGGCGGCGCCCCCGGCATGGCGCTGTCGCGCGCCGTGTTCGGCCAGCGCGGCAATCTGCTGCCCGGGTCCCTCATCTGGGTGGCGCGCTGGGGCTGGGAGACCATCAACGCGGTGACCGGCGCCTACGCGGTGCTGACCGTGCTCGACATCCTCTTCGGGATCAAGAGCAACACGTTCCTGATCATCATCACGCTCGCCGTCTTCGTGGTGATCACGTTCGCGATCTCGGGTCTGGGCATCCACGTCGTGCAGAAGTGCAACAAGTACGCGACGTTCCTGTTCGGCGCGTTCTCGGTCCTGGTGCTCGTCTACCTCGTGATGAACACCGCCTGGTCCGCCGTCTTCCACCAGCAGGCCGGCAAGACCTCGCTGATGGTCACGGGCATCGGCATGATCGCCGCGGGCGGCGTCAGCTGGATCCCGTCCGCCCCCGACTTCGCCCGCTACCTGCCGCGCACCGCCTCCTCCAGGGCGATCGTCGGCAACTCCATCGGCGGCGCCGGCATCGTGGTCCTGCCGATGGTCCTGATGGGCGCGGTCATGGCCGTCTCCACGCCGGACCTGGCCTCGGCGAGCGACCCGGTGTCCTTCCTCGGCGAGATCCTGCCGATGTGGATCGCGGTGCCCTACCTGCTGATCGCGCTGGTCGGCATGCTCCTGATCAACTCGATGTCGATGTACTCGGCGGGCTTCACCGCGCAGACCCTCGGCTTCAAGATCCCGCGGCACTGGGCCGTCTCGGTCAACGCGGTCATCTCGCTGGTCTTCGGCGGCATCCTGATGCTGGTCGCCACCAGTTTCATGGGCTCGTTCATCGCCTTCCTCTCGCTGCTGGCCGTGGCGTTCTCGGCCTGGGTCGGCGTGTTCGGCGCGGACATGCTGCGCCGCACCGAGTACGACGCGAAGGCGCTGCTCGACACCACCCGCACCAGCGCCTACTGGTACACGGGCGGCTTCTCCCCCGCGGCGGTCGTCGCCTGGGCGGTGGGCCTGCTCGGCGGCCTGATGTTCACCAAGTCCGACTGGTTCACGGGCCCACTGTCCGCGAACAACCCGGTCGGCGAGTACGGCCTCGGCTGGGTCGCCACCATCGTGATCTCCGGGCTGCTCTACCTCGCCCTGCCCAAGCCGGCCGTGGTGCCGGCCGAGCCCGCCGAGCCCACCGAGCCCGCCGGGCAAGCCAAGTCGTCCGAGACCCTGGCTGTCTGACGCCTCGTCAGCTACCGTCCCCCTTCGCCCGGGGTTCCTCTGGAACCCGCCCGCCGGTGGAGGGGGACTTTTCCATGCCGTTCACGGTCGTACGCATGAACCTGGTGGACCCGCACGCCACCGCCGCGTCGCTCTCCGCCCGCTACCGGGCGGCCCTGGAGATGGCGGCGTACGCCGACGACCGGGGCGTCGACACCGTCCAGACCGAGGAGCACCACGGCACGGACAACAACTGGCTGCCCTCCCCGTTCACCTTCGCCGGCGCGGTGTTCGGCGCCACCCGCCGCATCGCGGTGACGGTCTCGGCGATCATCGGCCCGTTGTACGACCCGCTGCGCCTGGCCGAGGACATCGCGGTGCTCGACCTGGTGAGCGGGGGCCGCCTGGTGACGGTCTCGGGAATCGGCTACCGGCCCGCCGAGTACGAGCAGCAGGGCATCGAGTGGGGCCGGCGCGGCAAGCTCCAGGACGAGCTGCTCGAAACGCTCCTGAAGGCGTGGAGCGGCGAGGAGTTCACCTTCCGGGGCCGCCGGGTGCGGGTCACGCCGCGCCCGTTCACCGAGCCGCATCCCATGCTCCTGGTCGGCGGCTCCTCGCGGGCGGCCGCGGGCCGTGCGGCCCGGCTCGGCCTGCCGTTCTTCCCGAGCGCGCATCTGCCGGAACTTGAGGCGTACTACAACGAGAAGCGCGCCGAGTACGGCACCGAGGGCTTCTGCATGATGCCGGCGGCCGCGACGCCCCTGCTGCACATCAGCGAGGACCCGGACCGGACGTGGGCGGAGTACGGCGAGCACTTCCTGCACGAGGCCCGGATGTACGCGTCCTGGCAGTCCAAGGACATCCGCTCCGCGGTGAAGTCGGCGGCGACGACGGTGGAGGAGCTGCGCGCGGAGGGCGTGTACCGGGTCCTGACCCCGCAGGAATGCGCGTCCCTCGACGCGGGCAGTCTGGTGCTGCATCCGTTGTGCGGGGGGATGCCGGTGGAGGAGGGGTGGCGGAGTCTGCACTTGTTCTGCGAACGGGTCCTGCCGGCCCGCTGAGGCCCTTTCGACTGCGGGCCGCCGGGTGCTTGTCGCAGGTCCCCGCGCCCCGGCCCACCTGCGGCGGCCGCCCTCGTACGCCCCGGGTGTGCCTTCCGCCACCGGCTGCGGGCCGTGCTGGGTTGCTCGCGCAGTTCCCCGCGCCCCTCAACCCGCCTTCGTCCGCGGACCGTGCCCGCTTCTCGCACAGTTCCCCGCGCCCCTTGTAAGTGACCCGTTGTGGACCGCTCGCGCCCCCGCGGCGGAGCCGCGCACATGTCACAGCCCCGCGCCCCTCGTAGGTGACCCGGTGTTGACCGCTCGCGCCCCCGCCGCGGAGCCGCGCACATGTCACAGCCCCGCGCCCCTCGTAGGGCACCCGGCGCCTACGGCCCGGACACCGAACCGCCCCGGCTCGATGGGCGAGCCGGGGCGGTTGGGTGAGCGGAGAGGGGCAGCGGGGATTAGCCCATCTCCTCCAACGCCTTGCCCTTGGTCTCCTTGACGTACCGGAGCACGAAGGGGATCGAGAGCGCGGCGAAGATCGCGTAGATGACGTACGTGCCGGACAGGTTCCAGTCCGACAGGCTCGGGAAGCTCGCGGTGATCGCCCAGTTGGCGATCCACTGTGCGGCCGCGGCCACACCGAGCGCGGCGGCGCGGATCCGGTTCGGGAACATCTCGCCGAGGAAGACCCAGACCACCACGCCCCACGACAGGGCGAAGAAGAGCACGAAGACGTGGGCGGCGATCAGTGCGGTGACGCCCTCGGTGTTGGGGAGCTTGCCGTCGACGAGGTGGGCCGAGAACGCCCAGGCCTCGACCGCGAGGGCGATCGCCATGCCGATGGAGCCGACGAGCGCGAGCGGCTTGCGGCCGACCCGGTCGACCAGGACCATCGCGATCACGGTGCCGATGATGTTGATGATCGACGTCGTGAAGGAGTAGAAGAACGAGCTCGACGGGTCGATGCCGACGGACTGCCACAGCGTCGAGGAGTAGTAGAACGCCACGTTGATGCCGACGAGCTGCTGGAAGACCGAGAGGCCGATACCGACCCAGACGATGGGCAGGAAGCCCATCTTGGAGCCGAGCAGGTCCTTGAAGCTCGACTTGTGCTCGGACCTCATCGCGTGCTCGATCTCGGCCACGCGGGCGTTCAGGTCGACGTCCTTGCCCTCGACCTCGGCCAGCACCTTCTTGGCGTCCGCGTCGCGGCCGACGGAGATCAGGAAGCGCGGGGACTCGGGGATGGCGAAGGAGAGCAGCCCGTACAGGATGGCCGGGATGACCATCACGCCGAGCATGACCTGCCAGGCCTCGATGCCCAGGAGCTTGCCGCGCTGGTCGCCATTGGCGGCGTTGAGGATGCCCCAGTTGACGAGCTGGGAGATCGCGATGCCGATGACGATGGCGGCCTGCTGGAAGGAGCCGAGACGGCCGCGGTAGGCGGGCGGGGCGACTTCGGCGATGTAGGCCGGGCCGATGACCGAGGCCATGCCGATGGCGAAGCCGCCGATGACGCGCCAGAAGGCCAGGTCCCAGAGCGCGAACGGCAGGGCGGAGCCGACGGCGCTGATGGTGAAGAGGGTCGCCGCGATCTGCATGCAGCGGATGCGGCCGATGCGGTCGGCGATCCGGCCCGCGGTGGCGGCACCGATCGCACAGCCGATCAGGGCGATGGCGATGACCTGGGCGAGCGTCCCCGAGCCGATGGCGTACCGGTCACGGATCGCCTCTACGGCGCCGTTGATCACGGAACTGTCGTAGCCGAAGAGGAAGCCGCCCATCGCGGCCGCCGCCGTGATGAAGATGACATGGCCGAGGTGGTCCGGTGCGGTGTGGCCGCCTCCGGACGCCTGCGCCTGCGCGGTACTGGTCACGTGTACTCCTGGGGCCGCCCGGCAGCGTCGCCAGGCGTGAGGGGACTCTTCCAAGTGGTGCACACCTTCCGGCCACCCACCACTTGAAGGTAAAAGCAACGTTGCAGAGACTATGCCTTCAAGTTTCGAAGTCAATACCTGTGCGGTTATGAATTTGAGGGCAGGGATCGAAAGGTGTTATTCAAGACTTGAACATGAGCAGGGGTGCTCGGAGGGGTGGCCGCCGGCCTCGGGTCAGCGCAGCCGCTGGCTGATGACCTTGGAGACGCCGTCGCCCTGCATCGAGACGCCGTACAGCGCGTCGGCGACCTCCATGGTCCGCTTCTGGTGCGTGATCACGATCAGCTGCGAGGACTCCTGGAGCTCCTGCATGATGCGGATCAGCCGCTGCAGATTGGTGTCGTCGAGCGCGGCCTCGACCTCGTCCATCACGTAGAACGGGCTGGGCCTCGCCTTGAAGATGGAGACGAGCAGGGCCACCGCGGTCAGCGAGCGCTCGCCGCCCGAGAGCAGCGAGAGCCGCTTGACCTTCTTGCCCGGCGGACGCGCCTCGACGTCGATCCCGGTCGTGAGCATGTTGCCGGGATCGGTCAGGATCAGCCGGCCCTCGCCGCCCGGGAAGAGCCGCGAGAAAACGCCCTCGAACTCCCTGGCCGTGTCGCGGTAGGCCTCCGTGAAGACCTGCTCCACCCGCTCGTCGACCTCCTTCACGACTTGAAGGAGGTCGGCCCGGGTCTTCTTGAGGTCTTCCAGCTGCTCGGAAAGGAACTGGTGGCGCTCCTCCAGGGCCGCGAACTCCTCGAGGGCGAGCGGGTTGACCTTTCCGAGCTGCTGGTACGCCCGTTCGGCTGCCTTGAGCCGCTTCTCCTGCTCGGCCCGCACATAGGGAACCGGCTGGTTGCGCGGGTGGTCCGGGTCATCCGGCAGTTCCTCTCCGTCGGCGGGCGGGGAGGGGGCCACCGGCCGGTCGGGCCCGTATTCGGCCACGAGCCCGGCGGGCTCGACCCCCAGCTCCTCCAGCGCCTTGGTCTCCAGCTGCTCGATGCGCAGCCGCTTCTCTGCTCCTAGTACCTCGCCGCGGTGAACTGAATCAGTGAGTTTGTCGAGCTCCGCCTTGAGGTCGCGGCCCGTGCTCCGCGCGGCGGTCAGCTCCTGCTCGCGCTCGGCCTTGGCGGACTCCGCTCCGGCCCGCTCCCGCTCGGCGCGCACCAGCGACACCTCCACGTGGGCGAGGAGGGTGCGGGCCCCGGACGCGACGGCCTCGGCGACGGCGGCCTCGTGCCGCAGCCGGGCGCGCCGCTGCTCGGCCCTGGCCCGCGCCTCGCGTTCGGCCCGCGCCCCGCGGTCGAGCGCCTCGGCCCGCCCGGCGAGCGCCTTGACGCGTTCCTCGTGGGTACGGGCCTGGAGGCGGGCCTCCATCTCGGTCTGGCGGGCGTTGGCGCCGTCGGCCGCCAGCCGGTCGCGCACCGAGGTGTCGGGTTCCTCCTCGACCGGCATCTCCTCGGCGACGAGGAGCCGCTCGGCCAGTTCCTCGGCTTCTTCGGTGGCCCTCTCCAGGGCTTCCTGGGCTCGGGCGGCCGCGGCCGCGGTCCGCTCGGCCTCGCCGGCCGCGCCCCTGGCCTGCCCGGCCAGACGTCCGAGCTGCTGGGCGACGGAGGACCGCGCCTTCTCCGCGTGCCGCCTGCGGTCACCCAACTCATCGACCTGGAGCGCCAGTTGACTGCGCCGCTCCCCCGCCACCCGCTGGGCACCGGCCAGTTCTTCGCAGCGTACGGCCAGGTCGGCGAGTTCGGCGGCGGCCTCGTCGACGGAGGCCCGGACCTCCAGGAGACTGGGTGCGCCGGCCGAGCCGCCGTGGGCGAAGTGGGCGCCGAGCACATCGCCGTCCGCGGTGACGGCGGTCAGTGCGGGCCGCGCGTATACGAGGTCTTCGGCGTCCTCCAGGGTGGCGACCACCACGATGTCGCGGAGCAGCCGCCGCACGGCGGGCATCAGCTCGGCGGGGCCGCGCACCAGGTCGGCGGCGCGGGGCGGGCCGTCGCCCGGGGCGGGCCGCTCGTCCTCCGGGGCGCCGCTCAGGAGCAGGGCCGCGCGGCCGGCGTCCTGTTTGCGCAGCAGCCGGATGGCGTCGGCCGCCGCGGAGGGTCCGGTGACCGCGATGGCGTCGGCGGCGGCGCCCAGCGCCGCGGCGAGCGCCACCTCGTGGCCCTGGGCCACGGTGAGCAGTTCGGCGGCGGGGCCGAGCAGGCCGGTCAGCGCGTCGCGCGCGCCGAGCAGCGCGCCCGTGCCGTCCTTGCGGCGCAGGCCCAGCGCGAGGGCGTCGTGCCGGGCGGCGACGGCGGCGCGGGCGCGCTCGGCGGCGGTGGCCTCCTCGCGGGCGGCGGCGAGCGCGGTTTCCGCACCGGCGAGCTCGCGCCTGGCCGCGTCGTGGGCGTCGGCGAGCTCGGTGTCCTCTGCTTCGAGACCGTCGACTTCGGCCTTGAGCTGCTCGTACTCCTCCTGGGCGAGGACGGCTCGCTCGCCCGCCTCGTCGCGGGCCGCGGCAAGGCGGTCGATCTCCGCCTGCGCGGATCCCGCCCTGCCGCGGGCCGCGTTGACCTGGCCGTGCAGCCGTGCGAGGCCTTCGCGCCGGTCGGCGATGGCGCGGGCCACGTCCTTCAGACGCCGTTCCTCGGCGGCGAGCTCCCGCTCCAGGTCGGCCCGGTGTGCGGTGGTGTCCTCCAGGGCGTGCTCGGCCGCTTCCAGCGCGGCTTCCAGTTCGGCCTCCTGCTCGCGGATCCGGGCGGCCTCGCGCTCCATGTCCTCGGGGTCGCGCCCGCGCCGCTCCTCGGGGGGCTGGGCGCTCGCGCTCGTGACCCGGGCGTCGGCGAGCGAGATGGTGCCGCGCACCCGCTCGGCCAGCTGAGACAGCTCGTACCAGGTCTGCTGGGCGCGCTGGAGGCGCGGCGCCAACTGCCGCACCTGCTCTTCGAGTTGTGCTTCGCGGGCGAGGGCCGCCTTGAGGTCGGCGGCCGCGGCCTCCTTGCGGCGCAGCAGCTCGGCCTCGTCGGCGATCTCGGCGCTGAGCGCCTCGCGCATGCGCACGAGGTCGTCGGCGAGCAGCCGCAGGCGCGCGTCGCGCAGGTCGGCCTGGATGACGGCGGCCCGGCGGGCGACGGCGGCCTGCCGGCCGAGCGGTTTGAGCTGGCGGCGCAGTTCGTCGGTGAGGTCCTGGACGCGGGCCAGGTTGGCCTTCATCGCGTCCAGCTTGCGCAGCGCCTTCTCCTTGCGCTTGCGGTGCTTGAGGACGCCGGCGGCCTCTTCGATGAAGGCGCGCCGCCCCATCGGGTCGGCGTGCAGCACGGAGTCGAGCTGGCCCTGGCCGACGATGACGTGCATCTCGCGGCCGATGCCGGAGTCGGAGAGCAGTTCCTGGATGTCGAGGAGCCGGCAGGTGTCGCCGTTGATCTGGTACTCGCTGCCGCCGTTGCGGAACATGATCCGCGTGATGGTGACTTCGGCGTATTCGATGGGCAGCGCGCCGTCGGAATTGTCGATGGTGAGGGACACTTCGGCGCGGCCGAGCGGCGGCCGGCCGGTCGTCCCGGCGAAGATGACGTCCTCCATCTTTCCGCCGCGCAGCGACTTGGCCCCTTGCTCGCCCATGACCCAGCTGAGCGCGTCCACGACATTGGACTTGCCCGATCCGTTGGGGCCCACGACGCACGTGATGCCCGGCTCGAACTTCAGCGTGGTCGCGGACGCGAAGGATTTGAATCCGCGCAGGGTGAGGGCCTTGAGGTGCACGCCGCCGGACTCTACCTTTCGCTGCCGGTTTCACCCAGGAAGGTCCCGGGCAGATCAGAGCGGAAGAGGGAGGCGGCAGGGCCGGGAGCACCGGGCGGAAAGAAAGAAGGGACGCCGAAGCGTCCCTTGCAATACAGTGCAGTTCTTGCGGATCTCTCGATCTCGACGAGAGGGACGGAAACCTCTCCCACCCGAAGATCAGGTGAGTGCGGGCTCCGCCTGCGGGACGTCGATGTCGATGCCTTCGAGCAGCGAATCGCCGTGGTGCGAAGCGGCGGCAGCGGCCAGCACGTCGTTCTCGGACTGAATCCGGTTGAGCTCGGACTCGAGGTCCTGGACGCGCTGCTGGAGCCGTCGCATCTCGGCGAGGAGTCGCGGGTCGGAACCGCCGACGTAACCGAGAAGCGCCTTTGCCATGATGGATGGTCCTCCACACTGAGTGACCGACCGAAGCGGTGTGGGTCGTAGGGGGATCGCACCCGCGGTGCTTGGACTTGACTGCGGTTCTTCATGCCAAACAGCTAAGGTGCGCGGGGCTTTCAGAGTCTCACCAAAATGTTTGACGGTCAACACGATCACGCCCCGTATCCACCGGCAATCCGGGGGCACGCGGCCGCTGAGCACGCGGCGCTGCCTCTTCTCGGAGCCCTGGGGGCGTGGAGATCATCCTTACTTCCGCAGCCTTCCACGCCGGGCGCGCGTTGGCAACAGTCGGATCGTTCGAGGTCAGCGCGGGGTCGCGAGCCGGATGCGGGGGGTCACCGCGGGTGGCCCCCGCGCGCGGGGGCCACGGGGTCAGCGGATGGCGAAGCCTTCGTAGCCGCCGCGCACTGTGTCCCATATCTCTGTCACTCCGTCGACCCGGCCCGGTGTGTCGTCGGAGCGGAGCCAGTCGAGGAGGCGGTGGCAATTCTCACGCGGCCCCTCGGCGACGACCTGGACGCGTCCGTCGTCCAGATTGAGGGCGAACCCGCTGAGGCCGCCGATCTCCAGGGCATTGGCCCTGGTGAACCAGCGGAAGCCGACTTGCTGTACTCGCCCGCGCACCCAGGCCGTGAGTCGAACATCATCGTGCGCATCTTCGTTCATACGTGCACGCTAACGGGCCAATTGCTCACGCGGCACTTCTCCCCCATGCGCCATGGCGTACAGTCGCGACGAAATGAGCCTCACCCGTATGGGTTAGTGCCCATTTGATCATTTCGGGGCGGTCGGGCCCCCGCGGCAATGCGACCAGGCATTGCCCACGGCATTGAGGAAGGCACAGCAGATGGGACGCCATCGTCGCTCCGGCGCCGCTCCCGTGCCCCCGGACGGGGCGACGGGTGCGGACGGCCGGTCCACGGGTGGATCGCGCCGCAGGAAGCGGGTGATCACGCCCGTGCGCACCGGACTGCTCGGCGTCTCCGCCGCGGTGGCCGTGGGAGCCGTGGCCGTCAGCTCGGGCCTGCTGCCCGGCGGCGGTACGTACAAGGTGAGCGGCGACATCGCTACGGGCGGCCAGGTCCAGGTGGACGGCACGCCCACGCCCAATGTGCGGCCGCAGGGCGGCGAGTCGGAGAAGCCCACCACGGCGGCGCCCACGCCCTCGCAGTCGCCGTCGCGTTCGGCCGGGGCCGCGCACACGCCCTCCGCCGTCCCCTCCCCCAGCGCGCCCGCCACCCGGTCGGCTCCCTCGGCCGCTCCTTCGGACACCTCGCAGAAGAGGACGCAGGCTCCGGCCCCGGCGCCCTCGAAGCCGGCGGCCCCTTCGGCCGCTCCGACGCACGCGCCCCAGAGCGCCGCACCCGCTCGGCGCGGACAGGTGCCGAGCGCCGAGGTGTCGGCGGCGGCGACCGTGATGTCCCTGGTCAACCAGCAGCGGGAGCAGGTGGGTTGCAGCGCCGTGTCGGCGGACCCGGCGCTGGGTTCGCTGGCGACCGCCTTCAGCGACGACATGGCGGCGCGCGGCTTCTTCAACCACACCGACCCGGACGGCAGGACGCCGTGGGACCGGGCGGCGAAGGTGGGCGTGCAGGGTCTGGGCGGCGAGAACATCGCCCGCGGCCAGGCGGACGCCCAGGCCGTGATGGATGCCTGGATGAACAGCCCGGACCACCGCGCGAACATTCTCAACTGCGCGTACAAGACCCTGGGTGTGGGCGTGCACTTCGGTCCCGGAGGTCCCTGGTGGACCCAGGACTTCGGTTTTTGATCATTTGCTCGGGCGCGACGCGTATCGGCCAATTGATCAATGCCATCGCTCATACGCAATCCGGGTACGTCATTCGTTCGTACGCGCACGAATGCGTGAACCGTCCGAGTGCACGGGAAAGGCCCTCTCCGTTGTGAACGGAGAGGGCCTTTCCCGTGTGCGCTCCATCTCTCATGTGCGGACCGTCCGGTGTCGTCGCGGGTGGGCGCCTCAGGCGCCGACGGCCGCCTTGCCGGAGAGGAAGACGCGGGCGGTCTCGGCGACGCGGCGGCCCAGGTGTTCGGCGGTCGAGACGTCGGACTTGTGGACGGCCTCGGGGCCCTGGTCGGAGTTGGTCTGGGCGCCGGCGCCCGCGAAGAACCCGAGCCGGTTGAGGTCGTACTCGGACCCCTCGGAGGAGTTCCAGCCGGGCTTCAGGCCGAGGTTCACCCAGTGCATGCCGTGCTGGGCGGCGAGGGTCTGGAAGAAGCTCAGGGTGTGGCCCTTGTCGCCGCTCTTCGAGCCGGAGTTGGTGAAACCGGCGGCGAGCTTGTCCTGCCAGGAGTCGGTGAACCAGCGCTTGGAACTGGCCTCGGCGAACTGGTGGAAGGCGCCGGAAGCGGTGCCCATGTAGGTGGGCGAGCCGAAGACGATCGCGTCGGAGGCGTCGAGCAGCTCCCACTCGGCCTCGGTGATGGTGTCGACCTTGATGACGTGGACGGTGGCGCCGGCCTCGGCGGCGGCCCGGCCGACGGCTTCGGCGATGACGGCGGTGTGGCCGTATCCGGAGTGATAGGCGATCGAGACGACAGGAGTGGTCACGGCAGTAATCCCCTCAAAGGGCGTGGCAGGTCATGGGTGCCATGGACGTCACGGGTGTGCCACGGACGTCATGGAGGCGGAGGCAGTGGAAAAGCGGACGCGTCGGCGGGGGCCGGTCCCTCGTGGGCGGTCACTGCGGCGCTGCACATAGGTAAGCACTAACCATTAGTTAGCGCAACCCGTTCAAGAGCGCTGCCGGAGCGTATGGTGGGGGTATGGACGAGCTCTCTCCGGATACGCGACTCGCCGACGGGCCGTGTGCCGAGGCCGTGGACGACGACGCCTGCCTGACGTTCAACGTGTTCGCGAAGTCCTGCCCGTCGCGGCGCACCCTTGAGGACGTCACGGGCCGCTGGGGCAGCCTCACGCTCGGCGCCCTGCACGAGGGGAGCGCCCGCTTCAACGAGCTGCGCCGCAGGATCGACGGCGTGAGCGAGAAGATGCTCTCCCAGACGCTGCACTCCCTGGAACGCGACGGGCTCGTGCTGCGCGAGGCACAGCCCACCAACCCGCCGCGGGTCGACTACGAACTGACCCCGCTCGGCCGGGACGTGGCCGAACGGCTGCTCTCCCTCATCCACTTCGTGGAGGAGCGGATGCCGGACGTGCTCCAGGCGCAGGAGAGCTACGACACGGAGCGCGGAGCCCGCTGACACCGCGGGCAGAAGTAGCTGGACCGGTTCATCCAGGCCCGCCTGCGCATCGGCGTGCCGCAGCGCCGGCAGGGCTCGCCCTCGCGGCCGTACGCGTCCAGGGAGCGATCGAAGTAGCCGGACTCCCCGTTGACGTTGACGTAGAGGCTGTCGAAGCTGGTGCCGCCGACGGCGAGCGCCGCGTTCATCACATTCCGTGCGTGGCCCAGGAGCTCGGCCGCCTTGGGACGGTTCAGGGTCGCGGTCGGACGGTCGTAGTGCAGCCGGGCCCTCCAGAGCGCCTCGTCGGCGTAGATGTTGCCGACCCCGCTGATGAGCGATTGATCGAGCAGTGCTCGTTTGATCGTGGTGCGCCGTAGCCGCAGCGCCGCGAAGAAGGCCTCGTCGTCGAAGCCGGGGTCGAGCGGGTCCCGGGCGATGTGCGCGATGACGTCGGGAAGGCCCTCCGTGCTGCCCGCGGCGGTGGCGTGGAGCGAGAGTCCACCGAAGGTGCGCTGGTCGACGAAGCGCAGTTCGGTGCCGAGTTCGTCCTGGAATCCGATGCGGATCCGCAGATGCTTCTCGTCCGGTGCGTCCTGCGGCTGCACGAGCAGTTGCCCGCTCATCCCGAGGTGTCCGAGCACCGACACGTCGGCGTCGGCGAGCGGTAGCCACAGGTATTTGCCGCGCCGGTGCGCGACGCCGATGCGGTGGCCCTTGAGCCGCGCCGCGAAGTCCTCGCCCCCGGCGAGGTGGCGGCGTACGGCGCGCGGATGCAGCACCTCGACGTCCGCCACGGTGCGCCCGGCCACCCAGCGTTCGAGTCCGCGCCGTACGACTTCGACTTCAGGCAGCTCAGGCATGGGCGCAGATTACCTGTTGCCCGCAGGGGGCTCGCGGCGGGTACGGGCAAGCGGCCGCCGGACACTCGGCCACCACCCGCCGGCATGGCGAAAGCCCCCGTCCGGCGCACCGCGGTGCGCCGGACGGGGGCTCCCGAAGGAAGGGGCTCAGGCTGCCGAACCGCCGGCGGGGGTCGGCGACCCGCCGTCGGAGGCGGTGACGGTGGCCGTGGCCACCGCCTTGGCACGCTCGTCGGCGTCGGCCCGGATGGACCGCCATGCCGATTCCGCGGCCTGCTGCTCCGCTTCCTTCTTGCTGCGGCCGGTGCCGGTGCCGTACGAGACACCACCGACGCGGGCGGCAGCAGTAAAGGTCTTCTCGTGGTCGGGACCCGTCTCGGAGACCAGGTACTCGGGCACACCGAGCCCTTCGGCCGCCGTGAGCTCCTGGAGACTGGTCTTCCAGTCCAGGCCGGCCCCGAGGTTCGAGGACTTCTCGATCAGGGGGTCGAACAGCTTGTGGACGAGCGCGGACGCCGCCTCAAGCCCCTGGTCGAGATAGACCGCGCCGATCACCGCTTCTAGGGTGTCGGCAAGAATGGATGCCTTGTCCCGGCCGCCCGTGCCCTCTTCGCCCCGGCCGAGCCGGATGAAGGAGCCGAGTTCGAGCCCTCGGCCCACTTCCGCGAGCGCACGAGAGTTGACCACCGCGGCCCGGAGTTTGGCCAGCTGGCCTTCCGGGAGGTCGGGGTGGGTGCGGTACAGCGTGTCGGTGACGACCAGACCGAGCACCGAGTCCCCGAGGAACTCCAGCCGCTCATTGGTCGGCAGACCGCCGTTCTCGTACGCGTACGAACGGTGGGTGAGTGCACGCACCAGAAGGGCGGACTCAAGTTGATACCCGAGCCGCCCTTCCAGAAGCGTGTGGGACGAGGCCGTGTTGTTGTCCGCCTTTTTGGCGTTGGACTCAGACATCGGGCCTCTCACCAGCCGCTCAGACCTCGAGGACCTGGCGCTTGTTGTAGGTGCCGCAGCTCGGGCACGCGATGTGCTGGAGCTTCGGCTCATGGCAGCGCTCGCACGCAACCAGGGTGGGGACCGCAGCCTTCCACTGCGACCGGCGGTGGCGCGTGTTGCTGCGCGACATCTTCCGCTTCGGAACAGCCACGGCTACTTCTCCTGCTTCTCGGCGGCATCCTGCACGTCAGACGCAGTGCCGCTCATGTTGTCCTTCTCGCCGTCCTGGATGGTCCCGGCGAGTCCCTGCAATGCCGCCCAACGAATGTCGACGGCGTCATGGTGGTGTTCCGGGTCGTCCGCCAGGCGCGCTCCGCATGCGGAACACAGCCCCGGGCAGTCCTCCCGGCACACCGGCTGCATCGGCAGTGCGAGCACTACCGCGTCACGCAGCAAGGGCTCGAGGTCGAACATGCCGTCCTCGAGCGGAATCATGTCCTCGTCGTCCTCGGCATCGTCGTCCGCGGCTGCCTTGCGGCGGCCCCGGTCGTCGGTGTCGGGGTACGAGAACATTTCCTGGAAGTCCACTTCAACGTCCTGCTGAAGCGGCTCCAGACACCTTACGCACTCCCCGTCGGCCGATGCACGGGCGGTGCCTGTGACAAGCACCCCTTCCATGACCGACTCCAGGCGGAGCTCGATGACCACGGGCCTGCCCTCGGGCACGTGGATGACCTCGGGGATCCCGAGTTCCTTCGGGGCCTCCACGGTGCGGGAGAGCCGCTGGAGCGCACCGGGACGCCGCCCCAGCTCGTGTGTGTCGAACACGAGGGGGTCGCGGTGGTCGAGGCGCGTGCTCAGGGCTCTTCCTGCTTTCGAGGTCGTGGAGTGTGGCTGCCACCGGCTTCGCTGAGCGAATCGGGCAGCTTGGATCGCGGACGTAGGCGCGACCGAAGAGCCAGGATACTGGACTGGCCGCCATAGACCCAATCCGGCCCTCTCCGCCCCCCGGCCCCGCGCTCGCGGGGCCTTGCACGGGCGTCCGCCGCCGGGCCGACGGACGCCGGCGGACCGGCGGTCAGGGGCGCTGCTGCCCGTGACCCTGCTCGTAGGCGCGCAGCTGATCCAGGTCGATCATGCTGGTGTCGAAGAGGCTGGTCTCGTCGAGCGCGGCCTGCTGCGGCTGGTGCTGGGGCTGCGGCGGCAGGTAGTGCTGTTGCTGGCTCTGGTCATAGGCGTACGGGTCCTGCTGGACGTATCCGTACTGCGCGTACTGCTCCTGCTGCTGGGCCTGGGCCTGCGGCTGGTAGCCGTACGGGTCCTGCTGGGGCTGCTGGTAGCCGTAGGGGTCGTACGCCGGCTGCTGCTGCGCCGGGATGTGGGCCTCGGCGGCGTGCGCGGCGACGGGCTCCGGCTCGGCCAGTCCGGCGAGGCCGGCCAGATAGTCGGCGTCGCTGGTGTGCTGGTGCAGGTCGCCCACCGCGTCCTGGGCGGCCATGTGGTCGGCGAGGTCGTCCGACGCGGTCCTGCCGTGCAGCTTCTGGCGGCCGCGGCCGACCGCTTCGAGGGTCTTGGCGAGCACCGCCTCGAAGGCGCCCAGCTTGGCGTCGACGTACTCGTCGGCCCGGTGGATCAGGGTGCCCGGGTCCGCGCTGTACTCGGGGGCGTCCTCGTCGGTGCGGCCCTGGTCGTCCAGGCCGGGGCCGCGGCCGAGCAGCTTCTCGCGGCCACGGTCGACCGAGCCGATCGTCTTGGTGAGGACGACTTCGAAGTTGGCGAGCTTGGAGTCGACGTAGTCGTCGGCCTCCGCGCGGATCTCCTCGGCGTCCCTGCGGGCCTCGTCGAGAATCCGGTCCGCCTCGTCCTGGGACTGGCGGGCGACGGCGGTGTCGGAGATCAGGGTGCCGCGCTGGGCGTGCGCGGACTCGATGATCCGCTCGGCCTCCTGGCGCGCCTGCTCGACCATCTGTTCCCGGCCGCCGATCAGCTCCTGGGCCTGGGCGAGCGAGCCGGGCAGCGCCTGGCGCACCTCTTCCAGCATCGCCAGGAGCTCGGCGCGGTTGACCACGCACGAGGCCGACATGGGCATGGACCGGGCGCCGCCGACCACCCCGACGATCTCGTCGAGCTTCTTCTGCACGTCCACCGGTGATCGCCACTCTTCTAACGGATTGGAGACGGACGGGACGACTGTAAGGCCAGTCGGCGCCCGCCCGACACCGGGTGACGGACTGTCAGTCGGCGGGGGCCCGGCTCACTTTCCGGCGAGCCGTGCGACCAGCGCCGCGTGGACGGTGGCCGGCAGCAGGTGGGACACGTCTCCGCCCCAGGTCGCGACCTCCTTGACCAGCGAGGACGACAGGAAGCTGTACGTCGGGTTGGTCGGCACGAACAGGGTCTCGACGCCCGAGAGCCCGTTGTTCATCTGCGCCATCTGCAACTCGTAGTCGAAGTCGCTGACGGCGCGGAGGCCCTTGACGATCGCGGGGATGTCCCGCTGCTTGCAGAAGTCGACGAGCAGGCCGTGGAAGGACTCGACCTCCACGTTGCCGAGGTCGGCCGTCACCTCGCGGATCATCTCGATCCGCTCCTCGATGGTGAACAGGCCCTGCTTCGACTGGTTGATCATCACCGCGACATGTACGACGTCGTACAGGCGGGAGGCGCGGGCGATGATGTCGAGGTGTCCGTTGGTGATGGGGTCAAAGGACCCGGGACAGACGGCGCGGCGCATCTGGTGTCCCTCGCTCTTCGGTCCGGTCATGGAGTGTCTCGCGGTGCGTTTTCGCACGTGGAGGCGGCGCGACCGTACCAAAGCGTGCCCTCGCCGTAACGACGGGCCCGCAGCGCTTCGAATCCTTCGGGCCAGCCGAATTCCCCGCCTCTGGTGCTGCGCTCCACGGTGACGAGACAGTCCTCCGCGAGCCAGCCCCCGCGGCCGAGTGTGAGCAGGATCTCCCGAAGATCGTCATCGGTGACGGCGTACGGAGGGTCGAGGAAGACCACGTCGTACGGCTCGGCGGGCGCCGGTCCTGTCACGATCTGTTCCGCTTTGCCGGCGCGGACCTCGGCGCCGGGGAGCTTCAGCGCGGCCACGTTGTCGCGGACGGTGCGCGCCGCGCGGGTGTCGGCCTCGACGAGCAGGGCGTGGGCGGCGCCCCGGGACAGCGCTTCCAGGCCCACGGCCCCGGAACCCGCGTACAGATCGGCGATCCGGATGCCGTCGAGCGTGCCGAGCAGCGCCTCCCAGGTGGAGAAGAGGCCCTCGCGCGCCCGGTCGGAGGTGGGGCGGGTGCCGGTGCCCGGCGGTACGGCGAGGCGGCGGCCACCGGCCCGGCCGGCGATCACGCGGGTCATCTCAGTCCTTGTCCGTGTGCTTCGTGGCGGGTCATGCGTCGGATGTGCTGGGCACCCAGTCTCTCAGCCCTTGTCGAGGTACTGCTCGCGGTCGGTGTCGAGCAGGGCGTCGAGGGCGGTGCGAAGGCCGGGCAGGCGGTCGAGGTCCGGGTCGTCGGCGACCACGGTGACGGCCTCCTCGCGGGCGGCGGCGATGACCTCCTCGTCCTCGATGACGGTGAGCATCCGCAGCGAGGAGCGCACCCCGGACTGGGCCTGGCCCAGCACATCGCCCTCACGGCGCTGTTCGAGGTCGATGCGGGAGAGTTCGAAGCCGTCGAGCGTGGAGGCGACGGCGTCCAGGCGGGCCCGCGCGGGGCTCGCCTGCGGCATGTCCGTGACGAGCAGGCACAGGCCGGGCGCGGATCCGCGGCCCACGCGCCCGCGCAGCTGGTGGAGCTGGGAGACGCCGAACCGGTCGGCGTCCATGATCACCATCGCGGTGGCGTTCGGCACGTTCACACCGACCTCGATGACCGTGGTGGCCACCAGCACGTCGACGTCGCCGGCGCCGAACCGGCGCATCACGTCGTCCTTGTCGTCCGGCTGCATCCTGCCGTGCAGGATCTCCGTGCGCAGCCCCTGGAGCGGGCCCTTCGACAGCTGCCCGGCGATCTCGATCACGGCGAGCGGCGGCCTCCTGTCGGCCGTCTCCGCCTCCTCCGCCTTCTTCCTGCCCTTGGCGGTCCTGGCCTCTTCTTCGTCATCGCCGATGCGCGGGCAGACCACGTACGCCTGATGGCCCTTGTCGACCTCCTCGCGCACCCGCTCCCAGGCGCGGGTCAGGAAGTGCGGCTTGTCCTGGGCGGGGACGACATGGCTGGCGATGGGCGAGCGCCCGGCGGGCAGCTGGTCGAGGACGGAGGTCTCCAGGTCGCCGAAGACCGTCATCGCGACCGTGCGCGGAATGGGCGTGGCGGTCATGACGAGCAGGTGCGGGGGCTGTTTTCCCTTGCCGCGCAAGGCGTCGCGCTGCTCCACACCGAAGCGGTGCTGCTCGTCGACGACGACCAGGCCCAGGTCGTGGAACTGGACCTTGTCCTCGATCAGGGCGTGGGTGCCGATGACGAGGCCCGCCTCGCCGGTCACCAGGTCGAGCAGCGCCTGGCGACGGGCCGGGACGCCCATGGAGCCGGTGAGTAGCACGACCTTGGTGCCGAGGTCGGCCCCGCCGAGCATGCCGCCCTCGGCGAGCTCGCCCATCATCTCGGTGATCGAGCGGTGGTGCTGCTGGGCGAGGACCTCGGTGGGCGCGAGCATCGCGGCCTGGCCGCCGGAGTCGACGACGGCGAGCATGGCGCGCAGCGCGACCATCGTCTTTCCGCTTCCCACCTCGCCCTGGAGCAGGCGGTGCATGGGGTGTTCGGTCGCCAGGTCGTCGAAGATCTCCCGGGAGACCTTCTCCTGGCCCTCCGTGAGGGTGAAGGGCAGCTTGGCGTCGAACGCGTCGAGCAGGCCGCCGGGAGCCGGCCGCCGTGCCACGGCCGGGAGTTGGGCGTCGGCGTGGCGGCGGCGGGCCAGCGCCACCTGGAGGACGAAGGCCTCGTCCCACTTCAGACGTTGGCGCGCGTCCTCGATGTCGGCCTTGGTGCCCGGCCGGTGGACCTTGAGCAGGGCCTCGGGCAGCGAGACGAAGCCGCGCCCCTCGCGCAGGGATCGCGGCAGCGGGTCGACGGCTTCCCGGGCGCTGGGGAGGACCGCGTCGACGGCCTTGGCGATCTTCCAGGACTCCAGGCCCTTGCAGGCCGGGTAGATGGGGATCAGGGCGCCGGCCCACGAGGCGATGTCCACCCCGTCGTCCGTCTCGCTCTCGGCGGCGTCCGCGGCCAGCTTCGCGTAGGTGGGGTGGGCGAGCTGCATGCGCCGGTTGAACATCGACACCTTGCCGGCGAACATCGCCCGGCTGCCGGGGAGCAGTTCCTTGTGCGGCTTGTGGATGCCGCGGCCGAAGAACACCAGCTGGAGACGGCCGCTGCCATCGGTGATGGTGATCTCCAGGCGCTGGCCGCGGCCTCCGTTGAAGGTGTGCACCCGGGCGTCCGCGACCTGGGCGACGACGGTCACGTCCTCGTCCAGGGGCAGCTCGGCCAGCTTGGTGAGCTGGCCCCGCTCCTCGTACCGCCGCGGGTAGTGGTGCAGGAGGTCGCCGACCGTGTGCAGGTCGAGCTGGTCGGCCATCACCTTCGCGGTGGGTCCGCCGAGGAGCTTCTTCAGTGGTTCTTCGAGCGCAGGCACGCGATCCATTGCACACCACGGGACTGACAGCCCGCCAAACCCCGTGCACAACGGCGGCCTCGCGCCGTCGCCGGGGCGGCCGGGCTCAGGTCGTCAGCCTGGTCAGGAGCTCGGGGTGGTCCGCAAGGGCCGATTCCAGCAAGCGCCGGGCATGGGGCTTGAAGAGGTCGAGGTCGACGGACGGCCAGTCGATGCCGCCCAGCGGCGGCTGCGGGTCGTACTCGACGAGGAGCTGGATCCTGCGGGCGGTCCGCTCGCCCGCGAGGCGTTCGACCAGGTGGAGGGCCATGTCGATGCCGGCCGACACTCCGGCTGCGGTGATCACGGGGCCGGACTCGACCCAGCGTTCGGCGACGGGTGTCGCGCCGAACTTGGTCAGCAGGTCGCGGAAGCCCCAGTGGGTGGTGGCGCGACGGCCGTCGAGGAGGCCGGCCGCGCCCAGGATCAGGGAGCCGGTGCAGACCGAGCCGACGATCTCGGCCGTTCGCGCGGCCCCGCGGATCCAGTCCAGCAGGGGCTCGTCGGCCAGGGCGGCGAGGGTCGGCTCGGTACCGCCGGGCACGATCAGCGCGAAGGGCTCGGCGACCTGGTCGAACGTGTGACTCGGCGCCAGTTCCAGCGGGGTGTCGGTGCTCAGGGTCGCGAGGGTCCTGCCGACGACGACCACCTCGAACGACGGGTCGATCTGGGCCAGCGCCGACAGCACTTGGAGCGGTCCCACCAGGTCGAGCGGGGTGATGCCGGGATAGAGCACGAAGGCGAGCGTCTTGGTCATGCCCTCACTTTCGGCCGCGGGCCCCGGCCGCACCAAGGACGGACGGAAGCAAGGTCCGAATTCTTGGGATGCCTGTCATGACGACATAGGCTCCGGGCCGTGGAGGGACCGGATGGGGAGGGGCGGGCGGTGGAGGGACACGCGGTGGAGGTCCGATCGGCGGGGGAACGCGCGGTGGTCGTCATCGGGTACGACGAGGCCGAGTTGCTGGACATCGCCTGCGTGACGACGGGCCTCGCCGCCGCCAACCGGCTCGGAGCCGCCCCGGCCTACGCCGTGGGCGTGGCCACCCCGGGAGGCCGCGCGATCACCTGTGAATCGGGGCTGACCCTGCAGGGCCGGCATTGCCTTGAGCGGCTCAAGGGCCCTCTGGACACGCTGATCGTCTCGGGAGGGTACGGCCACCTGGCGGCCGGGGACGACGCCCGGATCGTCGGCCATGTGCGCCGCCTGGCCGGGGAGAGCCGCAGAGTGGCCTCGGTCTGCACGGGGGCGACCGTCCTGGCCGCCGCCGGCCTGCTCGACGGGAAACGCGCGACGACCCACTGGCGGTACGCCGATCAGCTGGCCTCCGCCTACCCCGGGGTCACCGTGGATCCGGCGCCGATCTACATCCGCGACGGCAGGGTGTCGACCGCCGCGGGCGTCACCAGCGCCCTGGACCTGACCCTGGCCTTCATCGAGGAGGACCACGGCGCCGAGCTGGCGCGCGCCGTGGCCCGCGCCCTGGTCACCTATCTGCAACGCCCCGGGAACCAGGCGCAGATGAGCATGTTCACCGCCACTCCGGCGCCCACGAACGGGCTGGTCAGGCGGGTCGTCGACCACATCGCCTGCCACCTGGACGGCGATCTGACCGCGCCCGTCCTCGCGGCGGACGCGGGAGTGAGCGAACGCCACCTCACCCGTCTGTTCATCGACCACCTGGGCAAGGCGCCCGGCCGGTTCGTCCGCGACGCGCGCACCGAGGCCGCCGCCCACCTCCTGGCCTCCACCTCGCTTCCCGTGGCGAGCGTGGCCGCACGGTGCGGCTTCGGAACCGCCGAAACCCTGCGCCAGGCATTCGTCGGCCGTTACGGGACACCGCCGTCGCGCTACCGGGCCGCGCACGGCACATCGGCCGGCTGACGAAAGCATCGCGCCGTGCCCGCCAGGAGACCGTGCACCACCGCCCTGGAGACCGTGCACCACTCCGTGGACGTCCGCCGCGCCGCCCTGGACGTCCGCCCCGTACGGACGGGCCGTTACTCCACGCCGATCAGCAGCGGCACGCCTTGGCGGCCACCCTCGTACACCACGGTGTCGACCGCCAAGTGGGCCTTGCCCACGTGGGATTCGAGCATGTCGGCGAGGCCGGGAGGGGCGTCCGCGGCGAGGACCAGGGTGACCAGTTCGCCGCCCGCGGCCAGCATCCGGTCCAGGACGGTACGGGCGGTGCCGGCCAGGTCCTGGCCGATGACGACCACGTCGCCGTCGATGAGGCCGAGCACGTCCCCGGCCTGACAGACACCGGCCATCGTCCACGACTGCCGTTCGGCCACGGCCAGTTCGGCGTGCCGGGTGGCGCCGGCGGCCGAGGTCATCGCGACGACGTCCTCGTCGAAGCGCCGGTCGGGGGCGTGGACGGCGAGCGCCGCGATGCCCTGGACGGCGGCCCGGGTCGGGATGAGCGCGACCCGGATGCCCTCGGCCCGTGCCTGTTCGACGGCGGCGGCCGCCGTGTGCCGCAGCTCGGCGTCGTTCGGCAGCAGCACCACCTCGCGGGCGTGCGCGCGCCGGATCGCCTCGACGAGTTCCCCGCTGGCCGGGGGCTCACCGGGCCGGGCGAGCACCGTCGTCGCGCCCGCTTCGGCGCACAGGCCCGCGAGGCCCTCGCCGGGCACGACCGCGACGACGGCCCGCTGGACCTGCTCCTTGGGCGGCTCGGCGGCGGCCTGCTGCTCGAAGTGCGTGATCCGGATCCGGTAGGGCCTCCCCGCCTCCACCCCGGCCTCCACGGCGGCGCCCGCGTCGTCCACGTGCACGTGGACGTTCCACAGGCCGTCGCCGCCGACCACGACCAGGGAGTCGCCGAGCCGGTCGAGCCGGGTCCGCAGCCGGTCCACGGCCGCGTCGTCGGCCTCCAGGAGGAAGATCACCTCGAAGGCGGGCCCGGCCGCATCGGCCTCGGCCTCGGCCGGGCAGTCCTCCACCGTCACCGGCACCGGTGCTCGTCCGCGCGCCACGGGCGCTTCCCCGGAGAGCGCCTGGACGAGCGCGCCCAGCACGGTGACCAGGCCCCGCCCGCCCGCGTCGACCACGCCCGCGCGTCCGAGGGCGGCCAGCTGGGAGGGGGTCGCGTCCAGGGCGTCGCGGGCGCCCGTGTAGGCGGCCTGCGCCACCACGGCCGGGATGCCGCTCGCCTGCCGCGCGGCCTCGGCCGCGGCCGTGGCCACCGTCAGGACGGTGCCCTCGACGGGGTGGGCGACCGCCAGGTACGCGGCGGACGCGGCCCGTTGCAGCGCCACGGCCAGGTCCCCGTCGTCCTGGAGCACCTCGGCCATGCCCCGCAGGAGCTGGGCGAGGATCGTGCCCGAGTTGCCCCGGGCGCCGATGAGCGCGCCGTGCGCCATGGCCCGTACGACGTCGGCGACGGGCGGGACGCCGGCGTACACGGGCGGCTCGGGATAGGCGGCGAAGACGGCCTCGACGGCCTGCGCGGCGGACTCCATCGTCAGATAGAGGTTGGTGCCGGTGTCCCCGTCGGCGACCGGATACACGTTGATCGCGTCGATCGCCTCGCGGTCCCGGCCCAGTGCGTCGAGCGCCAGCGCGCACCAGCCGCGCACCGCGACGGCATCGAGGGTCTGCGGCACCTGGTGGTCCTCCTTGTGGGAGCGGCGGGCGGGCTGCGTGGGGATGCGGCCGAACCCGCAGGGTAGACCCGGTGCGGGCCGGGGGCCGGGTCGGGGGCGGCCCCGGCCGTGGTAGTTTCGTATCTCAGGAGCAGCCGTTGTATGCTGCTTCGGTTGCCCGGCGAGAGTCGGGCCGATTCCCCCGGCAAGCCACTTCAGATCTCTGATTCCGGTGCGCCGGTTTCACTGTAAGTGCATTTAATGCATCTGAAGCTTTTGGAGTGACCCGTGGCTGCCAACTGCGACGTCTGCGGCAAGGGGCCGAGCTTCGGCAACAACATTTCGCACTCGCACCGCCGTACGTCTCGTCGCTGGAACCCGAACATCCAGCGTGTGCGTGCCGTGGTCGGTCGGACGCCGAAGCGGCTCAACGTCTGCACCTCGTGCATCAAGGCCGGCAAGGTCTCGCGCTAATTGCGACGTCTGTCGTAGCGCAGCCCCTGCGGTTGCCTTGAAAAGCCGGTCCACCTCGGTGGACCGGCTTTTTGCCGTACCCGAGGGCGGTTGCCCAAGGGCCTGTAGCCACGAGCCGTCGCCCGAGGCCGGAGCGGGGCCGTGCCCGCGGCCCGGCGCCCGTCAGCGCGAACGCCAGCCGTGGTCGACCGGGCCGACGCCCGCGCCGAGCGCGAATCCCGCGCCGATGGCACCGGTCACGTACTCCTTGGCCGCCCGGACCGCGTCCGGGACCGCGAGCCCCCTGGCGAGGTGGGAGGCGATGGCGGAGCCGAGCGTGCAGCCCGTGCCGTGGGTGTGCCGGTTGTCCAGGCGCGGGGCGCGCAGCCAGTGTTCCTCGTGGCCGTCGGCCAGCAGGTCGAGCGCGTCCCCGGGATAGTGGCCGCCCTTGATGAGCGCCCAGCGCGGCCCGAACCCCAAGATCGCCTCTGCCGCGCGGCGCATCCCGTCCTCGTCCTCGACCCGGACTCCGGTGAGTTGGGTCACTTCGTCGAGGTTGGGCGTGGCGACGGTCGCGGTCGGCAGCAGCCGGGTGCGCACGCAGTCGAGGGCCTCGGCGGCGAGCAGGGAGTCGCCGTGCTTGGAGACGCCGACCGGGTCCACGACGACCGGGGCCGCGGTGGTGGCGAGCAGGTCGGCGACCGCCTCGACGAGCGGCGCGGACGCCAGCATGCCGGTCTTCACCGCCTGCACGCCGATGTCGTCGACGACGGCCCGGTACTGGGCCCGCACCGCGTCCACCGGAAGCTCCCAGACGCCCTGGACGCCGAGCGAGTTCTGCGCGGTGACGGCGGTGATCACGCTCATGCCGTGCACGCCGAGCGCCAGCATCGTCTTGAGGTCGGCCTGGATGCCGGCGCCGCCGCCGGAGTCGGATCCGGCGACGGTCAGTACGCGGGGGATCACGCGGGATCGTCCCCGAAGTGGTCCCAGCCGCCCTTGCTGGTCCAGGGCGCGCCGTCCACGGTGACGGTGGGCAGCGCGGAGGGGTTGAGCACCTCCCCGATCACCCTCCAGCGGGCCGGCAGCTTCACGTCCGGCGGGAACGTCGCCACGATCGCGTGGTCCTCGCCGCCGGTGAGCACCCATTGCAGCGGGTCCACGCCGACGGCCTGGCCGATGTCGCTCATCTGCGTCGGGATGTCGATGAGCCCGGAGCGCAGGTCGATGCGGACCTTGCTGGACTCGGCGATGTGGCCGAGGTCGGCGACGAGGCCGTCGCTGACGTCGGTCATGGCCGTGGCGCCGAGGCCGGCGGCCGCGGGGCCCGCGTGGTACGGGGGCTCGGGGCGCCGGTGTGCCTCGACGAAGGCGCGTGGCGAGCGGAAGCCGCGCGAGAGCACCGCGTAGCCCGCCGCCGACCAGCCGAGCCAGCCCGTCACGGCGACCACGTCGCCGGGCTGGGCGCCGGCTCGGGTCACCGGCTCGTGGTTGCGCAGGTCGCCGAGCGCGGTGATCGCCACGGTGATGGTGTCGCCGCGCACGACGTCACCGCCGACGACGGCAGCGCCCGCGACCTGGCACTCGTCGCGGATGCCGTCCATCAGCTCGGTGGGCCAGGTGACCGGCAGTTCGGCCGGCACGACGAGCCCGAGCAGCACCGCGGTCGGTACCGCGCCCATGGCGGCGATGTCGGCCAGGTTCTGTGCGGCGGCCTTGCGTCCGACGTCGTACGCCGTCGACCAGTCGCGCCGGAAGTGCCGTCCTTCGAGCAGGATGTCCGTGCTGGCGACCACCCTGCGGTCGGGTGCGGTCACCACCGCGGCGTCGTCGCCCGGCCCCAGCCGGACCGCGGGGGTGGAGGTGAGCCGGGAGGTCAGCTCCCTGATGAGCCCGAACTCCCCCAACTCGCCCACAGTGCCTTTCACCGTGTCCCACCTCTCATCGTCGTACCCCGTCCGGCCCGGTGCGCTTGCGGTCGCGAGCGGCCCCGGGCATGGGTACCGTCAACACATACGTCAACTTCGTGGCGGCTCTCGCCCCCGGGCGCGAGCGGCCGGGGGCGCGGGTCTCCCCGTCGCGCGGGGCGACGCGGTACCGTGGCGTCTCTTTCTCTCCCCCACATGATCCTCGTGGCCGCCCTGGAGGTTCCGTGGTACAGGCGTACATCCTCATTCAGACCGAAGTGGGCAAGGCGTCGACAGTCGCCGAGGCCATCGCACAGCTCGCGGGAGTGATCCAGGCCGAAGACGTCACCGGGCCGTACGACGTGATCGTGCGGGCCCAGGCCGAGACCGTCGACGAACTCGGTCGCATGGTGGTCGCCAAGGTTCAGCAGGTGGACGGCATCACAAGAACGCTGACCTGCCCGGTCGTCCATCTGTAGCCCCCGCTTACCCTGGGCCGGTGACTTTCTCTCGCCGGCCGCTTCTCATCCTGCCCGCGGTCGCCGTCCTGGCGGCCGCGGGCTGTTCTTCGTCCGACGCCACCGCGAAGGTGGCGGTTCCCTCCCCCTCGGCGAAGGAGACGGCCGCCTGCACGGCCCTGGACAGGCTCCTGCCCGACACCGTGGCCGGGCAGAAGCGGCACGACCCCACCCCGGACTCGCCGCTGACGGCCCGCTGGGGGGACGGGGACGCCGCGATCGTACTGCGCTGCGGGATCCCGCGCCCCGACGAGGTGGCGGATCCGAAGTATCCCGGGGTCGAGCTGGCCGGGGTCTCGTGGACCGTGCAGGCCCGCACGCAGGGGCCGCGCTTCATCACCCAGTACCGGGAGCCCTACGTCGAGCTCCTGACGGGGACCCGTTACGAACACGACGCCTCGGTGCTCCAGCCGTTCGGCGCCCCGGTCTCCCGGGCGATTCCCAAGACGCTCGACGTGCCCTAGGGCCCGGCGACGGCCCGGTCCGCCCGGGGTCCGTCCCCTAGCGCAGGCCCGTGGGGCGGCGCAGCGCCGCCTGGATGAGCTTGTCGACCAGGTCCGCGTACGCGACGCCGCTCTCCTGCCACATCCGCGGGTACATCGAGATCGGCGTGAAGCCCGGCATCGTGTTGATCTCGTTGATGACGAACTCGCCGTTGTCCTGGAGGAAGAAGTCCGCGCGGACCAGGCCCTCGCAGGACGCGGCCTCGAACGCCTCGACGGCCAGGCGCTGCACCTCGGCGGTGGCCTCCTCGCCGATCGGGGCGGGCACGATACCGGCCGCCGAGTCGATGTACTTGGCCTCGAAGTCGTAGAACTGGTGGGCGGTCACCGGCGGGATCTCGGCGGGCACGCTCGCACGCGGCCCGTCCTCGAACTCCAGGACGCCGCACTCGATCTCGCGGCCGCGCAGCAGCGACTCGACGAGGAACTTCGGGTCGTGTCGGCGGGCCTCGGCGATGGCCTCGTCCAGGCCCTCGAAGGAGTCGACCTTGGTGATGCCGAACGAGGAGCCGGCCCGGGACGGCTTGATGAACAGCGGCCAGCCGTGCTCACCGGCGAAGTCGGCGATGCGCTGGCGGGCGCTCTTCTCGTCCTGCTCCCACTCGCGCGGACGCACCACCAGGTAGGGGCCGACGGGCAGCCCGAAGGAGGTGAAGACGCGCTTCATGTACTCCTTGTCCTGGCCGACGGCGGAGGCGAGGACGCCCGCGCCGACGTAGGGGATGCCGGAGAGTTCCAGGAAGCCCTGGAGGGTGCCGTCCTCGCCGTAGGGGCCGTGCAGCACCGGGAAGACGACGTCGACCTCGCCGAGCGCCTTGGGCACCGTGCCGGGCTCGGTGTAGACGACTTCGCGGCTGCCCGGGTCCACGGGCAGGATCACGCCGCCCTCGGGGGACTCGGCGAGTTCGTCGACGCTGGGGGTGCGCCGGTCGCTGATCGCCATGCGCTCCGGCTCGTCCGCGGTGAGCGCCCAGCGGCCGTCCGTCGTGATGCCGATGGGCAGCACGTCGTACTTCGTACGGTCGATGGAGCGCAGCACGGCGCCGGCGGTCACGACCGAGATGCCGTGTTCCGAACTGCGGCCGCCGAACACCACGGCCACCCGCGGCTTGCGGGGCTGCTTCTCAGGGCTCTGGGGGAGGTTCTCGCTGCTCATATCGCGTTGAGGGTACCCGTTCGAAGCCCCGCGACCACTGCCACGGGGCCCGCCACGTCAGCGGCGTTCGGCCTTGGCGCTGCGCGACATCAGCTCCTTGAGGGCGACGACCGGCGGCTTGCCCTCGTGGACGATGCCGACGACGGTCTCCGTGATGGGCATGTCGACGCCGTGGCGACGGGCCAGATCGAGCACGGATTCGCAGGACTTGACGCCCTCGGCGGTCTGCTTGGTGACCGCGATGGTCTCCTGCAGCGTCATGCCCCTGCCGAGGTTGGTGCCGAAGGTGTGGTTGCGCGAGAGCGGCGAGGAGCAGGTCGCGACGAGGTCGCCGAGGCCCGCGAGGCCGGAGAAGGTGAGCGGGTCGGCGCCCATCGCGAGGCCGAGCCGGGTGGTTTCGGCGAGCCCGCGGGTGATGAGCGAGCCCTTGGCGTTGTCGCCGAGCCCCATGCCGTCGGCGATGCCGACGGCGAGCCCGATGACGTTCTTGACGGCGCCGCCCAGTTCGCAGCCGACGACGTCGGTGTTGGTGTACGGGCGGAAGTACGGGGTGTGGCAGGCGGCCTGGAGGCGCTGGGCGACGGCCTCGTCCCGGCAGGCGACGACGGCCGCGGCCGGCATCCGCTTGGCGATCTCCTTGGCCAGGTTGGGCCCGGTGACCACGGCGACGCGGTCCTCGGCGACCTTGGCGACCTCGGCGACGACCTCGCTCATCCGCTTGGCGGTGCCGAGTTCGACGCCCTTCATCAGGGAGACGAGCACGGTGCCGGGCGCCAGCAGGGGCGCCCACGCGGCGAGGTTGGCACGCAGGGTCTGCGAGGGCACGGCGAGGACCGTGAAGTCGGCGCCGGCCGCGGCCTCGGCGGGGTCGGTGGTGGCCCGTACGGAGGCGGGCAGCTCGATGCCCGGCAGGTAGTCCGGGTTGGTGCGCGTGGAGTTGACCGCTTCGACGAGTTCGGGCCGGCGGGCCCACAGGGTGACGTCGCACCCCGCGTCGGCGAGGACCATGGCGAACGCCGTGCCCCACGAACCCGTCCCGAACACCGCTGCCTTGGTGGTGCCGTGCGTCACTTGGTGTCCTCCCGGGCGGCCTCGCGGCGCTGCTGTGCGCGGACTTCGCGCAGATCGTACGGCTTGGCGGGCGCCTTCTCGCCCCGCAGCTCCTCCAGGATCGAGGTGATCGAGGCCATGATGGTCTCGGTGACCTCCTTGAGGACCTCCGGCGTCGGCTCCTTGTCGTAGTACCGGTCGAGGTCGACCGGCGGACCGGCCTGAACCTGAAGGGTCTTGCGCGGGAAGAAGCGCACCTTCTTCTCCTTGGCGTACGGCGGCATCGCCAAGTTGGCGCCCCACTGGGCGACGGGGATGACGGGCGCCCGGGTCATCAGGGCGGCCCGCGCGACGCCGGTCTTGGCGGTCATCGGCCACTGGCCCGGGTCGCGGGTGAGGGTGCCTTCGGGGTAGAAGGCCACGCATTCACCGCGTTCCACGGCGTCCACGGCGGCCCGGAAGGCACCGACGGCGGTGGTGGACTCGCGGTAGACGGGAATCTGGCCGGTGCCGCGCAGCAGGGTCCCGACGACGGGGGCCTTGAAAAGGGCGGCCTTGGCCAGGAATCGGGGCACGCGACCCGTGTTGTATTGGAAATGCCCGTACGAGAACATGTCCAGATACGAGTTGTGATTGATGGCGGTGATGAATCCGCCGTCGGCCGGAATGTTCTCCATTCCCCGCCAGTCCCGCTTGAACAGAACGACCAGCGGCGGTTTTGAGATGACCGCCGCCAGGCGGTACCAGAAGCCGATTCTGCGGCGGGACACTCGGACACCTTCCTCTGTGGACCCCGGCCAGGCCTCTGTACGACCCGGGGGAACGGACCCAGGGCGGCTGCTGGGGGGCATGTGGTGCCGCAGGCCCCTGGTCTGTCGAGAACACCGTACGCCCCGGCCCGGACAGTGGCCCTCCGGGCGGGTGACAATGAAGGCCGCCGCCGCTCGGCCGGAGGGGGCGGGGCTCGGACGGAGGGGACGCCACGAACACCGCGACAACTGCCCGCTGGTCCCTCGTCGTCCCGCTGAAGCCCTTGGCACTGGCCAAGAGCAGGCTGGGGGCCGCCGTCGGCGAGGGGCTACGGCCGCGGCTCGCCCTGGCGTTCGCGCTCGACACCGTGGCGGCGGCGCTCGACTGCCCGGCGGTACGCGATGTGGCGGTCGTCACGGACGATCCGCTGGCGGGCGCGGAGCTGGCCGCGCTCGGTGCGCGCATCGTGCCCGACTCCCCCGCCGCCGGCCTCAACGCGGCGCTCGCGCACGGGGCCTGCCGGGTGCGCACGCGCCGGGCGGCGCCCGCGGTGGCCGCCCTGAACGCGGACCTGCCCGCCCTGCGCCCCGCCGAACTGGGCCGTGTGCTCGCCGCGGCGGCCGGATTTCCACGCGCTTTTCTCGCGGATGCGGCGGGCGTCGGAACGACTTTTCTTTCCGCGGCCGCCGGCACCGATTTGAACCCGGTATTCGGCGGCTCCTCCCGGGCCGCCCACGGCGCGTCGGGGGCCGCGGAAATCCTGCTCGACGGCGTGGATTCGGTGCGCAGGGACGTCGACACGGGGGCGGACCTGCGGGCCGCGCTCGCCCTGGGGGTGGGTCCGGCCACCGCCGCCCTACGGGACGCCCTCGATGTCGTACCGGGGCACTAGGCTGCGGGTATGCAGGCGACCGCGTACACATACGACTCCGAGACCCGCAGCGGCAGCGTGCTGCTCGACGACGGCACGCCCGTGGGTTTCGAGGCCCCGGCCTTCGACGCGGGCGGTCTGCGGCTGCTGAGGCCGGGCCAGCGGGTGCGCATCGAGACCGAGGGGTCGGGCGAGGGGCTGCGGATCACTCTGGTGACGCTGCAGACCTTCTGAGCCCCCGGAGCGCGAGCCTCCGCCCCCTGGAGCACAGGAGCCCCGAGCGCGGGCCGCGTGGCCGGAAACGGCCGCGGGCCGGGTCTCCCCGAGGGGAGCCCGGCCCGGCGCTTGAGCCTTGCCGCAGATGACTACTTCTTGCGAGCGGTCGCCTTCTTGGCGGTGGTCTTGCGCGCCGTGGTCTTCTTCGCGGGCGCCTTCTTCGCGACGGCCTTCTTGGCCGGCGCGGTCTTCTTCGCGGTGGCCTTCTTGGCGGTCGCGGTCTTCGCCGGCGTGGCCTTCTTGGCGGTCGCCGTCGTCTTCTTGGCGGTCGCCTTCTTGCCGGTGGCCTTCTTGGCCGCCGTGGTCTTCGCGGCGGCGGTCTTCTTCACCGCGGTGGTCTTCTTGGCGACGGCCTTCTTGGCGGTCGTGGCCTTCTTGGCCGCGGCCTTCTTGACCGTGGCGCGGGTGGAAGTACCGCCCGAGAGGCTGCCCTTGGGGGCCTTCTTGACGGCCACGTCGTTCTTCGGGAGCTTCTTCGAGCCCGCGACGAGGTCCTTGAAGCCCTGGCCCGCGCGGAAGCGCGGAACGGAGGTCTTCTTGACCCGTACGCGCTCACCCGTCTGCGGGTTGCGGGCGTAACGGGCCGGGCGGTCGACCTTCTCGAACGAGCCGAAACCGGTGACCGAGACGCGGTCGCCGGCGACGACCGCACGGACGATCGCGTCCAGCACCGCGTCCACCGCGTCCGCGGCCTGCTGACGGCCGCCGACCTTGTCGGCAATCGCTTCTACGAGCTGCGCCTTGTTCACGTCTTCCCCTTCGGAGACATTGCCTGAGCGAAAGCGTCCAGGCCTTTTCGCACGTTAGGCAGATATATACCGCAAATCAAACACGAAACGGGCTAATCACCCTAGTGCCGCAACGAAGTCGGCTCTTGCCGAGTTCCTTACGGCTCAGTCGCCTTCGGGGAATCGGCCCTCGTCGAGGTCCTTCATCAACCGGTCCAGACGTCTTGCCGCATCGGCGAGATCGTGTTTGGCAGCCGCTGTTATGACCAGCAGCTTCCGGGACAGCGCCATCCGTACGCCCTCCGGGACTTGCAGTTCACGCACCCTTGTGTGCGCTTCTTTGAGTTGGTCCGCCACCATCCCGTAGAGCTCGAGTTGGCTGTCGCGTTCCATGCGTCGATTGTGCCATCTGAGGCGAGTTGTCACCTCCGGCGGGGGCAACTGAGCGAATCCCCCGCCTTCCGGCCGTCCGTACGATCCGTCGGCCGCGCAAGCGGGTATCCAGCCATCTGCCCTGCGCACAAGGCTAGTTGACGTCACCCCCGGAGCCCAAAACGCGACGCGCCCCCTGCCCGGAAACCGGTCCGGAAATCAGGGGGCGCGATGCAGCCGAAGGGGGGTCAATAGGCGGTTCAGCCCTGGATCGTGCTCGGCTTGAAGGAGGGGCGGCTCGCCTCGTAGGCGGCGATGTGGGGCTCGTTCTGGAGCGTGATGGAGATGTCGTCCAGGCCGTTCAGGAGCCGCCAGCGGGCGTTCTCGTCGAGTTCGAAGTCGGCGGTGACGCCTTCCGCGCGAACTTGGCGATCCTGCAGGTCAACGGTGATTTCGGCGGTCGGGTCGCTCTCGGTCAGCTCCCACAGGGCGTCCACGATCTTCTGGTCGAGAACGACGGTGAGCAGCCCGTTCTTCAGCGAGTTGCCGCGGAAGATGTCGGCGAAACGGGACGAGATCACGGCTTTGAAGCCGTAGTTCTGCAGCGCCCATACGGCGTGCTCGCGCGAGGAGCCGGTTCCGAAGTCGGGGCCCGCCACCAAAACCGTGGCGCCCTTGCGCTCGGGCTTGTTCAGAACGAACTCGGAGTCCTTGCGCCAGGCCTCGAAGAGCCCGTCCTCGAAGCCGTCCCGGGTGACCTTCTTCAGCCAGTGGGCCGGGATGATCTGGTCGGTGTCGACGTTGGAGCGGCGCAGCGGAACGGCCCGGCCGGTGTGCGTGGTGAAAGCTTCCATGGTTCTCAGGCCTCCACGGGGGTACGGGCGTCGGACAGGTCGGCGGGCGAGCCCAGATGGCCGAGCACCGCGGTCGCGGCGGCGACCTGGGGCGACACCAGATGGGTGCGGCCGCCCTTGCCCTGCCTGCCCTCGAAGTTGCGGTTGGAGGTGGAGGCGGAGCGCTCACCGGGGGCCAGCTGGTCCGGGTTCATGCCCAGGCACATCGAGCAGCCCGCGTGCCGCCATTCGGCGCCGGCGGCCGTGAACACCTTGTCCAGACCCTCGTCCATGGCCTGCAGCGCGACCCGGACGGAGCCGGGGACGACCAGCATCCGTACGCCGTCGGCGACTTTCCGGCCCTCGATGACGGCCGCGGCGTTGCGCAGGTCCTCGATGCGGCCATTGGTGCACGAACCTACGAAGACGGTGTCGACGTCGATCTCACGCAGCGGCTGCCCGGCGGTCAACCCCATGTACTCCAGGGCCTTTTCGGCGGCCATGCGCTCCGAAGCGTCCTCGTACGAAGCCGGGTCGGGGACGTTGGCCGACAGGGGCGCGCCCTGACCGGGGTTGGTGCCCCAGGTGACGAACGGCGCGAGTTCGTCGGCCTTGATGACGACCTCGGCGTCGAATTCCGCGCCCTCGTCCGTCTTCAGGGTCTTCCAGTAAGCGACCGCCGCGTCCCAGTCCTCGCCCTGGGGGGCGTGGACGCGCCCTTCCAGGTAGTCGAAGGTGGTCTGGTCGGGGGCGATCATGCCCGCGCGGGCGCCGGCCTCGATCGACATGTTGCAGATGGTCATGCGGGCTTCCATCGAGAGCTTCTCGATGGCGGAGCCGCGGTACTCCAGGACGTAGCCCTGGCCGCCGCCGGTGCCGATCTTCGTGATGATGGCCAGGATCAGGTCCTTGGCGGTGACGCCCTCGGGCAGTTCGCCGTCGACGGTGATGGCCATCGTCTTGAACGGGGCCAGCGGCAGCGTCTGGGTGGCCAGCACATGCTCGACCTGGCTGGTGCCGATGCCGAATGCCAGCGCGCCGAAGGCGCCGTGGGTGGAGGTGTGCGAGTCGCCGCAGACGACCGTGGTGCCGGGCTGGGTCAGGCCCAGCTGCGGTCCCACCACGTGGACGACGCCCTGCTCGACATCGCCCAGCGGGTGCAGGCGCACACCGAACTCGGCGCAGTTCTTGCGCAGCGTCTCCAGCTGGATCCGGGAGACCGGGTCCGCGATCGGCTTGTCGATGTCGAGGGTGGGGGTGTTGTGGTCCTCGGTGGCGATGGTGAGGTCCAGGCGCCGCACCTGGCGACCGTTCTTGCGCAGGCCGTCGAAGGCCTGCGGGCTGGTCACCTCGTGCAGGAGGTGCAGATCGATGAAGAGCAGGTCCGGCTCGCCCTCGGCACGCCTGACGACATGGTCGTCCCAGACCTTCTCAGCGAGTGTCCTGGCCATCGCCTTCCCTCCGCCCGGCGTCTTCGCCGGCACTACTAGAGATCGATTGCCCCTTGTCCGTACCGCACGCCCCGGACAAAGGCCGCGATCCGTTGTACGGATCGCCAGTACAGCTTGACGACTTCCGGAGAAAATTGAACTTGCGTTTCACAGAGTGAGACGAGAATATCGTTGCATGGACAACTCTAGCGGCGTAGGCGTTCTCGACAAGGCTGCCCTTGTCTTGAGCGCTCTGGAGTCCGGTCCGGCCACCCTCGCAGGTCTGGTCGCGGCCACAGGGCTCGCACGACCCACGGCACACCGCCTCGCCGTGGCACTGGAACACCACCGGATGGTGGCGCGGGACATGCAGGGCCGATTCATCCTTGGCCCGCGCCTCGCCGAGCTCGCTGCGGCGGCCGGCGAGGACCGCCTGCTGGCCACGGCCGGCCCGGTCCTCACACACCTGCGCGACGTCACGGGCGAGAGCGCTCAGCTCTATCGCCGCCAGGGCGACATGCGGATCTGCGTGGCGGCCGCCGAGCGCCTCTCGGGCCTGCGCGACACCGTGCCGGTCGGCTCCACGCTGACCATGAAGGCCGGCTCGTCCGCGCAGATCCTGATGGCCTGGGAGGAGCCGGAGCGCCTGCACCGCGGCCTCCAGGGCGCCCGCTTCACGGCGACGGCCCTTTCCGGGGTACGCCGCAGGGGCTGGGCCCAGTCGATCGGCGAGCGCGAGCCGGGCGTGGCCTCGGTGTCGGCGCCGGTGCGCGGCCCCTCGAACCGGGTGGTGGCCGCCGTGTCGGTCTCCGGCCCCATCGAGCGCCTGACCCGGCACCCGGGCCGGATGCACGCACAGGCGATCATCGACGCCGCCGCCCGCCTGTCGGAGGCCCTGCGCCGCACCGGCTGACCCCCCGCTCCCCCTTTCCGGCCCACCGCTTCAACGCCGCAGCGGTGGGCCGGAGGTGTGTCCGGGGCCGCCCAGGGGCGCGTCCGAGGGGCGGGATCAACTCGCTTTGGTCCTGAGACGGTCGGCGCGGTCGCGGCGCCGGCCCGGTTCAACTACCCGTGTGACGTGGACGACTTGCTGCCGTACGGGGCGCGCGGTCGACCAACTGGAGCCGAGGGAGCTCGACTTGACGGAGCGTCATGATGCTCCCGACGCGCAGGTGGCGGCGGTGGCGTTCCGGTGCGGGACAAACGAAAAGGCCCTTCGCAAAATGCGAAGGGCCTTTTCTCTGTGCGTACCCCCGACCGGATTCGAACCGGCGCTACCGCCTTGAGAGGGCGGCGTGCTAGGCCGCTACACAACGGGGGCCTACCTGCGTTTTCGGACCTTCGAAGAAGATCCAGGATCTTGAAATGACCCGCTGGGCTACCAGGACTCGAACCTAGAATGACGGTACCAGAAACCGTAGTGTTGCCAATTACACCATAGCCCATGGTGGTTTAGACCAGTACCCCCGACCGGATTCGAACCGGCGCTACCGCCTTGAGAGGGCGGCGTGCTAGGCCGCTACACAACGGGGGCCCTAGCGATCCTGCATCAGGTTCACCGGGTGCGACCCTGGTGATCCCGCGGGAAGGATCTGTACCCCCGACCGGATTCGAACCGGCGCTACCGCCTTGAGAGGGCGGCGTGCTAGGCCGCTACACAACGGGGGCCTTGCAGATGAAGCTCTGCGAGCTGGGCTACCAGGACTCGAACCTAGACTAACGGAACCAGAAACCGTCGTGCTGCCAATTACACCATAGCCCACCAAAACGCAACCCCCGTAGGGGGTTTTGCTTGGCTTGCGCTTCCGGTTCGGGGGTTTTCATCCCGTTCCCCTTGGCGCAGGAAGAACATTACCCGAAGGTGTCCGGCGCTCCAAAACGGGTATCGCGCCGCAGGAGGTCGGGGAGCTGGCCGAGTCCGGTGATGCGGACGAGCTCGGGGCGTCCGCCCGCTCCGGCGCGGTCGAGCCAGACCGCCTTGAGTCCCGCCTCGATGGCCCCGCGCGCGTCGATGTCCGGCTGGTCGCCCACGTAGACGACCTCCTCCGGCGGCAGTCCGAGCGCCTCGCACCCGGCGTGGAAGGCGCCCGCCTGCGGCTTGGCCACGCCGAGTTCGGCCGCGCACAGCAGCGCCTCGAACCTGTCCCGCACACCGAGGATCCGCAGCTTCCGCTCCTGGTTGTGGAGCGAGGAGTTGGACAGGACGGCGTGGCGGTAGCCGTCGGCCAGCAGGTCCAGCACGGGCAGGATGTCGGGGAACAGGCTCCAGGCGGCCTCGTAGTGCGCGATGTGCCGCTCGAACCAGGCCTCGGCGCGCTCGTCGCTCATGGCCTCGCCGAGGAACGACCGCACGCGGTCGCGCCGCTGCCCGTGCCAGTCGGTCTCCCCTGCGGCGAACCGGGCCCAGTGGAAGGCGGTCAGTTCGTCCCAGCCGTCGAGGGCCGCCTCCAGGGATCCGTATGCGGGGGGCAGGCCCTCGATGTCGAGGTGCGCGCGCATGCCGGAGCGGGAGGCCGTGGCGAAGTCGAAGATCGTGTCGTCGATGTCCCAGAGGACGGCGCGGATGGCCATACTCCGAGCTTAGGCCCGGCGTCCGAGCGGCGGACAGCGTTGTGACCTGCCCTGCCCGGCGGGCCGACGGCTCAGGGAACCAGGGCCTCGGCCGGCACGACGAAGAAGTCGGTGACGAAGCAGGTGATCCCGCCCGCCCCGTCGCGGCCTATCCAGGTGGGGTAGACGCCGTCGCCCCACCCCGAGGCGAAGGCGACCAGGTTGTGCCCGGTCGCCGGGTCGGTCACGGTGTGCGGTCCTGGCGAGGGCGGGACGGTGTCGAAGGCGTCCCACAGCGGGCCCTCGTCGCCCTCGCAGTCGGGAAAGGACCCGTCGCACCCGGCGTCGTAGAAACACCCGGTACCGGCGTCGACCCCGTACCCGAAGAACTCGTCGTCATCGAGCTCGCCGAGCTCCTGCCCGGCCTGGAGCGCGAGCTCCCACGTGACGGCCGGGGCATCCCGCACGACGAGCCGTGCCGCGGCCACCCGCAGATGCGGCCCGTCCACCTCGACCTCGCCGGGCCGCACCAGGGTGGCCACGGCCGCCTCCACCCGATACCGCCCCGGCGCCACCTCCGCCGTGAACGGCTCGGCCTCGCCGGCCCCCAGCGCGACGAACGGATCACAGGCGATGACCCGCCCGGTGGGCAGCCACAACTCCCCGCCGGCCACCACACTCAGCGTGCCGGTGGTGCCGGACTCCTCGGCGAACGTGTTGCCCGGAGTGAAGTGCCAGGAGAAGTCGGGGGCGGGCATGGGCATGAGGGCTCCTGGTGAGATGGGGCGACGGCGGTCCGCGTGGTTGTCCGCACTGCTCGACAACATAGCTCGGGCCACTGACAACGGGGCCGGAGGTGACGGCTGCGACGTCGCCACTCCTGTGCACGCCTTTCTCGGATACAACTTCCTTGCTGTCTGGGCACGTTGTCAGGGTCTTGAGCAAGGTCGAGCGGTCGGGCGGTCCGACTCACCGGTCGACGAACGACGGCATCGTCGACCGGATCCAGGCCGACTGGCAGGGTCTGCGGGTTCCGCCTATCGCGATCTTCACAGGGGTGCCGCCAAAGACGCCGTACGCATCCGCGAAACCCTCCGGGTCGTCCAGGAAGCGGTCCTGATGAGCCGCGACGGCTTCACCCAGCGGGAGCTCGACGTCCTCGCCGCCATGCGCAACGTCCAGTCGCACACCGACGTGGACCGTGAGGCCGACGCGCTCCAGGCGCCACCGAGCGCCCCTCGCAGCAGCCTCGACGACCTGTAAATCCATAACGGGGGCCGTACGACCATGCCCGACGACCACATAGCCGTCGACTTCGCAGCTCTGCGCCATCTCGCGGGCGAGCTGGAGGACATCCTCAAGCAGCTCAACACGCATCTGAGCACGCTGTACGACCGCACCGAGAAGGTCGTGCTCACCTGGAACGGCGAGGCCCGCGAGGCCTTCATCGACGAACTGGACCGCTGGGACCAAGACATGCGGGACCTTAAGGCCGGCCAGGCGTGGCTGCACGAGGTGGTCACCACGGGCCACGCCAATTACGCCGCCGCGCACCGGGCCGTGTTGAGGGGATGGGGCGCCCTCTGATGTCCACCCCCTCTCCGTCACCGTCGGGACCCGCCTCTCCAGCTCCCTCTGCTTCTCCTCCCGCGATTCCTTCGCCCTCGCCGTCTGCCACCCCGCCCGCCCCTGCCGGCTCAGGCCCAACTGCCCCGAGCGGACCCGCCCCGACCCCCTCGCCCTCCCCCGGTTCCCTGAGGGATCCCCAGGGCAACGACATCTCCCGCCAGGACACAGCATCGGCGCGCAGGCAGCGAGCCCAAGAGGTGGCGGCCCTCAAGCCCGCCGCACCGCCAGACCCGGGCAAGGGGTTCGATGTCAGCCCGCCGCACCTCTACTACACGTCGTACCTCCTGCGAAACCAGCAGTGCGACTTCTCCGACGGCCCCATCCGGCTCCTCGCCCTGCTGGACGACCACGCGCATGCGTGCGGTCGCGGCAGTGGGCCCGAGGCCTTCGCGGCCGCCTATGCGAAGGTGCCAAAACGGTTCATCGAGGTCTGGGCCAAGGCGGTCGTCGGCGTCGGCGGCGCGGCGGTGGGGCTGACGGTCACCGCCAACAACTACGTACGGGCCGAGTACCTGTCCGACCCCAAAATGGCCCCCGCGCTCCACCTCCAGCCCGAACCCGACGTCATTCGCGTGCCCTCCCCCTACTGGCCGGTCGCCGAACTCGGCTGGGGACACGGCGTGCAGGACTACCTCGGCGATCGGATCATCAACGACGTGGTGACGGGCGCGGGCACAGTCGTCCAGGCCGTACTGGATCCCATCCTGCGAGACGTGCTTCGGCACGGCAAAGTCGCGGACATCACTCCGGGAGGCGATGATCTCGCACTCCCGGAGATCGCAACGGCTTGGACGGCCGCCGCCAAGGACGCCAAAGCGGCCGGTGACGCCTTCGACGGCGCCATCTCGTACATCACCAACCCCACCTCGGGCCACAGCGAGTGGCAGGACGCGATGAAGCAGTTCTGCAGCAGCATCTGGGGAACGACGGCGTGGGGAAAGGACCGGGAGGGCCAGCGCTGGAATCACTCCGACGGCCAGAAGCCCGTGCTGGGCGTCCTTGAGGAGACCGCCCGCGCGCTGGCCGACGCGTGTACTCACTTCGGCACGGCGGGGGCGAAGGTGCGCTCGGAGATCACCGACGCATACCGCGAGTCCGCGCAGAAGACGCTTCAGGGTCTGAATGTCGGCGAGGTGATCGAGTCACTGCTCGATGCGGGAGTTGGGCTCGCCGTCGACTTCATCGCCAACCTGGACACGCCACGCCTCAACCGCGCAGTCGACGCGTACAACGCAACCGTCTCCGCTTTCGCGGGCACCCTGTCCAAGCTTTCGGAACCACTGGACGAGGCGTATCGCAGCGTCCCCACGTACTCGGCGGAAGAGGCCCGAGCCGAAGCAGTCGGCGCAAGGACGCTCAACGATTTCAAAGAGGGCTCCGGGTATACAGTTCCGGAAGAACACAAAGAGAATCACTTTTACCCGATCGACCTCGCCAATCAGGAGGGCATTCACGGCAGTCACGTCGTTGATAAGCACGTGGGGCAGACAGACGGACAGCTTCTCCAACGCTTGAGGGACCAACCGGCGATTGCCGCTGCTTCGACTTTCACGGACCTTGCCACGGCGCAGAAGACAACCCAGGACGCCATGGACTGCATCGGTCCGGACGCCGCCAATCCCGCGAATTCCGGCAAGCCGAATGCAGGAGTCAACAACCCGCAGCTCATAGAGAACTGACTCTCCCGACCCCGTTCCGACAACTCGAAGCTCGAACTGGGTACCGTACAATTTCCCTATTCGACGGGAAAGACGATGCCGGCGGGATCGACGACGGCCAGCGACACCCACGCCGTGAAAGTGATCTTGAAGTACAAGAATGGCATTCATCCACCGTACGTCGTCCTGACCTCCATGCCAAAATAGCAACAAAACTTCAAGGATGCAGCTATGCTCCCCATTCCCGAATACCTCTCGTCTCTCGCGAAATCGGGGCAGTGCTTCATTCAAGCAGCCCGCCGCAAGGACCCGGACTGGCGTCGAGACGTCCTGGACATCATCCAGAACCCACACGGGGTCGGCGTCGACACCACTGGTCTGTTCACAGAAATTTCAGTCGCCAGGCTCAGGGAGAGCCTGGCGCCCGTTGGACGGAAGGGTGCGGAAGATCTTCTCAAATTGATCGCGGTCGGATCACTGTTCAACGGCCCGGACGTGCAGTTCATCGAATCCGACCCCGCCCTGAGTCGAGCGGTCGACGAGGCATTGGATCAATGCGGCCCCGGCGTTGAATACTTCACCAATCACGGCCACGCTCACGACGGTTCCCCCGAGTCGTTCCTCGTTTCCGGATTCCATTTCGAGTCTCTGGCGGTCACCCTGTACGACATCTGCCTCATCGCTGTCGGCTCGGATAGAATTCTCATCGCTTGGAGGTTCGAAGACGCCTGAGTCCGTAGCCGCATGCCGAAAGCGCCATGGTCACTGCAAACACTGCGGAGAGCAGCATGTCAACGCGGAACCGCGCCGCCACTTACCCTGACCGGGAAACCGCCCAATGGGCGACCCAACAGGTCGTCACGCTCAATGAGCAGGTCATCCACCGGTGGCTGGCGCAGTCGACGCGTGCGCGGCTCACCATTGAGGCGGCTTGGCCCTCGCGTGAGGAGGCCGCCGGGAGGGTGCTCGTCCAAGGGATGATGCTGGTCGGCCGCGGGGCCGTAGACGTCCGGGCGGCGCGGGTCGTGCTCCGGCGCAGCGAGTCCAGCCCGCACGGGTTCACTGTGCACGCCACCTTCCCGATCTACCTCTGAGGTCCGCCGGATGTCCCTGAAGCCCCTGCAACACGACCGCCACTACGGCGAGTTGGACCAGGTCGTGCGCGCCTACCTCGGGCAACCCGCCGACGACACCGCCGAGCGGCGCAGCACCGCGCTCGACGCATACCTACGGCACATCTGACACACCCGCCCCTGGGCGCTCGCCGTCGCCGAGAGCCAGCTGCGGGAGTATGCCCAGCGTCCGCCGGGGCGACTGAGGCAGCGGCTCGGGGAGTTCTACGCCATTCCGGACGTGGGCCTGGACGATGCCGAGATCCAGGAGTGGCTGACCGTCCTCGCCGATCACCTCAAACACAGCATCGAGGAGGGCGAGGTGCCCCCGCCTTCCGCCCCCCTCACCCACTGGGAGTGGCACGCCCGGTTCCCCGAGCTGGGGCAGCTCCTCGGTGGCTGGTTCTCGCAGGACATGCCGGACGAGTTCGACGATCACCATGCCGCGATCGACGACTACCGCGTGACATCGGATCCCGTCCTCGTGGCCAGAACCGTCGGCGAGCTCCATGAACTGACCGCCCTCGACCTGGACGGGTCCGCATACGCCCTTGCCGTCGCCGAGTTGGGCATGGAGGTGGACCCGCCGGCTCCGTACTCGCCCGGTGCCTGGCTCATCGTTCTCGCCGACCGGCTGGCGGGAGGCCGGGCCGGCTGAGCCGGGGTACGGGTGGGCCGGGGTGCGGGTGGGCCGGGGTGCGGGTGGGCCGGGGTGTCAGTGAGGGGCGGCAGCCGCGCGCTGCCGCCCCTCACCCCGCCTACTGCCCGCGGCTACGCCGTCAGCTTCGACAGGGCCGTGTCGATCCTTGCCAGGGTCTTCTCCTTGCCCAGGATTTCCAGGGACTCGAAGAGGGGGAGGCCGACCGTGCGGCCGGTGACCGCCACGCGGACCGGGGCCTGGGCCTTGCCGAGCTTCAGGCCGTGCTCCTCGCCCGCCGCCAGGACCGCGTTCTTGAGGGACTCCGGCGACGTCCAGTCCGCCGACTCCAGCTTCTCGCGGGCCGTGCGCAGGAGTGCGTCCGAGCCGTCCTTCATCGCCTTCGTCCACGACGCCTCGTCCTCGACCGGCTGGTCACGGAAGAGGAAGTCGACGTTGGCCGTGATGTCCGAGAGGACGGTCACACGGGTCTGGGCGTGCGGGGCGATCGCCTGCCAGGCCTTCTCGTCGAAGGACTCCGGGGCCCAGTTCGCGTGCGGGGCGCGCAGCCACGGCTCGCAGGCCGCGGCGAACGCCTTCTCGTCCAGCATGCGGATGTGGTCCGCGTTGATGGACTCGGCCTTCTTCAGGTCGAAGCGCGCCGGGTTGGCGTTGACGTCCGCGATGTCGAACTTCGCGACCATGTCCTGGATCGAGAAGACGTCCTGGTCCGCGGAGAACGACCAGCCCAGCAGGGAGAGGTAGTTCAGGAGGCCCTCGGGCAGGAAGCCGCGCTCGCGGTAGACGTTCAGGGACGCCTGCGGGTCACGCTTGGAGAGCTTCTTGTTGCCCTCGCCCATCACGTAGGGCAGGTGGCCGAAGGTGGGGATCTCCTTGGCCACGCCCAGCTCGATCAGCGCCTTGTAGAGCGCGATCTGGCGCGGGGTGGAGGACAGCAGGTCCTCGCCGCGCAGGACGTGGGTGATCTCCATCAGGGCGTCGTCGACCGGGTTGACGAGGGTGTAGAGCGGCGCCCCGTTCGCACGGACGATGCCGTAGTCGGTGACGTTCTCCGCCTGGACGGTGATCTCGCCGCGGACCAGGTCCGTGAACGTGGTCGCCTCGTCCGGCATCCGGAAGCGCACGACGTGGCTGCGGCCCTCGGCCTCGTACGCCTGCTTCTGCTCGGCGCTCAGGTCGCGGCAGTGCCCGTCGTATCCGGACGGCTTGCCGGCGGCGCGGGCGGCCTCGCGGCGGGCGTCCAGCTCCTCGGTGGTGCAGTAGCAGTTGTACGCGTGGCCTGCGGCGAGCAGCTTCTCGGCGATGTCGCGGTAGATGTCCATCCGCTGCGACTGGCGGTACGGGGCGTGCGGGCCGCCGACCTCCGGGCCCTCGTCCCAGTCGAAGCCCAGCCAGCGCATGGAGTCCAGGAGCTGGTTGTAGGAGTCCTCGCTGTCGCGGGCCGCGTCGGTGTCCTCGATGCGGAAGACGAGCGTGCCGCCGTGGTGCCGGGCGAACGCCCAGTTGAACAGGGCGGTGCGGACCAGGCCCACGTGGGGGTTGCCGGTCGGGGAGGGACAGAAACGGACGCGGACCTTCGCGTCCAGGGGGTTAGCCACGCTTGATCACCCTGTTGGTGAGAGTGCCGATGCCTTCGATGGTGACGGCGACTTCGTCGCCGACGTTGAGGGGGCCGACCCCGGCGGGGGTGCCGGTGAGGATGACGTCGCCCGGGAGCAGCGTCATGGCCTCGGTGATGTGGACGACCAGGTCCTCGATGGAGCGGAGCATGTCGGCCGTGCGGCCGAGCTGACGCTGTTCTCCGTTGACCGTGGCCTGAATGGTGAGGTCGCTCGGGTCCAGGTCCGTCTCGACCCAGGGGCCGAGCGGGCACGAGGTGTCGAAGCCCTTGGCGCGGGCCCACTGCTTCTCGCGCTTCTGGACGTCGCGCGCGGTGACGTCATTGGCGCAGGTGTAGCCGAAGATGACGTCCTTGACGCGCTCGCGCGGGACCTCGCGGCACATGCGGCCGATGACGACGGCGAGCTCGGCCTCGTGGTGCAGCTCGTTGGAGAAGGAGGGGTACTCGATGGCGTCGCCGGAGCCGATCACCGAGGTGGTCGGCTTGAAGAAGGCGACCGGCGCCTCCGGGCGGCCTTGGTCGTCGACGATGGCGTTGCCGAGCTCCTTGGCGTGTTCCGCGTAGTTGCGGCCGATGGCCACGACCTTGTTGGGGAGCACGGGCGGCAGGAGGCGGACCTTGCTCAGCGGGACTTTCGTGCCCGAGAGTTCGAAGTCCGCGTACGGGATGCCCTTGATGATGTCGAGCACGAGGCTGTCGGGGCTGTCGCCCTCGACAGCCCCGAAGGCGACATTGCCGTCGATGGAGAACCTGGCGATGCGCACGGGTGCTGTCGCCCCTCACTTCACTGTGTCCGGTGGCCGCGTCTGGTACTGGCCGGAGTCTGGGTCACCAGGCTAACGCGGGCGGGGGCGCCCCCCTCGCGATGACGGGCGGGGCCCGCCGGGTCAGACGGCGGCGGCGACCGCGGGGGTGTCGGCCGGGGCCTGGGCCGGAGCCGTCATCAGGATGGTGCGGCGCGGGTTGGCCGTCTGGGCCGGCAGGTCGACGGTGTGCTCCGGCTGGTCCGCCCGCTGCAGCTCCTCGGCGTCCGCGAGGTGCGCGAGGGTGGTGCGGCGCGGGTTGGCTATGTTCCGGATGATCATCGTCGTCTTCATCTCTGCTACGAACCCTGTCGTTTCGGGCGCCGCGGGGCGCCGATGGTCGGTCTGGCCATCCCTGTAAAGCGTCAGGCTAAACATTCGAATTCCCGGCAAAGGGCCGTAGAGACGACGATCAACATGTGAGTTTGCTCACGAATGAAGCCACAAAAGGGATATAACGACCCGTCAAGACCCTGTCACGGAACGGACATTACGGGATCGACCCCTTCATTCCTCTCCTGATCATCGCGACTGGGACACCCCCCTCCCGTAAGCGACTCGTAAGCAATAGTCCGTTTTCTCCGTGATCACTTTCTACATTTTGTGACTCGATACTCACAATGTGTCACTCAGGTCACGGCCCGGTACGCGGGCCTTGTTGGAGATCCGGCACTGTGCTGGAATTCCACGCACCGCCGCGGGTCACTGACCGGCGCGCAGGGGCGCAACGCAGCGCCGGGTGAGCGGCGGGAGGGGGAGCAGGACAAGCGCCGGTCACTCAGACCACAGAGGGGGCGCGCAGTGCCCCCATGACACCGACACCGTCCCATCCGCCTGTGCGGAGGGACGCCTGGTCCAGAGGTTGCGACGCTAGTGCAGGGACGTTTCAAGAGGGATGGCAGCGCTGCGGCGGAGCAGGAGCCGCAGGGTGGGACTGGCCCCAAGACGGCCGGTTCCTCGCCCCAGCACGCCCAGAACCCCCGGGGCCCCGAGAACCCATCCTCCTCGCCGGCCGGCGAGGCGAACGGCCAGACGGCGCGCACCAGCGGGCCCTCCGGCCCGTCCGGTGGCGAGCAGCCGGGCGCCGAGCGGAAGCCCACGGGACCCACCGACACGGGCTCCCGAATAGCCCTGCGCAACTGGCGCATCTCGACGCGACTCGTCGCCCTGCTCGCCCTGCCCGTGGTCGCCGCGACCACCCTGGGCGGGCTGCGCATCAACCAGTCGATGAACGACATGCAGCAGCTCGATCACATGCAGCTGCTCACCGACATGACCAAGCAGGCGACGGAGCTCGCCGCCGCGCTCCAGACCGAGCGCGACGACTCGGCGGGCCCGCTCTCCACGGGCACGTCCGACGCCCGCGTGCAGACCGACCGGGCCGCCACGGACCTCGTCCAGAAGGCGTTCATCAAGCAGACCCAGGACGTCAGCGGCGCGGAGAACGACGACGCGCTGGAGTCGATCCGGCGCAACGTCACCAACATCGCGATCCAGCTCCAGGACCTCAAGAGCATCCGCCAGACCGCGTACAAGGACGGCTCCACCGACTCCCAGACGGTCGAGTCCTACAGCCGTCTCATCAGCGGTCTGCTCACCCTCTCCCAGGACATGGCGCAGGCCACCTCCAACCCGGAGATGATCAAGCGGACCCGTGCGCTCGCGGCGTTCTCCTCCGCGAAGGAGTACGCCTCGGTGCAGCGCGCGATCATCGCCGCCGCGCTGCCGGCCACCAAGGACAAGTCGGGCAACCTGCTGGAGCCCGACCGCCTCTACGCCAAGGCCGCCCAGGACGGCGAGCGCCAGGCCCTCGCCTCGTTCCAGAACGTCTACGAGGCCAACGGCGGCAACGCCACCGACCTGTTGGCGCCGCTGGACAAGGGCAACTCGGAGATCACCGCCGCCAACGCGTACTCGCAGCACGTGCTCAAGAGCACCGGCGGCATCGGCCAGGAGCAGCGGCGCTCGTACCTCGACTGGTACGACCAGGACTCCAACAAGATCAATCAGATGAAGACCATCGAGCAGACCCTGCTCGGTGAGATGGAGCAGAAGGCGCGCGAGCTGCGCGACTCCTCGCAGCGCGACGCGATCCTCAACGGTGTGCTGATCCTCGTCGTGCTCGGCGTCTCGCTGGTCGGCGCGTTCGTCGTGGCCCGCTCCATGATCCGTTCGCTGCGCCGCCTCCAGGACACCGCGACCCGGGTCGCCCAGGACCGCCTGCCCGAGCTCGTCAAGCAGCTCTCGGAGTCGGACCCGCAGGACGTCGACACCTCGGTGGAGTCGGTCGGCGTGCACTCGCGCGACGAGATCGGCCAGGTGGCCGCGGCCTTCGACGACGTGCACCGCGAGGCCGTGCGACTCGCCGCCGAGCAGGCGCTCCTCCGGGGCAACGTCAACGCGATGTTCACCAACCTCTCGCGCCGCTCCCAGGGTCTGATCCAGCGTCAGCTCTCGCTCATCTCGGAGCTGGAGTCCCGCGAGGCCGACCCGGACCAGCTGTCCTCGCTCTTCAAGCTCGACCACCTCGCGACCCGTATGCGCCGTAACGGCGAAAACCTCCTCGTCCTCGCCGGCGAGGAGCCGGGCCGCCGCTGGACCCGCCCGGTCCCGCTGGTCGACGTGCTCCGCGCCGCCGCGTCCGAGGTGGAGCAGTACGAGCGCATCGAGCTGGCCGCCGTGCCCGCGACCGAGGTCGCCGGACGCGTGGTCAACGACCTCGTGCACCTGCTCGCCGAGCTCCTGGAGAACGCGACCTCGTTCTCCTCGCCGCAGACCAAGGTCCGCGTCACCGGTCACGCGCTGCCCGACGGCCGCGTCCTGGTCGAGATCCACGACACCGGCATCGGCCTCTCCCCCGAGGACCTCGCCGCGATCAACGAGCGGCTCGCGTCGCCGCCCACCGTGGACGTCTCGGTCTCGCGCCGCATGGGTCTGTTCGTGGTCGGCCGCCTGTCCCTGCGCCACGGCATCCGCATCCAGCTGCGCCCGTCGGACTCCGGCGGTACGACCGCGCTGGTCATGCTGCCCGTCGATGTCGCCCAGGGCGGCAAGAAGGTGCCCGGCAAGGCGGGTGGCCAGCAGCCTCAGGCCCCGGCCGGCCAGAGCGGCCGTCCCGGACTCGCGGGCGGTCCGCCCTCCCGTGCCGGGCTCGCCGCGGGTCCGCTCGGCAGCGGTCCCGCCGGATCCGGCGGCCGGCTCGGCGCGGGTGCGCCGCGCGGCCAGGTCACCGGCGGCCAGGAGCCGCGCGCCGCGCTGCCGCCGCGAGGCGGCGGTCCTCAGCAGGGTCAGGCGCCGCAGCAGCAGGGCCAGCAGAACGCCTTCGGCAGCGCCCCGGCGGCCCCCCGTCGCGGTGACCGTCCCCTCACCCCGCCGCCCGGCGCCCCGCGCGCCGAACTGCCCGGCGGCGGCACCAACCCCCTGACCCAGCAGCCCCGGCCGCAGGCCGCGAGCTGGGGCAACGACCCGTCGGCGCTCGACGCTCCGCGCGGCCACGAGGAGCCGGAGCAGCACACCGGCCAGTACCCGCGTCCCGCGCTCGACGACCGCCAGGGTCCGGCCGCGACCGCCGAGTTCGCCCGCCCCGACTTCGACGGGCCCCCGCCGGGCTCGCAGCAGGACCAGGCGTCCGGCACCGGTCAGTTCGTACGTCCCGACGTGTTCGGCGCGCCCGCCGCGCAGGACCCCTCGGCGACCGGACAGTTCGAGCGCCCCGGCTCCTACAACGGCTACGGCGGCCAGTCGTCGGACACCGGCTCGTACGCGCGCCCCGGCCAGGACCCGTCGCACACGGGCTCGTTCGAGCGGCCCGGCCAGGACGGCGCGAACACCGGTGGTTACGGGCGTCCCGACCAGGACCCCTCCAACACCGGTGCGTACCCGCGGCCCGGCCTGGGCGGCGACAGCGGCCAGTACGGGCGTCCCTCGGGCGACGACCGTCAGGGCCCGGCGGCCACGTCCGGGTTCGCCCGGCCGGACTTCAACGCGCCGCGGCCGCCCGCGCCGCAGCCGGTCCAGCCGCAGCAGTACCAGCCCCAGGCGCCCCAGCAGGGCCAGGACTTCGGCCAGGGTGCCCCGCGTCAGCGCCGCGACGGCAACGACTTCGGTGTTCCGCGCCGGCCCGACCCGAACCTGCCCGCGCAGTCGCGTCCCGAGGACGGCGGCGCGCAGCGGCCCGACGAGGCACGCAGGCCGAGCGACGGCTGGGCCCTGCCGCCGGCGGGTGCCGGTGACGGGCGCACCCCGCTGTACGACACGCTGGAGACCAACTGGTTCCAGCAGCAGCCGGGTCAGCAGGGCGGCCCGTCCCAGCAGCCCGACGCGCAGGCGCCCCAGGCTCCGCAGCCGCAGGCCCCCCAGGGCCGGGGCGACGCCCCGCAGCAGCCGCTGCCCGAGCGCCGCCCGGTCCGCGAGACGGGCGCCACGAACAGCTCGAACGGCTCGAACGGCTCAGGGGACGCCGGTTCCAACGGCACCGGTGCCTGGCGCAGTTCGCCCAACGACGATCTGGTGCGCCAGGCGGAGCGGGCCCGCAAGCCCGCCGCCGGCGGCGTCACCACGTCCGGTCTTCCCAAGCGGGTCCCGCGCGCCAACCTGGTGCCGGGCACCGCACAGCAGCAGAACCACCAGGCAGGACCCCAGGTCTCCCGGGCGCCCGACGACGTGCGCGGCCGGCTGACCAATCTCCGCCGGGGCATCCAGCAGGGCCGGCAGGCCAACAACGGCTCCACCGGCAGCTTCCATGTGGACCCCACTCACCAGCAGGAGCGTTAGTTGAGTCCGATGAGCCAGGCGGCACAGAACCTGAACTGGTTGATCACCAACTTTGTGGACAACACCCCAGGGGTGTCCCACACGGTGGTGGTCTCCGCCGACGGCCTGCTCCTCGCCATGTCCGAAGGTTTCCCGCGCGACCGCGCCGACCAGCTGGCCGCCGTGGCGTCCGGTCTGACCTCGCTGACCGCCGGGGCCTCCCGGATCTTCGAGGGTGGCAGCGTCGCCCAGACCGTGGTGGAGATGGAGCGCGGCTTCCTCTTCCTGATGTCCGTGTCCGACGGTTCCTCCCTCGCCGTGCTGGCGCACCCGGAGTGCGACATCGGCCTGGTGGGCTACGAGATGGCCCTCCTGGTCGACCGCGCGGGCAGCGTCCTCACGCCGGACCTGCGCGCCGAGCTCCAGGGCAGCCTGCTCCACTGACCGCAAATCCCCCGGCCGAGCCGCTCGCGAGGCCGGGGGTCGGGAGCCACGAGCGCCGTCCCCTCCGGCGCGGACCGGCCCCGCACGACGCAGAACATCCGTCCAGGCCGCACCACTTCCCCCCACCGGCCCTGCCAGACGGCTTGCAGATGCCTTGCTGTCCCCGCCCGGAGGAACCAATGACCCCGCCACCCGCCTCACACGATTCGTACGGCGCGCTGCACGACGCGGCGTACGACAGTGAAGGCGACCAGCCGCTGGTCCGTCCGTACGCCATGACCGGCGGCCGGACCAGGCCGCGCTACCAGCTCGCCATCGAGGCGCTGGTCAGCACCACAGCCGACCCGGCGCACCTCGCCACCTTGCTCCCCGAGCACCAGCGGATATGCCACCTGTGCCGCGAGGTCAAGTCGGTGGCGGAGGTCTCCGCACTGCTGCAGATGCCGCTGGGCGTGGCCCGGATCCTCGTGGCCGACCTGGCGGAGGCCGGCATGGTGGCGATCCACCAGCCGGGCAATGGAGAGACCGGCGGCACGCCGGACGTAACGCTGCTCGAAAGGGTGCTCAGTGGACTTCGCAAGCTCTAGCGGCGGTGCCGCCCGTTCCACCACGTCGGCGAAGATCGTGGTGGCGGGCGGCTTCGGCGTGGGCAAGACCACGTTCGTCGGCGCGGTCTCGGAGATCAACCCCCTGCGCACCGAAGCCGTCATGACCTCGGCCTCCGCCGGCATCGACGACCTCACCCACACCGGAGACAAGACGACCACCACGGTCGCCATGGACTTCGGCCGCATCACCCTCGACCAGGACCTGATCCTGTACCTCTTCGGTACACCCGGCCAGGACCGCTTCTGGTTCATGTGGGACGACCTCGTCCGCGGCGCCATCGGCGCCGTCGTCCTCGTCGACACCCGCCGCCTCGCCGACTGCTTCCCCGCCGTCGACTACTTCGAAAACTCAGGACTCCCCTTCGTCATCGCCCTCAACGGCTTCGACGGACACCAGCCCTACACCCCCGACGAAGTACGCGAAGCACTCCAGATCGGCCCCGACACCCCCATCATCGTCACCGACGCACGCCACCGCGCCGACGCCAAAAGCGCCCTCATCACCCTCGTCGAACACGCCCTCATGGCCCGACTCAAGTAGCCGACTCAAGTAGCTGGTGCCCTACGGCAGTTGTCGTAGGCGAAACGGGGGCGGACTGTGTCGTTTGACACGATCCGCCCCTGCGTTCATAACGTTTCGACAGAGAATTCTCGTGTCACCGCAACCCGCCGCGTTCATCCGGTGTCACTGCGCGCACGACAGCCCCGTCATTTGGCGGGGCTCGCTCTTTATGCCCGTTTTATCTGAGGCCTTGGCCACTCGGAACCTGAGATTCCAGACGTTTGGATGGCGACCGTCCCGCGTGCTGGAATTCGACGAACTCCCGAGTAGTACGGCCCCGAGAAGTACGGCTCTGAAACACAAACGGCACGCCACCCTGGTGCCGGCTCCGAGAGGTTGTTGGTCGAGTGAAGCGAAGCAGGACGAGCTCCGCGACGCAGCAGGCGCGGGGCAACTTCACCCCGCCGCAGCGTGCGGCGGCACCGGCGCCCCAGACCTCTGCCCAGGATTCCGGCAAGGACAAGGGCGCCACCCAGGGCAGCAGCAGCCGCTTCTCGCCGCGCAACTGGCGCGTCGCAACGCGGCTGAACGCGATCCTCCTCATCCCCGTCCTGGTCGGCCTGGTCATGGGCGGCTTCGAGGTCAACGGGTCCATAGCCACCTGGCGCGACGCCCGGAACGCCGAGAAGGTCGCGACCATCGTGCGCGCCGCCTCCGACTACGGCCAGGCTCTCCTCAACGAGCGCGACCTCACCGCCCAGCCGCTCCTGGAGAACAAGCGCGACAGCGACGTCGTCAGCAAGGCGTACGCCGCCTCCGACGCCGCCCGCGCCTCGTTCGACCAGGCCGTCCAGGGCATGCCGGACACCCCGAGCCTCAAGCGCCGCCTCGCCAAGGTCCGTGAGGCCGAGAAGACCCTCGACGACCTGCGCAAGACCGCCTACACCAAGGGTGTCGAGGCGAAGAACCCGGTGCTGACCGAAGAGGGTTACACCGCGGTCCCCCATTACTTGAGCACGTTCTCCAACGAGCTCGGCCTGGGCACCGGCAACATCACCAGCTACGGCCGCATGGTGTACGCCGTCGACCTCGCCAAGTCCGCCGGATCGCTCCAGCGCTCCATCGGCATGCACCTCCTGCTGCGGCCGAGCGACGACCCCAAGTCCTTCCAGCTCCAGGTCAAGGCGTTCAACTCGTACAACTACCTGGAGTTCATCGCCCTCGGCGAGTTCGACGCGGGTGGCACGGACGCCGACAGCCAGAAGCTGAAGGAGGTCATGGCGAAGAAGGCGGAAGAGGTCGCCAAGGACTTCCCCGACGCCAAGCAGCCGGCGGACAGCGGTCCGCACATCGGCGCCGCTCCGGCGGCCGACGGTTCGGTCTACGGCGGCATGGCCGCCGCGATCGGCGAGGCGCAGAGCGCGCAGAGCATCAAGCAGCTCAAGGCGCGGGGCATCACCCCCGATTCCTGGATGGCCGCCTCCACCTCGAAGTTCGACGGCTACAGCCAGGTCGAGGACGACCTGGTCACCCGGGCCGTGACCGAGGCCGGCCAGATCGCCGACGACGCCAAGACCACCGCGTACATCAACGGCGCGATCGTCGTGGTCGCCCTGCTCGCCGCCTTCATCCTGGCCGGCATGGTGGCCCGCCAGATGAGCCGCTCGATGCGCCGGCTGCGCAGCGCCGCCTTCGACGTGGCCGAACAGCGTCTGCCGATGCTCGTCGACCAGCTCTCGCGCACCGAACCCGGCCGGGTCGACACCCGTGTCGAGCCGATTCCGATCGACTCCACGGACGAGATCGGTGAGGTGGCCCGCGCCTTCGACCAGGTGCACCGCGAGGCCGTCCGGCTCGCCGCCGAGCAGGCGCTGCTCCGGGGCAACGTCAACGCGATCTTCACCAACCTCTCGCGCCGTAACCAGTCCCTGATCGAGGGCCAGCTGACCCTCATCACCGACCTGGAGAACAACGAGGCGGACCCGGACCAGCTGGAGAGCCTGTTCAAGCTCGACCACCTGGCGACCCGCATGCGCCGCAACGGCGAGAACCTGCTGGTCCTCGCCGGCGAGGAGCCGGGCCGCCGCTGGGACCAGCCGGTCCCGCTGGTCGACGTGTTGCGCGCCGCCTCCTCCGAGGTGGAGTCCTACGAGCGCATCGAGCTGTCGGGCGTGCCGGAGGCGGAGATCCACGGCCGGGCCGTGACCGACCTCGTGCACCTGCTCGCCGAGCTCCTGGAGAACGCCACCACGTTCTCCTCGCCGCAGACGAAGGTCCGCGTCACCGCGACCCGTCTTCCCGACGGCCGCGTGATGATCGAGATCCACGACAAGGGCATCGGCCTGACCGCCGAGGACTTCGCGGACATCAACCACCGGCTGGCCAACCCGCCGGCCGTGGACGCCGACGTCTCGCAGCGCATGGGCCTGTTCGTGGTCGGCCGGCTGTCCGACCGGCACGGCATCCGTGTCCAGCTGCGCCCCTCGGGCGAGCAGGCCGGCACCACCTCGCTCGTCATGCTCCCGGACCCGATCACCCACGGTGGCGGTGGCGAGAGCGCGATGGGCGACGACTTCACGGTCTCCTCGATCATTCCCGAGCAGCAGCAACAGCAACAGCAGCCGTACGAGTCGGTCCCCGCGCCGATGCGCACGGCGGCCGAGCTCGGCTTCGACGACTCCCGCTACGAGACCGGCGATCCGTCCGACCCGCGTGAACTCGACCCGGTCAACCGGTCGTTGGTGCGCGAGGAGCGCCGCGCGGCCCTTGAGGCCCAGGCGCAGGGCGGCGAACGCCCGCTGTACCGGGACGAGATCGAGCCCCAGCAGAGCCAGGCGTACGACGGCGCGTACGACGGCGGCCAGCGGTACGCCGGCCAGGACCGGCCCTACGAGGGCTCCTACGAGCCCCAGCGGAGCCCCGGTCACGACGGCTCGTACCAGAACCAGCAGTACGCCCCCGAGCACACCGGTGCCTACGCCCAGGACTCCTACGCGCCCCAGGACGGCTACCGGGAGTCCGGCTATGCGGAAGGCTCCTACCGGGATCAGGTGGCCGGTCAGGGCTCCTACGAGGATCCGTACGCCGCCCAGGCGCCGCAAGGCGAATGGCAGCAGGAGAACGCCTACCAGGAGCCGTACGCGCCTCCCTTCCAGCCGGAAGCGGAATCCGCCGAGGAGAACCGGGGCGTTCCCGCGGGCACCGCGGAGCGCGTAGGCTTCGACCGTCCGGGCCCCACCCCGACCACCGCCCACGAGCTGACCGACGCCGGTCTGCCCAGGCGCGGCAGCCAGCAGGACTGGCCGGCCGAGCCCCAGCAGGATCAGAGCCGGCCGGACCGGAGCGAGACGCCGGACGGACCGCCGGACGACTGGCGTTCGACCAACGACGAGCGCTGGACGCGGGCCGAGAAGCTCCGTGAGCCCAAGGCCGGCGGGGTCACTCCTTCCGGTCTCCCCCGGCGGGTGCCCAAGGCCAATCTGGTCGAGGGCACGGCCGAGCAGACCCCGCAGGGCGGCCCTCAGGTCTCCCGCGCTCCGGAGGACGTGCGCGGCAGGTTGAGCAACCTGCGACGCGGCGTTCAGCAGGGCCGTAACGCGGGGTCGGACACAAGTAACACCTACAACCAGGAGCGTTAGTGTGAGCCCGATGAGCCAGGCGGCGCAGAATCTGAACTGGTTGATCACCAACTTCGTGGACAACACCCCCGGGGTGTCCCACACGGTGGTGGTCTCCGCCGACGGACTCCTGCTGGCGATGTCCGAAGGCTTCCCCCGGGACCGGGCCGATCAGCTGGCGGCCGTGGCCTCCGGTCTGACGTCCCTCACCGCGGGCGCCTCCCGGATCTTCGAAGGCGGCGCCGTCAACCAGACGGTGGTGGAGATGGAGCGCGGCTTCCTCTTCATCATGTCGGTCTCCGACGGATCCTCCCTCGCCGTTCTCGCCCACCCCGAGGCCGACATCGGCCTGGTGGGCTACGAGATGGCGCTGCTCGTGGACCGGGCCGGGAGCGTGCTGACTCCCGACCTCCGGGCGGAGCTTCAGGGAAGCCTTCTTAACTAGTTACCGATCAGTTCTCAATCAGCAGACAGGCCGTGCGTTTCTCGCCACCGCCCCATAAAGTGCGGTGGCGCGGCCCCAATGGGACGGGCACCGGTAGTCGGAGGAGGAAACGTGACAACACCCCCAGGCGGGCACCCCTACAGCGGTGGACAGCAGTCTCCGGGTGAGCACGGCCAGAACCGCTTCAACTACCCTTCCTCGTCCGGCAGACACGGTCAGGGCCAGGGCGGCGGGCACTACCAGCAGCCCTACCGGCAGCCGAACCGTCAGCCCAGCCCTTACGACCAGCCGCCGCAGCCCCGGATCGAACCGGTGCAGCCGAGGCAGACCCCCCAGCCCTCTCCGGCGGGCGGCGCGCACAACCCGCTTGTGCGCCCGTACGCCATGACCGGCGGCCGCACCAGGCCGCGCTACCAGCTCGCCATCGAGGCGCTGGTGCACACCACGGCGGAACCGTCCAGGCTGCAAGGGCAGTTGCCCGAGCACCAGCGGATCTGCCACCTGTGCCGCGAGATCAAGTCGGTCGCCGAGATCTCGGCACTCCTCACCATCCCCCTCGGCGTCGCCCGGATCCTCGTAGCCGACCTGGCGGAGGCCGGACTTGTCGCCATCCACCAGCCGGGCGGCGACGAGTCCGCCGGCGGACAGCCAGACGTGACACTGCTCGAAAGGGTGCTCAGTGGACTTCGCAAGCTCTAGCGGCGGTGCCGCCCGTTCCACCACGTCGGCGAAGATCGTGGTGGCGGGCGGCTTCGGCGTGGGCAAGACCACGTTCGTCGGCGCGGTCTCGGAGATCAACCCCCTGCGCACCGAAGCCGTCATGACCTCGGCCTCCGCCGGCATCGACGACCTCACCCACACCGGAGACAAGACGACCACCACGGTCGCCATGGACTTCGGCCGCATCACCCTCGACCAGGACCTGATCCTGTACCTCTTCGGTACACCCGGCCAGGACCGCTTCTGGTTCATGTGGGACGACCTCGTCCGCGGCGCCATCGGCGCCGTCGTCCTCGTCGACACCCGCCGCCTCGCCGACTGCTTCCCCGCCGTCGACTACTTCGAAAACTCAGGACTCCCCTTCGTCATCGCCCTCAACGGCTTCGACGGACACCAGCCCTACACCCCCGACGAAGTACGCGAAGCACTCCAGATCGGCCCCGACACCCCCATCATCGTCACCGACGCACGCCACCGCGCCGACGCCAAAAGCGCCCTCATCACCCTCGTCGAACACGCCCTCATGGCCCGACTCCGCTAACACCCCCCACCCCTGCGGCGGGGTCGAACGGCCGGGCTCCCTGGGGCTCCGCCCCAGACCCCGTATCGGTTGCCTCTACCGAGCCCCGTAAGGGGCGCGGGGAACTGCGCGAGAAGCGGCCACGGCCCGCAGACGACACCGGGGTTGGGGGCGCGGGAAACTGCGCGGCCGGCCCCCACCGGCCCGCACCCGAAACGTAACCCGCCCCTCCCCCGCTCCCCCCACCGCACTCAGCGGAGCAACTCCCCCAGCCCAAGCGCGAATTCACCCGGGTGCGTCAGCACACCCACATGGCCCCCCGGCAACTCCGCGAGAGCGACCCCGTACCGCTCCGCCAGCGCCTCCGCCGGCCGGGCCAGGCGCAGCCCGGACGACGCCCATCCCACCGCTGGCACCAACTTCCCTGCGACGAGGTCGAGTTGGGCCAGATCGGGCGCGTGCCCGCTGAAGGGCCGGAGGATCCTGCCCAGGAAGAACCCCGAGTTCTCCCCCACCCGTCCCAGCGTGGCCCGCATCCGCGGCGACAATCCGGAAAGATCCGGCTTCTCCCCGCGCTCCTCCCCGCACCCCGCACTCATTTCGGCCATCGCCGCATCCACCCCCGCCCGGTGGAAGGTCGCCACCACGTGGCCGAAAAAGGCGTGTTGCTCGGCCGCGTCGGGCAGCAGCGAGACCAGCACGGGCTCGTGCGCGACCACACGGGCCAGCCGCTCGGGGTGGCGTGTGAGCAGCTCCACCGCGACGATCGCCCCGGAACTCGTCCCGAAGACGTACGCCGGCGCCCCGTCGGGCGCGACCCGTTCGAGCAGCCGGTACGCGTCGTCGGCCTGTGTCCCGACGCGCTGGTCCACGTCGGCCCCGTCGAGCGGGCTGCGGGAATGGCCGCGCGGGTCGTAGGTCACCACCGTGTACCGGTCGGCGAGCGCGTCGGCGACCGGTTCGAAGATCCCGGCGTCCCCGCCCCCGCCCACGATGAGCAGCAGCACGGGCCCGGCGCCGCGCACCTCGTAGCGCAGCGTCGCGCCGGGCACCTCCAGGGTGCCGACGGTCGGTTCAGCCATGGTGTCCGTCCCCCTCTTCTTCGCTTCTGGGCCAGTGCTCCAGGAGGATGTGCAGCGCCTGGACCCCGCGCTCCCACGACCTCTGCACCTCGCGCGGGTGACCGAAGCCGCCTTCCGCCTCGAGCGTGATGTAGCCGTGGAAGGTGCTGCGCAGGAGGCGTACGGCGTCGGTGAGGTCCGGCTCGGTGAGGCCGTAGGCGCGGAGCATCCCGTACGTGGTGTCCACCGTGCGCGCCATGACCGTCGAGCCGGCGAGCAGCCCGGGGTCGACCTGGTGCTGCGTGGCGGCGTACCGGCCGGGATGGGCCAGCGCGTACGCGCGGTAGGCGTCGGCGAAGGCGACCAGGGCCTCCTTGCCCGCCCGGCCCGCGACGGCCGCCGCGATGGAGTCGATGAACTCGCCGGCCGCGTACAGCGTGACCCGCTGGCGCAGCTCCCGGACGTTCGCGATGTGCGAGTACAGGCTCGCGTCCTTGACGCCGAAGCGCCGGGCGAGCGCGGACACGGTGATGCCCGCATATCCCGCCTCGTCCGCCAGCTCGGCGCCGGCCGCGGCGAGCCGCTCCGCCGTCAGTCCCGCTCGCACCATGCGCACACCCCGGATTCACTGGAACCTAGACCCCCTAGGTTGCAGCCTAATATAGCCAGCTTTTCGCGTCGCGGACAGCGAAAAACCCCCGACCACAGGTCGGGGGCTTGTCGGTGCGGCGAGGTGACGGAGGGGGTCAGCCCTGCCAGGAGTGGGGCGCGCGGAATCCGGGGGTGCGCTCCAGGCGCCGCCAGCCGGCGGTGGAACGGCCGCGCTTGGGGGCGGCGGCGGGCTGGGACGCGGCGCGGGCGAGCAGCACCGCGGTGATCGCGGCGAGCTCCTCGGGAGCGGCGTCACCCTTCTCCACGCGGAGCAGGGACTCGGAGGACTTGGCATGGGGTGTGGCGGTCACGTTCGTCTCCTCTTACTGAAGCTTCTGAGGCTTGCTGAGGCTTGTGCTGAGGCTTACTGAGGCGGGTTGCCGTGCTTGCGGGAGGGCAGGTCGGCGTGCTTGGACTTGAGCATCGCGAGGGAGGCGATCAGCACGGCCCGTGTCTCGGCCGGGTCGATCACGTCGTCGACCAGGCCCCGCTCGGCCGCGTAGTACGGGTGCATCAGTTCGGCCTTGTACTCCTTGACCATCCGCGCCCGCATCGCCTCCGGATCCTCGGCATCCGCGATCTGACGGCGGAAGATGACGTTGGCCGCGCCTTCCGCGCCCATCACCGCGATCTCGTTGGTGGGCCACGCGTAGGTGAGGTCCGCGCCGATGGACTGGGAGTCCATGACGATGTACGCGCCGCCGTAGGCCTTGCGCAGGATCAGCGAGATGCGGGGCACCGTGGCGTTGCAGTACGCGTACAGGAGCTTCGCGCCGTGGCGGATGATCCCACCGTGCTCCTGCGAGACGCCGGGCAGGAAGCCGGGGACGTCCAACAGGGTGACGATCGGGATGTTGAACGCATCGCACATCTGCACGAAGCGAGCCGCCTTCTCCGACGCCTCGATGTCCAGCACACCGGCCAGCGACTGCGGCTGGTTGGCGACGATGCCGACGACCTGTCCGTCCAGGCGGGCCAGCGCGCAGATGATGTTCCGCGCCCAGCGCTCGTGCACCTCGAGGAAGTCGCCGTCGTCGACGAGCTCCTCGATCACCTTGTGCATGTCGTACGGCCGGTTCCCGTCCGCCGGCACCAGGTCCAGGAGGATCTCGGAGCGGCGGTCGGCGGGGTCGTCGCTGGTGTGGACCGGCGGGTTCTCCCGGTTGTTCGACGGGAGCATCGAGATGAGGTAGCGCACCTCCGCGAGGCACGTCTCCTCGTCGTCGTACGCGAAATGCGCGACACCCGACGTCTCCGCGTGCACGTCCGCGCCGCCGAGCCCGTTCTGGGTGATCTCCTCGCCCGTCACCGCCCGCACCACGTCAGGACCCGTGATGAACATCTGCGACGTTTCGCGGACCATGAAGACGAAGTCGGTCAGGGCGGGGGAGTACGCCGCGCCGCCGGCGCACGGGCCGAGCATCACGCTGATCTGCGGGATCACACCCGAGGCCCGCGTGTTGCGCTGGAAGATGCCGCCGTAGCCGGCGAGCGCGCTGACGCCCTCCTGGATACGGGCGCCCGCGCCATCGTTCAGCGACACCAGCGGGGCACCGGCCGCGATGGCCATGTCCATGATCTTGTGGATCTTCGTGGCATGCGCCTCACCCAGCGCGCCGCCGAAGATGCGGAAATCGTGGGCGTACACGAAGACCGTACGGCCCTCCACCGTGCCCCAGCCGGTGACCACACCATCGGTGTACGGCTTCTTCGCCTCCAGCCCGAACCCCACCGCACGGTGCCGGCGCAGCTGCTCGACCTCGTGGAACGAGTCGGGGTCGAGCAGCAGGTCGATGCGCTCGCGGGCGGTCAGCTTGCCCTTCGCGTGCTGGGCCTCGGTCGCACGCTCACTCGGCCCGCGACGCGCCTCCTCGCGCAACGCGAGAAGTTCCGCCACGCGTCCACGCGTATCGCTCGGCTCACCCGGGGTCTCGTCCACAACGGTCATGTATCGACCCTACGAAAAGGGACAAGGATTTCCTCCGTCGACTCCGAACAGTCTCGGGACCGCTTTCCTAGTGGGGGCTGACAGTAGACCTGCGCCGAGCGGCCGACCGAACAGCGCAGGGGCCCTGAGATTTGTTGGGTCTCAACAACGCCGATGAGCCTGATTGTCAGCGGTGCGTCAGCCGGACGTCAGCTCGGCGTCCGTCTTCTGTCAGCTTCGCATCAGCCGCGGGTCAGCCGAGCGTGACATCGGCCCGCACCGTGCCGCAGGCGGCGTCCGGGGTGATGCGCAGCCGCAGCGAGCGGCCGGTGGCGAGGACCTCGATCCGCGGGTCCCGCGTGGTCACCGAGCGTACCGGCCGGTCCCAGGTCAGCTCGATCGCGGCGCCGGTGCGTTCGGGCGCGGCCAGCGACAGGGTCGCCGTGGTCCGCGTGGTGCGCACCAGGACGCTCGCCGGACCGTCGGCGGCCAGGCCACCGACCGTACCCGCCGCCCAGAAGTTGGCGGCGAGAAGTCCGAGTCGCTGGGCCGAAATGGACTGTACGGACGGGGAGTTGGCGAGGACGCGCACCTTGCCGGGGTCGGCGGCGCGGACCGCCGTCTCCAACTGGCGGGCGCCGGGCAGCAGGACGTAGGCGTACGAGGCGCCGGCCGGATCGGTGCCGTGGTCGAACCAGAGGGTGAGGTAGCGACGGGTGACCGGGTCGGCGGTGCCGCCGGTGTTGATCGCCTTCCAGGTGTCGGTGCGTTCCTCGCGCAGCGCCTGGACGGGGGCGCCGCCGGGGAAGACGTAGCCGGCGTGGCCCGCGATGTGCGCCCAGCGGGCGCGGGGGAAGGTGTCGTGCCGGCCGAGGGTGGCGGGCAGCCGCCGGCCGTCGACGGTGAGGGCGTTGGTGCCGGTGGCGCCGAGGTTGCGGTGGTCGACGACGGTCTCGACGGGCTCCTTGTCGCTCGCCGTGATGCCGGCGCCGAGGCAGACGATCTCGTCCCCCACGAAGAACCAGGACTTGCGGGCCGCGAGGGTGGAGGAGAGCCCTTTGAGGTGCTGGCCGACGGCCGCGTACGTTCCGTCGGTGGCGCCGCCCACCCAGGTGACGGCGGGCCGGGCCGCGCCCCACGCGCCGCCCTCGCCGTCCGTGAGGGGCTTGCGCGAGACGGTGGTGCCGGGCATGCGGTACGGGTCGGCCGTGGGCCAGAAGCCGTCGCTGTACTGATCGCCCGCGAAGCCCTCGCCCCACCAGGCGAGCATGCCGGAACCGGTGTGCCAGCCGCGGAGGTTCTCGCCGTTGCCGTTCTCGTAGTACGCGATCCGGTTCGAGGACATGCTCAGGGACGCGGCGAAGCGGGTGCCGCGGTGCACGGCGCGGTCCATGGCGGGGAAGAGACGGGGCCCGGTGGGGGCGGGGGCCGCGGCGGGCGCGGCGTCCACGGCGGCGCGCAGCAGGGCGAGGTTGGCGACGGACAGGCGCTGGTCGGTGAGGACGGGGACGGCCGGGGCGCGGTCGGTCCATCCCTTGATCAGGGCGCGCCAGCGGTCGCGTTCGGCGGGCGCGGCGCCCAGCGCGAGCATGGCGATGTGGGCCATGATCGTGCGGCCCATGAGCTGGTCGTCGGTGGTCTGGCGGGAAACGGCGCGGCCGTTGACGCAGTCCATCATCAGGCCGTCGTGGATGAAGGGGGCGTAGCTGCGCTCGACGGAGTCGAGGATGATCTGCCGGTTCGGGTCGGTGACGGCCCAGGTGGAGCCGGCGAGCAGCGCGAAGAGCCGGGACAGGCCGTCGATCTGCACCTCGCCGTACGAGCCGGTGTAGGCGATCCAGGTGTGCTGGACGAACGATCCGTCGGCGTAGAGGCCGTCGCCGGCGGTGACATAGGGGAAGACGGGCGAGAGGGCGTCGCGGGCCAGGGCGATCTTCGCGGCGTTCTTGCCGAGGACTCCGCGGGTGGCGAGCACCCGGCACAGGTCGGTGCGGTTGGCGCCGGTGGAGGTACCGGTGTAGACGGCGACGGCGCTGTCCGGCACGAAATGGTCGATGGCGGCGGTGTAGTGGCCGATCTGCGTGGCGTTCAGGGTGTCGTACGCGATGACGGCGGTGTCGAGGAGGAGCCGGGAGCTGCCGATCTGCCAGTCCCACCAGTTGCCGAAGGTCTTGGTGTTCTCGTTGTAGATCCGCGTGTAGAGGTGGTCGAGGCCCTTGCCGACGGCGGTGATCAGCGCGGTGTCGCCGGTGGATCCCGTGCCGGGCTGGGCCCAGGCCTGCGCCATGGTGTTGAGCCGGGTGTAGCTCGCGCTCATGTTGGCGGAGCCGGTGGCGGGGTCGGTGAGCGGCTGGTCGGGCCAGAGGGATCCGGTCGCCGGGGCCATGGCGGCGAGCGCGGTGCGGGCGGACGTGCCGAGCGCGGCGAGCTTGGTGGCGTAGGGCTCGGCCGTCGCGTCGAAGCCGGTGCCGAGCGTCAGGTCGCGCCACCTCAGGCGCAGGGTGTCGAACTCGTCGGCCGCCGGAGCGGGTTGGGGCTGTGCGGTCCCGGCGTGGGGAGCCGCCGTCGCCGGCCCCGCGGGCAGGGTCAGACCGAGCGCGACGGCGGCGGCGCCGGTGCCGGAAGCGGCGAGGAAGGTACGGCGTGAACTGCCCGAGGGGGATGGCATGGTGGCGGGACCTCCGGAGCGTGAGCGAACGAGGAGGGGCACGGGGCGGGCACGGGGCCCGGGACGAGCGCGGCGCGATTGAGCGGTTTCTCTCATGACATCGAAAGAACGCGCAATACTTCGCACATTCATCAGGGAAATTGATCGTTCGCACAGAATCGTGCACGAACGATCTAACGGGGGTTACGCTCCTGGTCAGCGGTTGACGGCGGTCGGCGCAAGCCGATGGGGAGGGGCGGAACCACGTGCATGCCGAGGACAGACACCAGGCGATACTGCGGCGACTGCGGGAGCGCGGCTCGCTGCGAGTGACCGATTTCGCCGAGGAGTTGAAGGTGTCCGCGGTCACCGTGCGCCGGGACGTGGAGGCGCTCGCCGAGCGCGGTCTGGTGGCCCGGGTGCACGGCGGGGCGCTGCTCCCCGAGTCGGCGCCGGCTCCCGCGCCGCCCTCCCCCGCGCCGAGTGGCGCGCCCTTGGTCTTCGGTCTCGTCGTCCCGGCGGCCGACTACTACTACCCCGAGGTCATCAAGGGCGCGCGGGAGGCGGCGGCCGCCCGGGGCATCCGGCTGGTGCTCGGCATCTCGCAGTACCGGCCCGAGGAAGAGCGGGCGCAGGTACGGCAGTTGCTGTCCCACGGCATCGACGGTCTGCTCATCGCGCCGTGCGGGCCGCCCGGCGACCAGGACTGGCTCGCGGCGCTCGGCGTGCCGTTCGTCCTGGTGGAGCGGCGTTCCGGGGACGACGTGCCGGGCGCGGAGCGGGTGGTGACCGATCACGCCTACGGTGCGCGCCTCGCCGTCCGTCACCTCGCCGGGTCGGGGCGCGGGCGGATCGGGCTGCTCCTTCGCGCGGACAGCCCGCACAGCGCGCTCGTTCAGGAGGGCTACCTCGGCGGGCTCGCCTCGCTCGGGCTCCCGGCGCCGGATTCGCTGCGCTTCACGATCACGGCGCCGGAGGCCGACCCGCTGCGGCGGGACGCCCAACTCGACGAGTTCACCGGGGCGGTGGAGGCTGGGCTGCTCGACGCGGTCCTGGTCCACAACGACCACGACGCGATCGTGCTGCTGCCCCGGCTGCGGGCACGGGGCCTGTCCGTGCCGGGTGACCTCGCGATCGTGGCGTACGACGACGAGGTCGCCGCGCTCGCGGACATCCCGCTGACGGCTGTCGCGCCGCCGAAGCGGGCGGTGGGCGTCGCGGCGGTGGACATGCTGGCGCTGCGGCTCGCCGACCCGCCCCGGGCGCGCCATCACCTCTCGATCCTCCCCGAGTTGAAGATCCGCGCGTCCAGCGCGTGAGGGTGCCGGGATCCGTAACGGTCCGTCCTCTCGTGGCCTAAGATCCACGGGTATGGGGGAATTGAATCGTGAGACCGCCACCGGGGTCGTCCTGTCGGCCGGCCGTACTCGGGCTTGGGTGGAGCGCGGCGCGCTGCACTGGAGCCGGGGACGTACGACCGTCGTCGTCCCCGGGGCGGGGATCCGCCGCGTCGAGGCGGCCGGGACGTCGCTGACCGTGTTCCTCGGCGAGGATGCCGGAGGCGGCTCGTCGATGACGGTCCGTCACCGCAACCGGGACATGGTCGTCGCGCTCGGCGCGGAGATAGAAGCGGTCATCGGTGACGCAGGCCCGCCGGGAACCCGGCGACAGCCACAGCGGCACACGGTGCCGGTGTGGCCGCTGCGCATGCTGTTTCGCGTGCGCGCCGGGGTGCTGCACGGCGGCCCGTGGTGGCGGCGCGCGCTCTGGTACACGGTCGCGGGACTGCCCCTGGCCGTACTGCTGCCGGTCAGCCCCGTCCTGGGCGTCGCCGCCTGGCTCCTGCTGCCGGCCGGTCTCGGCCTGCTGTTCCTGTGGGTGAAGATGGCCGCCCTGGACACGTGGTGGGTGATGCGGCGGCGGGGTGTGACTGTCCACGCGCGGTACGCGTTCGACCTGACCACACCCAGCGACTCAGGCGTCAGCTACATCGTCCACTTCCGCACGCTCGACGGACAGGAGATGGCGCGGCCGATCTCGGTGCGGGGGCACCGCGACGAGATCACGTACGACCCCCGGGACCCGTCCCGCATGTACGCGCGGACCCGGGTGGCCTGGCTGGGATCCGCCCTGGTCGCCTTCACGCTGACCGGCATGTGGGGCGCCCTCTTCTGCGTCCCGGCGGTCATCTGGCTCACCGAGCTGGTGTCCCTGGCGCTCTAGCCGGCCCCGCCCACGCCGAACCGCTCACGTGCACGGACCGGTGCGGACCGAGCCGTCCATGACAGGGCCCTCCTACGGGGCAACGTCGGCGGACCCGGGCGCCTAGCTCAACTCGAAGGAGCTCGCCTTGTTGTTGCACCCGAAGGGGACCTGGGACAGGTCCCAATGCTGGTCGATCCATTCGTTTCCGCACTCGCCCTTGAAGTTGACGTCCGCGGACATCCAGACGTCACAGTGCGAGCCGTTGCCCATCCGTGTGGTCACCGAGGTCGCGGTGTCGTTCCAGCCGCCGGGGAAGGCCGGGAACCGGTAGTCCTTGGTGCCGTCCGTCGAGGGCGTGCAGTCCTTGGCGACGGAGTAGGTGAGGGTGGCGCCGCTCGAGTTGTAGTTGGCCCAGTCGTAGAACGTCACGACGGACATGCCGGCGGCGTCTCCGGCCTGGACCGCCTTCTCCAGGCTCGGGAAGCTCGCCCAGCTCTTGTCCGGGTAGACCAGCAGGTGGCCCGCCGCGGTGGGCTGCGCGGCGGTACCTCCCGCCCCCTCCGCGACGGAAGGGCTCCCGGTCAGGAGAAGCCCCGTGAACGCCAGGGCCATCGCTGCGCAGAACGTGAGGACAGGGCTCAATCGTCGCATCGCACGCTCCATGTGTCGGCGCCGGACCCGGGCCGGGCGATCGCGCGGCTTGCTCGGCCCGCAGGCCGACCATCGCAGCCACAGCCGGACCACACAAGTGCGCAAGAGGCTTGGGCATGACTCGCCGTCCCCGCCTCCGGGGCCCCGCTGCGCGGCTCGGGCCCCGGACGCAGGTACGGCCGTGTCCGACTGCGGTCGGGCTCCAAGGCCACCGCAGTCGGCCAGAGCTCACGTGTTGCTACGTCTCCCGACGCACAACGGCACGGCGTCAGCGGTGGGTGTGCCATTCGGCGGTGTCCTGCAGGGTCTTCGCTATCCCGGGGTCACGCACGGACGGGGTCCGGTCGAGCACCCGTACCGTCAGACGGTGGTCACCACGCCCGAGGCCGAGCCCCCGCACCGGCACCGTCGTACGCCCCTCGTAGTGCCGAAGCTCCCGCCCGTCCAGGTACCAGCGGATCGTCAACTGCCGTGCGCCGGCGAGCCGCGGCACCGTGACCCGGGCCGTGTCGCCCGGCCGCAGCGTGCGGGCCGTGGAGACGGCGGGCGTCGCGATCGAGGCGTGCCGGTAGAACCCCGCGATCATCGCCTCCACCCCCGGCAGGTTGAACGGCTTGCCCAGGATGCGCATGATCGAGCCGTCCGTGGGGCGGCTGAGGCCGGTGACGTAGTAGCCGCCGCCCTCGTACGCACCGACCGTCCCGCCGTCCGGCGAGGTCTCGCCGAGCCAGCGGTACCACTTGGTGCGGTCCGCGGCCATCCGGTCGGCGGACAGCACCGAGATGTTGGACTGGTCGGCCTCGGGGCCCTCGTAGTGCTCGTAGCCCGGGGTGTCCGGGTAGAAGTACTCGTCGGCCAGCTTCCCCAGGGAGTGGCCGGTCTCGTGAATGGCCACCTGGCCGGACTTGGCGTTCCCGGCGGACGCGGTGGATATGCCCTCGTACCCGAGCGTCTTGGACGGCTCGTTGTATCCGGCCCCGCCGTACTTGGCGCTGTTGGAGAGCACGACGACCAGATCGGCCTGGGGCGCCTTCGCCACGTAGGCGTCGACCTTGTCCTGGTCGACGCAGAGCAGCCGCTCGACGCCGTCGCACCAGAAGTAGGAGCCGAGCGCGGTGTTCTTCACGTCGCCCTGCGCCGGGTCGCCGGAGACGCCGCTCTCGGCGGAGACCGCGTCCACCGTCCACACGTTGAACAGGTTCTGGTACGTCGTGTACGGCTCGACGCCGGTGATCTCGCCCCACTTCTCCTTGGCGTCGGTGTGGAACTGGTCCAGCTGGTCGGCCGTGTAGCCGTCGCCGACGATCACGATGTCCAGGCGGTCGGCGGTCGAGCCGTTGTCGATCACCTTGGTGACCCGGCCGTCCGCGGCGGCGGCCGTGGGGGCCGAGAGGTGCGGCGCGGGCCTGCCGAGTCCGTTCTTCGGCACCAGGGTGTGGCCGGAGCCCGCGAGGGTCTGCCCCGACGCGGCTTCGGGGCCGGGTATCTCGACCCGCACCCGGGGCTGCGGCTGTGGTGGGCCGGCGGCGGCCGCGGTACCGGGCCCGGCCGCGAGCGCGGCCAGAGCGGCGGCTCCGGCGAGCGCGGCCGTCGCGATGCTGCCGCGCGCGGTGAAGCTCCTGCGCAGGGGTGGGCGCATGAAGTCCTCTTCTCTGTAACGAAGTTAAGCATCCAGGTAAATGCGTTGAACGGCCTGCTTAAATTAGGGGGCGCACGGGGCGTGCGCAATGCTTCGGGGCCAAGGGGACGCCGTGGACGCACCTGCCGTGATCGGTCGCCGAGTTCAGCAGCTGCGCGGTCAACTCGGGCTGACCCAACGCCAGTTGGCCGAGCCCGCCTATACCCCGGCCTATGTGTCGACCCTGGAGTCGGGCAAGGTCCGCCCCTCGGAGGCGGCCCTGCGTCATCTCGCCGCACGGCTCGGCACGACGTACGAGGAGCTGACCACGGGGCGCCCGGCCCGGCTCGTCACCGAGCTGCGCCTCGGCCTCACCGACGCCCAGCGGGCGCTGGCGACCGGCGAGGCCGACGAGGCGGCCGTCCGCTACCGCCGCCTGCTGACCGAGGCCGAACTGCACGGCCTCGACGAGGAGCGCGCCGAGGCCCTCCAGGGGCTCGGCGACTGCGCGCTGGAGACCGGTGAACTGGCCGACGCGGTACGGCACTTCGAGGCGAGCGAGCAGCTCCTGGCCGCCGAGCCACTGCCGCGCCGCGCTCGGGCGGTCCGGGGCCGCGCGGTCGCCCACATCCTCGCGGGCGAGCTGCGGTACGCCTGCTACCTCCTGGAGTCGGCCATCGACGAGCTCGGCACCAGCGGCCTCGCCGACCCCGAGGCGCTGGTCCTGCTGTACGCCGCGGTCATCGGCCCGTACCTGGACATGGGCGCCCAGGCCCGCGCCGCGCGCGCCGCCGAGCTGGCGCTCGCGCTGGCCCCGCAGGTCAGCGACCCGGCGTTGGTCGCGGGGATGCACCGGCAGGTCGCGCGGACCTTCCTGGCCGAGGGGCGCCTGGCCGACGCGGACGACTCGCTCGCCAAGGCCCAGTCGATCTACCGCCAGCTGCGGCTGCGCACCGACCTCGCGCACTGCCACTGGATGCGCGGTTACGTGTACGCGCAGGAGGACCGACTCGACCGGGCCGAACGGGAGTTGCGTACCGCCCGCGACATGCTCGCGGCCAAGCGGGCCGTCCTGTTCACCGCGCAGGTCGAGGTGGAACTGGCGGACGTGCTGCGGCGCCTGGGCCGGCACGAGGAGGCCGTGGCCCTGCTCGCCCCGCTCACCGGGCTCGGCGACCAGCACGGCGCCGTGCACGCCGGCGGCGCGCACCGGCTGCTCGGCCTCATCCGCGAGGAGCGGGGCGAGACCGAGGCGGCGGAGGAGCACTACGTCACCGCGCTCGGGCTGCTCGAACGCAGCGGGGCGAGCGGCGATCTGGCCGACCTGTGCCGACTGCTCGGCGACCTGCTGCGCCGCACCGGCCGCGCGGAGGCGGCCATGGATGCCTATCGCACCGGGCTCGGCCATCGCGCCGCCCCGGGCACCACCACCCTGGGCCCGGCGCCGCTGCCGCCCCGCATCTGACCCGAAGGCCCCCCACGACACGGCGTGGGCACACCACCCGGTCGAGGTAGTTGAAATCCGAACGGAATAGCTCTACGGTAAATCTCGTTGAAACTTAAACCGCTACGGCGCAAGGCCGCAGCGCGTATCGAAGGAGTACGCCATGGGTCTCTTCGGCCGTAGGACCAGCAGCACCGACACCCTCGAATCCGGCGCGCCCGCCACCGTCGAGGTGGACCCCGCGCTCGCCGCGCTGAGCGGCACGTACGCCGTGGACCCGGCGCACAGCAGCATCGGCTTCACCGTGCGCCACGCGATGGTCACCAACGTCCGCGGCTCCTTCACCGACCACGAGGGCACCCTGACCCTCGACGGCACCGACCCGGCCGCCTCCGCCGCCACCATCCACGTCAAGATCGCCAGCGTCGACACCGGCATGGCCGACCGCGACGCCCACCTGCGCAGCGGCGACTTCTTCGACGCCGAGCAGTTCCCGCTGATGAGCTTCCGCTCGACCGAGGCCAAGGCGCTCGGCGGCGACGCCTACCGGCTCATCGGCGACCTGACCATCAAGGACGTCACGCGGCCGCTCACCATCGACCTGGAGTTCCAGGGCTCGGCCACCGACCCCTACGGCAACCAGCGCGTCGGCTTCGAGGGCAGCGCCGAGATCCTGCGCTCCGACTGGGGTCTGACCTGGAACGCCGCCCTGGAGACGGGTGGCGTGATGGTCAGCGACAAGGTGAAGCTCACCTTCGACATCTCCGCGATCAAGTCCGCCTGACGCGCACCCGGCCGGCACCCGGGGTGCCGGCCCGTCGCGCCGCGCGCGTCCACCGCACCGGGCGCGCCCGCGGCTCTGTGCGCGCCCGCCGATATTGCGTTGCCCGGCATCACCCCGTGCGGGAGGCTGCCCGCATGGAGAACAACGCCGCCACCGCCTCCCCCGCGATCACCGCCCTTTTCTCGCGCGGGCGACTGACGGCGATCCCGCGCAGGACCGCTCGCCGCGACCAGTTGCTCGCCCATCTCGCGGGGACACTCTTCGCGTCCGGCCGCGACTACACCGAGCACGAGGTCAACGAGGCGCTGCTCACCGTGCACGACGACTTTCCCGCGCTGCGGCGCTTCATGGTGACCGGCGGCCACCTCACCCGGACCCGGGACGGCTCCCGCTACCGGCGCGCCAGGTAGTCCACGAAGAGGGTGATCGCGGCGGCCGCCGCGATCAAGACCACCGCGGCGGCCGTCTTCTCCCGCGCCGTGTACGGCGGGACGGGCGGCAGAGCGGGGAACGAGCCGCGCGACGACGGCGGCGCGGCCGCCACCTGGGGCCGGGCAAGGGCCCGTCGGCGGGCGCCGCCGAGCACGTGGTGGAGCAGGGGGAACAGCGCGGGTCCGAGCAGCGCGGCGAGGCCCGCCCACGCCGGCAGGTGCAGGGCGACCACCGCGAGCAGCGCCAGGACGAACCACGCCCAGCAGCCGAGGGCGCCCGCGAGCGGGGCCCTGATCAGCAGGCGCAGGGGCGCGCGACCGCGGCGCGCGAGGGCGGTGAGGGTCTCGGCGAGTACGGCGGTCCGGTCGTCCGCCGGGCGTGAGCGCGCCTGCTCCCACGTCTGCTGTGCGGCGCCTGCCGCGTGTCCTATGACGGCGAGCACGAGCCGCGCGTCGTGCCGCTGCACCCGGCCCGTGGACGGCTGCCGCGGGACCCCCCGGGCATCGGCCGCGTGCGCCGCGTGCGCCGAGTCGGGCGCCAACTCCCGTATGCGGGCCGCCAGTTCGGGTGCCCTGCGGTTGCGTGCCGGATCGTCGTCGGCGAGACACAGATCGGTGTAGGCGGTGAGCAGACCCAGGTCGTCGGGGAAGGTGTCGAGTCCCTCGCGGAACACCGCCTCCGCACGGTCGGCGTGTCCTTCGACGCTCTCGGCGGCGTACGCACGGCCGAGCAGCGCGTAGAGGCGGGGGTCGGGGCCTCCCGTGTACAGCGCGGCCCGCGCGGCCTTGCGGGCGGCGCTCGTGCGGCCGGCGCGCAGCAGCGCTTCGGCATCGGCGCAGGCCGCGATGGTGTCTTCGTGCCCGGCGTGCAATATGTCCCCAACCCTGGATGTGCGGCTCGCAACTATCACTCGCTGGCACGCGGCGGGTCAACAGCGGGGTCACCGGCCGCCCGGGACCACCCGTGCCACCGTCACGCGCGGCGGGCCCGAACCCCGGCCGGCGTCACCCGTGGCAGGCCCGAGCCCTGGCCGGCGTCACCAGTCGCCGCCGCCGAACCCTCCGCCGTCGCCTCCCCCGCCGCCCCAGTCGCCGCCCCCGAAGTCGGAGGGGTTGAAGTCGGAGCCCGACACGTCGCCGCCGTCGAAGCCGGCACCCGCGTCGTAGGAGCCGGCCCCGTAGTCCGAGGCGTACGCGGGCGTCGACAGCATCGAGCCGAGCATGGTGCCCATCAGGAGGCCCGGCAGCATGCCGCCGCCGAAGTAGCCGCCCGCCCAGGGGCCGTAGGCCGGGCCCGCGTCGTAGTAGGGGCGGCGGCCCTGGTCGGTGTCGACCTCGCGGACCATCGGGTCCTGGCCGTCGCGCAGCCGGGTCGCGTCCGCCAGGCACACCGGCACCTGCCGCGGTGCGCCGCCGGCCGGCATCCACGTGGCGTCCTCGACGGAGGGGCCGTGGCGCGGGTCGAAGAAGCAGGGGGCGCGGCGCTCGGGCAGCGGCCGGTGTTCGCGGCGGGCGGCGAGGGTGGCGAGCGAGAACCGGCCGTCCTCCAGGGCCTGCGTCACACCCGTCACGTCGGCGGGCCTCTCGGCCTTCGCCATCAGCGACTTGGAGGTCTCGTACGAGTCCAGGGCTCGCTCGTAGTCCGCGCGCATCGCGTCGTCGGCGCCGGCCTCCGCGGGATGGAAGTCGAGCCGGTCGAGCTCCTCGCCGAAGGCGGTGATGTCCTCGTCCACGACGACCTGGAGGCGCTGGAGCGCGGCCCGCTCCTCCTCGGCCTTCTTCTTGCGGCCGCGGCGCACCAGGGCGTACGCACCGGCGCCGCCCGCCACGACCACGGCGCCCACGCCGATGAGCGCGCCGGAGCTCACGCCGCCGCCGGAGCCGGAACCGCCGCCCCAGGAGGCGGGTGCGTGGCCCTTCATCTGCGGGAGCGCCTTGTCGACGAACGCGTTGAGCTGGGTCACCGCGTCACCGCCGGTGCCGGGGGCGCGCACCGCGCTGTTGAGGTTCTTGACCGCCTGCGGGGACATGACCTTGCGGTCGGCGCCCGAGGTGAAGGCGTCGCCGAGCCGGATCGCGTACAGGCCGGTGACGCCGGTGTCCGTCCGCAGGTTCTGCAGGATCGAGGCCTTGGGAAACGCGGCGCTGTTGGGCAGCACGGCCACGAAGAGCGGCTTGTCGGCGTCCTTGATCTTCTTGGCCAGGGCGTCGGCCTGGGCGGGGCTGAGCTGGCTCGCGGCTCCGGGATCCACGTAGACCGGGCTCTTCTTCAGCTGGTCGGCCACGTCGGACGCGCCGGTGGCGGCCATGGCAGGGCCCGCCGCGACCAGTGCGGCGAGCGCTACGGCGGGCAGTGCCGCTACGGCGGGGAGTACGGAGAAAACCCTGAGCCTCATGTGACCGACGCTACCCGAGGCCACGCGGAAACGGACATACGGGGTGGAGCGACCGGGGTCCGGGGTGCGCGGACCCCGGGGCCGAGGCGGCTCGGGCCGGGGTGACGGGGTGGCGGGGTGGTGCCGCCCCGCCCCGGAACCCTGGGGAGTGTCTTCGAAGTGGCGTCGTCCGTCCGTGGGGCGGGACCCCGCCGGCCGGACGGGACCTCGAAGACACGACCTAGCGCCGCGGCTGGATCCCGGCCCGGAGCAGGCCGTAGGTGTACGCGTCCTGGAGCGCCTCCCACGACGCGGCGATCACGTTGGCGCCCGCGCCGACGGTCGTCCACTCGGCCGTGCCGTCCGTCGTGGTGATCAGGACGCGGGTGGTGGAGGCGGTGCCGTGGTTGCCCTCCAGGGTGCGCACCTTGTAGTCGACCAGCTCGAACTTGGCGACCTGCGGATAGAACCGCTCAAGGCCCTGGAGCAGCGCGGAGTCGATCGCGTTGACCGGGCCGTTGCCCTCGGCGGTGACGATGAGGCGCTCCTGGCCCACCCAGAACTTCACGGTGGCGCCGTTGGCGTGGGTGCCGTCCTTGAGGGTCTCGACGATCGCCTGGTACGACTCGATGCGGAAGTAGTCGCGCGGGCCGCCCTCGACCTCGTCGCGAAGCAGCAGCTCGAAGGAGGCGTCGGCCGCCTCGTAGGTGTAGCCCTCCAGCTCGCGCGCCTTGACCCGCTCCACGACCCGGGCCACCACCTCGCGGTCGTCCCCGAGGTCGACGCCGAGCTCCTTGCCCTTGAGCTCGATGGAGGCGCGGCCCGCCATGTCGGAGACCAGCATCCGGATGTGGTTGCCGACCAGACCGGGGTCGATGTGCTGGTACAGATCGGGGTCGACCTTGATCGCGGAGGCGTGCAGGCCCGCCTTGTGGGCGAAGGCGGAGACACCGACGTACGGCTGGTGCGTGGAGGGTGCGAGGTTGACCACCTCGGCGATGGCGTGCGAGATGCGGGTCATCTCGGCGAGCGCGCCCCGAGGAAGCACCCGCTTGCCGTACTTGAGCTCGAGGGCGGCGACGACGGGGAACAGGTTGGCGTTGCCGACGCGCTCGCCGTAGCCGTTGGCGGTGCACTGGACGTGAGTGGCACCCGCGTCGACGGCGGCCAGGGTGTTGGCGACCGCGCAGCCGGTGTCGTCCTGGGCGTGGATGCCGAGCCGGGCGCCGGTGTCGGCGAGCACGGTGGCCACCACCGCGTGGATCTGCGCGGGCAGCATGCCGCCGTTGGTGTCGCACAGGACGACGACGTCGGCACCGGCCTCACTGGCGGCCCGTACGACGGCCTTGGCGTACGCGGGGTTGGCCTTGTAGCCGTCGAAGAAGTGCTCGCAGTCCACGAAGACCCGGCGGCCCTGCTCGCGCAGGTGGGAGACGGTGTCGCGGACCATCTCCAGGTTCTCGTCCAGGGTGGTGCGCAGCGCCAGCTCGACGTGCCGGTCGTGCGACTTGGCGACCAGCGTGACCACCGGGGCGCCCGATTCGAGGAGGGCCCGCACCTGCGGGTCCTCGGCGGCCCTGCCCCCCGCGCGGCGCGTGGCGCCGAAGGCCACGAGCTGGGCGTTCTTGAACCGGATCTCCTGCTGGGCGCGGGCGAAGAACTCGGTGTCGCGGGGATTCGCGCCGGGCCAGCCGCCCTCGATGAAGCCCACGCCGAAGTCGTCCAGGTGCCGGGCGATCGTCAGCTTGTCCGCGACGGTGAGGTTGATGCCCTCGCGCTGGGCGCCGTCGCGCAGCGTCGTGTCGAAGACGTGGAAGCTGTCGTCGACCCGAGGGCCGGCGAGAAGACTCTCCTCGGCGGCCTCGTGCGCCTCGTTGGTCGTCATGCTGATCTGACTCCTGTCGGGTGAGTGGCTCCGAACTGCTGGCTCCACTTGCCCCCGTCGTCGCGCTCCTCGCCCCGGCCGTGATGGGGCCGGTAAACGAAAAGACCCCTCGCGGGTGCGAGAGGTCTGCGCGCGGGTCTGGGGCACGATGGCCGCCGCCGCGGATGGTTCCACGGTTCAGCGATCACTGCGGACCGGCGCGCTGCTGTCCATAATCATGGCGAAAGCGAGCACGCAAGCAGTCTGCCACAAGGGTCCGGCCGCCCGAGACGGGGTCTCACCATCCGGGCGCCCGCGGGCCGGCGCCGGGCCGCCCCCGCCGACCTGCGCTAATTCGACGGAACGGGTTCGGCCGTGAGGCGCTGCGGCTCGTCCTTGACCCGGTTGAGGTCGATGTCACGCGTCTCGCGCATCGAGAGGTAGACGACCAGGGAGACGGCCGCGCACCCCGCCACGTACCAGTAGAAGCCGGACTCGGCGCCGGCCTTCTTGAACCAGAGCGCCACGTATTCGGCGGTCCCGCCGAACAGGGCGTTCGCCAGGGCGTAGGGCAGGGCGACGCCGAGCGCGCGGATGCCGGTGGGGAAGAGCTCGGCCTTCACACAGGCGTTGATCGAGGTGTAGCCGGTGACCACGACCAGGGCGAGCAGGGCGAGACCGAAGGCCGGCCAGAAGGTGCCGGCATGCTTGAGCATCGTCATGATCGGCACGGTCAGGAAGGTCGAGCCGACGGCGAAGGTGATCAGGAGCGGCCGGCGCCCGATCCGGTCGGAGAGCGCGCCCGCCAGCGGCTGGATGCACATGAAGACGAACAGCGCGCAGAAGCTGACGAGCGAGGCGGTGGACTTCTCCATCCCGGCGCTCTTGGACAGGAACTTCGTGAGGTACGTCGTGTACGTGTAGTAGGCGACGGTGCCGCCCATGGTGAGGGCCATGACGAGGAACGCCTCGCGCTTGTGCGCCCACAGCGCCTTCAGAGTGCCCCGGTCCGCGTCCGCGGCCGCGCCCGACTCCTCGTACACCTCGGTCTCCAGCATGGAGCGGCGCAGGTAGAAGACGACGGCCGCGCCGAGCGCGCCGACGATGAAGGGGATGCGCCAGCCCCAGCTGTGCAGGGCCGCATCCGAGAGGCTGCGTTGCAGGACGATCTGGAGGCCGAGGCCGACGAGCTGGCCCGCGGTCATCGACACGTACTGGAAGCTGGAGGCGAAGCCGCGCCGCCCGGGGTCGGAGGCCTCGGTGAGGTAGGTGGCGCTGGCGGCGTACTCGCCGCCGACGGAGAGCCCCTGGAGGAGCCGGGCGATGAGGAGAACGGCCACTCCCCCGTATCCGGCGACGGCGTACGTGGGCGCGATCGCGATCAGGATGGCGGAGGCCGACATCAGGGTGACGGTCAGGGTGAGCGCGGCCTTGCGGCCCTTGCGGTCGCCGATCCGCCCGAGCAGCCAGCCGCCGACGGGCCGCATGAAGAAGCCGACGGCGAAGATCCCCATGGTGTTCATGAGGTTGGCGGTCTCGTTGCCCTTCGGGAAGAACGCGTCCGCGAAGTACACGGCGAACGTGGCGTACACGAACCAGTCGAACCACTCGACCATGTTGCCGGCCGAACCGACCCAGATCTTCTTCCAGTGCTCTCGTCCCATGGACGCTCACGGTGGCGCAGCCGGGCCCGGCCGACAAGGAGTGCGGCCGCAACGATCGGGCGTACTTACGTGCGTTGCGTTCCCGGTGCCGGGGTCCGCGCCGGTGGCACGCCGGTCGCGGACCGGGGGCGCGTGCCGGTGGCGGGTCAGGGGCGCATCAGCGACTCGTCCACGAACTCCCGCACATGGGCGAGGACTTGATCGCGTCCGGTGCCGGGCAGGCCGACCGCGACGTGCACGCTGAACCCGTCGAGCAGGGCACGCAGCCGGGAGGCGAAGCGGTCCGCGTCGACCGGGCGGAACTCGCCGCGCGAGACGCCTTCGGCGACTATCGCGACCAGGTCGCGGTGCCAGGCGCCCTCGATGGCGGCCTGCCGGACGCGGGCGGTGCCGTCGGCGTTCTGCGAGCGGTTCCAGACTTCGAGCCACAGGATCCAGTGCGGATCGCGCGGCCCGTCGGGCACGTACAGGTCGGTGTAGGCGTCGAGCCGCTCCCGTACGGTGCCGGGCCGGGCGAGCAGTGCGCGCCGCTCGTCGCCGAGGCGCCCCTCGCTCCACTCCAGGGTCTGGAGCAGGAGCTCGTCCTTGGTGCGGAAGTAGTAGAGGAGGTGCCCGCTGGACATGCCGACCTCGCGGCCGAGCCCGGCCATGGTGAGCCCGTCGAGTCCGCGTTCGGCGATGGTGGCCATGGCGGCGGCGAGCAGTTCCTCGCGGGGCGGGGCGGTGTTGCGGCGGCGCGGTGCGTTCACCCGTATGTTCTACCCGATGTCCCGGCCCGCCCCGGCCACACGGGCGTCCGCCCCGGGCGGGAGCCGGGGTCGCCCGGGGCGGGGGCGGGGGCGCTCTCAGGGCTGGAGCCGAGGTTCCCTCAGAGCCCGGCGGAGGCCTCGACCGCGTCGAGCACGAGCCGCCACGGGTAGCCCTCGGGGGGCTGCTCGCCCGGCCGGTTCGGTACGAAGCCGGCCTCACCGCCGTAGAGCACGCTCACCCCGGCGGTGCGCAGCACCTCGATGGACCGCTCGAACTGGGGGTGCTGTACGTAGGCGGCGTTCACGCACGGCATGGCGACGATCGGTATCCCCTTGCCGATCGCCTCGGCGGCGACCCCGACGACGAAGGCCGAAGTGAGGCCGAGCGCCCAGGAGTTGACGGTGTTGAACGTGACCGGCGCGAACAGGATCACATCCGGCGCGGGCCACACATCCGGCTCACCGGGCCGCTTGTACCGCGACCGCACCGGATGCCCGGTGAGCGTGGCGAGCCCCGAAAGGGACTCCTCGATCCAGGAAGCGGCGGCGGGCGTAAGCCCGAGACACACGTCCCAGCCGCGCTCTTGCAGCGATTCGACCACCGCGGCGACCTCGAAGACGGGCGGGGCCGCGGAGCAGAACAGGTACACGGTCCTTGAAGTCATGCGGCTCAGTCGATCACACCGGGCGGGAGCGAACCCGGGTCGGCGGATGTTGGCCCTGGATCCGCCCACCATCCGCCCACCATCCGCCGGCCCGCCTCGGCCCGCCTCGACCCCCCACGAGGTCCTGACTCGGCTTGGCCGATTCGTACGACGGGTGAGACCCGAAGATCAACGAGGTGCTGCCGCTTCTCTGCCTGCCAGTGGGCGCGGCAGCAGGGTCGGCGGGTCGGGCCGATGAGTTTGCCCGGTACCGGAAGTCTTCCTTGTGACGTTGTGGCGCGTTCCCGCCCCGTCGGTGGATCAGAAAACGCCGGATCCCGGTGCCGTGAAAGAAAAAGGGGGCCAGGATGAGCAATCCGATTCGGCTGTACATGTCGATGTCGCTCGACGGCTATATCGCCGGCCCGGACGATCGGCCGGGGCAGGAGCTCGGACGCGACGGTGGACGGCTCTTCAACTGGCTCGACGACCGGGAGTCCGAGGGTCCGAGCGGCCAGGTCTACCGCGAGGCGCTGGCGACCGGCGCGGTGATCTCCGGCCGCCGGACCTTCGAACTCGCCGGGCGTTGGCAGGGCGACCATCACGACGGCGTGCCGATCTTCGTCCTCACCCACCAGGTGGACGACGGGGACGTGCCACCCGGCCACGCTCGTTTCGTCACCGATGCCGAGGACTGCGCCCGCCGGGCTCGCGCGGCCGCAGGGGACCGGCCGGTCATGGTCCACGGGGCGGGGGCGGCGCAGGCGCTTCTCCGAGCCGGGCAGATGGACGAGATGGAGATCCACCTGATTCCGGTCCTCCTCGGGGAGGGCCGACGGCTCTTCGACCACCTGGGGAGTGCTCACATCGAACTCGACCTCGTCCGACGGCTCGCGGACCGAGACGTCACGCACCTGCGTTACCGGGTGCGTCGGCCCGGGGAGGCCGCGTGAAGACGCTCTTCGTGTCCTACCGCGTCGCCGACCTGGGCCGCTCGCTCGGTTTCTACGCCGCCCTGGGCTACGTCGAACTGGGCAGGGTCGACGTCGGCGACGGGGCTCGCCTCGCGATCCTCAAGTTCCCCGGCGAACCGGCGGCCTCGCTCGAACTGGTCCACCGCCCCGGTGCCGGCCCGGTCGACGTGGGCAACGGTTTCGACCACCTCGCGATCCAGGCGGAGACGCTGGCAACGACCCTGGAAACCCTGGCCGAAGCCGGCCTGGAGCCCGAACCCGTCCAGTACCCGGGCGGACCGCACGGCCCGAGGACGTCGTGGCTCACGGACCCGGACGGTTACCGGATCGAGCTGGTGGAGTGGCCGTCCGGGCATCCGGACGGCATCACCGCAGCAGACTTCGCCTGAGGCGTCGTCGTCTCCGTCCTAGCTCCATCCCCCGCCGAAGCCTCCGTTGAGCTGGGCGGTGCAGATGTTGTAGCCGCCCGAGGCGTGGCCCGTCTTCGTCTGGCCGTTCACGGTCACCGAGCAGTTGATGTCGCCGCCGCCCGACAGCTGCGCGGTCACGTCGTAGTAGAGAGCCGCCGAGTCGAGCTTCAGCGTCTTCGTCATCGGCAGACCGGACCCTTGCCGGTTGTCACTGTCACTGCCGTAGGTCACCTCGACGCCGGAGGGGGCCGAACCCCACACCTTGAACACGACCGTGCCCGAGGGAGTTGCCTGCTCGGCCGGCTTCTCGACGGCCTTGGTCCTCGGCGGGCTCGTGACCGTCACGGTCGGCTGGGGCGCCGCCTTCTCGGCCTTCGCCGCGGCAGTCTTCGTCACGGTTACGGTCGGCTGCGGCTTCGCCTCGGCGCCGGTCTTCTTCTGGTCGGTGCCACCGGCGGCACCGATGCCTACGCCGACGAACAGGATGACGAAGGCGGCTGGGATCGCGATGCGTTTCCGGGCCCACTTCGGTCGCCCGGTCGGCGCGGGTGCCGACCCGGCGGTCGGCGGCTGGTACGGCGGCAGTTGGCTGTTCGACATGGTGCCCCCACGTGGTGTGCGAGGGGATGACCGTAGCGGGAGGCCGGGTGATGTGCGGTGCGTGTGAGCCTGCGGTGACGGAACCGTGACGAATCCGGCGTCCGCGGTAGCCGCCCGAGGGGCGCAGCCCAGGTTGTCGCACCCCGGCCATTCTGGTCCGCCGTCACCGCGGCAGCGGGATCCAGCTGTCCGCGCTGGGCTCAATGGACTCAATGGACTCAATGGACTCAGCGGGATCTTTAAGCGGCGGGTCCGACATCGTCCCGCGTCGCCTCGCCGCGCACTGCCGCGGCCCACTCGACGAGCAGCTGCTGGTACTCGTCCGGCGCGGGCCCGCCCGCCTCGACGAGACCGCGGATCTCCTCGTTGATCACCGACGCGGGGCGCGGCGAACCACAGTCGGCAGGTGTAGGAGGCATGGATCAAGGCTACTGCCGGGCACTGACAATTGGCATGGCCGTCACGGCTGTTGGCCTGCTTGGCACACGGCGTTCAGCACCCGTCGCATGTCTTGGAGACCAGGCAGCGCCGCGGTTGCGCCAGCCCTCTGGAGTTCTTCCTCGCTGCTCTTGCCCGTGGCGACACCGATACAGCGGATCCTGTTGGACAGGGCCGCATCAACGTCGGCCGGCGTATCCCCGAGCAGTACCGCATCGCCCGCCGCGGTGCCAGAGCGCTCCAGGGCGAGGCGTACCAGTTCGGCACGGATATCGTCGTCCTCGCCGTATGCGCCGAGCTCCCACCGGATGTACCTGTCCAAGCCGAACGTCTTCAGCTTGATCTCCGCTACGGCCCGAACGTTGCCCGATACCACCGTCTGCACGGCGCCGACGCCGTCAAGGGCGTCGAGTACCGCAGCAGCGCCAGGCAGAGCGTGTCCGCGCTCGCGCAACTCGGCGGCCCGCCCGAGATGCTGCTCGGTCAGGGCCTGTGCGAACCGCTCGAAGTCGGCCCGGCCGGTGGTCAGCCCGTGGAGCTTCGCGGTCTCGCGGAAGATGACTGGCTCCGTAATGCCGTCGATCTTTGCCTGCTCCCGCATCCGTAGCCCCGTAGCTTCCTCAAACGCGGCAGCCGACAGCTCCTTACCGACCCCGCGCGTAGAGATCAACGTGTGGTCGATGTCCCACAGCACCAGCACCATGCCCGGCCTCCCCAACTGCCCGTATTCCAAAGGGTTACGCGAACCACGTGAACCACCACAGCGCGTGCTGGAAGCATCCCCGCGGCTCTACGCTTACGTCACTACCCAGCATGCGGGAAGGGAACGGCACAGCAATGGACTCACCGGAGCTCCCGATCGGTGAGCGGATCGCGTACTACCGCAGCAAGAACGGTAACCGCACGCAGGCCGCCATCGCCGGACTGTGCGGCATCAGTGAGCGCTACCTGTCTCTCATCGAGAACGGCAAGCGAACACCCTCCGCCGCCGTCCTGACACGCCTCGCGGCGGAACTCGGCGTGCCTGTGTCAGCCCTCCTCACCGAACACGCCCCTCCTGAGCCGCAAGCCCCGCTCACCGTCGAGCCTGCCGTCGCCCGCGCCCTCATGGGCTACGGGCCGGCACGCTCCACCCCGCCCGTAGCGCCGGCAGAGCTCCGCGAGCGTGTCGAAGGGGCCTGGCGCACCTGGCAGACGTCACCCACCCGCTATACCGACATCGCGGCCGCACTGCCCGCTCTCATCGAAGATGTCGAGCACGCGGTCCGCGCGCACCGCGGCGGCAACGAGGCCGCCACCCGGCGCGAAGTCCTCCGCAGCGCCGCCGATCTATACGGACTGCTCCGCTCCTACTGCCGCCGCACCGGCCGCCTCGACCTGTCCCTCCTCGTCGCCGACCGGGCCATCCGGGCTGCGGAAGACGCCGACGACCCACTCCGGCTCGCCGCCGCCTCCTGGAACCTCGGGCACGTCCTGCTGTCCGACCCGCGCGACGGGGCAGTCGACGAGGCGGCCGACATTGCCATGGAGGCCATCGACAGACTGAGCCGCGAAACGGGCACGCCACAGATCAGCGCCATGCAGGGCGCCCTGGAGCTTGTCGCCGTTGTGGCCGCGGCCCGGCAGCAGAAGTGGTGGAAAGCCCGCGAGCGCCTCGCGAAGAAAGCCGGCCCCCTCTCGAAGCGCGCCGGCGAGGGCAACGTTCAGCGCACCGTCTTCGGCCCGACGAACGTAGCCCTGCACGCCCTCAGCATCGAGATGCTGGCCGGTGCGTCAGCCGAAGCCCTGCGCGTAGCAGACGACATCGATACCGGCGCCCTGCCCAGCCGCGAGCGCGAGTTCACGTTCACCCTGGAAGTCGCCCGCTGCTGCGCCATGCGCCGAGACGACGCGGCAGTCCTCGTGCATCTCCTCGCCCTTGAAGAGCTGTCAGCGGAAGATCTGTGCCGCAGCCCGACAGCAGTAGCGCTCGTCGCCGACCTGCGGAAACGGGTACGGCCGACGTACCGGAGGCAGGTTTACGGTCTCGCCGAACGGCTTGGCATCACCTAACGGACCCGAACGGGCGGCTCGCCCGAACGGAGAGTTCGGGGTGGGGGACTGATCTGCCCTTACCTTCACCAGACACCTCGTGAAGGGAACAGATCATGACTATGACCCGCGGGCCGGCTCGATCCCAGCCCGGCGCAGACGTGGCCCGCCTCGCCCAGGCCGGAATCGACTGGGACGCTGTCGTGGTCAGCCGGTACTACGCCCTCCAGGCTCTCGAACGCCTCGCCCGGCCCGGCTCCGTAGCGGTGGATCCGCGGACCGCCCAGCCAGTACTGCACTTCTTTGTCCCGGCTGGTACCACGGACGGCTGGGATCTGGAGCAGACCACGGCCTTCAGTACGGCGACCTACGTGATGCTGCCAGCGGCCACGAGGGAGGCACAGCCGGGCGCGTACTGGCTCCTGCCGCCCGTCGGCGGCTTCATCCAGCACACCGAGACCGCGGCACTCCAGCTGGCTCTCGAAGCCGTCGGACTGAGGGCGGGGAGGGAGGCCTCATGACCGACACGAGCCGCATCAAGTTCTGCCTCTACTGCGACCGCCCGATCGAGGGCTTCGCCATCAGGATCCGCGAGGCTGACGCCGGCGCCTCGATGAGCGGTGCCCGTCCGGACAACTACCGCCACGTCAAGGGCGACCCCGCCTGCCGGCCCCGCCGGTGAGGGGCGGGGGTTCGCTTTCCGCCGGGTGGGGCTCGCATCCCAGCGGTGGCTCGGTGCACGCCGGGTGGGGCCGGGAGAAGGCGGGGGCGCTCACACGCGGGGCTGCTGCTGCGTGATGCAGTGGATGCCGCCCCCACCCGCGAAGATCGTCCGCGCGTCCACGAGCGTCACCGTGCGCTCGGGGAAGAGGCGGCGGAAGATGCCCGCCGCGTTCTCGTCGCGCGGGTCGTCGAAGGCGCACAGGACGACGCCGCCGTTGCAGAGGTAGTGGTTGATGTAGGAGTAGTCGACCCAGCCGTGGTCGTCCTGGACGACGGTCGGGGCGGGGATCTCCACGACCTCAAGGGTGCGGCCTCGGGCGTCCTTCTGGGAGCGGAGCAGGGCCACGTTCTCCTTGCAGAGTTCGTGGTCGGGGTGAGAGGGGTCGGGCTGGGTGTGGGCGACCACGACGCCGGGCCGGGCGAACGCGGCGACGATGTCGACGTGGCCGAGGGTGCCGTAGCCGTGCGGAGGGTAGTCGGCGGTCAGACCGCGCCTCAGCCAGATCGCCTTGCGGGTGCCGAGCATGGCGTGGATCTCCGTCTCGACCTCTTCGCGGGTCCAGTCCGGGTTGCGCTCGGGGCCGAGCTGCACGGTCTCGGTGAGCAGCACCGTGCCCTCGCCGTCGACGTGGATGGCGCCGCCCTCGTTGACCAGGCGCGAGGTGTAGGTGCGGGCGCCGGCGAGGTCGGAGACGTGGGCGCCGATCTTCGCGTCGTGCTCCCAGGTCGCCCAGTCCTGGGCGCCCCAGCCGTTGAACGTCCAGTCGACGGCGGCCAGTTGGCCCGTGCCGTCGGTGAGGAAGGTGGGGCCGATGTCCCGCATCCACGCGTCGTCGAGTTCGCGCTCGACGAGGTCGATGTCGGGGCCGAGCAGCGCGCGGGCGCTGTCGGCCTGGCCGGGGCCGACCACCATGGTGACCGGCTCGAAGCGGCGTACCGCGCGGGCGACGGAGGCCCAGGCGGCGCGGGACTCGGCGAGCTCGGCCTCGTTCGGGAAGGTGACGTTGGGGCCGGGCCACGCCATCCAGGTCCGCTCGTGCGGAGTCCACTCGGCGGGCATGCGGAAGCCGTCGGCGGCAGCAGACATCAGGGTGGTCCTTACAGGAAGTAGAGGCGGTTGAGGGAGACGGAGTCGGCCGGTTCGGAGCGCAGCGGGTCGCCGTCGAGGGTGACGAGCCCGGTGCGGCCGTCCACGCCGACCGCTCCGGTACGGGAGTTGAGCAGCAGGTCGGCGGGGCCGATGCCGCGGGTGCCGCGTACCGCGACCCGGCGGCGGCGGGTGGGCAGCAGATCGCCGCCCTGCTCGACGGCGGCCCGCGCCACGAAGGCGACGGACAGCTCGGCCGGCGTGCCGCCGTGGGCGCCGAACAGCGGTCCCAGCACGAGCGGTTCACAGGTGTCGGTCGCGGCGTTGGGGTCGCCGGTGACACCCCAGGCCGGGAAGCCCGACTTGAGGACCATCTGCGGCTTGGCGCCGAAGTAGGCCGGGCGCCACAGCACGATGTCGGCCATCTTGCCGGGCTCGATGGAGCCGATCTCGTGGGAGAGTCCGTGCGCGATGGCGGGGTTGATGGTCAGCTTGGCGATGTAGCGCAGCACACGCGCGTTGTCGTCGTCCGGCCCGTCGCCCTCCAGGGGGCCGAGCTCTGCCTTCATCTTGCCGGCCATGGCGAAGGTGCGGCGTACGGTCTCGCCGGCGCGGCCCATGCCCTGGGCGTCGGACGAGGTGATGCCGATCGCGCCCAGGTCGTGCAGCACGTCCTCGGCGCCCATCGTTCCGGCGCGGATGCGGTCGCGGGCCATCGCCGCGTCGCCCGGCAGATCGGTCTTCAGGTCGTGGACCGAGACGATCATGCCGTAGTGCTCGGCGACGGCGTCCCGGCCGAAGGGGAGGGTGGGGTTGGTGGAGGAGCCGATGACGTTCGGCACGCCCGCCATCTTCAGGACGTTGGGTACGTGACCGCCGCCGCAGCCCTCGATGTGGAAGGCGTGGATGGTGCGGCCTTCGAGGACCCTCAGGGTGTCCTCGACGGTGAGGCACTCGTTCAACCCGTCGCTGTGCAGGGCGACTTGGACGTCGTGTTCCTCCGCGACGCGCAGCGCGGTGTCGAGCGCCCGGGTGTGCGCGCCCATGTCCTCGTGCACCTTGAAGCCGCAGGCCCCGCCCTCGGCCAGCGCCTCCACCAGTGGGGCCCCGTCGGAGGACGAACCCCGGCCCAGGAAGCCGATGTTGACCGGCCACGCGTCGAACGACGCGAAGGCATTGCGCAGCGCCCACGGGGAGTTGACGCCGACGCCCCAGACCGGGCCGAACTCCTGGCCGATGATCGTGGTGACACCGGAGGCGAGCGAGGCCTCCATGATGCGCGGGGACAGCAGGTGGACGTGGGGGTCGACGGCTCCGGCGGTGGCGATGAGCCCCTCGCCGGAGACGATCGACGTGCCGGTGCCGACGACGACGTCCACGCCGTCGAGGGTGTCCGGGTTGCCGGCCCGGCCGACCGAACAGATCCGTCCTTCGCGGATGCCGATGGACACCTTGCGGATGCCCTGCACCGCGTCGATCACGACGACGTTGCTGATGACGACGTCGCACGTCTCGCGGACGGCGGCGGCCTTCAGGTGCAGCCCGTCCCGGGCGGTCTTGCCGAAGCCGGCGAGGAACTCGTCGCCGGGGGCCTGGGAGTCGGATGCGACCCGGACGGTCAGGCCCGAGTCCCCGAGCCGGATCCGGTCCCCGGTGCGGGGGCCGTGCACGGAGGCGTACTCGTACGGGTCCATCAGTTCGCTCCCTCTCCCGGCTCGCGTGGTTCGTGTGGCTCTCGCGGCGCTTCCGGATCCCGTGGCTCTCGCGGGCCGGTTCCCAGGTATCCGCAGGCGGCGGCCCTGCGCAGGGCTTCCGCCTTGGCACCTGGCGCGTCCAGCGGCCCGTCGACGAGTCCCGCGAAGCCGATCGCGATCCGGCCGCCGCCGATGGGCACGAGGCCGATCTCGGCGCTTTCGCCCGGCCCGAACCGTACGGAGGAGCCGGCCGGCACGCACAGCCGCATGCCGTAGGCGGCCGCGCGGTCGAAGTCGAGCCGCGGGTTGGCCTCGAAGAAGTGGAAGTGCGAGGTGACCGAGATCGGCACGACGGCGGTGTTGGTCACGGTGAGCAGCACCTCGGGCGCCGCCTCCGGGTAGCCCTCGCCGGGCAGCAGCGCGCCGGGCGCGTCCTGGCCGGCGGTGCCGCCGATGGGGTCGGAGACCACCGCGAGCCGGGATCCGTCGTCGAAGACGGCCTCGACGTGGACCTCGGTGACCACGTCGGAGACGCCGGGCAGTACGTCGTCGGGGCCGAGCACGGACCGGGCCGCCTCGATGGCCTCGGCGAGCCGCCTGCCGTCACGGGCCGCCTCGCAGACGGTGTCCGCGATCAGCGCGGTCGCCTCGGGCACGTTCAGCCGCAGTCCGCGGGCCCTGCGGGATCGGGCCAGTTCAGCGGCGCCGAACAGCAGCAGCCGGTCACGCTCCGTCGGGGTCAGTCGCACGCCACCACACCTCCTGTTTGAACGCCACTCTAACCAGAGATTTCACAGACGGGAAGCATTGACGACATGGCTTGGTGTGCGTCACATTGAGCGGCACTCAAACCCCACACGAGTGACCCCCACGAAGAGTGACCCCACGAAGAAGTGAGAGGCGCCGGCATGCCCATAGAACAGCGCGGAGTCGACACGGTCCCGGAAGCGGAACGCACCAGCGGGCCGCGCGACCTCGTGTCGATCCTGCTCGGCTCGAACCTCTGTCTCGGGGTGATCATCTTCGGCTGGCTGCCGGTCTCCTTCGGCCTCGGCTGGTGGGCCTCGGTGAGTGCCGTGATCACGGGGACCCTGCTGGGCACCCTGCTCACCGCGCCGCTCGCACTGGTCTCGCTGCGTACCGCCACCAATCTGTCGACCTCGTCGGGCGCCCAATTCGGTGTACGGGGACGGCTGGTGGGCTCGGTCGTCGGCCTGCTGCTCTCGCTCGGCTACACCGCCCTGACCGTGTGGATCGGCGGGGACGCCATGACCGGCGTCCTGCACCGCATGTTCGGCCTGCCCACGGGCGGCGTCTCGTACGGCATCGTGTACGCGCTGCTCGCCGCGGCCACCGTCATCGGCGCGGTCTACGGCTACCGGGTGCTGCTGCGCCTCTCGCGCATTCTGGCCATCGGCATGACGGCGCTGCTCGTGCTCGGAGTCTTCGCGTACGCACCGCACTTCAGCACCGGCGCACTGCCGGAGGCGGGCGGCTATCTGCTCGGCTCGTTCTGGCCGACCTGGCTGTTCGCGCTCGTCGCGGCCGGGCTCAGCGGGCCGATCGCCTTCATCACGCTGCTCGGCGACTACACGCGCTACGTCTCACCGACCCGCCACCGCCCGCGCCGCGTCCTGCACGCCACCTGGCTCGGCCTGACGGCGGGTCTGCTCGTGCCGCAGCTCTTCGGCACGTTCACCGCGTACGCGGCCCGTGCGGCCACCGACTTCGCTGGACCGCTGGTCTCCGCCGCCCCCGGCTGGTACCTGGTGCCGCTGCTGCTCTCCGCCTCCGCGGGCTCGGTCGGCAACGCGGGTCTGATGCTCTACTCGATGGGGCTCGACCTCGACGCGATCCTGCCGCGCGCCTCGCGCACCCAGGCGACGTTCGCGGTGGCGGGCGTCGCGACGCTGTGCGTGTTCGCGGGGCACTTCGCCTGGGACGCCCAGGCCGCGATGACCTCGTTCGTCCTGCTGCTCACGGCGATCGGCACGCCCTGGGCGGTGATCACCCTGATCGGTTTCGTGCGCTGTCGCGGTGTGTACGACGCGGACGCCCTCCAGGTCTTCAACCGCCGCTCCCGGGGCGGCATTTACTGGTACCGCTCGGGCTGGAACCCGCGCGCGGTGATCTCCTGGGCGCTCGGCGCGGGCGTCGGTCTGCTGGCCGTGTCGCTGCCGAACTACCAGGGACCGATCCTGAGTTGGACCGGCGGCGTGGACTGCAGCTTCCTGTTGTCGGGCGTGGTGGGGGGCCTTGCGTACCTGGGCCTGACCGCGCGCCCCCGGCCGGCCGAAAAGGCCGCCCCGGAGCTTGAGTCCGAGGCGGCCCTGGCCGAGAGCTGAGCGCCGCGGCGCGGCAACGCGGGGGTTCGGGGGCCGAGCCCCCAAGAACCTAGCCCAGCGGGTGCATCCACCCGTGCGGGTCCGGGGCCGCCCCGGTCTGGAGGTCGAGCAGCGCCTTGCGGAGCTTCATGGTGACCTCGCCCGGCTCGCCGTCGCCCTGCGTCCAGTTGTGGCGGGCCGACTTCACCAAGCCGACCGGGGTGATCACCGCAGCGGTGCCGCAGGCGAAGACCTCGGTCAGGGTGCCGTTCTCGTTGTCCCGCTTCCACTCCTCCGTGGTGATCCGGCCCTCGACGGCCTCGTACCCGAGGTCGCGGGCGATCTTCAGGAGGGAGTCACGCGTGATGCCGGGAAGGAGCGAGCCGGTCAGCTCGGGCGTGACGATCTTCTGCGTGCCGTCCTCCTGGGCGTACACGAAGTACAGGTTCATGCCGCCCATTTCCTCGATCCAGCGGTGCTCGACCGCGTCCAGCCAGACCACCTGGTCGCAGCCGTGCTGGGCGGCCTCGGCCTGGGCGACGAGCGAGGCCGCGTAGTTGCCGCCGGTCTTGGCGGCGCCGGTGCCGCCCTTGACCGCGCGCACGTACTCCTCGGACAGCCAGACCGAGACGGGCTTCACGCCGCCGGGGAAGTAGGCGCCTGCCGGGGAGGCGATCACGATGAACAGGTACTCGTTGGCCGGCTTCACGCCGAGGCCGACCTCGGTCGCGATCATGAAGGGGCGCAGGTAGAGGGAGGCCTCGCCGGAGGACGGGACCCACGCCTTGTCCTGCTGGATCAGCGCGTCGCACGCGGCGATGAAGAGGTCGGTGGGCAGTGCGGGCATCGCGATGCGGCGCGCGGAGTTCTGGAAGCGCTCGGCGTTGGCCTCGGGCCGGAAGGTGGCGACCGTGCCGTCGGGCTGGCGGTAGGCCTTCAGGCCCTCGAAGATCGTCTGCGCGTAGTGCAGCGTCATGTTCGCCGGGTCCATCGACAGCGGTGCGTACGGCACGAGCTGGGCGTCGTGCCAGCCGCGGCCCTCGGTCCAGCGGACCGTCACCATGTTGTCGGTGAAGTGGCGGCCGAAACCGGGGCTGGCCAGAATCGCCTCGCGCTCCGCGTCGGACAGCGGGTGCGAGGTGGGCTTGAGCTCGATCGTGGGCGTCGTCATGAGTGCTGTGTCCTTCACCGGTGGATAGTGACGGACCGCGCTCACGCCGCTGCCTGTTGCTGGACGTCCGAGCTGCTCCGCATGCCGCGGCCCACGTCCGATTATCGCTCTTGGCGGGCCTTGGACATAACGGTGTGATGTGCGGTCCGGGATTGATGGTGTCACCCGGTGGCCGCATGCGGAAAGCCGCCGGGTGCTCGAAGCGGCCCGGCGGCTGTTACGCGTGTTCCGCCGGGCGCTAGCCGGCTACTCGTGCGGCGAGCGCGTCGCCGATCTCGTCCGTGGTGCGGACCGAGCCGCCGCGGGCGGCCAGGTCCTCGGAGACGGCGGTCTCGATGCGGGCCGCCTCGGACTCGTGGCCGAGGTGGCGCAGGAGCAGCGCGACGGACAGGACGGTGGCCGACGGGTCGGCCTTGCCCTGGCCCGCGATGTCCGGGGCGGAGCCGTGCACCGGCTCGAACATCGACGGGAACTCGCCGCTCGGGTTGATGTTGCCCGATGCCGCGACGCCGATACCGCCGGAGACGGCCGCCGCGAGGTCGGTGATGATGTCGCCGAAGAGGTTGTCGGTGACGATCACGTCGAACCGCGCGGGGTCGGTGACGAGGAAGATCGTCGCCGCGTCCACGTGCAGATAGTCGGTGGTGACGTCGGGGAACTCCTTGGCCACCGCGTTGAAGACGTTGGTCCACAGGTGACCGGCGTAGGCCAGCACGTTGTTCTTGTGGACGAGCGTCAGCTTCTTGCGCGGACGGGCCTGGGCGCGGGCGAAGGCGTCACGGACCACGCGCTCGACACCGAAGGCGGTGTTGACCGAGACCTCGGTGGCGACCTCGTGCGGCGTGCCGGTACGGATCGAGCCGCCGTTGCCGGTGTAGGGACCCTCGGTGCCCTCGCGCACGACGATGAAGTCGATCTCGGGCTGGCCGGCGAGCGGGGTGGCGACGCCGGGAAGCAGCCTGCTGGGGCGGAGGTTGACGTAGTGGTCGAAGAGGAAGCGGAGCTTCAGCAGGAAGCCGCGCTCCAGGACGCCGGACGGGACCGAGGGGTCGCCGATCGCGCCGAGCAGGATCGCGTCGTGCTGCTTGAGCTCGGTGACATCGGCGTCGGTGAGGGTCTCACCGGTGGCGCGGTAGCGCCGGGCACCGAAGTCGAACTCCCTGGTCTCCAGCTTCACGTCCTGCGGGAGGACGGCTCGGAGAACCTTCAGGCCCTGGGCCACGACCTCCTGGCCGATGCCGTCACCGGGGATCACTGCGAGATTGATGCTGCGAGAACTTGCCGACATGGGGCGACCCTACTCGCCGTCCCAGCCCCTGACACCCGGTGTCCGGAGTATGGACAAGCCGGTGCCGGCCGGGGAGTCGCGTAGGCAGTTGTACGCCCGGAGTTCACCTCGCGGAGAAGATGCCGTCGATTGGGTGGAGGACGTTTTCGGCCATGGACATCCCCAGATTCGGCATCCCTGACAAGCTCGCCGAGCGCATGAGCATGGCCGAGCAGCACGAGTACCTGCGGAGCAAGCTGAGCCGGCGCGGTGTGCTGCGCACCACCGCGGCCACGGCCGCCGTCGCCGGTGCGGGCCTCGCGACCGCCGGGGCGGCCTCGCCCGCCTTCTCGGCGCCGACCGCGCTCACCTCCGCGTCGCGGCACGGCGTGGACGGCTCGCTGGCCGCGCCGTTCGGCCGCCACCTCGCGTACGGGGCCGACCCCAAGACGCAGATGCGGGTCTCCTGGCAGGTCCCGTTCGCGGTGAAGAAGCCGTACATCCGCATCGGCACGAGCCCCTGGTCGCTGAGCCGGAAGATCGACGCGGAGGTGCGCCACCTGACGACACCCGCACTGAACGGCGGGAAGATCGCGGCCGCCGAGCAGTTCTACGTGCACGCCGGCCTCGACCGGCTGCGGCCCGGCCAGACGTACTACTACGGGGTGGGCCACGACGGCTTCGACCCGGCGGACCGGCGCAACCTCGGCACGCTCGGCACCTTCACCACCGCCCCCGCGCACGCCGAGAACTTCACCTTCACGGCCTTCGGCGACCAGGGCGTCAGCTATCACGCGCTCGGCAACGACCAGGTGATCCTGGGCCAGAACCCGTCCTTCCACCTGCACGCCGGCGACATCTGCTACGCCGACCCGTCCGGTTCGGGCCAGTCCTCGGACCAGTACGACGCGCGCACCTGGGACCAGTTCCTGGCGCAGACGGAGTCGGTGGCCAAGACGGTGCCGTGGATGGTCACGACCGGCAACCACGACATGGAGGCCTGGTACTCGCCGCAGGGCTACGGCGGCCAGAACGCCCGCTGGTCGCTGCCGGCCAACGGCCCGGACCCGGTGAACCAGCCCGGTGTGTACTCGTTCGTGCACGGCAACGTGGGCGTGATCGCCCTGGACGCCAACGACGTCTCCTACGAGATCCCCGCCAACTTCGGCATCAGCGGCGGCAAGCAGACGACGTGGCTGGACAAGCGGCTCGGAGAGCTGCGTGCCAACCACGCCGTCGACTTCATCGTGGTGTTCTTCCACCACTGCGCGTTCTCCACGACGAGCTCGCACGCCTCGGAGGGGGGCGTGCGCGACGCGTGGGTGCCCCTGTTCGAGAAGCACCAGGTGGACCTGGTGATCAACGGCCACAACCACGTGTACGAGCGCACCGACGCCATCAAGGGCAACAAGGTGGGCCGCAAGGTCGCGATCGGCGAGCGCACCGACCCGACGCGGGACGGCATCGTGTACGTGACGGCCGGCGCCGCGGGCCGCTCGCTCTACAGCTTCCCGGTGCCCGACTCGTACGAGGGCCACGTCGCGGACCGCGACAGCGTGGACACCTACCACTGGGTCAAGGGCGGCGCGAAGGTCACCGAGACCGTGGAGTGGTCCCGCGTGCGCTACACCAACTACTCGTTCCTCGCGGTGCAGGTCGAGACCGGCCGCCACCCGAGCATGAAGGTCAGCGCGCTCGCCGAGACGGGCGAGCGCATCGACCACTTCGAGATCCGGCGCGGCCGGTAACCGGCCGGCTCGTGGCAGCGGGCCTCAGTGCCCGGTGGCGCCGCCGTTGTCCCTGCGGTCCAGCGCACGCTGGAGGGCTGCGGCGGCGTTCTTGCGGTCGGACTCGCTGCTGCGCGAAGAGTGACGGACTCGGCGGGCGGGCTGCTTGACCATGGGGATTCGACTCCTCTGCTGGGAGGTCCGGGGACGGGCCCCGGCGGATGCAGTGAGGTGCCGGAAGGGGCGGGGAGCGCGGCCGCAGGGGTTGCCTGCCTCGGGGCACTGCACTCACGACCGCCCTTCGCTGGATCAGCGAGACGTTCGGCTTCTACAAAGCTAAGCGCTGCCCTGGAGTCTGTCTCTACAATTACTCGGACTTCCTACTATCTGAGACGGCGACCCCCGCCCGGCCCGGCAGCGCGGGCTCGGCGCGTCGGGTACGGACCGCGTCGCCGGCCCCGCTGCGCAGCCGCAGCGCACCCAGCGCGGGGAGCAGGCAGAACGCGCCGAGCAGGCAGAACGCCACCGCGTAGGCGTGGGGCGGTGTGTCCTGGAGGGCGCCGCCCAGGCGCAGCGCGATGGTGGCGACGGCGACGGCGAGCCCCGCCGCGAGCTGGTTGGCGGTCGCGGACAGCGCGTTGGCGTCGCGCAGCCGCTCGGGTGCCACCTCGCTGAAGGCGATGGTCGAGTAGCAGGTGAGGCCGAGCGAGCGGGCGGCGCCGCCGAGCGTGACGAGGGCGGCGGTCACGGCGAGCGGGGTCGACGCGGTGAGCAGGGCGCAGCCCGCGACGGCGACGGCGAGCCCGACCGTGGCGACGAGCAGCAGCGGGCGGAACCCGAAGCGGTTGATCAGCGGGGTGGTCGCGGGCTTGATCCCGATGTTGCCGACGAAGACGAACAGCACCACCGCGCCGGACTTCACCGCGCTCCATCCGAACACCTCCTGGAACAGCAGGGGCAGCAGGAAGGGCATGGAGCCGACGACGATCCAGAAGAGCGAGCCGCCGTTCACGGCGGCCCGGAAGGTCGTCACGTCGAGGGTGCGCAGATTGACCAGCGGGTGGGCGGTGCGCAGCAGATGACGTCCGGCGGCGCCGAGCGCGAGGACGGCGAGCGCCCCGACGCCGGCCGGTGCCTCCCATCCGCTGTCGGTCTCGGCGACCAGGTGGGCGGCCCAGGTGAGGGCGGCGAGCCCGGTGCAGCTGAGCAGCACGCCGGGGATGTCGAGCGGGGGCGGGGTGGCGGTGGGCCCGGCCGCGACCAGACGCCGGGCGACGACGAAGGCGGCCGCCCCCAGGGGCAGGTTGACGAGGAACATCCAGTGCCAGCTCGCGTACGTGGTGAGGACGCCGCCGAGCAGAGGAGCGACGACGGGGGCCATCAGGCCCGGCCACACGATGTACGCCATGATCTTCGGTATGTCGGTCCTGGCGGCCCCGGCGAGCACCAGGAGCCGGCCGACCGGGACCATCAGGGCGCCGCCCGCTCCTTGCAGGACGCGCATCGCGACGAGCATGCCGAGGCTGCCGCTCGCGGCGCAGCCCGCCGAGGCGAGCGTGAACAGGACGATGGCGGTGAGGAAGATCCGCCGGGCGCCGTAGCGGGCGGTGAGCCAGCCGCTGAGCGGTATGAGCACGGCGAGGGTCAGCAGATAGACGGTGACGACCAGGCCGACCGAGGTGGGCGTTGTGTCGAGGGAGGCCGCCATCCGCGGGGCGGCGGTGGCCACGATGGTGCCGTCGAGCATCTCCATGAAGAAGCAGCCGGCGACGAGCAGGGCGGTGGTGCGCTGTCGGGTGTCGAGCATGGGATCAGCGTGCTGGGACTCCACTGCTGCATACAAGGTCTGAATTGGCAGCCGAGCCGTGCGCGAGACGCACCATTCGGCCATACTGCCTCCATGCAACAGCTGCCGGACATGAATCTGCTGCCCTCGCTCGACGCCCTGCTGCGGGCGGGAAGCGTGGCGGGGGCCGCGGCCGAGATGCGCATCTCGCCGTCCGCGATGAGCCGGACCCTGGGGCGGCTGCGCCGGGTGGTGGGCGACGAGCTGCTCGTGCCGTCGGGGCGGGGCCTCGTCCTGACGCCGCGCGCCCGCGAACTCCGGCCGCGCGCGGAGGCGGCCCTGGCGTCCGCGCTGGCCGCGCTGCGCCCGCCGACCGAGCTCGAACTGACCACCCTGCAAAGGGAGTTCACGATCCGGTCCAACGACGGCGTGGCCGTCATCTTTGGCTCGGTGCTCACCGAGCGGGTGATGCGCGAGGCACCCCGGGTGCGGCTTCGGATGCTGCCCGAGGGCGACGAGAACCCGGCCGACCTGCGGGACCTGGTCGACCTGGATGTCGGGCAGATGGGCGAGCTGCCGCACGACATCCGCACCGAGCCCCTCGGCGAGTACGGCTACGTGGCGGTGGCGCGGGCCGACGGGCCGTACGCGGACGAGCGGCTCACCCCGGAGCGGTTCGCGGCCCTCCCCCACATCACCGTCACCCGGCGCGGCCGGGTGCGCAGCGTCGTCGACGAGCGGCTCGCCGAACTCGGCCTGACCCGCGACGTGCTGGCCACCGCGCCGACCTACACGGCGGCCTGCTTCTTCGCGCTGCGTTCGGACGCCCTCGCCCTGGTGCCGCGACAGTTCGCCCTGGAGGCGGCCCGCGCGATGCCGCTCGCGGTCCTCGACATCCCGCTCGACCTGCCGGCCAATCCGTTCGTGCAGGCCTGGCACGTCCGGGTCGACGCGGACCCGGCCCACCGGTGGCTGCGGGGCGCCCTGGCGGAGATCGTGACGGAACTCGGCGGGGCGGAGCGGCCGGGCGCCCGACCCCACCGGAAGCGGACACCTCGCCCCGCACACGACTCCGCCATCTAGGTTGCATTCCTACCTAGGTGGTGCTGGAATACACGCATGGCCGCAGACCGCAGATCCAGCTGGCTCAAGGGTGTCCTCGACCTCCTCGTCCTGTCCTGCCTCACCGGGGGTGAGAGCTACGGGTACGAGATCTCCAAGGCACTCACCGCCGCGGGGCTCGGCGACATCAAGGGCGGCACCCTCTATCCCGTGCTCAACCGCCTGGAGGAGGCCGGCCTCGCGGTCGGTGAATTCCGGGCCGCCGAGCGCGGGCCGGGCCGCCGCTACTACCGGCTGACCGACGAGGGCCGGCGTGCCCTCGTCGAACAGGGCGCCGCCTGGGGGGAGTTCCACTCGGCGGTCACGGCCATGCTCACCAGCACACTTCCAGGGGGACCAGCGTGAACACCGAATACTTCGCGGAACTGAGCCGGCTGCTCGTGGCGCGCGGCATGCCGGACCAGGAGGCGGCGGCGACCGTCGCCGACCTCACCGGCTACCTCACCGAGTCCGGTAAGCCCGACGCCCGCGAGGAGTTCGGCCCGCCGGAGGCCTTCGCGGACCGGCTCACCCGGGACCACGACGGCGAGCGGCCCGAGGCCGGCGGCGAGACGTGGAAGTGGACCAGCGACATCTACACCGACCGGCTGCTCCTCAATCGGTACGGGGCCGAGGGCTGGGAGGTCGAGGGGCTCGACTTCGTCGGCCGCTTCGTGTGCCGTCGCACCCCCGGCGCCGCGATGCGCTGGGAGTACCGGCGCGAGAGCGCGCACGGCGCGAAGCAACGCGAGGAACTGACCGCCGGTCTTGAGCCGGACGGCTGGGAGCCGTGCGGGCGCTGGCTGCACATGACCTACTTCAAGCGCCCGCTCGCGGCCAGCACGGGTCCGGCCGCCGACCTGGCCGCGACGCCGCCGCCGCCGGCCCGGCACCTGTTCTTCAGCACCAAGTTCCGGGGTCTGGTCGCCGTGTTCGCGGTGTCGGTGGTGGTGTTCGCGCTCGCCCTGGGCTTCGACGTGGTCGACGCGATCGACCTGCACCGGCCGGCGGTCTACCTCGCCGTCCTGGGCGCGGCGGCCGGTGGCGTGCTGTTCGGCTGGTACGGGGTCAGGCGGGACATCGCCAACGGCGTCGAGAGCCGCTGAACCGTCGGGCGAGCCCGGCCCACCGACCGGGGTGCCGGGGTGGCGCGAAACGGATGCAAGCTCTCATCCAACCTTAAGAAACCCTGCCGTTGACCGAGAGTTCATAAATCCACCCCTGTAGAGGTCTAGCTTCAGACCATTGGACGGCGCCACTCTTGCGCTCGATGTGCCGCAGGGGCACATGCGACGTGGAGGCGGGCGGATGACACCGATCAGTCGTAGGGGTTTCGTGGCACTCGGTGCGGGCGTTGCGGCCGGCTCCGTGCTGCCACCGTCGGCGGCGCGGGCCGTCGGTCCGGCGGTCACGAGCACGGCGGCCGCCTCGGCGACCGGCACCATCAAGGACGTCAAACACGTGGTGATCCTGATGCAGGAGAACCGCAGCTTCGACCACTACTTCGGCCGCCTCAAGGGTGTCCGGGGCTTCGGCGACAAGAGCGGCATCCTGCTGGCCGGCGGGCAGCCCGTCTTCAACCAGCCCAACGGCACCGGCCGCCAGTATCCGTGGAAGCTCAGCTCGACACCGGGTGCGGGCGGCGCGGACGGCGAGACGCTCGCCCAGTGCAGCGGCGACCTGCCGCACAGCTGGACCTCGCAGCACGCGGCATGGAACAAGGGCCGCATGGACAGCTGGGTCTCCGGTGTCGGAAACGTCCGCTCGCTGGGCCATCTCGAACGCGGCGACATCCCCTTCCACTATGCGCTCGCCGACAACTACACGGTCTGCGACGCCTACTTCAGCTCCACGCTCAGCGCCACCGGACCCAACCGCACCTTCCTGTGGAGCGGCAAGGTCGACGGCACCAGCTACGACGGCGGCGACGAGTCGGGCCTGACGTGGGAGACGTACGCGGAGGCGCTCCAGCGCGCCGGGGTGAGCTGGAAGGTCTACCAGAACGCCAACGACAACTACGGCGACAACGGGCTCGCGTACTTCAAGCGGTTCACCTCCGCGCCGGCGGGCGATCCGCTGCACGACCGCGGCATGGGGTCCGTCCCGTCGGTCACCGGCTCCACCCCTGACGACATCGCCGCCGCCATCAAGGCCGACGCGATCGCCGGAAGGCTCCCCCAGGTCTCCTGGGTCGTCGCCAACCAGGCGTTCTCCGAGCACCCCTACGCCCCGCCCGGCGACGGCGCGCACTTCGTCGACCTGGTGTACCGCGCGCTCGCGGCGGCCCCCGACGTCTTCGACTCGACCGTCCTGTTCCTCAACTACGACGAGAACGACGGCTTCTTCGACCACGTGCCCCCGCCGTCGCCGCCCGCCGGGACGGCCGGCGAGTTCCTGAACGGCGTCCCGTACGGTCTGGGCTTCCGGGTGCCGATGGTGGTCATGTCGCCCTGGACGCGCGGTGGCTGGGTCTCCTCCGAGGTCTTCGACCACACGTCGGTGCTGCGCTTCCTGGAGACGTGGACGACGGCGCTCGGCACCCCGGCGAGCTGTCCCGGCATCAGCGCCTGGCGCCGCAAGGTCACCGGCGACCTGACCGGGGTCTTCGACTTCGCGTCGCCCGTGTACGGCATGCCGTCCGGGCTGCCCGCCACCAAGGTGATCGGGATCGCCACCTGCGGCCCGCTGCCCAACCCGGCGCCGCAGAACAACGCACTGCCCGCACAGGAGTCCGGCACCCGGCCGGCCCGCGCGTTGCCCTACCAGCCGAACGGCAACCTCGACCGGTTCGAGTTCAAGGCCGGCGGGCAGATCCTGGCCTGGTTCGGCATGGCCAACCAGGGCTCCCCCGCGACCAGCGCCGCGCACTTCTCGATCCACCCCAACGCCTACCGCGACACCACACCGTGGCAGTACACGGTCGATCCGGGCGGCACCGCGAGCGACTTCTTCCAGATCGGCACGGCCGCGGGCGCGGGCGCGTACGACTTCACCATGGTGGGCCCCAACCGCTTCCTGCGCCGCTTCGTCGGCGACGCCACCAAGCCGGGCAAATCCGTGGAGGTGGCGGCGCGCTACGCCGTCGAGTCCGGGACGGGCAAGATGGCGGTCTGGTTCAGGATGACCAACTCCTCCGCCGCGTCGGTGAAGTTCACCATCACCTCGAACCAGTACCGGACGGGCACCTGGAAGTACACCGTGCCCGCGGGCGGGTCCACCGAGGACTTCTTCAACGCGGTGGCCCTCCAGAACGGCTGGTACGACTTCACGGTCACGGCCGACTGCGACAGCACCTGGTCGCGCCGCTACACCGGGCACATCGAGACGGGCGCGGCGTCGGTCAGCGGATGAGCCGTTGGTGAGTCCCCTCTGAGTACGAGCACTCATGTGGCGCCGCTCCCCCGCAAGGACAGTGGAGTCCATGAACGGCCTCTACGCACTCAAGCCCTGGTACGCGGACCGGCTCTCCGGCGTCCGCGGGGCGCTCGCCCGGCGCGGGGTGTCGCCCGACGCCCTGACCGCGGCGGGCGTGGTGAGCGCCGCGGGAGCGGCCGCGGCGCTCGCCCTGCTGCCCGCGCCGCTCGCCGCCCTGCCGGTCGCGGCGCTCCTCGCGGCCCGGCTCGCCTTCGCGAACCTGGACGGCGCGCTGGCCCGCGACACCGGGCGCACCACACGACGCGGCGCGCTCCTGAACGAACTGGGCGACCGGGCGGCCGACTTGGCGGTGCTCGCGGGATTCCTGCCGCTGGCCCCGCTCTGGCTGGTGTCCACCGCGGGGCTCGCCGCGACCCTGCCGTCGTGGGTCGCGCTCGCCGGCTCGGCGGCCGGCGCGCCGCGCCGCAACGGCGGCCCGGTCGGCAAGACCGAGCGCTGTCTCCTGGTGGCCGTGGCGGCCGCTTCGGGCTGGGCGGTCCCGGTTCTGCTGCTGATCGCGATCGGCTCGCTGCTCACGGCCGCCGTGCGATGCGCCTGGCTGTGGCGGGAGTTGGCGGCATGAGTACGTACGGCCGTACGGTGCTGGTGAGCGTCGGAGTGCTCGGGGTGAGCGGCCTCGCTGTGGCGGCCCTGCCGGCGCGGATCCGGGTGCGGGCCGAGGTGCGCAAGCGGTGGCGGACCTGGGCGCTGGCGGCGCCGGTCTATCTCGGCGCCCTGTTCCTCGGCGGCGGCGGGGCGTGCGCCCTGGCGGCGGCGCTGGGCCTGGTCGCGATGACGGAGTACGTGCGGATGACGGGCCTGCGCCGCGCGGAGGCGGCGGTGCTCGTCGCGGCCTCCGTGGCGCTCCCCATGCTCGCCTGGGCGGCGCCCTCGGCGCTCGACGCGCGCACCATCGGCCTTCTCCTGCCGGTCGCGGCCCTTCCCTCGCTGCTGCGCGGCGACCCGGAATCCGGCTTCACCGCCGCGGCCCGCACGGTCTTCGCGCTGCTGTGGATCGCGGTCCCGCTGACCGCGCTGGTCACGCTCGGCGAGACGGCCGCCGCGGTGGGCATCGCGGTCGCGCTCGGCGATGTGGGCGCGTGGTGCGGCGGTACGTTCCTGGGCCGCCGCGGCGCCCTGGCCCGCCCGCTCTCGCCGCTCTCCCCGCACAAGACCTGGGCGGGAGTTCTCGGCACCGCACTCTCAACCGGCCTTGTCCTCTGGGCAGTTGGGGCATGGTCCCCGCTTCTGTGGGCGGCGGTGGCGCTCGGCTGCGTCCTGGGGGACCTGCTCGAATCCATGGTGAAGCGGGAGGCCGGGGTGAAGGACGCGGGGAGCTGGCTCCCCGGCTTCGGCGGCCTGCTCGACCGCGTCGACTCCCTCCTGCTCGCCCTGCTGCTCACGACGGCGGTGACCCGATGACGACGACCCTGACCCCGGCGAAGCGGACCAGGACCGGGGCCCGGCCGCGGCTCGCCGCGCTGGCCCGGCGCGCCCTGTGGTGGTGCGCCCTGACCCTGACCGGCGGGGTGGAACGCCGGGGGCATCTGCCGCGCGGCGGCTGCGTGGTCGTCGCCAACCACTCCTCGCACGCCGACACCGCGGCCCTGCTCGCCGCGCTCGACGCCCGCCACACCCCGGCGATCGGGGCCGCGGCCGACTACTGGTTCGCCTCGCCGTGGCGGCGCCGCGTGTGCAGCCGGCTCGCCGCGGGCTTCCCGGTGCGGCGCTCCGGCGGCGGCATGGAGGACCTGCTCGCCATGGCCGACGGGCTGCGCGCGGGCCGGGCCGTGGTCCTCTTCCCCGAGGGCACCCGCGGCCACGACGGCGAGGTCGGCTCGTTCCACCGGGGCGCCCTGGTCCTTGCGGAGCACGCGGGGGTGCCGGTGGTGCCGGTGGGCATCGCGGGCACGGACCGGCTGCTGCCCAAGCACGGCCGGTTCCGCTCCGCCCTGATCCGGGTGCGCATCGGGGCGCCACTGCCGCCGTCGGCCACGCCGGACGAGGCACGGGAGGCGGTGGCGGCGCTCCACGCCCGCACGAACGCGGAGGCCCTGCGCGACTCGCCGCTGCGCCGCCGGGTCGCGGCCCTCGCGGCCTCACGGGCCGGCCTCCTCCTGGCCTTCGCCTGGGCGTTCACGGAGGCCCTCAGCTGGCCCCTGATGCCGGAACTCCTCCTCGCGGCGGTGTGCGCCGCGGCCCCGCGCCGAGCCGTCCCGCTCGCCCTCTCGGCCCTCGCGGGCAGCCTCGCGGGCAGTGTCCTCGCGCTTCAACTGGCCCTGTCCGGTGTGCACATGCCGGCGCCGCTGACGACGGACCGGATGCGGACGGAGGTCCGTCACGAGCTCTCCACCCAGGGCGCGTCGGCGGTCCGTCACCAGCCGTGGGACGGCATCCCGTTCAAGGTGTACGCCGCGGAGGCGGGCCGCACGGGAATCCCCACGACCTCCTGGCTGCGCGAGGCCGCCGTCCCGCGCGGCTCCCGCACCCTGACGGTGGGCCTCGTCTTCGGCGGCCTGGCCCTGCTCGCCCGGAGGTGGCGGCGCTGGTACGGGGTGTACCTGGTGCTGCTGGGTGCGGGATTCGGGGTGGGGCTCGGGGTGATCGTGGGGGCGTGGTCGTGAGGAGACGGGCCGTGCGGGAGGGGCCGGGTGCCGTCCGGGTGCCGCGGGCGCCGGCCGGCCGGGGCTCCGCACCAGGGGCGGTCAGGGCACCCGGATGCTCACCCCCAGCATCCGTGCGCCCGTCACCGAGCGCGGCCGGTGCGACGTACCCGCGTCGAAGACGACGTACGACCCCGCCCCGAACACCCCGTCCCCGTCGATGATCTCTCCGCTGATCACGTAGTACCGCTCCTCCTCCGTGTGCACGTCGACCTCCGGCCACTCGCTGCCCGGCGCGAAGTCGATCAGCCAGCCGCGGGCGTGGTCGGTGCGGGTCAGGCGGCGGGACACGACGCCCGGGGCCACCTCCCGCGGCGCGACCTGCGCCACGTCAAGCGCCTGGACCCGGGGCCCGCCCGACCTGTTCAGCTCGTTCAACCCGTCCGTCTCGTTCGTCTCGTGCGTCTCGTCCGTCTCGTGCGATTTGCTCATGCGTCGATCATCCGCAGCGCGCAACAGTCCGCCCAGTGTCAGATCTGACATCATCAGGTACTTTCCTGCCATGCCCACGCCCGCGCCGGACGCCCCGCACCGCATCGCCGCCCTGGTCCACCCTCCCCAGTCCACCTTCGAACTCGGCATCGCCGCCGAGGTGTTCGGGGGCCAACGGGCCGGGGCGGAGCCGCGCTATGCGTTCTGGGTCGCCACCGAACACCCGGGGCCGGTGGACACCCAGGCCGGATACGCCATGCACATCGAGCACGGCCTGGACTCGCTGCGCCGCGCCGACACCATCGTGCTGCCGGGCAAGCAGACGCCCGCCCCCCTCTCGTCCGGCGTGCTCGCCGCGCTGCGCGCCGCCCACCGCGACGGCGCCCGGATCATCTCGCTCTGCTCGGGCGCGTTCATCCTGGCCGAGGCCGGACTGCTCGACGGGCGCCGGGCCGCCACGCACTGGCGCCTGGCCGCCGAACTCGCCCGGCGCTTCCCCGCGGTCGTCGTGGACAGCGATGTGCTCTACGTCGACCACGGCGACGTCGCGACCAGCGCGGGCAGCGGCGCGGCTCTCGACCTCTGCCTGCACCTGGTCCGCAAGGACTTCGGCGCCGCATACGCCGACCGGATCGCCCGCCACATGGTGATGCCCCCGCACCGCGAGGGCGGCCAGCTCCAGTACGCGGCGACCCCGCCGCCCGGCGTGCCCGACTCACTGGCCCCGCTGCTCGACTGGGCCGCCGAACGCCTCGCCGAGCCCCTGTCCGTGGCGACGCTCGCGGCCCGCGCCGGCGTCTCCCCGCGCACCCTGGCCCGCCGCTTCGCCGAGCAGCTCGGCACCGGGCCGGGCCAGTGGCTGCTCGCCCGGCGCATCGCCGCCGCGCAGGCCCTGCTCGAAGAGACGGACCTGCCCGTCGAAGCGGTCGCCGCCCGCACCGGGCTCTCCTCGGCGACCAATCTGCGCCGCCGCTTCCACCGGGCGTTGCGCACCACGCCGGCCGCGTACCGCCGCACGTTCCGCCGCTCGGCCACTGTCTGAACCTTTCAAGTCACCTACCCCTCCAGGGGCTTGGACCAGACCAGGTCCGAGCGCCAGACTCGCCGCATGCCCACACCTACCGAGCAGCACTGGACCCCGGTCCACGGCGAGCCCTACCGGCCCGTCCCCTACCGCCCGGCCCGCATGGCGAGCACCGAGACCCTGGCGCGGGCCGCCGAGTTGCGCGTCCGCATGGACGAGCGCCGTACCGTCCGCAGCTTCTCACCCGACCCGGTGCCCGAGCAGGCGGTCCGGGACGCCGTCGCCTGCGCCGCGACCGCGCCGTCCGGAGCACATCAGCAGCCGTGGACGTTCGTCCTGGTCAAGGACCCGGACGTGCGCCGCAGGATCCGCGAGGCGGCCGAGGAGGAGGAGAAGATCTCCTACGACGGACGGCTCGGTGAGGAGTGGCTCGCGGCGCTGCGGCCGATCGGCACGGACGCGGTGAAGACCCACCTCACCGACGCCCCGGCCCTGCTCGTCGTCTTCCAGCAGCGCTACTGGCTGGCCGAGGACGGCACCAAGCACAAGCACTACTACGTCGACGAGTCGGTCGGCATCGCGGTCGGCATGCTGCTCTCGGCGCTGCACCAGTCCGGTCTCGCCGCGCTCGTGCACACGCCGAGCCCGATGCGGTTCCTGTCCGAGGTGCTCGGGCGCCCCGCGAACGAGAAGGCGTTCGCCGTCATCCCGGTCGGATACCCGGCCGACGACTGCGAAGTGCCCGACCTGGTACGCAAATCACTGGACCAGGTACTGATCGAAGTCTGAGCCCTCGGCCCGGCGCCCCGCCCCGAAAGTCATGGGGAACCTTCGACGGACCGCACGCCTCCTGGCAGGACGACAACGACGACCACCGTCCGTCCGTCCGTCCGTCCGTCCGTCGAAGGGGACCTCATGACCATCAGCGAACGTCCGATGCCGCACCTCGAAGGCGCCACGCACCGGCAAGTGAGGGTGCGCGGTGTCCGGCTGCACCTGGCCGAGTTCGGCAGCGGCGATCCCGTGGTGCTGCTGCACGGCTTTCCGCAGCACTGGTACGCCTGGCGCCACGTCGTGCCGCTGCTCGCCGACGGGCACCGGCTGATCTGTGTCGATCTGCGCGGCTTCGGCTGGTCGGAGCAGAGCCGCACGGGGTACGACACCGAGTCGCTCGCCGCCGACGTCCTCGCGCTGCTCGATGAACTCGGCCTGGAGCAGGCGGTGATCGTCGCGCACAGCTGGGGCGCCGGCGTCGGCTTCCGGGTGTGCGAGCGGGCCCGGAACGCGTCCGCGCCTTCCTCGCCCTCAACATGACGCACCCCTGGACCCGGCACCGCGATGTGCTGGCGAACCTGTGGCGGATGTGGTTCACCGCGTTCGTCGAGTACCCGGTCGTCGGCCGCCTCGTGCTGCGCCACTGGCCCGCATTCACCCGCCACTTGCTGCGGCGCGGGGCGGGCGGCCCCGCACCGTGGAGCGAGGCGGAGCTGACGGAGTTCGCCGAGGCCACTCGGGTGTCGGCGCATGCCGGGCAGTCGTTGTTCTGGCAGTACGTGGTACGGGACATCCCGGCCGGTTTCCGCGGCACCCACCGCAGAACCCGACTCACCGTGCCGACCCGCGTCCTGGGCGGCGAGCTCGACCCGGTGATCCCGCCGGCACTGCTCCGCGGCGAACCGTACGCCGACGACCTGACGGTACGGATCGTGCCGGGTGCGGGCCATCATCTCCCGGAGGAACGGCCTGAGCGGGTGGCCGATGAGCTGCGCAGCCTGGTCTCGGGGACCCGGCGGCCGCCCGGCGGAGCGGAGGGCACCACCCCCGATACTCCCCCGAGGCCGTAACCGCCGCCCATGACGCCGCCTCGCCCCCGCGGCCGCACCCCGCGGGGTCACCGCAGCGCGGCCCGGCGCTCGATCTCGCGGAAGAACGCGCGGGTCCGGCGCGGGCCGAGCAGCCGTCGGTAGGCGTACTGCACGGGGCCCAGGGCGGCGGGCCTGATCGCGCCGCAGACCGCGAACCGCGTCCCGCCGTCGCCGTCCGGCTCGGCCGCCATGCCCATGGTCACGAGCCGGGACTGCATCAGACACCAGCCGCGCCCGAGCCGCACCTCGAAGTCGCCCCGCAGCCCCATCACGTCGACCGCACGGGCCGTCTTGCGCGCACTGTCGCCGGGCGTCACCCGGAACTCCCTTACGAAGGAAAGGAGATGGGGAAGTTCGCCCTCCAGGTCGGCGACGACCGCCCACACCTGGTCGAAGGGCAGGCCGATGCGGCGTTCGACGTAGAGCGGGGCGCGCAGACCGGCGCTCAGCACGCGCAGCCGGGCCACAGCGCTCGCGCCGCCAGAGGGGGATGTCACCGCGTCCACGCCTTCCGGAAGGAGGAACGGGCCCTGCTCAGCCGTGACTTCACGGTGCCCTCGGGTATGTCGAGCAGCTCGGCCATGGCGCGCTCATCGAGCCCCTCCAGCTCGCGCAGCACCAGTACAGTGCGCTGCTGAACGGGCATCCTGGCGAGCAAGTCGCGCACCTCGGAAGGGAGTTGCGCGGTGTCGGCCCGCGGCAGCAGGTCTCGCAGCCGGGCGATCTGCGCGGGGTCGGCGGGGCTCTCCCCCGCCGACCGTCGCGCCACCCGCATGGCCTCGCGCACGGTGACCGCGCGCACCCACCCGTAGAACGCGAGTGGATCGCGCAGCCCCCGCAGTCCCCTGAACACGGCCAGCAGCGACTCCTGCACGGCGTCTTCGGTGCCACCCGGGGCGATGGGCGCGCACAGCCGGGCGACGTACGGCGTGACGAGCTTGAGCAGGTCGTCCATGGCCAGCGCGTCCCCGCTCCTGGCCGCCCGGACGAGCGGCGCCGCGGTGTCCCAGGGCCTTATGTCGTCATCCATCGCCGCCAAGATAGCGGGCCCGGCGGACAGGAAACCGCCCCCGTCCTCGGTTGGGGGACCAAGGACGGGGGCGGGGTTTCGGTGCGGCTACGGCCGTCAGCCCATGTGCGGGTAGCCGTAGTCGGTCGGCGGGACCAGCGTCTCCTTGATGGCGCGGGTCAGCGTCCAGCGCATCAGGTTCTGCGGAGCGCCGGCCTTGTCGTTGGTGCCGGACGCGCGGCCGCCACCGAAGGGCTGCTGGCCGACGACGGCGCCGGTCGACTTGTCGTTGATGTAGAAGTTGCCCGCCGCGTAGCGGAGCTTGTCCATCGTGTACGCGGCCGCGGCACGGTCGTTGGAGATGACGGCGCCGGTCAGGGCGTAGTCGGAAGCCGACTCCATCTGCTCCAGCATCGCGTCGTACTCGGCGTCGTCGTAGACGTGGATCGCGAGGATCGGGCCGAAGTACTCGGTCGTGAAGACCTCGTTGGCCGGGTCGGTGCACTCGATGACGGTCGGGCGCACGAAGTAGCCCACCGAGTCGTCGTAGCTGCCGCCCGCGACGATCGTGCAGGAGGCGTCGGCCTTCGCCCGGTCGATCGCGGCCTTGTTCTTCGCGAAGGAGCGCTCGTCGATGACCGCGCCGATGAAGTTCGACAGGTCGGTGACGTCACCCATGGAGATGCCGTCGACCTCGGCCGCGAACTCCTCCTTGAAGCCGTCGTTCCAGATCGAGGCCGGAACGTAGGCGCGCGAGGACGCGGAGCACTTCTGGCCCTGGTACTCGAAGGAGCCACGGGTCAGCGCGGTCTTCAGGACGGCTCGGTCGGCGCTGGGGTGCGCGACGACGAAGTCCTTGCCGCCGGTCTCGCCGACCAGACGCGGGTAGGTGCGGTACTTCTCGATGTTCGTGCCGACGGTCTTCCACAGGTGCTGGAAGGTCTTGGTCGAACCCGTGAAGTGGATGCCGGCCAGGTCGCGGTGGTTGAGGGCGACCTCGGAGACGGCCAGGCCGTCACCGGTCACCAGGTTGATGACGCCCTTGGGCAGACCGGCCTCCTCCAGGAGCTGCATGAGCAGCACGGCGGCGTGGGTCTGCGTCGGGGACGGCTTCCACACGACGACGTTGCCCATCAGGGCCGGGGCGGTCGGCAGGTTGCCCGCGATGGCCGTGAAGTTGAACGGCGTGATCGCGTAGACGAAGCCTTCGAGCGGGCGGTGGTCCATGCGGTTCCACACGCCCGGGGAGTTCGCCGGGGGCTGCTCGGCGAGCAGGTTGCGGGCGTAGTGGACGTTGAAGCGCCAGAAGTCGACGAGCTCGCAGGGGGTGTCGATCTCGGCCTGCTGGGCGGTCTTCGACTGGCCCAGCATGGTGGAGGCGGCCAGCGTCTCGCGCCAGGGGCCCGACAGCAGCTCGGCGGCGCGCAGGATGATCGCGGCGCGGTCGTCGAAGGACATCGCGCGCCAGGCCGGGGCGGCGGCGAGGGCGGCGTCGACCGCGTCCTTGGCGTCCTGCTCGGTGGCGTTGGCGTAGGTGCCGATGACGGCGCGGTGGTTGTGCGGCTGCACGACGTCGAAGCGCTCGCCGCCGCCCATCCGCCGCTCACCGTTGATGGTCATCGGCAGGTCGACGGGGTTCTCGGCCAGCTCCTTGAGCTTGGCCTCCAGACGGGCGCGCTCCGGGGAACCAGGGGCGTAGCCGTGCACCGGCTCGTTGACCGGGGTGGGGACCTGGGTCACAGCGTCCATGATTCCTTGACTCCTTCGTGAGGGGTGTTCGGGTGAAGGGAGGCTCGGGGCCTGTCCGAAAAGATCCGTGGTCCTGGTGGACGTCTAGTTCTTGGTGATCATCGAGCGGACGAAGAACAGCAGGTTGGCCGGCTTCTCCGCGAGGCGCCGCATGAAGTATCCGTACCAGTCGGTGCCGTACGCCGTGTAGACGCGCATCCGGTGGCCCTCGGCGGCGAGCCGCAGGTGCTCCTCGCCGCGGATCCCGTACAGCATCTGGAACTCGTACTCGTCCAGCTTGCGCCCGGCCCGCCGCGCGAGCTCCTGGCCGATGGCTATCAGGCGCGGGTCGTGGGACCCGATCATCGGGTAGCCCTCGCCCTCCATCAGGATCCTCAGGATGCGGACGTACGCCTTGTCGATCTCGGCCTTGTTCTGGTAAGCGACCTCGGCGGGCTCCTTGTAGGCGCCCTTCACGATGCGCACCCGGCTGCCGGCGTCGGCCAGGCGGCGGGCGTCGGCCTCGGTGCGGAAGAGGTAGGCCTGGATGACGCAGCCCGTCTGCGGGAAGTCCTTCCGCAGCTCCTCGTGGATGGCGAACATCGAGTCGAGGGTGGTGTGGTCCTCGGCGTCCAGGGTGACCGTGGTGCCGATCGCGGCGGCGGCCTCGACGACCGGGCGCACATTGGCGAGCGCCAGCTCGTGGCCGCCTTCGAGGGACTGGCCGAACATGGAGAGCTTCACCGACATCTCGGCCTTGGTGCCGTGGCCGAGGTCCCCCAGCCGCCCGATGAGCTCCAGGTAGGCGTCGCGGGCGTGGGCGGCCTGCGCGGGGGTGGTGATGTCCTCGCCCACCACGTCCAGGGTGAGCTCCAGGCCCTTGCCGACCATTTCCTCGACGATGCGGACCACCTGGTCGACGCTCTCACCGGGGATGAACCGGTTCACCACGGGCTTGGTCACCGGGGCGGCCGAAACAAGCTTGCGCATCTTGTCGCTGCGCGACGCGGCGAGGATCACGGGACCCAGCACGGGGCACCTCCACGGAAAGAACTAGACGGGGCCGCGACCGGGCCGGGGGGACGAGGGCCGTCTTCCCGGGGTGCCGGCGACGGCACGGAGAACCACCGTGAAACCTAGGGATCTCCACGATCCTCGGCCATCGACAGCTGTCACGCATCCGTGGCCCGGATCTCATACATATGTCTGAAGCGGCGGGCGTGATGGGTGAGAATGGCTTCCGTGAAGAGCGACTACCAGGATCTGGTCGATGAAATCTCGGCGCTGCTCGGGGGCGCGGTCACGCTGGAGAACCGGGATTTCGGGCTCATCGCCTTCGGCGCCCACGACTCCGAGAGCGATTTCGGCGAGCTCACCCTCGACCCGGTGCGCACCCGTTCCATCCTGACCAGGAAGTCGACGCCGGCCGTCCGGTCCTGGTTCGAGGGCTTCGGCATCACCCGCGCCACCGGCCCGGTCCGCATCCCGGCCGCGCCCGACGCGGGGGTTCTGCGCGGCCGGATCTGCCTGCCGGTACGCCATCGGGGCGTCGCCCTCGGCTACGTCTGGCTGCTCGACGACGAGCCGGGCCCCGGCGAGGAGAAGCTGGCCGCGGCGATGGAGGTCGCCGCGCGGATCGGGGTGCTGCTCGCCGACGAGGCCCAGGCCGGCTCGGACCTCACCCGCGAGTTCCGTGCGGCGCTGACCGCGGAGCGCGGCCCGCAGCACGACGCGGCGACGGCGGCCCTGACGGCGGCGCTCGGGCCCGACGCGGAGGGCCTGCACGCGCTGGTGTGCGTGGCACCCTGGCCGGCCGCCGACGCCCCTTCGGCCCGTACGGTGGCGGGCGCGGCGGCGGTGTGCACGCTGGCGCCGGAGCCCGCGGGGCCGGGCGGGGGGCAGTGGCTCGCCGCGCTCGTACGCCTGCGCTCGGCGGACGCGCTCGCCCCGGCGAGGACCGCCGCGGAACGGCTGCGGGGCGATGCGGGACCGGGCGCCGCGGCCGGAGTGGCCCTGGCCCGCCGCGGCCTCGCCGACCTCGCGCTCTCCCGCCGCGAGGCAACCGCCGCCGCACGAGCGGCACTTGCCGAGCCCCGGCTCGGCCCGGTGGCCCAGTGGTCGGGCATCGGCCCGTACCGCATGCTGACGGCGCTGCCCCCCGCACACGGCCAGGACCCGGCGGTACGCACCCTGTTGACCGCCCCGCACGCCGAACTCGCGCACACCGCAGAGGTGTTCCTCGACTGCGCCGGCCAGGCGGGCCGCGCGGCGGCCGCCCTCGGCATCCACCGCCAGACCCTCTACTACCGCCTCTCGCGCGTCGAACACCTCACCGGCCTCGACCTGGACCAGGGCGAGGACCGGCTCCTGCTGCACATGGCCCTGAAGGCGGCACGGCTCTGAGGGCCGCTACGGCCCACGGTCGGCGAGGCCGCCCTCGCCGGCCTCACACCCTCGGCGCGGGATGCTCGACCGAGCGGGCCACGCGGGGCCCGTCGCGCCCTCGGCTCAGCTCTCGCCGCGCTCCAGGTCGCCGTCGATCCCCATGACGATCCTCAGCCCCTCGGTGAGGTCGCGCGCCGAGGGGGCCGTGGCGGGGTCGACCATCCACTGCACCATCACGCCGGCGAGCAGCGCCTGGTAGAACGTGCCGGCGAGCCGCGCCCGCTCGGGGTCCGCGTTCTCGTCGAGGCCGAGGAAGCCTTCCGCGAGGCCGGTGCGGCCCTCCACCTGGGGCCCCGCGAGGGCCTTTTGGAGGTCGGGGTCGCTGTCGAGCCGGGAGACGATCTCCATCTGGAGCTTCCAGACCGGCCGGCTCTGCTCGTAGGAGTCGATGACCTTGGCCCAGCCCCGCTCGAAGCGTTCCAGCGGCGGCAGGTCCTCGGGTTCGGCGGCGTCCGCACGGCCATCGGCGACCGCGTCGCCCCACTCCTCGGTCAGCTTCAGGAAGGCGAGGTTGAGCAGCGCTTCCTTGGAGCCGTAGTGGTAGCCGATGGAGGCCAGATTGGTGCCGGACTCGGCGACGATGTCGCGGGCGGTGGTGCGGGCGTAGCCCTTCTCCAGCAAGCAGCGCTTGGCGCCTTCGAGCAGATCCTCACGGTGTCCCATGACAGCAGCGTACCCGGCGTGCAGACATCCGTCTAAGACAAGTGTCTAGGACGGCTCCGCGGGCCGGGTACGGGTGCGCCGGAGGTGGCGGCCGGTCGGTCAGTCGGTGAGGTTCACCGAGCGGGCCGAGTTGGCGCCGATCTCCGCGGCGACCTCGGCGAGGACGTTCTGCGGGATGGTGTCGTCGACGGTCAGCACGGCGAGCGCCTCGCCGCCCTCCTCCGCGCGCGCCACCTGCATGCCGGCGATGTTGAGCCCGGCCTCGCCGAGGACGCGGCCCACGGTGCCGACGATGCCGGGACGGTCCTCGTAGCGCAGCACGATCATGTGGTCCGCGAGCGCGAGCTCCACGTCGAACTCGCCGATCGCGACGACCTTCTGGAGGTGCTTGGGGCCGGCCAGGGTGCCGGAGACCGACACCTCCTCGCCGTCCGACAGCGTGCCGCGCACGGTCACCACGTTGCGGTGGTTGGGGGACTCGCTCGACGTGGTCAGGCGCACCTCGACACCGCGCTCCTGCGCGAACAGCGGGGCGTTGACGTAGGAGACCGTCTCGTCCACCACGTCCTCGAACACGCCCTTGAGCGCCGAGAGTTCGAGCACCTTCACATCGTGCTGGGTGATCTCGCCGTACACCTCGACGTCGAGACGGACCGCGACCTCGCCCGCGAGCGCGGTGAAGATGCGGCCGAGACGCTCGGCGAGCGGCAGGCCGGGCTTCACGTCCTCGGCGATGACGCCGCCCTGGACGTTGACCGCGTCGGGCACGAGCTCGCCCGCGAGCGCGAGGCGTACGGACTTGGCGACGGCGATGCCGGCCTTCTCCTGGGCCTCGTCGGTGGAGGCGCCCAGGTGCGGGGTGCAGACGACCTGGTCGAGCTCGAAGAGCGGGGAGTCCGTGCAGGGCTCCTTCGCGTACACGTCCAGTCCGGCGCCCGCGACGCGGCCCTCCTTGAGGGCCGAGTACAGCGCGGCCTCGTCCACGATGCCGCCGCGCGCCGCGTTCACGATCCGCACGTGCGGCTGCACCTTGTGCAGCGCCTCGTCGCCGATCAGGCCGAGCGTCTCGGGGGTCTTGGGCAGGTGCACGGTGATGAAGTCGGAGGCTTCGAGCAGCTCGTCGAGGGAGAGGAGCTTGACGCCCATCTGCGCGGCGCGGGCCGGCTGCACATAGGGGTCGTACGCGACGATCTTCATGCCGAAGGCCGACATGCGCTGCGCGACCAGGACGCCGATGCGGCCGAGGCCGACGACGCCGAGGGTCTTCTCGCTCAGCTCGACGCCCGTGTACTTGCTCCGCTTCCACTCGCCGTTCTTCAGCGCGGTGTTGGCCTGCGGAATGTTGCGCGCGGTGGCGACGAGGAGGCCGCAGGCGAGCTCGGCGGCGGTGACGATGTTGGAGGTCGGGGCGTTCACGACCATCACGCCGGCCTTGGTGGCGGCGGACACGTCCACGTTGTCCAGGCCGACACCGGCGCGGGCGACGACCCGCAGCTTCTTGGCGGCGGCGACGGCCTCCGCGTCCACCTTGGTGGCCGAGCGGATCAGGATCGCGTCGACGTCGGCGATGGCGGGCAGCAGCTCCGCGCGGTCGGCTCCGTTGCAGTGCCGGATCTCGAAGTCCGGCCCGAGGGCGTCGACGGTGGCGGGCGACAGCTCTTCAGCGATGAGTACGACAGGTTTCGAGCTCACGTGGGTCCTCACTGAATCCTTTGCGGACGGCCGTCCCGACGGCCGCAGGCGGTGGAGGGGAAACGGCACCGGGGAAGTCGAGGCGTGCCTGCAATTCCTCGGGGTCGCTGTGCCGCGTGGAAGACGCACGACGCTGTGGGCCTGACGCGTAGGTGTTGCTGAGCAGTGTAGTGCCGCTCCCCCGAAGGTTTTCCTCCGCGAAGGCAGGATCACCCGATGGGGGTTGGACGCGGTGTCCAGGGCCGTGCGATACCAGCGGGGTCGGACACCGACACTGTGTCCGACCCCGCTGACAGAAGGCTTACGCCTCGTCGTTCTGCACCCAGCTCATGAGCTTGCGCAGCTCCTTGCCCGTGGTCTCCAGGAGGTGCTCGGAGTCCTGGGTCTTGTACTCGTTGTACTTCTTCAGACCGCCGTGGTACTCGTCCATCCAGTTCTTGGCGAACGTGCCGTCCTGGATCTCGGCGAGGACCTTCTTCATCTCGGCCTTGGTGTCGGCGGTGATGATGCGGGGGCCGGTGATGTAGTCGCCCCACTCGGCGGTCTCCGAGACCGACCAGCGCATCTTCTCCAGACCGCCCTCGTACATGAGGTCCACGATCAGCTTCAGCTCGTGGAGGCACTCGAAGTACGCGATCTCCGGCTGGTAGCCGGCCTCGGTCAGCGTCTCGAAGCCCGCCTTGACCAGCGCCGCGGTGCCACCGCAGAGCACGGCCTGCTCGCCGAAGAGGTCGGTCTCGGTCTCCTCGGTGAAGGTCGTCCTGATGACGCCCGCCCGGCTGCCGCCGATGCCCTTGGCGTACGAGAGCGCCAGCGCCAGGCCGTTGCCCTGCGGGTCCTGCTCGACGGCCACGAGGCACGGAACGCCGCGGCCCTCTTCGTACTGGCGGCGCACCAGGTGGCCGGGGCCCTTGGGCGCGACCATGGCGACGGTCACGTCGGCCGGGGGCTTGATGAAGCCGAAGCGGATGTTGAGGCCGTGGCCGAAGAACAGCGCGTCGCCGTCCTTGAGGTTGTCCTTGATGGACTCCTCGTAGACCTGGGACTGGATCGGGTCCGGAACCAGGATCATGATGACGTCGGCCTCGGCGGCCGCCTCGGCGGGCGTCACCACGCGCAGGCCCTGCTCCTCGGCCTTCGCCTTGGACTTGGAGCCCTCGTGCAGACCGACGCGGACGTCGACACCCGAGTCACGGAGCGACAGCGCGTGGGCGTGGCCCTGGCTGCCGTACCCGATCACCGCGACCTTGCGGCCCTGGATGATGGACAGGTCGGCATCGTCGTCGTAGAACAGCTCGGCCACTGGGTTTTCTCCTTGGTGTGCTGGTGTTGCGTCCACCGTATCGGTGGGGGTGAGTAAGGAACGGGTGAGTCTCGCGATACGGGCGGGTCGGAGCCCGTGCCGCGGGGCTCAGGCGCTGCGGTCCAGGGCGCGCAGCGAGCGGTCCGTGATGGACCGGGCGCCGCGCCCTATGGCGATCGTGCCGGACTGGACGAGCTCCTTGATGCCGAACTGCTCCAGCATCTTCAGCATCGCCTCCAGCTTGTCGGCGCCGCCGGTGGCCTCGATGGTCACGGCCTCGGGCGAGACGTCCACGGTCTTGGCGCGGAACAGCTGGACGATCTCGACGATCTGGGAGCGCGTTTCGTTGTCGGCACGCACCTTCACCAGGACGAGCTCGCGCTGGATCGCAGCGCTGGGCTCGAGTTCGACGATCTTCAGGACGTTGACCAGCTTGTTGAGCTGCTTGGTCACCTGCTCCAGGGGCAGGTCCTCGACACTGACCACGATGGTGATGCGGGAGATGTCGGGGTGTTCGGTGACACCGACCGCGAGCGAGTCGATGTTGAAGCCGCGGCGGGAGAACAGCGCGGCGATCCGGGCCAGGATGCCGGGGGTGTTCTCGACCAGGACCGAGAGCGTGTGCTTGGTGGACATGAGCCTCTTACCTCTTCCTACAGCTCTCAGTCGTCTTCGTTGTCGCCGAAGTCGGGACGGACTCCGCGGGCGGCCATGACCTCGTCGTTGGAGGTGCCGGCGGCGACCATCGGCCACACCTGGGCGTCCTCGTGGACGATGAAGTCGATCACGACGGGGCGGTCGTTGATGGAGTTGGCCTCCTGGATCGCCTTGTCGAGGTCCTCGGGGCGCTCGCAGCGGATCGCGTAACAGCCCATCGCCTCGGACAGCTTGACGAAGTCGGGGACGCGGGTGCCGCCGCTCGGCTTGCCGTCGGCGGCGATGCCGTTCTCGGGCCCGGAGTGCAGCACGGTGTTGGAGTAGCGCTGGTTGTAGAACAGGGTCTGCCACTGGCGGACCATCCCGAGGGCGCCGTTGTTGATGATGGCGACCTTGATCGGGATGTTGTTGAGCGCGCAGGTGGTCAGTTCCTGGTTGGTCATCTGGAAGCAGCCGTCGCCGTCGATCGCCCAGACCATCCGGTCCGGCTGACCGGCCTTGGCGCCCATGGCGGCGGGGACCGCGTAGCCCATGGTTCCGGCGCCGCCCGAGTTCAGCCAGGTGGCGGGCAGTTCGTAGTTCACGAAGTGCGCGGCCCACATCTGGTGCTGGCCGACGCCGGCCGCGTAGATGGTGTCCGCGTCCGCGAGTTCGCCGATGCGCTGGATGACGCGCTGCGGGGACAGCGTGCCGTCGTTCGGCTCGTCGTAGCCCAGCGGGTAGGTCTCGCGCCAGCGGTTGAGGTCCTTCCACCAGGCGGTGTAGTCGCTCTTGTGGCCCTCGGAGTACTCGGCCTGGACGGCCTGGACCAGGTCGGCGATGACCTCGCGGGCGTCGCCCACGATCGGGACGTCGACCTCGCGGTTCTTGCCGATCTCGGCCGGGTCGATGTCCGCGTGGATGACCTTGGCGAACGGCGCGAAGCTGTCCAGCTTGCCGGTGACGCGGTCGTCGAAGCGCGTGCCGAGCGCGATGAGCAGGTCCGACTTCTGCAGTGCGGTGACGGCGGTGACCGCACCGTGCATGCCGGGCATTCCCACGTGCAGCGGGTGGCTGTCGGGGAAGGCGCCGAGCGCCATCAGGGTGGTGGTGACGGGCGCTCCGGTGAGCTCGGCGAGGACCTTCAGCTCGGCGGTCGCGCCGGACTTCAGGACGCCGCCGCCGACGTACAGGACCGGGCGCTTGGACGCCACGATCAGCTTGGCGGCCTCGCGGATCTGCTTGGCGTGCGGCTTGGTGACGGGCCGGTAGCCGGGCAGGTCGGTCTGCGGCGGCCAGGCGAAGGTGGTCTGCGCCTGGAGGGCGTCCTTGGCGATATCCACGAGGACGGGGCCCGGCCGGCCGGTCGAGGCGATGTGGAAGGCCTCGGCGATGGTGCGCGGGATGTCCTCGGCCTTGGTGACCAGGAAGTTGTGCTTGGTGATCGGCATCGTGATGCCGACGATGTCCGCCTCCTGGAAGGCGTCCGTACCGATGGCCTTGGAGGAGACCTGGCCGGTGATCGCGACCAGCGGCACCGAGTCCATGTGCGCGTCGGCGATCGGGGTGACCAGGTTGGTGGCGCCGGGACCCGAGGTCGCCATGCACACGCCGACCTTGCCGGTGGCCTGCGCGTATCCGGTGGCGGCGTGGCCCGCGCCCTGCTCGTGGCGGACCAGGACGTGACGGACCCGGGTGGAGTCCATCATCGGGTCGTACGCCGGCAGGATGGCGCCGCCGGGGATGCCGAACACGACCTCCGCCCCGACTTCCTCGAGAGAACGGATGAGGGACTTCGCGCCCGTGACGTGCTCAACGGTCGCGGACTGGTGTCCGCCGTTACGGGGCCGCGGCTGCGGATGGTGGGCCCCGGTGGCCTGCTCGGTCATCGGCATTCTCTTCTCGAAGCTGAGGGTTTTTGCGGGGGTTCGGTCGAGACTTCGGTGGTGCTTGAGGGGTGCCAGTGCAACAAAAAACCCCTCGTGCCGTGAGGCAAGCGAGGGGAGCGCGTCGGGTGCGGTCTGCGGGGCCTGCAGGGGCTCCGCTTCAGCCGACGCGCTTTCCAAGTACGAGAATTCGGGTGCGCATGGCATTGACCCTCCCTCCGGCGCGCGGGTGGTGTCAAGTAGGTGGGACGGGCGTCTCATTATGTGAGCCGAGCAGGGGTCGGCTCCGGCCACTGAACACGGGGAGTGCGGCGGCCCCGCCCGGCACCGGGAATTCGCCGCGCGCCAGGGACCGCCGCAGCCGGTACTCGTCGAGCGGGCCGGAGAACGCCATGCCCTGTCCGTGCGTGCACCCCATGGCCCGCAGCGCCAAGACCTGCTCCGGCACGTCGAGCCCGTCGGCCACGGACTGCATGCCGAGATCGCAGGCGATCCGGAGCAACCCCGCGGTGATCTTGTGCAGCCGGGCCGATTCGACGACGCCCTCGACGAGCCCCCTGTCCAGTTTCAGCAGGTCGATGGGGAGTCTGCGCAGCGCGTTGATGGCCGCGTAGCCGCTGCCGAACCCGTCGAGCGCGATCCGTACGCCCAGCCTGCGCAGCCCCACCAGGCGCCGCTCCAGCTCGTCGAAGGAGATCCTTGGGTCGCTGTCGCCCAGCTCGATGATCAGCGCGCCGGAGGGCAGCCCGTGCCGGGCGAGGAGGGCTTCCAGGACGCCGATCGGCAGCGACTTGTCCAGCAGCCGCCGGGCCGACAGACGCACCGATACGGGCGCCGCGAAGCCCGCGCGCCTGCGTTCGGCGGCCAGTTCCACGGCCTCTTCGAGCAGCCAGCGCCCCAGCTCGGCGGCGCGCTCGCTCTCGTCGGCGACCCGCAGGAACTCCGCCGGGGTGAACAGGATGCCCTGGGCCGACCTCCAGCGGGCCTGGGCGGCGACGGCCGCGACCGCGCCGGTGGTGAGGTCGACGACCGGCTGGTGCAGCACGACGAACTCTCCGTCGCTCAAGGCCGTGCGCAGCCGGGCCGCGAGCTCGGACTTGCGGACGACCTCGGCCTGCATCTGCGGGGCGTACAGCTCGACCCGGTTCTTGCCGCCCTTCTTGGCGCGGTACATCGCGAGGTCGGCGTTGCGCAGCAGCTCACCGGCGCCGACGCCCGGGTCGGCGAAGGCGACGCCGATGGAGGCCGCGACCCGGACCTCGTGGCCGTCGATCCGGTAGGGCTGCGACAGGGTCAGGCGCAGCCGGTCGGCGATCTCGCGGACGTGGTACTCGCGGGCCGCCCGGTCGCGGGTACCGTCGCCGAGGATCAGCGCGGCGAACTCGTCGCCGCCGAACCGGGCGGCGGTGTCGCCCGCGCGTACGGATTCGTGGAGGCGGCGGGCGGCCTGGATGAGCAGTTCGTCGCCGGCCTGGTGGCCGATGGTGTCGTTGACCTGTTTGAAGCCGTCGAGGTCGATGAAGAGCACGGCGGTGCCGGGGTCGGTGGTGCGCCGGCCGCCGAGCGCCTTGCGCACCCGCTTGGTGAACAGGGCGCGGTTGGGCAGGTCGGTCAGCGGGTCGTGCTCGGCGTTGTGCTCCAACTGCGCCTGGAGGCGCACGCGTTCGGTCACGTCACGGCTGTTGAGGATGAGCCCGCCCTGATGGCGGTTGACGGTCGACTCCACGTTGAGCCACTCGCCGGTGCCCGACCTGAAGCGGCATTCGATCCGCGTCGTGGGCTCCTCGGCGGGTGGCGCCGCCAGAAACCGGCGCACCTCGTGCACCACCCGGCCGAGGTCCTCGGGGTGGATGAGCGAGGCGAGTTCGGAGCCGACCAGTTCCTCCGCGTCCCGTCCGTAGACCCCGGCGGCGGCCGGGCTGACGTAGCGCAGCATTCCGGTGGGCGCGGCGATCATGATGACGTCGCTCGATCCCTGCACCAGGGAGCGGAAGTGGTTCTCCTTCTGGGCCAGTTCATGGGTGAGCGCGATGTTGTCGAGCAGCATGATCCCCTGGCGGACCACCAGGGCGAGCACCACGGTGCAGCCGGTGAAGACGACCATCCGGTCGACCCTGTGGCCCTCGATGACGTTGTAGAGGATGCCCAGGGTGCAGACGGCGGCCGCGAGGTACGGCGTGAGCGCGGCGAGCGAGCTGGCGAGCGGCCGGGTCGTCGGCAGGGGGTGCGGGCGGCCTCGGCCGGCGGCGGGCCGCGCGCCGGGCGGGGCCGCGGCCGGCCCGCGCGGCGGCGCGGCGGGGAGCCTGCGGGCGCCCCAGGGTGCGTAGGCGAGCAGCAGGGAGCCGGCGAACCATCCCGCATCGAGGAGCTGGCCCGAGCGGTAGTGCTCGCGCAGCAGCGGCGAGGTGAACAAGGCGTCGCACAGCACGGTCAGGGCGAGCGCCGCGATCGCGGTGTTCACCGCGGACCGGTTGGCCGACGAGCGCCGGAAGTGCAGCGCGAGCACCATGCTGACCAGCACGATGTCGAGCAGCGGGTAGGCGAGGGTGAGGGTGGCGTGGGCCACTCCCTCGCCCTCGCCCTCGTGTGCCGTGCGGGCGAGGGCCAGGCTCCAGGACAGGGTGAGCAGGGAACCGCCGATCAGCCAGGAGTCGAGGCCGAGGCAGACCCAGCCCGCCCTGGTGACGGGGCGTTTGGCGAGGACGAGAAGGCCCACGATGGCGGGCGGCGCGAAGCAGAGGAAGAAGAAGTCGGCGGGCGAGGGGGTGGGCACCTGGCGCCGCAGCACCACCTCGTACCAGCCCCAGACGCCGTTGCCGCAGGCGGCCATGGCGGAGGAGAAGGAGAACAGCAGCCAGGCCGGCCGGAAGCTGCTCTCGCTCTCCGCGTCCCGTGCGTACAGGAAGCAGGAGACCGCGGCGATCAGGGCCGCGCAGGCGAGCCCGAAGTCGCCCATGATCAGCGCGAGTTCCTCGGAACCCCAGCCCAGGAATGCGCCGGTGGCATATCCCGCACAGATCAGTGCGAGGACCAGTTGGGAGACCATGCCGGGCCCGCCGCCGGCGATCGGGGGACGGGTCAGAACCGCACCCGGGGCGCTCACCGGACCGCTCCCCGCCACCGGGCCCGCAGCGGGGTCCGGGCCGGAAGGGGCCGGCCGTCGAAATCGCCGGCCCGCGAGCCGTGTTTCCGGGCGCCGTTCGTCGTTGTTCCGCTTATCGCCCCGGCGGTCGCCGCTCCACCGCGGTGCATCGCTGTGCGGTGTGCGCGGCGGGCTTGCCGCAGGCGGCTCCGCCGCGTCGGATCGTTCGTCCATTGGCCGTGCATCGCCCGTCGCCCCCCTCGCAGTGATCGCTCGCCCGCGCCGTAGACGCACGGCGCCGGCCCCCGGTCGGGACGATACACCAGTCTCGTCACTCAGGGACATAGTCCCTATACGCTCAGTGACAGTGCGCAGTCGTGAGGGCACCCGGTGCACCCGAACCGCTGCGGAGCGTTACTGATCCGTCGTCAGAACCACGTTGGCGAGCGGCTCTTGGGCCACGAAGCGGGTGAGCTGAGCGACGAGCAGGCGCTTGGCCCGGGGCAGGAAGGCCGAGCTCGAACCGCCCACGTGGGGGCTGATGAGAACGTTCGGAGCGGTCCACAACGGGTGCCCGGCGGGCAGGGGTTCGGGGTCGGTGACATCCAGTGCCGCGTGCAGGCGTCCGGACTTCAGTTCGGCCAGCAGCGCCTCGGTGTCCACGACCGGCCCGCGCGCGACGTTCACCAGGAGCGCTCCGTCCTTCATCCGGCCCAGGAACGCGGCGTCCACCAGGCCCTTCGTCCGTTCGGTCAGGGGGGTGCAGACGATGACGACGTCCGCCGGCGGGAGCAGTGCGGGCAGATCGGTCCACGCGTGCACGGCACCGCGCTCCGTGGTGCGCGAGGAGCGCGCGACGCGCGCCACCCGCGCGCACTCGAAGGGCGCGAGCCGGTCCTCGACGGCGGCGCCGATCGATCCGTACCCCACGATCAGGACCGACTTGTCGGCGAGGGCGGGATAGAACCCCGCACGCCATTCGTGCCGCTCCTGCCCCCGGACGAACCCCGGGATCCCGCGCAGCGAGGCGAGCACGAGGGCCAGGGTCAGTTCGGCGGTGGACGCCTCGTGGACCCCGCGTGCGTTGCACAGGCGTACGCCGGGCGGCAGCAGGCCGATGCCGGGCTGTACGTGGTCGATGCCGGCGGTCAGCGTCTGCACGACGCGCAGGCCCGTCATGGCGGCCAGGGGGCGCACCGCGGTCTCGGACGGCTTCATGTACGGGACCACGTAGACGGCGCACTCGGCCGGGTCCGCGGGGAAGTCGGGGCCGCCGTCCCAGACCCGGTAGTCCAGGGAGTCGGGAAGGCCGGGGACATCGGCCGGGTCGAAGGGGATCCACACGTCTGCGCTCATGGTCGGGAGGCTATGCGAAGAGCCGCGGAGGCCAGAGGTTAGTTTGGGGAGCGACGAGGGAGGGGATCCGGCCAGGTGGAGCGCAGGACAATCGGGGCGGGGGCTCTGCGGGCGGGCGCGATCGGGCTCGGCTGCATGCCGATGAGCTGGGGCTACACCCGCTCGCAACAGGACCTGGAACGCTCCGTCGCAGCCCTGCACGCCGCCCTGGACACCGGCGCGAATCTGCTGGACACCGCCGACATGTACGGCCCGTTCACCAACGAGCTCCTGATCGGGCGGGTCCTCAAGGAGCGCAGGGGCGAGGCGTTCGTCGCCACCAAGTGCGGGCTCCTGGTGGGCGGTGACCAGCACGTGGTCGCCAACGGCCGCCCCGGGTACGTGCGTCGGGCGTGCGACGCCTCGCTGCGCCGCCTGGGGACCGAGGTCATCGACCTCTATCTGCTGCACCGCGCGGACCCCGAGGTCCCCGTCGAGGAGACCTGGGGCGCGATGGCCGGGCTCGTGACGGCGGGCAAGGTTCGGGCGCTCGGGCTCAGCGCGATGGGCGCGCGGGCGGTGCGGCGCACGACGCCGGTGGCCGGGGTGCACGGGCTGCACGTGGGCCGCTACGAGTCGACGGTGCGGCTGCTCCAGCGCGTGCAGCAGGTCTTCCCGGTCGCGGCCGTGCAGGCGGAGTTGTCCGTCTGGTCGCGTGAGGCCCTCGACGCGCTGCTGCCGTGGTGCACGCCGCGGGGCGTGGCCCTGCTCGCCGCGATGCCGCTGGGCAACGGGTTCCTGACCGGCACGCTCACCCCCGGGCAGGGCTTCGAGCCGGACGACATCCGGGCCCGGCACCCCCGTTTCACGGCGGAGATGATGGCGGCCAACCAGCCCGTGGTGGCGGGCCTGCGCCGGGTCGCCGAGCGGCACGGGGCGACGCCGGGGCAGGTGGCGCTCGCCTGGCTGCTGCGCCTCGGCCCCCAGGTCATTCCCGTTCCCGGCGCCAAGCGCGAGGAGTGGGTGCGCGAGAACGCCCGCGCGGCGGAGCTCTCCCTCACCCCGCGCGACCTGGCGGACCTGGCGGCGCTTCCCGCGGCTCGCGACTGAGCGGGGCGGCCGCACCGGCCCGGACCCGCAGAATGGGGCCAGCGCATCGACCCCGTCGAAGGGAACCACCACCGTGCGACGAACCACCGTGGCCACCGCCCTGGCCGCAGCCGCGCTCGTGCTCGCGGCCGGCTGCTCCTCCGGCTCCCCGCAGCCGCAGGGCCGGGGCGCGGCATCCGGGACGGGGGCGAGCACCCCGGCCGCGACGCCCACCGTCCGACTGCCGCCCGCCAAGGGCTCGGTCAAGGTGGTCAGGACCGTCGCCCAGGACCTGAAGTCGCCCTGGGGCATCGCCGCGCTGCCCGAGGGCGGACTCCTCGTCGGCTCCCGGGACGACGGCTCCGTCCTGCACGTGGACACCACGACCGGCAAGAAGACCGCCGTGGGCAGCGTGCCGGGCGTCGACCACCAGGGCGAGGGCGGTCTGCTGGGGCTCGCCCTCTCCCCCACGTACGGCGCCGACCACCTGGTCTACGCGTACTTCACCACCGAGTCCGACAACCGCATCGCCCGCATGATCTACGACCCGAAGCGGCCCGCGGGCGAGCAGTTGGGGGCGCCCGACACGATCCTGCGCGCGATCCCCAAGGGCGCCGTCCACAACGGAGGGCAGATCGCCTTCGGCCCCGACCGGATGCTCTACGCCGGGACCGGCGAGACCGGTGACCGCGGGCTCGCCCAGGACAACAAGTCGCTCGGCGGGAAGATCCTGCGGATGACGCCCGACGGCCAGCCCGCGTACGGCAATCCGGACGCGGACTCCGTCGTCTACTCCCCCGGGCACCGCAACGTCCAGGGCCTCGCCTGGGACGGCGCGAACCGGCTGTGGGCCTCGGAGTTCGGGCAGGACACCTGGGACGAGCTCAACTTCATCGAGCCCGGCAAGAACTACGGCTGGCCCGTCGTGGAGGGCCAGGGCGGCAAGCCGGGGTACGTCGATCCCGTCGCCCAGTGGAAGACCTCGGAGGCATCGCCCAGCGGGATCGCGTTCAGCGACGGCTCGGTGTGGCTGGCCGCGCTCAAGGGTGAGCGGCTGTGGCGCGTCCCGCTGAACGGCACCAAGGCGCTCGCCGCCCCCGAGGCATTCCTCACCGGGCAGTACGGGCGGCTGCGCACCGTGCTCGCGGCGGGCGCGGGAAAGCTCTGGGTCCTCACCAACAACACCGATTCGCGCGGCACCCCGAAGCCCGGCGACGACCGCATCCTGGAGCTGGACGTCACGTAGGCGGCACGGCCGGGGCCCTGGGGCCCCGGGGGTGCGCGGTCAGGGGACGGGGGTGACCGCCTCCCCGTCCTGGAAGAGGTTGAGCCGGTGGGCGAGGGCCGCCGCCTCACCGCGGCCCGAAACCCCCAGCTTGGCCAGGATGTTGGAGACGTGCACGCTCGCCGTTTTCGGCGCGATGTAGAGCTCCTCGGCGATCTGGCGGTTGCTGTGCCCCGCCGACACCAGGCGCAGGACGTCCTGCTCGCGGCTGGTCAGGCCGAGCGCCTCCACCGGGTCGGCGGGGTCGTCGGGCACCACCGGGTCCGGGGCCGCGAGCGGAACGCGGGCCCGGCGGGCCAGCAGCTCCAGCTGTTCGCGCAGCGGGCGGGCGCCCAGGCGCTCGGCCTCGGTGTGGGCCTGGCGCAGCAAGGAGGCGACGGTCTCGCGGTCGCCGCCCTCGGCGAGGAGGGCCGCGGCCCAGCGGTGGCAGACCACGGCCAGCTCGTAGGGGCGGTCCAGGGGCCTGAGCACCCGGGCGGCTGCCTCCCACGAGCTCGCCGCGTCGCGGCCGTCGGCGCGGTCGAGTTCCGCGGCGACGACGAGGGCGGACGCCTCCCATGCGGGGGACCCGGTCGGGAGCCTCTTGGCCGCCGTGCGGATGAGGTCGAGGGCGGCGGCCCGGCCCGGCCCGGCCGAGGGAAGGCCCCGTACGTCGGCCTCCATCGTGGCGGCCGCGGCCAGCAGCGGCCAGGCGTAGCGCTGGGTGCCGGGCGGGAAGCCGGGCCCGGTGGCGCGGGCGAGCTCGGCGCGGGCCTCGTCGATGCGGCCCTGGGCAGCCGCGCATTCCAGGGCGATCCGGCTGAGCGGGATGGCGTGCTGGGCCATCAGGTCGTCCTTGCCGAACGCGGCGCGCGCGTCGGCGAGGCAGGCCGCGGCCTGCTCCAGCTCGCCCTGCCACAGGGCGACAAGGGCCCGGTGCCTGAGGGCGCCGCCGAGCGGCTTGGTGCTCACCGCGGTGCGCTGGACCCGCTCGATGGAGTCGAGCGCCTCGTCCCAGTGGCCGAGCGTGAGCAGGGACTCGGCGCGGTTGGTCTGCACCCAGGCCTCGTTGTCGAGCAGGCCGTACTGCTGGGTGAGGCGCACCCCGTCGTCGGCGACGCGCACGGCCTGCGCCGAACGGCCGACGGCCTCCAGGCCGGAGGCGAGGTTCACATGACCGCGGGTCGCCTCGCCCACCAGGCCGAGTTCGAGGGAGCGGTCGATGACCGTACGCATCGTGGCGAGCCCCTCCTCGACCGATCCCGAGTCGAGCTGGAGGGTGCCGAGGGTGAGCTTGACGTTGAGCTCGATCTCCTCGGTCCGCACCAACTGGGCGTAGGCGACGGCCTGTTCGGCCTCGGCGAGGGATTCCCCGCCGGGCTTGCGCAGCATGCGCCAGCCGGCCGCGGTGGCGAGCACCTCGGCATGGACGGGCGACGGCGGAAGGCCGCGCACCAGCTCCTGGGCGGTGACGATCTCGGCCCAGCCGTCGCCGCGCCCCAGGCTCTGCACGAGGCGGGACAACTGGATCCAGAACCAGGCCGCGCGCAGCGGGTCGCTCCCCGCGTGCTGGTCGCTCCCGGAGGACCGGTCGCTCTCGGCGTCGATGAGCCGCAGGGCCTTCTTGGCGAACTTCAGCGCGCGTTCGCGGTCGCCGCTGAGCCGGGCCGCCTCGACCGACTCGGCGAGCAGATCGAGATGGCGCAGCGGCGCCGCGCTGTCGGGGGCGCAGCCGCAGGGCGGGTACGAACCCGCGTGGTCCAGCGGCCTGAGCCCGGCGCGAATCTCCTCGGGGACGCCGTCCCACAGCTCCATCGCCCGCAGGAGCAGCCGCAGTTGCTCCGCGTAGGCGTGCCGGCCGCGGGCCTCGACGGAGGCGCGCAGCACCACGGGCAGCGCCTTGGCGGCGTCGTGCGCGCGGTACCAGTAGGTGGCGAGACGGGTGGTCTGTTCGTCGGGCCGCACCAGCGACGTGTCGGCCTCGAGGGCCTCGGCGTAGCGCCGGTTCAGACGGGAGCTCTCGCCGGGCAGCAGGTCGTCGCTGACCGCCTCGCGCATCAGCGAGTGACGGAAGCGGTAGCCGTCGCCGTCCGGCGCGGGGAGCAGGATGTTGGCGCCGACGGCGGCCCGCAGGGCTTCGATGAGCTTGTCCTCGGGGAGCCGGGTGACCGCGGCGAGCAGCGGGTACTCGACGGTGGAGCCGCCCTCGGCGGCGATCCGCACCACCTGCTGGGCGTCCTCGGGCAGACTCTCGACGCGGACCAGCAGGAGGTCGCGCAGCGAGTCGCTCAGGCCGCGGCAGGCGGTGCCCGCCTCCCCGCACACGACGAGTTCCTCGACGAAGAAGGCGTTGCCGTCGGAGCGCTCGAAGATCTCGTCCACCAGGCGCTGTTCGGGTTCGGCGGCGCGGATCCCGGCGAGCTGGTGGCGGACCTCGGCGCGGGTGAAGCGGGGAAGCTCGATGCGGCGCACGCTGCGCAGCCGGTCGAGCTCGGCGAGCAGCGGGCGCAGCGGGTGACGGCGGTGGATGTCGTCGGCGCGGTAGGTGGCGACGACGACGAGACGGCCGCGCCGCAGCGTGCGGAAGAGGTAGGCGAGCAGATGGCGGGTGGAGGTGTCGGCCCAGTGCAGGTCTTCGAGGACGAGGACGACGGTGCGCTCGGCGGCGATCCGCTCCAGCATCCGCACCGTGAGCTCGAAGAGGCGGGCCGTGCCGTCCTCGCGTGCGGGGACGGGGCCCGGCTTGGCCAGCTCGGGCAGGAGCAGGGCGAGCTCCTCCTCCTGGCCATCGGCCGCGGCGGCCAGCTCGTCGGGCAGCTGGCGGCGCAGCGCGCGCAGCGCGGCCGAGAAGGGGGCGAAGGGCAGCCCGTCCGCGCCGACTTCGACGCAGCCGCCGATGGCGATCACGGCGCCGGCCGCACGGGCCGCGTCGGTGAACTCCTCGACGAGGCGGCTCTTGCCGACACCCGCCTCGCCGCCGATGAGCAGCGCCTGAGGCTCTCCCTGGGCCACCGCGGCGCGGGCGAGTGCTTCGTTCAACGTCCGCAGCTCGTCGGCGCGGCCGACGAATACGGGACTGACTGACCTGGTCTCCACGCCGCCGAGCATCGCACAGGCCGCCGACAGCGGGGCGGACGGTCCGTCCCCGGCAGGGGTGACGGCCCCGGAGGAGGTCGGGGCCGCGGCCGGGGACGGCGTCCGGTCGGCGGTGGCGGGACGGATGACGGGACGGCCCGCGGTCGAGGTGACCGGGCGGGCCGTCGCGGGGGTGAAGGGGCGGGCTGCCGTGGAGGTGACGGGGTGGGGCGGGTGGGTGGCCATCGCGGCGGTCCGGACCGTTCAGGCGGCCCGAGCGAACCGGTTCCGCGGTGAATTCACCTGCCCCTTGGGGTCGTTGTCCCCACTGCGGCGTCCTGCGCGGCGCTCGTCCCGGCGTACCTGGCGTACCTGGCGTGCCAGGCGCTCCTGGTCGGCGCGGCGCAGCAGCTCGGCCTGGCGGTTCTTGTAGATCTCGTAGTCGTACATCTCGGTGCTCCTGGGGTGGTGTGTCGAGGTGGTTCGCCGGGCCCGGTGTTCCGGGCTCCTTGCGATGCCTCAACTCTCGTCTCCCAGGGGTCACTCCCACATCGGGCGAGTGCCGCATCTGTACGGGGGTGCCGCCTTAGGCGGTCCGGATGGTGGACCGGAGCCGTCTAAGGCGGGGGCGCGGGCGCCTTAGGCGGGCTCGGCCCGCCCTGGGCACCCGCGAGAGGGCCGGCCGGGTCTCAGCCCTTGGTGCTGGGCAGGGCCGCGAACAGGTCGAAGTACATGCCCGCCGAGATCAGCAGGCCGACGACGCCGAGGACGACCCCGGCCAGGGCGACGGCCTTGACCCATACCGGCTGCTCGGAGCGGCCCGGCGTCCCGAACGCGGGGCGGGCGAGCACGGCGGCGCCGACGATCAGGGCGAGCAGCGCGAAGACGCCGTTGACCAGGGCGGTGGTGTGCCAGGAGTTGCCGTAGATCTCCTGGATCTGCTGGGCCGCGGTGCCGGTCTGGGAGGTCTTGATCTGCCCGACGAGGGTGGCGCGCTCGGACAGGGTCTTTCCCATCCAGGTGCCGCTGAGCGAGACCGCGCCGAGCGCGGCGGCCACCACGGCGGCGGCGCCCGCGCCGAACCCCGCGCGGGCGGGGAGCGCCGGGGCGTCGAACTCGGCGTCGTGGTCGTCGTGGGCGTCGTCGAGCGCGTCCTCGTCCTGGAGGCGCTCCGACCCGCCGGTGTCCGGGGTGCCGGTGGCGCCGGGGGCCGTTTCGGCGGGCGCTCCCCCGGTGGTGGACACGGCCTCGGTGGTGGACGCGCCCTCGGTCTCGGCGTGCGTCGTGGGCTCGGTCTCGGCGTCGGTCTTCGTCGTGGCGGGGGTGGCGTTCATGCCAGCACGCTAGGGGCCGTTTCTGAGAGCCCGCTGAGAGCCTCCTTAACGCGCCGCCCCCGCACGCGCCCTCGCGCCCGCACGCGCCCCGCGGCCCCCGCGCCCCGTCAGCGTCCCGCGCGGGCCGCCCGCCAGTCGGGGGCGAGCACCGCCCAGATCTCGCTGTCGTGGCGCTCGCCGCGGTAGAGGTAGCTCTCGCGGAGCACCCCGTCCCTGGTCATGCCGAGCCGCTTGGCCACGTCGGTGCTCGGGGTGTTCTCCGCGGAGGCCCGCCACTCGATCCGGTGGATGCCGCGTACGTCCACGGCCCAGTCGATGAGGAGGGTGGTCGCGCGGGTGATCAGGCCGCGCCCGACCGCGGCCGGCTCCAGCCAGCAGCCGACCTCACAGGTGCCCTGCGCCGCGTCGAAGGTCCGGAACAGGACCCCGCCGACGAGGGTGCCGTCGAGCCGGATGCCGTACAGCCGCCCGGTGTCCGTGGCCGCCTTGTCCGCGTAGACCTGCAGGTAGGAGCGGGCCGAGGCCGGGTCGGCCACGAACTCGGGCAGGGGGATGTAGGTGCCGATGAACTCGCGGCCCCGGTCCATGTGCGCGAGGAACTCCTCGGCCTGCCACGGCTCCAGCGGACACAGTTCGGCCCCGTCGTCACCCAGCGATCGTGCGAACATCCCCGCTCCTCCACCCGCGTGCGCCCGCCCGGTCACGGCACGGACGGCTCGGCCCGTTCGGCCGCACCGGAATCTTCGCACGGTCGCACGGGCCCGCTCGGCGCCGGCGGGCCTCGGCGGGGTTCCGCCCAGCCCCCGGCGCCCCCGGGGATCAGCCCGAGACGCTGGGGCGGCCGTTCTCGATGTGCCCCATCAGGCGCCTGCGGAACGCGGTGCCGCCGTCCGCGGTCACTTCGAGGTCGTACCAGCCGTGCGCGTCGGCGGCGGAGTGCACCACGGTGCGGCTGCGCCCCGGCTTGACCGTGACGGTCCGCCGCCAGTCACGCAGGTCGGCCTCGTCCGCGTAGCCGAGCGGCCGGACGGTGAAGGTGACCGGCGCCCGGCCGCGGTTGCGCAGCGTCAGATGGACGTCGCGGTCGTGATGGTCGAGATACGTGGTCACCTCTGCGGCGTCCGTGGCCGCGGCGCCCTCGAACTCCCTCCGGAACCCGTTGGGCCCGGTCACCGTGAACTTGTAGGCCCCGTCGGTCCCGGCGGCCGGGGGCACGCTCCAGTGCGCGGTGCCCCGGACGTCCTTGTGCTGCGGCGCGGCGAACTCCTGGGCGTACGGGTAGAGCGCGAAGTGGGCGCTGGCCCGGCCGTTGTTGCTGAGCTGCACCTGGAGCGCACCCCGGGTGACGCGCGCGCAGGCGTCCGGCTGGTACGGCAGCGGCCGGGCGGGCCGGGTGCCCTCCTCCTGTACGGGCATGTGCTGCTCGACGGGCGGCACGGGCTTCCAGCGTCCGCTCAGCGGCGGGATGGGGCCGGGGTGGGTCACGGCGGGCTGCGGCCTGCCTCGGGTGAAGTCGAAGGCAGAGGTCAGATCGCCGGTGACGGTGCGGCGCCACTTGCTGATGTTGGGCTCGCGCACTCCGGTCCGGTGCTCGAGGAAGCGGATCACGGAGGTGTGGTCGAAGACCTCGGAGCAGACGTAGCCTCCGACGCTCCACGGCGACACGACGAGCATCGGCACGCGCGCGCCGAGCCCGGTCGGGTGCCCCTGCCACTGCTCGTCGGTCACCTCGGGCGGGGCGACGGGCGGCGGGACGTGGTCGAAGAAGCCGTCGTTCTCGTCGTAGTTGATGAGGACGACGGTGTGCCGCCAGACGTCCGGGTGCTTGCCGAGTGCGTCGAGCACCTTGTAGACGATGGTGGCGCTGTGCACGGGCGAGGAGACGCTCGGGTGCTCGGAGTCGAGCGCGGAGGGCACCAGGTAGGAGACCTCGGGCAGGGTGCCGGCGGCCACGTCCTTGCCGAAGGCTTCGGCGAGCGTGCCGGTCGGCACGCGCCTCAACGCCCGCTCGAACAGGCTGCGTTCGGCCTTGGTGAGGGTGGCGACGCCCTGGTCGAGCAGGGCGAGCAGCCGCTGCCGCTCGGCGTCGCCGGGAGCGTCCCGCACGGCCCCGTAGAAGGACTCCATGAACGTGTGCCCACCGGTCTTGGCGAGCGCCTTGCGGGCGATCGCCTTGAACGTGGTGAAGAACTCGATCTGGTTGTCGGTGAAGTTCTCCCACTCGGTGTACGTCTTCCAGCTGCGCCCGGCCTTTTCGAGCCGCTCGGCATAGGTGCCCCAGTCGTACCCCGGGTGGGTGCCCTCGTCGTACGCGTCGTTGCCGACGGCCCGCGCGCCGCCCGGCTCGAACCCGGTCTTCCCGCTCCACAGGTGGTTGCGGTTGGGGCTGGTGGAGCTGTGGATGGAGGAGTGGTAGGCGTCGCAGACGGTGAAGGTGTCGGCGAGCTCGTAGTGCAGCGGGATGTCCTGGCGGTCGTAGTACGCCATGGTCGCCGAGGTCTTGGCGGAGACCCAGTTGTTCATCCAGCCGTCGTTCCAGGCACGGGCGCCGCCGCTCCAGGAGTGGTCGAGGGCGCCTATGTACTGGAGGTCCTTGTGCTGGGCTGCCGCGGCACCGCGCACGGGGAAGGGCAGCACGGTGCTGCCGAGCGGGCCGGGCTGCTCGAACACGGTCTTGCCGTCCGGGAGTTGGAGGGCGTTGCGGTCGCCGAAGCCGCGGACGCCGCGCAGGGTGCCGAAGTAGTGGTCGAACGACCGGTTCTCCTGCATGAGGATCACGACGTGCTTGACCGCGCTCATGCCTCCGGCGGGCGGCCCCGCGGCCATCGCCGCCTGCAGCGAGGGCGGCAGCAGCGAGCCGGCGGCGACCGCGCCGAGGGCTCCGCCGCCCAGGGCGAGCAGGCGTCGCCGCGAGATGCCGTCGCTTGCGTTGTCCGTGGTCAAGTTGACCCTCCCGAGCCGTGTGGTGCGTACGGGGTGAACGGTAATGACCCGGGGTGTCCCCCAGAAGGCCCCGCCCCTTCCCCTCGATGAACGTCCAACCCTTCCTTGCGGAAAGTCCAACTCGGTTTTCCGTTGGAGGGTGGGGCTGGCCCTGCGGGCCGGTCGGGGATGGTGGGGTCGATGGGCCCCGCGGGCCGGTCGGGGCTTGTCGCGCAGTTCCCCGCGCCCCCAACCCCCCTTTCGTGTGCGGACCGTGCCCGCGTCCCCGCGCAGTTCCCCGCGCCCCTTACGGGCGCGGCAGAGGCCACCTCAGCCCGTCACGGGGGGGGGTCCCCTGGCCCTTAAGGCCTTGGGGGAAATTGAGGACGAGCGCCCTTAAGGCGCGAACGGGGTCTGGGGCGGAGCCCCAAGGTGTGGACCTCAGCGCGCTCGCACCCCCGGAGGGTCTCGGGAAGGGGCGGGGTGGGGAGGAAAAACGGAGCGGCCCCCGCCGGGCTCGCTGCCGGCGGGGGCCGCCCCTTCGCGGGGTCGCGGAGACCTAGCCCTCCACGCCCAGCTTCGCCAGAATCAGCTGCTTCACACGACCCGCGTCGGCCTGACCACGCGTGGTCTTCATGACCGCACCGACCAGCGCCCCCACCGCCGCGACCTTTCCGCCCCGGATCTTGTCGGCGATCGCCGCGTTGGACGCGATCGCCTCGTCCACGGCGGCGCCCAGCGCCCCCTCGTCGGAGACGACCTTCAGGCCGCGCTTCTCGACGACCGCGTCGGGGTCGCCCTCGCCCGCGAGGACACCCTCGATGACCTGGCGAGCCAGCTTGTCGTTGAGGTCACCGGCCGCGACCAGCGCCACGACCCGCGCGACCTGCGCCGGCGTGACGGGCAGCTCGTCGAGCGCGACGCCCTGCTCGTTGGCGTTGCGGGCGAGCTCGCCCATCCACCACTTGCGGGCACCGGCCGCGTCCGCCCCGGCCGAGATCGTCGCGACGATCGGGTCGACCGCGCCGGCGTTGAGCATCGACTGCATGTCGTGCTCGGTGACGCCCCACTCCTCGCGGAGCCGGTTGCGGCGCACCCGCGGCATCTCGGGCAGCGCGGAGCGCAGCTCCTCGACCCAGGCGCGCGCGGGAGCCACCGGCACCAGGTCCGGCTCGGGGAAGTAGCGGTAGTCCTCGGCGTTGTCCTTGATGCGGCCCGAGGTGGTGGACCCGTCCTCCTCGTGGAAGTGACGGGTCTCCTGCACGATCGTGCCGCCCGTGGACAGCACGGCCGCATGCCGCTGGATCTCGAAGCGGGCGGCCCGCTCCACCGAGCGCAGCGAGTTGACGTTCTTCGTCTCCGACCGGGTGCCGAACTTCTCGGTGCCGTGCGGACGCAGCGACAGGTTCACGTCGCAGCGCATCTGGCCCTTGTCCATGCGGGCCTCGGAGACGTCGAGCGCCTTGATGACCTCGCGCAGCTCGGCCACGTACGCCTTGGCGACCTCGGGGGCCCGCTCGCCCGCGCCCTCGATCGGCTTGGTGACGATCTCGATGAGCGGGATGCCCGCGCGGTTGTAGTCGAGCAGCGAGTGCGAGGCGCCGTGGATACGGCCCGTCGCGCCACCGACGTGCAGCGACTTGCCGGTGTCCTCCTCCATGTGGGCGCGCTCGATCTCCACGCGGAAGATCTCGCCGTCCTCCAGCTGGACGTCCAGATAGCCGTTGAAGGCGATCGGCTCGTCGTACTGCGAGGTCTGGAAGTTCTTCGGCATGTCCGGATAGAAGTAGTTCTTCCGGGCGAAGCGGCACCACTCGGCGATCTCGCAGTTCAGCGCGAGGCCGATCTTGACGGCCGACTCGACGCCGATCGCGTTGACGACCGGGAGCGAGCCGGGCAGGCCGAGACAGGTGGGGCAGGTCTGCGAGTTGGGCTCGGCGCCCAGCTCGGTCGAACAGCCGCAGAACATCTTGGTTTTGGTGCCGAGTTCGACATGGACCTCGAGGCCCATGACGGGGTCGTACGACGCGAGGGCGTCCTCGTACGAGACCAGATCAATGACGGTCACGGTGAAAAACTTCCCTCTCAGCCCAACAGGACGTCGTCGTCACCGATGCGCTTGAGCTCGCGCAGCAGGAGGGCGACACCGGTGGCGATGGCGGCGGCGGAGACGATGGCGTCCAGGAGCTTCAGCGTGTCGTTGTCGGTGCGGGCCTTCTTGGCCTGCTTCGCGACGCTGATGGCACCGAAGGCGGTGGTGCCGATGGACAGGTACGTACCGGCCTTGGACTTCTTGAAGCCTTTGGCCTTGGTCAGTGCACTCACAGCGACGGAGCCTCCTCGAGCAGCGGGTGTCCCCACTTTTCCACGAAGGCGGCCTCGACGGCGGCACCCACCTTGTACAGGCGGTCGTCCTTCATGGCGGGGGCGATGATCTGGAGCCCGACCGGCAGGCCGTCCTCCGGCGCGAGGCCGCAGGGCAGCGACATGGCGGCGTTGCCCGCCATGTTGGTCGGGATGGTGCACAGGTCCGCGAGGTACATCGCCATCGGGTCGTCGGCGCGCTCGCCGATCGGGAAGGCGGTGGTGGGCGTGGTCGGCGAGACGATCACGTCGACCTGCTCGAAGGCCTTCTCGAAGTCGCGCGTGATGAGGGTGCGGACCTTCTGGGCGGAGCCGTAGTACGCGTCGTAGTAGCCGGAGCTCAGCGCGTACGTACCGAGGATGATGCGGCGCTTGACCTCGTCGCCGAAGCCGGCCTCGCGGGTCAGCGCGGTGACGTCCTCGGCGGACTTCGTGCCGTCGTCGCCGACGCGCAGGCCGTAGCGCATGGCGTCGAAGCGGGCCAGGTTGGAGGAGCACTCCGACGGCGCGATCAGGTAGTACGCGGAGAGCGCCAGGTCGAAGGACGGGCAGTCCAGCTCGACGATCTCGGCGCCGAGCGACGTGAGCAGCTCGACCGACTCGTTGAAGCGCTGGACGACACCGGCCTGGTAGCCCTCGCCCGAGAACTGCTTGACGACGCCGACGCGCATCCCGGCCACCGAGCCGTTGCGGGCGGCCTCGACGACCGGCGGGACCGGCGCGTCGATGGACGTCGAGTCGAGCGGGTCGTGTCCGGCGATGACCTCGTGGAGCAGCGCCGCGTCCAGGACCGTACGGGCGCAGGGCCCGCCCTGGTCGAGCGAGGACGAGAAGGCGACCATGCCGTAGCGGGAGACCGCGCCGTAGGTCGGCTTGACGCCGACGGTGCCGGTGACGGCGGCGGGCTGGCGGATGGAGCCGCCGGTGTCCGTGCCGATGGCGAGCGGCGCCTCGTAGGAGGCGAGGGCCGCGGAGGATCCGCCGCCGGAGCCGCCGGGGATACGGGTCAGGTCCCACGGGTTGCCGGTCGGCCCGTACGCGCTGTTCTCCGTCGACGACCCCATGGCGAATTCGTCCATGTTGGTCTTGCCGAGGATGACGACGTCGGCGGCCTTGAGGCGCTTGGTGAGCGTCGCGTCGTACGGCGGGATCCAGCCTTCGAGGATCTTCGAGCCGACGGTGGTCGGGATGCCCTCGGTGGTGAAGATGTCCTTCAGCGCCAGGGGCACGCCGGCCAGCGGGCCGAGCTTCTCGCCGGCCGCGCGCTTGGCGTCGACGGCACGGGCCTGCGCGAGGGCGCCCTCGCGGTCGACGTGCAGGAAGGCGTGGACCTTCTCGTCCACGGCCTCGATGCGCGCCAGGTGGGCCTCGGTGACCTCGACGGCGGTGAGCTCGCCGGACGTGATCTTCGCGGCGATCTCGGCCGCGGTGAGCTTGATGATGTCCGTCATGGTGATTAGTCCTCCCCCAGGATCTGCGGCACCTTGAAACGCTGCTGCTCCTGGGCCGGGGCGCCGGAGAGCGCCTGCGCGGGGGTGAGCGACGGACGGACCTCGTCCGCGCGCATGACGTTGGTCAGCGGCAGCGGGTGGGAGGTCGGGGGTACGTCTTGGTCGGCGACCTCGGAGACGCGGGCGACCGCGCCGATGATGTCGTCGAGCTGTCCGGCGAAGTGGTCGAGCTCTTCGCCCTTCAGCTCAAGACGCGCCAGCCGGGCGAGGTGGGCGACCTCCTCGCGCGTAATGCCAGGCATGCAGCGATCCTCAGGGGTGAGTGAGTGTGGTGTGGGCCCAATCCTATGGGGCGGGGCACCCTCACCACGAAACGGATTGCCCCTCCCCCCGCATCACCGCCCCGCGCCGCACCCCGGCCCCCTTCACTCCGCCGCCGTTGCACGGCCGGTCAGACAGGTTCCCGCGCCCCTGACCCGCCTCTGCGGACCGTGCCCGCTCCTCGCGCAGTCACCCGCGCCCCTGGAAACCCCGGTTCGTCCGCGGTCCCCAGGAGGTTGGGCCGCGGCAATCCCGTCGGCCCCGGGGGTTCACTGGACGGGCTGGCCCGAGGCTCGGCCTGCCTCGGCCTCGGCCTGGGCGGCCGCCGCGGCGATCTCGGCCGGCCGATGCCACCCCGTGTCTCCCCGGGCAAGCAGCCACGCCGTCGCCTCGGCCGGCGGCATAGCCGCGGCCACCAGCCACCCCTGCACCGCGTCGCACCCCAGATCCCGCAGCCGCTCCCACGTCTCGTCGTCCTCGACCCCCTCCGCGACCACCAGCAGGCCGAGCGAATGGGCGAGATCGACGGTGCACCGCACGATCTCGGCGTCCTCGTTGTCGACGGCGAGCCGGGCGACGAACGACCGGTCGATCTTCAGCTCGCTGACCGGCAGGCGCCGCAGGTGCACCAGCGAGGAGTAGCCCGTGCCGAAGTCGTCGAGGGACATCTTCACGCCGTGCCCGGTCAGCCCGGCCAGGGTGTCGGCGGCCCGCTGCGGGTCTTCGAGCAGGACGTGTTCCGTTATCTCCAGCTGCAGCGCGCCGGCCGGTACGCCGTGCCGGGCGAGCCGGGCGGCGACGGCCCCCGCGAACCCCGGGGTGTGGACGTCGCGCGGGGAGACGTTGACGGCGACGGGCACATTGAGCCCCTGCGCCCGCCACCGCGCCACCTGCGCGAGCGCGGTGTCCAGGACGTACTCGGTGAGGTGCGGCATGAGCCCGCTGGATTCGGCGATGGCGATGAACTCGTCCGGCGCGACCCGTCCGCGCTCGGGGTGCACCCAGCGCACCAGCGCTTCGAGCCCCGCGACCTGCCCGTCGAACTGGACCTTCGGCTGGTAGTGCAGCTCCACGTCGCCGGCGTCGAGCGCCCGCCGCAGATCGCCCAACAGGCCAAGGCGGTCGGGGGTGTTGGAGTCCCGCTTGGACTCGTAGATCTCCACGCCCGTACGGTCCCGCTTGGCCTGGTACATCGCGATGTCGGCGCGGCGCAGCAGCCCTTCGGCGTCGAGCGCGTGGTCGGGGAAGAGGGCGACACCGGCGCTGGCTTCGAGGACGAGGGTGAGCCCGTCCAGGTCGAGGGGCGAGGACAGCTCGGCGACCAGCCCGCGGGCGGTGCGCATCGCGCTGGTCGCGGACTCGCAGACGGGCAGCAGCACGGCGAACTCGTCGCCGCCCAGCCTGGCCGCCTCGGCGCCGCGCGGCAGAGCCGTCTTGAGCCGTTCGGCTATTTGGAGGAGGAGGCGGTCACCGGCGAGGTGTCCGAGGGTGTCGTTCACCGACCGGAAGCGGTCGAGGTCGATCAGGACGAGCGCGGATCGGGTGGCGGTGTTCTCCGCCTCCTCCAGGGCCGTCCAGGTGCGCTCCAGGAGCCACTGGCGGTTGGGGAGCCCGGTCAGCGGGTCGCGCAGCTGCTCCTCGGCGCGGGCGCGGGCGATCCACAGCGTCGAGTCGAGGGCGACGAGCGGCACCGCGAACAGCGGCAGCAGCACCGGCACGGACATGGCGACGACGCAGATCAGCGGGGCGATGCCGAGCAGCGCGACGGCCACGAGGCCCTGCCTGAGCAGGGCGGTGCGGGCCACCGTCCGCAGGCCGCCGCGGGGTGCGAGCGCGTACCAGAGCAGCGTCCTGGTGCACAGCAGATAGGCGCCCGCGGCGAGGACGATCTGGGGGGCGGTGGCGACGCTCCACTGGGTGGGCCACCAGGGATCGGCGACGGAGGGGACGGTGCCGAAGGCGGCCAGGACCAGGCCCGCGGTTCCGATGCCGACGACGTCGACGGCGCCGTGCAGCACGCCCTGGCGCCAGCGGTTGCGCCGGGCCGCGCCGACCAGGACCACCACGGCGAGGCTGACCAGGGCGGCCGGCAGCCAGCCGTAGAGGAGGAGCACGGCGATGGTGAGGGCGGCTCCGGAGCCCGTGCCGCCCCACCAGCGCTCACGGCCGAGCGCGACGAGATGGCCGACGATGATGCCGCTGAGGACGGCGAGCGACCAGCCCGTCGTGCCGCCGGGGAACAGGGCGGTGCCCTGCTGCGCGGCCCGGTAGGCGCCGGTGGCGAGGACCCCGCCCGCGAGGCCGGTGACGACGGCCGTCAGCGTGGACGAAAAGCCCGTGAACCCGCGCAGCCTCACGGCCGGGGCGGTGCTCTCGGTCGGTTTCATTCCCGTCCCTCTCACAGCCGGCTGTGCCCGTGCTCGCGTCGGCCCCCGCTGTCATGCCACCACGACCGGTGTTCCGCCCCCACTTCTCCATGGGCGGGGTCCATCGGCCGTGCACGGCGGGCGCGCATCTCAACAGTAGGCCGCAGAAGGGTCCCTGGGGCAGCGGTCTACAGCTCTTGCCCGAATGCGACCCAGCCACCCGCATCGGTCTGCTATGCGCCGAACGGGTGACTCCGCGCAGCCTCCAGGCCCCCTGTTATTACCCTTGTTTCAGTGTCATTCCCCCTCTGGGGCGTTGGGCACCGCGGCTTCCCCAGCTGCTTCAGGCCCTTGTTCCAGCAAAATGGCGAAGCCGTCCTCGTCGAGAACCGGAACCTTCAGCTGCATCGCCTTGTCGTACTTCGAACCGGGGCTGTCCCCGACGACAACGAAGGATGTCTTTTTGGAGACGGAGCCGGTGACCTTGGCTCCGCGGCTTTGCAGCGCCTCTTTCGCGCCATCTCTGGTGTGCCGCTCAAGCGTTCCGGTCACGACGACGGTGAGACCCTCCAGCGGGCGCGGCCCCTCGTCCTCGCCGCTGCTCTCGTCCTCCATGCGGACACCTGCGGCCTTCCACTTGCGCAGGATCTCCTGGTGCCACTCCTCGGTGAACCACTGCTTGAGGGACGCGGCGATGATGCCTCCCACGCCCTCGACCGCCGCGAGTTCCTCCTCGGTGGCCTGCTCGATGCGGTCCATGGAGCGGAATGCGCGGGCGAGCGCCTCGGCGGCGACCGGGCCGACGTGACGGATGGAGAGCCCCGTGAGGATGCGGGCGAGCGGGCGCTCCTTGGCCGCGGCGATGTTCTCCAGCATCGAGACGGCGTTCTTGCGGGGCTCGCCGTTCATGTTGGCGAAGACGAGTGCGGTCTTCTCCTCACCGGTCTTGGGGTCGCGCTTGGGCAGCCCGCTGTCCTGGTCCAGGACATAGGCCCGGATGGGCAGGAGTTGATCCATCGTCAGGTCGAAGAGGTCGCCCTCGTCGAGCAGCGGGGGCGCCGAGGGTTCGAGCGGCTTGGTGAGGGCGGCCGCGGCGACGTATCCGAAGTTCTCGATGTCGAGGCTCTTGCGGCCTCCGAGGTAGAACAGCCGCTCCCTCAACTGGGCGGGACAGGACTGCGCGTTGGGGCAGCGCAGGTCGATGTCGCCCTCCTTCATCGGACGCAGGGCGGTGCCGCACTCCGGGCACTCGGCGGGCATCTCGAAGGGGTACTCGCTGCCGTCCCGCAGGTCGGCGACGGGGCCGAGGATCTCGGGGATGACGTCGCCCGCCTTGCGCAGCACCACGGTGTCGCCGATGAGGACGCCCTTGGCCTTGACCACCTCCTGGTTGTGCAGGGTGGCGAACTCGACCTCGGAGCCGGCCACGGTGACCGGCTCGACCTGGGCGTACGGGGTGACGCGGCCGGTGCGGCCCACGCCCACCCGGATGTTGACGAGCTTGGTGTTGACCTCTTCGGGCGCGTACTTCCAGGCGATGGCCCAGCGCGGGGCGCGTGCGGTGGAGCCGAGGCGGCCCTGGAGGGGGATCTCGTCGAGCTTGACGACGACGCCGTCGATCTCGTGCTCCACCACCGAGTGCCGGTTCTCGCCCATGTAGGCGATGAACTGCCGTACTTCTTCGAGGGACTTGACGGCCTTGCTGTGCCGGGCGGTGGGCAGGCCCCATCCGCGCAGCAGGTCGTACGCCTGTGAGAGGCGGTCGATGTCGAAGCCCTCGCGGGCGCCGATGCCGTGCACCACCATGTGCAGCGGCCGGGTGGCGGTGACCTTGGGGTCCTTCTGGCGCAGTGAACCGGCCGCCGCGTTGCGGGGGTTGGCGAACGGCTTGTCGCCCGCTTCGACGAGGCGCGCGTTGAGGCCTTCGAAGGCCTCCATCGGGAAGTAGACCTCGCCCCGGATCTCCACGAGGGCGGGGATGCGGTCGCCCTTGAGGCGGGTGGGGATGTCGGCGATGGTGCGCACGTTGGGCGTGATGTCCTCGCCGGTGCGGCCGTCGCCGCGGGTGGCGGCGCGGGTCAGCCTGCCGTGCTCGTACGTCAGGTTCACGGCGAGGCCGTCGACCTTCAGCTCGCACAGGTAGTGGAACGCGGCCGTGCCCACGTCCTTGGCGACCCGCTCCGACCAGGCCGCCAGTTCTTCGTCGTCGAAGGCGTTGTCCAGGGACAGCATCCGCTCGCGGTGCTCGACCGAGGCGAAGTCCGTCGCGTAGGGGCCCGCCACCTTCTGGGTGGGCGAATCGGGAGTGCGGAGCTCCGGGTGCTCGTCCTCCAGGGCTTCGAGGGAGCGGAGCAGCTTGTCGAAGTCGCCGTCGCTGATGACCGGCTGGTCCCGGACGTAGTACCGGAAACGGTGCTCCTCGATCTGCTCGGCGAGGAGCGCGTGCTGCTCCCGTGCCTCCGCCGGCACCACCGCGTTCTGTTCGCCAGCCACCGTCATGTCCTCCCGTTTCCCGTTGTCCCCGTCACTCAGGGTTGTCCGCGAGCGATCTCGCCGCCCGGACGCAGTGGGCGAGCGCGGCCCGAGCGTGGGCCGGGGACGCGCCCGCCATGCCGCATGCGGGGGTGATCACCACGGACTCGCCCACAGTCCCCGGATTCAGCCCCAGCCTGCGCCACAGCGTCCTGACACCCATGACGCTACCGGCAGGGTCTGACAATGGGCCGTCGGTGGCGGGCACCACTCCGACGAAGAGCTTGACGCCGCTCTCGGCGGCCTCACCGATCTGCTCGTCGTCACGCTCGGTGAGCAGGTCGAAATCGAACGACACCCCTGCCGCGCCGGTCCGCCTCAGCAGCGCGAACGGGACGTCGGGGGCGCAGGAGTGGACGACGACGGGCCCGTCGTGCACGGCGACCACGTCGCGCAGGGCGGCCTCGACGACCTGCCGGTCGACGGCCCGGTGGGTGCGGTATCCGCTGGCGGTACGGATCTGTCCGCGCAGCACGGAGGTGAGTGAGGGCTCGTCGAGCTGGAGGACGACGCGGGCGCCGGGCACCCGACGGCGTACGTCGGCGAGGTGGCCGCGCAGGCCCTCGGCGAGCGATCCGGCGAGGTCGCGGCAGGCTCCGGGATCGCCGAGCGAGAGCTCGCCGCTCCTGAGCTCCAGGGCGGCGGCCAGCGTCCAGGGCCCGACGGCCTGCACCTTCAGGGGCCCGGTGTAGCCCTGGGTGAATTCCTCGAGGGCGTCGAGGTCCTCGCCGAGCCAGGACCTGGCCCGCCGGGTGTCCCGGCCCGGCCGGTCGCTGACGCGCCAGCCGCTGGGTTCCACGTGTCCGTACATCTCGACGAGGAGCCCGATGGTCCGGCCGATCATGTCGGCGCCGGGGCCGCGCGCGGGCAGCTCCGCGAGGTGCGGGAAGTCTCCGCCCGCCCCCTCGGCGCCGATCAGCGATCCGGTGACGGTCCGTGCGGTCTCCCGCGCGTCGCCGCCCGGCATCGAACCGACCCCGGTGGCGGGCCCCCAGGGGAAAATGCTCTGTTCGCTCACCCCGGAAGCCTACGCAACCGGGGCCGGGGCCCGGCCCCTGGCCGCTACTTGCCGGGGCGCACGGTGAGGTCGTTGACCTCGGCGTCGGCCGGCAGGTCGATGGCCATGACGATGGTCGTGGCCACGGACTCGGGGTCGATGAACCGGGACGGCACGTACTCCTTGCCCTCCTGCGAGTGCACCTTGGCCTGCATGGGGCTGGCGGTGCGGCCCGGGTAGACCGAGGTCACGCGGACGCCGTTGGGGTGCTCCTCGTTGCGCAGCGCGTCGGCGAGCGCCTTGAGGCCGTGCTTGGAGGCTGCGTACGCGCCCCATTCGGCGTGGGCGCTGAGCCCGGCGCCGGAGTTCACGAAGACCACGTGGCCGCGCGAGGCGCGCAGTTGGGGCAGCATGTGGCGGGTGATTTCGGCGGGCGCGATCAGGTTGACGTTGAGCTGCTGGTGCCAGGTCCTGGGCCGCAGCTCGCCGACCGGGCCGAGGTCGACGACGCCCGCGATGTGCAGCAGCGAGTCGAGATGGTCGGGCATCGGCTGCTTGTCGAAGGCCCAGGTCAGGCGGTCTGGATCGGCGAGGTCGCCGACGAGGGTGCGGGCGCCCGGGTGGCGGGCGGCGAGCTCCTTGGCGCGTGCGGCGTCGCGCGCGAGCAGGATGAGCTCGTCGCCGCGCTCGTGCAGCCGGCGCGCGACGGCCGCGCCGATGCCGGAACCGGCGCCGGTGATCAGGTGAGTAGCCATACCCGCCATGCTCGCACTGGTCGACGCGGCCGTCGTCGCGCCCGTCGTCGCCCTACTGGATGCCGCGGGACTCTTCGAGGTAGGCGAGGGCCGCGACGCCGTCCTCGGCGAAGAACACCAGCTCGGTGAGGGGGACGGGCAGGAATCCCTCGTCCTCCATGCGGCGGAACTGCTGCTTGAGGCCGTCGTAGAAGCCCGCCGTGTTCAGGAGGACGACCGGCTTGGTGGTCTTGCCGTGCTTCTTCAGTTCCAGGATCTCGGTGGCCTCGTCGAGGGTGCCGGTCCCGCCGACCATGATCACGACGGCCTCGGACTTCGCGAGCAGGAGCGCCTTGCGCTCGGCGAGGTCCTTGGCGATGACCATCTCGTCGGCGTTCTCGCGGGCCTTGGCCGCGAGGAAGTCGACCGAGACCCCGACGAGCCTGCCGCCCGCCTGCTGCACCCCGTCGGCGACGACCTGCATGAGGCCGCTCTCGGAGCCGCCCCACACCAGGGTGTGACCGCCCTTTCCGAGGAGTTCGGCGAACTCGCGGGCCGGCCCGGTGTAGCGCTCGTCGAGGTCGGCCGCGGACAGGAAGACGCAGATATTCATGCGACCACCCTACGAGGGAAGAACGGCGGGCCCGCGGGCGCTGCACCTCTTATGACGACAGGACATCGCATCACCATCGAGCAGGGCAGCGAGCATGTGCGGGTCGTTCAGGGCGGGCAGGTGCTCGCCGAGAGCCGGCGCCCGCTGCTCCTTCACGAGACCGGCCTCCCCGTCCGCTACTACCTGCCGCCCGAGGACGTACGGACCGACCTCTTGACGGCGTCGGACACCCACACCTATTGCCCGTTCAAGGGAACGGCCTCCTATTGGTCGCTGCCCGGGACGCCCGACCTGGTCTGGTACTACCCCGACCCGAAGGCGGAGGTCGCCGAGATCAAGGATCACCTCTGCTTCTACGAGGTGGAGAAGGTCGCGGAGTAGCCCCGCGCGCTCAGGCCCGCGCGGCGACCTGGAAGGTGCGCCGGTAGGCCACCGGCGAGACACCGAGCACGGAACGCATGTGCTGGCGCAGCGAGTTGGCCGTGCCGAAGCCCGCCCGGTGGGCCACCAGGTCCACCGGGAGGTCGCTGGACTCCAAGAGCTGGCGGGCCAGTTCGAGCCGTTGCGCGGTGAGCCAGTTGCCCGGCGTCAGCCCCGCCTCCTCGCGGAATCGGCGGGTGAAGGTGCGCAGGCTCATCCGGGCGTGGTCGGCCATCTCGCCGAGCGAGAGCGGCTCCTGGAGGCGTTCGAGGGCCCACGCCCGGGTCGCCGCGGTGCTGGCGAGGGTCGGCTCGGGGACCGGGCGCTCGATGTACTGGGCCTGGCCGCCGTCGCGGTGCGGCGGCACCACGCAGTGCCGGGCGGCCCGGTTGGCGACGGCGCTGCCGTGGTCGCGGCGTACGAGGTGGAGGCACAGGTCGATGCCCGCCGCGGCGCCCGCCGAGGTCAGCACGTCGCCGTCGTCGACGAACAGGACGCCCGGGTCCACCCGGACGCGGGGGAAGGTGCGCGCGAAGGCGGCGGCGTCGCACCAGTGCGTGGTGGCGGGCCGCCCGTCGAGCAGCCCCGCGGCGGCCAGCACGTAGGACGCCGTGCAGATGGACACCATGCGGGTGCCCGGCTCGATCACCTCGAAGGCGCGGGCCAGCGGCTCGGGCAGGGGGCCGCCCCCCGCCATGGCGCCGAGGTCGTAGGTCGGCGGGATCACCACGGTGTCGGCCGAGGCGAGCGCCTCGGGCCCGTGGTCGACCGCGACCGAGAACCCGGCCTCGGTGCGCACCGGACGCCCGTCCGCGGTGCAGACGCTCACCTCGTAGAGCCGCTCGCCCTTCGGGCCCCGGGCGCTGTCGAAGATCCGGGAGGGGATGCCCAGCTCGAACGGGATCACTCCGTCGAGGGCGAGCACCGCGACCCGGTGCGTGGTCGGTCGTACGGTCATGGCCAGATTCTGTCACATCATGGCCAAACGGCCAGCACCATGCGCGGTGCGCGGGGGGCACGCTGGTCTGGCGCCGGTGGCTCCCACCGGCGAAACCCTCCGTGAAAAGGATCAGCCATGTCCCAGACCATGCGTGCCGTCAGCCTCCAGCAGTGGGGCGGTCCCGAGGTGCTCACCGAGACCGAGACCGAGCGCCCCGAGCCCGGCGCCGGCGAGGTCCTGGTCCGGGTGCACGCGGCCGGGGTCAACCCCGCCGACTGGAAGGTCCGCGAGCACGGCGGCATCGCACCGATGAGCCTGCCGGCGATCCTCGGCTGGGACGTGTCGGGCACGGTCGAGGCGGTGGGCCTGGGCGTCACCCACTACGGGGTCGGCGACGAGGTGTTCGGCATGCCGCGCTTCCCGCACCAGGCGGGCGCGTACGCCGAGTACGTCACCGCTCCGTCCCGGCACTTCGTCCGCAAGCCCGCCGGCATCGACCACACCGAGGCGGCGGCCCTGCCGCTGGCCGCGCTGACCGCGTGGCAGGCGCTGATCGACACCGCCCGACTGGCCGCGGGGCAGCGGGTGTTGATCCACGCGGCGGCGGGTGGCGTCGGCCACGTCGCCGTCCAGATCGCCAAGGCGCGCGGCGCGTACGTCATCGGCACGGCGAGCGCCGCCAAGCACGACTTCGTCCGCGGCCTCGGCGCGGACGAGGTGATCGACTACACCGCGGTCGACTTCACCGAAGCGGTGCGCGACGTGGACGTGGTCTTCGACACGGTCGGCGGCGACTACGCGGCGCGCTCCCTGAAGGTGCTGCGCCCCGGGGGCACCCTGGTGTCGATCAACACCCCGGATTCGCCCGAGCTGCTCGCCGACGCGGCGGCCCGTGGCGTGCGGGCCGGGTTCACGCTGGTCGAGCCCGACCACGCGGCCATGGGCGCGATCGCCTCGCTCGTGGCGGAGGGCAAGCTGCGCGCGGAGGTCGACTCGGTGTTTGACCTCGCCGACGCGGCAAAGGCGCACGAGTACGGCGAGCGGGGCCGCACCCAGGGCAAGATCGTGCTGCGTGTGGCGTAGTCCGTCCGGCGGCGGGCGTGCTCTCCATCGCCTGGTGGGGGAGCGGGACCTCGACCGGCGTCCGTGGCACGCGGCGTCAGTGGCGTGCGGCCAGGTCCAGGGTCCACCAGGGGCCGCCGCGACCGCCGGAGCGGCCGACGCCCACGTCGGTGTAGCGGCAGGTGAGGATGATCGCGCGGTGCGGGCGGCTGTGCATCCAGCGCGTCACGGCGGCCGCCGCGGTCGAGACGCCCGACGCGACGGCCTCGCCGGTGGCGACGGCCGGATAGCCGGCGGCCCGCATCCGCGCGGCCGGGCTGCTGCCGCCGGGCCCGGTGTGCGTCAGACGGCGGTGCGCGGCCATGTCGGCGCTGTGCGCCTGCGCGGCCCGCTGGAGCGGCGAGCGCACCCGTACGCGAGGGCAACCGGCCTTCGTCCGGCGCCGGTTGACCTCCCGGACCACGGCGTCACGGGGCGAGCCCCGGGGCCGGGCGGGCGGCCCGAAGGCCGGCTCGGCGGCCGGCCCGTACGCCGGGCCGGTCAGCGGCCACGGACCGGGATCCGGGTCCGCCCACTGCGGAATCCGGTACTCCGTCGGGCCGGGACCGGGTGGTGCGGCCGCCGTGGCGGGGGGCGGGCAGGCGAGGAGCACCGCGAGGACGAGACATCCCGCGTACCAGGCCTTGGCACGGGTTCGCATCACGTTTTTCCCACTTTCCTTTGCTCCCACTTCGAGGAGCAGGGATTTCCCCGGCCTTGATAACGCATCCTTCCGCCATCTTCCCCATGGGTGATCCAGGGGAATTCCGTGTGATTGCGTATGCGTCGTATCGCCGTCGCGCGCGCCGCCCGCGCTGACCCAGGGGCCGCGGGCGCCGCCGGGGTGGCGGCCCGCCGACACACCGCGAACCGAGCCGGGGACCGCCAACGCCCGCTGCGCTTGGGCCTGTTCGGGTCCCCGCGTTGCGGCACCGTCTCCGGCGGCTGTCGTGGGGCCTCGCGGATCGGCCCGCGCCGGCCCGGAGAAAGCCCGCCGGTTTCCCGGGCCGCCCGAATTCCCGGGCCGTCCGCATTCCCGGGCTCAGCGCTTCGGTGTGGCCGCACTCGTGTCGCGTACGAGAATCACTCGGGCGGACGAGACCTCATGCCGTGCACTCGACCGGCCGTCACACCACCTCAGACGCGCGCGGCGGCCCGCTCGGTCGTCGCGATCGTCGCGGAACCCACCACGCGCGTGCCGTCGTACAGGACGATCGCCTGGCCGGGGGCGATGCCGCGGACCGGCTCGGCGAACGTCACCCTCAGGACGCCGTCGACGAGCTCCGCCGTCACCTCGGTCTCGCCGCCGTGGGCGCGCAGCTGGGCGGTGTACGTACCCGCGCCGACCGGGGCGGTTCCGCACCAGCGGGGCTTGATCGCGCCGAGCGCGGTGACGTCGAGCGCCTCGACGGGGCCTACGGTGACCGTGTTGTTGACCGGGGAGATGTCCAGGACGTAGCGGGGCTTGCCGTCGGCGGCGGGGTGACCGATGCGCAGGCCCTTGCGCTGGCCGATGGTGAAGCCGAAGGCACCCTCGTGGCTGCCGATCTTCGCGCCGGACTCGTCGACGATGTCGCCCTCCGCCTTGCCGAGGCGGTCGGCGAGGAAGCCCTGGGTGTCACCGTCGGCGATGAAGCAGATGTCGTGGCTGTCGGGCTTCTTGGCGACCGCGAGGCCGCGCCGCTCGGCCTCGGCGCGGATCTCGCCCTTGGTGGTGAGGGTGTCGCCGAGCGGGAACATGGCGTGGGCGAGCTGGCGCTCGTCGAGCACGCCGAGGACGTACGACTGGTCCTTGGCCATGTCGCTGGCGCGGTGCAGCTCACGGGTGCCGTCCTGGTTCAGGACGACGGTCGCGTAGTGGCCGGTGCACACGGCGTCGAAGCCGAGCGCGAGGGCCTTGTCGAGCAGCGCGGCGAACTTGATCTTCTCGTTGCAGCGCAGGCACGGGTTGGGCGTGCGGCCGGCCTCGTACTCGGCGATGAAGTCCTCGACGACGTCCTCGCGGAAGCGTTCGGCGAGGTCCCAGACGTAGAACGGGATGCCGATGACGTCCGCGGCGCGGCGGGCGTCCCGGGAGTCCTCGATGGTGCAGCAGCCGCGGGCTCCGGTGCGGAAGGACTGCGGGTTCGCGGAGAGCGCCAGGTGCACTCCGGTCACGTCGTGCCCCGCTTCGGCGGCTCGGGCGGCGGCGACGGCCGAGTCGACGCCGCCGGACATGGCGGCGAGGACGCGCAGGGGACGCCCGGAGGTCTGCGGGGAGGGCTGCGAGGAGGGCTGCGGCGAAGTCTGAGTCATAGCACTCGTAAGGGTACGTGGGATCGGGAACCGGGGGCGCGGGAGTATCCGTTGTGCCTGTCGGAGGGGGTCCCATCCGGGATTCCGGGCTCGCGGGGGTGCGGCGGGGCCACATGGGGAGGTACGGGAGCGACGGGGGCGGGACGAATGGCGACCAGCCGCAGAAGGCTGCTGATCGGGGGCGCGGTGGTGGCGCTCGGCACCATCGGATATCTCAACGCGCCGCACGCGCGGCCGCACAGACCGCGCAAGGCCGGAGAGCTGGACTACGCGGGAGCGCAGTGGGTGGCGGCCGCAGGGGCGAACTGGCGGATGGCCGACCGGCCGGACGACTACCGGGTGGACCGGGTGGTGATCCATGTCGTGCAGGGCAGTTTCGACAGCGCCCTGCGCGCGTTCCAGGACCCCGGCCACAAAGCCGCCGCCCACTATGTGGTGCGCAAGGACGGGCATGTGGCGCAGACGGTGCGGGAGCTCGACGTGGCGTTCCACGCGGGCAACCGGGAGTACAACGAGCGCAGCGTCGGCATAGAGCACGAGGGGTTCGTCGACGAGGCGTCCTCGTTCACGGACACCATGTATGCCTCGTCCGCGCGGCTGACGGCGGCCATATGCGCCCGCTACCGCATAGCCGTCGACCGCGAGCACATCGTCGGGCACGTGGAGGTGCCGGGCACCGATCACACCGATCCCGGCCCGCACTGGGACTGGGCGCGCTACATGAGGCTGGTCGGGGCGGCCGGTCCGGCCTGAGGCGCCCCGGCCGGGGCGCTCAGACGAGGCCCGCGGTGCGGGCCCGTTCGACGGCCGGGCCGATGGCGTCGGCGACGGCCGCGACATCGGCTTCGGTGGAGGTGTGGCCCAGCGAGAAGCGCAGGGTGCCGCGGGCCAGGTCGGGATCGGTGCCGGTGGCGAGCAGGACGTGGCTGGGCTGGGCGACGCCCGCGGTGCAGGCGGATCCGGTGGAGCATTCGATGCCCTGCGCGTCGAGCAGCAGCAGGAGGGAGTCGCCTTCGCAGCCGGGGAAGGTGAAGTGGGCGTTGGCGGGGAGGCGGCCCCGCGGGTCCGGGTCGCCGCCGAGGATCGCGTCGGGTACGGCCTTGCGCACGGCCGCCACCAGCTGGTCGCGCAGTCCCCCGGTGTCGCGGGCGAACGCGCCGCGCCGTTCGGCGGCGAGCCGTCCGGCGACGGCGAACGCGGCGATGGCGGGGACATCCAGGGTGCCGGAGCGCACGTGGCGCTCCTGACCGCCTCCGTGCAGCACCGGTACGGGGGTGTACTCGCGGCCCAGGAGAAGGGCGCCGATGCCGTACGGCCCGCCGATCTTGTGGCCGGAGACGGTCAGGGCGGCCAGGCCCGAGGCGGCGAAGTCCACGTCGAGCTGGCCGACGGCCTGGACGGCGTCCGCGTGCAGCGGAATGTCGAACTCCCGCGCCACCGCGGCCAGTTCGGCGACCGGCATGATGGTGCCGATCTCGTTGTTGGCCCACATCACGGTGGCCAGGGCCACGTCGTCGGGGTCGCGCTCGATGGCCGCCCGCAGCGCGTCGGGGTGCACCCTGCCGTACGGGTCGACGGGCAGGTACTCGACGGTGGCGCCCTCGTGCTCGGCGAGCCAGTGCACCGCGTCGAGCACCGCGTGGTGCTCGACGGGGCTGGCGAGGACGCGGACGCGGCGCGGGTCGGCGTCCCGGCGGGACCAGTAAAGGCCCTTGACGGCGAGGTTGTCGGCCTCGGTGCCGCCGGCCGTGAAGACGACCTCGCTGGGGCGGGCGCCGAGCGCGTCGGCGAGTTCCTCCCGGGCCTCTTCGGCGGTGCGGCGGGCCCGCCGTCCGGCGGCGTGCAGCGAGGACGCGTTGCCGGTGGCGGTCAGCTGGGCGGTCATCGCCCGGACCGCCTCCGGAAGCATCGGGGTGGTCGCGGCGTGGTCGAGGTAGGCCATGGTGGGCCCGATTCTACGAGCCGCGCCGGGTGGACCGTGCCGCGGTTCCGGCCGGGGCCCCGGCCGGGGTTCAGCCGCCGAACCCCCACGAGACGGTGCGGTCGGCCATCACGAGGCCGGCAAGGACCACCAGGTCGGCCACGCCCAGGGCCAGGCCGAGCATCGCGCGGCCGCGGCGCCGGGTCCCGTACAGCAGGGAGAGCGAGGCCAGCACGACGGCGATGGGGCCGAGGACGATGTTCATGACGAGCAGACCGAGCAGACCGAGGACGAAGGCCGCCACGGCCATCCCGTCGGCGTCGCGTTCGCGGCTGCGGCGGCGGATCGCGGTGAGTTCCATGGTCAGCCCTTCCGGTGCGAGAGGCGTTCGCGGGCGGTGAAGACGAGCAGCCAGACGCCGATGACGGCGGCGACGGCCAGCGTGACCGGGAGCGGGAGGTGCGCCGCTGAGCCCAGCACGACCCCCAGCAGGAGGAGGGCTGCGACGAGGAAGAACATGGGATCCCTTTCCGTGCGGGTGACGTCGAAGTCGGAGTACGACTGTTCACTGACTACTGAGTCTAGTGTTCCCAACTTCGGCGAACACATGTTTACTGAGTGGTATGAGCCACACTCTCGGGATCCGGCAGGTCCAGAAGCAGAAGACGCGCCAGGCCCTCATGGACTCGGCGCTCCAGCTCCTGGAGCACCAGAGCCTGAGCAGCCTCGGTCTGCGCGAGGTCACCCGGGCCGTGGGGGTGGCGCCCGCCGCGTTCTACCGCCACTTCAAGGACACCGCCGACCTGGGTGTCGCCCTGGTCGAGCAGGCACTCGGATCGCTCCACGACACGATCCGGGCGGCGATCGTCACCACCGGGTCGAGCGACGAACGCATCGACCGGGCGGTCGCGTTGATCGCCGCGCACGTCCGCGCGTACCCCGCGCACGTCCGCTTCATCGCCCGCGAACGGCACGGTGGGGTCGCCCCGGTCCGAGAGGCGATCGGCGTGCAACTGCGGCGCTTCGCGGACGAGGTGGCAGGGGCGCTCGGGGCGGATCCGGAGTCGGCGGGATGGTCTCCGGCCGACCTGCGCATGCTGGCGGGGCTGTACGTCGACCACATGGTGATGACGGCGTCGGCCCTCCTGGAGGACCCGGGCCCCGAAAGCCCGGCCCTGGCGACGGCCCGCGCCCAGTTGCGCCTGGTCACGCTGGGCCGACGTCACTGGCTGGATTAGGGCCTGTCCGGCGGATCCTGTCGGCGCGCGGGGAGCAGGGCGCCGAGTGCGGCGGCGCCGTCGAGGAGGGCCCGGGATCGCGCCGTGATGTCGGCGTCCCTGGCGGCCAGCGCCGAGTCGACGTCCCGCGACCGGTGGGTGCGCCGCAACTGCGGCATGAGGGCCCGCAGGGGCGCGATGCGGTACCCGGCCTTGCGCAGCTGGTGAACGATCCGCGCGTCGCGCACCTGAGCCGGCGTGTAGCGCCGCGTCCCGCGCACGGGGTCACGGTCCGGCACGACGAGAGCCTCCGCGTCCCAGTGCCGCAACGTCGAAGGGCGCACCCCGAGGGCGGCGGCGAGTTCGGAGACGCTCATCGAGTCCGACGCGCGCACGTCCTCGATCGGCTCGCCCGCGATCGCGCGGGCGGCCTCCTTGGCCCGCCGCAGATCCGCGCGCTCCGTATCGAGCCGTGCGTGCGCCGCGTCGAGAAGGGCGAGCGCCTGCGGGACGGGGAGCCGGTGGAACGCCCGGACGATCTTCTTGGCCTCCATCGGCCCGACGCCCGCGGCGAGGGCGCGGTAGGCCTGGGCGGACCGCAGATGCACCTCCGCGTAGGTCCGGTAGCCCGTGGGCGTGCGCGCCGCGGGCGGCAGCACACCGTCGCGTTCGAGGTTGCGGATCTGCTGGACGGAGTATCCGGCGCGCCGCGCGACATCGGCGGTGCGCATGTCCCCCGATTCGAGACTTGCCATCCCACACCCCTTCATCTGCGGCCGTCCGTACCTCAAAGTCTCCACAAGGACTTCAACGCGACGCTTGAGCACATGACCATCGACGAGATCATCAGCTTCGTGGGCGGCCTCGACGGCGTCCTGACCGTACGGCCCGCGCCCGGCGACGGCACACCGGAGATCAGCTGGGGCGACACGTTCTTCTTCTACGCACCCGATGGCGCCGTTCCGGCGACGACCCAGCCGTTCGCGACCGTCGTGACCAAGAACTACCCGGGTGACGAGGCTTCGCGCCTGGACCGGCCGGACACGTTCCGCGTGAACATCGCGGCCGGGAAGGACCTGTTCGTCCGGTGGGCCGGTCACGCACCGCGCGAGCCGGCCCCCGTCGAGGCCGACCCCGCGGCCCCCGACACCGTGATCGCGCATCCCGCCTACGGCACCGCCGGCTGGCTGGCGGTGGTGAACCCGGGCAAGCACACCGAGAGGGCGCTGCGCGAGCTGCTGCGCGCGGCCCATGGCCTGGCACGCGCACGCCACGAGCGACGCGCCGGATCGACGACGCGATGAAGGATCCACGCTCCCCGGGGCACCCACGGGAAAGCCCCGGCCAGGGGGCGCCCTCGGAAAACCTCCCGAGAGCACCCGGGGTATGACCCCTGAGCACCCCGAGGGGTGGCGGCCCTGTGCCGTCAGCCCCGGGGCGCCCGCGCCAGTTGGCGGGACTGCGCGACCAGGCGGTCCGCCGAGTCCCAGACCTCCGCGTCCTCCTCCAGGAAGCCCCCCGCCAGGTTCCGCGTGGTGATGGACACCCGCAGCGGCCCCGGCGCCGGCCGGCACCGGATGTGCGTGGTCAGCTCGACGGTGGGGGTCCATCCCTTGAGGCCGAGCTCGAAGGAGGTGGGCGGCAGCGCGTCGACCGTCAGCAGCAGCGAGATCGGGTCGGCGTCGCGGCCGTCCGCGAGACCGAACCACGCGCGCATCTCGCCCTTCCCCGACGGCGCGCCCACGGCCCAGCCGAGCGTCGTCGGGTCGAGCTTGAGCATCAGCCGGTCGGTGATGGCCGAACTCCCCGGAATCGGCGGCCGGCTGCCGTCGGGTGCGTCGGTCGCACCGATGCAGTGCGAGAGCGGGGGCATCGCGGGCGGCTTCGCGGTGGTGCGTACGTCGTCGGTCAGCGCGTCGAGGTCCCCGTACGAGGCGAGGACCCGGATGCGTTCGACCTCCGCGCCGCTCTCGTCGTACTGGAACAGCGAGGCCTGGCCGGTGGAGAGGGTGCGACCGGTGCGCACCACCTGGGTGCGGATGACCGCGGGCCCCGGCACCGACGGCGTGAGGTAGTGCGCCGAGACGGTGAACGGGTCCGGGTGCGGCAGCGCGTCGCCGAGGGCCCGGCCCAGCAGGGCGAGCAGATAGCCGCCGTTGACGGCCTGAATGATGGTCCAGCCCGCCGAGAGTTCCGCGTCGTAGACCCCCGCTTCGCGCAGGGTGACGGCGGTGTCGCGGTCGAACTCGCTGTCCCCGATCGTGGCGGGGAGTACCGGTGACGATGCCTGTGCCATGGCAGCACCGTACACCGATACATTACTGAGCGGTAGCTTTTCCGGCCGGCCACCGGCCCCTCCGGCCCCCCGCCCCGCCTTCCGCCGGTCTCCCGCCGACCCTCAGACCTCCTCCACCGTCGAGCTGCGCCGGTGCCAGGCGCGCGGCGCCCGCCAGTGGTACTTCAGGGCGGCGATGCGCAGCAGGAACGCCGTGACCACCGCGAGCCCGCTGGTCCCCGCGTTCAGGATGTCGAAGCGGATGAAGAGCACCACCATCGTGGAGCCGACGATCGCCGGCACCGCGTACAGGTCGCGGTCCCAGCGCAGCAGCGAGGGCACCTCGTTGGCGAGGACGTCGCGCAGCACACCGCCGCCCACGGCCGTGGCGAGGCCGAGGGCCGCCGACGAGGTCAGACCGAGCCCGTAGTCGTACGCCTTGGTGGTGCCCGTGACGCAGAACAGGCCGAGCCCCGCAGCGTCGAAGACGTTGACCGCGAGCTGGGTGCGCTCGACCTCGGGGTGCAGGAAGAAGACCAGCACGGCGGCGAGCAGCGGGGTCACGAAGTAGCCGAGGTCGGAGAAGGCGGCAGGCGGGACCGCCCCGATGATGAGGTCGCGGAACAGCCCTCCGCCCAGCGCGGTGACCTCGGCGAGCACCGCGATGCCGAACACGTCGAAGTTCTTGCGCACGGCGAGCAGGGCGCCGGAGATCGCGAAGACGAATATTCCGACGAGGTCCAGGATGTGCTGGACGGAGGGGCTGAACAGTGAGTGGAGCACCCCGTATTTTTACTCATCACGGGGCTCTCCCCGGCACACGCCGGGCTCAGAGAGCGGGCTTGCCGGTGTCGTAGACCCACTTCTGGAACAGGTCGTCGAGCGACTGGCCCGAGACCTTCTCGGCCAGCTCGACGAAGTCCTGGGTGTCGGCGTTGTGGTAGCGGTGCGCCGTGGTCCAGGCCGGGAGCAGCTTGAAGAACGCCTTGTCACCGATGCGTTCGCGCAGCTCCTGGAGCATCATCGCGCCCCGGTCGTAGACGGCGTCGGAGAACATCGTGTCGCGCTGCGGGTCGGCGACCTCGACCTTCCAGAAGGCGTCGTCGGCCGGGATCGAGTTGTAGTCCGCGAGGAAGGAGTCGTGCGCCGTCCTGGTGCCGCGGTGCTCGGACCACAGCCACTGGGCGTAGGTGGCGAAGCCCTCGTTGAGCCAGATGTCGTTCCAGTGGTCGACCGAGACGGAGTCGCCGAACCACTGGTGCGCGAGCTCGTGCACGATGGTCGACTCGGACCGCACCGCCGAATAGCTGGGCTTGGACTGCGTCTCCAGGGAGAACCCGGCCTGCGGCATGTCGTCGACGACCGCGCCGGTCACCTCGAAGGGGTAGGGCCCGAACAGCTTGGACCAGTAGTCGGTGGCCTCGGCGGTCACCGCGTACACGTCGACCTTGTTCTGGTTGGCGAGGACCGGGTCGATGGCCACGTAGATCGGGGTGCCCGCGGGCGTCCTGCCCGTCTTCACGTCGAACTTGCCTATGGAGGCGGTGGCGAGGTAGGTCGCCATCGGCTTGGACTCGCGCCAGTGGTAGTACGAGCGTCCGCCGCGGTCGTGCGAGTCCACCAGACGGCCGTTGGACACGCCGGTGAGGCCCTTGGGGGCATCGATGCGGATGTCGTAGGTGGCCTTGTCGGAGGGGTGGTCGCTGGAGGGGAACCAGGTGGAGGCGGCATTGGGCTCGCAGGCCACGAAGACGCCGTCCTTGGTCTTCATCCAGCCGTAGTCCGAGCCGAAGACGATGGGCCCGTTGAGCGCCTGCGGCACCCCGCCGTAGACGACCGTGACCTCGAACTCGTCGCCCTTGGCGAGCCGGTGGCGCGGGGTGATGACGATGTCGTCACCGGTTCTGCTGAAGTCGGCGGGCTTGCCGTTCACCCGGATCGAGTCGACGGTCAGCTTCTGGAGGTCGAGGTCGAAACGGGAGAGGTTCTGGGTGGCGCGGGCGGTCACCGTGGTGCGCCCGTCGAGGCGCCCGGAATCGGGGTTGTAGCTGACACCGAGGTCGTAATGCAGCGCGTCGAAACCGCCGTTGCCCATGGTGGGGAAGTACGGGTCACCGATGCCCGGGGCGCCCGGTGAGGCGGCGGGCGCTGCGGCGATCGTGAACCCGGCGGCCACCGCGGTGGCGAGGGCGAGCAGCCGGGAGCTACGACGTGCCGAACGGGAGAGTGCCATGAGTCTGCCCTTCGAACGTGTGCCGTTGATGTTGATACGGACACGCAGACTCTGCACTCTCCCGCTTAGTCATGAACATGACTTTGCCGAACTGACATGCCCTACTTGTCGGTTGACTCCTGGACGTCCTCGCCCCCACCGTCCTCGGCGGAGCCGGCACGGGCCCCCTCGGCGGTGTCGGCCGCGTCTGCCGCGTCGGCGGGCTTGGCCGCGTCGGCGGGCTTGGCCGCGTCGGCGGGCTTGGCCGCGTCGGCGGGCTTGGCCGCACCTGCCGCCGTGGCCCGGTCGGTCGCCTTGACGGCGCCGGCCGCCTTGACCGTGTCAGCCGTGTCGGCGGCGCCGGCCGTGTCAGCAGCGCTGGGGGCCTTGACGGCGCCCGGCGCCTCCGGAGCAGTCGGCACCTCGACGGCGCCCGCCGCATCGGCCGGCTCGGCGGGCGTGGCCGTCTCGGCGGGCGCGGCCGTCTCGGCGGGCGCGGCCGTCTCGGCGGGCGCGGCCGTCTCGGCGGGCGCGGCCGTCTCGGCGGGCGCGGCCGTCTCGGTCGCCTCCGCCGGTGTGGCCACCGGGGCCGGAGTGATCTCGATCGTCTCCCTGGCTCCCGGCAGGGCCTCCGCGTTCTCCGGGTGGTGGCAGGCCACCCGCTGGCCCGGCTTCAGCTCGACGAGGGCCGGCTCCTGCGTCTTGCAGATCTCCGTCGCCTTCCAGCACCGGGTGTGGAACCGGCAGCCGCTCGGCGGCGAGATCGGCGAGGGAACGTCGCCCTTGAGCAGAATGCGGTCGCTCTTGGCGCCGCGCCGCTTGGGGTCCGGCACCGGCACCGCCGACATCAGCGCCTTGGTGTACGGGTGCATCGGCGCCGCGTACAGCGACTTGCGGTCGGCCAACTCGACAATCTTGCCGAGGTACATGACCGCGATGCGGTCCGACACGTGCCGGATGACCGACAGGTCGTGCGCGATGATCACATACGTGAGACCGAGCTCCTGCTGGAGGTCGTCGAGGAGGTTGACCACCTGGGCCTGGATCGACACGTCGAGCGCCGAGACCGGCTCGTCCGCGACGACGAGCTTCGGGTTGAGCGCGAGCGCACGGGCGATCCCGATGCGCTGGCGCTGGCCGCCGGAGAACTCGTGCGGATAGCGGTTGTAGTGCTCGGGGTTGAGGCCCACCAGCTCCATCAGCCGCTGGACCTCCTTCTTCACCCCGCCCTCGGGCGTGACGCCCTGGAGCCGGAAGGGGGTGGAGACGATCCCGCCGATGGTGTGGCGCGGGTTCAGCGAACCGTACGGGTCCTGGAAGATCATCTGGACGTCACGGCGCAGCGGACGGATCTTGCCCGCCGACATGTGCGTGATGTCCTGGCCCTCGAACTCGATGGTGCCACCGGTCGGTTCGAGCAGCCGTGTGATGAGCCGGCCCATCGTCGACTTGCCGCAGCCCGACTCGCCGACGACACCGAGGGTCTCCCCGGGGCGCACGTCGAAGGAGAGACCGTCGACCGCCTTGACCGCGCTGGTCGCCCGGCCGAGCAGCCCCTTCTTGATGGGGAAGTGCTTGACCAGCCCCTCCACCTTCAGGAGCGGCTCCGGCGAGGCCTGCGACTGCTTCGGGATCGCCTTCTCTGCTGACTTCTTCTCACTCACAGCTTCGGCGCAATCTCTTCGGTCCAGATACGGGTCCGCTCCTCCTGCGACATGTGGCAGGCCGAGAAGTGACCGCTGCCGCCGTCGCCGTCCCACTCCGTGAGCTCGGGGCGCACGGTCCGGGTGATGTTGTCCTTCGGTACGTCCGCGTACGGGCAGCGCGGGTTGAAGGCGCAGCCGGACGGCACGTTGATGAGGGACGGCGGCTGGCCCTTCACCGGGATGAGCCGGTCGGTCTCCTCGCGGTCGATGCGCGGCATCGACCCCAACAGACCCCAGGTGTAGGGGTGTTGGGGGCTGTAGAAGACCTGCTCGGCCGGACCGCGCTCGATGCAGCGGCCGCCGTACATCACCAGGAGCTTGTCCGCCATCTCGGCCACCACGCCCAGGTCGTGGGTGATCATGATGACCGCGGAGCCGAACTCCTTCTGCAGGTCCCGGATCAGGTCGAGGATCTGCGCCTGGACGGTGACGTCGAGGGCGGTGGTGGGCTCGTCGGCGATGAGCAGCTCGGGGTTGTTCACCAGCGACATCGCGATCATCGCACGCTGGCGCATGCCGCCGGAGAACTCGTGCGGGTAGCCGTCGACGCGCTTGGCGGGCTCGGGGATGCCGACCCGGTCGAGCATCTCGATGGCGCGGGCCTTGGCGACCTTCTTGGTCACGTCGTGGTGGACCCGGTAGGCCTCCACGATCTGCTTGCCCACCGTGTAGTACGGGTGCATCGCGGACAGCGGATCCTGGAAGATCATCGCCATCTTGCGGCCGCGCAGGCGCCGCACACGGTCGGCATCGGCCCCGATGAGCTCCTCGCCGTCCAGCCAGACCTCGCCGGAGATCGTGACGTTGGGCGCGGTGCGGTGCAGACCCATGATGCCGAGCGAGGTGACCGACTTGCCGGATCCCGACTCGCCCACGATGCCCAGGGTTTCGCCGGGCTTGATGTCGAAACTGACACCGTCGACCGACTTGACCACGCCGTCCGGAGTGTCGAAGTGGATGCGCAGGTCCCGTACGGACAGGAACGCGTCCGGGTCGCCGGCCGGGCGGGCCTTCTCCGGCTCGCCGACGGCCGCCGTCGCGGTGGTGGCGACGGTCTGCTCCTTGGATTCCTCGCTCACGAGAGCCTCACCCTGGGGTCGATCGCGGCGTACACCAGGTCCACCAGCAGATTGCAGACAACGATGAAGAAGGCGGCGACGAGGGTCACGCCCATGACGATCGGCAGGTCGTTGTTCTGGATGCCCTCGATCGCGTACGCGCCGATTCCCTTGAGGGAGAAGACGGTTTCGGTGATGACGGCGCTGCCGATGAGCAGACCGAAGTCCATGCCGAAGATGGTGACGATCGGGGTCAGCGCGGCCCGCAGGCCGTGCTTGACGATGACCTTGTTCTCCTTGAGGCCCTTGGCGCGGGCCGTACGGATGTAGTCCTCGCTCATGGTCTCCAGCATCCCGGCCCTGGTGAGCCGGGCGTAGAGCGCGGAGTACAGGAACGCGAGGCTGCACCACGGGATCAGGAGGTTCCAGGCCCACTGGAACGGGTCGTCCGTGAACGGCACGTAGTCGATGCTGTCCCAGATCGGCCACTGCACGGTGAACAGGCCGAGCGCCAGCATGCCGGTGAAGAAGATGGGGAGGGAGACGCCGGCCAGGGCGACCCCCATGAACGTGCGGTCCAGGAAGGAACCGCGCTTGAGCGCCGACACCACGCCCGTGAACACACCGGTGATCAGCCAGATCACGGCGGCACCGATGGCGAGCGAGAAACTGATCGGGATGCGCGAGGTGAGCTGCGGCCAGATCTCGACGTGAGCCTTGAACGAGTAGCCGAAGCAGGGCGCGCTGCAGTGGGAGGCGTCGGGACCGAAGTGGTAGTCCGCGCCGACGAAGATCGCCTTGATGAAGTGCCAGTACTGGGTGTACAGGGGCTGGTCGAAGCCCAGGTTCTTCTTCACCGCGGCGATCGAGGAGGGGTTGGCGTCCTTGCCCACGTACTGCGCCGCCAGTTGGTCGACCGACTGGCCGGCGAGCCTGGGTACCAGGAAGAAGATCGCGAAGGTGACTGCGCTGACGATCAGCAGCAGGAGCACCGCGCCGAAAACGCGTCGAATGAGGTACGCAGCCACAGCTGTCCGGCACTGGTGCCCGCCCGGCCGGGGGTCTCCCGTGACCCGGCGGGCACCAGCGCCTTCACCTGCCTTTCGTGTTTCTGGTGGACGGGGTCCGTGTTACTTGGAGGAGCCCATCAGCAGGTAGTCGTACATGCCGAGGTAGGCCTGCGTCACCGTCACGTTCGTCGCCGACTCGGGGCGGAACAGCAGGTTCTTGCGGTAGACCAGCGGGACGGCGGAGGCGTTGTCCGCGACCATCTTGTCGATGTCGCCCCAGGCCTTCTCACGGGCGTTCTTGTCCGTGTTGCCGATGGCGTCGTTGAGCGCCTTGTTGATCGCCGGGTCGTTCAGCTCCTGGACGTTGTTGCCGCCGGAGGGCTTGATGGCCGAGCCGTTGACGATCTGGTCGAGGAAGCCGAAGCCGGTCGGCCAGTCGGCACCCCACGCGGTCATCAGCATGCCGAGCTTGTGGTCGTGCACGTACTGCGGGTTTCCGGCGAAGTTGGTGAAGTACTTGCCCGCCGGGAAGGACTTGATGTCGGCGTTGACGCCGATCTTCTTCAGCGAGGCCTGCACCGCGGTGGCCATGGCCATCTCGGACGGGCGGTCGGAGCGGGCCGTCAGGCTGGTGGAGAAGCCGTTCGGCTGCCCGCACTGCTTGAGCTCGTCCTTGGCCTTGGCCTCGTCGCCCTTGTCACCGGGGGTCTGGTACTCGTTGAACTTGGTGTACCCGTTGACGGTCGGCGGCAGCAGCGTGGACGCGATGTCACCCTTGGGCGCGCCACCCGCGGCGGCCTGGATCGACGCCTTGTCGATGCCCCACTGGACGGCCTTGCGGCAGTGGATGTTGTCGAACGGGGCGACGTTGACGTTCAGACCGATGTACGAGGTCGCGCCGGCGTAGGAGCTGTCGGTGCGCGACTTCAGCTTCGGGTCGCGCAGGACCTTGGGCTGGGTCTGCGGCGCGACACCCGTGCCGCCCGCGTCGACGGTCAGGTTGTCGGCGATCAGGTCGTTGTCGATCGTCACCGCGTTGATCTTGAACTTGATGACGATCTTGTCCGGAAGCGCCGGCCGGTTCGGGTCGGTCTTCGGGTCCCACTGCGGGTTGCGGACCAGCGTGGCGCCCTTGCCCTCCTCGTACGACTGGACCTTGTAGGGACCGGTGGAGGACATGTTCTGGACGTAGGCGGCGCCCTTGTCCTTCGCGGCCTGCACGGGGGCGGTCTGCGAGAAGGTCGCCAGGTAGTCGAAGTCCGCGAAGGCGTCCTTCAGCTTGAAGACGATGGTGTTGTCGTCCGGCGTCTCGATGGAGGAGATGCCGTCGGGGTTCTTGTCCTTGTACGGGCCCTGGTACTTGTCACCGTCTATCAGGTGAGCCTTGAAGTACGTCGGGCCGTTGGACAGGGCCTCCGGCGCGAAGTTGGAGCGCTCGACCGCGTACTTGACGTCCTTCGCGGTGATCGGCGTGCCGTCGTCGTACTTGAGCCCCTTCTTGAGCTTGTACGTCCACGTCTTGGCGCCGTCGCTGGGCACGCCCAGACCCTCGGCGAGGTCCGGCACGACCTCAAGGCCCGCCTTGCCCGCGGCCGGCTTGAAGGTGGTGAGCGTACGGCTGTAGAGGCGCGAGAAGTTCTGCACCCAGCCGTAGTACGTGTTGCCCGGGTCGAGGGAGTCGGGCACGTCCGACATGTCGAGCGTGAGCGTGCCCCCCTTCTTGCTGGACGCGTTGACCACGGACGTGAGCGCGGCGTCGGCGGTGGACTTGCCGCCCGACGACTTCTTGTCGCCGCCACCGCACGCCGTGGCACCGAGTGCCAGAGCCACGGTCGTGGCGATCACCAGGGTCGCTTTACGAGACTTCACCGGAGGAATGCCCCCTCTAGGGATAAGTGCGGCTGGGATACAGCGGGCCGCGTGCTTACTTGGTGCGCGGGTCGAGGGCATCGCGCAGCCCGTCGCCCAGCAGGTTGAACGCCAGGACCGTGATGAAGATGGCCACGCCCGGCACGATCATGTACTGCGGGTCGGCCGCGTACAGCTCGGTCGCTGAGGTGAGCATGCCGCCCCACGAGGCCTGCGGCGGCGCGATGCCGACGCCGAGGAAGCTGAGGCCCGCCTCGAAGAGGATGTTCGTGGGGATGAGCAGCGTCGCGTACACGAGGATCGGCGCGACGAGGTTCGGCAGCAGCTCACGGAAGAGGATGAACCAGCCCCGGGCGCCCAGGCTTCGGGACGCCTCGACGAACTCGCGTTCGCGCAGGCTGAGGGTCTGGGCCCGCACGATGCGGCCCATGTACGGCCAGCTGAAGAAGCCGATCACGAAGATCAGTACGCAGATCCGGAGCGGCAGTCCCGTGAGACCGAACGCGCCGTCCTGCAGGGACGCCGAGATGGAGATGGCGAACAGCAGCAGCGGGAACGCCAGGAAGACGTCCATGGTGCGGCTGATGAGAGCGTCCGCCCAGCCTCCGTAGAAGCCCGCGGTGACGCCCATGATCACGCCGATGGTGACGGCGAGGAGCGTGGCGCCTCCGGCGACGAGGAGCGAGACCCAGGACCCCTCGATGATGCGGGACATGATGTCTCGTCCGTACTGCGGGTCCACACCCAGGGGGTGGGCCCAACTCATTCCGCCCCAGGCGCCCTTGGGCGCGAGGAGGGCGGGGTCGATCAGATCCTGGTGGAAGGCGTTGGGGTCGAGCCCGAACGCCCACTGGATCGGTTTCGCCAGAACCGCGAGGAGGATCAGCAGGATGACGACAACGCCGCCGGCGACCGCCATCTTGTCGCGCTTGAACCGCGCCCAGGCGATCTGTCCGAGTGAACGGCCCTCGATCTGGCTCTGCTTGGCCCCCGTGAGTACTGCCTCCGGCTGCGCTTCGGCAGCCGAACCGGTGGTCTCGATCGGTGCGGTCACAGTGCCTCTGACCCCTCCCGGCCGGCGGTGGCCGGCCCGTACCAGCCGCTGTGGCGGCTTGTTTCATCAGTGGTGCGGTGAATCTGCGCAGGGCACGCACAGCCCTGTCCGCTCAGCGCGAGACTGGCGCCCCACGGGCCGACCAGCCTTATTGCCGGGAGTCTTCATCGGCGTCGCGATCACCCGCCAGTCCTGACGGCGAAAGTATGCGCAAACGTGATGCGGAATGGGAGTTTCCGTTATGCGGACACGGGTTAACCAGGGCCGGACGTGCGGAAGTTGGGGCGCAGGTGACGCCTCGTCCCATTGCGGTCTTCGCCGCATCAGAACGGACATTCTCCGGGCGTGCGAGGGAAGTTGGCCGGGTCTGTCCCGGTTGCGGCCCCGGGCGGGGCCGGTCTCAGTAGGCGCGCGGGGCGGCCGGCGGGTAGCCGTATCCGGACGTACCGGGCGCGGGGGCCGCGTGGGCCTCGCGGTCGTAGAACGGCCGGGTGTTTGCTTTCAGCCACATGGTGACCGGGTCGTGGACGTCGGACATCGCGACCGTGGACACCGCGAGCCCGTCGGGCACGGCGGCGACGGACTGCCGCATCATGGCCCGCACCGCGTCGACCGACTGGGCGCCGGTGTCGTAGAGGTCGAGACCGATGGCGAGGTAGGGCGAGCCGAGCGCGGGCTGCACCCAGGCGCGGCGCAGCGAGCGGACGGCCGGGGTGCGGTACGCGTTCTGCGCGAGCAGGGCGTAGAACTGCGGGACCTCGACGGCCGGTTCGCAGAGCCGGAGCGGCCCGGCGGGCATCCGGTCGAGCCCGGTGGCGATCCGCCGCAGATCCGTCCAGGGAACGCCGACCCCGCCGCCGGGGGCGTGCGGGTTGAGCCAGATCCCGTACCGGTCGGGGTACAGGGCGCGGGCCACGTCGAGGGCGCCGGCCACTTCGTGCGCCCGGTTCCAGCCGCTGGCGGAGAGCTCCTGCGGGGAGGTCACGCAGGGCGCGTAGGCCACACCGTCGACCTCCATGTTTCCGTACTGCGCGTCCGGCGAGCCCGGCCGGCCGTTCCACAGGAGCATCCAGAGCCGGCCGGACGCGGGGTCGGCGAGGGCGTGCAGCAGCGCCTCGTACATGTCGTAGCGTCCGGGCGTCACCTGGCGCAGCATGTGCTCGACCTGCCCGGCCGCCGCGGTGCCTGACGCGCTCACCCTGGGTTCCGCCCCTCTTCGATCCACCGTGCCGACGCCTGCGCCGCCCCGCGGCCCCGGGCACACGCGTGCGGCTGCGGGGCTGCAAGGGTCATGAAACCAGGTTAAGCCGCCGTACAGACATCGCCATGGCGCGGCGAAGACCTGCCGTGACGTACCCGCCGGTCGCTACTGGACCCGGGTGTAGAAGGGCCGCACCCGGTCGCGCATCCAGGTGGCGACCGGATCCTGCGTCACGTCGAGCAGGACCAGATGGACCGGCCAGCCGACCTCGGCCCGGTCGAGGGCGCGGCCCAGCGCCTCCATCGGGGCGTTGCGGCCCGCGCCGTCCCAGGTGGAGAACTCCACGCCGATGAAGAGCGTGGGCGCCTCGCCCTCGATGGAGGCGAGCGCGCGGCGGGCGCTGAGCACCACGCCGGTCGCCTCGAACTCGGCGGCGGCGGCGCTCAGGAAGTCGACCGGGTCCTCCTGCCAGTCGGGCTCGAAGAGGCGTACCCGGGCGCCGGACGCGGGTCCGTCGAGTGCGGTACGCCCGGTACGGCACAGCTCGGCCACGGCCGGCGGCGGGAGCGGCATCCCTACGGCGCCCTCGGGGTTGACCACGATGCCGAGCTGCGGCGGGAGCCCCCGGGCGAACTCGACTGCGGGCGCCACCGCGAACGACATGTGGGAACCGACACACTGCAGGAACTGCTGCTCGGAGCTGTAGACGGGCACATAGGGGGCGCCGTCGAGCTCCATGGTGGGCAGGTCGAGGTCGGCGCTCTCCTGACTGCCGCCGTTGGGCAGCGGCACCCAGACCGCGTTGCGGCCGAGCACCTCTATCAGCCGCGGGCCCGCGTCGGGCTGCCCGAGGGCCGCGGCCAGCGCCTCTTCGAGTTCGTTGCCCGGCCAGCCTCCGCCGCCGAGCGGATGCGCGAACGCCTGCTCCGGAAAGTTCATGTGTGCTGTCCTTCTCCCCCTGCTGCCTGCCGGCTCGTCCCCCGACCGTCCGCCGGCCCGCACGGCCGTACCCCTCGACCCTAACGCCGTACCCGCGGCGGCGGAAAAGCCCCCGCGAAAGGACCCGGCGCGCGCCACCCGGCGCTACTCGGCGAAGCCGATCCGCCGCACCACGGTGGCGGACTCCCGGTCGAGCAGCACCGCGGTGGCACATCCGGTCGGCAGCCGCCCGGCCTCCACCTGGGCGATGAGGCGGCGGGCCGCGCCGCGGTGCCGGGCGAAGGCGTACGCCGACACCCAGCGGCCCCGGGCGGCCTGCCCCTCGAGGGCGGTGCCGGCGGGTACGTCGAGCACGACCAGGCGCAGCGCCCTTCCCCGGCGCAGCGCGCCCCGGCCCAGCCAGTGCCGCACCCACGCCTGGGTGCCGCAGTCGTGCACGACGAGGCTGTCGCCGGAGCGCAGCGCCCACCAGGTGCGCACGAAGTGCGCGGTGCGGGTGAGCGGGCGGTACAGGGCGTACGGGATCCCGGGCAGCCGGCGCTGCCATGCCACCCGGGTGTCCTGGGAGTCGATGTGGCGGTCGGTGACGGTGCGCCGCATCAGGGTCGTCTTGCCGCTGCCGGGCAGGCCCGACACGACGACGACGTCTCCCGCGTCGAAGAGCAGCTCCGGCGGTGTGCGCTCGGGCCGCCCGCGCAGGTCGCGCACCGCCCCGCGCACCGCGCCCGCCGTGTTCCCGACGCCCGACGCGTTCCCCGCGCCCGCCCCGCGCGGCCCGCTCCCCTCGTGCCGCCGGTTCTCCTCGTGCGCCGCGCCCGCCTCGCGCACGGTCGGCGCCGTGCGCGGCGTCGGCACCGCACGGCCGGGCCCGTTCGGCGCGGGCGCCTCGGGTGCCTCCCGCGGTTCCCACCCTTCCTGCCCCTCCCGCGCCTCCCGCACCTGACCGGTCTTGCGTCCCGCCGTCATGGCACTCCCCCTGTTCGCTTCCGCGTCCCTTGCCCACGGAGTGTAAAGAGTGGGTAATAGGCCGTCGGCGATGTGCCGCTTCCGGGAGGCGTGCAATGATGTGCCCGCCAACTGCATACCGGCCGTTCGAATCCGCGCGGGAGAGTCCTCAGCAGCTGTGAGCTGGGGCGCCGAAGGAGCAAGTTCCTCCCTTGAATCTCTCAGGCCCCGTACCGCGCGGGTGAGGCAGATCTGAAAAGCGGGCCGTCCCCTGCCGGGCGGTCCCACCCAAGGTGCAAGCCGTGCCGCGCAGCGCGCGACGGTGAACCTCTCAGGTTCCGATGACAGATGGGGAGGATGTCCTCGACCGTCATGCCCCGGGACCTTGGAGCACCGTCCATGAGCAACACTCCCCGTCTGACCTCCCTCGATGCCCTGCATCGTGCGCTGGGCGCCACGATGACCGACTTCGCGGGCTGGGACATGCCGCTGCGGTACGGGAGCGAGCGCGACGAGCACAACGCCGTCCGCACCCGCGCCGGCATCTTCGACCTCTCCCACATGGGCGAGATCACCGTCACCGGCGCCGAGGCCATGAAGGCGCTGAACTACGCGCTCGTCGGCAACATCGCCACCATCGGCGTGGGCCGGGCCCGGTACACGATGATCTGCCAGGAGGACGGCGGGATCGTCGACGACCTGATCGTCTACCGCCTGGGCGAGAGCGAGTACATGGTCGTCGCCAACGCGGGCAACGCGCAGATCGTGCTCGACGCGATCACCGAGCGCGCGGCCGGCTTCGACGCCGAGGTCCGCGACGACCGCGACGCCTACGCGCTGATCGCGGTGCAGGGCCCCGAGTCCCCGGGCATCCTGAAGTCCGTGACCGACGCCGACCTCGACGGCCTGAAGTACTACGCGGGCCTGCCCGGCACCGTCGCCGGTGTCCCCGCGCTCATCGCCCGCACCGGCTACACCGGCGAGGACGGCTTCGAGCTGTTCGTCGCGCCCGAGCACGCCGAGCAGCTGTGGCGCGCGCTGACCGAGGCCGGCCAGGGCGCGGGCCTCGTGCCGTGCGGCCTGTCCTGCCGCGACACGCTGCGCCTGGAGGCGGGCATGCCGCTGTACGGGCACGAGCTGACGACCGCGCTGACCCCGTTCGACGCCGGTCTCGGCCGGGTCGTGAAGTTCGAGAAGGACGGCGGCTTCGTGGGCCGCGAGGCGCTGGAGGCCGCCGCCGCGAAGGCCGAGGCCGCCCCGCCGCGCAAGCTCGTCGGCCTGATCGCCGAGGGCCGCCGGGTGCCGCGCGCCGGGTTCTCGGTCGTGGCCGGCGGCGAGGTCGTCGGCGAGGTCACCTCGGGCGCCCCTTCCCCGACGCTCGGCAAGCCGATCGCGATCGCGTACGTGGACGCCGCGCACGCCGCGCCCGGCACGGCCGGCGTCGGCATCGACATCCGTGGGACGCACGAGGCCTACGAGGTCGTCGCGCTGCCCTTCTACAAGCGCCAGAAGTGACGCGCGCCTCCCTCGGGCAGCCCCTTTCCCCGCTCGGCGTCCGAGACACTCGTCGAGACCCCGTCAGCAGCACTCCCCCGCGTACAGGAGAATTCAGGTCATGAGCAACCCGCAGCAGCTGCGCTACAGCAAGGAGCACGAGTGGCTGTCGAGCGCCGAGGACGGCGTGTCGACGGTCGGTATCACGGAGCACGCGGCCAACGCGCTCGGTGACGTCGTGTACGTCCAGCTTCCGGCGGTGGGTGACACGGTGACCGCCGGCGAGACCTGCGGCGAGCTGGAGTCCACCAAGTCGGTCAGCGACCTGTACTCCCCGGTCACCGGCGAGGTCGTCGAGGCCAACCAGGACGTCGTGGACGACCCGTCGCTCGTCAACTCGGCCCCGTTCGAGGGCGGTTGGCTGTTCAAGGTGAAGGTCGCGGACGAGCCGGGCGACCTGCTCTCCGCCGACGAGTACACCGCCTTCGCCAGCTGACCTAGACCACAGGGATACAGGGATCTACTGATGTCGCTTCTGAACCAGCCCCTCCACGAGCTGGACCCGGACGTCGCCGCGGCCGTCGACGCCGAGCTCCACCGTCAGCAGTCCACCCTCGAAATGATCGCCTCGGAGAACTTCGCTCCGGTCGCGGTCATGGAGGCCCAGGGCTCGGTCCTCACCAACAAGTACGCCGAGGGCTACCCGGGCCGCCGCTACTACGGCGGCTGCGAGCACGTCGACGTGGTCGAGCAGATCGCGATCGACCGCATCAAGGCGCTGTTCGGCGCCGAGGCCGCCAACGTGCAGCCCCACTCGGGCGCCCAGGCCAACGCGGCCGCGATGTTCGCGCTGCTCAAGCCGGGCGACACGATCATGGGTCTGAACCTGGCCCACGGCGGTCACCTGACCCACGGCATGAAGATCAACTTCTCCGGCAAGCTCTACAACGTGGTCCCGTACCACGTCGACGAGACCGGCGAGGTCGACATGGCCGAGGTCGAGCGCCTGGCCAAGGAGTCGAAGCCGAAGCTGATCGTGGCCGGCTGGTCCGCGTACCCGCGCCAGCTGGACTTCGCCGCCTTCCGCCGCATCGCGGACGAGGTCGGCGCGTACCTGATGGTCGACATGGCCCACTTCGCGGGTCTGGTCGCCGCGGGCCTGCACCCCAACCCGGTGCCGCACGCCCACGTCGTGACCACCACCACGCACAAGACCCTCGGCGGTCCGCGCGGCGGTGTCATCCTGTCGACCCAGGAGCTCGCCAAGAAGATCAACTCGGCGGTCTTCCCCGGTCAGCAGGGCGGCCCCCTGGAGCACGTCATCGCGGCGAAGGCGGTGTCCTTCAAGGTCGCGGCCTCGCCCGAGTTCAAGGAGCGCCAGCAGCGCACCCTGGACGGCGCCCGCATCCTGGCCGAGCGCCTGGTCCAGGACGACGTGAAGGCCGTCGGCGTCGACGTCCTGACCGGCGGCACCGACGTGCACCTGGTCCTGGTGGACCTGCGCAACTCGGAGCTGGACGGCCAGCAGGCCGAGGACCGCCTCCACGAGGTCGGCATCACGGTCAACCGGAACGCCGTCCCGAACGACCCGCGGCCGCCGATGGTCACCTCGGGTCTGCGCATCGGCACCCCGGCGCTCGCCACCCGCGGCTTCGGCGACGAGGACTTCCGCGAGGTCGCCGACGTCATCGCCGAGGCCCTGAAGCCGGAGTTCGACAAGGACGCCCTGTCGGCGCGGGTGTCCGCTCTGGCCGCCAAGCACCCCCTGTACCCCGGCCTGAAGTAGTTTCGTACGCTTTCGTTCCCGGTTCATTCGGGACGAAGCCCCGGGGCACCGCGCACACTGGGTAGTGAGCGCGGTGCCCCATCCCATTTGCTGTGCCAGCTTTGCTCTGCACTACCCCGGCAGACAACGGCGTCTACCAACCCCCACAAGGAGTCTCCCGTGGCCATCTCGGTCTTCGACCTGTTCTCGATCGGCATCGGCCCGTCCAGCTCCCACACCGTCGGCCCGATGCGGGCGGCCCGGATGTTCGCCGCGCGCCTCAAGAACGAGGGCCTGATCGCGCACACCACGCGGATACGGGCCGAGCTGTACGGCTCGCTCGGCGCGACCGGCCACGGCCACGGCACCCCGAAGGCGGTGCTCCTCGGCCTCGAGGGCGACTCGCCGCGCACCGTCGACGTGGAGAGCGCCGACGCCCGCGTCGAGCAGATCAAGGAGTCGGGCCGCCTCAACGTGCTCGGCATGCACGAGATCGACTTCGCCTACGACGACGACCTGGTCCTGCACCGCCGCAAGGCGCTGCCGTACCACGCCAACGGCATGACGGTCTTCGCGTACGACGTCGACGGCGGGCTGCTCCTGGAGAAGACGTACTACTCGGTCGGTGGCGGCTTCGTCGTCGACGAAGATGCCGTGGCCGGCGACAACCCGATCGTGCCGGACGACACCGTCCTCAAGCACCCCTTCCGCACCGGCGACGAGCTGCTCCGCCTCGCGCGGGACACCGGTCTCTCGATCTCCGCGCTGATGCTGGAGAACGAGAAGGCCTGGCGCACCGAGGACGAGATCCGCTCCGGGCTCCTCGACATCTGGCGGGTCATGCAGGCCTGCGTGGCGCGCGGCATGTCCCGCGAGGGCATCCTGCCCGGCGGCCTCAAGGTGCGCCGCCGCGCCGCCAACACCGCCCGCCTGCTGCGCGCCGAGGGCAACCCCGAGGCGCACGCCATGGAGTGGGCGACGCTGTACGCGATGGCCGTCAACGAGGAGAACGCGGCGGGTGGCCGCGTCGTGACCGCGCCCACCAACGGCGCCGCCGGCATCATCCCCGCGGTCCTGCACTACTACATGAACTTCGTGCCCGGCGGGTCCTCCCAGGAGAAGGAGGACGGCGTCGTCCGCTTCCTGCTCGCGGCCGGCGCGATCGGCATGCTGTTCAAGGAGAACGCCTCGATCTCCGGCGCCGAGGTCGGCTGCCAGGGCGAGGTCGGCTCGGCCTGCTCGATGGCGGCGGGCGCCCTCGCCGAGGTGCTCGGCGGCACCCCCGAGCAGGTCGAGAACGCGGCGGAGATCGGCATGGAGCACAACCTGGGCCTGACCTGCGACCCGGTCGGCGGTCTGGTCCAGATCCCGTGCATCGAGCGCAACGGCATGGCCGCGGTGAAGGCCGTCACCGCCGCCAAGATGGCGATGCGCGGCGATGGCAGCCACAAGGTGTCCCTGGACAAGGTCATCAAGACGATGAAGGAGACGGGGGCGGACATGAGCGTCAAGTACAAGGAGACGGCCCGCGGCGGGCTCGCGGTGAACATCATCGAGTGCTGACGCGACAGGCCCCGACCCGCGCGTCCGCACCGTAGGCACGGTCGGGGCCCTGTCTTGTCCTGCCCCGCCCTTCCGGTCCAGGACGGGCGGCGTGAACGGGCTCAGAAACGATGTGCGGCGGGCCGCTCCTCGGGGGCGGCCGCCAGGGCCTCGGTGATCTCCGCGACTCCGCCGCGCAGGCCGTAGACGGGGGTCGCGGGCTGCTGGCGCCAGGAGTCGTCGATGCCGCCGGCGTCGACGGTGTCGAAGCCCAGCTCGTCGACGAGTTCGCGCACCAGCTTCTTCGCGGCCGCGTCGTCGCCCGCCACCGGTACGGCGATCCGCTCGGGGTCGCCCTGGGGGCGGGGGCGGTCCAGCAGGTCCTGCGCGTACGTGCCGTTGAAGACCTTGATGACCGGGTGGCCGATGTGATGCTCGGTCCAGCGGCTCTCGGGGAGGCCGTCCTCGATCGCGTCGATCCGGCCGTCGCGCTCCTTGGGGTAGTAGTTCCCGGTGTCGATGACGGCGAAGCCGTCGGCCGCCTTGTCGAACAGGCCGCCGGGCAGGTCGGGCACGTTCTTCAGCGGGACGGTGACCACGACGACCTGTGCGCCGTCGGCCGCGTCCGCGACGGTGACCGCCGTGGCGCCGGTCTCCTCGGCGAGGGCGGAAAGGGTGTGCGGGCCGCGGGAGTTGGCGACGGACACCTGGTGGCCGAGCGCGGTGAGGCGGCGGGTCAGGTTGCCGCCGATGTTGCCCGCGCCGATGATGCCGATCTTCATGAGCTGGCCTTCCGGAGAGAGTGCGTTGGCACGCTCCGGCAACCCGCGGATACGGCGGGTTATTCCGGCCCGGCCCCGGTGGCGTACCGCGTCAGCGGACGTACACCACCGGCGCCGTTCGGGGTCACTTGTTCAGCGAGGCCCAGAACTCCTCGAAGGAGAGCTTGCCGTCGCCGTTGGCGTCCTTGGCCTTGATGATGGCCTGGGCCACGGTCTCGGTGACGTGGTAGTCGCCCAGCTGCGCCATGACCGCCTTGTACTCGCTCGCGGTGACGCGTCCGTCGCCGTCGACGTCGAGCTTCGCGAACGCCTTGCGCGCCTCTTCGATGTCCGCCACTGCGGGTCCACCCCTTTGTTGGTGCCACTGCTAGGTGCCACTGCTCGGTGCTTTTCTGACGCCGGTCACATTAGCCGCCCACGTGGGCGCGCAGTGCGGCGGCCAGCCATGGGAAGGCGGCGGCCGAGCCGGGCTGCGGCTCGTACCCGTTGACGATCGCGAGCAGCTGGAAGTAGCGCTCGACGCGCAGGTCGGGGCCGACGCCGACCCGTTCCAGGACCGCCGCCCGGTCCGCGCCCACGCCGAAGAGTTCGTCAAGGAGTGCGTCGGCCTCGGCGCTGTCGGGCGCGACACCCCGCTCCTGGGCTCCGCCGGCGAGTGCGGCCACCTGCTTCGCGAAGGCGAGGTAGGCCTGCGGTTCACGCGAACGCTCCCGGAAATCCTCGGAGTTGCTCGCGGCGATGCGCCGCACCAGCGCACGGAAGCCGTCGTCCTCGACGAGTTCGGCCAGCTCGATCCATGCGTCGACCTGGCGCGGGGTCGGGTCGTCCGGCAGTTCGGCGGCCACGCCGCGGACCCGGGCGTGGAAGTGTGCGTTGGTGTCGTCGAGGCCGGCGAACACGTCGTCGGTGAAGTCGTCGATGATCTGCTTGCGCTCAAGGGCGGAGAGCCGCGCCAGCTTGTTCATGAGTGTCATCTCCTCGGTTCCGGACTGTCTCAGGGCGATGGTCGACAGGACGGCCCGGCTCAGCTTCAGGGACCTGATCTGCGCGTCGAGGGCCGCGACGTGAGCCGCGGCGACCTCGGCGACCGTGACCTCCCGGGCGAGCACCCGGCGCACGTCGTCGAGACCGAGCCCGAGTTCGCGCAGGGTACGCACGAGTTCGAGGCGCCCCACGGAGGCCGCGTCGTACAGCCGGTACCCCCCGGCCGAGCGCCCGACGGGCGGCAGCGCGCCGATGTCGGACCAGTAACGGATGGTGCGCACGGGAAGTCCGGTACGGCGGGCGAGCTGCCCGATGGTGAAGGTTTCCGAGCCGTCGTCGATCACGTCGCCGAGTCTCCCGTTTCCAGTGGGTGGAGACTCAAGGGGCAGCTCAAGGGGCAGGGTGAGAGAAACGGGGACGGCGATGGATCACACGCTCGGGGACATTCTGGCGGCCGCGGCCGCAGGCCACTTCCCGCCGGCCGACGGCGGCACGACGCTCGTGGCGCAGCCGGGGCCGCGCGACGCGGGCGTCCTGGCGTTCACCGCGCACTCGGTGATCTTCCTGGACGAGGACGAGGACTGGCTCCGGGCCACCCTCGCGGCGACCGACGCCGACCCCCTCGGCGCGTCGATGAACCCCGCCTTCCTTGCCGCCCTGATGGCTCGTACCGGCCGGTCGATGAACTGCGTCGACCTGCTGACCTGCGCCCCCGCCCTGCCGGGCGGGCCGCCCCTGGCGCTGCGGGAGATCGAGGATCCGGCGCATCCGCGGGTGGTGCGGGCCTTGAAGTTCCGGGACGAGGTGCGGGTTTGGGCGACGGACGGTGGCGTACTCGTACTCGGACGGGGCGTCGCGGGGCGCTGGGAGGTCGCCCTCGAACTCGACGAGTTCGCGCGCGGCAGCGGTCTCGGTGCCCAACTGGCCCGCTCCGCCCGTCACTTGGTGCCGGGTGGGACGCTTTGGGCCCAGCAGTCGCCGGGGAACGCGCGCAGCGTGCGCACCTTCCAGGCCGCCGGCTTCAGACCGGTCGGCTCGGAGGCCCTGCTGCTCGCCCACTGACCGACGGACTCCGCCGCCCGACCGGCGCGGGCCCGGCACGGGCCTGACTGTTCGAAGTACGCAAACGGTCGCTTTGCGCCACACAAAGAGGAGTTCACGCCATATTCCGATCGCCGGATCCTCACGCTCCGCCACTGGGCGATAACTTCACGCTGTCGTCGCCACACCGGGAGCACAGGGCCCCCAGGGACTAGCGGCGCTGGGGCGTATCGGCTGTGACCATCACAACTGAAGCATTCACCGTGCAGCCCTTCACTCGAAGCTGCCAGCAGATATGGGACGAAGGCGACCACGTCCTCATCGGGGTGAGTCCGGGGAACAGCTATTTCAGCGCCGGCCGCATCACCGACCTCGTCCGCTGGGCTTCGGCACGGTTCACCCGCATCGACCTCATATACGCCGACCTCCATGTGGCCGAGCTGTTCAGCGCGCTCGGCTACGCCCCGGAGCACGCGGCACGCCGCGCCTCGAAGGAGGTGAAGGCGGTGCGCCGCCGGGTGGTGCGCGGCGTCGAGGAGGCGGACGCGCAGGGCACTCCGGTCGGCGTGCACGGGCTCTCGGAGTTCGCCGGACATCCGGTGTACGAGCTGCTGCACCGCCGGGTGCGCCACTTCCTGTCGACCGACCCGGGCTTTCGCACCGCCTGTGAGCGGATGGCGGCGCACTTCCTGTCCACGAAGGCCGGCGGGCCGGTCGCGAGCGCCGCGCAGCTCTCCGCCTGCCTCGACTACATCACCGCCGAGCTCCCCTTCTTCCTGGACACCCCGGGGATCCTCGGTGTCCCGTCCTCGGTGTCGTCGTACCACGTGCCGATCCCGCTGACCGACCTCCTGTACGCGAAGGGCGGCGGCCTGCGCGCGTCCCGCAATCAGGCCTACGCCGTGGTGCGCCCGGAAGGAATCCCCGCATGACCACCGAGACCGTCCTGGACTTCCCGCTCTCCCGGCGCGGCGACGTGCTGCCCGCCGAGTGCACCCGGCTGCGCGAGAAGCAGCCGGTGGCCCGGGTGCGTACGCTCACCGGCGACCCGGCCTGGCTGGTGAGCAGTCACGCCCTGGCCAAGCAGGTCCTGGAGGACGAGCGGTTCAGCCTCAAGGACACCGCGAACGCCGGGGTCCCCCGCCAGTACGCGCTGACGATCCCGCCCGAGGTCGTCAACAACATGGGCAACATCAACAGCGCCGGGCTGCGCAACGCCGTGATGAAGTCCCTGAGCCCGCGCGCGGACGGCCTGGCCGAGCGGCTGCGCGAGCGGGCCGAGGGCTTCATCGAGGCGCTGCTCGCCGAGGGCCCGCCCGCCGACCTGAGGGCTGGGTTCGCCGACCCCTTCTCGGCGGCGCTGCACTGCGACGTCGTCGGCGTGCCGTTCGAGGACTGGCGCAGGCTCATGTCCGGTCTGGACGTGGCCTTCATGACCAGCGCGCACACCTTCGAGGGCGCCGGGCTCAACTGGTACAAGGACCTCGGGTACATGGTGGAGCGGCTGAACGCCCCGGACGTGCCGCCCGAGAGCCTGCTGGGCCGGCTGGGCGCGCTGCGCGAGGACCGGGAGTCGGCGCACCTCACCGACGAGATGCTGGCCACGGTCGCGGTCTCCCTGTTCGGCGCGGGCGCGGTGTCCACCTCCGCCTTCCTGGTACTCGCGATCCTCGCCCTGCTCCAGCATCCGGAGCTGATCGGATACCTGCGCGAGCATCCCGAGCGCATGGGCCGCGCCGTGGAGGAGCTGCTCCGCTGGAACCTGTCGATCGGCGACGGGCTGCCCCGGCTCGCCCTTGAGGACGTACAGCTGGGCGACGTACTCGTCCAGAAGGGCGAGTTGGTGCTCGTCCTGGTCGAGGGCGCCAACTTCGACCCGGAGGTGTTCACCGATCCCGACCGGCTCGACCTGGACCGCGAGCACAACCCGCACCTCTCGTTCGGCGCCGGCCGGCACTTCTGCCCGGCCACCGGGCTCGGCCGGCTGCACGCGGAGACGGCGCTCTCGGTCCTGGTGGACCGGCTGCCGGGGATGCGCCTCGCGGTGCCGGCCGAACAGCTGGTGTGGCGTACGGGCTTCATCAAGCGCCTGCCCGAACGGCTGCCGGCGCTGTGGTGACACCGGGGTGCCCCGGGGCCGACGGGCCCCGGGGCATCGCGCGGCCGTGCGGGGCCGCTCCGGTTCGGCGCGGGACGGCTCGGCGCGGGACGGTTCAGCGGAAGATGCCGGTGTGGCCCAGCGAGTACCGGCCGGGCTGCGGGTAGACGGCGAGTCCGTGCGGTCCCGAGCCGACGGGGATGCGGGCCAGTTCCTTGCCGGTGGCGGTGTCGATGGCGTACACCTCGGCGTTGTAGCGCCCGGACAGCCACAGCACCTTGCCGTCGGCCGAGACGCCGCCCATGTCGGGGCTGCCGCCGTCGGGCAGTTCCCACTTCTTGGTGAGCTTGTTCTTGGTGAAGTCGAAGATGGAGATGGTGCCCTCGCCGCGGTTGGAGATGTACATCTCCTTGGAGTCGCGGCTGATGTAGAGCCCGTGGCAGCCCTTGCCCGTGGGCAGCAGGACCGGCTTGTCGAACTTGTCGCCGTCCAGGACCCACATGCCGTGCGCCATCATGTCGGCGACGTAGAAGGTCTTGCCGTCCGGGGACATCTTCACGTCCTGCGGCATCGCCCCGTCGAAGGGGAGCTTCTGCTGCCCGACGATCTTCATCTGCTCGGTGTCGACCTTGAGGAGTTCGCCGGAGAACTCGCAGGAGACGATGAAGTACCGGCCGTCCATGGAGAAGTCCGCGTGGTTGACGCCCGCGCACGTCACCGGGACGGTCTTGACGCGGTTCATGGTGACCGGGTCGCGGAAGACGAGCTCGCGGTCCATCGAGGCCATGACGATGGCGTACTTGCCGTTGGGCGTGAAGTAGAGGTTGTACGGGTCGGAGACCTGGACGGTGCGTCCGGTCTTGCCGGTCGCCGGGTCGATGGCGGTGAGCGAGTCGCCGAGGTCGTTGTTGACCCAGAGCGTCTTCATGTCCCACGACGGCACGACGTGCTGCGGCTGGCGGCCGACCGGAATCGTCTCGATCACCTTGTACGTGGCCGGGTCGATCACGGAGACCGTGTTGGAGTTGGTGTTGGGCACGTACACGCGCGGCAGGAAGTTCTTCACCGCGGGCTGGAGCGCGTTGGGGCGGTCCGCCGCGTAGGCGTCCTTGGGGTCGAGGACGGGCGGCATGCCCGGCAGGCCCTGCGGCACGGTCTTCTTGACGACGGCGGGCGGGACCGCCGCCTTGGAGCCGAGCGCCTCGTCCTTGTGGTCGGATCCCGATCCGCAGCCGGCGAGGGCCGCGAGCAGGGCGGCCGCCGAGAGCAGCGCGGTGGTCGTCTTCGTTACGGTCGGCATCAGATCAGCAGCTCCGTGGTCGTGACCGCGCGCAGTCGGCGGCGTTCCAGTTCGGCGAGTAGGACGGGCAGCGCGGCGACCGTGTCCGCATAGCCGAAGTGCAGGCTCACCACCGATCCGTTGCGGATCTGCCCGGTGACGTTGCGGGTCACGGCCGAGGCGCCGGGCGAGGTGAAGTCGAGGGAGTCGACGTCGTACGACAGCACGTGCGGGTACCCCGCCCGCCGGGCCAATTTCTGAACGAGCGGCGTCGCGTACTGGGTACGGGAGGGCCTGAACCATGTCCCGATGGAGCCGGTGAGGCGGCGCAGCCGGTCCGCGCAGCCGGTGATCTCGGCGTAGGCCTCCGACTCGTCCATGGTGGAGATGTCGGTGTGGTGCAGGGTGTGGTTGCCCAGTTCGTGGCCGCCGTCCAGGATGCGGCGGGCCATCGCGGGCTGCTCGTCGAGCCAGGTGCCGACGGCGAGCACGGTGACCCTGGCGCCGGCCTTCTCCGCCTCGTCGAGCAGGGTGGTGGCGATCTTCGGATCGCCCTGGCCGTGGAAGGTGAGCGCGACCTGGGGGCGACCCGGAGGGCCGCTGCTGATCTGGACCGGCTGCCCGGGGAAGGAACGGGGGGCCGGCGCGGGATGGGGCGCCTGGGGGCGGGCGGCGGCCGCCGCGGAGGCGGACGGCGGCGTCGGGGACCCGGACGGCGTGTGGCCCGCCCGGTCGTCCGAACAGCCTGCCGTCAGCGCCCCCGCGATGGCCGCGCCCGCCCCGGCGCGCAGGGCGCTGCGGCGGTCGACCGCACGGGGTGATGGATTCAGCACATGGACATTTAAGTGGCCCGAAGGGCTGTTTGTAATGATTGACCCACTTTCAGGACCTTTGCGGGTCGCACCCGGCACGCAGGGGGCGACGGCGCTCCGCTCGATGATTCACTCAGCGGCCTCGATATTTATTCATGCTTTGGAAGGTACGTGCTCTAACTCACCTACGATTCACAGCTAAACTGTGATGGTTTATTGCTTTATGTCCGACTAGGGACTTTTGAGGATGGGCCGCCCATCTGTCATAGTCGGAGCCACGACCCCCATTGACCCGGGCCAGGTCGTCTTCAGTCGCCGTGGACCACACCCCCCTCGGATCCGCGGCGCTCCCCAGAAGCCCCCGTCGGCGCCGCACCCCGGCAGCCGGGGGGCTTCTGTGATGTCGGCCGCCTCAGCGGTCGGCGACCCGCATCTCGAACCAGGTGGTCTTGCCACGCGGCAGCAGATCCACTCCCCAACGGTCCGAGAGCTTGTCGACGAGGAACAGTCCGCGGCCGCTGACGTCGAGCTCGTGCACCGGCATCAGACAGGGCAGCCCGCGCGAGGGGTCGCGGACCTCGACGCGGATCCAGCCCCGCCGGCGCAGCATGCGCAGACCGAAGACCCGGGCCCCGGTGTGGCGCACCGCGTTGCCGACGAGTTCGGAGACCAGCAGCACGGCGTGCTCGGCGAGGGTCGGCGAGAGCGCCCACTGGCGCAGGACCACGGACTGGGTGATCCGGCGGGCGGTCGCCGCTGACTCCGGCCGCGACGGGAGGCGCACCTCGCCCTCCGTCGGATTCCCGAACAACTCCAGTGCTTTCAGCGCCAGTTCGTCGTCGGCGGACGGCATCCATCGCGCCGCGGTCGCACTCACGCGCTGCGCCGGTTGTTCCACACCCTCCAGCCCCGCCATGCCACCATCATGGCGGCCCGGGGCGGAATCCGGGGGCGTTCCGAAGGAATCGCGCCTCCGGAACACGACGTTCCGGAGGCGCGGCATGGCATATGACGGAGGCAGAACGAGCCTTGGAACACCCCTTCTGACCTGCGATGACGTGACGCGTTCGGTTGATCACCAAGCGTTCCGCAAGGGTTTTCGTTAAGACTCCCTTAAGGCTGCGCTAATCTCCCCACAGGGTGTACACACCGCCATCACATGTACAGACCGAGTCGGCCGGGTGCCTCAACTTCGGTGTCCTCAGAGGAACTTGGCCTTGCCCGGACCCTCCTCGACGAAGCTGCGCATGCCCCGCTCGCGGTCCTCGGTGGCGAACAGGCCCGCGAACCAGTTGCGTTCGATGGCGAGGCCGGTGTCGAGGTCCGTCTCCAGACCGGCGTCGATCGACTCCTTGGCCGCGCGCAGCGCGATGGCCGGGCCCTTGGCGAGGCGCGCGGCATAGGCCAGGGCGTGCTCGTACACCTCGGCGGCCGGCACCACCTGGTCGACCAGGCCGATGGCGAGCGCCTCGTCCGCCTTCACCTGCCGTCCGGTGAAGATGAGGTCCTTGGCCCGGGACGGGCCCACCAGGCGGGCCAGGCGCTGGGTGCCACCTGCGCCGGGGATGAGGCCGAGCAGGATCTCGGGCTGGCCGAGCTTGGCGTTGTCGCCGGCGATGCGGACGTCGGCGCAGAGCGCCAACTCGCAGCCGCCGCCGAGCGCGTAGCCGGTGACGGCCGCCACGACGGGCTTGGGGATCCTGGCGACGGCGGTGAAGGACTCCTGCAGCGCGCGGCCGCGCACGACCATGGCGGCGTGGTCCATCGCCTGCATCTCCTTGATGTCCGCGCCCGCCGCGAACAGCTTCTCGCCGCCGTACAGGACCACGGCCCGTACGTCATCGCGCCGGGCCGCCTCCTCGGCCAGCTCGCGCAGCCTGTCCTGGGTCGCGACGTCGAGCGCGTTCATCGGAGGCCGGTTCAGGCGGATCGTGGCGACGCCTTCGGAAACTTCGAGGTTCACAGTCATGCAGGCAGGTTAACGCTCACTAACGACACCGGGCCCGGCGCGTGCGCGGTAGGGGGGTGCTCCCCCCCCCTGCCGCCGCACGCTCCGGGCCCGTAGGCGCCTCGCGTCGAGGGAGTGTCGGAGGACTATGTGGTCCACTGCGACCAGGACAGGTTCCAGCCGTTGAGACCGTTGTCGGGCTGGATGACCTTGTCCTTGGAGTTCTTCACGACGACCACGTCGCCGATCAGGGAGTTGTTGTAGAACCAGGCCGCCGGCGTGGACGGGTCACCCGCACCGCGCGCGTCCCGCAGGCCGACGCAGCCGTGGCTGGTGTTGGCCGAGCCGAACACCGAGGGGGCGCCCCAGTAGTTGCCGTGGATGAAGGTGCCCGAGCTGGACAGGCGCATCGCGTGCGGCACGTCCTTGATGTCGTACTCGCCGCCGAAGCCGACGGTGGCGCCGTTCATGCGCGTCACCTCGTACTTCTCACTGATGACCATCTGCCCGTTGTACGTGGTGTTCTGCGGGGAGCCCGCGCTGATCGGGATGGTCTTGAGGAGCTTGCCGTCGCGCTCGACCTTCATGGTGTGGGCGCTCGCGTCGACCGTGGAGACCTGGGAGCGGCCGATGGTGAAGTGGATGGTGCGGGTCTGCTTGCCGTAGACGCCGGGCCGGCCCTCGACGCCGTCCAGGTTCATCTTGACGGTCACCTTGGTGCCGGGTGCCCAGTAGTTCTCGGGGCGGAAGTCGAGCCGGTCGTTGCCGAACCAGTGGCCCTCGACGGGGACGGACGGCTCGGCCGTCACGGTGATCGCCTTCTCGACGGCGTCCGGGTTGGTGATGCCCCGGCTGAAGTTGAGGGAGACGGGCATGCCGACGCCGACGGTGGAACCGTCCTCGGGCACGTACTGCCCGATGAACGTGTTCTTCGGGACGAGGGTGGTGAAGGTGGTGTCCTTGGCGGACTCGCGGCCCTTGGCGTCCTTGGCGACCGCGTGGACCTTGTACTGCGTCGCGGAGGCGAGGTGCTGGTCGGGAACCCAGCCGATGCCGTCCGCGGATATCTTGCCGGCGACCGCGTTGCCCTTGCTGTCGGCGACCGTGACCGCGGTCAGTCTGCCCTTGTCGGCGGATATCTTCAGCGCGCCGTTGGTGGCGACGTCCTTGGCGTTGTCCGCGGGGACGATGCCGACCACGGCCTCGGACGCCTTGGTGTCCTCGGCGCCGCCGCCCGGCTTCGACGTGGCACTGCCCGAGCCGTCGCCCCCGCCACACGCGGTGACCAGGAGCAGCAACGCGCCGACTATGAGGGCCAGAAGTGCGCCGCCCCGGCGCCCGCGCCGTCCGGCAGCGGCCGGAACGCCCGAAATTGGCTGCCCGTTCAAGACTGTTTCTCCCCTCGCACGGCGTGGCCCCGCCACCGCCCGCACTCACTCACCCCCGCGCGCGTCCACGCGCACGCACGGGGCAAGACAATCACACCGGAACGGCCTGTGACCTCCCCTTCCATGTCACCGTTCAGTCCCAAGTTCTCCTGTGACCTCATGGGTGAAACACAGGAACCGTTCCCGGTCGCCGGGGCCGGGAACGGTCGTGGGCCGTGCTTTCGTGGGTGCCGGGAAATGTCCTGAAGGCGCCGGGGGGATCAGGAGATCGCGGACCCCGCCTTCCACTTCGGCCAGTCCATGTTCCAGCCGCCGAGCCCGTTGTCCGGAGCGACCTGGCGGTCGTGGGAGTTGACCACCTCGACGATGTCGCCGATGAGGGTGCGGTCGAAGAACCAGCCGGCCGGGGTGTCCGAGCTGCCGCCCTTCACATCGCGCAGGCCCACGCAGCCGTGACTGGTGTTGGTGTTGCCGAACGTGCCGGAGGTCGCCCAGTAGTTGCCGTGCAGGAAGGTGCCGGTGTTGGTCAGGCGGATGGCGTGCGGCACGTCGGGGATGTCGTACTCGCCGCCGAACCCGACGGTCTGGCTGTTCATCCGCGTCACGTCGTACATCTCCGTGACCACCATCTTGCCGTTGTACGTGGTGTTCTTCGGCGACCCCGCGGAGATCGGCAGGGTGGAGACCAGCTCGCCGCCGCGCCGCACCTCCATGGTGTGGGCCTCGGCGTCCACCAGGGACTCCTGGGCCCGCCCGACGGTGAAGCCCACCGTCTTGTCCTGGATGCCGTACACGCCGGGCGCCGCGACGACGTCGCGCAGCCGCATGTCGACGGTGACCTTGGTGCCCGGCGCCCAGTACTTCTCGGGCCGGAAGTCGAGCCGGTCCTTGCCGAACCAGTGGCCCCTGACCTCCACCGGGGGCTGCGAGGTGATCCTGATGGCGCGCTCGACGGCCGCCCGGTCCTTGATCGCCTGGTTGAAGTTGAAGGAGACGATCATGCCGATGCCGACCGTGGACCGGTTCTCGGGCTTGAAGTAGCCGATGAACCGGTGCTCGGGCACGAAGGTGGTGAAACTGGTGTGGCGGGCCTGGCGGCGGCCGTGGCCGTCGAGGGCCACGGAGTCCACCGTGTAGAGCGCGGCCAGTTGCAGCGCCCCCGCGTTCGGCGTCCACGTCAGACCGTCCTCGGAGATCTTGCCCGGCACCTCCTCGGGCTGCGCGTCCTCCGTCTTCATCACCTTGACCCGCTCCAGGCGCCCGCCCGGCACCCGCACCTCCACTTTCTGGTCCGCCGCCACTGCCTTGGCCCCGTCGTCCGGGGTCACCAGGATCGCCTCCTGCGGCGTCAACGGCTTGCCCCCGATGTCACCGATGTCCAGGGCGCCGCCGGAGCACCCGGTCAGCGCGGTCACCAGGACCGCCGTCAGTCCTGCCCATGCCAGGGCGGCGGCCGTGCCCGCCCCTGCCCGCTTCAGTACGTCTCTCACGACCGGCCCAACGACCGCCCCCTGCCGGGGGAAACGTGAGTACGAGGGCTGTTGCGGGAAGAACTAGGGGAAGGACACGCACGGGAGCCGCGGCCGGGACGCCGCGGCTGCCCTGTGCCGAGCCGCGGGAGGCCGTCAGGTGTCGAGCGCAGCCGAGCAGGAGGCAGTGCGGGGTGCCGCCAGGAGCGCACCCGATGTCAGGGGCGCGCCCGACCGGGAAGGGAGCCGGAAGGGACAGGGCCACCGGGGTGAACCGGGGGCCCTGCGCCCCCCTGTCTGGCCGGGTGCGCCCACCCCGCTCGGGGCCCGCTTCCGGGTCGGCCCCGACGGGGTCGCGGGCACCAACTTCGCGCTGTGGGCGGGGGGCGCCGAAGCGGTCGAGGTGTGCCTCTTCGACCCGGCGGGCACCGAGACTCGGCTCGCGCTGACCGAGCTGACCCATGAGATCTGGCACGGCTTCGTCCCCGGGGTGCGCCCCGGGCAGCGGTACGGGTTCCGGGTCCACGGACGCTGGGACCCGTGGACGGGGGCCCGCTGGAACCCGGCGAAGCTGCTGCTCGACCCGTACGCGAGGGCCGTCGACGGCGACTTCGTGCTGCCGCCCGAGGTGTACGGGCACGTGCGCGACTGGCCGCAGCAGCAGGTCGCCGACACCGTGCGCGACGACCGCGACTCGGCGCCGCACGTACCCAAGGGCGTGGTCGTGCAGGACGACGACGACTGGGCCGACGACCACCGGCCCAAGACGCCCTGGTCCGACTCCGTCATCTACGAGCTGCACGTGCGCGGCTTCACCCGGCTGCACCCCGATGTTCCCGAGCATCTGCGCGGCACCTACGCGGGGCTCGCCCATCCGGCCGCGATCGAGCACCTGGTGCGGCTCGGCGTGACGGCGGTGGAACTGCTTCCGGTGCACCAGTTCGCCCACGAGGACCATCTGCTGCGGCGCGGCCTGCGCAACTACTGGGGCTACAACTCGATCGGCTACTTCGCCCCGCACGCCGCGTACTCGGCGAGCGGGACCACCGGGCAGCAGGTCGGGGAGTTCAAGCGCATGGTGCGCGCGCTGCACGCGGCCGGCATCGAGGTCATCCTCGACGTGGTGTACAACCACACCGCCGAGGCCAGTGAGATGGGGCCGACGCTGTCCCTGCGCGGCATCGACAACCGCGGCTACTACCGCCTCCAGTCCGACGCCCGCCGCTACGCCGACTACACCGGGTGCGGCAACACCCTCCATGTGGTCCAGCCCCATGTGCTGCGTCTGATCACCGATTCGCTGCGCTACTGGGTGACCGAAATGGGGGTGGACGGCTTCCGCTTCGACCTGGCGGCGGCGCTCGCCCGCTCGATGCACGACGTCGACATGCTCTCCCCGTTCCTCGCCGTGATCGCCCAGGATCCGGTGCTGCGCCGCGTGAAACTGATCGCGGAACCGTGGGACGTGGGCAACGGCGGCTACCAGGTCGGCTCGTTCCCCCCGCTGTGGACGGAGTGGAACGACCGCTACCGCGACGCCGTGCGCGACTTCTGGCGCGGCGCGCTGCCCGACGTGCGCGACCTCGGCTACCGCCTCTCGGGCTCCAGCGACCTGTACGCGTGGGGTGGCCGGCGGCCGTACGCGTCGATCAACTTCATCACCGCGCACGACGGCTTCACCCTGCGCGACCTGGTCTCGTACGAGCGCAAGCACAACGAGGGCAACGGGGAGGGCAACCGGGACGGCACCAACGACAACCGCGCCTGGAACTGCGGGGCCGAGGGCGAGACCGACGACCCCGGCATCAACGCGCTGCGCCGCCGCCAGCTGCGGAACCTGCTCACCACCCTGCTGGTGTCGACGGGCGTGCCGATGCTGGTCGCGGGCGACGAGATGGGCCGCACCCAGGGCGGCAACAACAACGCGTACTGCCAGGACGGCGAGGTGAGCTGGGTCGACTGGTCGCTCCTGGACCAGCCGGGCTCGCGCCGGCTGCTCGAACTGACCACCCGGCTCGTGGAGTTGCGGCACCGGCACCCGGTGCTGCGGCGCCGCGCCTTCTTCTCCGGCCGGGCGCAGGGGGCGGACGGGCTGCGGGATCTGGCCTGGTTCACCGCGCGGGGCGAGGAGATGACGGAGCGGGACTGGTACGCGCCGGCCGCGACCCTCGGCCTGTACCTCTCCGGCCGCGACATCCCCGGGCGCGACGCCCGCGGCGCCCCGGTGACCGACGACAGCTTCCTGATCCTGCTGCACTCCGCGGACCGCCCGGAGAGCTGCGTCCTGCCGGGGCCGCCGTGGGCCGCGTCGTACGAGGTGGTCGTGGACACCTCGGAGGAGGAACAGGCGGCGGCGCCCGGACGGGTGCACCGGGGCGGCACCACGGTGACCCTTCCGGCCCGGTCGGTCCTCGTCCTGAAGGTGGCGGAGTAGGGCCGGGGGAGGCCGCGGCGGCTAGCCGAGGATCTTGCGGTCGTACGCCACCGCGACCGCCGCGGCGCGGTCCTTGACGCCCAACTTGCCGTAGATGTGGGTGAGATGGGTCTTCACGGTGGCCTCGCTGATGAACAGGGCGCGGGCGATCTCCCGGTTGGAGGTGCCCTTCGCGACCAGTTCGAGGACCTCGCGCTCGCGGCCGGAGAGCGGCTCGCCCGCGGGGGCGGCGGGCGTGCGCACGGCCGTGACCAGGCGCGAGGCGACGGCGGGCGAGAGCACCGTGCGCCCCTCGGCCGCGGCCCTGACCGCGGTGAACAGCTCCTCGCGCGGGGCGTCCTTGAGCAGATAGCCGGTGGCGCCGGCCTCGATCGCGGGCAGGGTGTCGGAGTCGGTGTCGTACGTGGTGAGGACGAGGACCTTGGAGCGCAGCCCGCGCCGGGTGAGCTCGGCGATCGCGGCCACTCCCCCGCCGCCCGGCATGCGCAGGTCCATCAGGACGACGTCCGGGTCGAGCCGCTCGGCGAGGTCGACTCCCTCGACGCCGTCGGCGGCCTCGCCGAGGACCTCGAAGCCGTCGGCGGAGGCGAACATGCCGCGCAGACCGTCCCGCACTACGGGGTGGTCGTCGCAGATCAGGAGGGTGATGGTGGCGTCAGTGGTCATGGGGGACCAACGGTACGCGGGCCGACACGGCGGTGCCATGGCCGGGCTCCGATTCCACGACGACGCTGCCCGCGATACGTTCGGCGCGGGCCCGCATGCCGTCGAGGCCGAAGCCGCCCGTGCCGGAGCGGGCCGGCAGGTCCAGCGGGTCGAAGCCCCGGCCGTCGTCGCGGACGTCGAGGGAGACCTCGTCGCCCATGAAGGACAAGGTGACGCCGATGCGGGAGGCGTGGGCGTGGCGGCTCGCGTTGGCGAGGGCCTCCTGGGCGATGCGGAGCAGGGTGGCCTCGATCTCGTCGTGGAGCTGGACGGCGGTGCCGGTCACGGTGAAGTCGGCGCGCACCGCGTGGCGGGTGCCCCATTCGGCGACGGTCTTCTTCAACGCCTCGTGCAGCAGGTCGTGTTCGAGGTCGAGGGGGCTGAGGTTCTGCACCGAGCGGCGGGCCTCACCGAGACTGTGCCGGGCCAACGCCTGGGCGCTGGCGAGGTGTTCGCGTACCAGAGCGGGGTCGTCGCTGCTGGTGACGACCTGGAGCTGGGCGATGATCCCGGCCAGGCCCTGCGCGATGGTGTCGTGGATCTCGGCGGCGAGCCGGCGCCGCTCGTCGGCGACCCCGGCCTCCCGCGCCTGGAGCAGGAGTTGGGCGTGGAGCGCGGCGTTCTCGTCGAGGGCCTGCTGGAGGCGGGCGTTGGTGATCTCCAGGGCGGCGATGGTCTCCACCTGCTCCCGGGAGCGCTCGTCCTCCTGGGCGGCGAGATGGCTGAACACCGTGAGCAGCACGCAGTTGATGACGAGCACCGCACCGAACACCACCCAGCCCATGGTCCCCTTGGGGGGAAGCCCGCCGGACTGTGAGCCGGCCATGGTGACGGCGGTCGCGAACAGGCCGATCCGCACCAGGCGCCGGGGCAGCAGCGCCTGGGCACCGAAGTAGCCGCAGACGGCGAAGAAGGCGAAGAACGGGTTGAGCCAGGTGAGGACGAAGGCGAGGCCCCAGCGCAGGAAGTAGTAGGCGGCCCCCGCGGGGCTCGGCCCCGGCCGGGTGCGGCGCCGGCGGTCCCAGGCGACCTGGAGCAGCAGGGCGGCGCCGACCAGGGCGAGGGCGCTCCAGCGGGCGTCCGGGCTCATCAGCAGGTCGGCGGTGGCGGCCGCGGCCAGGCAGCCGATGAACAGCAACCCGAAGGGGCCCCAGCGGTGGAACACCTCCCAGCGTTCCTCCACCAGGTCCCGCTTCGCCTCGTTCGCCCCGTCGCTCATGGCTCCAGTCTCGTCCACACCGTGGGGGCCGCAGGTACCGCCCCAGCGGGCGATCGCCGTCATTCCCACCGGAACCAGCGGGTCGCGGCCGCCGAGAGGAGCACCGTCCACAGGGCGAGGACGCCGAGGTGGTCCCAGCCGGGCCAGTGGCCGGCGGCGGCCCCGGTGAGGGCCTGGGCGGCGGCGCCGAAGGGCAGCAGTTCCACGATGCGGCCCAGCGTGTCGGGCATGGCCTGGACGGGCAGCCAGACACCCGCGCTGAACATCATCGGGAAGAACACCGCGGAGCCGATGGCGTTGGCGACCTTGGAGGTGCGCGAGAGCGCGGAGATCAGGGCGCCGAGGGCGAGCGCGCTCAGGACGGCCAGCAGCAGCGCGAGGGCGTATCCGAACAGCTGGTGCGGGAGCGCCACGCCGAAGACGAGCCGGCCGACGGTCAGGGAGAGGGCGGCGGAGATCAGGGCGGCCGCGCCGTGCAGGCCCACCTGCGCGCCGAGCACGGCGGAGGGGCGCACGGGAGTGGCCGACATCCGGCGCAGGATGCCGCGCTCGCGGTATCCGGTGATGACGGGCGGCATGGCCTGAAGCCCGGCCATGATCATGGAGAGGAGGACGGCGACGGGGACGTAGGCGTCGACGAAGCGGATGCCGCCGAGTGCCTTGTCCGGGTCGCGAAAGCCGGGGATCGAGCCGAGCACCACCAGGAGGACGGTCGGGAAGACCATGATCCAGAAGAGTCCGGCGGGCTCCCGGCGGAAGAGCGTGGCCTCGGTCCTCAGTACGGCGACGGCGGCCGGGCGGGAGGCGCGGGCGGCGCGGTTCGGGCGCGGCGGGGTGAGGGTGCTGGTCATGCCGAGGCCTCCGTCAGGTCCAGGAACGCGTCGTCGAGGGTCGCCTCGGAGACACGGAGTTGGTGGGCGGTGATGTGGTGCCGGGCGAGCAGGGTGATCACGGCGTTCACGGTCTCGTCGGTGCCGTGGATGGTCACCCGGCCGTGCTTCTCCTCCACGGCGGCGGCCTGCGGCAGCCCGCCGAGCGCCAGGTCGTCGAGGGGGGCCGAGGGGGTGAACGAGATGACGGTGGACCCCGCCGCCCGCCGGATCAGGCCGGAGGGGGTGTCCAGGGCGGCGATCCGCCCCTTGTCGATGACGGCGACGCGGTCGCAGAGGCGCTGGGCCTCCTCCATGAAGTGGGTGACGAGCAGGACGGTGACCCCGCCGGCGCGCACGTCCTCGATCAGCTTCCACGTGTCGCGGCGGGCCCGCGGGTCCAGACCCGTGGTGAGTTCGTCGAGCACCACCACCCGCGGGCTGCCGATGAGGGCGAGCGCGATGGACAGGCGCTGCTTCTGTCCGCCGGACAGCTTCGCGAAGCGGGTGGTCAGCTTCTCGGCGAGCCCGAGGCGCTCGGCGAGCGGACGCCAGTCGGCCGGGTTCGGGTAGAAGGCGGCGTACAGCTCCAGCGCCTCCCGCACGGTGAGCTTGGGCTGGAGCTCGCTCTCCTGGAGCTGCGCGCCCAGGACGCGGGTCACCTCGTCGTGGTCGGCGACCGGGTCGTACCCGGCCACCCGGATCGTTCCGGCGTCCGGGACGCGCAGCCCCTCGATGCACTCGACGGTGGTGGTCTTGCCCGCGCCGTTGGGGCCGAGGATCCCGAAGATCTCGCCCTCCTCCACGGTGAAGCTGACGCCGTCCACAGCGGGCCTGCGGCCGTACGCCTTGCGCACCGCGTTGACTTCGATGATTGCCATGCCTTGAGAATCCCGGCCGGCGGGGGTCGGCCGCATCGCCCATCGCGCTCGACACCGCATCAACCGATCGGTTGACGGGCCCTACGACCTCGCGGCGCGCGAGCGGTCCTAGGACCAGGGGACCAGCGGGACCCGGTCGAAACTCAGTGGGCACTGTCGGTGCCCGTCCGTAGGCTCGGCTCTGATGTCCGAAACACATGCAGCCTCCAAGAACCCGTCGGCCACGCGCTCGCTCCTGCGCCTGTGGCCATACGTCCGACCCGTGCGAACGCGCCTGTTGAGCGCGGCATTTGTCGCGATCGTCGCCTCCTGTCTCGGTCTGGTGATCCCGCTCGTCCTGAAGTGGATCGTCGACGGGCCGGTCGCCGAGCACGACCCCGGCGGGGTGTGGCTCGGCGCGCTGTACCTGCTGCTGCTCGGGCTCGTCGAGGCGGCGCTCTTCGGGTTCCGGCGCTGGCTCGTGGCGCGGCCGCTGGCACGGGTCGAGGCGGACATGCGGGCCGATCTGTACCGGCACGTCCAGCGCCTGCCGGTCTCCTTCCACGACCGGTGGGCGTCCGGCCAGCTCCTGTCGCGCGGCACCACGGACCTCATGCTGCTGCGGATGTTCCTGGCGTTCCCGCTGACCTTCCTCGTGGTCAACGCGGTGACGATCCTCGCCGGGTTCGCGATCCTGCTGTCACAGCAGTGGAGCCTCGGCCTCGTGCTGCTCGTGCCGGTGATCCCGCTGGTGGTGATCTGCTCGCTCTTCGAGACCCGCTACTCGCTGGTCGCCCGCAGGGCCCAGGATCAGGTGGGCGATCTGACGACGGTCGTCGAGGAGAGCGTGCTCGGCATCCGCATCATCAAGGGGTTCGGCCGGCACCGCAGCCAGGCGGTGGCCTTCCGCGACCTCGCGGGGCGGCTGCGCGGCACCGAACTCGCCAAGGCGCGGCTGCTCGCCGGGATCTGGGGCCTGATCACCACCATCCCCGAACTGGCCATCGGCGCGGCGCTGGTGCTCGGCACGGTGCAGGTGGCCGACGGAGGCCTGTCGGCGGGCACCCTGGTGGCGTTCCTGTCCACGGCGCTGGCCCTGCGGTGGCCGGTGGAGTCGATCGGGTTCCTGCTGGCGATGAGCCAGGAGTCCGCGACGGCGACGGCGCGGTTCTTCGAGGCGATGGACGCCCCGGAGGAGGCGGAGGCGCCGGGCGCCTCCACGAGCCACCCCTCCGGCGAGCTGCCCCCGGACCCCCGCTCCTCAAACGCCGGAGGGGCTGAATGGGACGCGTCCAGCGCCGAGTCGGGACCCCTCGTCGCCGGCCGGGCGACCGGCGCCCCAGCCGCACCCGGAGCGCGCGACGCCGATCGAACGGCCGGCATCCGGTTCGAAGGGGTCACCTTTCGCTACCCGGACGCCGCCGAGGGCAGCCCGCCCGTGCTTGACCGTATCGATCTGCACATCCGGCCCGGCGAGACCATGGCCCTGGTCGGCGGGACCGGGTCCGGCAAGACCACGCTCACCGCGCTCGTGCCGCGGCTCTACGACGTCAGCGGCGGGCGTATCACGCTCGACGGGCAGGACATCGCCGCGATGTCCCGGGACCGGCTGCGCGGGCTCGTCTCCATGGCGTTCGAGGAGCCCACGCTGTTCTCGGCGACGGTCGGTGACAACGTCCTGATGGGCGGCGGGAGTGCGCGGGACCTGGAGCGGGCCCTGGAGATCGCGCAGGCGCAGTTCGTGGCGCGGCTGCCGCAGGGCGTGGACACCCAGGTCGGCGAGCAGGGCCTCAGCCTGTCGGGCGGGCAGCGCCAGCGGCTCGCGCTCGCGCGGGCCGTCGTGGGACGGCCGAGGTTCCTCGTCCTCGACGACCCGCTCTCCGCCCTCGACGTGCACACGGAAGCGCTGGTCGAGGCGGCGCTGCGGCGGGTGCTCCAGGACACCACCGCGCTCGTCGTCGCGCACCGTCCCTCGACGGTGATGCTCGCCGACCGGGTGGCGCTCCTGTCGGACGGCCGGATCGAGGCCGTCGGCACGCACCAGGAACTGTTGCGCACCAACGCCGCGTACGCCTGGCTGATGTCGGGCGCCGATGACCACAAGGACGAGCGGGAGGACGGGCGATGACCACCACGGTCGGGGAGAAGACGGCCACCGGCACACAGCCGGAGGCCGAGCCGGACGCGCACGTCGATCCGTTCGACCGGGACGAGCTGCCGGCGCCGCCGGGTGCGACCGGCGCGCTGTTGCGGTCCCTGCTGCGGCCGCTGCGCGGGCGCGTGGTGCTCGCGACGCTGATGCTGGTGGTGCAGCAGGCCGCCGCGCAGGCCGGCCCGCTGCTCGTCGCGTACGCCATCGACCGGGGCGTGCCGGCGTTCCGGGCGCACGACTACGGGCCGCTCGTCGCCGTGGGCGTCGGGTACCTGGTGTGCGCGCTGGGCTCCGGGGTCTTCCAGTACGCCTTCGTCCGGGCGGCCGCACGGGTCAACCAGGACGTCCTGCTCGACCTGCGCGGCCGGATATTCCGCCACGCCCAGGCGCTGAGCGTGGACTTCCACGAGCGCTACACCTCGGGCCGGCTGATCTCGCGCTCCACCACGGACGTCGAGTCGTTGCGCGAACTGCTCAGCGAGGGACTCCAGGAGCTGATCGGGGTGGTCCTCTCCTCGGTCTACATCTGCGCGATGCTGCTCTGGCTGGACTGGGGCATCGGCGCGCTCGCCGTCGCCTCCTACGTTCCGCTGCACTTCCTGATCCGGTCCTACCAGCGCCGGGCCGGCGCGATCTACGGCGCGAGGTCCACGGCGATCGCCGCGGTGATCGTCAAGTTCGCGGAGACCCTCAACGGGATCCGGCCGGTGCAGGCGTTCCGGCGCGAGCGCGCCAACGACGCGGAGTTCCAGGAGCTGAACCGGCGCCACGAGCGCAGGAACGGCGACGCGCTCCTGGAGATGGCGCGCTATGTGGTGGGCTCCCGGCTCGTCGCCAACACCGCGGTCGCGGCGATGGTGCTGTGGGGTGCGACGCGGGTCGCGGACGGCACTCTGGCCCTGGGCGTGCTGGCCGCCGCGGTCCTGTACCTGCGCCGCCTCTACGACCCCATCGACCGGCTCGGCATGTTCCTCAACTCCTACCAGTCGGCCGCCGCGTCCCTGGAGAAGGTGGCCGGCCTGCTCGCCCAGGTCCCGTCCGTGCCGGAGCCGGCCGAGCCGACGCCATTGCCGGAGCCCGCCGGCGAACTCCCGGGCCGGCGCGTCGATTTCGAGCAGGTCAGCTTCGCGTACCGGACCGGGGGCGAGGTGCTGCCCCGGTTCGATCTGACCATCCCCGCCGGCCAGACGGTGGCCGTGGTCGGGTCGACGGGCGCGGGCAAGTCCACCCTCGCCAAGCTCCTGGCCCGCTTCTACGACCCCTCCCCCGCGGCCGGCCCCGAGCACGGCGGGGCGCCGGCGGGCCGCGTGCTGCTCGACGGCACGGATCTGCGCGAGCTGTCCGTACGGGATCTGCGGCGCGGGGTCGTCATGGTCACCCAGGAGGCGTTCCTGTTCTCCGGCACGGTCGCGGAGAACATCGCGATCGGCCGCCCGGACGCCACCCGCGAGGACATCGAGCGGGCCGCGCGGCAGATCGGCGCGCACGACTTCATCGCGAGCCTGCCGGACGGGTACGACACGGACGTACGCAAGCGGGGCGGCCGGATCTCCGCGGGCCAGCGCCAACTGGTCGCCTTCGCACGGGCGTTGCTCGCCGACCCGGCGGTGCTGATCCTCGACGAGGCAACCAGTTCCCTCGACGTCCCGGGCGAGCGCGCGGTGCAGCGCGCCATGCTGACGGTCCTGAACGGGCGTACCGCGGTGGTCATCGCGCACCGCCTGTCCACGGTCGAGATCGCGGACCGGGTCCTGGTGATGGAGCACGGCCGCATCGTCGAGGACGGCTCCCCCGCCGACCTGATCGCCGGCACGGGCCGCTTCGCCGATCTGCACCGGGCGTGGCGGGACAGTCTGGCCTGAGCGCGCGGCGCCGCCCCTTCGCCCCACCTGCCGCCGCCCCGCCCGGGACGGGTTCGTAGGATCGGGGGGTGGCAACGGCAACGGGGATCGGCTGGGCGGCGCCGACGGAGACGGAATGGCTGCTGCACAGCGCGGGGCTGCGCGGCGACACCGAGGCGCAGCTGCGGGTGCTCGCCCGCGAGGTGCTCTACATCGCCGCGCCGAAGGCCGAGGTCGACGCGCGGCCCGACCGGGTCCGCTGGCCCGCCCACCGGGACGCGGCGGGGCGGCCCTGCAAAGCGGTGTTCACCCGGGGCATGCTGCCGCCGTGGCACCCGGACTGGGTGTTCCACGGCGTCTCGCTCGGATGGATCGCCGATTCGGGCCTGCTCGGCGGGCGGACGCTGCTCGCCGTCAACGCGGGCACCCCGGCCCAGTTGTTCCTGCCGACGGGCGCCGAGCAGCTGGCCCGGTGGCGCCGGCTCCACGCGGAGGCCGAGCGCCCGGAGCGGCTGACCGGGCTGCGGCACGGGCCGCTGCACGGGCCGCTCGCCTACGGCCTCGCCTGTGGCGCGCATCTCGCGGTCACCCATGACGTGCCGTGGAACGAGGTGGGCTCCCTCTACCAGGAGTACACCGCCGAGCTGCGGATGCTGCGCGACTCCTGGGGCATCACGGACCGTGCGGGCTGGCGTCAGCAGGTGGACGCCCTGCTGGACGCGCGCAACAGCCCCGCCGAGCCGGACTTCGTGCTGCGCGTGCGCGAGGAGCTGCGGGCCGGTCTTGACGAGGCGCCGCCGGCCGAGCTGTGGCGCGAGACGGCCGCCGGGCACGCCCAGGACATCGGGGTGGGCCACGCCGCCGTCCGGGACATCGAGGAGCTGGTGCGGCGCATCCTCCGCTACGAGGCCCGGTTCCGGGCGGACGGACTGCTCCCGCCGGACGGCCGGGTCACCACGGCCGTCGCCTACGACTACGGGCGCGCGGTGAACCTGGCGCGCTGGGGGCTCTCGGCCCGGTACTGCACGCCGCACGAGGCGGAGCAGGTGATCGTGCACGCGGGGGCCCTGAGCAAGGCGGCCCACCGCTCGTGGGAGGAGTTCTCCGCGGGGTACGCGCTCGGGCGGGTGCTGCGCTTCGACGAGGAGTCGTACGGCAGCTTCTACCAGCAGAACGTGAGCGCCCACCGGATCCTCACCGGGCACGAGGGCAGCCCCTGGCGCAACATCCCCTGGCGCTGAGCGGGGCGGGGGCGGTTCGGGCGGGGGCGGTTCAGGCGCCGACGGTTCCGTCGATGCCCTCGCGCAGGAGGTCGGCGTGGCCGTTGTGGCGGCCGTACTCAAGGATCATGTGCAGCATCACCATGCGCAGCGACACCTCCTCGCCCCAGCGCGGCTGAAGGCCCGAAAGGTCGAGTGACGCGGCCTCCCGCTCGACCCGCCGGGAGTGCTCGACCTCGGCCTCCCACGCGGCGAACGCCTCGGAACGGGTCGCGCCTTCGGTGTCGTACGCGGCCTGGAAGTCGATCTCGTCCGACCACACCATGGGGATGTCGTGATCCTCGAACACCCGGCGGAACCAGGTCCGTTCGACCTCGGCCATGTGCCGCACGAGGCCGAGCAGCGTGAGCGTGGAGGTCGGCATCGAGCGCCGCCGCAGCTCCTCGTCGCCGAGCCCCGCGCACTTCATGGCGAGCGTCGCTCGGTGGTAGTCGAGGAAGGCGCGGAGGGTTTCGCGTTCCGGGGCGTGGTGGGGCGGGCCTATGCGGTCGTCGTTCACCGGGGTGGCTCCTGGCTCGGGGATTGGGGCGGCCCGCACAGTACCCCGACCAACCTTCGCGCAGTTCCCCGCGCCCCCAATCCCCGCAGCGAACCCAAACCCACACCCAACCACCCGCCCCCCAAGCGGCGCGGGGAACCGCGCGAAGCCCGGCTCACCCCACCCGCCCCGCCGCCCGGCGCTCGCGCAGAAGCAGCAGCGCCAGCACCCCCGCCCCCACCATCAACCCCGCCGCCCCCAACGCCGCGAAATCCAGCCCCCGCGTGAACGCGGCGTACGCCGAGGAGGCCAGCCCCGTGTCCCCGCGCGAGAGCGCCACCGCCGCCCCCAGCGTCTCCCGCGCCGACGCCGGCGCGCCGGTGTCGGCCATGCCGTGGCGGTAGACCGCCGCGCCCACCGAGCCGAGGACCGCCATGCCGAGCGCCCCGCCCAGCTCCTGGCCCGATTCCAGGACCGCGGCCGCGGAGCCGGCCCGCTCGGGCGGCGCCGCGCCCAGGGCGAGTTCGTTGGCCAGGGACATCGCGGCCACGAGGCCGCAGGTGTACACCGCGCAGGCCACCAGGGTGAACCAGAGCGCCGAGTCCGGGCGGACCTGGGTCAGCGCGAGGAAGCCGCAGGCGGAGACGGCGAAGCCGGCCGCCATGACGGTCCCCCGGTCGTGGCGCCGGGCGAGGGCCGCCCCGCTCGGCGCCCCCACGAACGCCCCCACCGCCGGCACCAGGCTCCACAGCGCCGCGTGCAGGGGGCTCTGGCCGAGCACCGACTGGAGGTACTGGGTGAGGAACACGGCCATGCCCACGGTCGCCGCGATCGCGAAGAGATTGGCGAGCACCGCCCCGCCGTAGGTGCGCCTGCGCAGCAGCTCCAGGTCGACCAGGGGATGGGCGAGGCGCGACTGGCGGCGCACGAAGACGTACAGGAGGGCGAGCCCGCACAGGACGGACACGGCGGGCATCAATTCCGCTCCGTCGCGGGCGAGTTGCTTGACGCCCTGGATGAAGGGGAGCAGCCCGGCGAGCGACAGCACCGCACTCGGCAGGTCGAAGCGGCCTGCCGCCGGGTGCTTCACCTCGGGCAGCAACAGCGGCGCCAGGACGAGCAGGAGGAGCATCGCGGGAAGGTTGATGAGGAACACCGAGCCCCACCAGAAGCGTTCGAGCAGGGCTCCGCTGACGACCGGCCCGAAGGAGATACCGACGGTCATGACGCCGGTCCAGGCGGTGACCGCCTGGGCGCGCTGGCGCTCGTCGTGGAAGAGGTTGCGGATCAGGGCGAGGGTGGAGGGCATCAGGGCGGAGCCGCCGACCCCGAGCAACGCGCGTACCGCGATGAGCAGTTGGGGCGAGTCGGCGTAGGCCGCGGCGACCGAGGCGAGGCCGAAGACGACCGCCCCCGCCAGCACGAGCCGGCGCCGCCCGATCCGGTCGCCGAGCGCGCCCATGGTGATGAGCAGCCCCGCGAGCACAAAGCCGTACATGTCGAGGATCCACAGCTGCTGGGTGGAGCTGGGCGTGAGGTCCTCGCTGATGAACGGGATGGCGAAGTAGAGGATGGAGACGTCCATCGAGACGAGCAGCAGGGGCAGCATGAGGACCGCGAACGCGGTCCATTCCCTGCGTCCGGCGCGCGGCGCGCCCGGTGTCGTGGGGCCCGCGAGGGAGCCGGTGGTGGTGTCCATGAGGGGAGGGAAGCAGGGGTACGCGTACGGCGCCATCGACGACCTAGTGCACCGTCCGCACACCCCGTGGATACCGGGCGGGACGCCGTTCGGCGCCCTAGTACACTCCCGTCGTGACCGACCCCGCGCCCTACCTCTCCATCGCCGCCGGCATCCGGCGCCGCATCGCTTCGGGCGAGCTCGCCCCCGGTGCCCGGGTGCCTTCGACCCGGGCCATCGTGCGCGAGTCGGGGGTGGCGATGGCGACCGCCACGAAGGCGCTCGCCGTGCTCGCGAGGGAGGGCCTGGTGCGAGCGGTGCCCGGGGTCGGCACGGTGGTCGCCGATGCGGTCCCGGCGCGCGGGCAGGACCAGGGAGCGCCTTTGAGCCGGGCCGCCGTCGTGGCCGCCGCGGTCCGCATCGCGGACACGGAGGGGCTCGCGGGGCTCTCGATGCGGCGGGTCGCGGCCGACCTCGGGACCTCCACGATGGCGCTCTACCGGCACGTGCCGAGCAAGGGCGAGCTCGTGCGGCTCATGACGGACGTGGGGTTCGCGGAGGCGGATCCGGGCCACCCGGCCGGTGACTGGCGCACACAACTCACCCATGCGACACGGCAGTTGTGGGCCGCGTACCGGGCGCATCCGTGGATGGCGCGGGCCATGGCCTCCTTCAACCGGCCCGAGCCCATGCCCTGGGCGATGACCTATACGGAGTCGGTACTGAGGGCCCTGCGCGGCACGTCACTGAGCGCGCACCAGGTGATGCTCGCGCATCTCACCCTCATCGCGTTCGTCCAAGGCCTGGGCCTGGCGATGGAGTTGGAGGATCACGCCCTCCAGGACACCGGGGTCTCCAACGGCGAATGGATGGAGCGGCACGGGGGTCGGTTTGCGGCCATCGTGTCGCGCGGCCACTACCCCGTGCTGACCACCCTGTTCGAACACGAGCCGTTCGCGATGGACTTGGACTCGCTCTTCGGTTTCGGCCTCGACCGACTCCTCGACGGCATCGCGGTGAGCATCCGCGAAACGTCCGCTTAACGAACGACGACCTTCGGACAACGGACGGTTTTCGGCCAACTTGTTGACGCGCTCCTGACACAGGTTCTCCGCTGCTGGCACTCTTCCCCCGTTCCTCGCACACAGTTTTCACGCACAACATCTCGTTGCCGCACATGCTCCGCTTTGCTCTGCCCGGCCGACCCCACCCAGTCGCCCGGATCCCCCTCGCAGAAGGAGTTCGCGTGAGATCCACGCATCGTCGTCGTGCCACCGCCACCGGCGCCCTGATCGCCGCAGCCGCCATGCTCAGTGTCGGCTTCCAGGCCGGGACCGCCAGCGCACACCCCGACGACTCCGCGGCCACCGCGGCCCTCAAGGCCCAGGCGGTACGCAATCCGGGCGCCCTGCCCGCGAGTCTCACCCCCTCCCAGCGCGCCGAGCTCATACGCCAGGCCAGCGCGACCACGGCGGACACCGCCAAGTCGCTCGGCCTGGGCGCGCAGGAGAAGCTCGTCGTGCACGACGTGTCGAAGGACCAGGACGGCACGGTCCACACCCGTTACGAGCGGACCTACCAGGGCCTGCCCGTCCTCGGCGGCGACCTGATGGTCGACACCGCGGCCGGCAGGACCAAGGACGTCATCAAGGCGAACAGCGCGCAGCTGCAGGGCATCTCCACCACCGCCCCCGCCGACGCCCCGGCCACCGCCGCCGCCCAGGCCCTCAAGGCCGCCAAGGCCGTGGGCTCGAAGGCCGACAAGGCCGACAGCGCCCGCAAGGTCATCTGGATGGTCAAGGGCGCGCCGACCCTCGCGTACGAGACGGTCGTGGGCGGTCTCCAGGACGACGGCACCCCGAACCAGCTGCACGTCATCACGGACGCCAAGACGGGCGCCAAGCTGCACCAGTGGCAGGGCATCGAGACCGGCGTGGGCAACACCCGCTACAGCGGGCAGGTCACGCTGAGCACCACGCACACCGGGTCGAACTACACGCTGACCGACGCCACGCGCGGCGGCCACAAGACGTACAACCTGAACCACGGTTCGTCCGGCACCGGTTCGCTGTTCACCCAGACCACCGACACCTGGGGCGACGGCACCAACTCCAACGCGGCGACCGCGGGCGCCGACGCCGCGTACGGCGCGGGCGCGACCTGGGACTTCTACAAGAACGTCTTCGGCCGCAGCGGCATCCGGGGCGACGGCGTCGGCGCCTACTCCCGTGTCCACTACGGCAACGCGTACGTCAACGCGTTCTGGGACGACAGCTGCTTCTGCATGACGTACGGCGACGGAGCCGGCAACAACGACCCGCTGACCGCGCTCGACGTGGCCGGCCACGAGATGTCGCACGGCGTCACGGCCGCCACGGCCGGCCTGGAGTACGCGGACGAGTCGGGCGGTCTCAACGAGGCCACCTCCGACATCTTCGGCACCTCGGTGGAGTTCTACGCGAACAACTCCTCCGACCCGGGTGACTACCTCATCGGCGAGAAGATCAACATCAACGGCGACGGCACCCCGCTGCGCTACATGGACAAGCCGAGCAAGGACGGCGGCTCCGCGGACAGCTGGTACTCCGGCGTCGGCAACCTCGACGTCCACTACTCCTCCGGCCCGGCGAACCACTGGTTCTACCTGGCGTCCGAGGGCAGCGGCGCCAAGGTCATCAACGGCGTGAGCTACAACTCGCCGACCTCCGACGGCCTGCCGGTCACCGGCATCGGCCGCGACAAGGCCCAGCTGATCTGGTACAAGGCGCTCAGCACCAAGTTCAACTCCAGCACCGACTACGCGGGTGCCCGCGCGGGCACCATCGCCGCGGCGACCGAGCTGTACGGCGCGAACAGCGCCGAGGTCAACAACATCACCGACGCGTGGGCGGCCATCAACGTCGGCGCCCGCCACGGCGGCGGCACCGACCCCGGCGGCAAGGTCTTCGAGAACACGGCGAGCGTGGCCATCCCGGACTACCCGGGTGCCGCGGTGACCTCGCCGGTCACCGTCTCGGGCATCACCGGCAACGCGCCGGCCGCCCTCCAGGTCGGCGTGAAGATCACGCACACCTACATCGGTGACCTCCAGATCGACCTGGTGGCCCCGAACGGCACGTCGTTCCGCCTCAAGAGCTCCTCCTCGGACTCGACGGCGAACCTCAACAAGACGTACACCGTGAACGCCTCCAGCGTCGCCGCCAACGGCGTGTGGAAGCTGAAGGTCCAGGACAAGGCGAAGCAGGACGTCGGCACCATCACCGACTTCAAGCTCTCCTTCTGAACCCTGGCGTCACCGAACGACCGAACTTCCGCACAGAGCAGTGAAGTTCACCTTCGTGGAACTCATCTTTCGGCCGGGCGACCGGCTCGAAGGTGAAGGTGCCCGGAGCCCCTGTGGGGCTCCGGGCACCGCCCGTTTCACGGCCGTACGGGGCCGGGGCTCAGCGCATGAGCACGCCCGCGCCCTCCCCCGTCGCCTCCGTCGGGCCGGCGACCAGGCCGAGTTCCGCATGGGTCGCGAGGCCGGGGTGGGCCGGCAGGACCCGGACCGTGTAGCCGAACGGGCCGGTGCGGTCGAGGGCGAGCGGGCCCTCGTAGATCCAGCGGCCCTCCAGGTCGGGTCCGCCCGCCGGTTTCAGCGGGAAGACGGCCGCGTCCGCGATGGAGTCGGCCGCGTCCACCCGGCCGGCCACCGCCTGCACCTCGACGTCGTCGGGCCCGAGCTCTCCCAGGGCCACCCGTACCCGCAGCGCCAGCGTGGAGCCGAGCTCCGCGGTCCCGTTCTGCGCCGCCGCGTCGGGCGCCGCCGCCTCGACGTGGTCGACCGCGACCCGCGGCCAGGCGCCCCGGACCCGCGCCTTCCACTGCGCCAACTCCCGTGCGGTGGACGGGTCGAGGGAGCGGTGGGCGGCCGCGGCCGGCGCGTAGAGCCGGGTCACGTACTCCCGCACCATGCGTCCCGCGAGCACCTTGGGGCCGAGCGTGGTGAGGGTCTGGCGGACCATCTCGATCCAGCGGTCCGGAAGGCCCGCCGCGCCCCGGTCGTAGAAGCGGGGGGCGACCCGGTCCTCGATGAGGTCGTACAGGGCGTTGGCCTCCAGCTCGTCGCGGCGGTCCTCGTCGGTCGCCGCGCCGTCCGCGGTCGGGATGGCCCAGCCGAAGTCGGGCTCGAACCACTCGTCCCACCAGCCGTCGAGGACGGACAGGTTGAGGCAGCCGTTGAGAGCGGCCTTCATTCCGCTCGTCCCGCAGGCCTCCAGGGGGCGCAGCGGGTTGTTGAGCCAGACGTCGCAGCCCGGGTACAGCTTCTGCGCCATCTTCATGCCGTAGTCCGGCAGGAACACGATGCGGTGGCGCACCCGGGGGTCGTCGGCGAACTTCACCAGCTCCTGCACGAGCCGTTTGCCGCCGTCGTCGGCGGGGTGCGCCTTGCCCGCGACGACGATCTGCACCGGCCGGGTCGGGTGGAGCAGCAGCTCCATCAGGCGCTCGCGGTCGCGCAGCATCAGCGTGAGCCGCTTGTAGGAGGGGACGCGCCGGGCGAAGCCGATGGTGAGCACGTCGGGGCTCAACACCCCGTCGATCCAGCCGAGTTCGGCCGAGCCCGCGCCGCGCTGGCGCCAGGAGGCGCGCAGCCGCTCCCGCACCTCGGTGACCAGCTGTTCGCGCAGGTCCCTGCGCAGCTCCCAGATCTCCGCGTCCCCGATGTCGGCGACCGCGTCCCAGCGGTCGGAGCCGCCGACCGCGAGCGCGTCCTCGGCGCGGCCCGTGCCGATCTGGCGGGCGCCGAGCCGCAGGACCTCGGGCGCCACCCAGGTGGGGGCGTGCACGCCGTTGGTGACGGAGGTGATCGGCACCTCCTGCGGGTCGAAGCCGGGCCACAGGCCCGCGAACATCTGCCTGCTGACGGCGCCGTGCAGGGTGGAGACTCCGTTGGCGCGCTGGGCGAGCCGCAGCCCCATGACGGCCATGTTGAAGAGGTTCGGTTCGCCGCCGGGGTAGGTCTCCATGCCGAGCTGGAGGATCTTCTCGACGTCGACGCCCGGCAGCTCGCCGTCGTCGCCCAGGTGGCGGGCGACCAGCTCGCGGTCGAAGCGGTCGATGCCGGCCGGCACGGGGGTGTGGGTGGTGAAGACGGTGCCGGCCCGGACCGATTCGAGCGCGGCGTCGAATTCCAGCCCATCGCCGGCGAGTTCACGGATGCGTTCGAGCCCCAGGAACCCGGCGTGCCCCTCGTTGGTGTGGAACACCTCGGGCGCGGGGTGCCCGGTGAGGCGGCAGTACGTCCGTACCGCGCGCACCCCTCCGATGCCGAGCAGCATCTCCTGGAGGAGCCGGTGCTCGCTGCCGCCGCCGTAGAGGCGGTCGGTGACCTCGCGTTCGCCGGGGCCGTTGTCCTCGACGTCCGAGTCGAGCATGAGCAGCGGCACCCGGCCGACCCTGGCCTGCCAGATCGCGGCGCGCAGGGCGCGGCCGCCGGGCAGCGCGAGCGAGACCGTGGCGGGGGTGCCGTCCGGCTCCCGCAGGAGGGACACGGGCAGCTCGTTGGGGTCGAGCAGGGGGTAGTGCTCCTGCTGCCAGCCGTCGCGCGAGAGCGACTGGCGGAAGTAGCCGTGCCGGTAGAGGAGGCCGACACCGATGAGCGGCACGCCGAGGTCACTGGCGGATTTCAGATGGTCGCCGGCGAGAATGCCGAGGCCGCCGGAGTACTGCGGAAGGGCGGCGGTGACACCGAACTCGGGTGAGAAGTAGGCGATGGCGGACGGGAGTTCACCGCTCTGGTCCTGGTACCAGCGGTGGCCGTGCAGATAGTCGTCCAGGTCGTCGGCGGCCGCGGTGAGGCGGCGCAGGAAGCGGCGGTCCTGGGCGAGCGTGTCGAGCCGGGCGGCGCCGACGGCGCCGAGCAGCCGGACGGGGTCCTCACCCGCCGCCCGCCAGCCGTCGGGGTCCAGGGCCTTGAAGAGGTCTCGGGTCTCCGCGTGCCAGGACCAGCGCAGGTTGCGCGCGAGGTCGCCGAGCGGACGAAGGGGGTCGGGCAGGACAGGGCGCACGGTGAATCGACGGATTGCCTTCACGCTTCCACCTTCGCAGGGGACGTACGTAGCGGGGCGGCCACACCGCGATGTGCGCCCCTCCTTCACTCCCGAAGGTAGTGCCGGTGCGCCCCGTGCCACGACTGTGCCCCGCGGTCCGGAGCCATGGATTCCGGGAGTTCCCGGCGTGCCGCCCCTTTCCCTGATGGGACGTCACCTCACCTTGGCGCAGGCAAAGTTTGGGCCGTTGTCGGCCACGGTCCGGGCGGATTCGTTGCCTGAACCGTTACGCGCAGGTAGTTAACAAACTGCCGGAATGCCCACCCGCACACCGTGGAAGGCTCACTCGGTACGCCTTCCCACAGTCTTTCCCGCACGCCATTCGAGTGAACGCGGACAGGAGCGGCCATGCCCGCAGCCGGTCAGTCGCCAAGGGAGCAGCTAAAAAGGACAGACTCCCGCAAACGCGGCAAACCATACCAATCATCCGCAGGTGAACCCGTGAACCCGAACCCGTCCATCGGACGCATCCCCGTTCTCGACGTGCGCCCCGCCGTCGAGTGCGGCAGCAGGCCCGCGAAGGCGGTGGCAGGGGAGAGTTTCCAGGTGACCGCCACCGTGTTCCGCGAGGGTCATGACGCCGTGGCCGCCAATGTCGTCCTTCGTGACCCCGGAGGGCGCCGGCGCCCCTTCACCCCGATGCGTGAGCTCGCCCCCGGCACCGACCTGTGGGGCGCCGAGATCACCCCCACGTCGGAGGGCCACTGGACGTACACCGTCGAGGCCTGGGGCGACCCCCTGACCACCTGGCGCCACCACGCCCGCATCAAGATCCCGGCCGGCCTCGACACCGAACTCGTCCTCGCGGAGGGCGCCGCGCTGCACGAGCGGGCCGCGGCCGGGGTGCCCAAGGCCAAGGGGCGGCGCGAGGCGGTCCTCGCGGTGGCGGACGCCCTGCGCGACACGGGCCGCTCCCCCGGCGACCGGCTGGCCGCCGCCCTGGACCCGGCCGTGGACGCGGCGCTCTCGGCGTATCCCCTGCGCGACCTCGTGACCTCATCCGCTCCGATGCCGCTGCTCGTGGAGCGCCGCCGAGCGCTGTACGGGTCCTGGTACGAGCTGTTCCCGCGCTCCGAGGGTGCCGTCGTCACCGGCGACGGGCCGCCGGTCTCCGGCACCTTCCGCACCGCCGCAGCGCGGCTGCCCGCGGTCGCCGCCATGGGTTTCGACGTCGTCTATCTGCCGCCGATCCACCCCATCGGCACCACCCACCGCAAGGGCCCCGACAACAGCCTGGAGGCCGGGCCCCTCGATGTCGGCGTGCCCTGGGCGATCGGCTCCGCCGACGGCGGCCACGACGCCGTCCACCCCGATCTCGGCACCCTGGACGACTTCGACGCCTTCGTGGGCGCCGCGCGCGACCTGCGTCTCGAAGTGGCCCTCGACTTCGCCCTCCAGTGCTCCCCCGACCACCCCTGGGTCGACAAGCACCCCGAGTGGTTCCACCACCGGGTGGACGGCACGATCGCGTACGCCGAGAACCCGCCGAAGAAGTACCAGGACATCTACCCGATCGCCTTCGACCAGGACATGCCGGGCCTGGTCGAGGAGACGGTGCGGCTGCTGCGGTTCTGGATGGGGCACGGCGTACGGATCTTCCGCGTGGACAATCCGCACACCAAGCCGGTGGTCTTCTGGGAACAGGTCATCGCCGAGATCAACGACACCGACCCGGACGTGATCTTCCTGGCCGAGGCGTTCACCCGGCCCGCGATGATGCGCACCCTCGCCAGGATCGGCTTCCAGCAGTCGTACACCTACTTCACCTGGCGCACCTCCAAGCGGGAGCTCACCGAGTACGTCACCGAACTGGCGACCGAGACCGCTCCTTACATGCGGCCCAACTTCTTCGTGAACACTCCGGACATCCTGCACGGCTACCTCCAGGACGGCGGCCGTCCCGCCTTCGAGGTGCGGGCGGTGCTCGCCGCGACGCTCTCCCCCTCCTGGGGTGTCTACGCCGGATACGAACTCTGCGAGAACGTGCCCGCCACGGCAGGAAGCGAGGAGTACCTGCACTCCGAGAAGTACCAACTGCGCCCCCGCGACTGGGAGTCGGCCGAACGCAAGGGCCGCTCCATCGCCCCCCTGATCACCGCGCTCAACCGCATCAGGCGCCGCCAGCCGGCCCTGCGGCAGTTGCGTTCGGTCCACTTCCACGACACCGACAACGACGCGTTGATCGCGTACAGCAAGCGCTCGGGATCGAACACCGTTGTGGTGGTCGCCAACCTCGACCCCCACCACACCCAGGAGGCCACGGTCTCGTTGGACATGCCGGAGCTCGGCCTCGCCTGGGACGAGTCCTTCCCGGTGCGCGACGAGCTCACCGGAGAGACCTACCACTGGGGCAGGGCCAACTACGTGCGCCTGGAACCGGGCCGAGCGCCCGCGCACATCCTGGTCCTGCGACCGTCCCCGCCGATCGGAGGGTCACCCACACCATGATCGTCAATGAGCCCGTCCACGACACCTTCGAGGACACCCCCGCCAAGGATCGCGACCCCGAGTGGTTCAAGCGCGCGGTGTTCTACGAGGTGCTCGTGCGGTCCTTCCAGGACAGCAATGGCGACGGCGTCGGGGATCTCAAGGGCATCACCGCCAAGCTGGACTATCTGCAATGGCTGGGCGTCGACTGCCTCTGGCTCCCGCCGTTCTTCAAATCACCGCTGCGCGACGGCGGTTACGACGTCTCGGACTACACCGCGGTGCTCCCCGAGTTCGGCGACCTCGCCGACTTCGTGGAGTTCGTCGACGCCGCCCACCAGCGCGGCATGCGCGTGATCATCGACTTCGTCATGAACCACACCAGTGATCAGCACGAGTGGTTCCAGGAGTCGCGCCGCGACCCGGACGGCCCCTACGGCGACTACTACGTCTGGGCCGACGACGACAAGCAGTACCAGGACGCGCGGATCATCTTCGTCGACACCGAGACGTCCAACTGGACCTTCGACCCGGTCCGCAAGCAGTACTACTGGCACCGCTTCTTCTCGCACCAGCCCGACCTCAACTACGAGAACCCGGCCGTGCAGGAGGAGATCGTCTCCGCGCTGCGCTTCTGGCTCGACCTCGGCATCGACGGCTTCCGCCTCGACGCCGTGCCCTACCTGTACCAGGAGGAGGGAACCAACTGCGAAAACCTTCCGGCAACGCATGAGTTCCTCAAGCGGGTGCGGGCCGAGATCGACGCGAGCTACCCGGACACGGTGCTGCTCGCCGAGGCCAACCAGTGGCCGGAAGACGTCGTCGACTACTTCGGCGACTACGCCAAGGGCGGCGACGAGTGCCACATGGCGTTCCACTTCCCGGTGATGCCGCGCATCTTCATGGCGGTGCGCCGCGAGTCGCGCTACCCGGTCTCGGAAATCCTCGCCAAGACCCCGGCGATCCCGCGCAACGCCCAATGGGGCATCTTCCTGCGCAACCACGACGAGCTCACCCTCGAAATGGTCACGGACGAAGAGCGCGACTACATGTACGCGGAGTACGCCAAGGATCCCCGCATGCGGGCCAACATCGGCATCCGGCGCCGGCTCGCCTCGCTCCTGGACAACGACCGCAACCAGATCGAGCTGTTCACCGCGCTGCTGCTCTCGCTGCCCGGCTCGCCGATCCTGTACTACGGCGACGAGATCGGGATGGGCGACAACATCTGGCTCGGCGACCGTGACGCGGTGCGCACCCCGATGCAGTGGACGCCCGACCGCAACGCGGGCTTCTCCTCCTGCGACCCGGGCCGGCTCTTCCTGCCCACGATCATGGACCCCGTCTACGGCTACCAGGTGACCAACGTCGAGGCCGCCATGGCCTCGCCGTCCTCGCTGCTGCACTGGACGCGGCGGATGATCGAGATCCGCAAGCAGAACCACGCCTTCGGGCTCGGCTCGTACACCGAGCTGGCGTCCTCCAACCCGGCCGTCCTCGCGTTCCTGCGCGAACACGGCGACGACCTGGTGCTGTGCGTGCACAACTTCTCGCGCTTCCCCCAGCCCACCGAGCTGGACCTGCGGGCGTTCAACGGGATGCACCCGGTGGAACTGATCGGCGGGGTGCGCTTCCCGGCGATCGGCGAATTGCCGTACCTGCTCACCCTGGCGGGCCACGGCTTCTACTGGTTCCGGCTGCGCAAGGACCCCACTCCTCCCGCCGCCGTCTGACCGGGGACCCGGGCGGAGCGGTTTCCAGCGCTCCGCCCGGGGCACTCTGAACCCCGAACCCCGCGCGCCGCCGGACAGCTTCTGTTGCAATCCGGGACACTCTGCGCAACTCGATGTGTGCCCGGGGAAAGGATGCGCCGCCATGCCCAAGGCCGCACCGCCCCGTACCACCGGCCTCCCACTCACTCTGCTGACCTCCCTCGCCCCTCTGCTGCACGAATGGCTGCCACGGCAGCGCTGGTTCGCGGGCAAGGGGCGGCCCGTCACGGACTTCGCGCTGCTCACCGCGACGGAACTGCTGCCGAACCTGCTGCACCTGCTCGTACGCACCGAACACGCCACCCCCTCCTTGCCGGGCGGCACCGCACAGGCGGCGCCCGCCGACTGCTACCAGCTCCTGCTCGGGGTGCGCGACCAGCTGCCGCCGCGTCTCGCGCCCGCCCTGATCGGCCGGGCGAGCCAGGGCCCGCTCGCCGGGCTCGCGGTGTACGACGCCCTCCAGGACCCCCAGTCCGCGGCCCTGCTCCTGGAACGCCTGCGCACCCCGGGAAGCGTGGGCCCGCTGTCCTTCGACCGTGATCCCGGGGTCACGGTCGCGGCGGGTCTCGCGCCACGGCTGCTCGGCGTGGAACAGTCCAACTCCTCACTGGTGTACGGAGATACGTTCATTCTCAAGGTGTTCCGGCGGGTGCAGCCCGGTGTCAATCCGGACCTCGAACTGCCGTGGGCGCTGGCCCGCCAGGGCTGCGACCGGGTGCCCGCGCCCGCCGCGTGGTTCGGGACCTCCCACCCCCAGGAGACGACGCTCGGTGTGCTCCAGCCGTTCCTGCGCGGCGCCGACGACGGCTGGACCCTGGCGCTCGCCTCGCTCGCGGACGGGCGCCCCTTCTCCAAGGAGGCGTACGAGCTGGGGCGGGCCACCGCAGATGTGCACCTCGCGCTCGCCGAGGCGTTCGCACCCGTCTCGCTCGGCCGGCCGCAGACCGCGCTGATCGCGGCCGCCATGACCGAGCGTCTGGACGCCACCGCCCAGGCGGTCCCCGCGCTCGCCCCGTACGTCCCCGGTCTGCGGGCCGCGTTCGACGCGGTCGCCGCGCTAGAGACGGCGGGCTCCGCCCAGCGCATCCACGGCGACCTCCACCTGGGCCAGGCCCTGCGGGCCGCCGAAGGCCCCTGGTCGGTGATCGACTTCGAGGGTGAACCCAGCCGCCCGCTCGCCGAGCGGCGCCGCCCCCAGCCCCCGGTGCGCGATGTGGCGGGCATGCTGCGCTCCTTCGACTACGCGTCCTGTTCCGCCCGCCCGAACAACCCCCGCTGGGCCGAGGAGTGCCGGGCCGCGTACTGCGCGGGCTACGCGGCGCGCTCGGGCCGCGACCCCCGCGAATCGCCCGAGCTGCTGCGCGCGTACGAGACCGACAAGGCCGTGTACGAAGTGCTCTACGAAGCCCGGCACCGCCCCGACTGGCTGCCCGTGCCGATGGCGGCGATCCACCGCCTGGCCGGGCACTGAAACCACCCGCGCACCACGCCCTTCGAGGAGGCAGTCCCCGTGACCCCCCGCCCCGCCCGCAACTCCTCCCAGCCCGCCGCCGGCGCCGCCGCACCCGCGGCGACGGCGGCGAAGCCCGCCAAGACGCCTCCCGCGCCCCGCCGGGCCGCGAGCCGCGGCGTGCGGCCCGCACCCGCGCTCAGCGCCGCGGACCGGGGGCGCCTGCTCGCCGGCGGACACCACGATCCGCACGCCCTGCTCGGCGCGCACCCGGTACGGGGCGGCGTGGCGATCCGCACCCTTCGCCCGTACGCGCGCGCCGTGACCGTGCTCGGCAAGGGGCTGCGGGCCGAGCTGCACGACGACGGCGACGGTCTGTTCTCGGGGGTGCTGCCGCTGCGTGAGGTGCCGGACTACACCCTGCTCGTCACCTACGACGACAACGAGATCGAGGTGCACGACCCCTACCGCTTCCTGCCCTCGCTCGGCGATCTCGATCTGCACCTGATCGGCGAAGGGCGCCACGAGGAGCTGTGGACGGCGCTCGGCGCCCGCCCGATGGTGCACCAGGGCGTGACCGGCACCCGCTTCACGGTGTGGGCGCCGAACGCCCAGGGGGTCAGGGTCAACGGCGACTTCACCTACTGGGACGGCACCGCCCACCCCATGCGCTCCCTCGGCTCGACCGGGGTGTGGGAGCTGTTCCTGCCCGGCGTCGGCGACGGCGCGCTGTACAAGTTCGACATCATGCGCCCCGACGGCAGCCACACCCTGCGCGCCGACCCGATGGCGCGGCGCACGGAGGTGCCGCCGGCCAACGCCTCGATCGTCACCGAGTCCCACCACGTGTGGCGCGACGAGGAATGGATGGCGCGCCGCACCGAGCGCCCGGTGCACGAGGCGCCGTTCTCGGTGTACGAGGTCCACCTCGCCTCCTGGCGGCCGCGCCTGACCTACCGTCAGCTCGCCGACCAACTTCCGGCGTACGTGAAGGACCTGGGCTTCACGCATGTGGAGTTCCTGCCGGTGTCGGAGCATCCCTTCGGCGGTTCCTGGGGCTACCAGGTCACCGGCTTCTACGCCCCGACGTCACGGATGGGCACCCCCGACGACTTCCGCTTCCTGGTCGACGCGTTGCACGAGGCGGGCATCGGCGTGATCGTGGACTGGGTGCCCGCGCACTTCCCGAAGGACGACTGGGCGCTCGCCGAGTTCGACGGGCGCACCCTGTACGAGCACGAGGACCCGGCCCGCGCCGAGCACCCCGACTGGGGGACCCTCGAATTCGACTACGGCCGCAAGGAGGTCCGCAACTTCCTGGTGGCGAACGCGACGTACTGGTGCGAGGAGTTCCACGTCGACGGGCTGCGCGTCGACGCGGTGGCCTCGATGCTGTACTTGGACTACTCGCGCGAGGACGGCGAGTGGAGCCCCAACGAGCACGGCGGCCGCGAGAACTTCGACGCGGTGGCCTTCCTCCAGGAGATGAACGCGACGGTCTACCGGCGCTGCCCGGGGGTGGTGACCATCGCCGAGGAGTCCACCGCCTGGGACGGGGTGACCCGGCCCACCGACCACGGCGGCCTGGGCTTCGGCCTGAAGTGGAACATGGGCTGGATGCACGACTCGCTCGGCTACGTGCAGCACGAGCCGGTGCACCGCAAGTACCACCACAGCGAGATGACGTTCTCGATGGTGTACGCCTACAGCGAGAACTACGTGCTGCCGATCTCCCACGACGAGGTGGTCCACGGCAAGCGGGCCCTGGTCTCGAAGATGCCCGGCGACTGGTGGCAGCAGCGCGCCACCCACCGCGCCTACCTGGGCTTCATGTGGGCCCACCCGGGCAAGCAACTCCTCTTCATGGGGCAGGAGTTCGCGCAGGGCGCCGAATGGTCGGAGGAGCACGGGCCCGACTGGTGGCTGCTGGATCCGTCGTACAGTGCCGAGCCCGACCACCGCGGCGTACGGGATCTGGTGCGCGATCTGAACCGCGCCTACGCGGCCCAGCCCGCCCTGTGGGAGCGCGACACGGACCCGGCGGGCTTCTCCTGGCTCGCGGGCGACGCGGCGGAGGACAACGTCTTCGCCTTCCTGCGCCACGACGCGTCCGGCGCGCCCCTCCTGTCGGTCTCCAACTTCTCGCCGGTGGTCCGGGCCGAGTACCGCCTCGGCGTGCCGGACACGGTGCCCGCCTGGCAGGAGGTGCTCAACACCGACGAGGCCCGCTACGGCGGAGGCGGCGTGGGCAACCCCGGCCCGGTGAAGCCCGACCCGACGCCGTCCCACGGCCGCCCGGTTTCCCTCAGCCTGACCCTGCCGCCGCTCGCCACGATCTGGTTCCGGCCGGTGTGAGCCCGAAGGGCCCCCGCGCCCCGGCCGGGGCGCGGGGGCCCACCCGGCTACGCCCGGACGAACCGCAGGGTCCGCAGCTCGAACGGGCGCAGGGCCACCTCGACCGCGCCATCGCTCAACTCGGCCTCGGACAGGGTCCGTTCGAGGAGGTCCGTCACCGTGACGCCCGCCGCGGCGAAGCCGGGCGTCACGGTCGCGCGGGCGCGGCCGCCGTGTGCCTCGTGGAAGCGGACCACCACGTCGCCGCTCCCGTCGTCCGCGAGCTTCACCGCCGTCACCACGACCGCGTCGTTGTCGACGGTGACCAGGGGCGCGACCGGGCCCGCCCCGGACAGCGTCCGCTCCGGGAGGTTCACGACGTACCCCTCGCGCACCGCGTCCCCGATGGACGCGCCCGGAACGAGACAGTGGCGGAAGGAGTGCGGGCCCTGGTCGGTCTCCGGGTCCGGGAAGCGGGGGGCGCGCAGCAGCGAGACCCGCAGAGTCGTCGTGGTACCGGAGTCCTCGGGCCGCACGGTACGCGTCACGTCGTGGCCGTACGTCGAGTCCGTCACCAGGGCCACGCCCCAGCCGGGCTCCTCCAGGTGCACGAAGCGGTGGTTGCACGCCTCGAACTTGGCGGACTCCCAGCTCGTGTTGGTGTGCGTGGCCCGGTAGAAGTGGCCGAACTGGGTCTCCGACGCATACCGCTCGGCGTGGACGTCCAGCGGGAAGGCCAGTTTCAGGAACTTCTCCGTCTCGTGCCAGTCCACCTCCGTGAAGATGTCCAGGCCAAAGGCCCCGGGGGCCAGGGTCAGGGTCTGCGTCACCTTCGACGAGCCGAACGACCGCACCACGCGCACCGACGCGCCGTCGCCCGCCGTCACCTCGTCCGCCTCGACGAGGTCGGTCACCGTGTTGCGGTAGAACGCGTCGACGTCCCACGCGTCCCACATGTTCGGGAAGTCGGGGTGGATCTGGAGGAGGTTGGCGAAACGGCCCGGGGCGATCGTCTCCCGGGTGGCCTCGATGTCGTACGCGGAGACGACCAGGCCGCGGCCGTCGATCTCCACCCGCAGGCGTCCGTTGGACAGCACGAAGCCGCCGTCCGGGCGGGCCGACAGGCCGGCGGCCTCGTCGGCCGCCGCGACCGCCGCGCCGCCGGCCGCCACCCCGTGCCGCGCGTGCGGGGCCGCATTGAACACCAGGGGCTCCGTGCCCGCCCCGGCCAGCGCGCGCTGAGCCTTGTCGATGAGGCCGGTCAGCTCGGCCGCGACCGCCGCGTACGTCTTCTCCGCCTCGCGGTGCACCCATGCGATGGATGAGCCGGGCAGGATGTCGTGGAACTGGTGCAGCAGGACCGTCTTCCAGATGCGGTCCAACTCCGCGTACGGATAGGCGAATTCGGGGTTCCGGACGGCCGCCGTCGCCGACCACAGCTCGGCCTCCCGCAGCAGGTGTTCGCTCCTGCGGTTGCCCTGCTTCGTCTTGGCCTGGCTGGTGAGCGTGGCCCGGTGCAGCTCCAGGTACAGCTCGCCCACCCACACCGGCGGGTTCGCGTACTCCGCCTCCGCCTTCGCGAAGAACGCGGCGGGCGTCTCCCAGACCACCTGCGCGCTGCCCTCCAGGTTCCGCAGGCGCGCCGCCTTCGCGATCATCTCCCGGGTGGTGCCGCCGCCCCCGTCGCCCCAGCCGGTCGGCGCGAGCGAGTGCCGGGCGACACCCTTGTCCTTGAAGTTCTTGGCCGCGTGCGCGATCTCGCTGCCCTTCATCGCGCAGTTGTAGGTGTCGACGGGCGGGAAGTGGGTGAAGATCCTCGTCCCGTCGATGCCCTCCCACTGGAAGGTGTGGTGCGGGAACTTGTTGGTCTGGGACCAGGAGATCTTCTGGGTGAGCAGCCACTTGGAGCCGGCCGCCTTGATGATCTGCGGGAGGCCCGCGGCGAAGCCGAAGGTGTCGGGCAGCCACGCCTCGTCGTTCTCCACGCCGAACTCGTCGAGGAAGAACCGCTTGCCGTGGACGAACTGGCGGGCCATCGCCTCCGAGCCCGGCATGTTGGTGTCGGCCTCCACCCACATGCCGCCGGCCGGCACGAACCGGCCGTCGGTCACCGCCTTGACGACCTTCGCCCACACCTCGGGCCGGTGTTCCTTGATCCACGCCCACTGCTGGGCCTGCGACATCGCGAAGACGAACTCGGGCTCGTCGTCCAGGAGCGCCGTCATGTTGGAGGTGGTGCGCGCCACCTTGCGTACGGTCTCGCGCAGCGGCCACAGCCACGCCGAGTCGATGTGGGCGTGGCCGACCGCGCTGATCCGGTGGGCCGACGGCTCGGCGGGCGAGGCGAGGACCCCGGCCAGCTCCGAACGGGCCGCGGCCGCCGTGGCGTTGACGTCCTGGAGATCGAGCGCGTCCAGGGCGCGGTCGACGGCCCGCAGGATGTCCCAGCGCCGCCCCGACTCGACGGGCAGCTCGTGCATGAGCTCGCCCAGCACCTCCAGGTCGATGACCAGACGCCACACCGTCTCGTCGAAGACCGCGAGGTCCATCCGGGTCAGCCTGTACAGCGGGTCGGTGTGCGCGGTCTCGATGTCGCCGAGCGCGGTCGGCACGAAGGGGTGGTAGTCGAGCAGGACGGGGTTGGAGGCGGCCTCGATGTGCAGGCACACCTCTTCGCCGCCGTCGACGGGGGCTCCGATGCGCACCCACTGGTTGCGCGGGTTGAGTCCCTTCACCGGGGTGCCGTCGGGCCGGTACACCAGACCCTCGCACTGGAAGCCCGGCATGTTCTCGTCGAATCCGAGGTCGAGGATGGCCTCGACGCAGCGGCCCGCCCATTCCTGGGGCACCCGTCCCTTCACCCGGAACCAGCTGGTCCCCCATGGTGCGCCCCACAGGTCGCCGACCGCGACCGGCGTCACCTCGGCCGCGAGCCCCTCCTCGACCGCCACAGTTGGGGAGGCCCCAGTCCCCGGCGCCACCCAGACGGCGACGTCCAGCGGCACCGACTCCGGGTACACGGCGGGACGGATGCGTTCGTCCAGAACGCGCTTGAGGCGGGCTTCGACCAATCCGCGGTCGTCATGCATGGGGGTGCTCCGTTTCGGAAGGGGTGGAACTACCGGGTCTTGGCTCTCTCGAAGGTCTTGGCTCTCTCGAAGCATGCCGACTCGGTGCCCGGTTCGGGTACTGGCGGGAGCGTCAGAGGACCTGGTCGGGGGTGACGACGGCGGTGATGCCGCGCGCGGCGAGATGCTCCCGGTCGCCGGCGCGGCTCGTGAGGACGGTGGTGGGGCGGGCCCCGTCGGCGGTGAGCCGGAAGAACGCCTCGAAGACCGGGCCGCCGGGGGCGCACAGGGAACGGAACGCGGGGGCGTCGGGGACCATGAGTGCGGTGGCCCGGGGGGCGGGGGCGTAGGCGCGGGTGCCTTCGCGGAACGCCGCGGCGGTCCGGGAGATCACGCCCGCGGTGTCCTTGGGCCGCCCGTCGTTGGTCAACAGGCCGAGCCCGTATTCGAGTTCGGGGAAGTCGGCGAGGTCGCGCGAGACGTCGTGCGAGCACCACCAGGTGATGCCCCACAGGCCGGGGCAGTCCAGGGCGTTCTCGACGGTCGCCTCGGTGAAGGCCGCGGCATGCGGCGGCGGGACCAGCGGCGCGGGTGCCCCGACCTCCTGGAGCCAGACCGGGCGGTGCGGGTCGGCCGCCCAGGCCTTGGACAGCTCGACCAGGTAGGCGGCGTGGTGCTCGGTCGGCACCGAGAGCCGTCCGTGGAGTTGCGCGGTGCCGTTGAAGACCCAGGAGTGGACGGCGGTGACCGCGCCGCGCCGGGCCGCCTGGGCCGGGGTGAACGGCATGTCGTCCTGGTACCAGCACGCGTCGTACTCCGCGTGCAGGTGGAGCCGTCCGGGCGCGCCCTCCTCGCAGGCCGCCAGCATCCGCTCCAGCCACGCGTCGACCTGCTCGGGAGTGGCCCGGTCGGGGTCGGGGTGGGGGCTCGCGGAGAACTGGTTGATCTCGTTGCCGAGGGTGAGGCCGATGAAGTTGGGCCGGTCGGCGAGGGCGGCGGCCAGGGTGCGCAGATAGGCGGCCTGTCCGTCGACGACGTCCGGGTCGGTGAACAGGTTGCGGCGGTGCCAGGTGCGGGTCCAGGCGGGCAGGAAGTCGAAGCTCGACAGGTGTCCCTGGAGCCCGTCCACGTTGACGTCGAGGCCGCGCTCGGCCGCGGCGTCCGCGAGGTCGAGGAGGTGCTCGACCGCGCGGGGCCTGATCAGGGTGCGGTTGGGCTGGAAGTAGGGCCAGAGCGGGAAGACCCGTATGTGGTCGAGGCCGAGCGCGGCGATCGCGTCGAGGTCGGTCCGCACCGCGTCCGGGTCGTAGTCGAGCCAGTGGTGGAACCAGCCTTGGCTGGGCGTGTAGTTGACGCCGAAGCGCGGGGCTGCCATGGGGTGAGCTCCAAGGTAGTTCTGGCAGGGCAGATCTGGTGGGCGGTGCCGGCGGGCGGTTCCGGCCGGGGGCGCGGGGAGGCTGCTATCCCTTCACCGCGCCCTCGCCGACGCCGCGGAAGAAGAACCGCTGGAGGCAGGCGAACAGCACGATCAGCGGGGCCACGGCGATGATGGTGCCCGCCGCGACGACGCGCTGGTTGTCGGAGAACGTGCCGTGCAGGAAGTTCAGGCCGACGGTGAGCGTGAAGTGTTCGGAGTCGGAGAGCACGATCAGCGGCCACAGGAAGTCGTCCCACGCGCCCATGAAGGAGAAGATCGCGACGACCGCGAGGGTGCCCTTCACCGCGGGCAGCGCGATACGGGTGAAGCGCTGCCAGACGTTGGCGCCGTCGATGACGGCGGCCTCTTCGATCTCGTACGGGAGGTTGTCGAAGGCGTTGCGCATCAGGAGGACGTTCATCGCGCCGATGCAGCCGGGCAGCACCACCGCCACCAGGGTGTTGTTCAGCTCCAGGGAGCGCATCGTCGCGAACTGGGCCAGCATGGTCGCTTCCGTCGGCACCAGGAGGGCGAGGACGAAGACGACGCCGGCGGCGCCCCGGCCCTTGAAGCGGAGCCGGGAGAGCGCGTATCCGGCCATGGCGGCGCCGACGACGTTGGTCGCGACGTTGCTGACGGCCACCTTCAGGGAGTTCAGGACGAAGTCCCAGACGGGGATGATGTCGGCGACGTCGCGGTAGTTCCCGAACGTGGGGTGCGCGGGCAGCAGCCGGGGCGGCGAGGTGTAGATGTCCTCGGTGGTGCCCTTGAGCGAGGTGGACAGCTGCCACAGGAACGGGCCGATCATGATGAGCAGCACGATCACGAGGGCCGCGTAGCGCAGGGCCTTGCGCCAGCGGGGGGCGCGACGGGGTGCGGCGGGATGCCGCGTGGGGGCGGGGTGCTGGGCCACGGCCGTCATCAGTCCTTGTCCTTCCGGTCGGCCCGCAGCACGAGCAGCATCAGGACCAGGGTCAGCAGGAACAGCACGATCGACATGGCGGAGGCGTAGCCGGTGCGGCCCTGGAGCCCGGTGCCGGCCCGCTGGATGAGCATGACGAGGGTGGTGTCGGCACCGCCGGGGCCACCGGTCGGTCCCGCGATCATGAAGACCTCGCTGAAGACCTTGAAGGCGGAGACCGCGGAGAGCGCGCCGACCAGGACCATCGTGGAGCGCACGGAGGGCATGGTGACGGAGACGAAGCGGCGGATCGGTCCGGCGCCGTCGACCTCGGCCGCCTCGTGGAGTTCACGGGGTACGTTCGCGAGTGCGGCCAAGTAAATGATCATGTAGTAGCCGAGGCCCTTCCACACGGTCAGGGCCATCGAACTGAGCAGCAGGAGCCACTGGTTGGACAGGAACGGCACCGGGTCGACGCCCAGCATGTGGAGCACACCGTTGACGAAGCCCCGGTCGTCCAGCATCCACACCCACATCAGGGCGACGACGACCACCGACGCCACGACCGGCGTGTAGTACGCGGACCGGAAGAAGGCGATGCCGGGGATGTGCCGCTGGACCAGGAGCGCGAGGAGCAGCGGCAGCAGGACCAGACACGGCACGACGAGGACCACGTACAGCGCGCTGTTGCGCAGGGCGACCCAGAACTGGTCGTCGTGGACGAGCGCCGTGAAGTTGTCGAAGCCGACGAAGCTGCCGGGGGTGAGGGTGCGGGCGTCGGTGAACGACTTCCACACCGTGGCGAGGAACGGATAGAGGTTGAAGACGAGGGTGATCAGGAGGCCGGGCGCCAGGAAGAGCCAGGGAGTGAGGGCCCGGTGGGTGCGGCCCGCGGGGCGGCCGGCGACGCGGCCCGCGCGGCGGCCGGGGGCGGCGGTGCGCGGGCGGCCCGCGGCCCCCTTGGTGACGGCCGGGGTCGAGGCGCTCACGGGCGAGCCCGCCGGGCCGGGGCCGCGGTGTTCGCCGGGCGGTGGCGCGGGGTGGGTGCGGAGGTGTTCATGTCTCGGTCCACCGGGTCACTTCTGCTGGATCAGCTTGGTCATCTGGTTCGCCGCGCTGTCCAGGGCCTCCTTCGGGGACGCCTTGCCCTGGAGGCACTTGGCTATCTCGTTGCGCAGGATCGTCTTCATCTCGTCGCTGAACAGCACCGGCGTGTAATTGACCGCGGTCGGCAGCATCTTGGCCGAGGCGACCCGGATCCTGCCCTCCTCGGAGCCGTCGGCCTTGGTCCAGTAATCCTTGTCGAGCGAGCCCTTGGTGCTGGGGAAGACGGCGACCTTGTGGCCGAAGTCCTCCTGGTTCTTCTGGTCGGTGACGAAGTGCGCGAAGGCGAGCGCGGTCGCGGCGTTCTTGCTCCGCGAGTTGACCGAGAGGCCCTGCAAGTACATGTTCTGCTTGCCGGTGTTGGTCGGCACGTCGGTGATGCCGAGGTTGCCGTAGAGCGACGGGGCGTTCTTCTTGAACGTGTCGAGGTCGTGGGCGCTGCCCGGGTTCATGGCGACCTCCTGCTGGAGGAACTTCTGCCCGGCCGTCTCGGCGGTGAGCGTCAGGGCCTGCTTGTGCAGCCCGCCCTCCTTGAACATGTTCTGATACTTCGTCAGGAAGTCGACACCCTTGGCGTCGTTGAAGGTGAACTTCGTGCCGTCCTTGCTCATGATGTCGACGCCGTACCGGCCGAAGTCCTCGACGGTCGGCGGCTGCGCGAGGGTCGCCTTGCCCTTCGCCGCCAACTGCCGCGCGTCCGAGAAGAGTTCGTCGAAGGTCTTCGGCGCCTTCTCCGGGTCGAGCCCGGCGTCCTTGAACATCGACTTGTTGTAGAAGAGCGGGCCGGTGTTCAGATACCAGGGCAGCGCGTACGAACCGTCGAGCCCCGGCATGCCGAAGCCCTGCCAGGCCCCGTCCAGGTACTCGGGCTTGAACGCGGCGGCGACCTTGTCCTTGTCGAGGTTGAGCAGGGTGCCGGCCTTCGCGAGCGGATAGGCGAGGTCCGGGGAGAGGTTCACGACATCGGGGAGGGTGCCGGCGGTGGCGTCGGCGCTCAGCTTGTCGGCGTAGTTGTCGGCGGGCTGGTCGACCCACTTCACCGTGGTGCCCGGGTTGGCCTTCTCGAAGTCCTTGATGACGCCTTCGAAGTAGTCCTTGAAGTTGGCCCGGAGGTTCCAGGTCTGGAACTTGATCTCGCCCTCGATCTTCCCGTCGGTGGCCGAGCCCTTGCCGCTCCCGCCGCCACCGCACGCGGTGAGCAGGGTGAGCGAGAGGGCCGCGCCGAGTCCGACGGCCGTCCGGATCGCGACACTGCGATGAATGGACATGAGTGGCTGACTCCTTCGCCTCGTCCCGATGACGTTGCCGCACACCATGCAGCGCGCATTAATTGACCGTCAATACCGAATAAGCGACCCGATTGACTAAACCAGCAGTTCAAGGCAACTAAAAAGGACTAAAGTCCTGAATGTTGCAGGAGAACTTACGCGGTTTAGTGACCTTCAACTAAACCGCGTTACCATCGCCGCATGAGCGAGATCGAAAGCGATGCGCCACCGCCCCGCCGCCCGACGATGAAAGACGTGGCCAGAGAGGCGGGCGTCTCCACGAGCGCGGTCTCCTTCGCCCTCAACAACCGCCCCGGCGTGTCCGATTCGACCCGGCGCCGGGTCATACGGGTCGCCGACCGGCTCGGCTGGCGGCCCAGCTCCGCGGCTCGGGCGCTGTCCGGCGAGAACGCGGGGGCGATCGGGCTCGTCCTCGCCCGCCCGGCGGACAGCCTGGGCGGCGAGTCGTTCTTCCTCCAGCTCGTCTCGGGCATCCAGGCGAGCCTCGCGCCGCGCGACCGGGCGCTGGTGTTCCAGATGGTCGACGACGTCCAGGCGGAGTGCGAGCTGTACCGGCGCTGGTGGGCGGAGGGCCGGGTCGACGGGGTCATCGTCGTCGACCCCCGGGTCTCGGACCCGCGCCCCGAGACCCTGGCGGTACTCGGCCTGCCGGCCGTGGTCATCGGCGGGATGGAGGCGCCGGGGAACCCCGGGGCACCCCAACTCCCGCGCCGGGCAAGGCTGTCCAACATCTGGGCCGACGACTCCGGAGCGATGGACCTGATCGTGCGTCACCTGTACGCGCTCGGGCACCGCCGCATCGGACACATCGCGGGCACGCCGGGCTTCGCCCACACCGCGCGCCGGATCGCCTCGCTGCGGGCGGCGGCGCGGCGGCTCGGCCTGGAACACGCCGTGTCCGTGACGACGGACTTCACGGACCGCCAGGGCGCGAAGGCGGCCCGGAGGCTGTTTTCGGCGCCGGTGCCGCCCACCGCCCTCATCTGCGACAACGAGGTCATGGCGGTGGCGGCGGTCAGCGTCGCGGCGGAGCGGGGGCTTTTGATCCCGCGGGACGTGTCGGTGGTGTCCTGGGAGGACTCCGTCATCTGCCACACGCTGCACCCGCAGTTGACGGCGTTGGTCCGCAAGGCGGACGAGTTCGGGCACCGGGCAGCCGCGCAGCTCCTGGAGCTGCTCGATGGTGGCGCTCCCCGCCAACTCCAGGATCCGCTCCCGCGCCTGCAACCCCGCGAAAGCACGGCCCCGCCCCCGGCCCCATGACCCCGATGGTGCGACGATGCGGGGATGCCCGAGGTCCAAGAGCTGGTCGACGTCGACGATCCGGCCTGGCCGGTCCTTCTTGAGGAGTTGGCCAGTACCAGTGTTCCCGTCAAGGTTCTGCCCGGTGACGCTGCGGTAGGCCGCGCCTCCCTGTGGCAACTGCAGGTCTCCGCCCGGTCGAACCTGGGCGGGATCGTGCTGAACTGCGGCGGTCTGCTCGTGGACGGCGGATGGCTGCGGATCTTCGGCAGTCCCCTTGGCAGCGACGCCGAGGGGCTGCCGAGCCTGGCCGAGGTCAACGCGATGCCCTCGACGTTCGATCCGGCATGGCGGCCGGGGGCGGGACTTGTGGTCGCGCACGATGCGCTGGGCGGGGTCTTTGCCCTCAACGGGGGCAACCCCCGTGCGGCCGGTCGGCCCGGCGAGCCGGGCGAGGTCGTCTACTTCGCCCCCGACGCCCTCGGGTGGACACCTCTGGGCGCCGGCCACTCGGCCTGGCTGTCCTGGATCCTCGCGGGAGGCCTCCATGAGTTCTACGGGGACCTGCGGTGGGACGGATGGCGCACCGACGTCTCCGTGCTGACCGGGCGGCAGGGGCTGTCGTTCTTCCCGCCGCTGTGGTCGGCCGAGGCCCGCCGGGACCTTCTGGCGGCCGGCCGTCGTGCGGTCCCCATGGCGCAACTCCTGGCCCTGAGCCGTGACTCGTGCCTGCAGTTCGACGGCGCCGACCCCGGCTTCCTCGGCGCCGCATGAACCAGGGCCCGTCGGGCGGATCTTGTGGCCGCGTAACGTGCGGGCATGGCACCCTCACTTGATCGCCACCCGTTGCAGGCCGATGAGCGCACCGCGCTCATCGGCTGGCTGGACCTCCAGCGGCAGATCCTGCGATGGAAGTGCGACGGTCTGAGCGAGGCCGACGCGCACCGTTCCGTAATCCCGACCTCGCCGGCGACGACGATGGCCGGGCTGATCAGCCACATGCGGTGGGTCGAGCACACCTGGTTGGAGGTGGTTTTCCTCGGCGGCGACAAGACACAGAACCCGTCCTTCGACCGGACGGTCGAGGGCGCCGACTGGCGGGCCGACGGCGTTCCGCTGACGCAGCTGCTCGTGCGGTACGAGACCCAGTGTGCCCGCAGTAACGAGATCGTGGCCGCGGCTTCCCTGGACGACGTTGGCCGCCACCCCGACTTCCGCGACGCCGGCGCCAACCTCCGCTGGATACTCATCCACCTCGTCGAGGAGACCGGGCGGCATGCGGGACACGCGGACATCGTGCGGGAGCTGCTCGACGGGGTGAAGGGGTACTACTAGACCGCCCCGGCAGACTGCGACCGGAGCCGAAGCCTGGTGGAGACGACGGTGCCGGTGCCGTGGAAGACGTAGGCGCGCTCATCCGTTTCACTCTCCGTACTCCTTGAGGAATTCATCTCCCAGATCCCCAAGCGCCCCCGGCAGCTCCCCCACGTGCAGCACCCCGAGCCGCTGCGTCGCCCGCGTCAGCGCGACGTACAGGTCGCTGACCCCGTACTCCCCCGGCTCGACCACCAGCACCGTGTCGAATTCCAGGCCCTTCGCCTGACGCGGGTCGAGGAGCACGACCCCGCTCGTCAGGTCCGGCGTGGCACCGGACGACGCGTCGGGCAGGGCCGCCAGAAGCGCCGGGTGCAGATGCCCCGGGGCGATCACCGCGAGCCGGCCCGCGCCCGCACCTACGCCCCGCTCCGCATCCACCGCACGAGCCACCGCCCCCGCGAGCGCGTCGCCCTCGACGCGCCGGGCCCAGGGACGTACGCCCGTGGACCGCACGGAACGCGGCGGCACGAACGACGGGTCCGCCGCACGGCACACCTCCGCCGCGACCTCCATGATCTCGGCGGGCGTACGGTAGTTGACGCCGAGCCGCACATGCTCCCAGCCGTCCTCTGCGACGTACGGCGCGAGGATCCGCTCCCACGAGCCCACGCCCGCCGCGTCCGCGGTCTGCGCCGGGTCGCCGACGAGGGTCATCGAACGGGTCGGGCAGCGCCGCATGAGCAGCCGCCAGGCCATCGCCGAGAGCTCCTGCGCCTCGTCGACGATGACGTGCCCGAACGCCCAGGTCCGGTCGGCCGCGGCCCGCTCTGCCGCGCTGCGGTGGTCTGCCTCCTCGTGCCGCTCGGCCATCCGCTCGGCGTCGATGATGTTGTGCGCCGCGAGCACCTCGGACTCCTCGTCCTCGAACTCGTACGTCTCCGAACCGGCCGAGAGGTCGAGGACGCCCTGCGCGTAGGCGATCCGCTCCTGGCGTTCGGCCTCGGCGGCGGCCCGCGCCGCGCTGTCGTCCTCGCCGAGCAGTTCCGCCGCCTCGTCGAGCAGCGGCACGTCGCCCGGCGTCCAGACGCCGTCCTCGCGCCGGATCAACTTGGCTTCTTCGTCAGGGAGATGGACCGGCTCCGCGAGGAAGTCCGACACGAGCTCCTGGGGCGTCAGCGTCGGCCAGAACTCGGCGATCGCCGCGTGCACCTCCTGGCTCGTCGCAATCTCCTTGCCCATCTGCGCCGCGTCGTCGGGACCGAGCAGGTTCGGCCCGCCGAACGGGTCGGCGCCGATGCGCTCCACGAGCTGCGCGGTGAGCGCGTCGATGATGTGGAAGGCGAAGTGCGGCCGGGCCAGGTTGTGCGGGAGCCCGCTCTCGCGCGCCTTCCACCGGGCGTCCTCCGCCATCGCCCGGTCGAGCTGGAGCGTGCCGTATCCGTCGTGCGGGATGTCGACGGCCCGCTCGGGCACGGTCTGGCGGTCGCGCACCGCGGCCGCGAGCACGTCGGCCATCGCGGCGCGGCCCTTGATCTCGGCCGCCTCGGGGGTGTCGGTGCCGGTCGCGCGCACGCCGGGGAAGAGTTCGGACAGGGTCGAAAGGAGCACCCCGGTCTCGCCGAGCGAGGGCAGGACGTCGCCGATGTAGCCGAGGAAGGCCGGGTTGGGCCCGACGACGAGCACGGCCCTGCGGGCCAGCAATTCCCGGTGCTCGTACAGGAGATAGGCCGCTCGGTGCAGGGCGACGACGGTCTTACCGGTGCCGGGGCCGCCCTCGACGACGAGGACCCCGCGGTGCGGGGCGCGGATGATGCGGTCCTGCTCCGCCTGGATGGTCCGGACGATGTCGTGCATCCGTCCGGTGCGGGCGGCATCGAGCGCTGCGAGCAGCACCTCGTCGGCGCTGGCGCCCTCGTGGCCGGTGCGCTCGGCGTCGGTCAGGTCGAGCAGTTCGTCGTGGAGCGCGGTGACGGTACGGCCCTCGGTGGTGATGTGCCGGCGGCGGCGCAGCCCCATCGGGGAATAGCCGGTGGCGAGATAGAAGGGGCGGGCGACTTCGGCGCGCCAGTCGATGACGACAGGGGTGCGTTCCCGGTCGTCCCTGCGGATTCCGATGCGTCCGACGTGATGGGCCGTGCCGTCCCGGAAATCGAGCTTTCCGAAGCACAGCCCGTTCTCGCCGGCGTTGAGGGCGCCGAGCAGCCCGGACTGTTCGGCGACCAGCACATCACGCTCGAGGCGCGCCTGGAGACCCGTCCCGGCCTGCGCCAATGCCGACCGCGCGGCGGCCTCGGCCTGGTCGCGCAGCTCATCGAGGCGGGCGTAGAGACCGGTGATGAATTGCTGTTCCTTCCGGAATTCCTCGGTTGACAATTCCACTCCTGACGCGATACAGTGCCTACATAGAACTTCTTCGTGACTTTGTTATGCCAAAGACACGAAACATCCAATATACGCAAGGCAATGCCCCGGATGTCAATTCATCCGGGGCATTTTCTTTGCCGCTTCCACGGGGGCCGGCCCCGCGCGGATGCCGCTCGGATCACGTCGTCGAGCTGCCGCTCAGATCACGTCGTCGAGCTCCTGCGCCAGCCGGCGCTTGGGTCGCGCGCCGACCATCGACTTCACCGGTGTCCCGTCGACGAAGACCATCAGAGTGGGCATCGACAGGACGCCGTACTTCGTCGCCGTCTCCGGGTTCGTGTCCACATCGATCTGGACGATCCTGAGCCGGGCCGCCTCCTCGGCCGCCAGCGCACCGAGCACGGGTGCGAGCTGCCGGCACGGCCCGCACCAGTCGGCCGTGAACTCCACCAGGACCGGAAGAGCCGCCCCCAGCACCTCGTCGGCGAACGTCCGGTCCGTGACCTCGTCCACACCTGCCGCCTTGATCATCGCGTCATCCTCTCGCTCACCCTTCGGCTCACCCGGTCACTCCGGGCTCAACTCGCAGCGCGGCTCCGGACCGCCCGGGACCTCCGCCGTCGCCATCACCTCGGCCCGCGCCATCACCTCGGCCCGCGCCAACTCCGCCCCGACCTGGGCGCGTACGGAACCGAGCTCGTCGATCAGCGCGTCGAGCTCGGCCAGCTTGCGGCGGTACACGGCGAGCGACGCGGGACAGGTGTCCCCCGCCGAGTGGCCGGCCCGCAGGCAGTCCACGAACGGACGGGTCTCCTCCAGGTCGAACCCGAAGTCCTGCAGCGTTTTGATCTGCCGGAGCAGCCTCAGGTCGTCCTCGTCGTACGTCCGGTAGCCGTTGCCCGTGCGTCGCGCGGCCAGCAGGCCGCGCGACTCGTAGTACCGAAGCGTGCGGGTGGTCGTCCCGGCCCGCGCCGCGAGCTCTCCGATGCGCATGACAAGGACGGTAATCGTTGACGCCGACGTCAAGGCAAGGAGCCGGGGCGAAGGGCCGGGGCAAGGAGCCGGGGCGCGGGGGATCCGGCGCGGTGGGCGGGCGGGGTCAGACCGGGAGGCTCTCGCGCTCCTCGACGCTCTCGCTCGGCCGCTCGTCCCCCTTGTCGCGACGCGGCAGGAGCACGGCGACCAGCACGGTTCCGACGCCCAGGATCACCGCGCCGACGAGGCTGGTGCGGGCGACCGCGTCCGAGAAGGCGGAGCCGACCGCGTGGCTCATCTGCTGGGCGCCGGCGGCGAGTTGCTCGGCCTGGGCCTTGAGCTGGGCGGCCTGCTGCGGGGTGCCCGCGTGCAGCGCCTGCGCGCCGAGCTGCCTGGCCTGGTCGCCGATGCCCTGGGCCACCGCGTATCCGGCGCCGACCGAGTCCTGGGCGGTGGCGAGGGCGGATGCGGGCAGCTTCGTGCCGGCGGTCGCGTCCGCGAGGTGCGAGGAGTACGACTTGGCGAGCACCGAGCCGAGGATGGCGATGCCCAGCGAGCCGCCGAGTTCGAGCGAGGTGTCGTTGACGGCGCCGCCGACGCCGAGTTCGGCCTCGGGGAAGGCGCCCATGATGGCGTCGGTGCAGGGCGACAGGGCGAGTCCGATCGCGACACCGAGGATGATCAGCGGGGCGAGGAAGTCACCGTAGCCGGAGCCGGAGTCGACCTGGGTGAGCAGCGCGAGCGCGACGGTTCCGGCGACCATGCCGGCGGTGACCGTGACCTTCATGCCGAGCCGCGGGGTGAGGAACCCGGTGAGCGCGGAGCCGACGAAGACCGCGCCGGCCAGCGGCAGCATGCGCACGCCGGTCTCCAGCGGGGTGTAGCCGAGCACGAACTGGAGGTGCTGGGTGAGGTAGTAGAACGCGCCGAAGACCGCGAGGAAGAACAGCGCGACGGCGAGCAGCGAGCCGGAGAACATGCGGTGCGCGAAGCGGCGCACGTTCAGGACGGGCCGGGGGTGGCGCAGCTCCCACAGCACGAAGACCACGAAGCCGAGCCCGGCGACGACGGCGGCGCCGATCGCCTTGGCGTCCCAGCCGAAGTGCGGACCCTGAATGATCATGTAGACGAGCGCACCGACGGAGACCACCGAGAGCAGTCCGCCCACGTAGTCGATGCGGTCGTGGTGCGCGGCCCTCGACGGCGGTACGAGGACGAACGCGCCGACGACGGCGAGCAGCGCGACCGGCACGTTGATGAGGAATGTCGAGGCCCACCCGTGGTTCTCCAGGAGCGCGCCGGCGACCAGGGGGCCCGCGGCGATGGCGATTCCGGCGGTGGCGGTCCACAGCAGGATCGCCTTGGCGCGTTCGGCGCGCGGGAACGTCGAGGCGAGCAGCGACAGGGTCGCGGGCATGATCAGAGCGGCGCCGACGCCCATGACCGCGCGGGAGGCGATGACGCCCGTGGAGCTCTCGACGAGCGAGCCGGCCACGGAGGCGCCCGCGAAGACGAGGAGCCCGAGCACGAGCGCGCCCCGGCGGCTGTACTTGTCGCCTATCGCGCCGAGCAGCAGCATCAGCGCGGCGTACGGCACGGTGTAGCCGTCGATGACCCACTGGAGGTCGGAGCTGCTGAGCCCGAGGTCCTTGGTCATGTCGGGCGCGGCAACGGTGAGGGCGGTGTTCGCCATCACGATGATCAGCAGGCTGAGGCACAGCACGAGCAGTGCCCACCAGCGCCGCCGGTAGGGCGCCTCCATCGTTTCGACGGGCTCCTTGATGACGAGACCCACGATGTCTCACCCTTCCTCGGTCTTGCTGTTCCCCGCTCGGGGAAGATCCACTTGCACATCGCTGTGCAATTACACAGTGCTGTGCAATTTACGCCGCTGCACGACGCTGTGCAAAATGGGGCCGTGACTGCTACCCCTGCCGCCCCCTCGGGGGGCCGCGCCGACGCGAATCGCCGCCGCATCATGGAGGTGGCCTTCGCCGAGCTGGTGCGCGACCCGGACGCGTCGATGGACCACATCGCGCGGGCGGCGGGCGTGGTGCGGCGCACGGTGTACGGGCACTTCCCGAGCCGGGACGCGCTGATCGCGGCGCTGGTGGACGAGGCGGCGGAGACCGTCGCGGACGCGCACCGCGAGGGCCGCGAGGGCGTCGCCGACCCGGCCGAGGCGCTCGCCCGCGCGACCCTCGCGGTCTGGGAGATCGCCGACCGATACCGGCTCCTGGTGGCCCTGGCCCAGCGCAGCGTCACCATGGCGGGCATCAAGCAGCGCCTCGCCCCGGTCCGCAAGGAGTGCGTGGACCTGCTCCAACTCGGCCTGCGCGAGGGCGTGTTCGCCTCACCGCTGGCCCCGGCGGCCCTCGCCTACGTACACGAGCAGTCCCTGTTCGGCCTCATGGAGGCGGTGAACGAGGGGGCGCTGCCCGCCTCGGAGGCCGGCCGCGCGGCGGCGACGACGCTCCTGCTCTCGGCGGGGGTGCCGGCGCGGCGCGCGGCCGATGTGGTGGCGGCGGCGCTCACCCGGTAACCGCGCCGGGCCCCGCCGGAGTTGGGGGCTGCTGGGCGTCGGCGGCATCGGCGAGGGCCTGGGCGAGTTCGCGGGGACGGGTGGCCATCGGCCAGTGGCCCGAGTCGAGGTCCACGTACGAGACACGGACGGCGCGCGCGAGTTCCGGGCTCTCGCCGCCGGCGATCCACTCCTTCGCCTGGGCGGGGGTGAACTCCGGGCACACCACCACGACGGGGACCTCGAAGCGGCGCTCGTCGCCGAGACGTACGACCCCTCTGGCGACGGCCTCGGGTACCGGGATCGCGGCGGACGCGATGCGGTCCCGGGCCGCCCGGTCCAGGTCGGCGGCGTCCGGCCCCTCGAAGGGAGCCCAGCCGGGGAAGGGCATGAGGCCGCCCTCGATCGCGAAGAAGTCGGCGTAGGCCCGCCCGTCGGGGGCGGGGAAGCCGCCGACCAGGGCGACCCCTGCGACCTCGTCCGGTCGCGCGTCGGCGGCGAGCCAGGCCAGGCTCGCCGCGGCGGAGTGCCCCACCACCAGGGGCCTCCCGGCCGCGCCGTCGATGGCGGCGAGCACGGCCGCCAGCTGGTCGTCGAGGGTCGCGGAGGCATTGCCGTCGCCCTGTCCGGGCAGCGAGAGGGACACCGGCCGGTGGCCGAGCGCGGCGAGTTCCGGCACGACGTCGTCCCACGCGGATCCGTCGAGCCACAGGCCGGCGATGAGCAGGATGTCCATGATGGGTCCCTCCGGATACGGAAGTTGAAGCACGCTGGGCGGGACGCTATCGGGAGCCTCCGACAGGAGAGTTCCACGACTGCGTTCGCGGGGCCGGCCCCGGGCCCGTCGCCGGACGCGCCCCGGCCCCGAGGGCACGGCTCCCGCGTCTTTCAGGCTCCAGTGAATCTGTAGCGCGCGCACAGCCCGTGGGGCCAGAGTGACGGCACGTCAATTGCTCTTCCCCTCACGGAGGTTCAGGATGCGCCGTCGTACCACCACTCTGGGCATGACCGCCGCCGCGGCGCTCACCCTCGCCGCTCTGGCCACCGCCCCGGCCCAGGCCGCCCCGGCCGACAAGGCGCAGGTGCTCTCCTCCTTCACGCAGACCAGCGCGAGCAGCTCGAACGCGTTCCAGGCCGCCCGCGCCAACCAGGCCCACTGGTCGGCGTACGGCTTCGACTGGTCGACGGACTACTGTTCCAAGTCCCCCGACAACCCCTTCGGCTTCCCCTTCAAGGCCTCCTGCGCCCGCCACGACTTCGGCTACCGCAACTACAAGGCGGCGGGCCAGTTCCCGGCCAACAAGCCCCGCATCGACAGCGCCCTGTACGAGGACCTCAAGCGCGTCTGTGCGGCGTACAGCGGCGCGACGAAGACCTCGTGCGACGCGACGGCGTGGACGTACTACCAGGCAGTGAAGGCCCTGGGCAACTGACCCGACCCCGACCCCGGGTTCGCCCCGGGGTCGGTGGCTGTGCCAGCATCCAGCCCTACGCCAAGGGTCGGAGGTCGGCCCCGGCCTCCGACCCCACCCACTGGGCGCGCAGGCCGGCGGCCCGGGACTTCTGGACAGGCCCCCTGCCGCACTGCCGTCACGAAGCCCGACACGCGTTCACACAGGAAATTACCTCGCCCCGGCCTGGCGCATGAGTTCGGCTGCTTCTGCGCGGTCCTGCAAGTACGGTGCGAGCAGGCGTAGGTGGTGTGCCTGCGATTCCAGGGATTTATCGTCCGTCAGGAAGGCGAGTGCAGCGCGGACCGCTGTCCCGAACTCCGTGTGGACGCTGCCTTTGCGCTTGCCCATCTTCCGCCTCCTGGTCGATTCGGTGGGGCTGCGTCAGGGCCCGCCCTTGGCTGGGACGACGAGCGTCCCGTCGAGGTCGGCGTCCTGAGCATGGCAGGGCACCCATACGAGGGGCGGTCCGCGTACACGTCCGGCCCCCGGCAGCCGCCCCGGTTCGCCAGCGCTCGGCCGGGGCGACAGCATGGGCACCGTGACGCACGTACCGCATGACGCGCCCGAGCCCTGCCCCGCGCCCGAGCCCGACGGCGCCCCCTTGCCCGCCTGGCGGCGGGTCACCCGGGGGGAGCCGCGGTGGGCCTCCGCGGTGGCCGTGCTCGTTGCCGTCGCCCTGCAATGGACGCTGCCCGCCCGGCTGACCGTCCACCCCGGGTGGCTCCTGCCCGCTCTGGAGGTCGCGCTCATGGCCGCCCTGATCGCGGCCAACCCCGTGCGGGTCGAGCACACCTCACCGCTCTACCGGCCTGCCGGGCTCGTGCTGATCGCCTGCATCAGCGCCGCCAACGGCTGGTCGGCGGTGCGGCTCGTGGTCGGGCTCGTACGGGGGCAGGAAGGGCACGATGCCGCCGCCCTGCTGGTGACGGGCGGCGGCATCTGGCTGACCAACGTGATCGTGTTCGCGCTCTGGTACTGGGAGTGGGACCGCGGCGGCCCGCTCGCCCGGATGCGGGCGGACCGCGCCTACCCCGACTTCCTCTTCCCGCAGATGCAGAGCCCCGAACTCGCCCCGCCCCACTGGGAGCCGGCGTTCCCGGACTATCTGTACCTGTCGTTCACCAACGCCACCGCGTTCAGCCCGACGGACGTGATGCCGCTGAACCGGTGGGCGAAAATGCTGATGATGCTCCAGTCGGCGGTCTCGCTCCTCACGGTGCTGCTCGTCGTCGCACGCGCCGTCAACATTCTCAACTAGCGGCGCTGGAAGCCGACTTCGCCTCCACGCGCGGCTCCGGCACCTCGGGCTCACCCTCCCCCACCGTCAGCATCCGCTCGTCGAACGGGAGCCGGCCCGCCAGGACCTCCCCGACCCGGGCCTTGTCGATCTCCTTCGTCCAGGTGCCGACGAGCACGCACGCGACCGCGTTGCCCGCGAAGTTGGTCAGCGCCCGCGCCTCGCTCATGAAGCGGTCGATGCCGACGATCAGGCCCACGCCGTCGACGAGTTCGGGGCGGTGCGACTGGAGGCCGCCCGCCAGGGTGGCGAGACCCGCGCCGGTGACGCCCGCCGCGCCCTTCGAGGCGATGATCATGAACAGGAGCAGGGAGATCTGCTCGCTCGCGCCCAGCGGCTTGCCCATGGCGTTCGCGATGAACAGCGAGGACATCGTCAGATAGATCGCGGTGCCGTCGAGGTTGAAGGAGTAGCCCGTCGGCACCGTGATGCCGGCCACCGAGCGGCTCACCCCCAGGTGCTCCATCTTCGCGATCAGCCGCGGCAGCGCCGACTCCGACGAGGACGTGGACAGGATCAGCAGGAACTCCCTGGCCAGGTACTTCAGGAGGCTGAAGATGTTGACGCCGGTCAGCAGTTTCAGGATCGCGCCGAGCACGACGAAGACGAACAGCGCACAGGTGACGTAGAAGCCGATCATGATGACCGCCAGGGCCTTCAGGGCGTCCACGCCGGTCTCGCCGACCACGCCCGCGATCGCGCCGAACGCGCCGATGGGCGCCGCCCACATCACCATCGCCAGGATGCGGAAGACGAGCCGCTGGATGTGCTCGACGCCGCGCAGCACCGGCTGCCCGGCCGAGCCGAGGGCCTGGAGGGCGAACCCGGCGAGCAGGGCGATCAGGAGGGTCTGGAGGACCTGGCCCTCGGTGAACGCGGACACCATGGTCTTCGGGATGATCGAGAGCAGGAAGTCCGCGGTCGATTCGCTGGTGCCCGCGGCCTGCTTGGCGCCGGCGTGCCGGACGGCCTCGGTCAGATGGAGGCCGGAGCCGGGCTCCAGGATGTTGCCGACGACCAGGCCGATGGCGAGGGCGACGGTCGACATGACGAGGAAGTAGCCGAGCGCGAGGCCGCCCACGGCGCCGACCTTCGCGGCCTTGCGGACCGAGCCGACGCCGAGCACGATCGTGCAGAAGATGATGGGCGAGATCATCATCTTGATCAGGTTCACGAACCCGGTGCCGATCGGCTTCAGCTGGACGGCGACCCCCGGCGCCGCGAAGCCCACGACGATGCCGAGCACCACCGCGCCGATCACGGCCAGATAGAGGTAGTGGGTCCGTTCCCTGCGGGCGGTGGCGGCTGGCTCTGCCACGGGGTTCCTCCTCGATGTGCGGCTGCGGCCATGTCCCGATGGCCGATTCGGCGATCCCCGCGACTATCCAGCAGGCTGTGACGCCGGTCACCCTTACGTGCATTTCGTTCATACGGATCCAGCCAGCACACTGACCGGATGCGTCTTCCCCGACCCCGCTCGCTCGCCGGCCAGCTCTTCGCCATGCAGGTGGTCCTGGTCGCCGCGATCGTGGCGGGGTGCGCGCTCTTCTCCTACGTCACCGACCGCCGCCAGGCCGAGGAGACCGCGCGGCGCCAGGCGATCGCGACCGCGACGTCGGTGGCCGCCTCGCCCGCGGTGATCGCCGCGGCCCGCACCAAGGACCCCACCACCGCCCTCCAGCCGTACGCGGAGACCCTGCGCACCACGACCGGCGTCGACTTCGTCGTGGTGATGGCTCCGGACGGCACCCGCTGGACGCACCCCGTGCCGGGCGAGATCGGCAGGACGTATCTGGGGGACATCGGCCCCGCGCTGCGCGGGCGGACGTTCGCGGAGACGCACATGGGGGTGCTCGGGCCTTCCGTACGGGTCGTGGCGCCGGTCCGCGATCCCGATGATCATGGCCGGATCACCGCGCTCGTCAGCGCGGGCATCACCATCGACCGGATCAGCGAGCAGGTGCACAAGCAGCTGGCCGCGCTCGCCGCCATGGCGGGCGGCGCGCTCGCGCTCGGGGGGCTCGGCACCTACGTGATCAACGCGCGCCTGCGCCGCCACACCCACGGCATGAACGCCGCCGAACTGAGCCGCATGCACGACTATCACCAGGCCGCCCTGCACGCCGTGCGCGAAGGCCTGCTCATGCTCGACGGGGAGCGGCGCATCGCCCTGATCAACGACGGGGGGCGCGAGCTGCTGGGGCTCGGCGAGGACGCGGTGGGCCGCCCGGTGGCCGGGCTCGGCCTGCCCGCCTCGCTCTCCGGGGCGCTGCTCTCCGTCGAGCCCCGAGTGGACGAGGTGCACATGACGGCCGACCGGATCGTGGTCCTCAACAGCCGGCCGGTGTCGTCCGGCGGCCGGCGCGGCACCGTGGTGACGCTGCGCGATCACACCGAACTCCAGGCGCTGTCGGGTGAGCTGGACTCCGAGCGCGGGTTCACCCAGGCTCTGCGCGCCCAGGCGCACGAGGCCGCGAACCGGCTGCACACCGTGGTCTCGCTCATCGAGCTCGGCCGCGTCGGGGAGGCCGTCGAGTTCGCGACCGCCGAGCTGGAGCTGGCCCAGGCGCTCACCGACCAGGTGGTCACGGCGGTCGGCGAGCCGGTGCTCGCCGCGCTGCTGCTCGGCAAGGCGGCGCAGGCCAACGAGCACGGCGTGGAGCTGGTGCTCACCGAGGGCAGCGCGATCGGCGACGGCCTGCTGCCGGCCACGCTGCCGGCCCGCGATCTGGTCACCGTCCTCGGCAACCTGCTCGACAACGCGGTGGACGCGGCCCAGGGCAGCGCCGCCGCCGAGGTCGCCGTCACCCTCACCGCCGAGGACGGCGACCTCGTGGTGCGGGTCGCGGACAGCGGGCCGGGCATCGGTCCGGGCGCCGCCGAGGCCGTGTTCGAGCGCGGGTGGTCGACGAAGAGCCCGGGGCGCGGCCTCGGCCTCGCGCTCGTCCGCCTCACGGCCGCACGCCACGGCGGCACCATCGCGCTCGGCCAAGGCCCTTACGGAGGAGCCGAGTTCACCGTACGGCTGCCGCTGGAGCAGGGAGTGCGCGCATGATCAGGGTGCTGGTCGTGGAGGACGATCCCGTCGCCGCCGAGGCGCACCGGCTCTACGTCGGCCGGGTGCCGGGCTTCACCGCGGTGGCGGTCGCCCACTCGCGGGCCGAGGCGCTGCGGGCCCTGGAGCGGACCGGGGTGGACCTGCTCCTGCTCGATCTGTACCTGCCGGACGGGCACGGGCTCCAGCTCGTACGGTCGCTGCGCGCGGCCGGGCACGGCGCGGATGTGGTGGCCGTGACCTCGGCCCGGGATCTGGCGATGGTGCGCGAGGGCGTCTCGCTCGGGGTCGTGCAGTACGTGCTGAAGCCGTTCACCTTCCCCACGCTGCGCGACCGGCTCGTGCGGTACGCCGAGTTCCGGGCGACGGCCGGAGAGGCGAGCGGGCAGGAGGAGGTGGACCGGGCGCTCGCCGCGCTGCGCGCCCCGCAGCCGTCCGCGCTCCCCAAGGGGCTGAGTGCGCCCACGCTGCGGGCCGTCACGCGCACGCTGCGGGAGGCGCCGCAGGGCGTGACTGCGGCGGAGGCCGGGCTCGCGGTGGGCATCTCGCGGATCACCGCACGCCGCTATCTGGAGCACCTGGTCACCTCCGCCCGCGCCGAGCGCACCCCGCAGTACGGTCAGATCGGGCGCCCGGAGTTGCAGTACCGCTGGCTCAACTCGCCCGGCGGTCACGGCAGTTGAGGGCTGCGCGGCCGGCTCGCGGCGGGGTTGACCCCGGCACCGGGCGCCCTTACGTTCACCGGGCAGCCACGTGCGGCCGTGCCCATGGCCGCGCGCCCGGCCCGAGGAGGTCGTGCCCGTGCGCCCCACCGCTCCTGTCGCAGCCCTCGCGTCCCGGCGCCGCCCGCACCGGTCGGCGTACCCGAGCCGGCTCTCCCCGATCCTCGCCTGCGTCCTCGCCGCCTGGGCGCTCACCGGCTGCGCGGGTGGCTCCGGCCACGACGCCGACACCGTGCGGATCGCCTACAACCGCTCGACCGACAACGCGATCCGTTTCAAGGACGCGTTCCTCGAAGACGTCAAGAAGCAGTTCGAGCGGGCCCACCCCGGCAAGAAGGCCGAACTGGTGCCGATCCAGGCCGCCGACAACGACTACGCGGCCAAGGTCCAGCAGATGATGCGCTCGCCGAGGACCGCCCCCGACCTGGTGTACGAGGACACGTTCCGCATCAACTCCGACATCGGGGCCGGCTATCTGCGCCCGCTGGACGACTACCTGTCCCGGTGGGACCAGTGGGGCCGCTTCGCCGCGACCGCGAAGGCCGCGGCGAAGGCCGAGGACGGCAGGACGTACGGGGTGCCGGACGGCACGGACACCCGGGGACTGTGGTTCAACAAGCAGATCTTCGCGAAGGCGGGGCTGCCCGCGAACTGGCGGCCGGGGAACTGGGCGGAAGTCCTGGACGCCGCCCGCACGGTCAAGGAGAAGGTCCCCGGCGTGATCCCGCTCAACGTCTACACCGGCAAGGCGGCGGGCGAAGCGGCGGCGATGCAGGGCTTCGAGATGCTCCTGTACGGGACCGGCCGCGATCCGCTGTACGACCCGGCCGCCAAGAAATGGGTGGCGGGATCGAAGGGCTTCAGGGACGCCCTCGGCTTCGTACGGACGGTGTTCGCGGAGAAGCTCGGGCCCGACCCCTCCGACGCCCTCGACCCCAACGTGGGGACGCACCTGGCGACGGACTGGATGCCGAACGGCAAGCTGGCGATCGCCCTCGACGGATCCTGGCTCGGCCAGAACTGGATCGCCAAGGGGCCCAAGGAGTGGCCCGCCTGGTCGACCACGCTCGGCCAGGCCGCGATGCCGACCCAGTACGGCCAGGCGCCGGGCACGGTGTCGATGTCGGGCGGCTGGACCTGGGCGATCCCCGCGAAGGCCGCCAACCCGGACCTCGCCTTCGACTTCGTCAAGACGCTCCAGACCAAGGACAACGCCGCGAGGTGGGATGTGGCGGACGCCCAGATCGCGGTCCGCTCGGACGTGGCGGCCGACCCCGCCTATCTGCGCTCCATGCCGGGCATCACCTTCTTCACCGGCCTTGTCCCCTCCACCCACTACCGGCCCGCCGTTCCGGCCTACCCCCAGGTGTCGACGGCGATCGGCGAGGCGATGGAGTCGGTGACCACCGGCGGGTCGGCGGCCTCGGCCGCCAAGGCCTACGACGACCAGCTCACGTCGATCGCGCGGAGTGCCCGTTGAGCGCCTCCGCGGCGGCGCGCGGCGGCCGCGGGGCCCGTGCGGCGCGCTGGCTGCCGATCGCGCCCGCGACCCTGCTCCTGCTGCTGTTCCTCGCCGGGCCGATCGGCTACTGCGTCTCCATCGCGTTCACCGACATGCAGCTGACCGGCTCCTCGGCGGTCGACTTCGTCGGCTTCGCCAACTTCCGGCGCGCGTTCGCCGATCCCGCGTTCCGCAACGCGGTGTGGCTCACCCTGGTCTTCACCGTCCTGTCCTCGCTCGTGGGCCAGAACACGCTGGGCCTGGCGCTCGCCGCCCTGATGCGGCGCGCCTCGCGCCCGGTGCGGACGGTGACGGGGGCGCTGGTGATCACGGCGTGGGTGCTGCCGGAGATCGTGGCGGCCTTCCTCCTGTACGCCTTCTTCCGCCGCGAGGGAACACTCGACGCGATCCTGGACCGGCTTCATCTGCCCGCCCAGAACTGGCTGTTCACGCTGCCGATCCTCGCGGTGTCGTTCGCGAACGTGTGGCGCGGCACCGCGTTCTCGATGCTGATCTACTCGGCCGCGCTGGCGGAGATCCCGAAGGACGTCGAGGAGGCGGCGGAGGTCGACGGGGCGGGCGGGGCGCGCCGGTTCTGGTACATCACGCTGCCGATGATCCGCCGTTCCATCGGCACCAATCTGATGCTCAACACGCTCCAGACCCTGTCCGTGTTCGGCCTCGTGTGGGCGATGACGCGGGGCGGGCCCGGCGACCGCAGCCAGACGCTGCCGGTGTTCATGTACGACCAGGCGTTCCTGAAGAGCCTGATCGGCTACGGCACGGCGGTCGCGCTGCTGCTGCTCCTGGTCGGTTCGCTGTTCTCGGTGGTCTATCTGCGGCTGCTGAAGGTGGAGGCGTGAGGGCGGGAGCGGGCCGGGTACGGCGGCGGCTCGCCGCCGACGCGGCCCTGCTCGTGGTGGCGGCGGCGTTCGCGGTGCCGCTCCTGTGGCTGGTGCTCGCCTCCGTGGACACCCAGGCCGATCTGCGGGTGCGGATCCCGCGCTCGGTGTCGGCCGACAACTTCTCGGCGGTCCTGACCCCCGACGTCACCTTCACCCCGATGCTCAACAGCCTTGTCCTGTGCGGGGGTGCGACCCTGCTCACGGTGGTGTGCGCGACGCTCGCGGCGTACCCGCTCTCGCGCAACCGCTCGCGCCTGACCCGCCCGTACCTGCTGACGATCCTGTTCACCACGTGCCTGCCGATCACGGCCGTGATGGTCCCGGTGTACGCGCTCTTCGTGCGGGTGAACCTGGTCGACACGATGTACGGCACGGCGCTGTTCCTCGCCACGTCCCAACTCCCGTTCGCCATCTGGCTGATGAAGAACTTCCTGGACGGGGTGCCGCCGGCCCTGGAGGAGGCGGCCTGGACGGACGGGGCCTCCATGCCGCAGACGCTGGTGCGGGTGGTGCTGCCGCTGACGGGCCCCGGGGTGGCCGTCGTGGCGATCTACACCTTCATCATGCTGTGGGGGAACTTCTTCGTCCCCTTCATGCTGCTGCTCTCCCCCGACCAGCTGCCGGCCTCGGTCTCGATCTTCACATTCTTCGGCAACCACGGCTCGGTGGTGTACGGGCAGCTCGCCGCGTTCTCGATCCTGTACTCCACCCCGGTCCTGCTCCTGTACGTCCTGATCGCACGGAAGCTCGGCGGAGGTTTCGCCCTGGCGGGAGCGGTGAAGGGTTAGCCGGACCGGCGGGGAGGCCGGTGTGGGGGACGGCGCGGGAGAGCACACGCTTACCCAACCCTTAAGTAACCCGGACGGCACCAAAACCGTACTTTCCTCCAATTCACGTTCTTTGGTGGAACACACCGTAGGCAGATGTCACTTACCGTCCTACGGTGTGCGCGTGCACCCCACCCCTCCCTTCAACGCCCTCGCGGCCCGCCGACTGCGAGAAGCCCTCGGCATGGCCCCCGGCCATGTCGCGTACGGCATGCGCGCCCAGTACGGCCTCCAGGTCTCCCCGGACACCGTGATGGCGTGGGAGCGGGGGCTCGCGGCGCCCGAGGCGCGGGAGCTGACGGCGCTCGCGGGGGTTCTGTGGTGTTCTCCCGGCGATCTCATGGCGGCCGCCTCCACACTGCGCGAGCACCGCCTCGCACGCGGCCTGGGCATCGAGGACATGGCCCGCAGGGTCGGGCTCGACGCGGGGGCCTACCGGCGCATGGAGGACGCGGGGCGCTGGCGCGGCAACGAACGCCAGTCGGCGGCGCTCGCTGATCTGCTCCAGCTGTCGCTGCGCGACTACGTGACCGCCACCGGTCAGAACGCGGACCTCTCGGAGCTGCTGCGCAGCGCGGTCACCACGCGCTGGCAGGCGTACGTCAAGCCGACGGCGAAGCTTCTGCCGCTGTCCCGGCAGCATCTGGAGGGGGTGCTCGACCAGTTGCACACCGAGTACCAGTCGCACATGGTCGCCACGCTCAACTGGAGCGCGGACGCCGACACGGGGGACGCGGGCCGGGACTTCCTCGACCGCATCGTGGACCGCTTCTGGGAGCTGGCTCACAGGTAGCCGCGCCCGGGGGCCTTGCGGCCCCCGACATCGCGGGCTTCGGTCCCGGCCGTGCGGGACCAGAGGCCGGCCGTGCGGGACTAGAAGACCGACTCCGCCTCGTACATGCGGTTGTCCGGCACCGTCTTGAGGGTGGTCACCGCGTGGGCGAGCGGGGCCATCACGATGTCCGTGCCCCGCAGCGCGGTCATGTTGCCGAACTCGCCGCGGTGCACGGCCTCCACGGCGTTCCAGCCGAACCGCGTCGCGAGGACGCGGTCGTAGGCGGTGGGCACACCGCCGCGCTGGACGTGGCCGAGGATGACCGGGCGGGCCTCCTTGCCCAGGCGCCGCTCCAGCTCGACGGCGAGCCGGTTGCCGATGCCGGCGAAGCGCTCGTGGCCGTACTGGTCGATCGCGCCCTTCTCGTACGGCATCGAGCCGTCGGCGGGGTGCGCGCCCTCGGCGACGCAGACGACCGCGAACTTCTTGCCGCGCGCGAAGCGCTCCTCGACCATCTTGACCAGGTCGTCGACCTGGAAGGGCCGCTCGGGCAGGCAGATGCCGTGGGCGCCGCCCGCCATGCCGGACTCCAGGGCGATCCAGCCCGCGTGCCGGCCCATGACCTCGACGACCATCACGCGCTGATGCGATTCGGCGGTCGTCTTGAGGCGGTCGATGGCCTCGGTGGCCACGCCCACGGCGGTGTCGAAGCCGAAGGTGCGGTCGGTCGCGGAGATGTCGTTGTCGATGGTCTTGGGCACCCCGACGACGGGCATGCCCGCGTCGGACAGCATGCGGGCCGCGGTGAGCGTGCCCTCGCCGCCGATGGGGATGAGCGCGTCGATGCCGTAACGCCTCGTCAACTCGGCGCAGTTCTCGGCGGCTTCGCGGAGCCGGTCGCGCTCCAGGCGGGCCGAGCCGAGGATGGTGCCGCCGCGGGCCAGGATGCCGCTGACCGCGTTGAGGTCGAGCGGGCGGAAGTGGCCGTCGAGCAGGCCCTTGAACCCGTCCTCGAATCCGATGACTTCGTCGCCGTGGCCGACCACGGCTCGGTGCACGACCGACCGGATCACTGCGTTCAGGCCGGGACAGTCTCCGCCTGCGGTGAGTACTCCGATGCGCATCGTGCTCGATCTCCTGCTTCGCCGGTCCTGGGACGTCACGCCCTTATCCCTCGTAACGTGAGCAATTCAGATTGTCCCACGCACCACGGTCCGACCGCCCATCCAGCTACTCCCACCATGATGGACCGGGGGTCTTCCGACCCTCTCGCCGGGCCTTTCGTCCGGCGGGCGTCCTACCCATCCGCAGAGGTATTGTCAAGAGGGCAAGACCGCCCTATAGGGACAATTTCCTGCGACGCAGAACAGGAGAGCACGCGTGACGCGCAGCGTGTACGTGACCGGGATCGACCGGGGAGACGGCCGCCAGGTCATCGAGCTGGGAGTCATGGAGCTCCTGACCCGTCAGGTGGACCGAGTGGGTGTTTTCCGCCCCCTCGTGCACGATGGTCCCGACCGCCTGTTCGACCTGCTCAGAGCCCGCTACCGGCTGAGCCAGGACCCGGCCACGGTGTACGGCATGGACTACCACGAGGCGTCGGCGCTCCAGGCGGAGCAGGGTACCGACGAACTCGTCTCCCGGCTCGTCGAGCGCTTCCACCGGGTGGCCCGCGACTACGAGGTGGTCCTGGTGCTCGGCACGGACTTCGCCGACACCCAGCTCCCGGACGAGCTGGCGCTCAACGCCAGGCTCGCCAACGAGTTCGGCGCCTCGGTGATACCGGTGGTCGGCGGCAGGGGGCAGACCACCGAGTCCGTACGGGCCGAGGCGGTCAACGCGCACCGCGCCTACGACGGGCTCGGCTGCGACGTGCTCGCGATGGTGGTGAACCGGGTCGCGCCGGGCGACCGGCACGCGATCGAGGAGCGGCTCGCGGCCCGGCTGCCGATGCCCTGCTACGTCCTGCCGGACGAGCCGGCGCTCTCGGCGCCCACCGTCGCCCAGATCACCGCGGCCCTCGGCGGCACGGTGCTGCTCGGCGACGACGCGGGGCTCGCGCGCGACGCCCTCGACTTCGTGTTCGGCGGCGCCATGCTGCCGAACTTCCTGAACGCCCTGACGCCGGGCTGTCTGGTCGTGACCCCCGGAGACCGCGCCGACCTGGTCGTCGGCTCGCTCGCCGCGCACAGCGCGGGCACCCCGCCGATCGCGGGCGTGCTCCTGACCCTGGACGAGCGTCCGGGCCCGGAGATCCTGACCCTCGCCGACCGGCTCGCGCCCGGCACCCCGGTGGTGGCGGTGACGGGCGGCTCCTTCCCCACGGCGGCCGAACTGTTCGCCCTGGAAGGCAAGTTGAACGCGTCGACGCCCCGCAAGGCGGAGACCGCGATCGGGCTCTTCGAGCGGCACGTCGACACCGCCGACCTGCTGGCGCGGGTCTCAGTGGCCCGCAGCGGCCGGGTCACCCCGATGATGTTCGAGCACGACCTCCTGGAGCAGGCGCGTTCCCACCGCCGCCGGGTCGTGCTGCCCGAGGGCACCGAGGAGCGGGTGCTGCGCGCGGCCGACGTCCTGCTGCGCCGCGACGTGTGCGAGCTGACGCTGCTCGGCGACGTGGAGGCGATCCGCAAGAAGGCGGCCGATCTCGGCATCGACGTCGCCAAGTGCCAGATCATCGACCCGCACACCTCGGAGCTGCGCCCGCGCTTCGCCGAGAGCTACGCCCGGCTGCGCGCCCACAAGGGCGTCACCGTGGAGCTCGCCAACGACGTCGTGGCCGACGTGAACTACTTCGGCACGCTGATGGTGCAGGAGGGCCTCGCCGACGGCATGGTGTCGGGCTCGGTGCACTCCACGGCGGCGACCATCCGACCCGCCTTCGAGATCATCAAGACCAAGCCGGAGGCCTCGATCGTCTCGTCGGTGTTCTTCATGTGCCTCGCCGACAAGGTCCTGGTGTACGGGGACTGCGCGGTCAACCCGGACCCGAACGCCGAGCAGCTCGCGGACATCGCCGTCCAGGCGGCCGCCACCGCCCAGCAGTTCGGCGTGGATCCGCGGATCGCGATGCTGTCGTACTCGACGGGCACATCGGGTTCGGGCGCGGACGTCGACAAGGTGCGCGAGGCCACCAAGCTGGTGCGCGAGGCGCGCCCCGACCTGAGGATCGAGGGCCCGATCCAGTACGACGCGGCCGTCGAGCCCACCGTCGCCGCGACCAAGCTGCCGGAGTCGACGGTGGCCGGGCAGGCGACCGTGCTGATCTTCCCGGACCTCAACACCGGCAACAACACCTACAAGGCCGTGCAGCGCTCGGCCGGCGCCGTCGCCGTGGGCCCGGTGCTCCAGGGTCTGCGCAAGCCGGTCAACGACCTGTCGCGCGGCGCCCTCGTCCAGGACATCGTCAACACCGTCGCCATCACGGCCATCCAGGCCCAGGCGCAGGAGCAGGAGGCCTCCGCATGACCACCGCCAACCAGGGCACCCGCGTCCTCGTGCTCAACTCCGGGTCCTCGTCGGTGAAGTACCAGCTCCTCGACATGCGCGACGCCTCGCGCCTCGCCGTGGGGCTCGTCGAGCGGATCGGTGAGCAGACCTCTCGGCTCAAGCACACCCCGCTGGCCACCGGCGCCGAGGCGCGGGAGCGGAACGGGCCGATCGCCGACCACGCGGCCGCGCTCAAGGCCGTGGCCATCGAGCTGGCGGCCGACGGACTCGGCCTGGATTCACCGGAGTTGGCGGCGATCGGCCACCGGGTGGTGCACGGCGGGCTGAAGTTCAGCGCGCCGACCGTGATCACCGACGAGGTCATGGCGGAGATCGAGCGGCTCGTGCCGGTCGCCCCGCTGCACAACCCGGCGAACATCACGGGCATCCGCACCGCGCAGGCGCTGCGCCCGGACCTGCCGCAGGTCGCCGTCTTCGACACCGCCTTCCACACGACGATGCCGGAGTCGGCGGCCCGGTACGCGATCGACGTGGCGACGGCGGACGAGTACCGCATCCGCCGCTACGGCTTCCACGGCACCTCGCACGCGTACGTCTCGCGCGAGACGGCGAAGCTGCTCGGCAAGGCGCCCGAGGACGTCAACGTGATCGTGCTGCACCTGGGCAACGGCGCCTCCGCCTCCGCGGTGCGCGGAGGCCGGTGCGTGGACACCTCGATGGGGCTCACCCCGCTGGAGGGCCTGGTCATGGGGACCCGGTCGGGCGACATCGACCCGGCGGTCACCTTCCACCTCAAGCGCGTCGCGGGCATGTCCGTGGACGAGATCGACGCGCTCCTGAACAAGAAGAGCGGCCTGGTGGGGCTGTGTGGTGACAACGACATGCGGGAGATCCGCCGTCGCTGCGACGAGGGCGACGAGCGGGCGCGGCTCGCCTTCGACATCTATGTCCACCGTCTGAAGAAGTACATAGGCGCCTACTACGCCGTGCTCGGCAAGGTCGACGCGATCGCGTTCACGGCGGGGGTCGGCGAGAACGCCGCCCCGGTCCGCGCGGCCGCGGTGGCCGGCCTCGAGGAGCTGGGCCTGGCGGTCGACGGCGAGCTCAACGACGTGCGGTCCGACCGTCCGAGGCTGATCTCTCCGGAGTACGCCCGGGTCGCGGTGGCGGTAGTACCGACGGACGAGGAGCTGGAAATCGCCCAGCAGACCTATGCGCTGGTGAATTCCTGAGGGGATTTCCGGTTTGCCGGGGCGACACCTGAGCGTCATCCCGCCCATTTGTACATTCCACCAGACGGAATATTCCGCAGCGAAACAAACCGATAGGATCCGCCTTATGCGCCGTTCCAAAATCGTTTGCACCCTGGGCCCCGCCGTCGACTCCCACGAGCAGCTCGTCGCTCTGATCGAGGCCGGCATGAGCGTGGCCCGCTTCAACTTCAGCCACGGCTCCCAGGCCGAGCACCAGGCCCGTTACGACCGGGTCCGCAAGGCCGCCGAGGAGACGGGGCGCGCGATCGGCGTGCTCGCCGACCTCCAGGGCCCGAAGATCCGGCTGGCCAAATTCGCCGAAGGACCGGTGGAATTGGTCCGTGGCGACGAGTTCACGATCACCGCCGAGGACGTCCCCGGTGACAAGTCGATCTGTGGCACCACCTACAAGGGGCTGCCGGGCGACGTCGTCAAGGGCGACCCGATTCTGATCAACGACGGCAACGTCGAACTCAAGGTCGTCTCGGTCGACGGCCCCCGCGTGAAGACGATCGTCATCGAGGGCGGTGTCATCTCCGACCACAAGGGCATCAACCTGCCCGGTGCGGCGGTCAACGTCCCGGCGCTGTCCGAGAAGGACATCGAGGACCTGCGGTTCGCCCTGAACATGGGCTGCGACCTGGTCGCGCTCTCCTTCGTCCGCGACGCCGACGACGTCAAGGACGTCCACAAGGTCATGGACGAGGTCGGCCGCCGCGTGCCGGTCATCGCCAAGGTCGAGAAGCCGCAGGCCGTCGCCAACATGGAGGGCGTCGTCGCCGCCTTCGACGGTGTGATGGTGGCCCGTGGCGACCTCGCGGTGGAGTATCCCCTGGAGAAGGTCCCGATGGTGCAGAAGCGCCTCGTGGAGCTGTGCCGCCGCAACGCCAAGCCGGTGATCGTCGCGACCCAGATGATGGAGTCGATGATCACCAACTCGCGGCCGACCCGCGCCGAGGCGTCCGACGTCGCCAACGCGATCCTGGACGGCGCGGACGCGGTCATGCTCTCCGCCGAGTCCTCGGTGGGCGCGTACCCGATCGAGACCGTCAAGACGATGTCGAAGATCGTCGAGGCGGCCGAGGAGGAGCTCCTGTCCAAGGGCCTCCAGCCGCTGGTCCCGGGCAAGAAGCCGCGCACCCAGGGCGGTTCGGTGGCCCGTGCCGCCTGCGAGATCGCGGACTTCCTCGACGGCAAGGCGCTCGTCGCCTTCACGCAGTCCGGCGACACGGCCCGGCGCCTCTCGCGCTACCGCACCTGTCAGCCGATCCTCGCGTTCACCACGGACCCGAGCACCCGCAACCAGCTCGCGCTGAGCTGGGGCGTCGAGACGTACGTCGTCCCGCACGTGGACTCCACCGACGCGATGGTCGACCTGGTCGACGCCGAGCTGCTCAAGCTCAACCGCTACAACGAGGGCGACACCATGGTCATCACGGCCGGTTCGCCCCCCGGCATCCCCGGCACCACCAACATGGTCCGGGTGCACCAGCTCGGCGGCTCCGAGCGGCAGTAACCCCGGCCCGAGCCCTCGGAGGGCGGCACCCGCCGGCTGGGGTGCCGCCCTCCGGCGTTTTCCGGATGGGTTCCGATGCCGGGTGAGGACCGTGCCCGCATCCCGCGCAGTTCCCCGCGCCCCCACAGGTAGGCGGTCCCTCCCGGGGTGGGCAGGGCGGCCCGCCTCGGCCTGCGGGGCGCAGGCCCGGTGGCCCAGGTGCGGACCGTGCCCGCTTCCCGCGCAGTTCCCCGCGCCCCCAGGTGGGCGGTCCCTCCCGGGGTGCCCGGTCCGGCCCGCCTCGGCCTGCGGGGCGCAGGTCCGGGGGCCAGGTGCGGACCGTGCCCGCATCCCGCGCAGTTCCCCGCGCCCCCAGGGGGACGGACCTTGGCAGGGCGCCCGGTGCGGCCCGCCTCGTGGGCACGGCGGCGTGCGGACGGGCTGTGGTGCTCGCTCGTTCCATGATCTGGGCGTGGCGAATTCCACGGTCGGAGGGGTCAATTCCGTGACAACTCCTGCGGTACGTTCGCGTGCATGCGTCTTCCCATATCGCCGCAGGCCCGACGCGCACTCGTGGCGCTCACCGCCACCGCGGTCGCCGCGGGCGCCGCCGCCGGTCCGGCCGTGGCGAGCGGCCATCCCGCGCAGCCGCCCAAGTCGGCGACGCCCGGAGCGCCGGGCGGCGAGGCGAAGAAGGCGCCGCCGGCGCACATGTCGACGTTGGGCGGCGACCAGTTGGGCAGGCCCGGCGATCAACTAGGCGTGGGCGCACCGGCGTTGCCCCCGGACCTCTCCGCCCTCTCGTGGATGGTGACGGACGCCGACACCGGCCAAGTGCTCGGGGCGCGCAACGCGCACTGGCAGCTCCCCCCGGCCAGCACCCTGAAGATGCTCTTCGCGGACACGGTGCTGCCCGTGGTGCCGCACGACGCGAGCCGCAAGGTGAGCGACGAGGACCTCAAGGGCATGGGCGACGGCAGCAGCGCGGTCGGTATCGTGCCGGGCCAGACCTACCAGTCGCCCGACCTGTGGCGCGGGGTCTTCCTGCGCTCGGGCAATGACGCGGTGCACGTGCTCGCGGCGATGAACGGCGGCATCGACAAGACCGTCGCCGACATGCAGAAGAAGGCCGATGGCCTCCACGCGCTCGACACCCATGTGCTGAGCCCGGACGGCTATGACGCGCCCGGCCAGGTGTCCTCCGCGTACGACCTGACGCTGTTCCTGCGCGCGGGCCTGAAGAGCAAGGACTTCACGGAGTACTGCGGCACGGCGTCGGCCGACTTTCCTGGCGGGCCCAACACCAAGGGCAAGCCCTTCGGCATCTCCAACACCAACCGCCTGCTCTCGGGGATCGACGGGGTGGCCAAGTACCCCGGACTGATCGGCGGCAAGAACGGCTACACCACGAACGCGGGCAACACCCTGGCCGAGGCGGCCCGGCGCGACGGCCACACCATCCTGGTGACCGTCATGAACCCGCAGGAGAACAAGCGGGACAAGGTCTACACCGAGATGCGCCAGCTCCTGGACTGGGGCTTCTCCGCGGCCGGCAAGGCCAAGCCGGTCGGCACCCTCGACCCGCCGAAGCCGGCCACCGGACTAGCGCTCCCCGAAGGCGCGCGGGCCGGCTCGGCGGACTCGGGGATCGGCGCGCTCGGCTGGACCGGGATCGGCGCGGCCGTGGTCGTGGCCGGCGGCGCCGGCGTCCTGGTCCTGACCCGCCGCAGGCGCAGGGACGCTCAGACCGACGCGGCGAGCTGAACCCGGGCCCCGGTCATCCAGTCGATGACGTCGGCGGCCGTGTAGGAGCGGCCGTCCGGGCTGATGTCGTCGAGGAAGGCGAGGTCCTGCCCGATGGTGACGATCGGCGGCTCGTCCGTGCCCGAGGCCCTGCGCCTGCCGAGTCCCACCGTCGCGAGCAGCCCGTTGCACAGGCACACGCGTCCGGCGGTGTCCGCCGCGTCGCCGCCCTTGCGGACGTACGCGGCGACGGGCTCGGCGGCGCAACGGTAGACGAGGGCGCCGCTCTCGGCCCGCGCGGGGGTGCGCAGATAGCCGAGGTCGCACACGGGCCGCCTGGCCGCCCGTACCGCTTCGTCGGAGAGGGTGCCGGGCAGCTCGGCGACCTTGAAGGGGAACGCGGTCGGCGAGGCCCGGGGGTCGTTGCGCACCCGCAGCGTCCCGGCACGGGCGCGCGTCCTCAGCTCTGTGCGCAGGTCGTCGCGCAGCCCCGACTCCTCGCACAGCGCGAACACGCTGCCGAGCTGCACGCCTTCGGCCCCGAGCGCCCGCGCAGCAGCGAGCCGAGCGGGGTGCGCGGCGCCGCCCGCGAGCCAGAACGGGATGCCGAGGGCCGCGACCTTGGCGAGGTCGGGGTGGTCGCGCGGCCCGTAGACGGGATCCCCCGCCGCGTCGAGAACGAGCTTGCCGCGTGGCGGCGCGCTGTGCCCGCCGGCCCGGTGCGTCTCGATGACGAACCCGTCGGGCCGGGTGGCGGGGTCGCGCACGAGGTAGGAGGCGAGGACGGGCAGCGAGACGATGGCGAGGACGTCGGGCCGCCTCAACACGCCCTGTTCAAGGCACAGTTGGGCCATGCGGCCGCCTCGGGGGTCGAACGTGTACGGGAGGGGCTCGTCGTCCCCCTCGACGGTGACGTGCGTGGTGACGGGTTCGGCGCGGGCCAGCCGGGTGGCGAGGGCGGGGATCTCCCCCGGGATCCCGGCGCCGACCAGGACGTGGTCGACGCCGGCGAGGATCGCGCCGAACAACGCCGGCGCGGTGGCGAGTTGGATCTTCGCGAGGTAGTTGACGCCGACGAGCCCGTCGTGCCCCTCCTTGGCGAGCCACACCTCGACGAAGTTGCCGAGCACGGTGAGGAGTTCGGCGTGCTCACCCCGGTCGAGCCGGAGCCGGGCCATGGCCCGCATCCGCTCGCCGGGCGCGATGCCGCCCTCGACGAAGTAGCGGTCCAGTACGTACGCGGCCGCCCCGGGCACGGGGAAGGCGGCGAGGGCACGCCGCATGTGCCCGCCGGGATCGCCCAGCTGGAGCCGCCCCGCGAGCACGGCGTCGAGCGCGGTCCCGGACACCACCCCGAGCTGCCCCCGCCCCGCCACGGCCCGAGCCAGCTCCCACCCGGAGACGGCTACGCCCATGCCGCCCTGGATGATGACGGGCTGGGGGCGGCGGGGTGGCGTCGGCATGCGGCGGTCCGTTCTTCGCGGGGGCACGCCGGACGGCCGGCGCGCTGAACCTACGGAACCGTAGGTTGCTGCTTCCGAGTGTCGGTCACCCCGCCTCCACGGATGTCCGCCGAAGGTCCCCACTTGGCGTGCCGTGCGACCCTTGCCGCGATGACGTTCCTCAGCCGAGGTGCCAGAGCGCGTAGGCGGCTATCACGATGACCGCGCCGGCGAGCATGAGGACGGCACCGAGGAGGCGGTAGTACCCGGGGCGCGCCCACCGCCCTCCCGAGTACACCGCGTCGAGCCGCATGCCGTTCCGCTGCCGTACGGCCTCGGCTCGTGCCACGGCGATCCCTCGTACGTTGAAGGCCAGACTCGCCCCGCACCACAGCGCGACAAGCCCGACGATTGCGAAAACCCCGATGATCACGGGTGACCCTCCTTGTGGACAGGCAGATCATCATGCCCCGGGGCCGATGGCGTGCCCGTCGGAGGGGTACCCAGCACGACGCAGCCGTGGCCCGCGCCTCCTGAAGGGCGCGGGCCACGGTTCAACCACGTTGGTCGTACTCCTGCTTGACGCTAGGTGCTCGGGTTGCCGTCCGTGATGTAGTTGTGCAGGCCGGGGACGGTCAGGGTGCCGCCGAACTGGCCGGCCTGGCGGACCGTCGCGTTGGTGAAGAAGGCGAACGGCACGTTCAGCGGGGGCGGGGTCGCCGGGCTGAAGGTGATCGGGATGAGGCCGAAGAGGTTGCCCTTCAGCTCCTCCGTGTACATCGTCACCGTGCCGTTGCGGATCGTCGAGGTCGAGCCGGAGCGCGCCACGACATGGGCCGTGGTGGGCTTGCCGTTCACCTCGGGCCCGTACACCTGCTGGTCCAGGTCCTTGATGTCCACGGTGGACGCCGTGAACTTGAGGACCTTCTTCGTCGTGTCGCCCGCCTTGACCTCGACGATGCCCTCGTAGTTCAGGCCGCCCAGGGTGAGCAGCGAGGACTTGAGGATCCACGGCTGGGTGGGCAGCGTCGGGACGCCACTGTCCTGCTTGGCCGCGGCGAGCGCCTTCGGGTCGGCGGTCGGGCACGGGAAGGCCGGCTTGGCGCCGTCCGGGATCGCCGGGTCCGCCTTGGGGTCCAGCCCCTTCGCCGCGTCCGGGAGTTCGGCGACCTTCTGGCCCGCCTCACCGGCCGCCTTCTTGATCGCTTCCGTCGTCCTGTCCAGCGCCGTGCCGGTCGGCTTGTCGTCCGTCTTCGACTCGGGGGTGCTCGGCTTGGCCGTCCTCGCCGCGGGCTTGGTCGACGGCTTGGCCGAGGACTTGGGCGTCGCCGTGCTCGCCGAGGGCTTCGGCGCGGGCGGCGTCGAGGCGCTCGCGGTGGGCGTCGGGGCCGGCGTGTCGTGGATGCCGAACAGGCCCTTGAGCGCGTCACCGAGGCCCAGCGGGTCGAGCGGGTTGGGCTTCTTCGCGGGCGTCGGCGTGGCGGCCTGGCTCGCGGTCGACTGCGCCGTGCTCGGCTGGTCCGTGCCGTGCTGGTCCCCGGGCTCGGCCGCCGGCTTCAGGAGCTTGTCGACGGCGTCACCCGCCGAGCCGGACGCGGTGGGCGTGGGCGTCTTCGTGTCCGGCGTCGCCTTGTCGTCCGCCTTCTTGTCGGCCGACTTCGACGCCGACGGGCTCGGCGACGCCTTGCCCGAGGCGCTGCTCGACGGGCTCGGCGAGCCCGAAGGGCTGTCCGAGCGGGTCACACACGGGCCGGGTGCGAACGGGATGTCCGTCTTGTCGTCGGCCATCGCGAGCTTGGGCGTGAGGCTCATCCCGACCAGCACGGCCGTGGGCATGGCGGCGAGTGCCATCGCCCTGCCCGCGGGCATGTGCCACTTGGTCAGCAGCGACTTCTTCGGGGCCGCGTGACGCGGCCCGCTTCTTGCCCGCGGGTCGCCGCCTCCGGTCGAGTCCAGCTGCGTCTCGTCACCCCGCACTGTTCCTCCCGCCGTTGGCGTCAACTGTCGTTTCGGTGGCGGCGGTCGTCGGCACCGGCGCGCCATCGGGCGCGGGCGCGCCGTCCGTGGATTCCGTCTGCTTGTCCCCACGCCGCGGCTTGGCCGGCACCCAGGCACAGGCGAGCGCGCCGCCGAACAGGGAGAACAGGAAGCCGATGACGAAGCCGCCGATGTTGGCGATGGGGATGGAGATCAGCGCCAGGAGGATCGCCGCGATGCCGGCGAAGGTCCGCACCACGCTGTGGAACCACATGGTCAGGCCGAGCGTTACCAGCAGAACGCCGATGATGAGCGAGCCCGCGCCGGCCGTGGTCGACATGGCCAGCGTGACGTTGCCGAGGTGCATGTTGGCGTACGGGAAGTACATGATGGGCACGCCGCCGGCGATGGTGAAGAGCCCGGCCCAGAACGGCCGACGGCCCCTCCACGCCCGGAAACGAAGCCACCAGTGCTGGTCGTCGCGGGAACCCGTGGTCTCGGCGCTCATGGAAAACAGCTCCCTGGTACCGCAATTGCTGTGATGTGGAGAAGGGTTTCCGGTGACCGACGGGCTCTGGGGGGAGACTCGTCGGCCACCGGTCAAGGGCCTAGGCCTTGGCTACTTGGCCGGCTCGCACTCGTGCTTGCCCCCGGTGAGGCTCAGGCTGAGCCCGGGGAGCTTGAACGAGCCCGCGGTGGTCGCCCACGCGCGCTGCGTCACGTTGTTCAGCACCGCCTCGTCGGCGCGCTGCGCGAAGCCGTTCGGGTTGCCGCCAGGCGTCTTCCCGTCCGCACCCGGCTGGATCTTCGTGACGACGTTGCCGTTCGCGTCACGCTTGCCCTCGCCCGCCGCGACACCGATGTCGATGTTCTTGAACTCGGCGTCGGTGGAGAGCTCGGACACATCGAGGTAGATGTTGGTCGCCTCGATCTTCTGGTCGCCCTGACCAGCCTTCAGCGTCATCGTCACGTCGCCGAGCCCGAACGGCAGCGGCTGCACGACGGACTGACACATGTTGGTGATCGTCGCGTTGCTGAACCCGGAGACGACGACCGGGTGGACCGCGTTGGTGCCGTCCATGTTCTTACCGGTGGCCACACTCCCGTACTGCAGGAGGTTGTGACCGTCCAGCTGCTTCGCCGTCACCTTGAAGTCGACGCCCGACACACTGAACGACGCCGCGAGCGCGCCCTGTGCCAGGCCGACGCCGATCGCGGCCGTCGCGGCCACGCTCGGCACCATGACCAGAGCGAACCGCTTCCATCTGGTCCCGCCACGTACTTGGGACTCCATGACTTTCCTCCTTCTCGGACGTACATCTCCGGGACGGACCCCTCAAGGGCTGTCACGGGATGGGAGAAGTGCTACGTCCTCGGGAAGGGGAACGCGCGGGAGGTCGACCGCGTACGACTCGCGCACCTCGTCCGACACCGGCGATCACCCCCGAGCGACAACCACTGGCCACGCGTTCGCGCAACCTCTGGACAGGCCCTGCCGGAGAGCAGAGACCCCCCTGTCCACGGCCGGTGCCACTGTCACCGGCCGGCCCGGTGGGGACCCAAGTCAGCGGCCGCGCCGAGTGGCTGTCGGGCTGGTGCGTTATTGGACCGAGCGTGGCCGATCGTGGTCCATTCCGAGCCGGGGCACAAGGGGGGTCATTACTAGCCAGTAACGGGCTGATAACCGAGGCACGACCGGTGGGCATCGAGCGGGCACACAGGGTGCTGTCGAGTGACCGGACAGAAGGGGAAATCACCGCAGATAAGCGGACGTAAGAAGCGGCTCAACTTACTGGAAGTAACAGCGGCCGCGTTTACCAAGTTTTGGTAAAACGCGGCCGCCTCTTGTCTCTCTGTCGCCAAATCGTCCGCCGCATACCGCGTTTCGGGACTCACTCGGTGACAGGTTCATGAACATCCGAAGACGTTCGGAGGTGGGTCAGAAGAGCACCCTCGCCAGCGCGGTTCGGGCCGCGGTGACGCGCGGGTCGTCGCCGCCGATCACCTCGAAGAGCTCCAGGAGCCTGACGCGCGCGGCCTCGCGGTCGTCACCGAACGTGCGCCGCACGGTTTCGACGAGCCGGCCGAAGGCGTCCTCGACGTGACCGCCGACCAGATCGAGGTCGGCCGCGGCGATCTGCGCCGCCGCGTCGGCCGGATTCTCCGCCGCGTCCTTGCGGACCTGCGCGGGGTCGAGGGACTGCACGCGCTGGAGCAGTTCGGCCTGCGCCAGGCCCAGCTTGGCCTCGGGGTTGCCCGGGTCGTCGCTCAGCACGTTCTTGTAGGCCTGGACGGCGCCGGCCAGATCGCCTGAGTCGAGCGCGACCACGGCGGCTTCGAGCAGGGCGTCGTACGGGCCGACCGGGGCCGGTGCCTCCGCGGCGGGGGCGGCGGCCGCGTTCGGGTCCACCGCGATGCCGGTCAGGCCGAAGCGCTCCTCGGCGACCTGCACCAGCTGGTCGAGCGTCTCGCGGATCTGGGCCTCGGGAGCCGCGCCCTGGAAGAGGGGCAGCGCCTGTCCCGCGACCACCGCGAAGACGGCCGGGATCCCCTGGATCCCGAACTGCTGCATCAGCATCTGGTTGGCGTCGACGTCGATCTTGGCAAGGAGGAAACGGCCGTTGTACTCGACGGCGAGCCGTTCGAGCAGCGGGCCGAGCTGCTTGCAGGGCTCGCACCACTCGGCCCAGAAGTCGATGACGACGGGCACCTCGGCGGAGCGGGTCAGGACGTCGCGCTCGAAAGTGGCCTCGTCGACATCGATGACGAGCGCGGACGGCGTCACCGCCGGGACCCCGCCCTGCCGGGCGGACTCGGCTCGCGCCTGCTCCGCCTTGCTCTTGGCCTCACCGGCCGCCTTCACCGCGGCGAGGTCGACGACGCCGCTCATGGACATGTTCCTAGGCTGCATGCGTACATCCTCCCCCTTCCGCGCAGGTGCGTGGTGCGCCGGTGGCAGGATCCGGGCCCGCTCGGCGTCTCCCGCCGGATTGCGAGACGCCGGGCACCACGGACGCGCCGCCGGTCGTGCGCCGGTCTTGCGTTCTTACCTGTGGCATCCGGGTCCCCACCCGGGCGCCTGTGACATGTGGTTGTCGCGGAAGGCCGCTCAAGGCTTTCGCTACGAGCCGTAGCGTAACTGGTGCGGGCCCGGAGCGCGGGGTGATCTCGCGCACACCGCGTGCCCCCTGGCGCGATTGCTACCGGCCGGTATGGTCGCCGTCATGCCTTCTTCATCCCGCGCCGCGCGACCGTCCTGTACGGGTCGTCCGGGCCGGCCCCGCAGCGCGGAGGCCGATGCCGCGATCCTGCTGGCGACCCGCGAGGCGCTGGTGGACCTGGGCTGGTCGAAGCTGACGATGGGCGACGTGGCGACCCGGGCAGGCGTGGCCAAGACCACGCTCTACCGGCGCTGGGCGGGCAAGAACGAACTCGTCGTGGACGCGGTCGCGGTCCTCTTCGACGAGCTCGAACTCCCCGATCTGGGCAGCCTGACGGCCGATGTGGAGGGCGTGGTCCTCCAGTTCGCCGCGCTGCTCGAACGCCCCGAGGCGAAGACGGCGCTGATGGCGGTGGTGGCCGAATCCACCCGGGACGACGCGCTGCGCGGCCGGATCCGATCGGCCATCGTGGACCGCCAGAAGCGGCTGGTTCTGGCGGGCCGCGAACGCGCCCAGGCCCGCGGCGAACTCCCCTACGAGGACGACCCCGCGGTCTCCGCCCGCCACACCGACCTCATCTTCGACGTGGTGGCGGGAGCGGTGGTGCACCGCGCCCTGGTGAGCGCGGAGCCGGTGGACGAGGAGTGGGCCCGCGACTTCACCCTCCTCATCTGCTCGGGGCTCGCCGCGACGGCCTGAGGCCGCGCGACGCGGCCGCCCGGTGCGACCGGTCCGTGATCCCGCCGCTCCCCCGCCGTGGCCCGGGAATGGCAGGCTCGGGCCATGGGACGAGTGCCGGGGTGGCCCGACGAACCGGGCGGTGTTCATCAGGAGGGCGGGCGGCGCGAGCCGGTCGGCGTGGCCGGCCAATGCCTGACGTGCTTCCTGCTGCTCGTCATCGGCGTCGGTGTCCTCGCCCTGTGGGTCGTCTTCCACGCGGTGCGAGGACACCCCGTGTTCTTCTGAGGGCTCAGACCTGGTAGCGCTCCGGCGCGAACAGCGACAGGTTTTCCTCGACCCATTCCGACGTCCGCTTCAGGCCGTCCTCCAGGTCGACTTCCGGCTGCCAGCCGGCCCACGTGCGGGCCCTGGAGTTGTCCGAAAGCAGCCGCTCGACCTCGCTGCCCGAGGGGCGCAGGCGGGCCGGGTCCACCACCACGGAGGCCTCGCGGCCGGACGCCGCGACGAGCGCCCGTGCCAGGTCACCGATCGCGATCTCCCGGCCCGTGCCCAGGTTCACGACCTCGCCGAGCGCCCGGTCGCACTCCGCGACCGCGAGGAAGCCCCGCGCGGTGTCGGTGACGTAGGTGAAGTCGCGGGTCGGGGTCAGCGAGCCCAGCTTGATCTCCCGTACGCCCGCGTGGAGTTGGGCCAGGATGGTGGGGATCACGGCGCGGGCGGACTGGCGGGGGCCGTAGGTGTTGAAGGGGCGGACCACGGTCACGGGGAGCTCGAAGGCGTGCCAGTGCGACAGGGCCATCATGTCGGCGCCGATCTTGGACGCGGAGTACGGCGACTGCGGCTGGAGCGGGTGTTCCTCGCTGATCGGCGCGGTCAGGGCGGTCCCGTACACCTCGCTGGTGGAGGTGTGGACGAGGCGGCGCACGGAGTGGCGGCGGCAGGCCTCGGCGATGTTCTCGGTGCCGACCACGTTCGTCTGGACGTAGGCGCCCGGGGAGTCGTAGCTGTAGGGGATGCCGATGAGGGCGGCGAGGTGGAAGACGGTGTCGCAGCCGGCCACCGCGTCCGAGACCCGGCCCGCGTCGCGGACGTCTCCGGCGAGCATCTCCACCCGGGGGTGGTTCATCAGGTGGGCGAGGTGACCCTTGTCGGCGTACGGCTTGTAGTGGACGAACGCCCGCACGTTCGCCCCGAGTTCGACCAGGAGGTCGACCAGGGTGGAGCCGATGAAGCCCTCGGCTCCGGTGACGAGGACGGTGCGGCCGTGCCACATGGAGGTGGTGGCGGTCGTGGTGTTCATGCTGCGTACTCCTTGAGGGACGAGGTGGGGCGGGAGGCGAGTTCGAGGACCCGGGCGGCCAGCAGGTCGGCGGCGCGGGCGTGGTTGCCGGGGTCGGCGGCGCCGCTCATCGCGGCGAGCCGGGCGGGGTCGGCGAGAAGCGGTTCGATGAGTCCCGCGAGGCGGAACGCGGTGGTCTCCTCGTCCGGCACCAGCAGGCCCGCGCCCGCGTCGGACAGGACCCGCGCGTTGTGGGTCTGGTGGTCGCCGGGCGCGTGCGGATACGGCACGAGGACGGCGGGCACACCGGTCGCGGCGAGTTCGGCGACGGTCGCGGAGCCCGCCCGGCACACGACGAGGTCGGCGGCGGCGTACGCGAGGTCCATCCGGTCGAGGTAGGGCACGGCCCGCGCGCCCGGCATGCCGGTCAACTGCCGCTCAGTGTGGGCGAGTTGCGCGGGTCCTGTCTTGATGAGGAGGTGGACGTCGGCCCGGTCGCGCCAGCGATGGGCGAGGCCGACCGCCGCCGCGGTGAGCCGGGCCGCGCCCAGGCTGCCGCCGTTGACGAGGACGAGCCGCGCGCCCGGCGGCACGCCCAGGACCCTGCGGGCCTCGGTGCGCAGCGCCGTCCGGTCGAGCGAGGCGAGCGCGGCGGCGATGGGCATGCCGGTGGTGACGGCGTCCTGGCCGCCGGAGAGATGGGCGCGGCTGCGGTCGAAGGCGACCGCGATGTTCGAGGTGAGCCGGGCCGCGAACTGGTTGGCGCGGCCCGGCACCGCGTTGGACTCGTGGATGAGGCTGGGCAGCCCGGCCATCTTGGCGCCGACGATGACGGGCGCGCTGGGGTAGCCGCCCATGCCGACCGCCACCTGGGCGCCCTGGGCCTTGAGGAGGGACCGGCACTGTGCGCCCGACTTCAGCAGTGCGGCGGGCAGCAGGTACCGCTTGGCGCCGAGCGAGGGGTCGAAGGGGATCATGTCGACGGTGTGCAGCCGGTACCCGGCGCCCGGTATGAGCGTGCCCTCCAGGCCCCGGGTCGTGCCGACGAAGGAGATCACCGCGTCGGGGACGGCCCGCCGCAGCGCCTCGGCGAGCGCGAGCCCGGGGTAGATGTGCCCGCCGGTACCGCCCGCCCCGATCACTACTGACAATGGTGTGCGCATGGCACCGAGGTTCACGGGGCGGCTTAAGAGGGTTCTAAGAGCCGCGTTTGGCAGGCTTTGCCCATGAGCACCACGCGCGCGGTCAGAATTCTCGTCGTCGACGACGAGCCGGAGGTAAGGGCGGCCGTCGAGGACGGCCTCGCGGTGGAGGGGTACGAGGTCCACGGCGCCCCGGACGGGCTCGCGGCCCTGTCCGAGGTGGCCGCCTGGCGGCCCGACGCGATCGTCCTCGATGTGATGATGCCGGTCCTCGACGGCCTCGGGGTCTGCCGCCAGCTGCGCGCCATGGGCGACCGCACCCCCGTGCTCGTCCTGACCGCGCTCGACTCGGTGAGCGAGCGGGTGGACGGCCTGGAGGCGGGCGCCGACGACTACCTGGTCAAGCCCTTCGCCCTCGACGAACTCATCGCACGTGTACGGGCGTTGCTCCGCCGCACCGCCCCCGACCCGGGCGAGGCGCAGGAACTGCGGTACGCGGATCTCGTGCTCGACCCGGTCGCGCACACCGCCCGGCGGGGCGAGCGGCCGATCGACTTCACGCGCACCGAATTCGCGCTGCTCGAACTGCTTCTGCGCAACCCGGGGCAGGTCCTGCCGAGGGAGCTGATCCACGAGCTGGTCTGGGGCCGCGACTTCGGACCCGACTCCAACTCCCTCGCGGTGTACGTCGGTTACCTGCGCCGCAAACTGGAGGCGGCGGGCGAGCCGCGCCTGGTCCACACGGTGCACGGGGTCGGCTACCGGCTGGACGCCTCGTGAGCTCCCGGCGCCGGCTCGGTGCCCGCTGGCGCCGGCACCGCCCGCTGCGCACCCGGCTCGCGATGGCCGCGTCCGCCGCGGTGGCGCTGGTCGCGGTCGGGGTGTGCACGGCCGCGTTCTTCGTGATCCGCTACGAGCTGTTCCACCAGCTCGACCTGAACCTGACCCAGTCGGTGACGCTGGCCATCCAGCAGAACCGGGGCGCGGGTCCGGGCGTGCTGGCGGGCGAGTGCCGCTACCTGTCCGCACCGGCGTGCGCGCAGGTGGTCCCGGCCGACCCGGCCAAGGACCCCTCGAAGCCCTATCTGCTGCCGGTCGCCCCGCCCGTGCGCGAGGTCGCCGCCGGCACCCGCAACGCGTACTACACCAACATCACGCTGCCCGACGGGCTGCCCGCCCGGATGCTCACCACCACCTTTCCGGGGGGCGACAAGTCCCTTCAGGTGGCGCTGCGTTCGGACCTGGTGCGCAAGGGAGTGGGTCAGGCGGCGGGGCTGCTGAGCGGCGTCGGCGCGGCGGGGGTGCTGCTCGCCGCGGCGCTCGGCTACTGGGTGTCCCGTACGGGTCTGGCCCCCGTGGCCCGGCTCACCGCGACGGCCGAGCACATCGCGGCCACCCGTGACCCGAGCCACCGCATCGAGCTTCCGCCGGGGCCGCCCGACAAGGAGGACGAGGTCACACGGCTCGCGGCCTCCTTCAACACGATGCTGGGCGAGCTGGAGCAGTCGGTGACGGCCCAACGGCGTCTGGTCGCCGACGCGTCCCACGAGCTGCGGACGCCGCTGACCGCGCTGCGCACCAACGCGGAACTGCTGGCGCGGGCCGAGCGGTTGACGCCGGCGCAGCGCGAGCGGGCCTCGGCGGCGCTCGGCCGTCAGATCCGGGAGGTGTCCGTGCTGGTCAACGACCTCATCGACCTGGCTCGGGACGAGGAGCCCACGCCGCTCCTCGAGGAGGTGCGGCTCGCCCCGCTCCTCGCGCACACCGTCGACACCGCGCGGGCGCACTGGCCCGCGACGCCGTTCCAGCTGGAGCTGGTGGACGCTTCGGTGACGTTGCCGGGGGTTCCTGCCCGGCTTGCCCGGCTGATCTCCAATCTGCTGGACAACGCGGCGAAGTTCAGCCCTGCGGGGGTGCCGGTCGAAGTGGTGCTTGCCTCGGGCGAGTTGACGGTTCGGGATCACGGGCCCGGGATCGCGCCGGCCGACCTCCCTCATGTCTTCGACCGGTTCTACCGGGCGGAGCAGGCTCGGGCGTTGCCGGGGTCGGGGCTCGGGCTTGCGATGGCCCGGCAGGTTGCTCGGGCGCACGGGGCGGAGCTGACGGCCGAGCGGGCGGCCGGGGGCGGAGCCCTGTTCCGCCTGACCCTGCCCCCCGGCTGACCCCCGACCCCCTGGGGCGCCGCCCCAGACCCCGTATCGCGCCTGAAGGGCGCGGGGAACCGCGCGGGCGAGGTCAGGGGGTGGTGGGGGTGCTCGGGGTGGGGGCCGGTTCTGGTTGGGTCCCGGTCAGCGGCGCCGCCGGCACCCCCTTGCCTCCGGGATGCCGCAGGCAGATGAGGAAAGCGATGCCGAGCGCGATGGCCATGCCGTAGAAGACCCACTGATTCGCCTCGGCGAAATCCATCCGCACGCTCGACATCGAGTCCCGCGCCGCGGTCGCCGCGGCCCCCGTCCCGGTCGGCCCGCGGGCGTCGCCGTTGCCCGTCACCGCCTCGGCGATCCCCTTGGCCACCTGGCGTGCCGCGGCGGGCGACTGACCGCGGGACGTGAGCGTGGAGACGACGTTCTCGGTCATCCGGTGGGTGAGGAGCGCGCCCAGCACCGCAAGGCCCACGCTCGCCGCGTAGTTGCGCACCGTCTGGGTGATGCCGGTGACCTCGCCGTACGAGGCTCCGATCGACCGGTTGACCGCGTCCGTCGAGGCGGGCGCGAGGATGAAACCGATGCCCGCGCCGGCCAGCGCGACGTAGGGCCACTGGTCGTGCATCGACAGGTGGGTCAACTGGCCTGCCCACAGCGCGAATCCGACCGCACCCACGATGGTGCCGATCTTCATGGCCGGCCGGGCGCCCTTCTTGTCCAGGATCCGGCCGCCCCACTGGGAGGCGATCGCGAAGCCCGCGAAGAAGTAGAGCAGGTACAGCGCCGCCTGGTTGGGAGAGGCGCTCAGCGAGACCTGGGCGTACACCGAGGCGAAGAAGAAGACGGGGACGAAGGCCAGCATGGCGAAGAACAGCACGAGCGAGTCCACGGTGAAGGCCTTGTCGCGGAAGACCGCCAGGTTGACCAGCGGATGACGCTTGTTCCGTTCGTAGCGCCAGAACAGGACGAGGACCACCAGACCGCCCGCGATGCAGCCCCACGTCGCCCCGCTGCCCCAGCCCCAGGACGCGGCCTGCTGGAAGCCGAGCACGCTCAGCCCCATCCCGACCGCGATGAGGACCGCACCGACGCCGTCCAGGGTTTCGTCGCGTCGCTTGTCCGAGATGTGGGCCATCACGGTCAGGACGAGCGCCACGACGGCGACGGGCACGTTCACCCAGAAGATCGCCCGCCAGGTCCATGACGTCAGCCAGCCGCCCAGCAGCGGGCCGATGGCCGTCAGCGCGCCGGAGAGCCCGAAGAACAGGGCCAGGGCCCTGCCCCGCCGCTCCACCGGGAAGACGGAGACCACCACGGCGAGCGCCGCGGGGAACAGCAGCGCGGCCCCGAAACCCTGGGTCGCCCGGAAGATGATCATCCAGCTCTGGGCGAAGCCCCCCTTGGGGACGCAGCCGCAGAGCACGGAGGAGACGACGAAGACGAGGCTGCCGATGATGACGATCCGGCGGGGACCGAAGAGGTCCGCCAGACGGCCGCCGAGGGCGAAGAACGCCGCAAGCGACAGCAGATAGGCGTTCACCACCCACTGCATGCCCGATGCCGACAGGCCCAGCTCGTTGACGATGTCCGGGGCGGCGATGGAGACGATCGTCTGGTCGATGAACGTCATCGCCACCGCGAAGAGCATCGCGGCGAGGGCCAGCGTCTGGTTCGGGGTCCTGGGCGCCGGTTCAGCGGCTGCGCCCTGAGCCGAAGGGGTGCCACTCACCCCAACATTCTCGGACGGTTCGCGAAGTGTCGCATCCGTAGGGGGCGAGCGGCCCGGCCCCCCGCGGGGGGCCGGGCTCACAAACCGGGTATCACGAACCGGGGCTCACAAGCCGGGGCTCAGAAGCCGGGGGGCTCCGTGTACGTGCCCCACTCCTCGCGCAGCACCCCGCAGATCTCGCCCAGGGTCGCCTCCGCCCGTACCGCGTCCAGCATCGGGGCGATCATGTTCGAACCGTCGCGCGCCGCGGCGAGCATCGTGTCGAGCGCCGCCGCCACCGCGGCGTCGTCGCGCCGCGACTTGCGGGCGGCGAGCTCGCGCACCTGCTCGCGCTCCACCTCGTGGCTGACCCGCAGGATCTCCAGGTCGCCGGTGACCGAGCCGTGGGCGCAGTTGACGCCGACCACCCGCTTGTCGCCCTTCTCCAGGGACTGCTGGTAGCGGAAGGCGGACTCCGCGATCTCCCCGGTGAACCAGCCGTCCTCGATGCCGCGCAGAATGCCCGAGGTGATCGGACCGATGGGGTGCTGTCCGTCGGGGTGCGCCCGCGTGCCCCGTTCCTTTATCTGGTCGAAGATCTTCTCCGCGTCCGCCTCGATGCGGTCCGTGAGCTGCTCGACGTACCAGGAGCCGCCGAGCGGGTCGGCGACGTTGGCGACGCCGGTCTCCTCCATCAGCACCTGCTGCGTGCGCAGCGCGATCTCCGCGGCCTGCTCGCTCGGCAGGGCGAGGGTCTCGTCGAGGGCGTTGGTGTGCAGCGAGTTGGTACCGCCGAGGACCGCGGCGAGGGCTTCCACCGCGGTGCGTACGACGTTGTTGTACGGCTGCTGCGCGGTCAGCGACACCCCGGCGGTCTGGGTGTGGAAGCGCAGCCACTGCGCCTTGTCCGACTGCGCGCCGTACACCTCCTTCATCCAGCGGGCCCAAATGCGGCGCGCCGCGCGGAACTTGGCGATCTCCTCGAAGAAGTCCACGTGGGCGTCGAAGAAGAAGGAGAGGCCGGGGGCGAAGACGTCGACGTCCAGGCCCCGGCTGAGGCCGAGTTCCACGTACCCGAAGCCGTCGGCCAGGGTGTACGCCAGCTCCTGCGCGGCCGTCGCTCCGGCCTCGCGGATGTGGTATCCGGAGACGGAGAGCGGCTTGTACGCGGGGATGCCCTGCGCGCAGTGCTCCATCAGGTCGCCGATGAGGCGCAGGTGCGGCTCGGGCTGGAAGAGCCACTCCTTCTGCGCGATGTACTCCTTGAAGATGTCGGTCTGGAGCGTGCCGTTGAGGACGCCCGGGTCGACGCCCTGGCGCTCGGCGGCGACGAGGTACATGCAGAACACCGGCACGGCCGGTCCGCTGATGGTCATGGACGTGGTGACGTCGCCGAGCGGGATGTCCTGGAAGAGGACCTCCATGTCGGCGGCCGAGTCGATCGCGACGCCGCAGTGGCCGACCTCGCCGAGCGCGCGGGGGTCGTCGGAGTCGCGGCCCATGAGGGTCGGCATGTCGAAGGCGACGCTCAGGCCGCCGCCGCCCGCGGCCAGGATCATCTTGTAGCGCTCGTTGGTCTGCTGGGCGTTGCCGAACCCGGCGAACTGCCGGATCGTCCACGTGCGGCCCCGGTAGCCGGTCGGGTACAGGCCCCGGGTGAAGGGGTACTCGCCGGGCCAGCCGATCCGTTCGAACCCGTCGTAGGTGTCGCCGGGCCGGGGCCCGTACGCGGGGTCGACGGGGTCCCCGGAGAGTGTGGTGAAGTCCGCGTCGCGCTTGCGGGCCTTGTCGTAACGGGCCTGCCAGCGGCGGCGGCCTTCCTCGATCGCGTCAGCGTCCATGCCTCAAATTTACTTGGACGTCCTAGTAAATGTCGATGGCAGACCGCCACGCGTTGGTCGCGCGGCGGTGGGGTGCCGCGGAATCAGGCTCGCGCGCCCGCGGGGACGCCGTCGGCGACCTTGGACTCCAGCTCCTTGGAGACCTTGCGCTCGACGAAGAAGGCGGCGGTCGGAATGGTGCCGGCGATCAGCACCCACAGCTGCTTGCCGACCGGCCACTTCGCCTTGGAGCCCAGGTCGAAGGCGAAGACGAGGTAGATCACGTACAGCCAGCCGTGGGCGATGCCGATGACCTTCGTGAAGTCGGCGGCGCCGTTCATGTCCAGGATGTACTTGGCGATCACGCCGAGGGTCAGCAGGACCAGCAGCACGCCCGTGACGTACGCCATTACCCGGTAGCGGGTCAGTACGCTCTTTTTCATGCGGTCGAGCGTAACCGGACATGCGGGGCGATCTTCGCGCGGGTCACGCCTGGGGCGGGGGTTCTCCCCCACCCCGCCCCTTCCCGAAACCCGCCGGGGGTGAGGGGTCCGGCCGCGGACCGCGCGCGGCCGGTCGCGCAGATCCCCGCGCCCCTGGCGGTACCGGTGCCATGCGGCATGCGCATCCTCAGCCCCGGCCGTTCCGCGAGCCGCCTTTCGGTGCGGACCGTGCGCACTTCTCGCGCAGTTCCCCGCGCCCCTGACCTGTTCGGTGCCGGGCGGCATGCACACGCTCAGCCTGTCCGGCGTTTGAGGACGGGCGCCGTCGGGCTCGGGGGGTCTGGGGCGCAGCCCCAGGGGGCCTACTCCTCGAAGTCGTTCGCCGAGACCCGCAGCGGGCGGAGCATCGCGAAGATCTCTCCGCACTCCTCCGCGTCGTAGACGCCGAGGCCGAAGTCCATCGCCATCAGGTCGCGCGTGGCCGATTCCACCACCTCGCGGCCCCGGTCCGTGATGGACGCCAGCGTGCCGCGCCCGTCGTTCGGGTTGGGGCGCTTGTCCACGAGACCCGACTTCACGAGGCGGTCCACCGTGTTGGTCACCGAGGTGGGGTGGACCATCAGGCGTTCGCCGATCTTGGACATCGGCAGCTCGCCCGCCTTGGAGAAGGTCAGCAGGACCAGCGCTTCGTACCGCGCGAAGGTCAGCCCGTACGGCTTCACCACCGCGTCGACCTCGGCCAGCAGGATCTGGTGCGCCCGCATGATCGAGGTGATGGCCCCCATCGAGGGCACGGGGCCCCAGCGCTGCTGCCAGAGTTCGTCGGCTCGGGCGATGGGGTCGAAGGGGAGGCTGAGCGGCTTGGGCACGCGTCGACCTTACCCACTGGTCACATGCCGGTCAGCCCCGTCTCGAAGTTCGGTACCGGGGCCCCGGCGCGCACGACCGCGGGGCGCGGCGCTCCCCCGCGCCGACCGTCCGTCATGTCACGATTGCCCGACCCTGTGCACGCCGCCCCGCGTGCACCCTCGCGACCCCCGAGGGGGCCGGATGTCCCGGTACCGAATCCTGCTCGCCGCCGTGTCGGCCGTGCTGCTCGCCGCCGTCGCCGGCTGCTCGTCCGGCGACGGATCACGCGAGGAACCCGGCGTCCGTACCGGCGCGCGGGCCGAGGCCGCTCCCGCCCCGGCGTCCGGCTCGCCGTTCTGGGTGGATCCGGAGAGTGACGCCGCGCGGCAGGTCAGGCTCTGGCAGGGGCAGGGCCGGACCGCCGACGCCGCGGCCCTGCGGCGGATCGCCGACCGGCCGGTGGCCACCTGGCCGTCCGGGGCCGATCCGGGGGCCGGTATTCGCAGGGCCGTCGCCGGCGCCGCCAAGGACAAGCGGACCGCGCTGTTCGTGGCGTACGACATTCCGCACCGCGACTGCGGCAAGTACTCGGCGGGCGGCGCGAACGGAAGCGACGGCTACCGCGCCTGGACGGGGAAGTTCGCCGAGGCGATCGGGGACGCACCGGCCGTGGTCGTCCTGGAACCCGACGCGATCGCGCACATGGTCGACGGGTGCACCACGCCCGACCACCACGCCGAGCGGTACCAGCTCCTCGACGAGGCGATCGACACCCTCAAGAGGCTGCCCCGCACCAAGGTCTATCTCGACGCGGGGAACCCCTCCTGGATCCCCGACCCCGACAGCCTCGTCGAGCCCCTCCGACGAGCCGGCATCGACAGGGCCGACGGCTTCGCCCTGAACGTGTCCAACTTCCAGACCGACGGCGCCGTACGGGCGTACGGGGTGAAGGTCTCCCGGGGGCTCGGCGGCAAGCACTTCGTCATGGACACCAGCCGCAACGGCGACGGACCCCTGTCCGACGGCCGCGACCAGGCCTGGTGCAACCCGCCGGGGCGTTCGCTCGGCGCTCCGCCGTCGGTCAGGACCGGCGACCCGCTCGTCGACGCGTACCTGTGGATCAAGCGGCCGGGCGATTCGGACGGACCCTGCCGCGGGGGCCCGTCCGCCGGTACCTGGTGGCCGGAGTACGCCCTCGGGCTCGCCAAGCGCGCCCGGTTCTGACCTGTCGGCGCACCCGCTCCTCTCAGTCCACCCGCAGCCACTTGGCCTCGGACGGGGTGCCCTCCTGGTCGGTCACGAAGACCATGTACCAGCCGGGCGGGACGAGTGCCCGGTCCGCGGGGACGGTGACCGAGACGGAGTCCTTGTCCTTCGTCAGGCCCAGCTCGATCGAGCGCTGCTCGACGTCCGTGGTGTGGGTCACCGCGCTCGGCCGCATCAGGCGCGCCTTGACCAGGCGTTCGGGGTGGTCCGTCTTGAAGGTGGCCCTGCCGCCCGCCGTCACGGCCTCGGGGCCGTCGCCGAGCGCGGGGCGCTTGCCCCTGTCGCCGTAGAGGTAGGGCGGGGTGTAGATCTCCATGCGCTGCTCGAACTTGCCGAGCTTGGTGTTGTTCTTGTCGCTGAACAGCGAGTCGGAGCCGAAGGTGGCGACCCGGCCGTCGGGCAGGAGCAGCGCCTCGGAGTGGTAGTTGCGGCCGATGGTGGGGTCCGCCGCCTCGCGGAACGCGTTCGCCTTGGGGTCGTAGAACTGGGCGCTGAGGAGGTTGGAGCCGCCCCGGCCGCGGTAGTCGGAGGAGCCGCCGGTGGTGAACACGGAGTCGTCCGGCATGATCACGCTGTTCAAGTACCGCGTGCCCTGTGGGAGTTCGGGACCGGATGTGAAGGCGGGGTTGTTCTGGTTGAGGTCGACCACGGCGGTGCGCGGGGTGGACTTCTTGGACTCGCCGACGCCGCCGCCTCCGAGCAGCATGAACCGCTGGTCCTGCGCGGGCGGCAGCAGGAGTGAGCTGGCCGTCTCCAGCTGGTCGGCGGCGTTCAGGCCGCCGATCTTGGTGAAGGTGTTCTTCTCGACGTCCCACAGGCCCGGCTCGCGGCCCTTGTTGGCGGGCCCGTAGCCGGAGTTGGCGCCCGAGTAGAAGAGCTTGCCGCCCTTGGTCAGGAACAGCGAGGGGTAGGTCGGGAAGTAGCGGAAGGGGCCGGGCGACCACTTCTTGCTCTTCGGGTCGTAGATCTCGTTGTTGCCCGCGAGGATGACGCCCACGTCGTCGAGCCCGGAGACGGCGAGCACCTTGCCGTCCTTGAGCGTGGTGAGCGTCGGGTACCAGCGGGCCTCCTTCATCGGGGCGACGGGGACGTACTTCTCGGCCTTCGGGTCGAACTCGTAGGCCGCCCTGATCCCCTGGTAGTCCTGCTTGTCCAGGGTGATCTTCTCGGCGAGCCCGTACACGTTGTCGGCGTCCTTGCCGGCCAGGCCCACGACCTCGTACTGGGCCTGGTCGGTGGCGACCGACTGGGGGCCCTCGGCGGCCGCCTCGACGAAGACCCGCGCCTCGGCGGCGGTGGTCTTGGTCTTCCACGGCTTCATCCGCCCGCTCGCGTAGTACGAGATCTCGAACTCGCGCTTGGCGCGCGGGACCGTGACGTCGAACTTCGACACGTACTCGACGCCCGACGGGGAGCGGAACGTCGTGCCCTTCTTCAGGGTGACGGCCTTGTTGGGGTCCTCGTTCTTGACCCGCATGCCGCCGCCGGCCCGCTTCACCTCGCCGTCGAGGACCTCGTAGCGGGCGGTGCCGCCGGCCACCAGGAGCTTGCCGTCGGGGAGTTGGGCGTGGCCGCCGCAGAAGAAGTCCTCGGGCGTGTGGATCTTCTTGAAGGTGTTGTCCTTCGGGTTCCACAGCACGGTGTCGAAGGTGCCCGCGTCGAAGTGGTCCTGCTTGTTGCCGGAGCCCGCGATGATCAGGACCTTGCCGGTGTGGAGCAGCGCCGCGTGGATGGCGTTGGTCCGGTACTCCTGGGGGATGTCGACGCCGTGCCAGGCGCCGTACTTCGCCATGTACTCGGGCTGGGCTATCTGGTACGCGTGGTACTGCTCCGTGGCGAAGGAGAGCGCGGCGGGGGCGTTGAGACCCGCGAGGACCACGACGGCTCCACCGCCGAACAGGGTCTTCTTCATCCGTTTCGAGGGCCGGTAGGCCATGACTCAGTTCCCTCCGGTCGTCGTGGCGACGGCGGGTTCGGCCTCGCCGCCGGGCTTGTGCTGCGGGGCCGGCTTGGCCGCGCGGGCCGCGGCGCGTTCGCGCAGCGACGTCCAGGCCCAGATCGCGACCGGCGCGAGCGCGATGCCCAGGGCGAGCACGGCCCAGGTGCGCATGGCGGCGTGGGTGTGGCCGTAGTGCACGGAGGCGATCAGGGAGGAGGTGAGGACCGCCGCCCAGAACAGGTGGATGCGGAACGTCCACAGCCGGTCGGGGCTGGCCCGGCCGCCCTTGGGGGTGACGACGAACCGGCCGCGGGTGCGCAGCACGGCCGAGCCGAGCGACTTGAGGTAGATCGGTGCGGAGAGCGCCGACATGCCCATCCCGGCGAGGCCGCCCGATCCCTCGGGTTCGTGGGGCGAGACGTTGTGCCGCCGGTTCCACAGGTACAGGCCGATCTGGAGGGCGGCGGCGTCGCTGTAGAGCATCAGCCAGACCGAGGCGGTGACCTCGGTGCCGGACGCGCCGAACCAGAGGAACAGCACACAACTCACGATGCCGAGCAGCCAGTTGACGGCGGTCATGGGGTAGTAGACGAGCATCAGGGTGTACGAGAGCAGCCGGCCGGGCGGCATGGTGAAGGGCGCCTTCCAGTACTGCTTGAACAGCGTCTCGTAGGTGCCGCGCGACCAGCGCATCTGCTGGGTGAAGAAGTCGGTCCAGGAGGCCGGTCCCTCGCCGACGGCCAGCACGTCCGGGGTGTACACGGAGCGCCAGTGCCGGCCGGTCCTCGGGTTCTTGTGCCGGTGCAGTTCGAAGCCGGTGGCCATGTCCTCGGTGATCGAGTCGTAGAGGCCGCCGATCTGCCGCAGCGCCGCGATCCGCACCACGTTGTTGGTGCCGACGAACATGGGCGCCCGGTAGCGGTTGCCGGCCCGCTGGATCAGCGCGTGGAAGAGGAACTGCTGGGACTCGGCGGCCTTGGTGACGGGCGAGTCGTAGTTGCCGTAGACCTGCGGTCCGACCACGAAGGCGACATCGGGGTCGCGGAAGTAACCCATCATCCGCTCCAGGAAGTTGGGGAGCGGGGCGTGGTCGGTGTCGACGGAGGCGAAGAAGTCGTAGCGGCCGCCGTGCATCGCGATCCAGGCGTTGTAGTTGCCGTGTTTGGTGCGGGCCTTGTGGGCGCCCTTCTTGCGGTTCCACTCGGGGACGCCCTTGCGGGTGAAGTGGCGTACGCCGAGTTCCGCGCAGAGCGCCTTGGCCTGCTCGTCGTCGCCCTCGTCCAGGAGCCAGATGTCCAGGGGCCCGGTGTGGGTGAGCAGGACGGCCGCCTCCAGGGTGGTGCGCACCATGGATATGGGTTCCGTGCCGGGCACGTACGTGGTGAGGAAGGCGACCCGGGTGCCCTCTTCGGGGATGACGGGGACGGGGTCGCGGGCGACCAGCGTGGCGTGGGCGACCGAGGCGACGTTGGCGACCATGAAGAGCTCGATCAGGCCGATCGAGACCAGCATCGTGACGTCGAGGTCCACGAGCCAGCGGTCTCCGCCCTCGCGCTCGACCCAGTGGCTGGGCCAGATGAGGTAGACGAGCAGCAGGCCGGTGAGTATCGGCGCGAGGGTCATCAGGAGGACGGCACGTATGCGGTGCGGCTCTTGTGAGAGCAGACTGCGGTACTGCACCCGGTAGGGCTTGGCGCCCGGCTCCGTGAGCGGTCCGGCCAGTCGGCTGTGGGTGTCGTATGCGTAGCCCTCCGGGCGCACGTGCCCTCCAGCTGATCGTCGAGCAGGGTTTTTGCACTGGGTTGATATCCCCACAAAAGTGGAGAAAGCCCGGCGTGTCGACTGGAGTACTCCGAGTGAGCGGTTCTAGGGTGCTGGGCCGTTTCGGCGGCCGGGGGGCCGTCGCCGCCCGCCGTACGCACGCGCGAGAGCCCCCGGCCGGGGTGGCCGGGGGCTCTTCGGTGATGCGGGGCTGCCGATGGGCGAGGGGCCGCTACTCGGCGGCCAGGTGGCGCTCCACCGTCTCGACCTTGGAGGTGAGGCCGTCGGTGACGCCGGGGCGGATGTCCGCCTTGAGGACGAGCGAGACCCGGTGCGAGCGGGCCTCGACGGCGGCGACGGCGCGCTTGACGACGTCCATCACCTCGTCCCACTCACCTTCGATGGAGGTGAACATGGCGTCCGTGCGGTTGGGCAGGCCGGACTCGCGCACCACGCGGACCGCGTCCGCGACGTACTCCCCCACGTCCTCGCCGACGCCGAGCGGGCTGACCGAGAAGGCGACGATCATGCGTTGACCACGCCTTCCTTGCGGGCCCTGGTCGCGATGACCGCGTCGTCCAGCTCCCGGCGGAGCTTGCGCTCGGCGAAGAAGCCGCCGAAGGGCAGCACGGCGAGCACGAAGTAGAGGATGCCGGTGTTCCTGGACCACTTGGTGCGGTTCCAGGCGTCGAGCCAGAAGAGCACGTACAGCGTGAAGAGAATGCCGTGGACCATGCCCATCACCATCACCCCGTCGAACGAGGTGGTGCGCTTGAGCACGGAGCACACCAGCAGGATCGGGAACGAGATGGCCTCGGGGAGCGAGATCAGGCGGAGGCGGTGCAGGGCGGAGGCTGTTTTGAGGTCCACGTGAAGGGCACCTTCGCTGGGAGGGAGCGGGCGGCGGTGATCGTCGGGCGGCGATCCGTCGGCAGCGATCTTGTGAACGCGTGCACAAACGTTCCTCATTCTGACATCGCCCCCTTGCCCCTGTCGGGGCGGGTCCCCGGCCGCTACCGTCGGGCCGTGGCAATGTTCCGACTTCAGGGCAGCAAGGTGCTCGCCGTCGACATGACCGGCGACGCCGTCAAGGCGAAGAACGGCTCGATGGTCGCCTACGACGGCCAGATGGCGTTCAAGAAGATGTCCGGCGGCGGTGAGGGTCTGCGCGGCATGGTGACCCGCCGCCTCACCGGCGAGCAGATGACCGTGATGGAGGTGAAGGGGCACGGCACCTGCTATTTCGCCGACCGTGCCAGCGAGATCAACCTGGTGAGCCTGACCGGCGACAAGCTCTACGTCGAGGCCAGCAATCTGCTCGCCACCGACGCCGGGCTGCGCACGGGCACGACCTTCACGGGGCTGCGCGGCGCGAGCCAGGGCAACGGCCTGTTCACCACGACGATCGAGGGCCAGGGGCAGGCCGCGATCATGTCGGACGGGCCTGCCGTGGTGCTGCGGGTCAGCGCCCAGTACCCGCTCTCCGTCGACCCCGGCGCCTACATCGCCCACCAGGGCGATCTCCGCCAGCACTTCCAGTCGGGGGTGACCTTCCGCACGTTCCTCGGCGAGGGCTCGGGCGAGGCGTTCCAGATCCGGTTCGAGGGCGAGGGCCTGGTGTACGTGCAGCCGAGCGAGCGCAACACGATCGGCGGTGACGTCTGATGCCGTTCCGCGAGGTCAACTCCAAGATGGTCGAGGCGACGGTGCTGCCCGGCCAGAAGATGTTCAGTCAGCGCGGCGCGATGCTCGCGTACAAGGGCGAGGTGTCCTTCACCCCCAACATCCAGGGCGGCCAGGGCGGCCTGATGTCGATGATCGGGCGCCGGGTCGCCAACGAGGCGACACCGCTGATGACCGTCGAGGGAAGCGGCACCGTGATGTTCGGTCACGGCGGCCACCACATCCAGGTCATCAACCTCCAGGGCGACACCCTGTACGTGGAGGCCGACCGGCTGCTCGCCTTCGACGGTTCGCTCCAGCAGGGCACGATGTTCATGGGCTCGCAGGGCGGGGTCATGGGCATGGTGCGCGGCCAGGTCACCGGGCAGGGCCTGTTCACCACGACCCTCAAGGGCCACGGTGCGGTCGCGGTGATGGCGCACGGCGGCGTGATCGAGCTGCCGATCACCCCGCAGCGCCCGGTCCACGTCGACCCGCAGGCCTATGTCGCCCACCACGGCGACGTCCGCAACAAGCTCTCGGCCGCGCTCGGCTGGCGCGAGATGGTGGGCCGGGGCTCCGGCGAGGCCTTCCAGCTCGAACTGTCCGGTCAGGGTGCGGTGTACGTGCAGGCCTCGGAGGAGAAGCTGTGAGCGCCCCGGTGATCTTCGATCCCTACTCGCTGCCGAGCGACGACAACGTCAACAAGTACACGTTCTGCGTGGAGCTCAAGTCGAGCCAGTGGTTCCTGCAGAAGGGCAAGATGATCGCCTATTACGGGCAGATCGAGTTCAACGGCATCGGCCACGGCCGGCTCGACCGGCTGCTGCGCACGAGCTTCCACTCCCCGCTGCACGCGGCGGACTGGGTGGTGGCTGACGGCAGCGGCAAGATGCTCCTCGCGGACCGCGCCTTCGACGTGAACAGCTACGACCTGGACGAGGGCAACCTGACCATCAGGTCCGGCAATCTGCTGGCGTTCCAGCCCTCGCTCGCGCTCAAGCAGTCGATCGTCCCGGGATTCCTGACCCTGATCGGCACCGGCAAGTTCGTGGCGGCCTCCAACGGGCCGGTCGTCTTCATGGAGCCGCCGGTCCGGGTGGACCCGCAGGCGTTGGTCGGCTGGGCGGACTGCCCCTCGCCGTGTCACCACTACGACCACGGGTACATGACCGGCGTCCTGGGCGGAATCCGGTCACTCACGGGCCTTGGCGGCACCTCGGGCGAGGAGCACCAGTTCGAGTTCGTCGGGGCGGGTACGGTGCTGCTCCAGTCCACCGAGGTGCTCATGGCGGAGCAGGCGACCGGGCAGGTGGCCGCCGAGCCGGGGGTGCCCGGCGGCGGCCAGGGCGGGCACGGGCCGGCGGCCGGGGCACCGCGCCTTCCCGGCCAGCTGGGGGACCTGCAGCGTCGCTTCGGCCTGTGAGCGGTAGTCTGCGGAGTGTGACGTCGAACGCCTGAGCCCCTCCGGGCGACGGTCACGCCCGAGGGGTGAGCCCGTGTCGGGTGCCGGGCGTCACACTCCCCCGATTGGTTCAGAATTCAACTTCTTAGGTAGAATCCACATATGGAGACCGAGACGGCCACGAACTGGCTGAGCGACGACGAGCAGTGCGCCTGGCGCACCTACCTGGACGTCAACAGGATGCTGACGTACCAGATGGAGAAGGACCTCCAGCCGTTCGGCCTGACCAACAACGACTACGAGATCCTGGTGAACCTCTCGGAGTCGGCGGACAAGCGGATGCGGATGAGCGACCTCGCGGCCGCCACCCTCCAGTCCAAGAGCCGTCTCTCGCACCAGATCACCCGCATGGAGAACGCGGGCCTCGTCCGGCGCGAGAACTGCGAGTCGGACCGGCGCGGGCTCTTCGCGGTGCTGACCGAGCAGGGCACCGAGACCATGGAGAAGGTCGCCCCGCACCACGTGGCCTCCGTACGGCGCCACTTCATCGACCTGCTGTCGGGCGAGGCCCTGGCTGATCTGCGGGAGTCGCTGACGCCGGTCGCCGAGCATCTGCGCGGGCACCGCGGGAAGCTCTGACGGCGAGCGCGCAGCACAGCGCGGGGAGACCCGCGAGCACGAAGCACAAGGGCAGCGGAAGCCGCCCCACGAGCATTCCGACGCCGGCGGAGGCGCCCGAACCCCCTGCGTTCACCGCCGTGTTGACCCACGCACCGGCGCGCGCCCGGGTGCCGGGCGCCGCCAGTTCGTCGGCGTACAGATAGGCCGTGGTGAGCGCGGGGGCGACGAAGAGGCCGGCGAGCACCAGGGCCGCCGCGAGGGTGAGCAGGCCCTGGGCCGCGCCCGCGAGCGCCAGCGCCCCGGCCAGGCCGACCGCGAACAGGGCCAGCCTGCTCCTGGCCGGGCGCCGCCAGTGCACGGCCCCGTTGACCAGACCCCCCACCGCGCTGCCGGCGGAGAGCGCGGCGAGCAGCCAGGGTGCCGCCGACGAGCTGCCCCGGCCGTCGGCGAACGCGAGCACCAGCAGATCGAGGGCGCCGAGCCCCAGCCCGACACCCGCCGCCACCAGGGCGGGCCGCCAGGGCGCCCGGCCCGTGACACGGGCCGGCCCCCTACGGGCCGGCTGCGGCTGCGGCTCCATCGCGCGGACCGCGGGCGAGGCCACCAGGGCGAACGTCCCCACGATCACCAGCCCCGCGCCCAGCAGCACGCCGACGGCCGGGTGGACGTACTGGACGAGCACCCCGATCACCAACGGGCCGCTCACGAAGAGGAGTTCCTCGCAGACCCCGTCCAGGCTGTAGGCGCGCTCCAGCATCCGGCGGTCCGCAAGGAGTTCGCTCCACACGGCGCGCATGGTCGGCCCGAGCGGCGGGGTGCACGCGCCCGCGGCGGTCCCGAGGGCGCCGAGTACCGGCGCGCCGGCTCCGCCCGCCAGGCAGACGAGGGCGAGCGTCACGAGCAGCGACCCGTACAGGGCGGCCATGGGGGCGAGGGCGCGGCGCGGGCCGTGCCGGTCGACGAGGGCGGCTCGGGCCGGCGAGAGCAGCACGCTGCTGATGCCGAAGAGCGCCATGACGGTGCCGGCCACGGCGTAGGAGCCGGAGCCCCGCTTGACGGCGAGGACCAGGGCGAGTGGGGCCGTTCCGTAGGAGAGCCGTCCGAGCAGGGCGGCGCCGAAGGCGCGGGCGGCGTGCGGGGTCCGCAGGACGGCGGCGTACGAAGACATGGGTGTGTTCCTTCGGGGCTGTGCGCGAAAAGGGTCGCCGAAGCGCACCGCGATCCCGGCGCCCTCGGCGGGCGGATCGCGGTGCCGGGGCGGCACCTATGCGCAGAGCAGGAACATGTCCCCCACGCTAACAGCCCCGCCACCGGCCCAACCAGGGGCGGTGACAGGGCTGTTGAGGGTGCGCGGCGGGCTACGCCGTTTCGGTCAGGCTCGCGACGAGTTCGTCGGAGGCCGCGTACGGGTCGAGTTCGCCGTCGACGATGCGCTGGGCGAGCGCGTCCAGACGGCGGTCGCCGTGGAGGGAGCCGATGCGCTCGCGCAGGGCGGTCACCGCGATGGTCTCCACCTCGCGCGCCGCACGGGCCCTGCGCCGCTCCGCGAGGACGCCGTGCTCGGCCATCCACGCGTGGTGCTTCTCCAGGGCCTCCACGACCTCGTCGATGCCCTCGCCGCGGGCCGCCACCGTCTTGACGATGGGCGGCCGCCAGTCGCCGGGCCCGCGGGATTCGCCCAGACCCAGCATGTGGTTGAGCTCGCGGGCCGTGGCGTCCGCGCCGTCCCGGTCCGCCTTGTTGACGACGTAGACGTCGCCGATTTCGAGGATGCCGGCCTTGGCCGCCTGGATGCCGTCGCCCATGCCCGGCGCGAGCAGCACCACCGAGGTGTCGGCCTGCGAGGCGATCTCGACCTCGGACTGCCCGACGCCCACCGTCTCGACGAGGATCACCTCGCACCCCGCGGCGTCCAGGACCCGGATGGCCTGGGGCGCGGACCAGGCCAGACCGCCCAGGTGGCCCCGGGTCGCCATCGAGCGGATGTAGACACCGGGGTCGGAGGCGTGGTCGGACATCCGCACCCGGTCGCCGAGCAGGGCGCCGCCCGAGAACGGCGACGACGGGTCGACGGCGAGCACGCCGACCCGCTTCCCGGCCCTGCGGTACGCGCTGACCAGCGCGGAGGTGGACGTCGACTTGCCGACACCGGGCGACCCGGTGAGCCCCACGACGTACGCGTTGCCCGCGAGCGGGGCCAGCGCCGCCATGACCTCGCGCAGCTGCGGGGACGCCCCCTCGACCAGCGAGATCAGCCGGGCGACGGCCCTGGGCCTGCCTTCCCGTGCCTGGGCCACCAGTTCGGGGACGTCCACCATTGCCGCTCCGTTCAGTCGCGTACGCACCGCGGGGATCTGGGGTTACTTGCCCGGACTACTTGCCGGGGACGCGCACGATCAGGGCGTCGCCCTGGCCACCGCCGCCACACAGGGCCGCCGCGCCCACGCCGCCGCCGCGGCGCTTCAGTTCGAGGGCGAGGTGCAGCACGACGCGGGCGCCGGACATGCCGATGGGGTGGCCGAGGGCGATGGCGCCGCCGTTCACGTTCACCTTTTCCGGGGACACCCCGAGATCCTTCATTGACTGCACGGCGACCGCGCCGAACGCCTCGTTGATCTCGATCAGGTCGAGGTCCTCGACCGTGATGCCTTCCTTGCCGACCGCGTGCTTGATCGCGTTGGAGGGCTGCGACTGGAGCGAGCTGTCGGGGCCCGCCACGTTGCCGTGGGCGCCGATCTCGGCGATCCACTCCAGGCCGAGCTCCTCGGCCTTGGCCTTCGACATGACGACGACCGCGGCGGCGCCGTCGGAGATCTGCGAGGAGGTGCCGGCCGTGATGGTGCCGTCCTTGGCGAAGGCGGGGCGCAGCTTGGCGAGCGACTCGACGGTGGTGTCGGCGCGGATGCCCTCGTCCTGGGCGAACAGCACCGGGTCGCCCTTGCGCTGCGGGATCTCGACCGGAGTGATCTCGGCCTCGAAGATGCCGTTCTTCTGGGCGGCGGCGGCGCGCTGGTGCGAGGCGGCGGCGACCTCGTCCTGCTCGGCGCGGGCGATGCCGAGGCGGGTGTTGTGCCGCTCGGTCGCCTCTCCCATGGGGATGTTCTCGAAGGAGTCGGTCAGACCGTCGTACGCCATCGAGTCGAGCATCTCGATCGCGCCGTACTTGAAGCCCTCGCGGGACTTCGGCAGCAGGTGCGGGGCGTTGGTCATGGACTCCTGACCGCCCGCGACCACGACGTCGAACTCGCCGGCGCGGATCAGCTGGTCGGCCAGCGCGATCGCGTCGAGACCCGAGAGGCACACCTTGTTGATGGTGAGCGCGGGCACGTTCATCGGGATGCCGGCCTTCACGGCGGCCTGGCGGGCGGGGATCTGGCCGGCGCCCGCCGTGAGCACCTGGCCCATGATCACGTACTGCACCTGGTCGCCGCCGATGCCGGCCCGGTCCAGGGCCGCCTTGATGGCGAAGCCGCCGAGGTCGGCGCCGGAGAAGGACTTGAGGGAGCCGAGGAGCCGGCCCATGGGCGTACGGGCGCCCGCGACGATCACTGAGGTGGTACCGGTCGTTCCAGACATGAGGCACGGCCCCTTGGGAGGTGAGGTGAACGAGGGTTTACTTCGAGCGTACTGAGCGGTACCTCCCCACGTCACCGGGCAGCCGGTGTGATCGCGCGCACGTTGCGTAACCACCCCCGGGAGCGCTGCACTGGTCCCATGCTGACGCGAATCGACCACATCGGGATCGCCTGTTCCGACCTCGACAAGACCGTCGAGTTCTACCGTGCCACCTATGGCTTCGAGGTGTTCCACACCGAGGTCAACGAGGAGCAGGGCGTGCGGGAGGCCATGCTCAAGATCAACGAGACGTCGGACGGAGGGGCCTCCTACCTCCAGCTCCTGGAGCCCACCCGCGAGGACTCCGCGGTCGGCAAGTGGCTCGCCAAGAACGGCGAGGGCGTCCACCACATCGCCTTCGGCACCGGGGACGTCACCGCCGACTCCGAGGCCATCCGCGACAAGGGCGTCCGGGTCCTGTACGACCAGCCCCGGACCGGCTCGATGGGCTCGCAGATCACCTTCCTGCACCCCAAGGACTGCCACGGCGTGCTCACCGAACTCGTCACATCCGCCCCCGACCACGGCACGGACACCACCGCCCACTGAGCCCACACAGATGGAGGCCGGACCTCCGGATACTCGGCCCGGTACAGTGGGCGGTTCCGGGCCGGGGTCGGGTCGGGGCCTGAGACCCACGCCCCTGTTGTGATCTGACACCATTCACCGGGGGCCCCGTCCGTCGTGTGCGGTCGGACGGTGCTCGTACGGGCAGTGTTCGCGACCAGGGGACGGATGGGACCGCGCAGTGCGGGGCTACGAACGCCAGGAGAGCCAGAGCCACCGGCCTGACGACCACCTCTCGCGGTTCGAGGCCGAGATGGAGCGGCTGAAGACCGAGCGGGAGAAGGCCGTTCAGCACGCCGAGGATCTCGGTTACCAGGTCGAAGTGCTGCGCGCCAAGCTCCACGAGGCGCGCCGCAATCTCGCGACCCGTCCCGCCTACGACACGGCGAACGTCGGCTACCAGGCCGAACAGCTGCTCCGCAATGCCCAGATGCAGGCCGAGCAGCTGCGTACGGACGCCGAGCGCGAGCTGCGTGACGCCCGCGCCCAGACCCAGCGCATCCTCCAGGAGCACGCCGAACACCAGGCGCGGCTCCAGGCCGAGTTGCACGCCGAGGCCGTCAACCGCCGCCAGCGCCTGGACCAGGAGCTCGCCGAGCGCCGGGCCACCGTCGAGTCGCACGTCAACGAGAACGTGGCCTGGGCCGAGCAACTGCGGGCCCGCACCGAGGCGCAGGCCCGCCGGCTCATGGAGGAGTCCCGCGCCGAGGCCGAGCAGTCGCTCGCCGCGGCCCGCGCCGAGGCCACCCGGATCGCCGAGGAGGCCCGCCAACGCCTGGGCTCCGAGGCCGAGTCGGCCCGCGCCGAGGCCGAGGCGACGCTGCTGCGCGCCCGCAAGGACGCCGAACGGCTCCTGAACGCGGCCTCGGAGCAGGCCCAGGAGGCCACCTCCCACGCCGAGCGGCTGCGCACGTCCACCACCGCCGAGACCGCCCAGGCACGCCAGCAGGCGGCCGAGCTGAGCCGCGCGGCGGAGCAGCGGATGCAGGAGGCGGAGGCCGCGCTGCGCGAGGCGCGGGCCGAGGCGGAGCGGGCGGTCACCGAGGCCAAGGAGGCCGCGGCCAAGCAGGTCGCGAGCGCCGAGTCGGCCAACGAGCAGCGCACCAGGACCGCGAAGACGGAGATCGCGCGTCTTGTCGCGGAGGCCACCAAGGAGTCCGAGACCCTCAAGTCCGAGGCGGAGCAGGCGCTCGCGGACGCGAAGGCGGAGGCCGAGCGGCTGCGCACCGAAGCCGCCGAGTCGGCCCGCACCAGCGCCGCCGAGGACACCGCGGCGCAGCTCGCCAAGGCCGCGCGTACCGCCGAGGAGGTGCTGACCAAGGCGTCCGAGGACGCTCGTGAGACCACCCGCAAGGCGTCGGAGGAGGCCGAGCGGATCCGCCGCGAGGCGGACGCCGAGGCCGAGCGGCTGCGCGGCGAGGCCGCCGAGCAGGCCGACGAGCTCAAGGGCGCGGCCAAGGACGACACCAAGGAGTACCGGGCCAAGACGGTCGAGCTCCAGGAGGAGGCCCGCCGGCTGCGCGGCGAGGCCGAGCAGCTGCGCGCCGAGGCGGTCGCCGAGGGCGAACGGATCCGGGGCGAGGCACGGCGCGAGGCGGTCCAGCAGATCGAGGAGGCGGCGAGGACCGCCGAGGAGCTGCTCGCCAAGGCCAAGGCCGACGCCGAGGAGCTGCGCACCACCGCGGGCGCCGAGTCCGAGCGCGTACGGGGTGAAGCGGTCGAGCGGGCCAACACGCTGCGCAAGCAGGCCGAGGAGACGCTGGAGCGCACGCGCGCCGAGGCCGAGCGGATGCGCTCGGAGTCCGAGGAGCAGGCGGAGCGGACCACGGCTGAGGCCGAGGCGGCCGCCGTCCGGCTGCGCGAGGAGACCGAGCGGGCGATAGCGGCCCGTCAGGCCGAGGCCGCCGAGGAGCTGGCCCGGCTGCACACCGAGGCCGAGCAGCGGCACGCCGACGCCGAGCAGGCCCTCGCCGACGCCCGCGCCGAGGGCGAGCGGATCCGGCGCGAGGCCGCCGAGGAGACCGAGCGGATCCGCACCGAGGCAGCCCAGCGCATCCGTACGCTCCAGGCGCAGGCCGAGCAGGAGGCGGAGCGGCTGCGCACCGAGGCCGCTTCCGATGCCTCGACGGCCCGTGCGGAGGCGGAGAGCGCGGCGGTACGGCTGCGCTCGGAGGCGTCCGCGGAGGCCGAGCGGCTCAAGTCCGAGGCGCAGGAGAGCGCCGACCGGATGCGCGCGGAGGCCGCGGCCGCGGCCGAGCGGGTGGGCAACGAGGCCGCCGAGGCGCTCGCCGCGGCCCAGGAGGAAGCCGTGCGGCGCCGCCGCGAGGCCGAGGAGACCCTGGGCTCGGCCCGCGCCGAAGCCGATTCCGAGCGCGCTCAGGCGCGTGAGCAGAGCGAGGAGCTGCTCGCCTCCGCCCGCAAGCGGGTCGAGGAGGCGCAGACAGAGGCGCAGCGGCTCGGCGAGGAGGCCGACCGGCGCGCCACCGAGCTGGTGTCGACGGCCGAGCAGACCGCCAAGGACGTGCGCGATTCCGTGGCCGGGCTCCGTGAGGAGGCCGAGCAGGAGATCGCCGGGCTGCGCAGCGCCGCCGAGCACGCGGCGGAGCGCACCACGAGCGAGGCGCAGGAGGAGGCGGACCGGGTCCGCGCCGACGCGCACGCCGAGCGCGAGCGCGCGGGCGAGGACGCGGGCCGCCTCAGGGCCCGCGTCCAGGAGGAGTCCGAGGCCGCGAGGGCGCTGGCCGAGCGGACCGTCACGGACGCCATGGCCGAGGCGGAGAAGGCCCGTTCGGACGCGGCCGAGTACGCGCAGCGCATGCGCACCGAGGCCTCCGACACGCTCGCCTCGTCCGAGCAGGACGCTGCGCGCACCCGGGCCGAGGCCCGTGAGGACGCCAACCGGATCCGCTCCGACGCCGCGAGCCAGGCCGACCGCCTGGTCACCGAGGCGACGGCGGAGGCCGAGCGGCTCGCCGCCGAGTCGAGTGCCGAGGCCGAGCGCCTCACCACCGAGGCCCAGCAGGTACGGGTCGAGGGCCAGGCCGAGGCCGACGCGCTGCGCGCGGAGGCACGCGAGGAGGCCGAGCGGGTCACCGCCGCCGCCCTCGCCGAGGCCGAGCAGGCCACGACGGCCGCCCGCGAGGAGGCCGAGCGGGTCACCAGCGCGGCGCGGGTGGAAGCGGAGCGCACCACCAACGAGGCCAACGCGTATGCCGAGTTGGTCACCACCGAGGCGCGCTCGGATGCCGGTTCCACGCTCGGCGCGGCCAACGCCGAGGCGGAGCAGACGATAAGCGAGGCCCGTGCCGAGGCCGAGCGACTGCTCGACGAGGCGCGCAGGGCCGCCGACAAGCGGCGCTCCGACGCGGCCGGGCAGGCCGACCAGCTCATCGCGGAGGCGAGCGGCGAGGCCGAGCGGCTGCGTGCGGAGGCCGCCGACACGGTGGGCTCCGCCCAGCAGGCCGCCGAGCGGATCCGGGCCGAGTCCGAGAAGAACCGTGCCCGCGCCGACGAGGCCGCCGACAAGACGCGCAACGAGGCCCGCGAGGAGGCGGACCGGCTGCTCGACGAGGCGCGTACGGCCGCCGCCAAGCGGCGTGCCGACGCCGCCGAGCAGGCCGACCAGCTCATCAACAAGGCCCAGGAGGAGGCGCTGCGCGCCGCCACCGAGGCCGAGGAGCAGGCCGACACGATGGTCGGCGCGGCCCGCAAGGAGGCAGAGCGGATCGTCGCGGAGTCGACGGTGGAGGGCAACTCCCTGGTGGAGAAGGCCCGTACGGACGCCGACGAGCTGCTCGCCGGCGCACGCGCGGACGCCACGGCCATAAGGGAGCGCACCGAGGAGGTGCGCTCGCGTACCGAGGCGGAGATCGAGGAACTGCACGAGCGGGCCCGCCGCGAGAGCGCCGAGCAGATGAAGACGGCGGGCGAGCGCGTCGACAAGCTGGTGAAGGCCGCGACCGAGCAGACCGCCGAGGCGCAGGCCAAGGCCAAGTCGCTGGTGGCGGACGCCGACTCCGAGGCGCACAAGGTCCGTATCGCCGCGGTGAAGAAGGCGGAGGCGCTGCTCAAGGAGGCCGAGACCAAGAAGGCCGAGCTGGTCCGCGAGGCCACCGCGCTGCGCGACGAGGCGGCGGCGGAGGCACGCCGCACGGTCGAGGACGGCAAGCGCGAACTCGACGTCCTCGTCCGCAGGCGGCAGGACATCAATGCCGAGATCTCCCGTGTCCAGGACGTACTTGAGGCGTTGGAATCATTCGAGGCGCCGACCGGGGGCGGCAAATCCGGGTCGGGCGGCGGTTCTTCCGCTGGTGTCAAGGCGGGTGCGGCGGCCGGGGCAACACGTTCGAGTGGCAAGTCTTCGGAGGGCTAGCCACTCAAAAGGCTGGACATTCTCCAGATCAAACGGGCATCCGCTCGATGACACGCCGCTTGGGCCCCTAGGATTCCCCGTATCACCTCACCGGTCTCATTCGACAGGAACCCCATGAGCGACACTTCCTCCCCCTTCGGCTTCGAGCTCGTGCGGCGTGGTTACGACCGCGGTCAGGTGGATGACCGCATTACCAAGCTCGTCGCCGACCGTGACAGTGCTCTGGCACGGATCACTTCTCTGGAAAAGCGCATCGAGGAGCTCCACCTCGAAACGCAGAACGCCCAGGCTCAGGTGAACGACGCGGAGCCGTCGTACGCCGGTCTGGGTGCGCGGGTCGAAAAGATCCTGCGGCTCGCCGAGGAAGAGGCGAAGGACCTGCGCGAGGAGGCCCGTCGGGCCGCCGAACAGCACCGCGAACTCGCCGAGTCCGCCGCCCAGCAGGTGCGCAACGACGCCGAGTCGTTCGCGTCCGAGCGCAAGGCGAAGGCCGAGGACGAGGGCGTACGGATCGTCGAGAAGGCGAAGGGTGACGCCTCTCAGCTCCGTTCCGAGGCGCAGAAGGACGCGCAGTCCAAGCGCGAGGAGGCGGACGCCCTCTTCGAGGAGACCCGCGCCAAGGCCGCCCAGGCCGCCGCGGACTTCGAGACGAACCTCGCCAAGCGCCGCGAGCAGTCCGAGCGCGACCTGGCGTCGCGTCAGGCCAAGGCCGAGAAGCGCCTCGCGGAGATCGAGCACCGCGCGGAGCAGCTCCGCTTGGAGGCCGAGAAGCTGCGTACGGACGCGGAGCGCCGGGCGCGCCAGACGGTGGAGACGGCGCAGCGCCAGGCCGAGGACATCGTGGCCGACGCCAACGCCAAGGCGGACCGGATCCGTTCGGAATCGGAGCGCGAGCTCGCGGCCCTCACCAACCGTCGCGACTCGATCAACGCGCAGCTCACCAACGTCCGCGAGATGCTGGCGACGCTGACCGGTGCGGCCGTGGCCGCCGCCGGTTCCCCGGTCGACGACGAGCCCGTCTCGCGCGGCGTTCCGGCGCAGCAGTCTCGCTAGTCCCCGCAGCCCGTCCCCCGTGGGCTGCGGCAGAAAACCGCGAAGCCCCCTGCCATTCCGGTGGCGGGGGGCTTTGTTCACGTCTAGCGTAGGCGCATGATCGAGCTAGAGGGTCTCACCAAGAGGTACGGCAGCAAGGTCGCCGTCGACCAGCTGTCCTTCCAGGTCAGACCGGGAGTGGTGACCGGCTTTCTGGGACCCAACGGAGCCGGCAAGTCGACGACGATGCGCATGCTGCTCGATCTGGACAACCCGACCAGCGGAACCGTCCGCATCGACGGCAAGCACTACCGCGAGCTGGCCGAGCCGCTGAAGTACATCGGGGCGCTGCTCGACGCCAAGGCGATGCACGGCGGCCGCACCGCGTACAACAACCTGCTGTGCCTGGCCCAGTCCAACCGGATCCCGGCGTCCCGGGTCTCCGAGGTCCTCGACACCGTGGGCCTGACGGCGGTGGCGAAGAAGAAGGCGAAGGGGTTCTCGCTCGGCATGGGGCAGCGGCTGGGAATCGCCGCCGCACTGCTCGGCGACCCCGAGATCCTGATGTTCGACGAACCCGTCAATGGTCTGGACCCCGAGGGAATTCACTGGATCCGCAATCTGATGAAGCAGCTCGCGAGCGAAGGGCGCACGATCTTCGTTTCGTCTCACCTGATGAGCGAAATGGCCCTCACCGCGGATCACTTGATCGTCATTGGGCAGGGCCGACTGCTCGCCGATACATCGATGGCGGATTTCATCCGGCAGAACTCCCGGAGTTTCGTGCGGCTGCGTTCGCCCCAGTGGGAACGGCTCGTCGAGGTGCTGCGGGAGGCGGGAATCGCCTACGTCCAGACCGGCGACGGCGCCGTCGAAATCGACAACGGCAGGATCGAGGCGCTCGGTGAACTGGCCGCGCGGCACCAGCTCGTGCTGCACGAGCTCTCGGGCCAACAGGCCTCGCTGGAAGAGGCGTTCATGCAGATGACGGCGGGGTCGGTGGAGTACCACGCACACGGCGCGACCACACCGGGCGGGCCGCCCGCCCAGCCGCCGGGATGGGGCGGCGGACCGCCGGCGCCGAACTGGGGCACGGGCGACCAGGGCAGGGGGGTCTGAGCCATGGCATCGGTACCCGCGGTCCTCAAGTCCGAGTGGACCAAGATCCGTACGGTCTCCTCCACCACGTGGACGCTGGCCTGCGCCCTGATCGTCACGGTCGCGATCGGCGCGGCGCTCTGCGCCCTGATGAAGTCGCAGTTCGACGACCTCAGCGCGGCCGAGAAGGTGACCTTCGACGCGACGTTCATCAGCTTCTCCGGGATGATCCTCGGTCAGCTGGCGATGGTCGTCTTCGGCGTCCTGGTCGTCGGCACCGAGTACAGCTCGGGCATGATCCGCTCCTCGCTCGCCGCCGTGCCGCGGCGCGCCACCTTCCTCTTCTCCAAGGTCACGGTGGCGACCGTGCTCGCGCTCATCGTGGGCATGGTGACCAGCTTCCTGGCCTTCTTCCTCGGCCAGGCGCTGCTCGGCCCGCACCGGACCACCATCGGCGAGCCCAATGTGCTGCGCGCCGTGGTCGGCGCCGGGCTCTACATGGCGCTGATCGCGCTGTTCTCGATGGGCGTGGCGACGATGCTGCGCAGCTCGATGCTGTCACTGGGCATCCTCATGCCGTTCTTCTTCCTGATCTCGCAGATCCTGTCCGCCGTGCCGGGCGCCAAGAACGTGGCCCGCTACTTCCCGGACCGGGCCGGCTCGCAGATCATGCAGGTCGTGCCGGACGCCATGAACAGCGACCCGGCGCCGTACGGGCCCTGGGCCGGTCTGGGCATCATGGTGCTGTGGGTGATCGCGGCGCTCGCGGGCGGCTACCTCGTGCTGCGGAAGCGGGACGCCTGAGCCGCGTGAGGATCACGGGCGCAGAGATCACGACTTAGCCGGAACCGTCAAGGCCTGGATAAGCTCCTCACTCATACGGGGGCATGCCGGCCGCGCGCCGGACACCGCCCCGACGACCCAAACCGTCGATGGGGCTGGAGAATGATCGAGGCAGTCGGCCTGACGAAGCGCTACGGCGCCAAGACAGCCGTACACAACCTTTCCTTTCAGGTGCGGCCGGGCGCGGTCACCGGCTTCCTGGGGCCCAACGGTTCCGGGAAGTCCACCACCATGCGCATGATCCTCGGGCTCGACCGGCCGACCGCGGGCCGTGTGACCATCGGCGGCCACCCCTTCGGCGATCTGCCCAACGCCCCCCGGCAGGTGGGCGCGCTGCTCGACGCCAAGGCGGTGCACGGCGGCCGCAGCGCCCGCAATCACCTCCTCTCGCTGGCGCAGCTCTCCGGCATCCCGGCCCGCAGGGTCGACGAGGTGCTCGGCGTCGTCGGTCTCCAGGACGTCGCCAAGCGCCGCTCCAAGGGGTTCTCGCTCGGCATGGGCCAGCGGCTCGGCATCGCCGCGGCGCTCCTCGGCGACCCGCAGGTGCTGCTCTTCGACGAGCCGGTCAACGGCCTCGACCCCGAGGGCATCCTGTGGGTGCGCAATCTGATGAAGCGGCTCGCCGGCGAGGGCCGCACCGTGTTCGTGTCCTCGCACCTGATGAGCGAGATGGCGCTGACCGCCGACCACCTCATCGTGATCGGCCGCGGGCAGCTCCTCGCGGACATGAGCGTCACCGACTTCATCTCGCACAACTCCGCGGACTTCGCGCGGGTCCGCACCCCGCAGACGGAGCCCGCGCAGCGCGAGAAGCTGACGTCCGCGCTGACCGAGGCCGGCGGCCAGGTGCTCCCCGAGCCGGACGGCGCGCTGCGCGTGACCGGGCTTCCGCTGCCCCGCATCAGCGATGTGGCGCACGAGGCGGACGTACGCCTGTGGGAGCTCTCCCCGCACCAGGCCTCCCTCGAGGAGGCGTACATGCGGATGACGCAGGGGACCGTCGACTACCGCTCGACGGCCGACCAGAAGGCAGGCCTCCAGCCCGTGATGGCCCCCGGGTACGCGCCGCCGCAGGCCATCCCCGAGGTGCCGCAGCAGGGCTGGTACGCCCCGCCGCCGCCCGGCCAGAACCCGTACGCGGGCCCGCCGCAGCCGGCCATGCCTCCGAAGACGCAGCCGCCGGCTCCGGCCGCCCCTGCCGCCCCGACCACGTCCGAGGACGACCGATGAGCATCCCCTACCAGCAGCACCAGCAGCCGCCCTTCCCGCAGGCGCAGGGCGGACAACTCGGCACGTACACCTCGCCGATCGCCGTGCGGCAGGCCACGTTCAAGGACGCGCTCGCCTCGGAGTGGACCAAGATCCGGTCGGTGCGTTCGACCGTGTGGACGCTGGGCGTCCTGCTCGTGGTCCTGCTCGGTGTCGGCCTGCTCTTCGCCTTCCTCGTCGGGTCCGGCGACCAGATGGGGACCGGCGTTCCGGCCCTGGCGTACGGCGCCTTCGGCGTGATCGTCGGCTCGCTCTGTGTGATCACCCTCGGCGTGCTGACCATCTCCTCCGAGTACGGCACCGGCATGATCCGCCCGACCCTGACGGCCTGCCCGAGCCGGGGCCGCATCCTGGCCGCGAAGTCGGTGGTGTTCTTCCTCCTCTCGTTCGCCATCGTGACGATCGGCGCCACCGTCGTCGCGGTCATCCACAACGCCAAGCTGACGTACGGGCCGCCGCCGACCGGCGAGGAGTGGCTGCTGGCGACCGTCGGCATCGGGCTCTACGTGGCGATGCTCGGGCTGCTGTCGCTCGCGGTGGGGGCGCTGATCCGGCACTCCGCCGGCGCGATCGCGATCATGATCGGGGTGGTGCTGCTGCCTCTGGTCTTCGCCATGTTCATGTACGCCGAGCCACTGACCGGCGTACGGAACTTCCTCATGAACTACTCGATCCCCAGCCAGATGATCGCCATGTACGGCACCTCTCCCGGGTCGGCGGGACCGTCCGGCTGGGACTCGCTGTGGATCATCACCGGGATCACCGCGGCCGCTCTCGGCGGGGCCTACTTCGCGCTCAAGTCGCGCGACGCGTAAGAGCGTTCAGTACCTGGGCGCGTTTCAGTACCTGGGCGCGTTCCTGGACCGCTGCACCCGCGAGGTGCGGCGGTCCTTCGCGTTCCAGCACGCCTTGTGCCAGTGCCGGCGCTCGTCCACTCCCCCGTACTCGGGCCAGGCCACCAGGTGCGGCGCGCCGGAGGGGATCTCCTGGTCGCAGCCGGGGCAGCGGTACCGCTTGCCGGCGGCGCTGGCTCCGGCCACGTGCCGTACCGACCACTCCTCGCCCTGCCACGACTCGGTGCCCTGGAGGCCGAAGCGGTCACCGCCCGGCCGGCTCTCGGACTCGGTCGGCTTCTCGCCGCCCTTGGGGCGGTTGCGGCGCGGGGACACGTGGACACCTCACGGGGCGGGCGGACGTTTCTCTCCAGCCTAGGCCCACGGGGTCGGGGTACCCGTCCGGGGAGGGGCGCACGACCGTCACCCTTTCGAGGGACTCTTAGCGGACAATCGCAAAAAGTTGGCGACTGGCCGTGCCTTTGGCACTTGTCAGACGTTCTTGCCAGTAAGAGGGGGAGAGCCGCGTCGGCCGCAAGGAGGCACAAGGCGATGCGTGTGGGCACTTTTGTACTGGCGGCCCAGTTTCCGGGCCAGGGGCAGGGAGAAACGCTCCATCGTGCGGTCAGGTCCGCCGAGGTGGCCGAGGAGGCCGGCCTCGACGCGGTGTGGCTGGCCGAACATCACTTCGTACCGTACGGCGTGTGTCCGTCCGCCGTGACGCTGGCGGCGTTACTGCTCGGGCGCACCCGGCGGATCAGGGTCGGCACCGCGGTCAGCGTGCTGCCGACCGCACACCCCGTGGCGCTGGGCGAGCAGGCCGCGCTGCTGCACCTCACCTCCGGCGGGCGGTTCTCGCTCGGCGTGGGGCGCGGCGGCCCGTGGGTCGACCTCGAAGTGTTCGGCTCGGGCCTCGGGGCGTACGAGCAGGGCTTCCCGGAGTCGCTCGATCTGCTTCTGCGCTGGCTGACCGAGCCCCGCGTGGGCGCGCTGGGGGAACGATTCACCTTCCGGGAGGTCGCGGTGGTGCCGCGCCCCGCGGAGATCCTGGGCGGCGGTCCCCACGACACCTGCCCCGAGGTGATCGTGGCCTGCACGTCCCCGCGGAGCGTGAAGCTGGCGGCGGAGCGCGGGCTCCCGATGCTGCTCGGCATGCACTGCGGTGACGAGGAGAAGGCGGAGATGGTCGCGCTGTGGCGCAGGGAGGCGCTCGCGGCGGGCCACACGCCGGACAGGGTGGCGGCAGCGGGCCATGTGTCGGCCGGAGTCGCCCAGATCGCCGACCGCCGGGCCGACGCCGTCGAGACGCTCCTGAAGACCATGCCGGGCTGGCTGAAGCAGGGGCTCGACGCCCATGTGACGGTCGACGGCCGCCACCGTGCGATGCGTGACCCGGTCGCGTACACCGAACTCCTCTGCGGGCTCCACCCGGTGGGCACGCCCCGGCTCGCCGCGGACCGGCTGGCCGCCACGTCCGAGCGCACCGGCATCACCCGCTTCGCCCTGCTCGTCGAGGGCTCGGGCGACCTGGCCGCCACCGAGGAGAACGTAGCGAGGCTGGGCACGGAGGTGCTGCCCCTGCTGACCTGACCCACTCCGCACGGACCGGGGTGGGCCGGCACGTCAACTGGCCACCGCCCCGCGTCAGTTGCACCTCCCGCGACGCGGAGCGGCGGCGAAGCCGTCAGCAGTCCCGAAGCTCCGGGGACTGGTTGAGCAACTGACCCCTGATCGAGGTGAAGCGGGCGTGCCGCTCATCGGACGAGGGGTCCAGAGGGAACACCGCGACACGGTGGCAGTTCTGGAACGCCAGGCGGACACCGAAGTGCCGCTGGAGCGCACCGCGAATGGCGTCACTCGCAAGAGCACGCAGCAGCTGGCCGCGCGCCTGCTCGTCCGGCGGTGGCGTCTGGTTGTCGGCGAAGGCTCCGCCGTCGACCTTCAGCTGGGCCACCAGAGAGCTGATCATCTCCCACGCGTAGGGCAGGGAGGTCCGGACGCAGTCGACGAAGGCGGCTTCGTCGACCTCGCCTCGCTCGGCCTGTTCGAGTAGGGCCGGTGAGACGTCGAGCGACATGGTTTCTCCTCTCGCGACCCCGGGGAGCGGGGCCTTACGGGCAGGGAAAGGGAGCATGACGGCCGTCTCTTTCGACAACGCAGCGTGCGCGGCCGACAACCTCCCGCTTCCACGGTAGGCGCGATGTCGGGCCCATGGCAGGTACTTGGCACATAACCGGCCAATAACGAACAGTGCACTCCAGGGCGAATCGCGTTCGCCGGGGGGAGTCGAGTAGCGTTGCGCCCCATGCGTCTCGTCATCGCCCGCTGCTCCGTCGACTACGCGGGCCGGCTCACCGCCCATCTCCCGTCCGCCCCCCGCCTCATCCTGGTGAAGGCGGACGGCAGCGTGTCCATCCACGCTGACGACCGGGCCTACAAGCCCCTGAACTGGATGTCACCGCCCTGCACCCTCAAGGAGGGGGCCGGGGAGACCGAGGGCGTCTGGACGGTCGTCAACAAGGCGGGCGAGAAGCTCATCATCACGATGGAGGAGATCCTCCACGACTCCTCGCACGAACTCGGTGTGGACCCTGGCCTGATCAAGGACGGCGTGGAAGCACACCTTCAGGAGCTGCTCGCCGATCGCATCGACACCCTCGGCGACGGATATACCTTGATCCGCCGCGAATACCCCACGGCGATCGGCCCGGTGGACATCCTGTGCCGGGACGGTGACGGCAGGACCGTCGCGATCGAGATCAAGCGCCGTGGAGAGATCGACGGCGTCGAGCAGCTGACCCGCTATCTGGAGCTGCTCAACCGCGACCCGCATCTCGCCCCGGTCCAGGGTGTCTTCGCGGCGCAGGAGATCAAGCCCCAGGCCCGGGTGCTCGCGACCGACCGCGGCATTGGCTGTGTGGTCCTGGACTACGACGCCCTGCGCGGCATCGAGGACGACAAGCTCCGGCTTTTCTGAGCCCGTTGGGCATGTGCCGTCCTCCCGGATGCGTACGGGAGCCGTTCACCAGGTGTACGAGAAGGGGCCCGCGGAGTGCCGCGGGCCCCTTCTCGTGTGCTGCGGGGAATGCGCCGTCACCCCTGGTGACGGTTGGGCGTGGTCGACGTCGTCGGCGGCGTGGATCCGGCGCGCACGGTGGACGTCGGGGAGCCTGTGGCCGTGCTCGGGGGCGGCGGCTTGGTGGTGGGGTCGGGCGGGCCGGTGCCGCCGCTGCCCGGGGACGACGAGACCGACGGCGAGGGGGTGCCCGTCGGGGTGTCGCTCGGCGACGGGCTCGACGGCGTCGACTTCGTGGGCGTGATCGACCCCGAGGGCTTGCCCGGCGTCGAGGACTTCGGCCCGCCCGGCGTCGAGGCCCCGGTCGACGGGTGGCCCGTGGCGCCCGGGGCGCTCGGGGTGCCGCTGGCGCCCGGCACCGGCTGCCCGGAGGTGCCGGGGGTCGGCGTGGTCCCCGGCCTGCCGGTGCTCGCGGGCCGGCCGCCCTTGTTGTCGCCCGGCGTGGCGCCGGCGCTGGGGTCGTCGGGGCCGGCGCTCGTCCCGCTGCCGTCGTCGCCGCCCTCTCCGGTCGTCTGCTGCTGCTTGACGTCGTTGTCGGGGCTGTCGCCGGTGTTGTTGGAGGTCGCGCCGAGCGTGACGACCGTGCCGAGGACCGCGGCGAGCAGGGCGCCCGCGCCGGCCGCCACGAGGTTGCGCCGGGCGCCGCCGAACAGGGTGCGCCGCGCCTTGGGCATGGCCGCCCCGACCGGGGTGTCCCGCCGGGTGATCAACGCACCCTCCGCGCCCGGGAGTTGGGCGGTCACCACGGCCGAGGGGGCGCCCACGGGCGGCGGCTGGAACGCCTCGTGGCGGGCGTGCGGCGCCTCGTCACCGGCCGGGGCGCGCCCGCCCGGAAGCAGGCCGCCCGCGCGGTCCTCGACCAGGGCGAGGGCACGGCGTCCGGCGACGGTGCCCCGCTTGTCGGAGAGCGCGCCGCGCAGCCCGATGGAGGCCTCCAGCTCGGCGCGGGCCCGGTCGAGCCCACCGTTGCAGAGCGCGAGGACGCCCAACTCGTGGTGGAAGTACGCCTCTTCGGCCACCTCGCCGGTGCGGCGGGCCGCCTCGGAGCCGGTCCTGAGGGCGCGCTCCCACGCTCCCCAGTGCAGACCCGCGGCGAAGACGGGCGCGGCGGTGCGGGCCAGCTCGACCGCGGCCGCCGGATGGTCGGGTTCGTCGCCGGGGAGCAGCGCGCTCATCGAGGCGAGCACTCCGTCCGCCTCCGCTGCGGCACGCTCGGGAGCGACGGAGGGGTGCCCGGTCCACCAGGTGTAGTGCCGGGCGGCGGTGTGGGCGAGTTCGCCCGCGCCGCTCGCGTATCCGCTGTTCTCCAGCTGGGTGAGCACCCCCGCGGCGAGGCGGTAGCGGGCGCCGGCCGGCGACAGGAGTCCGCAGTCGAGGAGTTCGCCGAGGCTGGCGTCGGCGTGGGTGTCGCCGACGAGGGCCGGCAGATGCGCCTGGTGCGGCACTTCGCCGCCGAGGGCCACCGCGAAGCGCAGGGTGGCCCGTGCGGCCTCGCTCAGCCGGGAGGCGAGCAGGGCCGCGGGGGCTGCGCCATCGCCGAGCGTGGGCAGCGCGACCTCGCGTCCCTCGCCCGAGAACACCGAGGCCTCGGCGGGCTCTTCCAGCGGAAAGCCGTACGGGTCGGGAGAGTTGGCCTCGCCGCGCAGCCGGTCGCGCTGGCGCAGCAGGGCGCCGGCCTGGACGAAGCGCAGCGGCAGCCCCTCGGACTCGAACCACAGGTCGCCCGCCCAGTTGGCCTCCTCGTCGGTGAGCGGCCGGTCGACGGCCTGTTCGAGGAGTTCGAGGGAGGCGCCGCGGCCGAGGCCCGACAGGAAGACCTCTTCGACGTGGGACTCGGTGTGCGGCGCCTGCACATCGGGGGTGGCGGCGAGCAGATAGGCGCACTCGGGGGTGGCCAGGAGCAGCTCTTCGAGGGTGGCTCCGCCGAATTCGAGGTCGTCGAGGACCACGACGGCGCCGATGTCGTGGACCAGGTCGAGGAGGGTGGCCCGGTCGGGCCGGTGCCGGGAGGTCCGGAAGACCGTGGCGTACAGCTCGTGCAGCAGTTCCGTGGGGCTGCGCCGGTGGCCGCAGAGGCGCACGACACCGTCGGGGGCGAGTTCGGCGCAGTCCGCGGCGACGGCGTCGAGCAGGGCGCTGCGCCCGGAGCCCGCGGGGCCGGTGAGCCGCACCGAGCGGCCGCGGCCGAGGAGGCGCACGAGCCTGGCGCGTTCCTCCTGCCGTTCGAGCAGGGCGGGGGTGGGCACCATGAGGCCGGGCGGGAGCGGCGGCAGGGCGGCTCTTTGGTACTCGGCGCGGTCGGCGGCATCGCGCCGCACGGCACGCGCGGGTATCTCGCCGGGCGGGCAGTTCTCGATCTCGCTGCCGTCGACCGGGTTGACGGTGAGCAGGAAGTCGCCCGCGACGAGCTGGACGGTGCGGGCGAGTCCGGCCGCGCGCTGTCCGAAGTCCGCGGAGGCGGGCTCCTTGTCGCGCGGCGGGCGGTGCGGCGCGGCGCCCGGTTCCGTGTGTGCGCCCGCAACGCCGACCGCGTCGTCGGCATGGTTGAACTCTTCCGGTCCCCGGCTCATCGGGTCCATGGTGAAAGCCCCCCAGATGCGTGGTGCGTAAGGAATGCCCCTCCGGCCCTTACGCACTTCGCTCTTCGCTGTCGCTTCTGGTCCGGTGCCCGCCGTGTGGGTTCGTCGATCGGCGGGAAGCCGAACCCTAGACCTCCGGACAGTATCGACGAACAGGCGGGGTGCCGCCCCGCCCAAGACGTCACAGTCTCGTGAGGATTGCGCGCGGAGTCCGTTTCCCGCGTGCCTGTCCCGACAACATCCGTGATGGGAAGCCGTGTACGGGTTTCACTCGCCGCCGAGGGTGCGCGGGCGGGCTATACGCGCGGCAGGGCCTCCGCCACGATGCCGCCCTCGATCGCGAGGATGCGGTGCAGCCGGGTGGCGACCAGGAGACGCTGCATCTGGGGCGGCACGCCGCGCAGCACGAGGCGCCGGCCGCACCGCCCGGCCCGGCGGTGCGCCCCCATGATGACGCCGAGTCCTGTGGCGTCCCACGAGTCGAGTTCGGTGAGGTCGAGCACGAGGTCACCGGCTCCGTCGTCGACCGCCGAGTGCAGGGCCGTACGGGCGTCCGCCGCGCTGCGGACGTCGAGGCGGCCCCCGACGACCAGCTCGACGTGGTCGCCCCTGATGTGCATATGCGCTCCCGAGAGTGCTCTGGCTCAGTGCTCTGGCTCTTACGACAACCGACTCAACAACTGACTGCCCCACGGCCACAGAAGTTGCCGCCCGTGAGCGAACCGATACCTAATTCACCCCATGGAGTGAGGTCCGGGGCGGTCGGCGGCTCAGTGCTTGTAGAAGCCCTGCCCGCTCTTGCGACCGATGTCACCCGCGTCCACCATCCGGCGCATCAGCTCCGGCGGGGCGAACTTCTCGTCCTGGGACTCCGTGTAGATGTTGCTGGTGGCGTGCAGCAGGATGTCCACGCCGGTGAGGTCGGCGGTGGCGAGCGGGCCCATCGCGTGGCCGAAGCCCAGCTTGCAGGCGAGGTCGATGTCCTCGGCGCTGGCCACGCCCGACTCGTACAGCTTGGCCGCCTCGACGACGAGCGCCGAGATGAGGCGGGTGGTCACGAAGCCGGCCACGTCGCGGTTGACGACGATGCAGGTCTTGCCGACCGACTCGGCGAACTCCCGCGCGGCGGCGAGGGTTTCGTCGCTGGTCTTGTAGCCGCGCACCAGCTCGCACAGCTGCATCATCGGGACCGGCGAGAAGAAGTGGACGCCGACGACCCGCTCGGGGTGCTCGGTGGCCGCGGCGATCTTGGTGATCGGGATGGCGGAGGTGTTGGAGGCGAGCACGGTCTCCGGGCGCACGATCTTGTCGAGCGTGCGGAAGATCTCGTGCTTGACCTCCAGCTTCTCGAAGACGGCCTCGACGACGATGTCGGCGTCGGCGGCCGCGTCCAGATCGGTGGTCGTGGTGATGCGGGCGAGCGCCGCCTCGGCGTCCTCCGCGGCGAGCCTGCCCTTGCTCACGAACTTGTCGTACGAGGCCTTGATGCCGTCGGTGCCCCGGGTGAGGGCCTCGTCGGTGACGTCGCGCAGGACGACGTCCCAGCCCGCCTGGGCAGAGACCTGCGCGATACCGGACCCCATGAGTCCGGCTCCGATGACGGCGAGCTTCCTGGCCACGACACTTCCCTCCAACAGGTTTCCACCCAAGCCTTCTTGGCGGAGGCTATCGGCCGGGCGGCCTTCTGGGAGTGCTAAGAGATGCGCGTCACGTCTCAGATGACGGACATCACACCGGGCGGCGTGAGGTGGGTCTCAGCGGGCGCCCCGTACGGCGTAGTTGAGCACCTTGTCCCCCAGGAGCCCCTCCATCTCGTCGATCAGGACGAGCACCTCGCGGGAGACGGCCCTCGGGTCGCGGCCGGCCATCATCTCGCGGCCGATGGCGGCCATGGCGGTCTGGTGGACCCAGTTGATCTGACCCGCGATCAGCGCGGGCAGGGTGTCGCCGGGCTCCGCGCCGGCCTCGTCCCGCAGGGTCGCCTCCAGGTTCGCGAGGACGTCCTGGCCGACCGCCCACAGGCGGGCCTTGAGCGCGGGTGAGGCGTCGATGACGGCCATGAACCGGCTGTAGCCCTCCATCAGGCCGACCCGCGGCGAGACCGACTCGACCTCGGCGCGCAGCTCGCGCAGGACCGCCCCGGCGGCCGGCTCCCCGTCGTCGCGGCCGCGCACCCAGCGCGAGAGCCGGTCCACGATGCCCTTGCTGCGGTCGAGGAACAGGTCCTCCTTGGCGGGGAAGTAGTTGTAGACGGTGTTCACCGACACGTCGGCCACCTCGGCGATCTCGGCGATCGTGACCGCCTCGAAGCCGCGCTCGAGGAAGAGCCCGGTGGCCAGATCCGAGATCCGCTGCCGGGTCTCGCGCTTCTTCCGCTCCCTGAGACCTTCTGCCATGACCTCAGCGTAGGCGATTCATGCGGCCGCTTAAATTTTGGGGCCATTGCAATTTTGGGCAGACCCTGGTTTTCTCGACGTCATGGCAATCATCAGCACGGCCGGGCTCTCCCGGACGTTCCAGAGCAAGGCGGGCCCGGTCGAGGCGGTGCGCGGCATCGACCTCACGGTCCGGGCGGGCGAGATCCTCGGCTTCCTCGGCCCCAACGGCGCGGGCAAGACCACGACCCTGCGCATGCTCACCACGCTGCTCCCGCCGACCGGCGGCGCCGCGACCGTGGCCGGGCACGACCTGCTGCGCGAGCCGGCGGCGGTGCGCCGGGCGTGCGGTTACGTCGCCCAGTCCGGCGGGGTCGATCCGAACATCTCGGTACGCGAGGAGCTGATCACCCAGGGCCGCCTGTACCGGCTGACCAAGCCCCAAGCGGTCGAGCGGGCACGGGAGTTGACCGACGACCTCGGCCTGGCCGGCCTCCTGGAACGCAGGACGTCGACGCTTTCCGGAGGCCAGCGGCGCCGCCTGGACATCGCGATGGGCCTGATGCACCGGCCCGCCGTGCTCTTCCTCGACGAGCCCACCACGGGTCTCGACCCGGGCAGCCGCGCCGACCTGTGGGACCTGGTCCGGCGGATCCGTGCCGACCACGGCACCACCGTCTTCCTCACCACCCACTACCTGGACGAGGCCGACGCGCTCGCCGACCGCCTGGTCGTCGTCGACAAGGGAGTGGTCGTGGCCGAAGGCACTCCTGCCGACCTCAAGACCCGGCACGCGGGCGGCCCCGGCGCCTCGCTCCAGGACGCCTTCCTCGCCATCACCGGGCGCAGTGCCACCCCGCAGGAATCCACCCCCGTAGCCGTCTAGACCCTCCTCCAGGACTCCCCCATGACCGCCTCACCCCTGCTCTCCGACACCGCGCTGATCTTCGGCAGATACGCCCGCCAGACCCTGCGCTCCAAGTTCCAGATCCTCTTCGGCGTACTGATGCCGCTGCTCTACCTGCTCTTCTTCGGCCCGCTCCTGACGGGCATGCCGCTGGGCTCCCGAGGCAGCTCCTGGCAGGTGCTCGTCCCCGGGCTGCTCCTTCAACTCGCCCTGTTCGGCGCCTCGTTCGCGGGATTCTCGGTCATCATCGAGAACAACTGGGGCGTGGTGGAGCGCATGCGCGTGACCCCCGTCTCACGCCTTGCCCTGCTGCTGGGCCGTGTACTGCGGGATGCGGCGCTCTTCGTCTTCCAGGCGGTCCTGCTCGTGCTGGCCGCCCTGGTGATGGGCCTGCGCGCTCCGCTCGCGGGCATCCTGATCGGCTTCGCCTTCGTGGCGCTCCTGGCCCTGTCCCTGGCCTCGCTGTCGTACGCGCTCGCCATGAAGGTGACCACCCCGCAGGGATTCGGCCCCGCGGTCAACGCCATCACCATGCCCTCGATGCTGCTGTCCGGCCTGATGCTCCCCATGACGCTCGCCCCGGCATGGCTGAACGTGCTCTCCCACTTCACGCCGTTCCGCTATCTGGTGGACGCCGTGCGCTCCGCGTACCTCGGCTCGTACGCCACCACGACCATGCTGTACGGGGGCCTGGTGGCGGCCGGCTTCGCGGCGCTGGCCGTGACGGTGGGCACACGCGTCTTCCGGACGGCCGGAGCGTAACTACTCTGGCGGCATGGTCAATCTGACGCGCATCTACACCCGCACCGGCGACCAGGGCACGACCGCCCTCGGGGACATGAGCCGGACCGCCAAGACCGATCTGCGGATCTCGGCGTACGCCGACGCCAATGAGGCCAATGCCGTCATCGGCACGGCCATCGCGCTCGGGCAGCTGTCCGAGGAGGTCGTGAAGGTACTCGTCCGGATCCAGAACGACCTCTTCGACGTCGGCGCCGACCTCGCGACGCCGGTCGCCGAGAACCCGGAGTACCCGCCGTTGCGGGTGGAGCAGTCCTACGTCGACAAGCTGGAGGCGGACTGCGACCGCTTCCTGGAGGACCTGGAGAAACTGCGCAGCTTCATCCTGCCGGGCGGCACGGCGGGCGCGGCGCTGCTGCACCAGGCGTGCACGGTGGTGCGGCGCGCGGAACGCTCGACGTGGGCGGCGCTCGAGGTCCACGGCGAGGTCATGAACGCCCTGACGGCGACGTACCTGAACCGGCTCTCCGACCTTCTGTTCATCCTGGCGCGGACGGCGAACGCGGGAGTGGGGGACGTTTTGTGGGTGCCGGGGGGTGAGCGCTGACGATCGCCGGGCCGCAGCCGCGGACCGGGCGGCCCCCCGGCCCCTCGAACCCCGCCCCCTTCCGCCCGCGGGCCCGGTGGACGGCTGGTCGCGCAGTTCCCCGCGCCCCTCAACCACGCGGTGCCGGGCGGCATGGGCATCTTCAGCCCGTCCGGCGCTTGAGGACGAGCGCCCTCAAGGCGCGATACCGGGTCCGGGGCGGAGCCCCAGGAACCCCCGCCTCCGCCCGCGGACCGTGCCCGCGTCTCGCGCAGTTCCCCGCGCCCCTCAACCACGCGGTGCCGGGCGGCATGGGCATCTTCAGCCCGTCCGGCGCTTGAGGACGAGCGCCCTCAAGGCGCGATACCGGGTCCGGGGCAGAGCCCCGGTTACTGGTTGGTGGTTGTGTCGGAGTCCGCCGCCGCGGCCGCGGACTCCGCATCGCTGACCTTCTTCTCCATCTGCCGCTCCGTCCCCGACGCCGCATGCGTATGCCCGCACCCCGAGGCGAGCACGGCCGTCAGGGCCGCCCCCACCACCGCGGGGACCAGCCGGCGCGCACGCATCACTTCGCCCCGTTGTGGTTCGCCCCGCACCAGGACGCCACGTCCTTGAGGTCCTTCTGACGCTGCTGAAGGGTCGTCACCAGCCCCTTGCGGTACGTGAGTTTGTGGTCGAGGAGCGTGGCGATCTCCGTGTGGCCCTCCTTCTTCGCGTTGTCGAGCCGCTGCTGCATGCGGGCCACCGAGCCCACCGTGGTGGCGCCCCCGTCCAGCCGGTTCAGGGCGCGCTCGATGCGCTTGTCCGCCTTGGGTTCCCGCTTGCAGATGCCCTTGGCGCCGTCGGAGGCCGGTGCGGAGGCCGCGAAGGCGCTGGGCGCGGTGACGGTCAGGACGGCCGCCGCGGCGAGCGCGGCCGCCGCGACCCGGCGGCGGTTCGTGATCGGGTTGTACATGGCTGCTGCCTCCCGGAGGTGAGTACGGCTACGTCCAGGAGGCTAGGAGGGCTCTTTGTGGGAACCTTGTGACCGCTCCGCCGTGACCGTCAACCAGTCCCGCCGAGCGGGCAGTTCACCCTCCGGGGCCGCATCGAGGGCCGGCAGCCGCACCGTGCAGCGCGTGCCGGCCCCGCCCGTCGCCCCGGCCAGCTCGACGCTCCCGCGGTGCAGCGCCGCCTGCTGCGCGACCAGGGTGAGCCCGAGCCCCGAGCCGGTGCTTCCCGGCCCCCGGTGGAAGCGGCGGAACACCTCCTGGCGGGCGTCCGGCGCGATGCCGGGCCCCCGGTCGTCGACGGTGATCAGCACGTGGCCGCCCGCGAGCCCCACGCCCACCGTGATCTCGGCGCGGCCCCGCGCGTCCCTGCCGTGGGCCAGCGCGTTGCCCAGCAGGTTGTCGAGCAGGATGCGGATGCCCGGCTCCCAGCCGCGGACCGGCGCGGGCTCCGCGCGCAGGTTGATCACCGCGTCCGGGGCGTGCCTGCGGGCCTCGGCGACCGCGGCGTCGGCGACCTCCGCCACGTCGAGCGCCCGGAACGCGTCGGCCTCGACCAGGTCGCCTCGGCCCAGCTCGCGCAGGGCCACCAGCATGCCGAGCAGCCGGCCGTGCTCGCGCCGCAGGTCCGCGACGACCTCGGCGCGCTCGGCGCCGGGCAGCGCGGGGTGGGCCAGCACATCGAGGTTGGTGCCCATGCTCATCAGTGGGTTGCGCAGTTCGTGCGAGGCGGCCGCGGAGAACGAGCGGGCGGTGTCCAGCGCCTCGGCGGTGCGGGCGGCCTGCTCGTCGTACCGGGCGAGGACCGTCCGGAGGGTGGCGGCCAGGTCGTCGACCTCGACGATCCCGGTCGGCCGGTGTTCCAGGCGTACCGAGGTGGTCCGCGGGTCCAGCCCGGCCGCCGCCTTGCGCAGCCGGCCGAGCGGGCGGGTCGCGGCGCTCGCGATCGCCCAGGCGAGCAGCGCGCAGAGCGGGGCGGCGAGCAGCGCGGTCGTCACCACGCGCTTGCGAACCAGGGCGATCTGCGCGCGGCTCGCGGTGTCCGGCTCGAACACCCACAGGGTGCCGGAGACCTGAGCCCCCGTGACGGGCAGCGCGTACGCCCGCCAGCTGCGCCCGCCGCCGCGCACGGTGACCGGCGCTCTCGTGACGGCGGGAAGCGCCACCGAAGGGTCGGGCTGGGGGCCGCCGCTGTACGTGCCGTCGGGCCCGACGAGCCGTACGCCGACGTCCAACGCGCTGTTGAACAGCCTGCGTTGGCGGTTCTCCTCGGCGGAAGGCCGGTCGTTGGCGGCGGCCCGCAGCAGGGTGCGCGCGTCCTGGGCGACGGCGGTGGCCCGGCTCCGCAGGTGGCTGTCCTCGGCGTGGTGCAGGTCGCGGGCGACGAGGGTGAGCAGCAGCCAGCCGCAGGCGAGGACCAGGAGCGGGACGGTGACGCCGACGGCGAGTGCGATCCGGGTGGCGAGCCTCACGGCCGCTCCCTCAGGACGAAGCCGACGCCGCGCACGGTGTGGACGAGCCGGGGCGCCCCGCCTGCTTCCAGTTTGCGGCGCAGATAGCTGACGAAGGTGTCGACGGCGTCGGTGCGTACGTCGACGTCGTATCCCCAGACCCGTTCGAGCAGCTGGTCGCGGCTGAGGACGATCCCGGCGTTGCGGGCGAGCACATCGAGGAGTTCGTACTCGCGCCGGGTGAGGTCGAGGGCGCGTCCGTCACGGTGGGCGGTGCGGGCGGCCGGGTCGATGACGAGGCCGTAGGCGCGGACCACGTCGTGTCCGGCGGGCGGGCGCCGGCGCAGCAGGGCGTGCAGGCGCAGCACGAGTTCTTGCAGCGCGAACGGTTTGACCAGGTAGTCGTCGCCGCCCGCCTGGAGTCCGGCGATGCGGTCGGCGGTCTCGTCGAGCGCCGAGAGCATCAGGACGGGCAGGTCGTGCCCGTCCCGCCGCAAGGCGGTGCACACCTCGATGCCGCTCATGCCGGGCATGGACACGTCCAGGACCAGGACATCGGGCGGCCGCAGCGCGATCGCGGCGAGCGCGGCCGGCCCGCTGTCGGCGGTGCGGACCCGGAAGCCGTCGAGCCGCAGCCCCCGGTCGAGCGAGCGGCGTACCGCGTCGTCGTCGTCCACGACCAGAATGTCTCCGGCACGGCTCGGCCCGCTCATCCGCGCTCCCTCACGTCGTCCGGCTACCGCCGGGTCAGCGTACGGTCCTCGCCTGTGTGCGCCGTGGACGTGTGCGCCGTGGTCCGGTCCGACGCCGGCTTGAGGAGCCGGTCGGCGATCGAGGGCCCGTTCCCGGTCCCTTCGGTCTTCTTCGGGAACAGCGTGTAGCTCAGGGCGATGGCCACGTTGACGCCGATCACGATCAGCATCCTGCCCTGCCACGTCCGCAGCGAGTCGGTGCCGCCGTCCCCGCCGACGTACCAGATCGCGCCCTGGAGGAGGGCGATCGCGATCAGTGCGGCGGCGGTGAAGCGGCCCGCCGTCCTCCACTCGTACGCGGTCCTGGCGCTGCCTCCCCTCGGCGCCCTGGCGGGCCTCGGGCCGCCGGCGAACCGGTAGGCGACCCAGGCGTCGGCGCGGGTCACCATGGAGTGGCCCATCGCGACTGAGAACCCGATGTAGACGGCGGCCAGGCCGTGCTTCCAGTCGGGCTGCGCGCCGTTCTTCAGGTCGACGGCGGTGACCACCAGCAGCACCACCTCCAGCAGCGGCTCGCACAGCAGCACCGCCACACTCGTCCTGCGCATGTGGGCGAGGTAGCGCAGGGCGAGTCCCGCGGCGAGCAGGACCCAGAATCCGACGTCGCAGGCGATGATCAGCGTGACGATCACGATGGTCTCCTCTCGTACCCCTCAAGGCTCGCCCGCGCCGGGCCGCGGATCGTCGTCGTGAGTGAGGAGAGCGGACTGCATCCTTCGATGCAGCGCCGGCTCGTCCGGGGCGAGGAGGACGGGCGTGCGACGGCCGTGTTGGATGGAGGGGTGATGTTCCTGCCCCGACCGCACCGCGACGACGTCCTCATCGCCGTGGCCGGGCTGCTCGGCGGGCTCGCGCTGTGGGCCGTGGGACTGCACACCCAGGGCGGCCGTCCGCTGGGCGGCGCCTGGGTGCTGCTGCCGCTCGCGGGAACGGCGGTCCTCGAACTGCTGCGCCGCACCGCTCCCCAGGCCGGCCTGGTGCTCGGCACCTGCCTGCTGGTCCTCGACCAGTTCACGCTGGGCAGCCTCGCCACGGTCGTGATGTTCACGGACCTGGCGTACGCGGCCGTCGTGTACGGCACCCCGGCGGCCGCGCGGCGCATCCCGGTCACGACCGGGCTGATCACGATCGCCGTGACGATCGGCTTCCTCGCCTGGTTCCACAAGCCCGAGGCGCTGCTCATCGGGGTGGTGACCGGTCTGGTCTGCTTCGTGCCCGCCACCACCGGAGCGCTGGTGCGCAATCACCGCGAGGCCGCCGAGAGCGCCCGGCTGCGCGCCGAACAGACGGCGCTGCTCGCCGAGATGGATCGCAGCCAGGCCGTGGTCGCCGAGCGGGCCCGGATGGCGCGCGAGCTGCACGACATGGTGGCCAACCACCTCTCGGCGATCGCCATCCACTCCACGGCCGCGCTCAGTCTGGACGATCCGGCCACCACCCGTCAGGCCCTGTCGGTCATCCGCGAGAACAGCGTCGACGGCCTCGCCGAGATGCGCCGGCTCATCGGGCTGCTGCGCGACACCGGCGGGCGCGACGAGCCCGCGGCGACGCCCACGCTCGCCGGGCTTGGCGCGCTGATCGCCCAGGCCCGCACCAACGGGGCCGACAGCGGGCTCGACGTCGTCCTCGACGACCGGCGCGGTGAGCTGGGGCCGCTGCCCGCGCCGGTGGAGCTCGCGGCGTACCGGATCGTGCAGGAGTCCCTCACCAACGCGCTCAAGCACGCGGCCCCCGGCGTCGTCGAAGTGACGCTCACCCGCGCGGGCGGGCTGCTCGCCGTGCGCGTCACCAGCCCGTACGGCGGCCGGTCGGGCCCGCGCGCGCCCGGCTCCGGTGCCGGTCTCGTCGGGATGCGCGAGCGCGCCGCACTGCTCGACGGCGTCTTCGGCGCGGGGCCCGGAACGGCTCCGGACGGGAGCGATGTGTGGCACGTGCGGGCCGAACTGCCCGCGGACGAAAGGGAATGGCGAACATGACGATCCGGGTGGTGGTCGCCGAGGACCAGTCGGCGGTACGGGCCGGCCTCGTCCTGATCCTCTCCAGCGCCCCCGACATCGAGGTGGCGGGCGAGGCGGCGGACGGCGAGCGGGCGGTGGAGCTCGCCCGTGCGCTGCGCCCCGACCTGGTCCTGATGGACATCCAGATGCCGAAGCTGGACGGGGTCGCGGCGACCGCGGTGGTGACCGGCGAGGGACTCGCCGACGTCCTGGTCCTGACCACCTTCGACCTCGACGCGTACGTGTTCGGGGCGCTGCGGGCGGGCGCGTCGGGGTTCCTGCTCAAGAGCACGGAGGCCAAGGACCTCATCGAGGCGGTGCGCACGGTGGCGCGCGGCGAAGGCCTGATCGCCCCGGCCGTCACCCGGCGCCTCATCGCGGAATTCGCCTCGTCCCCGGCACCGCCGCCGCGTCCCGCGGCGCTCGACACCCTGACCCGGCGCGAGGGCGAGGTCCTTTCGTGCCTGGGCCGCGGCCTGTCCAACGCGGAGATCGCGGCATGCCTCGGCATGGCGGAGGCCACCGTGAAGACGCACGTCAGCAGGGCCCTGGGAAAGCTGAAGCTGCGCAGCCGCGTCCAAGCGGCCGTACTGGCACAGGAGTTGGGGATCTGAGACACGCGGGGCCATCGGAGGTCTGGACCTCTTGACGGTTGGTCCAGACCTTTCTACGCTCACCGCACACTGCTGTGGTGGGCATGCCATCCCTGACGCTTCGAGGCAGGCTCACCGGACGGAGCAGGGTTCCACCCCCACCACCGTCGCACCATTCGGGAGCAGCCTTGAGTACCGCACGACGCATCCGTACGGGTTTCAGATCAAGAGCCGCAGCGGCCCTGACCGCACTCGCCCTCCCCGTGGCCGCCCTCGTCGGCCTCGCCTCCCCGGCCCAGGCCGCCTCCTCGGCGACGGCCACCTACGCCAAGTCCTCGGACTGGGGCTCCGGCTTCGGAGCCGGCTGGACCATCAAGAACACCGGCACCACGGCGCTGAGTTCCTGGACCGTGGAGTGGGACTACCCATCCGGTACGTCCGTGACCTCGGCCTGGGACGCGGACGTCACCAGCTCCGGCACCCACTGGACCGCCAAGAACAAGTCGTACAACGGCGCCATCGCGCCCGGCGCCAGCGTGACCTTCGGCTTCAACGGGGCCGGATCCGGATCGCCCTCGGGCTGCAAGCTCAACGGCGGTTCCTGCGACGGGACTTCGACGCCGCCCGGCGATGCCCCGCCCTCGGCCCCCGGCACCCCGGCCGCGAGCAACGTCACCGACACCGGCGTCTCGCTGTCCTGGTCCGCCGCGACCGACGACAAGGGCGTCAAGAACTACGACGTCTACCGGGGCTCCGCGAAGATCGCGACCGTCACCGGCACGACGTACGCCGACTCGGGCCTGACCAAGGGCACGACGTACACCTACAGCGTGACCGCCCGCGACACGGCCGACCAGACGGGGCCCTCCTCGGGCTCGGTCAGCGTCACGACCACCGGCGGGGGCGGCGGCCCCGCCCCCGGCGGCGACAAGGTGCGGCTCGGCTACTTCACCGACTGGGGCATCTACCAGCGCAACTACCAGGTGAAGAACATCGTCGCATCGGGCTCGGCGAGCAAGCTGACCCACATCAACTACGCGTTCGGCAACGTCACCAACGGCCAGTGCGCCATCGGTGACGCCTACGCCGACTACCAGAAGACGTACGACGCGTCCTCCAGCGTGGACGGCACCGCCGACACGTGGGACCAGCCGGTCGCGGGCAACATCAATCAGCTGCGCGAGCTGAAGAAGAAGTACCCGAACATCAAGATCCTGTGGTCCTTCGGCGGCTGGACGTGGTCCGGTGGCTTCGGCCAGGCCGCGGCCAACCCGACGGCGTTCGCCAACTCCTGCTACTCGCTGGTCAAGGACCCGCGCTGGGCCGATGTCTTCGACGGCATCGACATCGACTGGGAGTACCCGAACGCGTGCGGCCTGTCCTGTGACACCAGCGGTCCCGCGGCCCTGAAGAACGTGCTCGCGGCGCTGCGCACCAAGTTCGGCAGCTCGTCGCTGGTCACGGCGGCGGTCACGGCCGACGGCTCGACCGGCGGCAAGATGGACGCGGCGGACTACGGGGGCGCGGCGAGCTACGTCGACTGGTACAACGTGATGACGTACGACTTCTTCGGCGCGTGGGACGCGAAGGGCCCCACGGCCCCGCACTCCCCGCTCACCTCGTACAACGGCATCCCGATCGCGGGCTTCAACACGGACGCGGCGATCCAGAAGTACCTGGGCAAGGGCGTCCCGGCGAGCAAGCTCAACCTGGGCATCGGGTTCTACGGCCGTGGCTGGACGGGCGTCACCCAGGACGCGCCGGGCGGCACCGCGACGGGGCCGGCGCCGGGCACGTACGAGCAGGGCATCGAGGACTACAAGGTCCTGAAGTCCGCGTGCCCCGTGACCGGCACGATCGCGGGCACGGCGTACGCCCACTGCGGCAGCAACTGGTGGAGCTACGACACCCCGGCGACGATCACCGGCAAGATGACGTACGTGAAGAACCTGGGGCTCAGGGGGGCGTTCTTCTGGGAGTTCAGCGGTGACACGTCGAACGGCGAGCTGCTGACGGCGATGGACTCGGGCCTGAAGTAACGGGGCCCGCCCCAACACCCCGGCCGGTCGGGCCCGTCCCTCGACGACCGGGGTGTCGGCCTGCCCTCTCCTCACCCACCGGAGGGCTCTCGGGTTGGGCCGCAAGCGGCGAACGCGTGTGGCGCGGTTCCCCGCGCCCCTGGTGGGGTCGGCCTCGGCAGGATGCCCAGCATCGGCACCCCCAGCCCGTCCGGCGATTGAGGACGAGCGCCCTTCAGGCGTGATACGGGGTCTGGGGCGGAGCCCCTGGGCCTTCGTCTGCGGACCGTGCGTGGCTGATCGCGCAGTTCCCCGCGCCCCCAGGTGGGCTGCCCTCGGCAAGGTGCCCAGCATCGGGCACCCCCAGCCCGTCCGGCGATTGAGGACGAGCGCCCTTCAGGCGCGATGCGGGGTCTGGGACGGAGCCCCAGGGCCTTCGGCTGCGGACCGTGCGTGGCTGATCGCGCAGTTCCCCGCGCCCCTCAACTACTCGGTGCCGACCCGCATGGCCACCCCCAGCCCGTCCGGCGATTGAGGACGAGCGCCCTTCAGGCGCGATGCGGGGTCTGGGACGGAGCCCCAGGGCCTTCGCCTGCGGACCGTGCGTGGCTGATCGCGCAGTTCCCCGCGCCCCCAGGTGGGCTGCCCTCGGCAAGGTGCCCAGCATCGGGCACCCCCAGCCCGTCCGGCGATTGAGGACGAGCGCCCTTCAGGCGCGATGCGGGGTCTGGGACGGAGCCCCAGGGCCTTCGCCTGCGGACCGTGCGTGGCTGATCGCGCAGTTCCCCGCGCCCCCAGGTGGGCTGCCCTCGGCAAGGTGCCCAGCATCGGGCACCCCCAGCCCGTCCGGCGATTGAGGACCAGCGCCCTTCAGGCGCGATACGGGGTCTGGGACGGAGCCCCAGGGCCTTCGCCTGCGGACCGTGCGTGGCTGATCGCGCAGTTCCCCGCGCCCCTCAACTACTCGGTGCCGACCCGCATGGGCACCCCCAGCCCGTCCAGCGATTGAGGACCAGCGCCGTTCAGGCGCGATGCGGGGTCTGGGGCGGAGCCCCAGGGGCGGGCTAGGCCACGTTGACCCGCTGGCCGGGCGGGGCCGCTTCCAGCCAGGCCAGGAAACCCGTCAGCGCGTCCTCGCTCATCGCGAGTTCGAGTCGCGTACCCCGATGCGTACACCCCAGAATGATCGCATCGGACAGCAGCGCCAGCTCTTCCTCGCCCTCGGGAAGGCGACGCGACACCACGTCGATGGCGGACCGCTCCAGCACGCGGCGCGGCCTCATCGCGTACGAGAAGACGCGGAACCACTCGATCCGGTCACCGTTGTAGCGGGCCACCCCGTACACCCAGCCCTTGCCACTGGTGTCCGGCGTCTCCGGAAGGCCCCAGCGCAGACTGCAGTCGAACGTCCCCCCGGAACGCTGGATCAGCCGCCGGCGCAGACCGAAGACGAAGAGTCCCACCAGTACCAGCGCGACGACCAGGCCACACACAAGCAGAGCGAGAGTCATCTACACCGACCTCCTCGCTCAACCAGTAATCCAGCAACGGAAAAATCTGCCTGCATCGCCTCAGCCGCGACCGGCTCCGGAAGATTCCGGACCGAGCCGCGGCTGAGGAAAATCACGGACGAGGGTGCTAGCCCTTCGCCACCGCACGCAGTCGCACATCGGCGCGCCGCTCGGCCGCGGCGTCCGACTCCGACTTCGCACTCTCCAGCGCACGCTCGGCACGCTGGACATCGATCTCGTCCGCCAGCTCGGCGACCTCGGCGAGCAGCGACAGCTTGTTGTCGGCGAAGGAGATGAATCCACCGTGCACCGCCGCGACGACGGTGCCGCCCTCGCTCGTACGGATCGTCACCGGGCCCGACTCCAGCACACCAAGGAGCGGCTGGTGACCGGGCATGACGCCGATGTCGCCGGACGTGGTGCGCGCGACGACCAGGGTGGCCTCGCCGGACCAGACACTGCGGTCCGCGGCGACGAGCTCGACGTGCAGCTCAGTAGCCATGGTTGGCTCCTTGGGTCACCACCCGGCGGTTCGGCCGGGTGTTGGGTCGATTCTAGTCAGTTCTTGAGTGGCGATACGCAGAGGGGCGGGACGCGCCCGCCCCTCCACGCGGCCGGGTGCGTCAGGAGACGCCCAGCTCCTTGGCGTTGGCCTTGAGGTCTTCCAGGCCACCGCACATGAAGAACGCCTGCTCGGGGAAGTGGTCGTACTCGCCGTCGCAGATCTGGTTGAACGCGACGATCGACTCTTCCAGCGGGACGTCCGAACCGTCGACGCCGGTGAACTGCTTGGCGACGTGCGTGTTCTGCGACAGGAAGCGCTCCACGCGGCGGGCACGGTGCACGACCAGCTTGTCCTCTTCGCCGAGCTCGTCGATGCCGAGGATGGCGATGATGTCCTGGAGGTCCTTGTACTTCTGCAGGATCGTCTTGACGCGCATGGCGGCGTCGTAGTGCTCCTGCGCGATGTAGCGCGGGTCCAGGATGCGGGACGTGGAGTCCAGCGGGTCCACGGCCGGGTAGATGCCCTTCTCGGAGATCGGACGGGAGAGAACCGTCGTCGCGTCGAGGTGGGCGAACGTGGTGGCCGGAGCCGGGTCGGTCAGGTCGTCCGCGGGGACGTAGATCGCCTGCATCGAGGTGATCGAGTGACCACGGGTCGAGGTGATGCGCTCCTGCAGGAGACCCATCTCGTCGGCCAGGTTCGGCTGGTAACCCACCGCGGAGGGCATGCGGCCGAGCAGGGTCGACACCTCGGAACCCGCCTGGGTGTACCGGAAGATGTTGTCGATGAAGAAGAGGACGTCCTGCTTCTGGACGTCACGGAAGTACTCCGCCATCGTCAGACCGGCCAGGGCGACGCGCAGACGCGTGCCCGGCGGCTCGTCCATCTGACCGAAGACAAGGGCGGTCTTGTCGATGACGCCCGAGTCCTGCATTTCCTCGATGAGGTCGTTGCCCTCACGGGTGCGCTCGCCGACACCGGCGAACACCGACACACCGTCGTGGTTGTTGGCCACGCGGTAGATCATTTCCTGGATGAGGACGGTCTTGCCGACACCGGCACCACCGAACAGGCCGATCTTTCCACCCTTGACGTACGGGGTGAGAAGGTCGATGACCTTGACGCCGGTCTCGAACATCTCGGTCTTGGACTCGAGCTGGTCGAAGTTGGGCGCCTTGCGGTGGATCGGCCAGCGCTCGCCGATGTTGGCGTTCTCCTCGGGCTTGTTCAGCACCTCGCCGAGGGTGTTGAACACCTTGCCCTTGGTGAAGTCGCCGACCGGCACCGTGATGCCGTTGCCCGTGTCGGTCACCGGGGCCTGGCGGACCAGACCGTCGGTGGGCTGCATCGAGATCGCGCGGACGATGCCGTCACCCAGGTGCTGGGCGACTTCGAGCGTCAGCGTCTTGAGCTTGCCGTCCTCGGCCGGGTCGGCCACCTGGACGTGCAGCGCGTTGTAGATCTCCGGCATCGCGTCGACGGGGAACTCCACGTCGACGACCGGGCCGATGACCCGGGCGACGCGGCCCGTGGCAACGGCCGTCTCAACAGTGGTCGTCATTACTTGTCACTCCCCGCGGTCGCGTCGGCCAGCGCACTGGAGCCACCGACGATCTCGCTGATTTCCTGGGTGATTTCGGCCTGGCGGGCCGCGTTGGCAAGCCGGGAAAGGCTCTTGATGAGCTCTCCGGCGTTGTCGGTGGCCGACTTCATCGCGCGGCGACGGGCGGCGTGCTCGGAAGCGGCCGACTGAAGCAGCGCGTTGTAGATGCGGCTTTCGACGTAGCGCGGCAGCAGGGCGTCGAGGACGTCCTCCGCCGACGGCTCGAAGTCGAAGAGCGGAAGGACCTGGTCCTTCGCTCCCCCGGCGGCGGAAGCCACCGAGGTCTCGGACTCCTGAACCTTCTCCAGCGACAACGGCAGCATCCGGTTGTCGACCGGCGACTGCGTCATCATCGACACGAACTCCGTGAAGACGATGTGCAGTTCGTCCGCTCCGCCCTCGGCCGTCTCCGTCTGGATGGCCTCGATCAGCGGTGCGGCCACCTGCTTGGCGTCCGCGTAGGTCGGGCTGTCGGTGAAGCCGGTCCACGACTGTGAGACCTTGCGCTCACGGAAGCCGTAGTAGGCGACACCCTTGCGGCCGACGATGTACGTGTCGACCTCCTTGCCCTCGCCGCGCAGCCGCTCCGTCAGCCTCTCCGCGGCCTTGATGGCGTTGGAGGAGTAGCCGCCGGCCAGACCGCGGTCGCTCGTGATGAGCAGGACCGCGGCGCGGGCCGGGGCCTCGGCCTCGGTGGTGAGCGGGTGCCTGGTGGTGGAGCCGGTCGCCACCGCGGTCACCGCACGGGTGAGCTCGGTCGCGTACGGCGTGGAGGCCGCCACCTGGCGCTGCGCCTTGACGATGCGCGAGGCGGCGATCATCTCCATCGCCTTGGTGATCTTCTTGGTCGCGGTGACGGATCGGATGCGACGCTTGTAGACCCGGAGCTGCGCTCCCATGAGTCAGGTCCCTTCCGTCGTCGTCACTTGCTGGTGCTGACCGGTGCCGGCGCGTCGTCACCCAGGAGCTTGCCGTCCGAGGTCTCGAACTGGCGCTTGAAGCCCGCGATGGCGTCGCCCACGGACTGCAGGGTGTCGTCCGACATCTTCGCGCCCTCGGCGATCGAGGTGAGGAGCTCCTTGCGCTCGCGGCGCAGGTACTCCAGCAGCTCGGCCTCGAAGCGGCGGATGTCCTCCACGGGCACGTCGTCCATCTTGCCGGTGGTGCCGGCCCAGATGGAGACGACCTGCTCCTCGACCGGGTACGGCGAGTACTGCGGCTGCTTCAGCAGCTCGACCATGCGCTTGCCGCGCTCAAGGGAAGCCTTGGAAGCGGCGTCCAGGTCGGAACCGAAGGCGGCGAACGCCTCCAGCTCGCGGTACTGGGCGAGGTCGACACGCAGTCGGCCGGACACCTGGCGCATTGCCTTGTGCTGTGCGGAACCACCGACTCGGGAGACGGAGATACCGACGTTCAGCGCGGGGCGCTGACCGGCGTTGAACAGGTCCGACTCCAGGAAGCACTGGCCGTCGGTGATGGAGATGACGTTGGTCGGGATGAACGCCGACACGTCGTTCGCCTTGGTCTCGACGATCGGGAGACCCGTCATCGAGCCGGCGCCCATCGCGTCCGACAGCTTCGCGCAGCGCTCGAGCAGACGCGAGTGCAGGTAGAAGACGTCGCCCGGGTAGGCCTCGCGGCCCGGCGGACGGCGCAGCAGCAGGGACACGGCGCGGTAGGCGTCGGCCTGCTTCGACAGGTCGTCGAAGATGATGAGGACGTGCTTGCCGTCGTACATCCAGTGCTGGCCGATGGCCGAACCGGTGTACGGGGCAAGGTACTTGAAGCCGGCCGGGTCGGACGCGGGCGCGGCGACGATCGTCGTGTACTCCAGCGCGCCGGCCTCTTCCAGGGCGCCACGCACGGAGGCGATGGTCGAGCCCTTCTGGCCGATGGCGACGTAGATGCAGCGAACCTGCTTCTTCGGGTCGCCCGAGCGCCAGTTGTCGCGCTGGTTGATGATCGTGTCGACGGCCAGAGCGGTCTTGCCGGTCTGACGGTCACCAATGATCAGCTGACGCTGGCCACGGCCGATCGGCACCATCGCGTCGACGGCCTTGTAACCGGTCGCCATCGGCTCGTGCACCGACTTACGGACCATGACGCCCGGAGCCTGAAGCTCCAGGGCGCGGCGGCCGTCGGTCTCGATCTCGCCGAGGCCGTCGATCGGGTTGCCGAGCGGGTCGACGACGCGGCCGAGGTAACCCTCGCCTACGCCGACCGAGAGCACCTCACCGGTGCGCTGCACCGGCTGGCCCTCTTCGATTCCGCTGAACTCGCCGAGGACGATCGCACCGATCTCGCGCTCCTCGAGGTTGAGGGCGAGACCAAGGGTTCCGTCCTCGAACCGCAGCAGCTCGTTCGCCATGGCCGAGGGAAGACCCTCGACCTTCGCGATGCCGTCGCCGGCAACGCTGACCGTACCGACCTCCTCGCGCGAGGCCGCGTCCGGCTGGTACGACTGGACAAAGGTCTCCAGCGCGTCCCGGATCTCCTCCGGCCGGATCGTGAGCTCCGCCATCTGGGTTCCCTGCTCTCCTTGTTGGGCCCGAAGTTTCTAAGGGGGTCTGGGGGCCGACCCCCAGGAATCTTCTGCAATTTCTGCACGGCCCAACCGGGCCGCTGGTGTTGCTAATTCAGTTGCTGTGCCGACCGTGAGGTCAGCGCGCCAGCCGCCGGTTCGCCTCTTCGAGGCGCTCCGCGATGGTGCCCTCGATGAGCTCGTCGCCGACGCGCACCGAGATCCCGCCGAGGACCTCGGGGTCCACGTCGAGGTTGAGGTGCATCTGGCGGCCGTAGATCTTCGCCAGGGCCGCGCCGAGGCGCGACTTCTGGAGGTCGGTCAGCGGCACCGCGGAGGTGACCACCGCGACCATCCGGTCCCGACGCCCCGCGGCGAGCTTGGAGAGGGACTCGAGGCCCGCTTCCAGGCTACGTCCACGCGGCCGGGTCACCAGACGGGTGACCAGGCGCTCGGTGACCGGGTTCGCCCTGCCGCCGAGCAGACTGCGCAGCAGTTCGCTCTTGGCCGCGACCGTGGCGGTGCGGCTGGTGAGCGCGGAGCGCAGTTCGGGGCTCGCGGTGACGATGCGGCCGAACCGGAACAGCTCGTCCTCGACGTCGTCCAGCGTGCCCGCCTGCTGCGCGGCGGTGAGGTCGGCGGTGCTCGCCAGTTCCTCGAGCGAGTCCACCAGGTCACGCGACTGCGACCAGCGGGAGCGGACCATGCCGCCCACCAGGTCGCCCGTCTCGCCGCCGACCTGGCCGCCGAACAGGCGCGCGGCCAGCTGGGCCCTGGCCTCGCCGGCCTGCGCCGGGTCGGTGAGGACCCGACGCAGCGAGACCTCGCGGTCGAGCAGCGTGGTGACGGCGGCCAGCTCGTCGCCGAGCTTCGCCGCGTCGACGGACGTACGGTCCATCAGCGCGTCGAGACGCTCTCGTGCGGCGGCCAGTGCCTCGCGGCTCGCGCCGTTCATCGGACGGCCTCGGCCTTCTCCTCGAGCTCGCCGAGGAAACGGTCGATCGTGCGGCTCTGGCGGGCGTGGTCCTCGAGGGACTCGCCGACCAGCTTGCCGGCCAGGTCGGTCGCCAGCTTGCCCACGTCCTGACGGAGCGAGTGCGCGGCGGCCTTGCGGTCGGCCTCGATCTGGGCGTGGCCGGCAGCGATGATCTCCTCACGCTGCCGCTGGCCTTCCGCCCTCATCTCCTGGATGAGTGCGGTGCCCTGCTCGGTCGCCTCCTGGCGCAGGCGGGCAGCCTCGTGGCGGGCCTCGGCGAGCTGCGCCTTGTACTGCTCAAGGACGCTCTGGGCCTCGGTCTGAGCGGCTTCGGCCTTCTCCATCCCGCCTTCGATGGCCTCGCGACGCTCGTCCAGAACCTTGTTGATGTTCGGGAGGAGCTTCTTGGCGAGGAAGCCGAAGACGATGACGAAGGCGATGAGGCCGATGACGAGCTCAGGCCACGGCGGAACGAGGGGGTTTTCCTTGCCCTCGGCCGCCAGCTGAACCATGGTGAGGTTCACATCAGTGCCTTTCGTCGGTCGGTCGGATCGTGGCTGTTCGTCAGCTGTAGACGAACGGCATGACCAGACCGATCAGGGCGAGCGCCTCACAGAACGCGAAGCCCAGGATCTGGTTGGCGCGGATCAGGCCGGCCGCTTCGGGCTGACGGGCGAGAGCCTGCGTACCGTTACCGAAGATGATGCCGACGCCGACGCCGGGGCCGATCGCGGCGAGGCCGTAACCGATGGAGCTGAGCGAGCCGGTGACGCCATCGGAGGCAGCGAGGATCTGGGACATGCCAGTTCTTCCTTCTCTTTCACGGACCGGTGGGGGTTGGCCACCGGACGACTTGGGGTATGGAGGGGGCGGACGGTCAGTGGTGCTCGGCGGCAGCGCCCTGCAGGTAGCTGCAGGCCAGGAGCACGAACACGTATGCCTGAACGGCCTGGATGAAGAGCTCGAAGGCGGTCATCACGACGACCATCACGAACGAGACGCCGGCGTAAGCGATGCCGATGCCGTTGAGCATGTACCAGCTGGCGATCGTGAACAGCAGCAGCAGGGTGTGACCGGCGAACATGTTCGCAAACAGTCGCACCGCGTGCGTGAAGGGGCGGACCAGCACGTTCGAGAAGAACTCGATGACCATGACGAGCGGCAGGACGCCGCCGAGCGACTTGTCATAGCCGGTGAGGTTCTTGAAGCCGCCGACGAATCCGTGCCGCTTGAACGTGACGCTCATCCAGCAGATGTAGACGATCGCGGCGAGCACGGCCGGGTACGCGATGATCGACGTCACCGGGAACTGGGCGAGCGGGATGATCGACCAGAGGTTCATCATCCAGACGAAGAAGAACAGCGAGACCATGAGGGGGACCCACTTCTCGCCCTCCTTCTTGCCCATCGTCTCGTAGACGATGCCGCGGCGCACGAAGTCGTAGCCGGCCTCGCCGATCATCTGGAGCTTGCTGGGGGACTTCACAGCGGGCTTGCGGAAGGCGGCCCAGAAGAAGCCGACGATGACGAGCGAGCCCAGCAGGGCCAGCAGCATCGGCTTGTTGAAGTACACCCCGTCGGTGTCGCCCCAGAGCGGCTCGAAGAGGAACGAGTGCAGGCCGGGACCCTCGAAGCCACAGCCGTTCGACTGGAAGATGTGGCAGCTCGGATCGAAGGCGAGCACCTGCGTCGGGTCAGCACTCACCGCGGGCTCCTTCAGCGTGGCGCATAGGTACGGCAACCTCGTTGTGTCGGCGCGGCGCGCAGCCGCGGTTCGGCACTGGACTGGTGTTTCGGATGATGGGGCGGCGGTCGGGCATCAAGCCTCGCGAATGAGCAGGCGTCAGCTCAGATGCCCGCGCCCGCAGTGCCGCAGTTGGCACCGGACGATAGCAGGGTCCTGAACTCGCATTTATTCCGGCCCTACCGTTCACGCCGACGGCCCCGTCTTTTCGGGCTTGGAGCCCTCGGTGGTATCCGGCTCGACGTAAAGGATCTTCGCCTTCATGTGTGCACGCGCCTGCGCGCCGATCCAGACGAGGGTCAGCGCGACGAGGGTTGCGGCAAAGCATTTGGGGTTGAACAGCGTCGTGTGCTTGAAGACCGCGACAAAGATGAAGAGCACGAGCAACTGCGCGGTGTACAGCATCAGTCCCATGGCCTGGAAGAGATGCGGAAGCGATTTGGCAGTGCGCTCCAGGACGACGAGGCCCACGCCCATGAAGAGGATCACGACCAGCGTCGCGACGATGGCACCCACCGCCCCCTTGCCGCCCACGACCACACCGCTCACGAGGGTCGCAACAGCGCCCGCGGCAGCGGTGGGTAGGGCGGTCGGGAGAAGAGTGCGTGCGTCGTTGGACGGCATGGCGGCAGCTCCGCTTGCTGGTGGGGGCAAAGTGGTGTCGTCATGGACGAGCGTAAGCCCGCGCCGAGTTGGTAACTCGGGCCAACGGACCGTCGCACTACGGTCCTTCGGCTCTGGCGCCGGGTCTCGTGAACCGTATCACAAACTATTTGATGAGGTCTTTACCATGGAAGTGTGATGGGCAGCACACTTGAGAGTGATGCTGCGCGTTTGTGCGCAACGAGCGGCGAGATGTCTGGTATTGGGCGTCGACGCGGCAAATCGTCAGCGCGATGCCCCGGTCTTCCGTCGGTCGGGGAAACGCGAACGGGGGCCGATCGCCGTCGCTCCGTTGACGCCGGACACTCCGGCCGCCACCGCGGGGCGCTCGCCGCGCACCTCGTCCTGTTCGTCCGTCGCCGAGGAGTGCTCCGCCTCCGGCTCCTGCTGGGTGCGCCGGTAGCGCGGCGGCACGAACCGCTCGGCCCACCGCGGGGTGCGCGGCGCGAACCGCGGCAACAGCAGCAGGACGAGCCCGACCGCGCTGAGCGCGACGATCACGAGCACGATCCACATCGACGCCGAGTGCACCGAGTAGGCCACCGCGCCGAAGGCGATGAGCGCCGACCAGAAGTACATGATCAGCACCGCCCGGCTGTGCGAATGCCCGATCTCCAGGAGCCGGTGGTGCAGGTGTCCGCGGTCCGCGGCGAACGGCGACTGGCCGTTCCAGGTCCTGCGCACGATCGCCAGCACCAGGTCGGCCATCGGGATCGCGATGATCGTCAACGGCATGAGCAGCGGGATGAAGACCGGGAGCATCGCGTGCGTGGCATCGCGGGTGCCGCCGAAGTTGAGCTTCATCGCGTCCGGGTCGACCTGGCCCGTGATGGAGATGGCGCCCGCCGCGAGGACGAGCCCGATCAGCATCGAGCCCGAGTCGCCCATGAAGATCCTCGCCGGGTGCATGTTGTGCGGCAGGAAGCCCACGCACATGCCCATCAGGATGGCGGCGAAGAGGGTGGCGGGGGCCGCCGCCTCGATCCCGTACCCGTACCAGAGCCGGTAGGCGTACATGAAGAACGCCGCCGACGCGATGCACACCATGCCGGCGGCGAGGCCGTCGAGACCGTCCACGAAGTTCACCGCGTTGATGGTGATCACGACGAGCGCGACCGTCAGCAGCGTGCCCTGCCACGACGTCAGCGAGACCGAGCCGATGCCGGGGATGGGCAGCCACAGGATCGTCAGACCCTGCATGACCATGACGCCGGCGGCGATCATCTGTCCGCCGAGCTTGATCAGGGCGTCGATCTCGAACTTGTCGTCGAGGACGCCGATCAGCCAGATCAGGGCGGCGCCGGAGAGCAGCGCCCGTGGTTCGTTCGACTGGCTGAAGACGGCGTTGAGCCCGTCGAGGTGGTCGGCGACGAGCAGGCCCGCGCACAGGCCGCCGAACATGGCGATGCCGCCGAGTCTCGGTGTCGGCTCCCGGTGCACGTCGCGCGCACGGATCGCCGGCATCGCGCCCACGGCGATGGCGAACTTCCGCACCGGCCCGGTGAGCAGATAGGTCACCGCGGCCGTGACGCAGAGCGTCAGCAGGTATTCACGCACGGGCTGCCCCAGAGGTATCGCTGGCCATCTCAGCCCCACACCCTAGCTTCGCGCGCATGTGGTTGAGGACATCCGTATCCGGCAGATGGTTGCAGGTACCCCCTGGAAGCGGCGATAAGCCTGCATTTTTCCCGTATGAGCACCCTGTGAGTACGGGGCGGCCCGTGAATTGTGGCCTTCTTCCGCCCCTCTTAAGGAGGAGGGAACCTCTCCGCCAGCTCCCGCACTTCTGCCCGCGCCCCCGGATCCTCCCGCATCGCCATCGCGAACAGCACCGCGATTCTCGCCATCTCCGTCTCCCCCATGCCCTGGGTGGTGACGGCCGCGGTGCCCAGGCGGATGCCGCGGGCGTCCGCGCCCGGCAGGGCGCAGCTGTCCAGGACGAGCCCCGCACCCGCGAGGCGGCCGCGCGCGGTGCGGCCGTCGACGCCGAACGGCGCCGGGTCGGCGAGCACGAGGTGGGTGTCGGTGCCGCCGGTGGCCACCCCGAATCCCTCGGCGAGCAGTCCCTCGGCGAGGATGCGCGCATTGGCGACCACCTGGTGCGCGTACGCCGTGAACGCGGGGGTGGACGCCTCGCCGAACGCGATGGCCTTGGCGGCGATCGTGTGCATCTGGGCGCCGCCCTGCGTGAAGGGGAAGACCGCGCGGTCGATGCGCGCGGCGAGGTCGGCGCCGCACAGGATCAGGCCGCCGCGCGGTCCGCGCAGCACCTTGTGGGTGGTGGCGCACACGACGTCGGCGTACGGGACCGGGCTCGGCGCCGCTCCCCCGGCGACCAGACCCATGGGGTGCGCGGCGTCGGCGATGAGGTAGGCGCCCACGTCGTCCGCGATCTCCCGGAACGCGCGGTAGTCCGGGTGGCGGGGGTATGCGATGGAACCGCACACGATCGCCCTCGGCCGGTGCTCGACCGCCAGGTCCCACACATCGCCGTAGTCGATGAGCCCGGTGTCCGGCTCGACGCCGTACCCGACGAAGTCGAACCAGCGCCCCGAGAAGTTGGCGGGCGAGCCGTGCGTGAGGTGTCCGCCGTGCGGAAGGCCCATCGCCAGGACGGTGTCCCCGGGCCTCAGGAGCGCCGCGTAGGCCGCGAGCATCGCCGAAGTACCCGAATGCGACTGCACGTTGGCGTGATCCGCCCCGAACAGGGCTTTGGCGCGTTCGACGGCGATGCGCTCGGCGACGTCCACGACCTCGCAGCCGCCGTGGTGGCGGGCACCGGGGTAGCCCTCGGCGTACTTGTTGCCCAGCTGCGAGCCGAGGGCGGCGCGCACGGCCGGCGAGGTGAAGTTCTCGGCGGCGATCAGCTGGAGCGAGGTGGCCTGGCGCTCGGCCTCGCCGAGCAGCACGTCGGCCATGTCGGGGTCCTGCCGCCTTACGGCGTCGAGCCCCGCGAGTTCGGTGCCAACTGCGGAGGTGACGGACATGCACCCAGCGTAGGTCTCGGCGGCCCCGCGCGCCCGGTGTGATGGCGCGTCTCAGTGGTGGGTGGGCACGCCCGTCAGCGCGGTGACGACCGGGTCGAGGGCCTGGTTGATCTCGTCGCCGATGGAACGGAAGAAGGTGATGGGGGCGCCGTAGGGATCGTTGACCTCGTCGGCCTCGGCGCTGGGCGCGAGGAGCCAGCCGCGCAGCGCGGCCGCGGCCCGCACCAGGGCCCTCGCCCGCTCGACCATGCCCTCCTGGAGGGGGTCGGGCAGGGTGGCCGGGTCTATGGCCCGTACGAGACGGGTGAACTCCTTCAGGGTGAAGGTGCGCAGGCCCGCCGAGTGGCCCATCGAGATGACCTGCGCGCGGTGGTCCCGGGTCGCGGTGAGGACCAGGTCGGCGGTGATGACGTGCTCGTCGAGGAGCTCGCGCCCGGTGAAGCCGGTGGCGTCCGCCCCGAAGTCGGCGAGGACGGCGGCGGCGTTGGCCTCCATCGGGGCGCCCTCGTGTCCCCAGGTCCCGGCGCTCTCCACGACGAGGCCGCCCGTGAACGGATCGCCGAGGCGGTCGCTCAGGGCATGGCGCGTCAGCCGCTCGGTGATCGGCGAGCGGCAGACGTTGCCGGTGCTGACGTGGAGGATGCGGAACGAGTTCCCCGCAGGGCGAACCGTGCCTATGCCACGCCCCTCAGGGGCGGTCAATTGGCCACCTCAAGATCGGGTACCACCTTGCGCAGCTCGTCCGCGTCGAGCGCGCCCGCACGCAGCAGCACCGGGACCTTGCCGGTCACGTCGACGATGGAGGAGGGGACGATGCCCGGGGTCGGGCCGCCGTCCAGGTACACCGAGACGGAGTCGCCGAGCATGCCCTGGGCGGCGTCGCAGTCCTCCGGCGAGGGGTGGCCGGTGAGGTTGGCGGAGGACACGGCCATGGGGCCGACCTCGGTGAGCAGCTCGATGGCGACCGGGTGCAGCGGCATCCGGATGGCGACGGTGCCCCGGGTGTCGCCGAGGTCCCACTGCAGGGACGGCTGGTGGCGCGTGACCAGTGTCAGGGCGCCGGGCCAGAACGCGTCGACGAGCTCCCACGCCTGCTCGGTGAAGTCGGTGACCAGGCCGTGCAGGGTGTTCGGCGAGCCGATGAGGACGGGGGTGGGCATGTTGCGACCCCGGCCCTTGGCGTCGAGCAGGTCCGAGCAGGCCTGCGCGCTGAACGCGTCGGCGCCGATCCCGTACACGGTGTCCGTCGGCAGCACCACGAGCTCGCCGCGTCGGACGGCGGACGCGGCTTCGCGCAGACCGGTCGCGCGGTCGGTCGCGTCGTTGCAGTCGTATCGCCGAGCCATTAGCGGGCCTCCTCGTACACGTACACGGTCTGGGGGTTGGAGCGGATCACGGGGTGGCCTTGCGGGCCGTGGCGAAGCGCGGGCGGTTGTTCAGGTCGGGGTGGTCGGCCGCGTCCGCCCAGCCGGCCTCCTCGTTGAAGATCCACGGCACTTGGCCGCCCTGGGTGTCGGCGTGCTCGATGACGACGAGCCCGCCGGGCCGCAGGAGGCGGTGCGCGGTGCGTTCGATGCCCCGGATGGTGTCGAGGCCGTCCTCACCGGAGAACAGCGCGAGCTCGGGGTCGTGGTCGCGCGCCTCGGGGGCGACGTACTCCCACTCGGTGAGCGGGATGTACGGCGGGTTCGAGATGACCAGGTCGACCTGGCCGTCGAGCTCGGGCAGCGCGGTGAGCGCGTCGCCCTGGTGGAGAACGACGCGGGACCCCTCGACGTTCTTCCGCGTCCATGCCAGGGCGTCCTCGGACAGCTCCACGGCGTGCACGCGGGAGCGCGGGACCTCCTGCGCCATGGCGAGCGCGATGGCGCCCGAGCCGGTGCACAGGTCGACGATGAGCGGCTCCACGACGTCCATCGCGCGGACGGCGTCTATGGCCCAGCCGACCACGGACTCCGTCTCGGGGCGGGGCACGAACACCCCTGGTCCGACGTGGAGTTCGAGGTAGCGGAAGAAGGCGCGGCCGGTGATGTGCTGGAGCGGCTCACGCGCCTCGCGGCGGGCGATCGCCTCCCAGTAGCGGGCGTCGAAATCGACGTCCTTGACGTTGTGCAGCTCTCCCCGCTTCACCCCGTGGATGTGCGCGGCGAGCTCCTCCGCGTCGAAGCGCGGCGAGGGTACACCGGCGTCGGCCAGCCGCTGGGTGGCCTGGGCCACCTCGGCAAGCAGCACGCTTCGGGGGCCTGGGGGTCGCCCCCCAGAGTTTTGCTGCACGCTGGTCCTCCGGCAGTCGTACGGGGCTGATTACTGGGCGGCCGCGAGCTTGGCGGCGGAGTCCGCGTCGACGCAGGCCTGGATCATCGCGTCCAGGTCGCCGTCGAGGACCTGGTCCAAGTTGTACGCCTTGAAGCCGACGCGGTGGTCCGAGATGCGGTTTTCCGGGAAGTTGTACGTCCGGATCTTCTCGGAGCGGTCGACGGTGCGCACCTGGCTGCGGCGGGCGTCCGCGGCCTCCTGCTCGGCGGCCTCCTGGGCGGCGGCGAGCAGCCGGGAGCGCAGGATGCGCATGGCCTGCTCCTTGTTCTGGAGCTGGCTCTTCTCGTTCTGGCAGGAGGCGACGACGCCGGTGGGGACGTGCGTGATGCGCACCGCGGAGTCGGTCGTGTTGACGGACTGGCCGCCGGGGCCCGAGGAGCGGTACACGTCGATGCGGAGGTCGTTCATGTTGATCTCGACGTCGACCTCCTCGGCCTCGGGCGTGACGAGCACGCCGGCGGCGGAGGTGTGGATGCGGCCGGCCGACTCGGTGGCCGGCACGCGCTGCACGCGGTGCACGCCGCCCTCGTACTTCATCCGTGCCCACACGCCCTGGCCGGGCTCGGTCGCGCCGTTGCCGCCCTTGGTCTTCACGGCGACCTGGACGTCCTTGTAGCCGCCCTGGTCGGACTCGGTGGAGTCGATGATCTCGGTCTTCCAGCCGACGCGCTCGGCGTAGCGCAGGTACATGCGCAGGAGGTCACCGGCGAACAGGGCCGACTCGTCGCCGCCCGCACCCGCCTTGATCTCCAGGAGCACGTCCTTGTCGTCGCTCGGGTCGCGCGGGACGAGGAGCAGGCGGAGCTTCTCGGTGAGCCGCTCGCGCTGCGCGGTCAGGTCCTTGACCTCGGCGACGAAGTCCGGGTCGTCGGCCGCGAACTCGCGGGCCGTCTCGATGTCCTCGCCGGTCTGCTTCCAGGCGCGGTAGGTCCCGACGATCGGCGTGAGCTCGGCGTAGCGCTTGTTCAGCTTGCGCGCGTTGGCCTGATCGGCGTGGACCGAAGGGTCGGCGAGCTTCGTCTCGAGATCGGCGTGCTCGCCGATCAGGTCCTCGACCGCTTCGAACATCGGTGGCTCCTGGGATTCAAACGGGCACGTAGGGCTGGACGGCAAAGCGCCGGTCGCGGCGCCTCCGGGAAGGAGGCGCCACGGACCGGCGCAGGTGGCTCGCTACTTCTGGGCGGAGCCGGCAGCGGCCTTGCCGAAGCGGGCCTCGAAGCGGGCCACGCGGCCACCGGTGTCCATGATCTTCTGCTTGCCCGTGTAGAACGGGTGGCACTCGGAGCAGATTTCGGCGCGGATGGAGCCGCCGTCGATCGTGCTACGGGTGGTGAAAGCCGCGCCACAGGTGCAGCTGACCTGGGTCTCGACGTACTCGGGGTGGATGTCGCGCTTCAAGGTGTCTCCTAGGTTCGGGAGGGCGCCGGGTCGTAGACGCGGATTGCGCATACGTGAACCGGGGCCGACGTACCAGTCTGCCAGGACTGGGCGCATCTCCCAAAACCGGGGTGGAGGCGGAACTATTCCCGCGGCCGTTCCCGGGAGGCTACTGGCCGGCCACGTAGCCGCCCGCGGTGCCCTTGTCGCCCGCCGAGTCGGCGGTCGCGGACGCCGGGATCGGCTGATCCTTGGAGAGGGCGTCCCAGACCTGCCGGGACTGCTCTTCGAGGGGGCTGACGCGGTTGGGGTCGAGCTTGTCGTACTGCACCGGCAGCGTGATCATCTTGACGTTGGAGGCGTCCAGGCCCTTGAGGCCGCTCGCGAAGCCGATCAGTGAGTTGACCGAGCTGAGCTCCGAGTCGGTGGTGATCGCCTTGGTGGCCGCGTCGGCGAGGCCGTACAGCTTGGCCGGGTTGCTGAACACGCCCACGCTCTTGACCTGCCCGATCAGCGCCTTGATGAAGGCCTGCTGGAGCTGGATGCGGCCGAGGTCGCTGCCGTCGCCGACCACGCCGTGGCGGGTCCGGACGAGCCCGAGCGACTGCTCGCCGTTGAGGGTGTGCTTGCCGGCCGGCAGGTCGAGGTGGCTCTTGTCGTCCTTGATCGGCTTGTTCGTGGTGACGGGCACCCCGCCGAGCTGGTCGATCAGCTTCTTGAAGCCGGTGAAGTCGACCTCGATGTAGTGGTCCATGCGGATGCCGGACATCTGCTCGACGGTCTTGACCGCACAGGCCGGGCCCCCGACCTCGTACGCCGTGTTGAACATCTGGCGCTTGGCGCCGGGGTCGCTCTTGCCGTTCTCCGTGGTGCAGGAGGGGCGGGTGATCAGGGCGTCACGCGGGATCGAGACCACGCTCGCGCTCTTGTGGCCCTGGTAGACGTGGATGATCATCGCGGTGTCGGACCGGGCGCCGCCCTCGTCCGCGCCGTACTCCTTGTTGGCTCCGGCCCGCGAGTCGGAGCCGAGGACCAGGATGTCCTCCGAGCCGTTGTCGACGTTCTGCGGGCGCTCGGTGCCGAGCTGGGCGTTGATGTCGACGCCCTTGAGGTTGCCGTTGAGCTTGAAGTACACGTAGCCGAGTCCGCCCCCGCCGACGAGCACCACGCCGGCCGCACTCCACGCGGCTATCCGCAGGGCGCGACGGCGCCCGCTGAGCTGCTTGCGGCGCTTGCCGGCCCCGCGTATTCGGCTGGTGCGTGTGCCCTGCTCGGTCATGGTCTCCTCAGTTCTCGGTGCTCCTCCGATTACCCCCTGCCCCGGGTTTCAGGCACGGATTGTCGACACTTGTCAGACGTCGAAGCACCAAGAAGGGTTGCACAGGGTTCTAAGAGCCCCCTAAGAACGCGGCGGCGGGCCATTCGCGCGGCCCGGCACGATTCCCACGGCTCTCACCTGCGCGTTCGCGGAGGCCGTCGACGGCGTCGCCGGGCGCGGCGACTGCACGGCGTGTGGCGAACGCCTCAGCGGGCGCGATCGCCCACGCGAGAGCGCCCCCGGCACCGAAGTGCCGGGGGCGCTCTCAAGTGGCCCTGCGGGGCCGGGAGTTGCTAGTCGTTGCCGTTACCGGGACCCGGAGTCGTCTTCTGGATCTGGAGCAGGAACTCGGCGTTCGACTTCGTCTGCTTCATCTTGTCGAGGAGCAGCTCGATGGCCTGCTGCTGGTCGAGGGCGTGCAGCACCCGGCGCAGCTTCCAGACGACCGCGAGCTCGTCGCTGCCGAGAAGGATCTCTTCCTTACGGGTGCCGGACGCGTCCACGTCCACCGCCGGGAAGATGCGCTTGTCGGCGAGCTTGCGGTCGAGCTTGAGCTCCATGTTGCCGGTGCCCTTGAACTCCTCGAAGATCACCTCGTCCATGCGCGAGCCGGTCTCCACGAGCGCGGTGGCGAGGATGGTCAGCGAGCCGCCGTCCTCGATGTTGCGCGCGGCGCCGAAGAAGCGCTTCGGCGGGTAGAGCGCGGTCGAGTCGACACCACCGGACAGGATGCGGCCGGAGGCCGGGGCCGCCAGGTTGTACGCACGGCCCAGACGAGTGATCGAGTCGAGCAGCACGACCACGTCGTGCCCGAGCTCCACGAGACGCTTGGCGCGCTCGATGGCCAGCTCGGCGACGGTGGTGTGGTCCTCGGCGGGACGGTCGAAGGTCGAGGAGATGACCTCGCCCTTCACCGACCGCTGCATGTCGGTGACCTCTTCCGGACGCTCGTCGACCAGGACGACCATCAGGTGGCACTCGGGGTTGTTGTGGGTGATCGCGTTGGCGACCGCCTGCATGATCATGGTCTTGCCGGTCTTCGGCGGGGCCACGATCAGGCCTCGCTGGCCCTTGCCGATCGGCGACACGAGGTCGATGATCCGCGTGGTCAGGACGCCCGGGTCGGTCTCCAGACGGAGCCGGTCCTGGGGGTACAGCGGGGTCAGCTTGTTGAACTCGGGGCGACCGCGGCCCGAGTCGGCGGCCATGCCGTTGGAGGAGTCCAGACGCACCAGGGCGTTGAACTTCTCGCGGCGCTCGCCGTCCTTGGGCTGGCGCACGGCACCGGTGACGTGGTCACCCTTGCGCAGGCCGTTCTTGCGGACCTGGGCGAGCGAGACGTACACGTCGTTCGGGCCCGGCAGGTAGCCGGAGGTCCGGATGAACGCGTAGTTGTCGAGGATGTCGAGGATGCCCGCGACGGGGATCAGGACGTCGTCGTCGGCGACCTGCGGCTCCGCGCCGAACTCGTCGCGGCCACCGCGGCGGCCACGGCGGTCGCGGTAGCGTCCGCGACGGCCACGACGGCTGCCGTCGTCGTCGAAGTCGTCCTGCGGGCCGTTGTTGTTGTTCTGCTGCTGACCCTGCTGCTGGCCGCCCTGGCGCTGCTGGCGCTGGCCGCCCTGCTGGTCGTCGGCCTTGCCGCGGTCGCCGCGCTGGCGGTCACCGCGGTCGCCACGCTCGCCGCGGTCGCCGCCGCGCTCACCGCGCTGCTGACGGTCCCGGCGCTCGCCACGGTCGCCGCGCTCACCGCGGTCGCGGCGCTCCCGGCGGCCCTCGGCGCTGTCGACGGCCTCGGCGGCCTTGCCCTCGGTCTCCTTGGGCTCGGTCCTGACGTCGGCCTTGGCCTCCGTCTTGGTGACGGTCTCGACCGCCGCCGAGGCGGACTCGGGGCTGCCGGACGGCGCGGTGGCACGACGGCGGCGGCGCTCGCCCGCGGGCTGCTCGTCGCCGGCGCTCTGGTCGGAGGCCTTGGCGGAGGGCTGGCCCGGAATGTCGATCTGCTGCTGCGCGGCCTGCTTCTCGGCGGCGGGAGCGGCGGCCTCGTCGCCCGTACGGGCCTTGGAGGTGGCGCGGCGCTTCGGCTTGGTCTCGGCGGCGGCGGACGACGCGGAGGCCTTGGCCGGAGCCGCGGAACCTCCCCCAGAGCCCGAAAGGGCCTGGGAGGCGCCCCCACCGGCCTGCGCCTCCTTGATGACCTCGATCAGCTGGCTCTTGCGCATGCGCGCGGTGCCCCTGATGCCGAGGCCGGACGCGACCTGCTGCAGCTCGGCCAGGACCATGCCGTCGAGGCCGGTGCCGGAGCGGCGGCGCCGTGCGGTGGTGCCAGAGGCAGCACCTGCGGCGGGCGCGGCATTGTCGACAGAGTTGTCGGCAGTCACGCCCATCAGATCGGTGGTGTCGCTCACGAAGGGTCCTTCCCTGGAGCGGACGTCGGCCTGTCTGGCTCGGCGACCGGTTGTGCTGTCCGGCTGCGGCCCGTGATCTGGTCGATCACTGATCGTGCCGGGGCGGTGGTCCGCCGCGGAACGGCGGAGAGACAAAGTGCGTGGGTTCCGGCCCGAGATCCCCCTGCTCGGCCCCTGCCGGGAATGAGCGTGGGGTGTCGTGCCGGTTCCGGAGCGTGCTCGCAACTGCTCAGGCAGGCTGCGCAGGCAGTTGGGGAGGCTCTCGGAAGAAAGGCGGTCCCTGAAGGGGACACGAAGCACCGCGCCACGAAGACGACCGATGCAGACTTGAGGTTAACACTACCGGATCCAACAAACATTCCCCCTCTCGTTCACCGGCAAGCCGTGCTCCCTGACGCCCCGGACCCTAGGACCCGAGCGGCAGGACGCTCGCACCCGCGGCGTCGAGACTGAGCCGATTGGCGGCCCACCCCTCCCCCGCAAGGCGTGCGACCTTGTCGGCCGCACCGTCCTCGACCAGCGCGAGCACCGTGGGCCCCGCGCCGGAGATGACCGCGGGGACACCGTCCGCGCGCAGCCGGTTGACCAGTGCCACGCTCTCCGGCATCGCCGGTGCGCGGTACTCCTGGTGGAGCCGGTCCTCGGTGGCCGCGAGCAGCAGCTCGGGACGCCTGGTCAGGGCCTCCACGAGCAGGGCCGCGCGACCGGCGTTGGCCGCGGCGTCGACGTGCGGCACGGTGCGCGGGAGCAGCCCGCGGGCCGTCTCCGTCAGGACCGCCTTTCCCGGTACGAAGACCACCGGAACCACGGACCGCGCCGGGTCCATCCGGATCGCGCGGGCGGCTCCCCCGTCCATCCAGGACAGCGTGAATCCGCCGAGCAGACAGGCGGCCACGTTGTCGGGGTGGCCCTCGATCTCGGTCGCGAGCTCCAGCAGGGCCGCGTCGTCGAGCCGGGCGTCGCCGCCTATCGTCACGGCGCGCGCGGCGACGATGCCGGCGCAGATGGCGGCGGAGGACGAGCCGAGGCCGCGGCCGTGCGGGATCCGGTTGGCGCAGACGACCTCGAGGCCGCGCGGCTGCCCGCCGAGCAGGTCGAACGCGGTGCGCAGGGACCGTACGAGCAGGTGGCTCTCGTCGCGGGGCAGCGTCTGGGCGCCCTCGCCCGCGATGTCGACGTGCAGGCCGGAGTCGGCGACGCGGACGACCACGTCGTCGTAGAGCCCCAGTGACAGGCCGAGGGAGTCGAAACCCGGGCCGAGGTTGGCACTGGTGGCGGGGACGCGCACCCGTACGGCGGCGGCGCGGAATGCGGGACCGGCCATCGCTCTGATGACTCCTTGTGAGGCTGCTGCTGGGGGTTTGCTGCGAGGTGGTGCGAAGACGTGCGGAACACCCGAGGGCCACGTGGGCAACTGCACCACGGCATATGCGGCGGGGCGGGTTGGGTACAGCCTATCGAAGGAAGGTTCCGTGGCGACATAGGGCGCACAGGAGGCGCACGATGCGTGTCGCGAGCCCCCTGTGCCTCTACGTGCGGGCTTGTCCGGTTTTACGTGCGCGTCCCTGCGGTACGGGACGCGCACGCAACCGTGGCGGCCAGGTGTCAGGCGAGGCCGAGGCGCTCGGCGGCGGCGGCCGCGTCGACCGGGACGGTGACGGGCTGCGGGGCTCCGGCGACGGCCCAGTCGGGGTCCTTGAGGCCGTTTCCGGTCACCGTGCACACGATCTTCTGGCCCGGGTCGACGAGACCGCGCTCGGCGGCCTTGAGCAGACCGGCGACCGAAGCCGCCGACGCGGGCTCCACGAAGACGCCCTCCTGCGAGGCCAGCAGCCGGTAGGCGCGCAGGATCTCACGGTCCGTCACTTCGTCGATGAACCCGCCGGATTCGTCCCGCGCGGCGAGCGCGAACTGCCACGAGGCGGGGTTGCCGATGCGGATGGCGGTGGCGATCGTCGAGGGGTCCTTGACGACCTCGCCGCGCACGATCGGCGCCGAGCCCGACGCCTGGAAGCCCCACATACGCGGGGTGTGCGTCGAGATGCTGTCGGCGGCGTACTCCTTGTAGCCCTTCCAGTACGCCGTGATGTTGCCGGCGTTCCCCACGGGCAGTACGTGGATGTCGGGGGCGTCGCCGAGGGCGTCCACGATCTCGAACGCGGCGGTCTTCTGGCCCTCGATGCGTACCGGGTTGACCGAATTGACCAGCGCCACCGGGTAGTTGTCGGAGAGCGAGCGGGCCAGCGTGAGGCAGTCGTCGAAGTTGCCGTCGACCTGGAGGATCTTGGCGCCGTGGATGAGGGCCTGGCCCATCTTGCCGAGCGCGATCTTGCCCTGCGGCACGAGGACCGCGCACACCATGCCGGCCCGCACCGCGTAGGCGGCGGCCGAGGCGGAGGTGTTGCCGGTGGAGGCGCAGATGACCGCCTTGGCGCCCTCCTCCTTCGCGCGGGTGATCGCCATGGTCATGCCGCGGTCCTTGAAGGACCCGGTCGGGTTGGCGCCCTCGACCTTGAGGTGGACCTCGCAGCCCGTGCGCTCGGAGAGCACCTGCGCGGGCACGAGCGGCGTACCGCCCTCGCGGAGGCTGACGACCGGCGTCGTAGCGGAGACGGGGAGCCGGTCCCGGTACTCCTCGATGATTCCGCGCCACTGGTGGGTCATTGCTGGTTACTCCCCTTCAACACGCATGATGCTGGCGACACCACGCACGGTGTCGAGCTTGCGCAGGGCGTCCACGGTCCCGGTGAGGGCCGCGTCGGCCGCGCGGTGGGTGACGACGACGAGGGAGGCCTCGCCGTCCTTGCCGGACTGCCGCACGGTGTCGATGGACACCCCGTGCTCGGCGAAGACCGTCGCCACCTGGGCGAGGACGCCCGGCTTGTCGGCCACGTCGAGGCTGATGTGGTACCGGGTCACGACGTCGCCCATGGGGCTCACGGGCAGCCGCGTGTACGCCGACTCCCCCGGCCCGGTGGACCCGGCGAGCTTGTTCCGGCAGACCGCGACGAGGTCGCCGAGCACGGCGGACGCGGTCGGGGCGCCGCCCGCGCCGGGCCCGTAGAACATCAGCTGGCCGGCGGCCTCGGCCTCGACGAACACCGCGTTGTAGGCGCCCCGCACGGAGGCCAGCGGGTGGTCGAGCGGGATCATCGCCGGGTGGACCCGGGCCGTCACGGAGCCGCCGTCGGCGGCCCGCTCGCAGATCGCGAGCAGCTTGATGGTGCAGCCCATCTGGCGCGCCGACGCGAAGTCGGCGGAGGTCACCTCGGTCATGCCCTCGCGGTACACGTCGTCGAGGCGGACCCGGGTGTGGAAGGCGATGCCGGCCAGGATGGCGGCCTTGGCGGCGGCGTCGAAGCCCTCGACGTCGGCGGTCGGGTCGGCCTCGGCGTAGCCGAGCGCGGTGGCCTCGTCGAGGGCCTCCTGGTAGCCGGCGCCCGTCGAGTCCATCTTGTCGAGGATGAAGTTGGTCGTGCCGTTGACGATGCCGAGGACCCGGTTGACCTTGTCGCCGGCGAGGGACTCGCGCAGCGGGCGGATCAGCGGGATCGCGCCGGCGACGGCGGCCTCGTAGTACAGGTCGCGGCCGTGCTCGACGGCGGCCGCATGCAGTGCGGCCCCGTCCTGGGCGAGCAGCGCCTTGTTCGCGGAGACGACGGAGGCGCCGTGCTCGAACGCGGTGGTGATGAGGGCGCGGGCGGGCTCGATCCCGCCGATGACCTCGACGACGACGTCGATGTCGCCGCGTTTGACGAGGGCGGTGGCGTCGGTGGTGACCAGGGCGGGGTCGATACCCTCCCGCACCTTGGAGGGCCGGCGGACGGCGACCCCGGCGAGCTCCACGGGGGCGCCGATGCGCGCCGTGAGGTCGTCGGCGTGCGTCGTCATGATGCGCGCCACCTCTGAGCCGACCACTCCACAGCCCAGCAGCGCCACCTTCAGCGGACGCGTACGCATCATCCGACCTCGTTTCCTCTTCAAACCTGGAATACGAACCAGTCTCACTCACCGGACGGGGGTTTCTGCCCCTCGTCCGGATCCTGAGACAACTATTTCATTTATCCGACATCGAGACGCAGGAGATCTTCCTCCGTCTCGCGCCGGACGATCACGCGCGCCGATCCTTCGTTGACCGCGACGACCGGCGGGCGGAGCGCGTGGTTGTAGTTGCTGGCCATGGAGCGGCAGTACGCGCCGGTGGCCGGTACGGCAATCAGATCACCCGGCGCGAGGTCGGCGGGCAGGAACGCGTCACGCACCACGATGTCACCGCTCTCGCAGTGCTTGCCGACCACCCTGACCAGCATCGGCTCGGCGTCCGAAGCGCGCGAGACGAGCGCGACCGAGTACTCGGCGTCGTACAGCGCGGTACGGATGTTGTCGGACATGCCGCCGTCCACGCTCACATACGTCCGCAGGCCTTCGAGCGGCTTGATGGTGCCGACCTCGTACAGCGTGAACGCGGTCGGGCCGACGATGGCGCGGCCCGGCTCGACGGAGATGCGGGGCGCTCGAAGGCCTGCGGCGTCGCACTCGCGGCTGACGATCTCGCTCAGCGCCTTGGCGATCTGGTGCGGCTCGCTCGGGTCGTCCTCGGAGGTGTACGCGATGCCGAGCCCGCCGCCGAGGTCGATCTCGGGCAGCTCGACGCCGTGCTCGTCGCGCACCTCGGCGAGCAGCTGCACGACGCGCCGCGCGGACACCTCGAAGCCGGCCATGTCGAAGATCTGCGACCCGATGTGCGAGTGGATGCCGACCAGTTCGAGCCCGTCGAGCTTGAGTGCGCGGCGCACGGCCTCGGCGGCCTGGCCGTCGGCGAGGCCGATGCCGAACTTCTGGTCCTCGTGGGCGGTGGCGATGAACTCGTGGGTGTGAGCCTCGACGCCGACGGTCACACGGATGAAGGCCTTCTGCACCGTGCCGAGCTCCTGGGCGATGTGCGCGACGCGCACGATCTCCTGGAAGGAGTCGAGCACGATGCGCCCGACCCCGGCCTCGACGGCGCGGCGGATCTCGGCCTCGCTCTTGTTGTTGCCGTGGAAGGCGATGCGCTCGGCGGGCATGCCGGCGTCGAGCGCGGTGGCGAGTTCGGTGCCGGAGCACACGTCGAGGTTGAGCCCCTCCTCGTGCAGCCAGCGCACGACGGCCCGTGAGAGGAAGGCCTTGCCGGCGTAGAACACGTCGGCGTCGCGGCCGAAGGCGTCGGCCCAGGCCCGGCACCGGGCACGGAAGTCGGCCTCGTCGAGGAAGTAGGCGGGGGTCCCGAACTCCTCGGCCAGGCGCCGCACTTGGAGCCCGCCGACGGTGACCTCGCCGTCCGCGTCGCGCGTGACGGTGCGCGACCAGACCTTCGGGTCCAGGGCGTTGAGATCGGCGGGGGGCGCGGAGTAGTGCCCTTCGGTCAGCACGTCGGCGTGGCGGGGGCCGGCGGGGTGCGCGGATCGGCTCATGTTCTTGCGTCTCTTCTCGTCTTACACATCTGCGGTCATGACGGCGGCCGACGGTGCTGTCCGTCTGCGCATGTCACAGAAGTTCGGGGGCATCGATGCCGAGCAGGGACAGGCCGCCGGCCAGCACCGTCCCGGCGGCCTCGGCGAGGGCGAGCCGTGAGCGGTGGGCGGCCGAGGGTTTCTCGTCGCCGAGCGGCAGCACCTGGTGCTGGAAGTGGAGCAGGTCGTCGGCCACGGCTTCGAGGTGCCGGGCGAGCCGGTCGGGCGCGTGGTGCCGGGCGGCGCCTTCGAGCACGGCGGGGTGATCACCGAGGAGGACGAGCAGCGCCTCCCCCTCGGGCACGGGCCCGGCCTCGGACGCGAACCCGAGCTCGGCCGCGTTGCGCGTGAGGGCACGGCTGCGGGAGTACGCGTACCGCACCCGGAAAAGGGAGTTGCTCTCCCGCTGCGCGAGGAGTTCCTCGACGTCGGTACGCGGCCGGTCGTGCCGGGCGGCGCGGAGCATGGCCCAGCGCGCGGCGTCGGCGCCGACGAGGCCGGCGAGGCCCGGCACGGGACACCCCGCGACGGGGAGGTCGGCCCCGCCCTGCTCGACGACGCGGGCGTGGGCACCCTGGGCGACGAGCAGCCGCGCGACCACCTCGACGACGATCCGCGCCCGTTCCTCGGCCCGCGCGGCGAACACGAAGCCCTCTCCCCGGAACGCGTCCCCGTACCCGTACCGGAGCCCCGCCTCGCGCACCTGTCGTACGACGTCGTTGTGGGCGGCCCGGTCGAGGGTGATGTTGAGGAACCCGGGACCGCTGATCTCGACGAGCGCGATGCCGGGCTGCCCGGCGATGCGCTCCCGCAGCACTTCCGCGACCCGTCGGGGCGGCAGCCCGGCCGCGGCGGCGAGCTTCAGCGCGATCCCGCTGGCGTAGTCCCCCCGCCCCCCGGGCCGGGGCCGCTCTACCTTGACCGCGAGATCCGCGACGGGAGCGGGCCCCAGGGCACCCTCGTGAACCGCGCTGCGCACGACGCGCACGACGGTACGGGAGAGCTCGGAGGGGGTCACGGGACAAGCGTAGGGGAGAAGGGGGGTCCCTCCGCGAACCGGTTTCGCGATGTGGGCGGGGCGGGGGTCGCGGCGGGGTGTTCCGCGGCGGGACGGGACGCGGGGCGCGGCGTACGCGGGCGGCGCGGGAGTGGGGCACGGAGTGCAGACGCGGGGTACGGAGTTCAGCACGAGGTACGGAGTTCAGAGCAAGGTACGGAGTTCAGCTTCGGGTGCTGCCGGCTCGGCCGGGCTCCCTGCTGCCGTCGGCGGACGGCGGAGCCTCCCGGTGCAGCAGCTGCCGTACGAGCCGGACCAGGTCCGAGGGCTCGAACGGTTTCGCGAGGAAGGCGTCGACCCCGGCCGCGAGCCCGGTCTCCACCTCGTACTGGTTGCAGGCACTGATGATGGCCACGGGCAGCCGGCTGGTCCGCGGGTCGGAGCGCAGTCGCGCGGCCGTCCGCAGTCCGTCGAGGCGGGGCATCATCACGTCCAGGGTGATCACGTCGGGGCTGACCTGGTGCACGACTTCCAGGCACTCGGCACCATCGGCCGCGGTCACGACCTCGAAGCCCTCCAGCTCGAGGTTGACCCTGATCAGCTGCCGGATGACCTTGTTGTCGTCCACAACAAGAACCCGGCCGGACACGCCTGACACACCTTGAGGTTAGGTCCGAGGAGGGCACCGCGTCCGGGTTTTCCCCACTTCCACCCCGCCCGGGGGACGCGGCCAGGGGAACAGCCGGAAATACCTGTTCACGGCCACCCCGGGAGAGCTGGTAGGGTTCAACCCGTCGCCGCCGAACGCGGCGGACGCCCCCGTAGCTCAGGGGATAGAGCAACGGCCTCCGGAGCCGTGTGCGCAGGTTCGAATCCTGCCGGGGGCACTTCGCAGGAAGTGCCCAAAGACCCCGCCATCAGCGGAAACGCTGACGACGGGGTCTTCGCGTATGTCAGCCGTCGACCGGCCATGTCTCGCGGCACGGAGGGGAGTTCACCTCGTCCCCTTCCGCCTGCCGCGCGCGGAACCGGCCACGTGGGCGCCTCGGGTTCCCCGGCCGCACGAAGCACCGGAGCCCCACGGCCTCACGGGTGACGGGTCACCACGCCACCTCCCCGGCGTCGTCGAAGAAGCGGCCCGTCGGGCCGTCGTCGGGCAGGGTGGCGAGCCGGAGGGCGATCGCGGCGCCCTGCTCGGGGGTGCGCACTCCGCGGAAGCCGTTGAGGTCGGTCGCGCAGTAGCCGGGGCAGCCGGCGTTGATCAGGATGTCGGTGTCGCGGAGTTCCCTGGCGTACTGGACGGTGACGGCGTTCAGGAACGTCTTCGAGGGCGAGTACGCGGCGGAGATTGGGCCGACTTCGGCGCCGGGCGCGCTCTGCAGGGTGAGCGAACCGACGCTGCTGGACATGTTCACGATCCGGGGCGACGCCGAGCGGCGCAGCAACGGCAGCATCGCGTTGGTGACGCGGATGACGCCGATCACGTTGGTCTCCACCGCCGCGCGCACCGTGCTCACGTCGACCGTCGTCGGCATCTGCGGCGCGTTCCCGGTCGTCCCCGCGTTGTTGACGAGCACGTCGAGCCGCCCGCCGTGCTCCTCGACCAGGCGGGCGGCCCCGGCCACGCTCGCGTCGTCGGTGACGTCCAGCGGTACGCCGAACGCGTCGATGCCGGCCGCCCGCAGCTTCGCCACCGCGTTCTCGCGCCGTTCCTGGTCCCGGGCGCCGACCCCGACCGTCCAGCCGAGGGCGCCGAGACCTGCCGCGATCTCATACCCGATGCCCTTGTTCGCGCCGGTCACCAGCGCGATTGTCTGTTCACTCATGCCGTCGATCCTGGCCGACCGGGAGGGTCCCGGCCAACACCGATCGGGTGGGCATCGATACCGCGGGAGTATCGATGCAGCTGGGAGCAGTACGCTGACGAGGTGGAGACCAGGGAGCTGCGGTATTACGTCGCCGTCGCCGAGGAGCTGCACTTCGGGAGGGCCGCACAGCGGCTCGGGATCGCGCAGCCCCCACTGTCCCGGGCCATCCGCCAGCTCGAACGGCGCCTGGACGCAACCCTGTTGGAGCGCACCAGCCGAGCGGTCACGCTGACGGAAGCCGGCACGGTGCTCCTGCGGGAGGCGCGAGCGGCGCTCGACGCGATCGAGGCCGCCGAACGCCGAACCCGCCGAGCCGCCCTCGCCGCCGCCGGACGGCCGGACGTGGTCCTCGCCACCAAGGCGGGCGCGACCAGCGAACTATTGGCGAAGCTCCTCGACGCCTACGCCGCCGAACCCGACGCGGCCACCGTCGATCTGCTTCTGTGCGGCATTGGCGAACAGGAACGCATGCTGCGCGACGGCCGTGCGGACGTGGCGCTTCTGCACCTGCCGTACGACAGCACGGCCGGCTTCGACACCGAGCAACTCCACACGGAGGGACAGGTGTTGGTGGTTCCGGGCGCACACCCCCTCGCGAGCCGTGCCCATGTACGCATGGCCGACGTCACCGAACTCGCCGGCCTGCCGATGCCGCGATGGCCGGGCCGCGACGGCTCGTATCCGGACGGGCCCGGTCCGCAGGCCCGCGACCATGCGCAGTTGCTCCAGCTGATCGCGCTGGGCCGCGCCTGCTGCATCGCGCCGGAGTCGTGCCGAGCACAGCTGCGCGAGGACCTGGCCGCGGTACCCGTCCTGGACGCGCCGGAGATCACGACAGTGGTGGCCTGGCCACCGCACAGCCGCTCTCGCGCCGTCGCCGCGCTCGTGCGCACCGCTGCCCGGATCTGAGCGGAGCACCGCCCGAAGAGTCGATCGGTCGGCGGACCCCGCCTCTTCGACGAGCCCCTGCCGGTTCAGCGGACCCGGTCGTAGACGAGGGCCAGGGTGCCGTGCTCGCCCGCGGCCTGGCTGACGAGTTTCCACTGAGCCGCGGGCAGGCCGTCGTCGAAGAGGCGGGGGCCGCCGCCGAGGAAGACCGGAAAGACCGTGAGCGCCAGCCGGTCGACCTGGCCGGCCGCCAGCAGCGCCTTGATGACACTCGCGCTGGAGAGCACGAGGATGTCACCGCCCTCGCTTGCCTTCAGGTCCCCGACCACCTCGGTGGCCGGCTTGTCGACGACCGTCGTCCGCTCCCACGGTGCCTGGTCGAGGGTTGAGGAAAGTACCACCTTGTCGGTGTCGACGAGCCACCTCGCGAAGCCTTCGTCGCGCGGATCTGCGCCCTCCATACCGATGACGGTGGGCCAGAAACCGAGGAAACCCTCGGCGTTGACCCGCCCGAGCAGGGCCGTCGTGGCCGACCCCCAAAGGCTTGTCAGGTGATCGCGTGCGACATCCGAGACGGCGTACGGCATCACCCAGCTCATGTCGAGCGGGTTGTCCGGCGCGGCGTAGTGCCCGTCGAGGGAGAGGGCGAGGTTGGTGACGACTCTGCGGCCCGCGGTCTGCTCGGTCATTTCGTACTCCTCGTGTCAGTGGCTTCGGTGGTGGTGCGTTCGGCGTCGGCGCTCTGGGTGTGGGTGCTTCCGGTGCCGTCTGCGTCTGCGTCTGCGTCTGCGTCTGCGTCTGCGTCTGCGTCTGCGTCTGCGGCGAGGGTCGTCGCGAGCTTGTCCAGGCTCTGACCGACACCGATCTCGATGCCGGCGACGAAGTCCGCGGAGTCGATCGTGCTGTCCGTGATGCGCCAGTGGACGTCGAGGTCCGAGCCCGTGCCGGCGGGCCCGAGATCCATGTCGATGTGGGCGGTGAAGGCGGGGCTACCGTCGGGAAGCAGTGGGGAGAGCCGATAGGCGAGGCGCTCACCCGGCCGTACGTCGTCGACGACTCCTTCCGCGCGGCCGGCCACCGGATGGGAGGCATCGACGTCTTCGGCGTCGCGGTACTCCTGGACGATCCGCCCACCGGGTCGCGCCTCGAAGACGAGCTCGGAGACGCGGAGGTCGTCGGGGGTCCACCAATGGGCGAGCAGGGCGGCCTCGGTCAGGTGGCGCCAGACCACCTCGGGGTGACCCGTCAGCGACCGGTGGAACGTGAAGGAACGGCCATCGGCCCATCCCGACTCCTGCGCGGCGAGCCGCTCCGCATGGAGGCCGCGCTCGTAGCGCTCGTACGTCGCGTGCGGCCCGCCGACCTGCTCAGCGGCGGCAGCGATACGACCGAGCGTGTCCGCCAGGTCCCGCAGGGGGGCAGGCCGCAGTGCGTAGATACGGCGCTGACCGGTGCGCTCGGACGTGACGACACCGGCGCGTTCAAGGTTCTGCAGGTGCTTGGTCGTCTGAGGCTGACGCGCCCCGGCGAGCTGGGCGAGCACGCCGACCGGCCGGGGCTGCTCGGCCAGCAGGCTGACGAGCCGCCAACGGACCGGGTCGGCCAGTGCGGCGAGGAGTGCTTCCATGACGCCAAGTATTCTCCATGGTGAATATTCTTGTCAAGGAATACTTGGGCTCCGGGTCGGCGGCACGGCTGTACCCATGATCGACTCCGGTCCCGTCCCCGTGCGGGCCGGCACCACCTGATCAACTCGCTCCCGTCGGGAGTCCTCCGAACGAGCTGTGAACGCGAAAAAGCCCCGCACCGTGACCGTATTTCTACGATCTGGTGCGGGGCTTTCCCCTAAAATTTGTTCGGCGGCGTCCTACTCTCCCACAGGGTCCCCCCTGCAGTACCATCGGCGCTGAAAGGCTTAGCTTCCGGGTTCGGAATGTAACCGGGCGTTTCCCTAACGCTATGACCACCGAAACACTATGAAGTTGAACTCGACCAGCACACACCCAAAGAGGCATGCGGGAGTTCATTGCTTCAGAACAAACACAGTGGACGCGAGCAACTGAGGACAAGCCCTCGGCCTATTAGTACCAGTCAGCTCCACCCGTTACCGGGCTTCCACATCTGGCCTATCAACCCAGTCGTCTACTGGGAGCCTTACCCTCTCAAGGAGGTGGGAACACTCATCTCGAAGCAGGCTTCCCGCTTAGATGCTTTCAGCGGTTATCCTTTCCGAACGTAGCCAACCAGCCATGCCCTTGGCAGGACAACTGGCACACCAGAGGTTCGTCCGTCCCGGTCCTCTCGTACTAGGGACAGCCCTTCTCAATGTTCCTGCGCGCGCAGCGGATAGGGACCGAACTGTCTCACGACGTTCTAAACCCAGCTCGCGTACCGCTTTAATGGGCGAACAGCCCAACCCTTGGGACCGACTCCAGCCCCAGGATGCGACGAGCCGACATCGAGGTGCCAAACCATCCCGTCGATATGGACTCTTGGGGAAGATCAGCCTGTTATCCCCGGGGTACCTTTTATCCGTTGAGCGACGGCGCTTCCACAAGCCACCGCCGGATCACTAGTCCCGACTTTCGTCCCTGCTCGACCCGTCGGTCTCACAGTCAAGCTCCCTTGTGCACTTACACTCAACACCTGATTGCCAACCAGGCTGAGGGAACCTTTGGGCGCCTCCGTTACTCTTTAGGAGGCAACCGCCCCAGTTAAACTACCCATCAGACACTGTCCCTGATCCGGATCACGGACCGAGGTTAGACATCCAGCACGACCAGAGTGGTATTTCAACGACGACTCCACAACCACTGGCGTGGCCGCTTCAAAGTCTCCCACCTATCCTACACAAGCCGAACCGAACACCAATATCAAACTGTAGTAAAGGTCCCGGGGTCTTTCCGTCCTGCTGCGCGAAACGAGCATCTTTACTCGTAGTGCAATTTCACCGGGCCTATGGTTGAGACAGTCGAGAAGTCGTTACGCCATTCGTGCAGGTCGGAACTTACCCGACAAGGAATTTCGCTACCTTAGGATGGTTATAGTTACCACCGCCGTTTACTGGCGCTTAAGTTCTCAGCTTCGCAACCCCGAAAGGTCACTAACCGGTCCCCTTAACGTTCCAGCACCGGGCAGGCGTCAGTCCGTATACATCGCCTTACGGCTTCGCACGGACCTGTGTTTTTAGTAAACAGTCGCTTCTCGCTGGTCTCTGCGGCCACCCCCAGCTCAGAGAGTAAATCTCATCACCGGTGATGGCCCCCCTTCTCCCGAAGTTACGGGGGCATTTTGCCGAGTTCCTTAACCATAGTTCACCCGAACGCCTCGGTATTCTCTACCTGACCACCTGAGTCGGTTTAGGGTACGGGCCGCCATGAAACTCGCTAGAGGCTTTTCTCGACAGCATAGGATCATCCACTTCACCACAATCGGCTCGGCATCAGGTCTCAGCCTTAATGTGCGACGGATTTGCCTACCGCACGGCCTACACCCTTACCCCGGGACAACCACCGCCCGGGTTGGACTACCTTCCTGCGTCACCCCATCGCTTACCTACTACCACCTTGGGTCAGCGGCTCCACCACTCCCCTCAACTCCGAAGAGATCAGGGCGGCTTCACGGCCTTAGCATTAATGGGCTCGATATTGGGCGTTTCAAAGCGGGTACCGGAATATCAACCGGTTGTCCATCGACTACGCCTGTCGGCCTCGCCTTAGGTCCCGACTTACCCTGGGCAGATCAGCTTGACCCAGGAACCCTTAGTCAATCGGCGCACACGTTTCTCACGTGTGTATCGCTACTCATGCCTGCATTCTCACTCGTGAACCGTCCACCACTAGCTTCCGCTGCAGCTTCACCCGGCACACGACGCTCCCCTACCCATCCCAGCCCCCGTTGGGGGTATGTGCTGGAATGACACGACTTCGGCGGTACGCTTGAGCCCCGCTACATTGTCGGCGCGGAATCACTTGACCAGTGAGCTATTACGCACTCTTTCAAGGGTGGCTGCTTCTAAGCCAACCTCCTGGTTGTCTCTGCGACTCCACATCCTTTCCCACTTAGCGTACGCTTAGGGGCCTTAGTCGATGCTCTGGGCTGTTTCCCTCTCGACCATGGAGCTTATCCCCCACAGTCTCACTGCCGTGCTCTCACTTACCGGCATTCGGAGTTTGGCTAAGGTCAGTAACCCGGTAGGGCCCATCGCCTATCCAGTGCTCTACCTCCGGCAAGAAACACACGACGCTGCACCTAAATGCATTTCGGGGAGAACCAGCTATCACGGAGTTTGATTGGCCTTTCACCCCTAACCACAGGTCATCCCCCAGGTTTTCAACCCTGGTGGGTTCGGTCCTCCACGACCTCTTACAGCCGCTTCAACCTGCCCATGGCTAGATCACTCCGCTTCGGGTCTAGAGCGTGCAACTCAATCGCCCTGTTCGGACTCGCTTTCGCTACGGCTTCCCCACACGGGTTAACCTCGCTACACACCGCTAACTCGCAGGCTCATTCTTCAAAAGGCACGCAGTCACGACGCACTGAGTAAACTCAATGCGCGACGCTCCCACGGCTTGTAGGCACACGGTTTCAGGTACTATTTCACTCCGCTCCCGCGGTACTTTTCACCATTCCCTCACGGTACTATCCGCTATCGGTCACCAGGGAATATTTAGGCTTAGCGGGTGGTCCCGCCAGATTCACACGGGATTTCTCGGGCCCCGTGCTACTTGGGTGTCTCTCAAACGAGCCGTTGATGTTTCAGCTACGGGGGTCTTACCCTCTACGCCGGACCTTTCGCATGTCCTTCGCCTACACCAACGGTTTCTGACTCGCCTCACAGCCGGCAGACTGTGAAAGAGAGATCCCACAACCCCGCATGCGCAACCCCTGCCGGGTATCACACGCATACGGTTTGGCCTCATCCGGTTTCGCTCGCCACTACTCCCGGAATCACGGTTGTTTTCTCTTCCTGAGGGTACTGAGATGTTTCACTTCCCCTCGTTCCCTCCACATACCCTATGTGTTCAGGTATGGGTGACAGCCCATGACGACTGCCGGGTTTCCCCATTCGGAAACCCCCGGATCAAAGCCTGGTTGACGGCTCCCCGGGGACTATCGTGGCCTCCCACGTCCTTCATCGGTTCCTGGTGCCAAGGCATCCACCGTGCGCCCTTAAAAACTTGGCCACAGATGCTCGCGTCCACTGTGCAGTTCTCAAACAACGACCAACCACCCATCACCCCCACCATTCAGTGGAGTTCACTGGGGCCGGCGACCGAAGACACAACCATGACGGCCGTACCTTCAGATACCCAACAGCGTGCCCGGCCCAGCCAGTCGATGTGTCCGCTTTCCACGCCGAAGCAGTACTCGCAAAACTCATCCAACTGAACTGTGCCGAATAGTCAACGTTCCACCCATGAGCTGACCGTGCAGAACATTTGTCTGCAGACGGTGCTGTGCTCCTTAGAAAGGAGGTGATCCAGCCGCACCTTCCGGTACGGCTACCTTGTTACGACTTCGTCCCAATCGCCAGTCCCACCTTCGACAGCTCCCTCCCACAAGGGGTTGGGCCACCGGCTTCGGGTGTTACCGACTTTCGTGACGTGACGGGCGGTGTGTACAAGGCCCGGGAACGTATTCACCGCAGCAATGCTGATCTGCGATTACTAGCAACTCCGACTTCATGGGGTCGAGTTGCAGACCCCAATCCGAACTGAGACCGGCTTTTTGAGATTCGCTCCGCCTCGCGGCATCGCAGCTCTTTGTACCGGCCATTGTAGCACGTGTGCAGCCCAAGACATAAGGGGCATGATGACTTGACGTCGTCCCCACCTTCCTCCGAGTTGACCCCGGCAGTCTCCTGTGAGTCCCCATCACCCCGAAGGGCATGCTGGCAACACAGAACAAGGGTTGCGCTCGTTGCGGGACTTAACCCAACATCTCACGACACGAGCTGACGACAGCCATGCACCACCTGTATACCGACCACAAGGGGGGCACCATCTCTGATGCTTTCCGGTATATGTCAAGCCTTGGTAAGGTTCTTCGCGTTGCGTCGAATTAAGCCACATGCTCCGCTGCTTGTGCGGGCCCCCGTCAATTCCTTTGAGTTTTAGCCTTGCGGCCGTACTCCCCAGGCGGGGAACTTAATGCGTTAGCTGCGGCACCGACGACGTGGAATGTCGCCAACACCTAGTTCCCAACGTTTACGGCGTGGACTACCAGGGTATCTAATCCTGTTCGCTCCCCACGCTTTCGCTCCTCAGCGTCAGTAATGGCCCAGAGATCCGCCTTCGCCACCGGTGTTCCTCCTGATATCTGCGCATTTCACCGCTACACCAGGAATTCCGATCTCCCCTACCACACTCTAGCTAGCCCGTATCGAATGCAGACCCGGGGTTAAGCCCCGGGCTTTCACATCCGACGTGACAAGCCGCCTACGAGCTCTTTACGCCCAATAATTCCGGACAACGCTTGCGCCCTACGTATTACCGCGGCTGCTGGCACGTAGTTAGCCGGCGCTTCTTCTGCAGGTACCGTCACTTTCGCTTCTTCCCTGCTGAAAGAGGTTTACAACCCGAAGGCCGTCATCCCTCACGCGGCGTCGCTGCATCAGGCTTTCGCCCATTGTGCAATATTCCCCACTGCTGCCTCCCGTAGGAGTCTGGGCCGTGTCTCAGTCCCAGTGTGGCCGGTCGCCCTCTCAGGCCGGCTACCCGTCGTCGCCTTGGTAGGCCATTACCCCACCAACAAGCTGATAGGCCGCGGGCTCATCCTTCACCGCCGGAGCTTTTAACCCCTCAAAATGCTTTGAGGAGTGTTATCCGGTATTAGACCCCGTTTCCAGGGCTTGTCCCAGAGTGAAGGGCAGATTGCCCACGTGTTACTCACCCGTTCGCCACTAATCCACCCCGAAGGGCTTCATCGTTCGACTTGCATGTGTTAAGCACGCCGCCAGCGTTCGTCCTGAGCCAGGATCAAACTCTCCATGAATGTTTACCCGTAATCGGGTGCACACATCACGTAAGAGCGGGACGGAACCACCGGAATAAGGCGGCCCGTCCACAGCGTCCTCGCTGTGTAATCGCCTGCCGGCCACAAGGACCGACAGGACTTTTCAAAGGAACCTCGCTCCACCGAAATGGAGACGGGGTTGTCAATCTGGCGTTGACTTTTGGCACGCTGTTGAGTTCTCAAGGAACGGACGCTTCCTTTGTACTCACCCTCTCGGGCTTTCCTCCGGGCGCTTCCCTTCGGTATTTCGTATTTCCGACTCTACCAGACGCTTTCGTGTCCGATTTCCTCGGTGCCTTTCAGGTTCTCCCTCTCGGGTTTCCCTTTCCGGCGGCTCCGACTCTATCAGATCCTTTCGGTCCTGATCCCGGTCGAAATCGGGGTGTCTTCCCGGCTGTTGGGCCGTTTCGACGTTCCCAACTCTAGCGGATGCTGCCTGTGATTCGTAATCGAGTCACCAGCTCGGCCGGAATATGAATTCGGCATGCCGAATTCACCCCGGTCGGGGATCGTACTGAGTGGGGAGTGCCGCAGGAACCTGCGGCGGGGGTTGGCGCGGAACCGTCCCGGCTGCGCGACAACCCGGAGAACACTACACGAGGTTGCGGGGTGCTCTGCCCGCTCCCCCGGCACCTCTGTACCCGTACCCCCGCACCCGCTACCCCCGCACCCCGTACGCACTTACGCCCGCACCCCCCGTACGCCCGTACGCCCGTACGCCCGTACGCCCCACGGGGGTCGTCCTCCCGCACATCGACCGAGCGCGCGGCTTGCGGTTTCCGTTGCGTCAACTCCTAACGTCGTCATGGGGCCGGAAGCGCCGGCCCGGCGATGGGAGGCACGGTCATGGCCTGGTCGATCGCGGAAGTGGCCCGGATGTCCGGCGTGACGTCCCGGACGCTGCGTCACTACGACGAGATCGGACTGCTGCCGCCCGCGTGGATCGGAAGCAACGGGCACCGCTATTACGAGGAGGACGATCTGTTGCGGCTGCAGCAGATCCTGCTCATGCGGGAGCTCGACGTGGGGTTGCGTGAGATCAAGGCGGTCCTCGACAGCCAGGTCGACCGCGTCGCGGTACTCCGGGGGCACCACCAACGGCTGCTCGCGGAACGGGACCGGCTCGGCACCCTGGCCCACACGGTCGGTCGCACCATCGCCGAACTGGAGGAAGCAGAGGAGAACGACGACATGGCGACGATCAATCGTCCGGAGAACCTGTTCGAGGGGTTCGAGCCCTCCGAGGAGGAGAGCGCGAAGGTACGCGAGCGATGGCCCAGCGCGTGGGAGCAGTCCCGGCAGGCCGTGGAGACGATGACCGCCGAGGACACCGAGCGGTGGCAGCGTGAGGTGACCGCGCAGATGATCCGCGTCGCCGAGTTCATGGTGGCCGGCATCCCGGTCGACGCCCCCGTGGTCCAGGCCGAGATGGAGCAGCACTACCGGGGCGTCTGCCGATTCTGGACGCCGAACAAGGCCGCGTACGAGGGCCTCGCCCAGACGTACGTCGACGAGCCGCGGATGCGCGCGAACTTCGACAAGGTCGCGGAGGGCCTGGCCATTTACCAGCGGGACGCGATGGTCGTCTACGCCGACGCCCGCCTGAGCTGAGCCGACACGAGTCGAGTCGACCCGACGGGTCGGGTCGGGTCGGTAGCCGCTGATCCGCCGGGCGCTTGGAGACCGCCGGGGGGCTGCAGACCCCCGGCCGGCCGGTCCCGGACCAGCCGGCGTCGCACATCCACCAGGTCACGATCCCGGGATTCGCACACGCGTTGCGCGTGCAATCTGCATTGGGTAGACATGGACGACGCGCCGCGTTGCCGACGCGGTGTTCGCAATGTCGCTTTCGGGGGTGGGGTCGTGAAGTGCGACATGGGGTCCACGACGCTGTCCGATCTGGGCAAGAGCACGGCTGGGTCCAGCAGTGCTCCGGGTTCGACGCCGCCCACTTCGGCGCACGGCACCAACCCGGGGACACAGGACAACATGGGTTGGTCAGAATCTGGACCGGCGCAGCTACGACACCGGCGCTTCCACCCTCTCCAAGGCGAAGGCGGCCGTCGACGCCTTCGGCTGAGGCGACAGCGGCGCGGTACGTGATCTGCGGTTGATCGACGGGGGTGTGGTGCGGTGACGAGTTGGGACATCAAAGGAGTCGTTCCGGGCCCGGGAGACCAGGAGTGAGTTCCACCTGTGACGGGCGTGACGGACGTGACGGACGTGACCTACGCGACGGAGATGGCCAGCGAATCGTCCGGGCCCTGCCGAGGGACGCGGACGCCGTGGCGGCGCTTCGCGAGTGGGTCGGGCAGCCGGACTCCCTGCTGGAAGTCGCCGGGCTCGACCTGACGGCCGCCGATCTGTCCGGTGCCGACGTCGGCGGCGGCATGCTGACGGGGACGACGCTCAGGGACGCCGTGCTCGTGGGCACCGACTTCTACCGGTGTCACATGGAAGGCGCGGTGCTCGACGGCGCGGACCTGACCGGTGCCTGGCTGGCCAAGGCCGTCCTCGACGACGCTTCCCTGCGGGGCGCGAAGCTGGACGGCGCCAACCTGGGCAGTGCCGAGCTGTCCGAGGCCGACGCACGGGGTGCCTCCCTGCGCGGCGCGCGGCTCGACTGCGCCACGCTGCTCGGCACGCTCCTCCAGGGCGCCGACCTCAGCGGCGCTTCCCTCCGGGAGACGTCGTTCACGGTCGTCGTCGACGAACACACCGTCGTCCAAGAGCTTTCGGGCACCGTGTTCGGGCCGATGGTCGTGGAGGGCGCCGGTGGGCGCGGTGAACTCGACGGCCGGGCACTGGAGTTGTGGCTGAACGGCCGGGGCGCCGATGTGCGGGTGATCGATCCCGCCGCACCGCCCGTCACGTACTACGCGAAGACGGGCGACGGCTACCCGCGGAGCGGCCCGCGCGGAATCGTCCGGCGGCGCTTTCTCGGTGGGGTGGCGTACGACGAGGCTTTCACCCGGAATGTGCGCTGGGAGCCGACCGAGTATCTCCGCCTCCACGAACTCGGCCACAATGAGATCGACCACGTGGAGATCACCGAGGCCGAGGCGGATGCCTTTGTCGCCGCGGTGACCGCCAAGCTCCGGGAACGGCCTTGAGACGAAGCCTGGTCCGAAAACCCGACATGTGGTCCGAAACGTGGTCCGAAACGTGGACCGAAAGGAGATGACCCCGGCATGACTGCCGCGCAGGACTATGACAGCCAATTGCTGGAGTCGGTGTCGGTACGGCGCCGGCGGCTGCGCGATGCCCTGTTGTTCGGGGGGCAGCGGGGGCGCCGTTCGGTCGACGAACGTCTCGGCAAGCTGTTTGCCGGAATTGTGATCGCGGCGGTGCTGTGCGCGGGCTGCGTGGGATGGTCTTTCATTTCGCACAAGCTCATCGGCAAGACGCCGTACGGGACTTCGGTTCAGCCGACTTCGGCGCCTCCCACGTCCACTTCTTCGCCCGCCGTGAGGTCTTCGGCCCGATGATAGGTTCGCACGCGTGATAACTACGGGATCGGTGAGCCGTACGGCATTGAGCCGGGTCACTCTGGTCGGTGAACAGCGTCGGGTCGATCTCGTTCTGCCGTCCGAAGAACCCATCGGGCTGCTGCTGCCGGAAATCATGCGGCTGCTCGGTGACGGTCCCGGCGAGCGTCCGATGCTGCGTCTGCTGACGACGGCCGACGGATCGGTCCTGGCTCAGGACCGGACGCTCGCGTCGTCGGCGGTTCCCGACGGTTCGGTGCTGCGTCTCGTGCGGGCCGAGGACGCGCCGTCGGCACCGGTCGTGCACGACGTCACCGACGAGGCCGCGGACGATCTCGACGTACGGGCGTGGCGCTGGCGGCCCGCCGCGCGACGGGCTGTCGCGGGGCTCGCCACGGTCGGCTGGGCTCTCGCGGCCGGAGTCCTCGCGCGGGAGGAGTTCGCCCTGTCCGCGGTCGGCACGGTACTGCTGGCCGTGGCCGGGTTCGGCGCGCTCGGCGGGGCGGTACTCGCCCGGACCGGCCGGCGCGGACCCGCGACCACTCTGATCGTCACGGGCGGCGCGCTCGCCGTGCTCGGCGCATGGACGCTGGCCGACGCGCACGGCTGGCCCGGCGGGGTCCGGCTCGGCGCGGTCGCCGGCGCCCTCACGGTGACGCTGCTGCTGCTCGGACTGTTCTCACCGCTCGGCCGCGGCGGGCTCGTCGGGGCCGGTGCGGTCGCCGGGGGCGGGATCTGCTGGGAAGCCGTGATCGCGTTCCAGGCCGGTGCGGGCTCGGCCGTCGGGCAGGCGCGGGCCGGGGCGATCGTGGTGGTCGTGGCGGCCCTGGTGCTCGGGGTGCTGCCCCGCCTCGCCCTCATGGCGTCCGGGCTCTCGGGCCTCGACGACCGCCGTTCCAGCGGCGCTTCGGTGAGCCGCTACCAGGTGTCGACGGCCCTCGCCGCCACGCACCGGGGTCTCGCCCTCGCCACGGTCGTGGTGGCCGTCTGCGCGGCGGCCGCCGGGATCCTGGTGCTGCGCGCGCCGACGGTGTGGACGGTGCCGCTCGCCGCGGTCCTCGCGGTGGTGCTGGCCCTGCGCGCACGGGCCTACCCGCTGGTCGCCGAGGTCGTGGGCCTCTTCGCCGCCGCCGCGGCGGTGACCGGACGGCTCGCCTGGGTGTGGTGGGACCACACCGGCGCGTTCGGGCCACTGGCTCTGCTGGTGGTGCTCGCGGTGGCGCCGGTGGCGGTACTCGTCATTCAGCCCGCGGACCACGTACGGGTCCGGCTGCGGAGGTTCGGCGACGCACTGGAGTCGATCGGCGTGATCGCGCTGTTCCCGCTGGTGCTCGGGGTGTTCGGGGTGTACGGGCGTCTGCTCGGCACGTTCGCGTAGGTATGCGTAGAGGTCGGGGTATGGCTGTGGGCGAGGACTGGCAGCGCGATGTGCTGCGCGAGCTGAGCGGGGAGGGCCCGGCGCAGGACACTCCCCCTCCCGCGGGCCCGGCGCGGGACGCTCCCTCTCCCGCGGGCCCGGCGCGGGACGCTCCCTCTCCCGCGGGCCCGGCGCTGGACACTCCCCCTCCCGCGGGCCCGGCGCGGGACGCGCTCCCCACACCGGCGCCCGGCACACCCCCGGAGGCGGACGACTCGGCGAGCCCGGTCCCGCCGCCTTCCCCGAGCCCGGTCACACCGCCCTGCACGAGCCCGGTTCCGTCGCCCTACGCGGGCCCGGCGGATGGGGGCGGCCCCGCGCCGCGGAGTGATCGGCCCGATGGAGGCGTGGCGGAGGGCGCGTTCCGGATACCCCGGCGCGAGCCTCGCGCGGGCGGCGACCCGGCCGGGGCCTCAACCGGTATACCGGGGTCCGGAGTTGGCGGTCCCCACGCACCGCTCGACCCCCACGCCGCCCCGGCTCCCGAACCCGGCCGCGCCGCGCACGGCGGACCCGGCGCCCCACAAGCCCGTCCTGCCACCCTCCCCGAACTCCGCATCCCCGGCGGGCGCGACGCCTCCGTGCCCGTGGCCACGCCCGAGTCCGTGCCCACCGTCGATCCCCGGCTCGCCGTGGCGCTCGGCAAGGCGGTGCACGGGGATTCGGTGACCAAGCGGGCCGGGCGTACGGTGCGCAGGCTCGGCGCGTCCGCGTCGCAGGACGTCGCCGAGGAGACGCGGATCGGGCGGGAGTTGCAGCAACCCGTGACGACCGGCCGGGTCATCGCGGTCACCTCGATCCGGGGCGGCGTCGGCAAGACCACCGTGGCCGCGCTCCTCACCCGGAGCTTCAACCACTACCGGCACGATCCGGTGCTCGCCCTGGAGGCGGACGGCGCGCTGGGCACGCTGCCGGTGCGGCTCGGTGCCGAGTCGGTGCGGTGGTCCTGCGCCGACCTCGCCGGCATCCTCACCCCCGCCATGCAGCTGACCGACGTCACCGGATACCTCGTGCCGATCACCGACGGCGGCTGGCTGCTGCCGGCGAGCCAGGGCCGCCTCGGTGCGCCGCTGAGCATGCGGACCTACCGCGCGGTGACGCTCGCGTTGCGGCGGTACTTCGCGGTGACGGTGGTCGACTGCGAGACGCTGCCCGGCGAAGTGGCCCGTACCGCGATGGACACCGCGCACGCCCGCGTGGTGGTGGCCCCGATGACCGCGGAGGGCGTCGGCGGCACCCGGGTCGTCCTGGACTGGCTGGCCCACCTTCCGCATCGGGCACTCGCCACCACCGTGGTGGCCCTGACCGCCAACTCGCCCGACATGACACTGGACTTGAAGGCCGCCACCGCGCATCTGCGGGAGGCGGGCGTCACCGTGTTCCCGGTCCCCTACGACCGGCATCTGGCCCAGGGAGGCCCCATCCAGACCGCACTGCTCGGCCGGGCCACCCGCCAGGCCGCCGTCGCGCTGGCCGCCGAGGCGATGGAGCGGGCGGTGAGGGTGCGATGACACTGCACCAGATCCACCGGCCGGCGCGCTCCACCCGGCCGGGCGGCCCAGCGGCGCCGCGTGCCGTGGAGCCGCCGCCCAACCTGCCCGAGGGCAAGACCGGTACGGCGGCCACCGCACTGTTGCCGATGGCCGGCGTGATGAGCTCCGTGATCATGATGACGGTGATCCGCAACAGCCAGTTCGCGGGGCTCGGCGCCATCGTCCTGGTGGTGGCGCTGCTCGGCGCGGTCGCGCTGTTCCTGTCCCAGCGGGGCAAGGCGCAGCGCACCAGGCGCACCCAGCGCGAGCGCTATCTGGAGTACCTGGAGGAGCAGCGCGAGGAACTCGGCGCGGTGGAGCGGGAGTCGAGGCTGCGCGCCCGGATTCTCAACCCGCCGCCGCAGGCGCTGTACGACCTGGTGCGCGATCCGGCGCGGCTGTGGGAGCGGCGGCGCGGCGACCACGACTTCCTGCGGGTGCGGGTGGGCACCGGCACCGTACCGGCGCAGGATCTGTCGATCGGGCAGAACAGCACCCAGGGCGTCCTGACGCCGCCGGACCCGTTCATGCTGAACGAGGCGCGGGCGCTGGTGGCCCGGTATGCCACGGCCACCGAGTCGCCGCTGACGGTGCCGCTCGACCGGGCCGCGAACGTGAGCGTGGTCGGTGACCGCGAGGGCGTCCTGCGGGTGGCGCGGGCGCTGCTCGCGCAGGCGGCGGTCACGCACGCGCCGGACGATCTGGCGATCGCGTTCGCGGTGCCGGGCGAGCGCCTCGCGGAGTGGGAGTGGGCCAAGTGGCTGCCCCATGTGCTGGACGCGATCGAGAGCGACGGTCCCCTCGCGGCGCGGCGGATCGCGCCGAGCGTGCCGCAGCTGGCCCGTCTGATGCGTTCGGAGCTGCGCCGTCGGGCGTCGTACGCGGCCGAGGTGCGCCGGGGGCTTTCCGACCGCGACGCGCTGTTGATGATCGACCGGCTGCTCGTGGTGAGCGACGAGTACGGCCTGCCCGCCGAGGAACTGCCGCGCCCGGACGCGGCGGTGGGGCTCACCGACATGGGCGTCACCGTGCTGCACCTGCTTGAGCAGCAGGTGCACGAGCCCGATCAGGTCAGTGTGCGGATCAGCGTGGACGGGGAGCGGATCACGGTGGAGGATCTGCGCGATCCCGCCGCACCGAGGCCCGCCCTGTCCTACGGCCTGTCCGACGAGATGGGCACGGCGGGCGCCGAGGGGCTCGCGCGCATGCTGGCGCCGCTGCGGCTGTCCGCCGAGTCGGTGGCCGAGGGCACCCCGGTGACCGGGCCCGTGGACTTTCCGCAGCTGCTCGGCATCGACGACCCGGCGGACCTCGACATCGGCCGGCTGTGGGCGCCGCGCGGCGAGCGGGCGTTCCTGCGGGTGCCGATCGGTCTCGACGACCGCCACCAGCCGGTGCTGCTCGACCTGAAGGAATCGTCCGAGCTGGGCATGGGCCCGCACGGGCTGTGCGTGGGCGCGACGGGTTCCGGCAAGTCGGAGCTGCTGCGCACCCTGGTGCTCGCGCTGGTCGCCGGGCATCCGCCGGAGGATCTGGCGCTGGTCCTGGTCGACTACAAGGGCGGCGCCACGTTCGCGCCGTTCGCCGACCTGCCGCACGTGGCCGGGGTGATCACCAACCTGGAGAACCAGGCGGGGCTCGTCGAGCGTGTGCACACCAGCCTCGCGGGCGAGGTGAAGCGGCGTCAGCAGGTCCTCAAGGACGCGGGCAACGTCGCCGACATCGGACACTACGCCGCGTTGCGCGCCGAGCGCCCGGACCTGGAGCCGCTCCCGCACCTCTTCGTGGTGATCGACGAGTTCGGTGAACTCCTCACCGCGAAGCCGGACTTCATCGACCTGTTCCTGTCGATCGGCCGGATCGGCCGGTCCATCGGCGTCCATCTGCTGCTCTCCAGCCAGCGCATCGAGGGCGGCAAGCTCAAGGGCCTCGACACCTACCTCTCCTACCGCCTCGGCCTGCGGACCTTCTCCGCCGACGAGTCGCGCACCGTCCTGGACACGACGGACGCCTTCCATCTGCCGCCGCTGCCGGGCTTCGGCTATCTGAAGGTCGACACGTCCACGTACGAACGCTTCAAGGCGGGGTACGTCTCCGGCGCCTACCGGGGTCCGGCCGTCCTGGAACAGCGGGACGACACCCCGCTCGCCGTGCCGTACTCCACGTTCAACTCCCCCGAGCACGACGGTGGTTCACAGGCGGTCGCGGAGCCGCAGATGCGGGAGCGCGAGACCGGGCCGACCGTCATGTCGGCCATGGTCGACCAGCTGCGTACGGCCGCGGCGCCGGTGCGGCGGATCTGGCTTCCTCCGCTTCCGCAGGCCATCAGCCTCGATGCGGCGGCCGGCCCGCTCCAGGTCTCCGAGCAGGGTCTCAGGCTCGGCCACCGCCCCGGCCCGATGCGCGTGCCGCTGGGCCTGCTCGACGACCCCGGGCGCCAGTGGCAGGGACCCTGGACCCTCGACCTGACGGTGGCCGGCGGGCACGTGGCCGTCATCGGCGGCCCCCAGTCCGGCAAGACGACCCTGCTTCGCACCCTGGCCCTGTCACTCGCCCTGACCCATACTCCGGCCCAAGTCGCCGTGTACGGGCTCGACTTGGTGGGGGGCGGCCTCGCCGCGCTCGCCGGGCTTCCGCACGTCGGCGGGATCGCGGGCCGCGCCGACCACGAGCGGGCCGCGCGGACCGTCGCGGAGGTGCGGGCCATGCTCGCCGCCCGCGAGGAGCTGTTCCGCGAGCACGGCATCGACTCGGTGGACGAGCTGCGTGCCCTGCGCGCGCAGGGCCGGCTCCCCGAGCTCGGCTCGACCGACGTGGTGCTGCTCGTGGACGGGTACGGGGCGCTGCGCGACGAGTTCGCCGATCTGGACGACGCGGTGGCCGACCTGCTCAAGCGGGGCAGCGGCTACGGCATCCACATCGTGGCGGGCATGCTGCGCTGGAACGACGTACGGATCGCGACGCAGTCGATGTTCGGCACCCAGCTGGAGCTGCGGCTCAACGATCCCACCGATTCGGCGATCGACCGCAAGCTGTCCGAGACGCTCGCCCTGGACACCCCGGGCCGGGTCCTGACCAACGGCAGGCTGTTCGCGCAGGCCGCGCTTCCCCGCACCGACTCGGTGTCCTCCGCGGCCGACCTCGGGCCCGCGCTCGAAGACGCGGCCCGTACCGTACGGGCCACCTGGCACGGCGAACTCGCCTCCCCGGTAAGGGTGTTGCCGATGCGGCTGCCCGCGCAGCGGCTTCCCTCGCCGGCGGCGGAGCCGAAACGGATCCCGATCGCGGTCGACCAGGACACGCTCGCGCCCGTCCTGCTCGACCTGTTCGAGCACGACCAGCATCTGCTGGTCCTCGGCGACAACGAGTGCGGCAAGACCAATCTGCTCAAGCTCGTCGCCCAGCAGCTCACCGCGCGCTACAGCGACGAGGAGCTGGTCTTCGCCGTGTTCGACCCGCGGCGCGGGCTGCGCGGCGTGGTGCCCGAGCCGTACCGCGGGGGTTACGCGCACAACGCGAAGGTCGCTGCGGGTCTCGCGGCGGGCATCGCGACCGAGCTGGAGAAGCGGCTGCCCGACGAAAGCGTGGATCATGACGCGCTGCCGGAGGGGCCCGCGTTCAGCGGCCCGCGGATCGTGATCCTCGTCGACGACTACGACATCCTCACCACCGCGGGGCAGCAGCCGCTCGCCCCGTTCCTGCCGTACATCTCGTCGGCGCAGGACATCGGGCTGCACTTCGTCGTGGCCCGCCGCGTCGCGGGTTCCTCGCGGGCGCTGTACGAGCCGTTCCTGACCACTTTGCGCGAGACGGGCACCACCGCGCTCGTGATGGCCGGCGACCGCACCGAAGGCCAGTTGTTCCCCGGCCTGTACGCGGCCGCACAGCCGCCGGGCCGCGGGTTCCTGGTGCGCCGGGGCCGGCGCCACCAGCTCGTCCAGACCGCCCTCGCGCACCAGCCGGAAGAAGCAGAGCACTCGTGACCAAGGACGTCATCGCCCTCACCCCGAAGATGCCGGACACCTGGGCGCTGCTCGCCGGGCTGTACGCGGGCGGGCCCGGCCTCACCGTGGACACCGGCGACGACGGGGCGGTGGTTCAGCTCTGCGCGGCCGACGGGCGGCCCCTGGTCTCCCTGGAGGCGCCGCTGCTCGTGCAGGTGCCGGGCGAGGCCGAACGTCTCCTGGGGGATCAAGTGGCTCCCCCCGGGCTGCCGTTCTGGTGGACGGAGGCGCGGGCCTCCACGGCGGCGCCCGAGGCGGAGCCGCTCGCGGGGTCGGTCGTCGGGCGGCTCACCATGCTGCTCGGCGGCGCCACGTGGCCGCCCGGCGCGGCGACCACCGACGTCGTGCCGGTGGCGCCGCGGAGCGAGGTGAGCGCGCGGCCGGTGAGCGGCGGCGCGCACCCGACGGTGGACGTGCTCACGGACTCGACGGCGGTCGTCATGTGCGACCGCCCGCTCGTCGCCCTGACGGCGTGGCTCTCCCACATCCTGCGCGCCGCGGTGGAGAGCCGTCGCGCCCTCCAGATCGTGACGCCGCCCGGGGTGCGGCTCAGCCTTCCGCTGCGCACGGCGCTGACCGGGGCGCCCAACCGGTGGGTGGTGAAGGATCCCGACTGCGGGTACTACGACGGTCTTTCCGGCGCGGTGCTGCGCTGGCAGGACGGCACGTTCGCGCCGGCCCGTGACGCGTCGGGGGGTGCGGTCGTGGCCGAGGCGTTCGGCGCGGCGCCGGCCTCCTCGGAGCGGCAGCTGATCGTCGCGTTCCGTACGGTGCACAACGCGGACGAGAACCTCGTGCTGGGGCGCGCCCTGGAAGCGGCCTGGGGCGCGCTGACCGGTGCGGCTCCGGCCGGCTGGGGCACCGCCGAGCCCATCAACCTCCCTTGGTCGACCCGGCAGTTGACGGACCTGGCCCGCGACCGGGCACCGGAGCCGACGCATTTCCTCGCCGTCGGCGACCCTGATCGGCCCGCGCTCGCCGGGCTCCGGGTGACCCGGGCCGAGGGGGGTGTCGGTGCCGATGCCACGCTCACGCTCGGGTACGGGGCCGACGAAAGCGTCCCGCTCGACGCCATCGAGGCGCTCGCCACGACGCTGGCCGGGGCGCACGGGCTGACCGACATGTTCGTGTCGCTGCGCCGCGGGCGCCGCGATCTCGCCGTGCCGGCGTGGTTCGAGGCGCCGCCGATTCCGGTGTCGTACACGCTGGGTGCGCAAGGGGTACGGGCGGCCGGGCTCGCCCACGCCCGTCGCCCGCCCCTGTCCTTGCGGCCCGTCCAGCTCGGCCCGGATGCGGCGCCCTCGCTGCACTACGTCCTGGGGGACGGTGGGGATGCGCGTACGTGGGCGAGCCTGGAGCACCTCATGACCCACCTGAACCCCCCGCCGGCCCCGTAACCCCGGCCCGGCCCGTATTGCTGGGGTGGGGCTAGTCGCGGTGGCGGAGCAGGAGCATGGCCGCGTCGTCGTGGAGGGGGCCCTCCGTGTGGAGGATCAGGTCGCGGCGCAGGGCCTCGAGGGCCGACTCGGGGTCGGGGTCCTTCAAGAGGAGCGTGCGGGCCCCCAGCGGGTAGAACGCTCCGGACCGGTCCCGCGCCTCGGTCACGCCGTCCGTGTAGAGGAGGAGTTGGTCGCCCGGGGCGAACGCGACACGGAAGGGCAGCGGGCCCTCCCCCGTGCCGAGCCCGAGCCCCAGCGGCAGCGCGTACCGGGCCGGCTCCGGGAAGGACACCTCGCCGTCGGCACGTACCAACAGGGGTGGCGGATGGCCGTAGTTGAGGAACACCGCCCCGTTCTCGGGGTCGAGCTCGGCGATGATCGCGGTGACGAACTTCTCGCCCTCGAGGGCCCGCTCCGCCGCCCGCTCGACCCGCGCGCCGACCCCGCGGAGGTCCGGCTCGTCGTGGGCCGCCTCACGGAACGCGCCGAGCACCGCCGCCGCCGTCTCCACCGATTCGAGGCCCTTGCCCTGCACGTCGCCGATGATTACCCGTACGCCCTCGGGCGCCGCCACCACCTCGTACAGGTCGCCGCCGATCCGTGCCTCCGCGACCGCCGAGGTGTACGAGACCGCCGCCCGCAGGTGGCCCGCGCTGCGCGGCACCGGGCGCAGCAGGACCCGCTGGGCGACCTCCGCGATGGAGCGCATGCCGGCGAGTTCCGCCTCGCGGCGCTGGCGCATCACGGATCCTGCGACGCCCACCGCGGTGACCCCGGCCACGGCGGCCAGCGAGGCGAAGCCGCGGCGTTCCTCGAAGAGGTCGCTGTAGATGCCGAGTCCGACCCCGGCCGCCAGGGCGATCACGCCGGCGGCCACCGTGCGCCGCCACCCTCCGACGAGGCCGGCGAAGGCGGGACCGAGCGAGACCAGGGGCAGCAGTCCGACCGTGGGCCCGGCGATCAGGTTGGCCACAACCACCAGCCCCATGACCGCGTACGGCAGGACGCGCAGCACGAGGGGCTCGGTGGCGCCGGGCGCCTCGGAGCGGGCGTGGCCGTCGACGGTTCTTGGCAGCATGACCACACCCCTTTCACACCCTTGGGCATCCATTTCGCCATCACGGGTGCGCCGCAACCCTTCCGTTACCGAATCGAGGCCGCGCGCGGGGGCGTGGGCGTCAGGCGCTGGCCCGCTTCCTGGGCGCCGCCGTCTTCGTCGTCCTTCTCGCCGTGGTCTTGGCCGCCGTCTTCTTGGCCGTGCCGGCGGTGGACTTCTTCGCCCCGGTCGGCTTGGGGTTCGACGCGGCGGACTTCTTGGCGGCGGACTTGGCCGCCGTGGCCCTGGACGATGTCGCCTTCGACGACGTGGCCTTCGACGACGTGGCGGGCTTCGACCGCGCGGGCTTCGCTTCCGTCGCCTTCGCCGTCGTGGACCTCTTCGCCGCTCCCTCCCCCTTCGTACGCGCGGTCTTCTTCGCCGGCGCCGTGCGGGTCGTGGTCTTGCGCGCGTTCAGGTGCGTGACCTCGGCGACGCCCTCGCCCGCCCCGCCACCCGCGTCCTCGCCGCGTGCGGCCTTCGCGGCCTTGACGCTGCTCTCCAGGGCCGCCATCAGGTCGATGACCTTGCCCCCGGAGGAGGCCGGCGCGGCCGGCGCGGGGGCGACGGCGCCGTCGGCCTTCGCGGCGATGAGCTCCTCGACGGCGGTGCGGTAGTCGTCGTGCAGGGTCGACATGTCCACCTCACCGAGGGTGTCCATCAGGGCGTCCGCCAGGTCGAGTTCGGCCTCGCGGACGCTGACGTCCGTCTCGGGCGCTGCGTCCTCGGAGGCGCGGATCTCGTCCGGCCAGAGCAGTCCGTGCATCGCGATCACGTCGTCGACCACCCGCAGCATGCCGAGCCGCTCCCGCCCGCGCAGCGCGAACTTGGCGATGGCGACCTTCCGGCTCCGCTTGAGGGCCTCGCGCAGCAGGGTGTACGGCTTCGCGGCGGGCACGCCATTGGCGGAGAGGTAGTACGCGGCGTCCATCTGGAGCGGGTCGATCGAGTCGGCCGCCACGAACGCGACGATCTCGATCGTCTTGGCGGTGGGCAGCGGCAGCAGGGCCAGATCGGCGTCGGTGATCGGGATCATCGAGCCGTCGGCGTCCTCGTACGCCTTGCCGATCTCGTCGCCGCTGAGCTCCTCGCCGTCCAGCTCGCACACCTTGCGGTAGCGGACGCGGCCGCCGTCCGCCGTGTGGATCTGGCGGAACGAGATCGAGTGGTTCTCGGTGGCGTTGACCAGCTTGATCGGGATGCTGACCAGGCCGAACGAGATCGCGCCGTTCCAGATGGATCGCACTTTTTCTCCTCTTCGTCCCCGAGGAGTGTGGTTCACGTGGTTTGTCCGTGGGACTCTCATCGTATGACGCCGATCACCGAGGTGGAGGGGCGGCGGATCGCCCTGTCGAACCTGGAGAAGGTCCTGTATCCGGCGACCGGGACCACCAAGGGCGAGCTGCTGCACTACTGCGCGTCGGTCGCGGACCCGCTGCTCGCCCATTTGCGGGGCCGTCCGGTGTCGTTCCTGCGTTTTCCCGACGGCCCCGGCGGCCAGCGCTTCTTCACCAAGAATCCTCCGCCCGGCACCCCCTCCTGGGTGAATACCGCCGAGGTTCCGCGCTCCGACGACAAGGCGGCCCGGCAGGTGGTGGTGGCGGATCTCGCGACCCTGATGTGGGCGGCGAACCTGGTGGTGGAGTTCCACACCCCGCAGTGGCGGGCGGACGCCCCGGCCGAGGCGGACCGGCTGGTGCTCGACCTCGACCCGGGGGCGCCCGCGAGCGTGGTCGAGTGCTGTGCGGTGGCGCTCTGGCTGCGCGACCGGCTGGCGGCGGACGGGCTGCGGGCGTACGCGAAGACCTCGGGCTCCAAGGGGCTGCATCTGCTCGCCTCGCTGGAGCCGACCCCCTCGGAGCGGGTGTCCGCGTACGCGAAGGTCCTGGCCAAGGAGGCCGAGGCGGCGCTGCCCGAGCTGGTCACGCACAAGATGGCCAAGGCGCTGCGGCCGGGCAAGGTGTTCGTCGACTTCAGCCAGAACGCCGCCGCGAAGACCACCGCGACGCCCTACACGGTGCGCGCGAAGGACCGTCCGACGGTGTCGGCGCCGGTGGCGTGGGCGGAGGTCGAGGCGTGCGGCTCCCCCGACGACCTGACGTTCCTCATCGGTGACATCGCGGCCCGCGTGGAGCGGGACGGTGATCTGCTGGCCCCTTTGACGGACCCCGGCGGGGCGGGCCGGCTGCCGTGAGCACGCGGGCGCATGAGCACGCGGGCGCGCGGGCGCGGCGCGGGAGGCGCGGGAGTCTCAGACACGCAGCCACGTTCTGCGGTCCCGCGCGGTCCAGTACAGGGCCTCCACATCGGCCGGTTTCAGGACGCCGCCCCGGCGGGCGAGGTCGGGGATCTCGCGGTCGTTCAGGACGCTCACGCCGTTGGCCGGGCTCGGCTCGATCCGTTCGGCGTCGACCAGGACGAGGAGCGGCCGCACCGCCGCCGCCAGGGCGTGGGCGGCGCGTTCGGCCTGGTGCCGGGCGTCGCGGAGGAGCGGGCGCGGGGCGGACCGGCCCACCGTGACCAGCGGGTCGGCGATCCGCACCCGGTGGTGGCCGGCGTCGAGGGAGCGTACGGCGATGACGCCGCCGGGACCCACGAGCAGATGGTCGATCGTGGCCCCGCCGGGCAGCGGCACCGCGTGCAGCACCCGCCAGCCGGCGTGTTCGAGCAGGTCGAGCGCGGCCCCTGCGGCTTCGTGTGCGGCCAGCGCGCGGCGCCTGGGGTCGGCCCCGAAGCGGCGGGCGGGCGCGTGCCGCTCCAGCTCGGTCAGGAGCGTCTCGCCGGGCCGGTTGGGCGCGAGGTCGTCGTCCGGGTGGAGGGCGAGCCTGGCGAGGTCGGCCACGGTCGGCACGGGCGGCGGGCCGACGAGCAGCTCGCCGACGGCGTAGGGGCGCAGCGCCGCGAGCACCGCGTCCCGGTGGTCGTCGAGCAGCAGCGATACGCGGCCGGAGTCGCGGTCGTACCAGGCGGCGGCACGCCCGTCCGGGAGGCTGACGTACAGTCGCGCCTGTCCGTGCCGGTGCACCGGTGTGACTCTCAGTCCTGGCATGCCCCATCACCCCACCTCGCCCATGGGAACAGCCTGGTGACCGTGAGGCAATACGCGGGGCGGGCGTCGTCGCGGCGCGATGGCGCCACCCCGCGATGGACGCGAGGCGGTCATGGCCACGACACTTACGCGCGACACGCATCCAATGGATCCGGGAGGGGAACCACTCAATGATCATCTTCGGCACCCGCGGCTATCTCTACCAGCTCGCGATGCTCACGCTCGTGTGCGGCAACTGCGGCAACCCGGCCGCGCACGCGCTGCGCAAGGCCGTCACCAAGTTCACGCTGTTCTTCGTTCCGCTGTTCCCGATCTCGACGAAGTTCCGCACGCAGTGCACGTTCTGCGGTCTTCAGCAGCAGATCACCAAGGAGCAGGCCGAGGGTCTGCTGGCGCAGCCGGTCGCACCGCAGCCGTACGGCCAGCCGCAGCCGGGGCAGATGCAGGGCCAGAACCCGTACCAGCAGTAGGACTCGTCGGGGGCGCGGGACCATGACGGGACCGCCCGCAGATCTATGGCCGGCCGTTACCAACGCGCGGCAATGCCGCAATGCCGGACATTTAGCGTCATAGGCATGACGACATCCACCCTGCCCCGCACCACCAGGATCGCGGCCGCCTCCGTGCTCGCCCTGACCGTGGGCGGCGGCATCATGGCCTGCGCCCCGGAGCCGGCGGCCAAGGCCCCGGACGTGCGGGTGCGGAACGCCGCCACCGCACGGGCCGAAGCGGGCGTCCGCCCGCTGAGGGCCGCCGAGCCGACCCGGCTCGTCATCCCGTCCGCCGGGGTCGACGCGAGCCCGGTGCTGCGACTGGGCGTGGATTCCGCGCAGGAGCTGGAGGTACCTCCGGTAGACCGGGCCGAGCAGGCGGGCTGGTACACCGGCAGCGTCACCCCGGGCGAGAAGGGGGCCTCGGTCCTGGTGGCGCACTACGACACCGCCGAGGGCCCCGCACTGATGCGGAACGTGCGGGACATCGAGGTGGGGGACGTCATCGAGGTCGGCCGGGCGGACGGCTCGACCGCCGTGTTCCGGATCAGGGAGACCGAGCAGGTCGAGAAAAAGGACTTTCCCACGCATAAGGTTTACGGGACGACCGATCGTCCCGAGCTCCGCCTGATCACCTGCGGGGGCCCCATCAAGGACGGTCACCGCTCGGCCAACATCATCTTCTACGCCGATCTGGTCCGGGCCGCGTAACCGGCCGGGGCTACGGCGAAGCCGTGGCGGAGGGTGAAATAGCCTGGGGCTCCCGCACGACAGGAGCACCTTGACCCGCCACCGCCGCATCGCACTGCTGGCACCCCTGCTGACCGCAGCGGGTGCCCTGCTGCTGTCCGGCTGCGGCGGGGCGGGACACCTGAAGAGTTCGGGCGCCACGCCCACGGCGATCGGCCCCATCCACCTGTGGCCCGATCTGCCGCCCGCCTCCGCCACCCCGAACGACTACGGCGAGACCGACACCGAGCAGGTGCCCGGGATCAAGGTGTCCGGCGGCGACGTACGCCGCCTGAACCCGGTCGCCGTGGTCCAGGCCGAGGTGAAGGCGCACCCCAACGCCTACAGCGGCAGCGACGGCCTGTACGACGAAACGGTCCGCCAGCTCGCCACCTGCAAGCAGAAGCCGGGCAGTTGCCCCGTGCTCAAGCCGTACTACCGCGACCTGACCGGGGACGGGAAGGACGAGCTGATCCTGGGCATACGGATGCCCGACCAGGAGCTCGCGGTGCGCTGCTACATGCCGGCCACCGACGGCGGGCTCATCCGCATCATGTCCACCGTCGACCAGATCATCAGCGTGGACCTGGCCGGCCGCGACGTGATCCTGCGGTCGGTGTCGGCGGGCATGCCCGGGTACGAGTACCGCACCGCCTGGTCCTGGGACGACCACCAGCGGGCGATGCTGCCCACCCGGGACGAGATCGTGCGCCACAAGCCGGGCACCGACACCCCCGGCGGCAAGCACCGCTCGCCGTCCGGCGCCGGGCAGCCGTCGCCGAAGAAGAAGCCGCCGACGGTGGGCCCGTCGGCCACCCCCACGGCGGCCGCACCATGAGACTCCCCCGGATACCCCGTCCCACCCGCATGCCGCTCCCCGCGTGGACGGCGACGCTCACCTGGAAGTCCGCGGTGTTCATCACCGTGATGTGCTGCGCGCTCGCGAGTCTGCTCGGCGTTCTGGTGCACGTGTCGGTGACCCGGCAGACCGTCGGCGAGGCCCGCGACAAGGCGCTCGACCGGCTCACCGACGTCACCCGGATGTACGAGGCGGGCGAGCAGTTGCCGCCGGGCTCCGGCATCGACCCGCCGGAGCTGCCGGGCTCGCTGCGCGCGCTCGCCGTCTCCGGCAGGCGCGGCACCCTCGTCGACGACGACCACGGCCGCCCCACGATGTGGGCGGCGGGGCCGGCCGACGGCAGGGCGCTCGCCGCCGAGATCGACTACACGCAGAGCGCCCGCACCATCAACGGTCTCGACAAGGCCATCCTCGGCTCGTCGATCCTCGCCATCGGAGCCACCCTCCTCGTCGGCGTCTTCGCGGTCACCAGGATCACCCGGCGGCTGCACCAGACGGCGACGGTGGCCCGCCGGATCGAGGCGGGCGACCTCGACGCGCGGGTCAACGACCCGCGCACCAAGGACCCCTCGCGCCCGCAGGACGAGGTCGCCACCGTGGCCGGCGCCCTGGACACGATGGCCTCCACGCTCCAGGGCAAGCTCCTCAGCGAGCAGCGTTTCACCGCCGACGTGGCGCACGAGTTGCGCACCCCGCTGACCGGGCTGCACGCCGCGGCCGAGCTGCTGCCCGAGGGGCGCCCCGCCGAGCTGGTGCGCGACCGGGTCAGGGCGATGCGTTCGCTCACCGAGGACCTCCTGGAGATCTCCCGGCTCGACGCGGGCGGCGAGCGGGTCGATCTCGACCTCGAACAGCTGGCCCCGGTGGTGGAGCGGGTGGTGCGCGCCTCGGTCGCTTCGGGCACCGCGGTGGCGGGCACCACGGTGACGGTGGTGCGGGACGCGTGCGTGGAGACGGACAAGCGCCGCCTCGAGCGGGTGATCGGCAATCTGCTCGCCAACGCGCACAAGCACGGCGGGGCCCCGGTCGAGCTGACGGTGCGGGGCCCGGTCATCACGGTGCGCGACCACGGCGGGGGCTATCCGGCGTATCTGCTCGACCACGGTCCCCAGCGCTTCCGCACCGACGCGGGAACCAAGGGGCACGGGCTCGGCCTGACCATCGCGGCGGGGCAGGCGGCCGTGATCGGCGCGACGCTGAGCTTCGGCAACGCCCCGGACGGCGGAGCGGTGGCCCGGCTCGAACTGCCCGAGGTCACCGGCCTCGCGCGGCCCGACGACGCGGCGGCCGGGCGCCCCGAGTGACCCTCGCACGCACCCCGAGCAGCCCCGAGCGGCCCCGCACGCACCTCGCGCACCACGCGTGACGAGCCGTCACGCTTTGCGATCCCCAAGGTGCGAATTTAGTGTGAGGCAAGCGAATTGAGGGTCGCTCACCCGCGGCCCCGCCCCTTTCACAGGAGGCATCATGTTCCTGCGCTCCCCCCTTGCCGCTCTCGGCCTGTGTGTCGCCACGGGAGCCGTGGCGGTCCTCGCCACGGCGCAGACCGCCGCCGCCGAGGAGTCCGCACACGGCGACTACAAGGGTCGCGTCACCGCCAAGTCCGGCCTGATCCTGCGCGACCGGCCCACCCGGAGCAGCAGGATCGTCGGCAAGGCGGCGTACGGCTCGATCGTGCACATCTTCTGCAAGACCGGCGGCGACCGGGTCAACGGGAACGACCGCTGGTATCTGCTCACCGACGGCACCTGGGCATGGGGTTCCGCCTTCTACATCGACAACATCGGCCCCTCGCCCCGCTGGTGCTGAGCAGTCCTCACCCGCACCGCGACGGACACACTTAGCGGTCGCGAACTCGCTCGGATTCTGCGGGCGAGCCGCACTCCCCGTCACTCGTACGGGCCCGCCGGGCCCGTTCACGACGCGGGCGCCGACCCGGGCCATCGGCGCGGGCGGCGCCGCGACGGCCGGCACCCGTGACGCGTTCCGCTCGACGCCTTACGACATACGGGGACATAAGACCCGCATCTTGCTACGTTGCCTGGCATGACCGCACCGTCGGCGGCGGACGACTGCCCGCCCGAGCCACGCCACCCCAAGCGGCGGGGCGTCGAACTCTCCCTGCTCGTCGGTGCCGTATGCGTCGTGGTGCTCGGCTATGTCGACGTCGGGCTCGCCAGAAACGGCACGGTGCCGCACGACGCCGCGCGCTACGGGGCCGGGCTCGGCCTGCTCGCGCTCCTCACCCACCTCGTGGTGCGCCTGCGCGCCCCGTACGCCGACCCCGTGCTGCTGCCGATCGCGGTGCTCCTCAACGGGCTCGGCCTGGTGCTGATCTACCGGCTCGACCTGGCGACCCCCGGCAGCCGCGCCGCTCCCGCCCAGCTGGTCTGGTCGACGCTCGGGGTCGCCCTGTTCCTCGCCGTCGTCCTGATCCTGCGCGACCACCGCGTCCTGCAGCGTTACGCCTACCTCTCGATGGCGGTCGCGCTCGCCCTGATGCTCGCCCCGATCCTCTTCCCCGCCGTCAACGGCGCCAAGATCTGGATCAGGGCCGCCGGTTTCTCCTTCCAGCCGGCCGAATTCGCCAAGATCCTCCTCGCCGTCTTCTTCGCCGCCTACCTCGCGGCCAACCGCAACGCGCTGGCCTACACCGGGCGCAGGATCTGGCGGCTCCAACTGCCCACCGGCCGGGTGCTGGGCCCGATCGTGATGATCTGGCTGCTGAGCGTCGGCGTCCTCGTCCTCGAACGCGACCTCGGCACCTCGCTGCTGTTCTTCGGCATCTTCGTGATCATGCTGTACGTGGCGACCGGGCGGACCGGGTGGATCGCGGTGGGCCTGCTGCTCGCCTCGGCCGGCGCGGCCGCGGTGGCCCTGTTCGAACCCCATGTCCACGCCCGGGTCACGGACTGGCTCGACCCCTACGCCACCATCGACGCGGGTCTGGGCCCGAGCCAGCTCGCCCAGTCCCTGTTCGCCTTCGCCGCCGGCGGCACCCTCGGCTCCGGGCTCGGCCTCGGCCACTCCCTCCTGATCGGCTTCGCCGCCAAGTCCGACTTCATCCTGGCCACGGCCGGGGAGGAGCTCGGCCTGTCCGGACTGACCGCGATCTTCCTCCTGTACGCCCTGCTCGTGGCCCGGGGCTACCGCGCGGGGCTCAGCCTCACCAGCCCCTTCGGGCGGCTGCTCGCCATCGGGCTCGCCTCGATCCTGGCGCTCCAGGTGTTCGTGATCGCGGGCGGCGTGATGGGGCTCATCCCGCTCACCGGCATGGCGATGCCCTTCCTCGCCCAGGGCGGCTCGTCCGTGGTCACCAACTGGATCATCGTGGCGCTGCTCATCCGGATCAGTGACTCCGCCCGCCGTCCGCTCCCCGCGGTCGAGCCGGGCGTCATCGCACAGCCGCAGCCGACGATGGAGGAGACGGCCACGTGATCCGCTACATCCGGCGGGCGGCCGCCTTCTGCTTCGTCCTGCTCGTGGCCCTGCTCGTGAACGCGGCCCGCGTCCAGGTCTTCCAGGCCGACGCGCTCGACGCCAACCCCGCCAACCGGCGCCTGGCCATTGCCCGTTACCACCAGCCGCGCGGCGCGATCGTGGTCGGCGACGAGAGCATCACCGGATCGAAGGACACCGGCCAGCAGCTGCGCTACGAGCGGACGTACAAGAACGGGCCGCTGTACGCCAGCGTCACCGGCTACGCCTCACAGACGTACGGCACCACGCTGGTGGAGAACGCGCAGGACTCCGTCCTGTCGGGCACCTCTCCGCTCCTGTCGGTGTTCCCGCTGTGGAACGACCTGACGCGCAGCCGGCACTCGGGAGGCCGGGCCGTCACCACCATCAGGGCGTCGATGCAGCAGGCCGCGTACGACGGCCTGGCCGGAAAGAAGGGCGCGGTGGCGGCCCTCGAACCGGCGACGGGCAAGATCCTCGCCCTGGTCAGCAGCCCCTCCTACGAGCCCGGTGTCCTGTCGGGCACGGGAAGGCCGGTGGCCGACGCCTGGTCGCGCCTGACGGGCGACGCCAATCAGCCGATGCTGAACCGGGCGATCCGGCAGACCTATCCGCCCGGGTCCGCCTTCAAGATCGTGACGGCGGCGGCCGCGCTCGACGCGGGCGTGGTCACGGACGTCGACGCCCCCACCGACACCCCCGACCCATATGTGCTGCCCAACACCGCCACCACCCTGCCCAACGAGGCGAGCGGCTGCGGCAACGCCTCGCTCTCGTACGCCGTCAACGTCTCCTGCAACACGGTGATGGCGGGGCTCGGCGTGAAGGTGGGCCTGCCGAGAATGCTGGAGGCGGTGGGGAGGTTCGGCTTCAACGACACGGGGATCCGGATCCCCTCGGGCGTCGCCAAGTCCAACTTCGACACCCGGATGAGCCCGGACCAGCTCGCCCTGTCCTCCATCGGCCAGTTCGACACGACGGCCACCCCGCTCCAGATGGCGATGGTCTCGGCGGCCGTCGCCAACGGCGGCGACCTCAAGTACCCCTATCTGGTGGACCGTACGACGACGGCGCGCGGCACGACGGTCTCCACGACCCGCCAGCGCAGCTACCACCGGGCGATGAACCCGGCGACGGCCATGCGGCTCCAGCAGATGATGATCGACGTGGTGCGCAGCGGCACCGGCACCAGCGCGGCGATCCCCCGGGCGACGGTCGGCGGCAAGACCGGTACCGCGCAGAACGGCATCGGCAACATCGGCAGCCCGTACGCCTGGTTCATCTCCTGGGCCCAGGCCGACGGCGCGGTCCGCCCGGCCGTCGCGGTCGCGGTGGTCGTCGAGGACGCGTCGGCGAACCGGGGCGACATCAGCGGCGGCGGCGACGCGGCGCCGATCGCGAAGGCCGTGATGGAGGCGGCGCTGGTCGGCGCGCGCTGACCCCGGCCCGGCCGGCGCGACCGGCGCGGCCCGCGCTCAGGAAACCGCACCCTCCTCGATCGCCCCGGCCACCTCCGCCACCCGCGCCTCCTCCTCCGCGGCGAAGCGTTCCTGGTCGAGCCGTTCGGCGATCTCCTCGTCCTGGGCCATGAGGAGGTCGAGGTTGGAGTCGCCGAGGTCGAAGACGCCCATGTCCAGATAGGCCTTCTGGAGGCGTTCGCCCCACAGGCCGATGTCCTTCACACAGGGCACGATGCGGCTGAAGAGCAGCTTCCTGAACAGGTGCAGGAACTCGCTCTCCTCGCTCAGCTGCTCGGCCTCCTTCTTCGGGATGCCGAAGTTCTCCAGGACCTCCACCCCGCGCAGCCGGTCGCGCATCAGGTAGCAGCCCTCGATGACGAATTCCTCGCGCTCCTTCAGCTCCGCGTCGGAGAGCTGCTTGTAGTAGTCGCGCAGCGCCATGCGGCCGAAGGCGACGTGCCGGGCCTCGTCCTGCATGACGTACGCCAGGATCTGCTTGGGCAGCGGCTTGTCCGTGGTGTCGCGGATCATGCCGAAGGCGGCGAGCGCCAGGCCCTCGATGAGAACCTGCATGCCGAGGTAGGGCATGTCCCAGCGGGAGTCGCGCAGGGTGTCGCCGAGCAGCGCCTGGAGGTTGTCGTTGACCGGGTAGAGCATGCCGAGCTTCTCGTGCAGGAAGCGGCCGTAGATCTCGGCGTGCCGGGCCTCGTCCATGGTCTGGGTCGCCGAGTAGAACTTGGCGTCCAGGTCGGGCACCGACTCCACGATGCGGGCGGCGCACACCATCGCGCCCTGCTCGCCGTGCAGGAACTGGCTGAACTGCCAGGAGGTGTAGTGCAGGCGCAGCTCGCCCTTGTCCCGTTCGGTCATCTTGGCCCAGTGCGGGGTGCCGTAGAGGGTCATCGCCTCGTCGGGGGTGCCGAGCGGGTCGTGGGGGTCGACCTCCAGGGCCCAGTCGATGCGCTTGGCGCCGTCCCACTGCTTGTCCTTGCCCTTCTGGTAGAGGGCGAGCAGTCGTTCGCGCCCGTCGTCGTACTCCCAGCTGAAGCGGGCGGCGCCGGAGGCCGGCACCTGCCAGAGGGGTTCCTGCGGGCCGTTCACATAAAGGTCGTGCGTCGACACGTGCGGCTCCTTCACTCACGGACGGCGTCGTCCGGCACCTCAACTTCTGCACACCGTTGTGCAGTTGGCAGGTTCACACGGTGGTAGACGCGGGGTCAACAAGTCGTGCGCAAGGGATTGACGGGCTTGCTGACAAGGAGTCTCATAAGGGGCGACCCCCGGTAACCCAGCCACGAGGTGCCCCTCGCCATGACGACCGTCACCGAACGCGAAGCCCTCCGCGACGCACTCGGCCTGCTCAGGGACCGCGAGCAGGTCGCCGAGCGGCTGCTCGAATCGTCCGCCAAGCACTCCTTCGACCCCGACAAGGAGCTGGACTGGGACGCGCCCGTCGAGGACGGGAAGTGGTTCTGGCCACCGGAGCTGCTGTCCCTGTACGACACCCCGCTGTGGCGGAGGATGTCCGAGGACCAGCGCATGGAGCTCGCCCGCCACGAGGCCGCCTCGCTCGCCTCGCTCGGCATCTGGTTCGAGATCATCCTGATGCAGCTGCTCGTACGGCACATCTACGACAAGTCCCTCACCAGCAGCCACGTCCGGTACGCGCTCACCGAGATCGCCGACGAGTGCCGCCACTCGATGATGTTCGCCCGCATGATCAAGAAGGGCGGGGCGCCCGCGTATCCGGTGCCGCGCGTCTACCACAACCTCGCACGCGTCCTGAAGACCGTCTCCACCACGCCGGGTTCCTTCGCCGCGACCCTGCTCGGCGAGGAGATCCTCGACTGGATGCAGCGCCTGACCTTCCCGGACGAGCGCGTCCAGACCCTGGTGCGCGGCGTGACCCGCATCCACGTGGTCGAGGAGGCCCGCCATGTCCGGTACGCGCGCGAGGAGTTGCGGCGCCAGATGGTCCGCGCGCCGCGCTGGGAGCGGGAGTTGACCCGCGTCAGCTGCGGCGAGGCGGCCCGCGTCTTCGCCACCTGCTTCGTCAATCCGAAGGTGTACGAGAACGTGGGCCTGGACCGCCGCGAGGCCGTGGCCCAGGTGAGGGCGAGCGGCCACCGGCGCGAGGTCATGCAGAGCGGCGCGGGCCGCCTCACCGAATTCCTGGACGACATAGGCGTCCTGAACGGGGTGAGCCGGAGGCTGTGGAAGAGCTCGGGACTCCTGGCGTAAAGCCCGCTCCAGGGGATTACGCTCCCGGTATGACCTCAGCCGCCACCCCCGCCTACCGCAGGCTCAGCGTCGAGGAGCGTCGCACCCAGCTCCTCGGCGCGGCCCTGTCGCTCTTCGCGCACCGGGCGCCGGAGGACGTATCGCTCGACGACGTGGCCGAAACGGCCGGGGTGTCGCGCCCGCTGGTCTACCGCTACTTCCCGGGCGGCAAGCAGCAGTTGTACGAGGCCGCGCTCCGCTCGGCCGCCGACGAACTGGAACTGTGCTTCGCCGAGGCGCAGAGCGGCCCCCTCACCCAGCGGCTCACCCGGGCGCTCGACCGCTACCTCGCCTTCGTGGACCAGCACGACGCCGGGTTCTCGGCGCTCCTCCAGGGCGGCAGCATGGCCGAGACGTCACGGACCACGGCCATCGTCGACGAGGTGCGCCGGGCCGCGGCCGAGCAGATCCTGGTCCACCTGGAGGTGGCCGACCCGGGCCCGCGGCTGCGGATGATGGTGCGCACCTGGATCGCCGCCGTCGAGGCCGCCTCGCTGATCTGGCTCGACGAGGACAAGCGGCCCCCGCTGCCCGACCTGCGCGACTGGCTGGTGGACCACTTGGTGGCGCTGCTCACCGTCACCGCCGCCACCGACGAGCAGACCGCGCGGGCGGTGCGCGCCGCGCTGGCCCACGAGCGCACGGACGGCGCGGCGGGTGTGCTCGCCCGCCGGGTGATACCCGTCGTGAGCGGGGCGGCCCACCTCCTGTGAGACTTGGGGGGTGCGAAGCGAGAACACCCTCTTTGTGGGCGGCCCCCTCGACGGGCGCGTCCTGCCGGTACTGACCGGCCCCACCGGCAAGCCCCCGCAGTGGTACGAGGTGCCCGTGCCCGATCAGGAGGGCGGCCCCGCGACGGTGCACGCCTACCGACTGGAGCCGGCCTCCCACACCAAGCGGCTCGGCCTTCCGCGCGGCTGGAAGTACACCTACGTGCCCGAGGGCCGCGAGCCGCGGCGCTGGCCATGGACGAAGAAGGGCCCCGGCGCAAGCCCCCGCACCGGGCTGCCGCCGCACGAGTGAGCCGAATACCCCGTTCACCCTTCTCGCGGCGATAGTCCCGCCGGGGCGTGCCACGATCCGATCCGGTGGGGCCGGAAGGACCGGCCCGGGACCGGAGGTGAGGACATGTCAGCTCGCGTGCGCCCGGTGTACGCGGCGGCCGTCGCCGTGGCCCTGGCGACGACGGCGGTGGCCCCGCTCGCGGCGGCCGCGCCCCGGCCGCCCGGCGAGTCCGCGGCCGCCCTTCCCGAACAGCCCGAACAGCCCCCCGGGACCTCCGCCCCTGCCCTGCTGAGCCGGCTCCAGACGCTGTACCGGCAGACGGAGGAGGCGACCGAGGCGTACAAGACCACCGACGTCGAGCTGAAGCGCCGCGAGACCGAGGACAAGAGGATCGCCGCATCGCTCGCCACCGCGCGCACCGCGCTCGCGCGGAGCCGGGGCGCCGCCGGCCGCCTCGCCCGCGAGCAGTACCAGGGCCGCAGCGATCTCTCCACGTACATGCGGGTGTTGCTCGCCGAAGACCCGCAGAGCGCGCTCGACCAGCGCCACGTCCTGGCCCGCGCGGCCGGCGAACGCCAGGCCGCCGTCGACCGGCTCACCCGGGGCGAGCGGCAGGCCGCCGACCTCGCGCGCGCCTCGCGCCGGGCGCTCGACGAGCAGCAGGCGCTCGCCAAGCGGCAGCAGCGGGAGAAGGACGACGTGGAGCAGCGCCTCAAGGAGGTCGAGAAGCTCCTCGCCGACCTCTCCCCCGAGCAACTGTCCGAACTGACCCGTCTCGAACAGCGGGGCACCGACCGTGCCCAGCAGAACCTGCTGTCCTCGGGCGCCCTCAGCGGCACCCGGGCCCCCTCGCCGGAGGGCGACCGGGCGCTCACGTACGCGGTCGACCAGATCGGCAAACCGTACGTGTGGGGCGCGGAGGGGCCGGAGTCCTACGACTGCTCCGGGCTCACCTCGCAGGCGTGGTCGCACGCCGGCCGCTCCATCCCGCGCACCAGCCAGGAGCAGTGGGCCGAGCTGCCGCACATCGCGCTGACCTCGCTGCGCCCCGGCGACCTGGTGGTCTACTTCCCCAAGGCCACCCATGTGGCGATGTACGTGGGCGACGGTCTGGTGGTGCAGGCGCCCCGGCCCGGCGCCCGCGTCAAGGTCTCCCCCATCGCCGCGAATCCGCTCCTGGGCGCGGTCCGCCCGGACCCGGCTGCCGCCCCGCTCACCCCGCTGTCCGCGTACCACCCCCCGAAGCTCCCGGAAGGAGCGGCGGAGGGTGTCGACACGGGGTACTCCTCCGAGACCGATCCCGACTAGCCGACCGGCCGACTCACCAACTGACCAACTGACCAACCGACCAACTGACCGACTAGCCCTGCGACGCCGCCACTTCGGCGAGGTAGGCGTTCGTCTTCTCCGGGTCGAAGAAGAAGTTCTCGAAGTCGGCCGGGTTGTCGAAGCCGTTGACGAAGCGGTCCGCGACGGGCGGGAGCTGGCCGGCCGCGCCGATCAGGTTCAGCACGTGCTCCGGCGGCGCGCCGAGCATGGCGTTGGTCCACTTCGTCACGTGCTGGGCGGTGTCCCAGTACCGCTCGAAGGTGGCCCGCATCCACGCCTCGTCGAACTCGGCACCGCCGTGCTCGACGATCGACGCGAGGTACGAAGCGGCGCACTTGGAGGCCGAGTTGGAGCCCTGACCGGTGATCGGGTCGTTCGCCACGACGACGTCCGCGACGCCGAGCACCAGGCCGCCGCCGGGCAGCCGTCCGACGGGGTTGCGGACCGTGGGCGCGTAACGGCCGGCCAGCGTGCCGCCCGCGTCGGTCAGTTCGACCTTGGTGGCGCGGGCGTACTCCCAGGGCAGGAAGCGCTCCATCAGCTCCAGGGTGAGCGCCAGGTGCTCGGCGGGGTCCTGGACGCCGTTGAACACGTCGAGGGGGCCGCCGGGGACGCCCTCCCAGAACAGGATGTCCGCGCGGCCCGACGTCGTCAGGGTCGGCATGACGAACAGCTCGCCCACACCCGGTATCAGGTTGCAGCGCACCGCCTCGGTGTCGGGGTGCTCCGGGCGCGGGCCCAGACCGTGCACGTAGGAGACGGCGAGCGCGCGCTGCGGCTCGGTGTACGGGGAGCGGGACGCGTCGCGGCCGAACATCGAGACCAGCTCGCCCTTGCCCGCCGACACCATGACCAGGTCGTAGGTGCGCGCGAAGAAGTCGAGGTCGGAGACGGCCGCGCCGTGAATGACCAGCTGTCCGCCGCGCTGCGCGAAGGTCTCCATCCAGCCGGCCATCTTGACCCGCTGGTCGACGGACTGCGCGAACCCGTCGAGCCTGCCCATCCAGTCGATGGCCCGGGGGCCGATCTCCGGGGCGAGTTCGGGCGGGGACGCCACCGAGATGCCGACGCCCTCGATCCTGGGGGCCTGGGACTCCCAGAAGTTCAGCGCCAGGTCGCGCTCGTGCTGCAGCGCCGTGTGGAACATGCACTGCGTGGACATGACCCGGCCGGACCGGATCTCGTCCGCGGTGCGGTTCGACATCAGGGTGACCTCGTACCCCTGCGCCTGGAGTCCGAGGGCGAGCTGGAGTCCGGACTGGCCGGCTCCGACGATGAGTATTCTCCGCATGCGGGACCGTTCTCCGTTATCTGCGTAGCGAACGTGGGGGGCGGGGCTATTCGGGGCAGGCTTCGAGGGCGTGACCGACCAGGCCGAGCAGCGACTCGATCACCGAGACCCGGTCGCGCGCGTCCATGATCACCACCGGGATGTGCGGCGCCACGGTGAGCGCCTCGCGCACGTCCTCGGGCTCGAACGACTCGGTGCCCTCGAAGTGGTTGACGGCCACGATGTACGGGAGCCCGCAGCTCTCGAAGTAGTCGAGCGCGGGGAAGCAGTCCGTCAGGCGCCGGGTGTCGGCGAGCACGACCGCGCCGATCGCGCCGCGCACGATGTCGTCCCACATGAACCAGAACCGCTGCTGCCCGGGTGTGCCGAACACGTACAGGACGAGGTCGTCGTCCAGGGTGATGCGGCCGAAGTCCATGGCGACCGTGGTGGTCAGCTTGTCCGGGGTCGCCGTGAGGTCGTCGGTGTCCTCGCTGGCCCGGGTCATCACCGCCTCGGTCTGGAGCGGCGTGATCTCGGAGACGGACGAGACGAAGGTGGTCTTGCCCACGCCGAAGCCACCCGCGACCACGACCTTCGTGGCGATGGGAGCCCGGCTGCGGTCCTGTTGCCAGGGAAGCAACTCCTCCTCGGGCAGGAGGAGTTCAGAGGCGACGGCGGAGTCCACTCAGCACCCTTTCGAGCAGTGCGCGGTCGGGCTGGCCCGGGGCGTGCCCGGTGCCGTAGACGCGTATCTTTCCCTGGTCGGCCAGGTCGCTGAGGAGCACCCTGACCACGCCGAGCGGCATTTTGAGGAGCGCGGAGATCTCGGCGACGGTACGCATCGCGCGGCAGATCTCCACGATCGCGAGCATCTCCGGCATGACGCGGTGCGGGCTGCCGCCGAGCTCCTTGCGCTCGGGCGGCGCCTCGATGGCCGCGACGAACGTCTCGACGAGCAGCACGTGGCCGAACCGGGTGCGGCCACCGGTCAGCGAGTACGGGCGGACACGGGCGGGCTTCCGGTCCGCGCCGCGTATCGGGAGCCGCGCGGATTTCTCGGCGGGCGGGGTCACTGGGCGGCCTCCATCGACTGGCGCAGTTGGCTGCGGACTTCGGGGGTCAGGACATGTCCGGCACGGCCCACGAAGAGCGCCATGTGGTAGGCGACGACGCTCATGTCACAGTCCGGGGTGGCGTGCACGCCGAGCAGGGATCCGTCGCTGATGGACATGACGAAGACGCTGCCCTCCTCCATCGCGACCATCGTCTGCTTGACGCCGCCGCCGTCCATCAGCCGGGCGGCCCCCACGGTGAGGCTGCCGATGCCGGACACGATGGTGGCGAGGTCGGCGCTGGAGCCGCGCGGGCCCTGCCGGTCGACGACGGCCTGGCGCTGCTCCGGGTCGGACGACAGCAGCAGCAGGCCGTCCGACGAGACGACGGCGACGGAGACGAGCCCTGGCACCTCCTCGACCAGGTTCCCGAGCAGCCACTGCAGATTCCGGGCCTCGGTGCTCGTTCCGATCGTGCCGGTGCCGGGCGTGCCGCTGCCGGGCCTGCCGGGGCCGGTGCCGGTCGCACTCATCCGCGTACCTCCTCGACTGTCTCCCCCGTGTCCTTGTCTGCCTGCTGTTGCGTGGTGTCGAGTTCCGCCGCCACGTCGCGGCGGCCCTCGTTCGCGCCCTGCTGGAAACCTCCGAGCCGGCGCCGCAGCGCCTCGGCCGCGTCGTTGCCGCCCTTGCGCTCCCGCGCCTGGGCGGGCCCGGCCTTGACGACCTGCGGGGTCCGCTTGGGCAGACCCTTGTCGGTGAGCCGCTGCTCGGGCTCGGGCTCGGGTGCCGCCGGCGGGATGGTCAGCGTCTCTGACTCGGGTTCCGGCTCGGGTTGCGGCTCCGGTTCCGGCTCGTGCGACGGAGCCTGCGGCTCGGGCGCGGCGGGGCGGGGCTCGGGGAGCCGCATCTCGAAGGTCGGCTCGTCGAGGGCGGCGTGGGCCGGCTCGGACGCGACGGGCTCGGTCGGCTCGGCGGGTGCGGTCGGCTCGAAGAGGTGCGTGAAGCCGCTCGGCTCTGCGGGCGCCGGGGCGGTCCGCCCGGGGGCCGGGGCGGGGGCCGGGGCGTCCGCCGGTTGCGCGTCGGCGGGCCGTGTCACCTCGCCCGTGCGCTCCGTACGCTCCGGCAGCACATTGGAGTTGGCCTCGGCGAGGGCGCCCGGCAGGGTGAAGCGCGGGGCGTCGCCCTGGGCGGGCACCAGATGGGGGGCCGCCTCCGGCGGGGCGGTGGGCAGGATCGCGCCGGGCAGCACCACGACCGCCGCGACACCGCCCTGCTTCTGCTCGCGCAGTTCGATGCGCACGCCGTGCCGGTGTGCGAGCAGCGCCGAGACGTGGAGGCCGAGGCCGCCCGCCTCGGTGCCGGGCTCGCCGGGCTCGTAGGACGCCGGGTCGGCGAGCCTGCGGTTGAGTTCGGCGCGCCGCTCGGGCGGCACCCCGATGCCCGCGTCCTGGATGGACAGCATGATGTCGCCGCCCTCCAACTGCCAGCCGGACAGCTGGACCTGGGAGTCCGGCGGCGAGAACGAGGTGGCGTTCTCCAGGAGTTCGGCGACCAGGTGGCTCAGGTCGTCGGCGGCGTACCCGGCGACCTGCGCGTACGGCGGCAGGGCCTGGATGGCGACCCGTTCGTACCGCTCGATCTCGCTGACCGCGGCCCGCATGACGTCGACGAGCGGGACCGGGCCCGGATGGTTGTGGTGGTGCTCGACGCCGGCCAGGACGAGCAGGTTCTCGCCGTGGCGACGGATCACGGTGGCCAGGTGGTCCAGCTTGAACAGGACCGCGAGCTGGTCGGGGTCCTCCTCGTGCTCCTCTAGCCCTTCGATCACGGTGAGCTGGCGCTCGATCAGCCCGAGGCTGCGCAGCCCCAGATTCACGAAGGCGTGCTTGACCGTGCCCCGCGCCTTTTCCAGCTCGGCGGTCAACTCGCGTACGTGGCCGAGCAGTTCGCCCTTGTCGGCGGCGAGCCGCGACTGCCGGCCGCGCTGCTTGACGAGGTCCTCGTCGAGTCCGTCGGCCCGCGTGTGCTGCTCCACGACCCGGCCGTGCAGCTCGTTGAGGGAGCGCACGACCTCGGCGAACTCGTCGTTGCGGCCGGTGAAGCGCACCGGCTCCTCGCTCTCCGGCGCCCCCGCGAGGCGGGCCGAGCCGCGCCGGAGCACGGCGAGCGGACGGGTCAGGCTGCGGGCGGTGGCGGAGGAGACGCCGATGGCGAGCAGCACCAGCGCGCCGATCAGGCCGATCCGCAGCTCCAGGGCGCTCACGTCGTCGTCGCGCAGCTGCTCGAACCGCTTGACCTGAGCGGTGGCGAGGGCCGCCTCGGCCCCGCGCATCCGCTCGATCCGCGCGGAGAGCGCGGCGTCCACCGCCTCCGGGTCGGACTTGCGGTCGGCGGCACTGAGCTGGGGCTGGTCGGTGAGGCGGGTGAGGTAGTCGTCGGCGGCGTCCACGTCGGGGCCGGTGACGGTGGTGGCGACCTTGTCGCGCGCGTCGGCGCCGGCGGCCTGGTCGAAGTCGGCCAGCGCGGACTGCTCGCGCACGTGGGCCTGCTGGGCGGCGGCGCTCAGCGCGTCGCGCACGCGGGCCGTGTCGCCGTCGCCCTTCTCCTTCTGTACGTACTTGCCGGTCGCCGGGTCGAACACCCGCGACGTCGGCCCCGGCGGAACCGCGAGCGCGCCGAGCAGCAGCCCCCGGGTGGCCGACGCCTGCTCGGCGGCCCGGCCGAGCGCGCCGGGCGCCCGTACGGCGTCGGCCGCGCGCGGGGGCGTACGGTCGGCGAGCTCGTCGGCGACGGCGAGCAGGGTGGCGACCACGTCGGAGTACGCCTTCTGCGCTTCGAGGGCCGTGCCCTTGCCGGTGAGCGCGGTGCGGCGCAGGGCCGGCACGGTGGCGAGGTCACGGGAGAGGGTGGCGGGGGCGGTGGCGCGGAGCTCGTCGATCTGCCGGTCGACGCGGACCGCCGGCTCCTTGAGCGCCGCGTCCCGACCGCTGGGCCGGCCCGCCGCGATGTACTCCGTGACGGCGTCGCGCTCGTCGCCCAGCGCGTGGGCGAGGCTGACCGTCTGCTGGTTCAGCTGGGCGAGGGTGGCCAGGTGCTGGGAATCGGTGAGGTCCGCGGAGGCCGCGAACAGGGTGGGCGCGCCGGCTCCGAGCACGGCGAGGGAGACAACGGCGACGGAGACGACCAGGCGGCTCCGCACCCTCGCGGTGCGTTGTGCGCGTGTGCCGTCGTCGCCCCGAGGCCGCTTGTTCTGCACCGGTGCTCTCAATCTTCACTCGTGTTTGCCAGTCCACCAAGGAAGCCAAGGTGACGACTGGTCATGACGAGTAGTCACTGCTCGGCCACCTGAACGAGTGAACATCACTTCGGAGTTGACCATCAACTCCCGTGGAACGCCGCGCCGTGCCGCCGTGAGACGCCGGTTGGAAGTTCCGCGCGGCCTTTGGCAGGATGCCCGCCCACAGCCGGGCCCAGTGACGGATTCTCCCGTGATTATGTGGTTCGCCCCCAGGTACAGGCCAATTGACGGGGCGTCCGGCGGCGCGGGCGCGCTCCTGGAGGTGTCGTGAATACGTCGTGCAGACTGGCCGGCATGCGCATCCAGCTCACCACCGTTCCCGGAGACCCCGCCCGCCCCAACGAGGACTGGGCCGCCACCGCATTGCCCGCCTCGGGCCTGGGCGGAGTACTCGTCGCCCTCGACGGGGTGACGCCGCTGCCCGGCAATGGGGACTGTGTGCACGACGTGCCCTGGTTCACCGCGCGGCTCGGCGGCGCTTTGACCGAACTGTCGGCTTCGCGGCGGGACATGACGCTGACCGGGATTCTGGCCGAGTCCATACGGCGCACGGCCGACGCCCATCGCGACACCTGTGACCTTTCTCACGCTCGTACGCCTCAGGCAACCGTGGTGCTCGCCCGGTGGGACGCGGCCGAGCTGGAGTATCTGGTCCTGTCGGACTCGGCGCTGCTCGTCGAGGCGGGCGACGGGACGGTGCGGGCGATCCTGGACGACCGGCTCGACCGGGTGCCGCCGGCGTCCCTGGCGAGCGAGGAGATCGCGGACGCGCTGGTGCGCAACAAGGAGGGCGGCTTCTTCACAGCGGCGGCGGATCCTTCGGTGGCCGCCCGCGCCGTGACCGGCCGCGAGCCGCTCGCCGGGGTGCGGGCACTGCTCGCCCTCACGGACGGCGCGACCCGCTGGGTCGACACGTTCCGCGAGGGGTCGTGGGCGGACTGCGTGGCGCTCGTGCGCAAGGCGGGGCCGGACGGGCTGGTGGAGCGGGTCCGGGAGCTCGAGGTGGCGGACGGCGAGCGGAGCTTCCTGCGCCGGGGCAAGCGCCACGACGACGCGACGGTCGTCGTAGTCGACCTGTAAGCCCCAGCCCCCGGTTCGCGCCTCAAGCGCGCTCGTCCTCAATTTCCGTCAAGGCCTCAAGGGGCAGGGGGGACCCCCATGACGGGCTGCGGATGCCCATGCTGCCCGGCACCGAGCAGGCAAGGGCGCGGGGAACTGCGCGACCAGCCACGGACGGTCCGCAGACGAAAGCGGGGTCAGGGGCGCGGGGAACTACGCGAAAGGGGCCCGGGGTGACCCGCGGGCTAGCCGTCGGCTGCGGCTGCGTTCAGCTGGTGCAACAGGCGGGCCAGCTCGGAGATCTCCGAGCGGTTCCAGTTGGCCAGTTTGCGGACGTACCGCTCGCGCCGGGCATCCCGCACCCGCCCGAACCTCGCCGTACCCTCCGGCGTGATGCGGACCAGGGAGGCGCGCCCGTCCGCGGGGTCGGGCTCCCGGGCCACCAGGCCGAGGTCCTCGAGCGCGTGGAGCTGACGGCTCATCGTCGCCTTGCCCACCCCGAAGTACCCGGCCAGTTCCGTGGCGCGCTGCGGCCCGGCCTCGTCGAGCCGTACCAGCAGCCCGTACGCCGCCGGTTCGAGATCGGGGTGGACCTCGCGGGCCATCTCGCCGGACGAGGCCCTGGCCCGCCGCAGAAAGACGGCCAGCTCGCGTTCGAGCGCGAGGAACTCCTGATCCGGACCGTGCACGTCGGCTCCCATGCCGTAGGTGTGTCGTGACGGCACAGTATTTCCCAGCGCGCTGTGCGCTCCGCATCGCGGATGGCGCCCGAGCCGGCCGCGGCTGAAAGTTTCCGCCGAACCGGTCCGTTGTCGCAGCGTGTCGCGGCCGCCAAAGGTCTGAACCAACGGCATACCCTGAAGCCTCTTTCGCGCCAACGGTCTACGTGCGTAGCGTCATCTGTGACATGTCCACAGCGATACGTCGGCATGTCGACCCGAGCCGTCAAGTCCCAGCCCCCACCGAGCCTTTCGGAGGCACGCAATGCCCGTGCACAGATCCGGAACGGCCCGCCGCGGACCCTTCACCGCGGCCGGGATCCTCCTCTCCTCCCTCGCCCTCGTCCTCGGTTTCACCGGGACGTCCGGCGCCGCCGACACCCCGGCGCGCGGCTCCGCGACCCTGGGCATGGGCGTCGCCGCGCACGACGGGGTGGGCGGTCTGCCCCGTGACACCCGCGCCATCCAGACCGAGGGCGTCGACACCAGCAGCCACAACGGCAACGTCGCCTGGTCCACACTGTGGAACACCGGCGTGAAATGGGCCTACGTGAAGGCCACCGAGGGCACGTACTACAACAACCCCTCCTTCCCTCAGCAGTACAACGGCTCGTACGACGTCGGCATGATCCGCGGCGCCTACCACTTCGCCACCCCGGACACCACGGGCGGCGCCGCCCAGGCGGACTACTTCGTGGACCACGGCGGCGGCTGGTCGCGCGACGGCCGGACCCTTCCCGGCGCGCTCGACATCGAATGGAACCCCTACGGCGCGGCCTGCTACGGCAAGTCGGCGGCCGGCATGGTCAGCTGGATCCGCGACTTCGCCAACGAGTACCGGTCCCGTACCGGCCGCGACGCGGTGATCTACACGGCCGCCAGCTGGTGGAGCCAGTGCACCGGGAACTCCGGCGCCTTCGGGTCCACCAACCCGCTCTGGATCGCCCGCTACAACACCGACGCGGGCGCCCTGCCGGCCGGCTGGGACTACTACACGATGTGGCAGTACACCTCGTCCGGCCCCACGGTCGGCGACCACTCCCGCTTCAACGGGGCGTACGACCGGCTGCAGGCACTGGCCAACGGCTGACCCGGACCCCCACACGGACGGGGCCCCCGGCGCTGCGTCGCCGGGGGCCCTTCCGTGTCTCCGGGCGCACCACCGCCCCGAACGGGTCACGAGCCGCACAGGTGACCCCATTTCGTGTGTCTCATGCGTCAGGATGGAGGCCATGCGCAGCTTGGGAAGGGTGAGGCGGACGGTGGCCCCGGTCGCCGCGGTCGCGGTCGTGCTGTTCGGCGGCGCGGGGTGCGGCGGGTCCGCCGCCTCGTCCCCGCAGTCCGAGACCGCGCCCTCCGGGGCCCCCCGCACCCAGACCAGCGCCGTGCCCGCGCCGAACACCCCGTCGGTCGGTGTGCTGGTCACCGGGGGCGAGCACTACTGCACGGCGAGCGTGGTGAGCAGCCCGCGCGGCAATGTCATCGCCACGGCGGCGCACTGCGCGGCCGCCCATCCGGCCGACGAGGTGGAGTTCGCGCCGGGCTTCGCGGGGCCGGACGGGGGCACGTATCCGTACGGGAAGTGGAAGGTGCGGGCCGCCCAGATCGACGACCGGTGGACCGCGGACCAGGACGACGCGGTGGACTACGCCTTCCTCACCCTGGAGCCGGACGCGGGGGGCCGCAGCGTGCAGAGCGTGGTCGGCTCCTCGACGCCGGACTGGAGCGCGGGGCCGGACCAGCGGGTGACCGTCGTGGGCTATCCGATCGAGGACCACAACCCCGAGAACCGGCCCGTCATCTGCACCACGGACACCCACCGCGACACCGAGGTGCACGCGATGATGCGGATGCAGTGCGGGGGCTTCTGGGACGGCACGAGCGGCAGCCCCTGGCTGACCGGATACCGGGGCGCCGACCGGATGGGCCGGATCATCGGCGTGCTGAGCGGCGGTGACACGGACGCGGAGTCGACGGCGGTCCTGTTCGACGCGGGGGCCCGCTCGCTGTACGAGCGGGCCACCCGCGCCTGACCCCCGGGGCCCGCCCGGGACACCTGGTGCTCAGGCGGCCGCAGCCATCGCGACCTCCGCCGGGGACAGTGCGATCTCCAGGACCTGACGGACGTCGGTGACGGGGTGGACCTCCAGCTTCTCCAGGACCTCCGCCGGGACGTCGTCCAGGTCGGCCTCGTTGCGCTTGGGGATCACGACGGTGGTGATCCCGGCGCGGTGCGCGGCGAGCAGCTTCTGCTTGAGCCCGCCGATCGGCAGGACGCGCCCGGTCAGCGACACCTCGCCGGTCATCGCCACGTCCGTGCGCACCTGCCGCCCGGACAGGAGCGAGGACAGCGCGGTGACGAGGGTGATGCCGGCGCTCGGGCCGTCCTTGGGGACCGCGCCCGCCGGGAAGTGGACGTGCACGCCCCGGTCCTTCAAGTCCCCTACCGGGAGCTCCAGTTCGGCCCCGTGCGAGCGCAGGAAGCTCAGCGCGATCTGCGCGGACTCCTTCATCACGTCGCCGAGCTGACCGGTGAGAGTCAGGCCCGCCGCGCCCGTCTCCGGGTCGGCGAGGGAGGCCTCGACGAACAGGACGTCGCCGCCTGCCCCGGTGACGGCGAGGCCGGTGGCCACGCCGGGCACCGCGGTGCGCCGCTCGGCCGGGTCCTGCGCGGACTCGGGCACGTGGTGCGGCCGCCCGATCAGGCCCCGCAGGTCGTCGGGGGCGATGGTGAACGGCAGCTCGCGCTGGTCCAGTTCGTGCTCGGCGGCCACCTTGCGCAACAGCCGGGCGATGGAGCGCTCCAGGTTCCGTACGCCCGCCTCCCGGGTGTATTCGCCGGCCAGCTTGCGCAGCGAGGCGTCCTCCAGGACGACCTCACCGGCCTCCAGACCGGCCCGCTCCAGCTGGCGCGGCAGCAGGTGGTCGCGGGCGATGACGACCTTCTCGTCCTCGGTGTAGCCGTCGAGCCTGACCAGCTCCATGCGGTCGAGCAGCGCCTCGGGGATGGCTTCGAGGATGTTGGCGGTGGCGAGGAAGACCACGTCGCTGAGGTCGAGTTCGACCTCCAGGTAGTGGTCGCGGAAGGTGTGGTTCTGCGCCGGGTCGAGGACTTCGAGCAGGGCGGCCGCCGGGTCGCCCCGGAAGTCGGAGCCCACCTTGTCGATCTCGTCGAGCAGCACGACCGGGTTCATCGACCCGGCCTCCTTGATGGCCCGTACGATCCGGCCGGGCAGCGCGCCGACGTAGGTGCGGCGGTGGCCGCGGATCTCGGCCTCGTCGCGTACGCCGCCGAGCGCGACGCGCACGAACTTGCGGCCCATGGCGTGCGCCACGGATTCGCCGAGCGAGGTCTTGCCCACTCCCGGCGGTCCGACCAGGGCGAGCACGGCGCCGCCGCGGCGGCCGCCGACGACCCCGAGCCCACGGTCGGCGCGCCGCTTGCGCACCGCGAGGTACTCGGTGATCCGCTCCTTCACGTCCTTGAGCCCCGCGTGCTCGGCGTCGAGGACCGCCCGCGCTCCCCGGATGTCGTACACGTCGTCCGTGGTCTCGTTCCAGGGCAGTTCGAGGACCGTGTCGAGCCAGGTGCGGATCCAGGAGCCCTCGGGCGACTGGTCGCTGGCGCGCTCCAGCTTCTCGACCTCCTTGAGGGCGGCCTCGCGGACCTTCTCGGGCAGGTCGGCGGCTTCGACGCGGGCGCGGTAGTCGTCGCTCTCGTCGTCATCGCCGCTCTCGCCGTTGAGCTCGCGCAGCTCCTTGCGTACGGCGTCGAGCTGGCGGCGCAGCAGGAACTCGCGCTGCTGCTTGTCCACGCCCTCCTGTACGTCCTTGGCGATGGACTCGGCGACGTCCTGCTCGGCGAGGTGCTCGCGGAGCTGCTCGGTGGCGAGCCTGAGGCGGGCCACCGGGTCGCTGGTCTCCAGGAGCTCGGCCTTCTGGGCGGTGGTGAGGAACGGCGAGTATCCGGAGTTGTCGGCGAGCGCGGAGACGCCCTCGATCTGCTGGACGCGGTCGACGACCTGCCAGGCGCCGCGGCGCTTCAGCCAGTCGGTGGCGAGCGCCTTGTACTCCTTGACCAGTTCGGTCACCTGGCCCGGCAGGGGCTCGGGCAGGGTCTCCTCGACCCGGGTGCCCTCCACCCACAGGGCGGCGCCGGGCCCGGTGGTGCCGGCGCCGATCCGCACGCGGTGGCGGCCGCGGATGAGGGCGCCGGGGTCCCCGTCGGAAAGCCGTCCGACCTGCTCGACGGTCCCGAGCACACCGGTCGCGGCGTACGTCCCGTCGATCCGCGGCACGAGCAGCACCTGCGGCTTCCCGGCATCGGGCCGGGCTGCGGCCTGAGCGGCCTCGACGGCCGCCCGCACCTCGGCATCGGACAGGTCGAGCGGCACCACCATGCCGGGCAGCACGACCTCGTCGTCGAGCGGCAGCACGGGCAGGTTGGTCGATGTGTACGCCGTGGACTCGGTAGCCATGATCTCCCCTTCGGCAGTCAAGTTGAGCTATGCCGACTCAATGCATGTGAGTCGAGGAATGTTCCCCGGGGGGCGTTCGCTCTGAGCGATCAAGCGCGCGCGGCAGTCAGGGGTGGGGCGGCGGTCGGGGTCGCGGCGTGCGGGCCGGTGATCGGACCGCACCCCGGGGCGATGCGGTGCACGGCCGCCGGGCGGCAGGGACCCCTCGCCCTGGGGGTTGCACGAGAAGAACGAAACGGTAAGGTTCAAACCGCCATTTCATCTATTACTCATCCATGCGCACCCCAGGAGGCGGCAATGACGTTGGTGACGGCTGCGATACCGGACCGGGCCTCGATCGGGGCACTGGTGCGGGCCTGGATCGACGGCTGGGTCGTTTCGCGCGGGACGTCGGATCCCATGGACCGGCCGTGGGGCTGGACCATTGACGCCGGGCAGGTCCATCACGTGTCGCGGCATGTGCTTCCGGTGCCGGCCGAGGCGGACGTCCGGGCCCTCGTGGCCGCCACGAGCGCACCGGGTACGTGGCTGAAACTGTTCGCCGAGGACCACACCGTACGGCCGTGGCTGGCCGAGGGCTGGCAGTTCGACAAGCCGGGCTTCCTGATGTCCGTTCCGCTCACCGCCGAACGGCCACAGGTGCCGGCCGGCTACACCCTCACCTCATGGACCCGGGGCGGTGTGACCCGCGTCCTCGTCCGCACCGCCGAGGGCCACTTCGCGGCTCGCGGCCAGATCGCGCCGACCGGCCCGACCGCCGTCGCCGACCAGATCGAGACATCGCCCGGCCACCAGCGCCGGGGCCTGGGCAGCCTGGTCATGCGCACCCTGCAGAACACCGCCCACGAGGCGGGCTCCCGCACCGGCATCCTGGTCGGCACCCCCGAGGGCCGCTCCCTCTACACCTCCCTGGGCTGGGAGACCCGCTCCCCCATGGCGAGCCTGGTCTTCAAACCCTCGACGAGCTGACCACCCCGCGGGAAAGCCGGGCACACGCCCGCCCGGCTCGCCCGCATGGGCCGGATTCGGCAGCTCTGCAGCGGGGACGAGGTGCTCCAGTACGTCAAGCAGCTGTGGCACGCCCTTGCCCGGTCGGGGGCGGCCGGCCGAGCGGGCCGGGGTCAGCCCGGCGGTGCGAGCCCCACCCGCCGCACCGCCGGCCAGCACGCGATGCCCACGAGGAGCGCTATCGGGTGTCCCCAGGCGGCCAGGGGGTCCGAGATGTCCAGCAGGTCCTGGGTCAGGAGCACGCCCACCACGGCGAGCGACGTCCAGCGCAGGAAGGGGACGAGCAGACCGGCGAGGGCCCCGACCGTGGCCATCAGGCCGAAGCTGATGCCGTAGTCGAGGCGGTGCAGCGAACTCTCGGGCAGATGGCCGGCCAGCACCGAGAGCGCGACGGGGATCTCGGTGGCCAGCGTCGCCACGACATGGCCGAGCAGGAAGACGCCCGCCGTGCGCCAGCCTCCGATGCGGTGTTCCAGGGCGGCGAGGACGAACACGAAGGCGACCGCGTACGGCGATACGACGCCCCCCGCGATCCACAGCGCGCTCGCGAAGATCGCGAGGACGGGCCGCGTCGAGAGGTGGGCCACGTCGGTGCTCGACCCCTGGAGCAGGGCGTCCACGGTGCCCCGGTCGCCGTACTGCGCGTACAGCGAGGTCGCCAGGAGCAGCAGCGCGTAGCCGAAGGCGAAGGGGGTCGTGGCGGGCGAGGGCAGCAGCCGCCTGATCCGGCCGAGTCCGCCGCGCGCGCCCGGCGGCGGACTCGTAACCGCGTCCGCCGACTCGCCCCTCGGCCACTGCGCGGGTATCGCGTCGAGGGCCGTGGCGCCCTGCGGGCCCGCCGGGGCACAGGCCAGGGCGCCCGGGGCGACGGCCTGCGGCGCGTCGGCGGGCGGCGCGTTCCCCGCCGGTGCGGGCTGCCGGGTTTCGAGCGGATGCACCGGGTGAGGCCCCTCCCCCGGGACGCGGCGGGCGCGCCCCGAATCAAGCCACGCCCGCGTTCTCGGCCGTGTCGCGTACTCGCTTGGATCCCTACAACTACGTCCCTGCAACGCACACCTTCCGCGAACGACTCCGGCCGCGTCTATGGCGTGCGCCACACGAGACAACCTCGGACCCGTCCCGTGCGTCAGGGGCTACCGGCACGTACCCGGTCCCCCGGTCCGCGAACCGTACGCGCGGCGGCTCCGGCGCGCGTCACGGCCGCGACCGCCGATCCGTGCGCACGACCGACCCGCGAACACCCCGTCCGCGCCGGGCAATTCGCGTGCGCGGTGGCGCCCGACGCGGCATTCTCGCGGGCATGGACGACATCGCCACCCTCGACCGGCGCCAGGGCCCGCACGGGGAGGTCGTGCTGCGGCGGCGCGGAGCCCACTTCGAGATCATCGCCAACGGATGCTTCCTCATGGACACATCGGACGGCCGCTCGGAACGCCTGCTCGTCGATGCGGCGTACGCCACACTTCTGCCAACCGTGAGCGACCCTCACGTTCTCATCGGCGGGCTCGGTGTCGGGTTCTCCCTCGCACATGCGGCGCGGGACCCGCGCTGGGGCCAAATCGCCGTCGTCGAGCGGGAGGACGCCATCGTCGACTGGCACCGCACGGGCCCGCTCCGCACCATCTCGGACCCGGCCCTGTCCGATGCGCGTACCCGGATCATCCATGCTGATCTGGTCGATTACGTACGTATCACCCAGGACCGCTTCGACGCGCTCTGCCTCGACATCGACAACGGGCCCGACTGGACCGTCACCGAGGGCAACGACAGCCTGTACTCGCCGGCCGGACTCGCCCACTGCGCACGGCTGTTGAACCCCGGCGGAGTGCTCGCCGTATGGTCCGCGCAGCCGTCCACCGCCTTTGAGCAGGCGCTCCGTAATGCCGGATTCACCGGGGTACGTACCGAAGAGATCCGAGTTGCCCGGGGCGTCCCTGACGTGGTCCATCTCGGCGTTCGCCCTGCGTAGCCGAGATAAGGAAAGTGCCTCTAGTCTCTGACCGACACAGGGGATCACCCCACGGATCCCCGGGCGAGCACAGTCAGGGCGGGGCAACCGATGGAGCAGACTCACACCGGCCACAACGGCGTCGCGGCGACGCCGGGCGCCCAGCGCAGGGTGCTGGTCGTCGAGGACGACACGACAATCGTGGACGCCATCGCGGCCCGTCTGCGGGCCGAGGGCTTCCAGGTGCAGACGGCACTCGACGGCCCCGCCGCCGTCGACACCGCCGAGGCCTGGCAGCCGGACCTCATGGTGCTCGACATCATGCTGCCCGGCTTCGACGGCCTGGAGGTCTGCCGCCGGGTCCAGGCCCGCCGGCCCGTGCCGGTCCTCATGCTGACGGCTCGCGACGACGAGACCGACATGCTGGTCGGGCTCGGGGTCGGCGCGGACGACTACATGACCAAGCCGTTCTCGATGCGCGAGCTCGCGGCCCGGGTGCACGTCCTGTTGCGCCGGGTGGAGCGCGCCGCGCTCGCCGCCACCACACCGCGTACCGGCATACTCCGGCTCGGCGAGCTGGAGATCGACCACGCGCAGCGCCGGGTACGGGTGCGCGGCGAGGACGTCCACCTGACGCCGACCGAGTTCGACCTGCTCAGCTGCCTGGCGAACACGCCGCGCGCCGTGCTCTCCCGCGAGCAGCTGCTCGCCGAGGTGTGGGACTGGGCGGACGCCTCGGGCACCCGCACCGTGGACAGCCACATCAAGGCGCTGCGCCGCAAGATCGGGGCCGAGCGGATCCGTACCGTCCACGGCGTGGGTTACGCGCTGGAGACCCCGGCGCCATGAGCCGGGCGGGAGACCGGGCCCGGCAGCTGCGCGGCAGCGGCGAGCGGCCCGGGTGGGACGAGCCGGGCAGACGCGGCAGATGGGCCAGGGCCAGGCGAGGACTGAGGGGCCGGGTCGCGGCGGGGCTGCGGTCGGTGTCGATATCGATCAAGACGAAGCTCGGCACCCTCGTCGTGGTCTCCGTGTTCATCACGACCGGGCTGCTCATGGTGGCCCTGCAGACCCGCACCGAGCTCCGCTTCATCACCGTGTTCTCGGTGATAGCGACCCTCCTGATCACCCAGTTCGTCGCGCACGGGCTCACCGCCCCGCTGGACGAGATGAACACCGTCGCCCGCGCCATCTCGCACGGCGACTACACGCGCCGGGTGCGCGGCGCCGACCGCCGCGACGAACTCGGCGACCTGGCGGGCACCATCAACCGCATGGCCGACGACCTGGAGGCCGTGGACCGCCACCGCAAGGAACTCGTGGCGAATGTCTCCCACGAGCTGCGCACGCCCATCGCGGCGTTGCGCGCGGTCCTGGAGAACGTGGTGGACGGCGTCTCCGCGGCGGATCCGGAGACGATGCGCACGGCCCTCAAGCAGACCGAGCGCCTGGGCCGCCTGGTCGAGACCCTCCTGGACCTCTCCCGCCTGGACAACGGAGTCGTCACGCTGCGCGCCCACCGCTTCGAGGTGTGGCCGTATCTGTCGGGCGTCCTCAAGGAGGCCAACCTGGCGGCCGCCCAGCGCAAGTTGTCCTCCGGCTCGGGCAACCACCAGCGCACCGACGTCCATCTGCACCTGGACGTGTCGCCGCCCGAGCTGACCGCGCACGCGGACGCGGAGCGGCTGCACCAGGTTGTGGCAAACCTCATCGACAACGCGGTCAAGCACTCCCCTCCGCACGGCCGCGTGACGGTGCGGGCCCGGCGCGGCGCGCATCCCGGTTCGCTGGACCTGGAGGTCCTCGACGAGGGGCCCGGGATACCGCAGTCGGAGTGGCACCGGGTGTTCGAGCGCTTCAACCGCGGCACCGCGCCCTCGCCGCACGGGCCGGGCAGCGACGGCGGGACGGGGCTCGGCCTGGCCATCGCGCGCTGGGCGGTGGATCTGCACGGTGGCCGGATCGGCGTGGCCGAATCCGCACGTGGCTGCCGGATCCAGGTCACTCTGCCGGGGAGTCCCCATCCGCAAAATTGACGTAAAGTTCGAACCGGAAGCGGTCGTTCTGCGTGGTGTTCGGCGGAAGCGGTCCTTCCGGGGCGCGGTCCAGGGGGCTGCGGCCGCACTGTCGCGTACCCGAAGGGGCCCGAGAGAAGCGGAACCACGCTTGTTTCCCGCCATTTCACGCCCCGAAACACGGCTTCCGGTGTGACTTACGCGACTGTGGCCTGCCCCGTCTGCGCGTCCCGGCCGGCAAGGCGTAGCCTTTATTTCCGCTGTCCATCACCTTGTGAAGCGGAAGAGGGCGGTTACCGCCGTGTCGTCTCAGTCCCCCAGTAATTCGAGCGTCTCGACCGACCAAGACGGGCAGGGCAAGAACCCTGCGGCCGGCTTTGGTGCCAATGAGTGGCTTGTCGACGAGATCTATCAGCAGTACCTCCAGGACCCCAACTCGGTCGACCGAGCCTGGTGGGACTTCTTCGCCGACTACAAGCCGGGCGCCACCGGCACGGCGGACAACCCTGTCCAGGGTGCTCCCACCGCGGCCGCGCCCGCTCCGGCCGACCCGGCACCGGCGACCCCGGCCGCCGCTCCGGCGCCGGCCAAGGCCGCCGCACCGGCCGCCGTCCCGGCACCGGCTCAGGCGAAGCCCGCGGCCGCCGCCGCGCCCGCCAAGCCCGCCGCCACGGCACCGGCCGCCAAGGCCGCCCCCAAGTCCGGTGCAAGCACCGGAGCGGCCGGCGCCGCGCAGCCTCCTGCGGCCACCGAGGCCCCGGCAGGCCCCGAGTACGTGACGCTGCGCGGCCCCGCCGCCGCGGTCGCCAAGAACATGAACGCCTCCATCGAGGTCCCCACGGCCACGTCCGTGCGCGCGGTCCCGGTGAAGCTGCTGTTCGACAACCGCATCGTCATCAACAACCACCTCAAGCGCGCCCGCGGCGGGAAGATCTCCTTCACCCACCTCATCGGGTACGCGATGGTGCAGGCCATCAAGGCCATGCCGTCGATGAACCACTCCTTCGTCGAGAAGGAGGGCAAGCCGACCCTGGTCAAGCCGGAGCACATCAACTTCGGCCTCGCCATCGACCTGGTGAAGCCCAACGGCGACCGCCAGCTGGTCGTCGCCGGCATCAAGAAGGCCGAGACGCTCGACTTCTTCGAGTTCTGGCAGGCGTACGAGGACATCGTCCGCCGCGCCCGGAACAACAAGCTGACGATGGACGACTTCACCGGCGTCACCGTCTCGCTGACCAACCCCGGCGGCCTCGGCACCGTGCACTCCGTGCCGCGTCTGATGCCCGGACAGTCGGTCATCATGGGCGTCGGCTCGATGGACTACCCGGCCGAGTTCCAGGGCACCTCGCAGGACACCCTGAACAAGCTGGGCATCTCGAAGGTGATGACCCTCACCTCGACGTACGACCACCGGGTCATCCAGGGCGCGGCGTCCGGCGAGTTCCTGCGGATCGTCGCCAACCTGCTGCTCGGCGACAACGAGTTCTACGACGACATCTTCGAGGCGCTGCGCATCCCCTACGAGCCGGTCCGCTGGCTCAAGGACATCGACGCCTCGCACGACGACGACGTCACGAAGGCCGCCCGCGTCTTCGAGCTGATCCACTCCTACCGGGTCCGCGGCCACGTCATGGCCGACACCGACCCGCTGGAGTACCGCCAGCGCAAGCACCCCGACCTGGACATCACCGAGCACGGCCTCACCCTGTGGGACCTGGAGCGGGAGTTCGCGGTCGGCGGCTTCGCCGGCAAGTCCCTGATGAAGCTGCGCGACGTCCTCGGCGTCCTGCGCGACTCGTACTGCCGCACCACCGGCATCGAGTTCATGCACATCCAGGACCCCAAGCAGCGCAAGTGGATCCAGGACCGCGTCGAGCGCTCGCACTCCAAGCCTGAGCGCGAGGAGCAGCTGCGCATCCTGCGCCGCCTGAACGCGGCCGAGGCGTTCGAGACCTTCCTCCAGACCAAGTACGTCGGCCAGAAGCGCTTCTCGCTCGAAGGCGGCGAGTCGGTCATCCCGCTGCTCGACGCCGTCATCGACAGCGCCGCCGAGTCGCGCCTGGACGAGGTCGTCATCGGCATGGCCCACCGCGGCCGCCTGAACGTGCTCGCGAACATCGTCGGCAAGTCGTACGCGCAGATCTTCCGCGAGTTCGAGGGCAACCTCGACCCGAAGTCGATGCACGGCTCCGGCGACGTGAAGTACCACCTGGGCGCCTCCGGCACCTTCACCGGCCTGGACGGCGAGCAGATCAAGGTCTCGCTCGTCGCGAACCCCTCGCACCTGGAGGCGGTCGACCCGGTCCTGGAGGGCGTCGCCCGCGCCAAGCAGGACGTCATCAACAAGGGCGGCACGGACTTCACGGTCCTGCCGGTCGCCCTGCACGGTGACGCGGCCTTCGCGGGCCAGGGTGTCGTCGCCGAGACGCTGAACATGTCGCAGCTGCGCGGCTACCGCACCGGCGGCACGGTCCACATCGTCATCAACAACCAGGTCGGCTTCACCGCCGCCCCGGAGTCGTCGCGCTCCTCCATGTACGCCACCGACGTGGCCCGCATGATCGAGGCGCCGATCATCCACGTGAACGGCGACGACCCGGAGGCCGTGGTCCGTGTCGCGCGGCTCGCCTTCGAGTTCCGCCAGACGTTCAACAAGGACGTCGTGATCGACCTCATCTGCTACCGCCGCCGCGGTCACAACGAGGGCGACAACCCGCAGTTCACCAACCCGCAGATGTACAACCTGATCGACAAGAAGCGCTCGGTGCGCAAGCTCTACACCGAGTCGCTCATCGGTCGCGGCGACATCACCCTGGAAGAGGCCGAGCAGGCCCTGCAGGACTTCCAGGGCCAGCTGGAGAAGGTGTTCGCGGAGGTCCGCGAGGCCACCTCGGCGCCGGGCGAGATCCACTCCTCGGACGCGCAGGCGCAGTTCCCGGTCGCGGTCTCCACGGCGGTCTCCCAGGAGATCGTCAAGCGCATCGCCGAGTCGCAGGTGAACATCCCCGACCGGATCACCGTGCACCCGCGTTTGATGCCGCAGATGCTGCGCCGCGCCGCCTCCGTCGAGGACGGCACGATCGACTGGGGCATGGGCGAGACCCTGGCCATCGGTTCGCTGCTCATGGAGGGCGTGCCGGTCCGGCTCTCCGGCCAGGACACCCGCCGCGGCACCTTCGGCCAGCGCCACGCGGTCCTGGTCGACCAGGTCACGGGCGAGGACTACACCCCGCTCATGTACCTGTCCGACGAGCAGGCGCGCTACAACGTCTACGACTCGCTGCTCTCCGAGTACGCGGCGATGGGCTTCGAGTACGGCTACTCGCTGGCCCGTCCCGAGTCCCTGGTGATGTGGGAGGCGCAGTTCGGCGACTTCGTCAACGGCGCCCAGACGGTCGTGGACGAGTTCATCTCCTCGGCCGAGCAGAAGTGGGGCCAGACCTCCGGCGTCACGCTGCTCCTGCCGCACGGCTACGAGGGCCAGGGCCCGGACCACTCGTCCGCCCGCCCGGAGCGCTTCCTCCAGATGTGCGCGCAGAACAACATGACGGTCGCCATGCCGACGCTGCCGTCGAACTACTTCCACCTGCTGCGCTGGCAGGTCCACAACCCGCACCACAAGCCGCTCATCGTCTTCACCCCGAAGTCGATGCTGCGTCTGAAGGCGGCGGCGTCGAAGGCCGAGGAGTTCACCAACGGCGGCTTCCGCCCGGTGATCGGAGACGAGCACGTGGACGCGAGCGCGGTCCGCAAGGTCGTGTTCTGCGCGGGCAAGGTCTACTACGACCTGGCCGCCGAGCGCGACAAGCGCGGCGCGAACGACACGGCGATCATCCGCATCGAGCGCCTGTACCCGCTGCCGGGTGCCGAGCTCCAGGCGGAGATCGCCAAGTTCCCGAACGCCGAGAAGTACCTGTGGGCCCAGGAGGAGCCGGCGAACCAGGGTGCCTGGCCGTTCATCGCGCTCAACCTGATCGACCACCTGGACCTGGCCGTCGGCGCGGACGTGCCGCACGGCGAGCGCCTGCGCCGCATCTCGCGGCCGCACGGCTCGTCCCCGGCGGTCGGCTCGAAGAAGCGCCACGAGCAGGAGCAGGAGCAGCTGGTGAACGAGGTCTTCGAGGCGTAAGCGCCCCGCGGGGCCGCGGTCCTCGGGCCGCGGACCGGCGGTGGCCGGTCACGCAGGTGCGAGTCCGTACACGAAGGGCCCGGCACCCCCGGTCGACGGGGGTGCCGGGCCCTTCGGCGTGCTCGCGCTCAGCTCTCGTCGCGCTCAGCTCTCGTCGCCCTCAGCTCTCGTCGTGCTCCGCGCCGTCGGCGCTGTCGGGCGGGGGCACCCGTATGACGACGCTGCCGCTGGCCAGGTCTATGGGGCCGCGCCCCGGATCGGAGTCGCCGACCTCGTCGAGCGTGATCTCCTGGCGGCGGCGCTCCTCTTCCGTGTGCCGCCGCCCTGGCGCGAAAAGCTCGTCGAGCCCACCGAACATCCGAAGCCACCTCCGTCAGCCGTCCCGTACCCACACAACGCCGTGCGGCGCCCGTCCGATCCCGATCATGGCCACCGGATCCGCCGGCCGCGCTCCGGGGACGGCCCGCACGAGCGCTCGGGGACGCTGACCTCGCGGTACCCCGGACCCGCCCGGCGAACCGGGCACGCGGACTCCCTCGCCCCGACGGCGGGCGCCCGCGCCCTCCGGCGGCCGCCGGATACCCTGAGGGCCGAACATCCGGTACGTCGTCCCAGGAGCAAGTTGTGTACTTCACCGACCGCGGCATCGAGGAGCTGGAGAAGCGGCGCGGCGAGGAGGAGGTCACCTTCGAGTGGCTCGCCGAGCAGCTGCGCACCTTCGTCGACCTGAACCCGGACTTCGAGGTCCCCGTGGAGCGGCTCGCCACCTGGCTGGCCCGGCTCGACGACGAGGACGAGGACGAGGACGAGGAGTAGCGGTAAGCGCTGGCGTCCCGAGGAGAGTGCGCCGGACGGGCCGGCGCGACCGGCTCGGCAGCAGCGGTTCGAGGGTGTGAGCGCCTGACGCGTAGTACGCGTAGTACGCGTAGTACGCGTAGTACGCGTATGCGCGTCAGCCGCAGACCCGCCAGCCGTGCGACGCGTCCCGCATCCGGTCGTACGCGAGCCCCAGCGCCCCGTGGGCGACGAGGATCGTGCCCGCCGCCGTCCAGCCGCCGCTGCGGCGGGCGAGCCCCCAGAGCGCCAGCGGGAGCCCCGCGGCGAGTTGGGCGCCGCCCAGGAGCCGGGCCTTGGGTCCGCGCACCCACGGGCCGGCCGGTCCGTCCTCGACCGCGTCGAGTTCGGCGCGCACGGCATCGCGCCAGCCGGACCACTCGACCGTCTCGGCGCCCTGCGCCTCGGCCACCGATCGCAGCCGGTCGGTCCGTTCGCCAGGGGTCAGGCCGACGGGCAGCGCGACTCCCGTACGAGCCAGGACGGCGAGCAGACCGAGGAGACGGGCGCGCGCGTCGGCGGCCGGATCGGGGCGGGTCAGCCCGTCGAGCGTCTCCACGTCGCGTACGGGATCGAGGCCCAGCCGGGCGGCGAACGTGCGCATCGCCTCGCTCTCACCCACCGGCGTGCCGTCGGCGAGCCAGACGTAGCCGACCGTGCGGCGGAAGCCCGAGGCCAGGGTGTAGCCCGCCCGGGAGCCGTCCCACCACAGCGCGAGCGCGGGCCGGCCCGCGCCGACCGTGAGCGCGCCCGCCCAGCCGGCGAGCACCTGGTCGACCGGGTCGTCACCGGCGAGCCAGGGCTTGGCCGAGGGAACGAGCAGGCTCCAGCCCTCCCCCGCCGGCGCAAGCAGCATCGGCTCGCGCAGCAGATGGGCGACCGGGCGGACCACCGCGGGTTCGGCACGGCAGAGGAGCAACGCTCCGGGGGTGACGGCAGGGGCGACGGGCACGCCCCCACGCTAGATCACATAACGGCGCATTTCCCCCTACGGACACCCGAGTGAGCACGGTTCGGGCCCGCGGGCGCGCCTTGACTTTCCCAACCCGCGATATATCGTGTCTAGCGAGAGACGCGATATGTTGCGTCTGATCGTATCCGTGCGCAGCGCCCAGGAGGTCAGCACATGCCCGAGTCCACATGGGCCGTCCGAGAGTCGCAGAAGCTCACGTTCGACGAGCCGCTGACCAAGGTCCACGTCCGCGTCGTCAACGGAACAGTGAACGTCGTGGGCACCGAGGAAAGTTCCGCGCGCCTGGAGATCAGCGAGGTCGAGGGGCCGCCGCTGATCGTGACGCGCGAGGGATCGACCCTCACCGTCGCCTATGAGGATCTGCAGTGGCGCGGCTTCCTCAAGTGGCTCGACCGCAAGGGCTGGAACCGCAGCGCGGTGGTCTCGCTCGCCGTGCCCGCGGGCGCGGACGTCGAGGTGGGCGTGGTCGGCGCGGGCGCCGTGGTCTCCGGGATCCGGGGACGCACGGAGGTCCGGGGCGTCAGCGGGGACGCGACGCTCGTCAAGCTCGCAGGACCGGTCCGCGCCGAGAGCGTCACGGGCCACGTGGAGGCCCAGGCGGTCACCGGCGACCTCCGCTTCAAGTCGGTCTCCGGACATCTGACCGTCGTCGAGGGGGCGGGGTCCGCCGTGGCGGCCGAGTCCGTGAGCGGCGACATGATGCTGGACCTCGACCCCGGCACGAAGGCGACCGACATCCGCCTGACCACGGTGTCCGGCGAGATCGCCATCCGGCTGCCGCACCCGGCCGACGCGCAGGTCGAGGCCAACACCGCGAGCGGGCGCGTCTCCAGCGCCTTCGAGGATCTGCGGGTCGACGGGCAGTGGGGCACGAAGAAGATCACCGGCACGCTGGGAGCGGGGACGGGGACGCTCAGGGCGACGACGGTGTCCGGCTCGATCGCGCTGCTGCGCAGGCCCGCGGACGAGGAGCCGCCCTTCGAGGACGCTCCCTTCGAGGAGCCGCCCTTCGAGGACGCGATGCCGGGCGAGGGCGCCTTCCGCGCCGACGCCCAGGCGGGCCCCACCGACCAGGTGGGCCCCACCGACGAGGTCGGCCCAACCGACCCCATCGGTCCCAGTGGCCCCACCGGCCCGACCGGGCCGACCAGCCCCACCGGCCCCACCGGCCCCACCGGCCCGACCAAGAAGGTGCTCTGACATGCCCCCCGTCTTCGCCCACGGCCGCCTCCGCCTCTACCTCCTCAAGCTGCTCGACGAGGCACCGCGCCACGGCTACGAGGTGATCCGCCTGCTCGAAGAACGCTTCCAGGGGCTGTACGCGCCGAGCGCGGGCACCGTATACCCGCGGCTCGCCAAGCTGGAGGCCGAGGGACTTGTCACGCACACCACCGAGGGCGGCCGCAAGGTGTACTCGATCACCGACGCGGGCCGTGCCGAGTTGGCGGGCCGGGGCGGTGAACTCGCCGATCTGGAACTGGAGATCCGCGAGTCCGTCTCCGAACTCGCCGCCGAGATCCGCGACGACGTACGCGGTGCGGCGGGCAGCCTGCGCGACGACATGCGCCGCGCGGCCCGCGAAGCCCGTACGGGCCAGGGGCCGGCCGGAGCCGCAGGTGCCGGCCGGGGCACTCGGAAGGGGTTCCCCGAGGCCTCCGACTTCTTCGACGGCGCGTGGGGCGACGCGGAGGGGTGGCAGCAGGCGAAGGAGGAGTTCAAGCGCGCGAGGCAGGAGTGGAAGGAGCAGGCGCGCCGGGCGAAGGACGAGTCGAGGCGGGCCCGGGACGAGGCCCAGCAGGCGCGTCGCCAGGCCAAGGAGGCGCAGGAGAAGGCGCGCGAGGACATGCAGCGGGTGGCTCGTGACGTGCAGCGCCATGTCCAGGAGCACTTCGCGCGGGGCGACTGGCCCACGGGGGTACGTGAGGGGCTCGCCGAAATCACCAAGGAGCTCGGCCGGTTCGGGTTCGGAGGGACGGCTCCGGCCGAGTCGGATGTCAAGGTGGAGCGCGTGGAGCGCGTGGACCTCGGGAAGCCGGAGCCGGGGCCTGCGGCTGAGCCGGAGTGGGCGCGGGAGGTGTCGTCCGGTGACCCGGGGCGGGATCTGGACCGGTTGCTCGACCGGTTCCGGGACGACATCAGGGATGCGGCGCGGGACCACGGGGTGACGGAGCCCCAACTGGCCGAGGCCCGTGGCCACTTGGCCCGTGCGGCGGCCCACATCGCGACGGCCCTGCGCCCGCAGCGACCCCGGTGACCTCCACCCAGCCGTCCGGCGGGTCAGGCCCGCGCAGCTCCCCGCGCCCCTGACCCGCTCACGCGTGCGGACCGTGCGTGGTTGCCCGCGCAGTTCCCCGCGCCCCTAACCCCGCCTTCGTGTGCGGACCGTGCCCGCGTCCCGCGCAGTTCCCCGCGCCCCTTAGCTGCTCACGCGTGCGGACCGCGCGTGGTTGCCCGCGCAGTTCCCCGCGCCCCTTAACCCCGCTTTCGTGTGCGGACCGTGCCCGCTTCTCGCGCAGTTCCCCGCGCCCCTTAACCACTCGGTGCCGGCCCGCATGGACACCCTCAGCCCGTCATGGGGGTCCCCCCTGGCCCTTAAGGCCTTGGGGGAGATTGAGGACGAGCGCCCTTAAGGCGCGATACGGGGTCTGGGGCGGAGCCCCAGGGGGACGCACCCCTCAGAGTTGCCGCACGGGATGGGGGTCCCCCCTGCTCATTAAGAGCTTGGGGGAGGATGGGAAAACTCCCCGGGGTCCGGGGCGGAGCCCCGGGCCCGTTCAGGGGCCCAGCATCCTCTCAACTCCCCCGTACGTCCCGCCGAACTCCGCAAGAACCTCCCCCGCCAACCCCGGCATCGCCGTAAGCGCCAGCAGCAGATGCTCATCCCCGATGGACCTCCGCTTGCGGGCCACGGCCATCCTCAGCGACTTCTCCAGGACCTTCTTCGCCCCCTTCGTGAAGGACGGCCTCCCCGAGGCCCACGCCCGGCCCCGCTCCGCACCGGAGAGCGCACCCGGCCCGTGGGCCTGCTCCACCCGCGCGACGATCTCCTCGACGGAGATGCCGAGCCCGGCCAGCGCGTCCTCGTCCGCCTTGGACATGCCGCCCCGGCGCCGCGCCGCGGCCAGCGCCTCGACGACTTCGCCGCGTCTGGCGGTGACGCCGAGGGAGGCGAGCGCGAAGGCCGCCTTGGTGCCCTCGCGGTCGAGGAGGGCGAGGAGCAGGTGCTCCTCGGTCACCACCGGGGACCCCGCACGGGACGCGTGCTCGACCGCACCCGCCACCACCCCCCGCGCGTCCACCGTGAATCGCTCCAACATCAGGTCCTCCCGTGCTTCTTGTGGACGGCCTGGCGGCTGACCCCCAGCTCGGCGGCGATCTCCTGCCATGACCAGCCCTGGTTGCGGGCGCTTCGTACCTGTACGGATTCGAGCTGTTCCAGGAGCCGTCGCAGCGCGGCGACGGCTCGCAGTCCGACCCTCGGGTCGCGGTCGCCGGCTCGTGCGGCGAGATCGGTGGCCTCGGTCATGGATGTCAATGTACGTTGACAGTCGACGCATGTCAACCAATGTTGACACCGCGCCCATACGAAAGGCCGCGGCCCCCGCTCACGCACGCACCCGCGTACGCGCGCACAAGGGACCGCGGCCCGGAAGCCGCCTCTGCGGCCTCGGCGGCCTCGGCGGCCTCACCCCACGGTGAGGACCACCTTCCCGAACAGATCGCCGGACGCCACCTTCTCGAAGCCCTCGCGCGCCCGGTCCAGCGGCAGCACCTCGTCGATGACGGGACGCACCCCCGTCGCCGAGCAGAACGCGAGCAGGTCCTCCAGCTCGTCCTTCGTGCCCATCGTCGACCCCACCACCTTCAGCTCCAGGAAGAAGATCCGGGTCAGTTCGGCGTGGGCGGGGCGGTCGCCGCTGGTGGCGCCCGAGATGACCAGGGTGCCACCGGGGCGCAGGGACTTGACCGAGTGCGACCAGGTCGCCGCGCCCACCGTCTCGATCACCGCGTCCACCCGCTGCGGCAGCCGCGCACCGGACTCGTACGCCTCGACCGCCCCCAGCTCCACGGCCCGCTTGCGCTTGGCCTCGTCGCGGCTCGTGGCGAAGACGCGCAGGCCGGCCGCCTTGCCCAGGACGATCGCGGCGGTGGCGACGCCGCCGCCCGCGCCCTGCACCAGGACCGAATCGCCGGGCCGCACACCGGCATTGGTGAACAGCATCCGGTACGCGGTGAGCCACGCCGTCGGCAGGCACGCGGCCTCCGCGAAGCTCATGCCCTTCGGCTTGGGCAGCACGTTCCAGGTGGGCACGGCGACCTGCTCGGCGAAGGTGCCCTGGTACTTCTCGGTGAGGATCGAGCGGCCCTCGGTGGGGCCGACCCCGTGGCCGCTCTGGCCGATCACCGAGTGCAGGACGACTTCGTTGCCGTCCCGGTCGATCCCGGCCGCGTCGCAGCCCAGGATCATCGGCAGCTTGTCCTCGCTGAGGCCGACGCCGCGCAGCGACCAGACGTCGTGGTGGTTGAGGGAGGCGGCCCGTACGTCGACGAGGCTCCAGCCGGGGCGTACCTCGGGGGCCGGCCGCTCCCCCAACTCAAGGCCGTTGAGCGGCTGGTCACGGTCGATGCGGGCGGCGTAGGCGGCGAACATGGCCCTGACCCTAGGGTGCGGGGCCCGGCCGCCGGAACCTCCCACGGCTGTGACACCCCGCACGCCGGGACGGGTCGCGAAAACGGCCGTGCCGGGCTCCCCCGAAGGAGAGCCCGGCACGGCTCCGTACGAACAGCTACGTACTACCGGCGCGCCACGCCCTCGGCGCGGGCGGCGGCCGCGACCGCGGCGGTGACGGCGGGGGCGACCCGCTCGTCGAACGGCGACGGGATGACGTAGTCGGCGGCGAGCTGGTCGCCCACGACGTCGGCCAGCGCGTTGGCCGCCGCGATCTTCATGCCCTCGGTGATCCGGGAGGCCCGGACCTGAAGGGCGCCCGCGAAGATGCCGGGGAAGGCGAGCACGTTGTTGATCTGGTTCGGGTAGTCCGAACGGCCCGTGGCCACGACCGACGCGTACTTGTGCGCGATGTCGGGGTGCACCTCGGGGTTCGGGTTGGCCATCGCGAACACGAAGGCGCCCGGCGCCATGGAGGCGACCGCGGGCTCGGGGACCGTACCGCCGGAGACGCCGATGAACACGTCGGCGCCGGCGAGCGCGGTCTCCAGGGAGCCGGTCAGGCCCGCCTTGTTGGTGAGCTCGGCGAGCTCGCGCTTGACGTCCGTGAGGTCCGTACGGTCGCTGCTGACGATGCCCTTGCGGTCGGCGACCGCCACATCGCCCAGGCCCGCTTCGAGCAGGAACTTGGCGATGGCCACACCGGCCGCGCCGGCGCCGGAGATCACGGCGCGCAGGTCGCCGAGGGTGCGTCCGGTGAGCTTCGCGGCGTTGCGCAGGGCGGCCAGCGTGACGACGGCCGTGCCGTGCTGGTCGTCGTGGAAGACCGGAATGTCCAGGGCCTCCTGGAGGCGCCGCTCGATCTCGAAGCAGCGCGGCGCCGAGATGTCCTCCAGGTTCACCCCGCCGAAGGAGGGGGCGAGGCGGACGACGGTCTCGATGATCTCGTCCGTGTCGGTGGTCGCGAGCGCGATCGGCACCGCGTCGACGCCGCCGAACTGCTTGAAGAGGATCGCCTTGCCCTCCATGACCGGGAGGGAGGCCTCGGGACCGATGTCACCGAGTCCGAGCACCGCTGTGCCGTCCGTCACGACGGCGACCACCTGCGACTTCCAGGTGTAGTCGTGGACCAGCTCCGGGTTCTCCGCGATCGCGCTGCACACCTTGGCGACGCCGGGCGTGTAGGCGAGGGACAGGTCGTCCTTGTCCCGGATCGGCACGGTGGCCTGCACGGCCATCTTGCCGCCCCGGTGGAGCGCGAAGGCAGGGTCGAAGGATTCGACGGAATCTCCGTAACCCTCCGTGCTGCTGTCGCTGCGAGGATTGACGATCTCCGCTGCCATGGTGATGTACCCCTTAAGTCTTCATCAGTTGAGGGTGGCCACTCCTTGTTGAGGAGGGGTGGGCGGACCCGCGTACGTTCCCCGCTGAGGGCGGTTGGCCCGCCCCGCGGGGAGGAGGTACGTACGCGCGGGCGCGCCGCACACGCGCCCTGAGCCCCGGATGAGGGGTGTAAGGATCCTTCTTACCGGACAGATACGTCCGCCGACGAGTCCATAGTGGCCCAGCGTCGACGCCCGGTCGCAGGCGGCCTCCGTACCGTGCCACGACTCGTCACGCCTTGTCACGACATATCGGTTACGCGGCATGAAACATGTCCGCACCGCGCGGTGAACCGGAGATTCTGCGGTCCGCGCGGGCGCTGCCCGCACAAGGTCCGGCGTCCGAGGCCGGGATGTGGCGGCCTGGTGTGTTTCGGGGGGTGACCCGTTATCCGATTTTGACATGGCTGCGACCCTGATTCCCGGGGTCCGAATGGCAAGATGCGACTTCACACGCGGTTCACACCGCGGTCGCGACACCCGAGGATGCGTGCACGACCACCGCCAGGACCTGTGCGTTCTCGCTGTACGCACTCCATGGCCACTCCACTCACCACCTGCCGGAGGAACCCGACCATGACCGCAAGCACCACCCGTCGTACGACCGCCTCCACGTCCCGGATTGCCGCGGTCGGCGCGATCGCGGTCGCGGGCGCCCTGTTGGTGACCGGCTGCGGTGACCAGACGAAGAAGGGCTCGGCCCCGGAGTCCTCGGGCTCCAGCACCGCCCCGCTCTTCTCCAAGCTCCCCGCGAACATCCAGAAGGCCGGCGTCATCAAGGTCGGAACGGACGCCACGTACGCCCCCATGGAGTTCAAGCAGGGCGAGAACATCGTCGGCATCGACCCCGACATCGCCGCGGCTCTCGGCAAGCAGCTCGGGGTGAAGTTCGAGTTCACCAGCGGCACCTTCGACACCCTGCTCGGCGCGCTGCCCACCGGCCGCTACGACGCGGTCATGTCCTCGGTGAGCGACACCAAGGCCCGCCAGGAAGGCCTTGACAAGGACGGCAAGAAGACCGGTACGGGCGTCGACTTCGTCGACTACTACACCGCGAGCACCGGCATCCTGGTCAAGAAGGGCAACCCGGAGGGCATCAAGTCCACCGACGACCTGTGTGGCAAGAAGATCGCCGTGCAGCGCGGCACCACCTACGAGCAGGCCGCCAAGGACCTCGCCGCCAAGTGCGAGAAGGACGGCAAGGGCAAGCTGAGCTTCGAGCCCTTCTCCACGGACGCCGAGGCGCAGACCCGCGTCAAGGCGGGCGGCGCCGTGGCCGACCTGAACGACTCCCCCGTCGCCGCGTACATCGCGAAGACCGCGGGCGGCGGCGCCGACTTCGAGTCGGTCGCCAACCCCTCGGACGCGGGCCCGTTCGGCATCGCGGTGGACAAGAAGAACACCCAGCTGCGGGACGCTCTCTCCCAGGCCCTTGACGCGATCATCAAGGACGGCTCGTACAAGACGGCGATCGACAAGTGGGGCGGCGCGCAGGGCGCCGTCACCAAGGCAGCCATCAACGGCGGCTCCTGACCCGCGCACCACTGAAGGGCAGTCGCTGTGACTGACAAGCTCGACAAGACCCCCTCCGGCCCGGCCGACGCCGTGCCGGAGCAGGGCCCGCCGGAGGCCATCCGCGCCATCCCGGTCCGCCACTACGGCCGCTGGATCAGCGCCGTACTCGTCGTCGTCGTGCTCGGCGCGCTCGCGTACGCGTTCGCCCAGGGCAATGTGCGCTGGGCCACCGTCACGGACAAGCTGTTCGACCCCAGCATCCTGACCGGCCTGTGGCACACCGTGCTCATCAGCGTCGTCTCGATGGCGGTGGGTCTGATCCTCGGCGTGCTGTTCGCCGTGATGCGGCTCTCGAAGAACCCGGTGACCAGCTCGGTCGCCTGGCTGTACATCTGGTTCTTCCGCGGCACTCCCGTCTATGTACAGCTCCTCATCTGGTTCAACCTGGCGCTGATCTTCCCGATCCTGAACCTCGGGTTCTACAAGGACTACATGACCGCGGTCATGACGCCGTTCCTCGCCGCACTGCTCGGCCTCGGTCTGAACGAGGGCGCGTACATGGCGGAGATCGTCCGGGCCGGCATCCAGTCGGTGGACGAGGGACAGACCGAGGCCTCGCACGCGCTCGGCATGACCCAGATGCAGACCATGCGCCGCGTGGTGCTCCCCCAGTCGATGCGGGTGATCATCCCGCCGACGGGCAACGAGTTCATCAACATGCTCAAGACCTCGTCGCTCGTCGTCGCCGTCCAGTACCAGGATCTGCTGCGCAGCGCCCAGGACGTCGCCGCGACCTCGTTCGCGGTGATGGAGATGCTCTTCGTCGCCTCCATCTGGTACCTGGCTCTGACCAGCGTGTTCAGCGTCGGCCAGTACTACCTGGAGCGCCGTTTCGCACGCGGTTCGCTGCGCGCCCTGCCGCCCACGCCGCTGGAGCGCATCAAGTCGAACCTGCTCTCCCTCTCCCACTGGCGGCGGTGACCCCATGACTGCACAACCGATGGTCAAGGCGGAGGGCGTCCACAAGTCGTTCGGCCCCGCCCACATCCTCAAGGGCATCGACCTGGAGGTGGCCGAGGGCGAGGTGTTCTGCCTGATCGGCCCGTCCGGCTCCGGCAAGTCGACGTTCCTGCGGTGCATCAACCACCTGGAGCAGATCAACGCCGGCCGGCTCTACGTCGACGGCGACCTGGTCGGCTACCGGCAGAAGGGCGACAAGCTCTACGAGCTCAAGGACAGCGAAGTCGCCCTGAAGCGCCGGGACATCGGCATGGTCTTCCAGCGCTTCAACCTGTTCCCGCACATGACGGCCGTAGAGAACGTCATGGAGGCGCCGGTCCAGGTCAAGCGCGAGTCGAAGTCGGTGGCCCGCGAGCGGGCGCTGAAGCTGCTCGACCGCGTGGGCCTCGCCGACAAGGCAGGCAACTACCCCTCGCAGCTCTCCGGCGGCCAGCAGCAGCGCGTGGCGATCGCCCGCGCGCTGGCGATGCAGCCGAAGCTGATGCTCTTCGACGAGCCGACATCCGCGCTCGACCCCGAGCTGGTGGGCGACGTCCTGGACGTCATGCGCGGCCTCGCCGAGGACGGCATGACGATGATCGTGGTCACCCACGAGATGGGCTTCGCGCGCGAGGTCGGCGACTCGCTGGTGTTCATGGACGACGGCGTGGTGGTCGAGGCCGGCCACCCGCGCGACGTGCTGACCAACCCGCAGCACGACCGGACGAAGTCGTTCCTGTCGAAGGTGCTGTAACCGGCGCCGCGGTGAAGGAAGGTGAAGGAAGGGGGGTACGGGCCGCGCCCGTACCCCCTTTCCCCTTTCCCCTTTCCCTCTTCGCGTCCGCTCCGCGCCTCCCCCGCGCTACTTGAGGGCGAGGAGCAGGGTGTCCGAGGGGGAGGCCCAGACGGGGCGGGCCTCGGCGAAGCCGGCCGCGCGCAGCGTCGCGGCGTGCCAGGACGCGGAGGGCATGTCCCCGTCGGCGTGCTCGCCGTAGATCTCGTACCGCTTGGCGGTCGGTTCCGCGAGTACGGGGTCCTGGGCGGCCAGCGCCCACCAGTCGGCCCAGTCGAGGGCGCCCCGCGCCCTGGCGCGGTCCATCTCTGCGTGGCGGTGGACGCGTTCCGCGGCGTTGATGCGGGGCGTGGCGGGGTCGATCATGTGGTCGGCGTTCATGAACACGCCGCCGTCACGGACGAGCCCGGCGATCTGCCCGTAGAGCGCGGCCAGCGGCTCCCTGTGCAGCCAGTGCAGGGCGGTCGCGGTGAGCACGGCGTCGTAGGTGTCGTACGGGAGCGACTCGGTCCACTCCGGGTCCTTGAGGTCGGCGGTCACGAGGGTGACCCGGCCGTCCCCGGCGAAGGTGCCCGCGGCGATGGCGAGGAGCGCGGGGTCCAGGTCCACCCCCGTGCTGACCGCGTCCGGGACCCGCGCCAGGAGGCGGTCCGTGATGCTCCCCGTCCCGCACGCGAGGTCGAGTACGCGCGGCGCGGGCCCGACGCAGGCCTCGACCATGTCGAGCATGACCCGGAAGCGCTCCTCGCGGTCCGGCATGTACCACTCCTGCTGCCGGTCCCAGCTGTCCTGCCAGCCCCGCCAGTGCGCACGCGCCCGCGCCGCGTCCCCGCTCCCCGGGTCCGCTCCCGTGCCCGGCCCCGCACCCGCACCTGTCCGCGTACTCGTCTCCTCCACCGGAGCGCCTCCTTCGAAGCCACTCTGTAATACCCTCGAAGGGTATCCAGCCGTTACCTGAATCCTTCCTGACCCTAGACCGCCGCCGTAAGGACTACAAGTGGAACTGGCCTATTACTCGGACTACGCCGTACGCCTGGTCAACACCGAGGAGCCGGCCCGCGGCAAGGACGCGCTGACGTCGGTCGACGCGGTCCGCGAACTGTTCGGCGGCAACCAGTCGGCGGCCCGCAGGGCTACGGACGCGGACGTGACGCGCTTCCGCTCGGTACGGGCCCGGCTGAGGGCGGTCTTCGAGGCGGCCGACCGCGGCGAGGAGGTCCAGGCCGTGGACCTGCTCAACTCCCTGCTCCTCGAATTCCCCGTCAGCCCGCAGGTGTCGGGGCACGAACACCGCGACGCGGACGACCGCCCGCTGTGGCACATGCACTTGGCCGACCATCCGTCGAACGCGACGGCCGGTTACGCCGCCATCGCCTCCATGGGCCTGGCCTTCCACCTCACGGAGTTCGGGGTCGACCGCCTCGGCCTGTGCCAGGCGGCTCCGTGCCGCAACGCCTACCTGGACACCTCGACCAACCGCTCGCGCCGTTACTGCTCGGACCGCTGCGCGACCCGCGCCAATGTGGCGGCCTATCGGGCCCGCAAACGCCAGGAGACCGAGCGGTCGGAGAGCACCGGCCTGACCGAGGAGACGGCCCAGGACGCCACGTAACCGACGGTGCGCCGGCGCCCGGCCGTCATCGGCCGAAAGCGCCCGCGCACCCGGCCGAGCACCAGCTCCACCGGCACGGCACCGAACGCCCTGCTGTCCACGACCTCGTCGGCGCCGTTGTCCCCGAGCACCCACCAGCCGCTCTCGCGCCGCTCCATCAGCCGCTTGACGATGAGCAGATCCTGCTGCAACGGGTGCCGGAGCACGGCCACGTCCCCGGCCCGCAGCTCGGCTCCGTAGTGCACGAGCAGCTGATCCCCGTGCAGCAGCGTGGGGACCATCGAGGTCCCCAGCACCTCAGCGATCCCCAACGGCACCCTCGGCTCCCGCCCCTCGTCCGTCATACGTCACCCACCTCCAGGCCACCGGCACCCCGCTGCCACTCCCACGGTACGTTCCGCCACGAGTCCCGGGGTGACCCTGGACTTTTGACCTAAGCCCATGGGGGCACCCGCGAAATCCCGTCTCTCACCGAGTAATGTCCCACCTGAGAAGACGATCACGAGGAAGGACAGCTCAATGCTTTCCCGCCTGTTTGCCCCCAAGGTGAAGGTCAGCGCGCACTGCGACCTGCCCTGCGGTGTGTACGACCCGGCCCAGGCCCGCATCGAGGCGGAGTCGGTCAAGGCCGTACAGGAGAAGTTCCAGGCCAACGAGGACCCGCACTTCCGTGCGCGTGCCGTGGTCATCAAGGAACAGCGTGCGGAGCTCGCGAAGCACCACGTCTCCGTGCTGTGGAGCGACTACTTCAAGCCCCCGCACTTCGAGAAGTACCCCCAGCTCCACCAGCTGGTCAACGACACCCTCAAGGCCCTCTCCACCGCGAAGGCCTCGACCGACCCGAAGACCGGCGAGAAGGCCCTCGAGCTCATCGCCGAGATCGACCGCATCTTCTGGGAGACCAAGAAGGCCTGATCTTTGGTCAGGCCGTCTGATCCGCGATTTCGCGGGTCACGTCGCCCAACTGTCCGCACCCGGCCCGCAGGCCGCCGAGAACGGCGTCCATGACGGTCCGGGTGCGGTCTTTTTTTCCCGGCCACGGATACGGCGTAGTCCGCCCTGACGATCAGGGCGGCGAACAAGGACCGCTTCACTGCCGGCGTCGATGGCCGGTACCCGGGCCCGCCACAGCAGCGCGTGTGGAAGCGGAGCATGCCCGATGCGGCAGCGGCCTCAACTCCGGTCCGCCTTACCGGATTTGTGTGCACGTCGGCCCACTGTGCGCCTACAGTTGTGCCGGACGTGGCGCAAGGACGTGCCGCGACGTATGGGTCCGGGAGTTGTCCCGGAGGCTCTTGCGCACCGGGTTGCCCGGCCGGCAGGGGCTGTTGCCGGTGATGAGGTACGGCGCGAGGGCGCCTTCGCCCACACGCGGCGGCAACCGCGTCGGCCGGACTTGCCAGATGTCGCGCGTGGTGAGAGACCCCCACCGCCCTGTTCCATCGGCTTGCCGGAGGCATCAGGAGAACAGCCCGGCGTGCGCCGAACACGGCTGATGGCGGTCTCTGATACGGAGTCCGGCCGCCGTGACCATCACATCCCTGCCACCGAGCGTCTACTTCGCGGACGACAGTGGCGACGCCCGTCGGGTGGCCCTGCTGGGCTGGATCCGGGTCGACGCGGGAGATCTCGCCGGCCCTCTCGCCCAGTGGCAGGCGTTCCGCTCGGAACTGCACGGCGACCCCTGTCTGGACATCCGCCCCGACGACAGCCTGCACGCGGTCGCACTCGCCGCGGGACGCGGCCGTCCTGTCCATGGCGTGCCGAGGCCGCCGGGGACCTCCGCCAAGGAGCCCTACCGTCACGTCGTGCGCCGGGCGCTCACCACGATCGGGGCCATGCCCGGCGTCTCCGTGGGCAGCGCGTACCGCACCGGCGAACCGGGCTCGACGTTCGGGCAGACCAAGCAGGGGCTCTACGAGGCCTGGGTGCGGCACATCAATGACGTGCACGCGAGGGCGGGTTCGTACGCACGCATCGTCTTCGACGGCAACGGAACGGAGGCCGGTCTGCGCCAGGCGCACCGCCGCCTGCCGAGCCCGCGGCATGTCGTCGGAGACCCCCATCTGACCCCGGCCCGCCGTCACCCGCTCCTCCAGGCCGCGGACCACGTCGCGTACTCCGCGTACCAGCAGCTGGCCCGCCAGCCTCAGCGGCAGTTCATGTGGCACTGGCTGAAGGAGCACGTGCCACGGGCCGAGGGGCCGCTCCAGCTCTGACCCGACAAGTCCGGGCCCCGGCATCGCTGCCGGGGCCCGGTATGCGGACCTGGTACTCCCGGTGTCCGGGCCAGGACCGCCACGACTAGGTTCCCACATCAGCGACCGAACGACGGAGACCTCATGAGCAATCCGACGCCGCCTCCCGCACTCTCCGTCAACTGGGATGGCGAAACCATCATCGTCTCGAACGTCGAGCGGGAACTCCCGCCGGCACCGACCGGTGACGACCGCGGAGACGTCGTCACGGCGGGCTCGTCCAACCCGCTGACCCCCCTGCCCGTCGACGCGTGGCATGCCGTGGCACGCGCCGTGGTCAGCCCCGAGACCGTGGCCGTTCAGCTCCGTCAGCCCAAGACCGCGGCCAGCGGCCTTCTGCTGGAGGAGCACGTCGAAGGGGCGACACTTCATTCCATTCCGTCCAAGGCATGGCTCCTGGAACTGTTCCCCGGAATTCAGCCGCGTACGGGAATGGAGGACATGACGATCTCCGACCCCCGAGTGGAAGGAAGGGGTGAAGACGGACAGCCTTCGACTCTCCTTCGCTACACGTACAGGGATCTTGAGCATCTCAGAAATCATGTATGGCAGACCATCCAGGGCACCTTGGCCCTCAACAACTACGCGCCGTCCATTCTCGGCCGCAAGGTGACCCGAGCGCTGATCACGCATCCCGTCGAGTTCTCCTTCGAGGACGGCACGGAGTCGGTCTACGCCCTCGTAGTACGTGACGGGATCACCCGGCTCGCGAGCGCCTGGAAGGTGCTGGCCGGTCCCGACGCAACGGCGGACCGGGCCGCCACCACAGCGGTGGATGCCTTGTTCGGAACGATCTCCCCGGTCAAGTCCGGGGATGCCAAACCGCTGACTCGGCGCATGGCCGCGGGCCGGGAGTCCAGGCGCCTCGCCCTGGCAACGGAATTCTCGCGGGGCTGGAGCGGAACAACACCGGGGCTACGGTCCATCCAGATCGCACAGACGTACACGATGCCCGTCCAGATCGCAGTCGGCGCACAAAAGCACATGGGAGGATTGGGGCTCGCCGCCGAAGACCTTTTCGATGACGCGATGCGCTCGATCCTTGCCTCCGTACACCTGGAATTCAAGGAGTGGGACCAGGCGGCTCAGAATGTGGAGGTGGCGACCCGTGCTCTCAAACGGGTGATGCAGCTCGACCTGGGGGGCTGGGACAAGGACGATCTCCAGGTCGTCTATGGACTCGCCGTTGGCCGCACCCCCGCGAAAGACCTGCCGGAGGAGTACAAGGACAAGGCGATTCCGGGGACCGATCTCTGGCGGGCGGTCTACTTGGTGCATGCCCTGACCCATCCGGATCTCATCGGTCCGCTCAAGGAGCAGTCCAAGGCGGTCAAGGGCGACCGGCGCATGTCCGACAAGGGCTTCGCCGGCCTGCTCGGCCCCATCGTGGACCAGCCGTGGCGCAGCGCCAAACGCGAGGTGACCAAGCAGGCACGCAACGCGTGGGGAAACGGCGGCGTCCTGACCAAAGACGTCCTGACGACCTCCTGGGACCCCCGTCCCACGACGGATTTCACCTCCCTCGTCGGACCCGCTCTCAGCGGTGACGACGATGCACGGTGCACTCTGGCGGTGGCAGGGGGAATCGCTCTCATCGCCGACAAGCTGCTGACCCGAAACGTGGGTTCGGCTCTCTTGGCACCCAAGGACAAGGGCGGCGTCCCGTTCCGTGCGGATGTGAAGGACGTCATCGGGGAACTGGCCAGGCCCGACAACGAACTGGGCTTGTGGACGCTCGCGATGGCGGCCCAGCGGTTCGAATCGGAACGGCTGCCACGGAACTCCTCCACCACCCGGCAGATAACTCGCAAGTCGACGGCGCCCGAGCATGCCAACGACTACGTGCATGTCGTCGTGGACCTGTCCGAGCCGGACCATATCGCTCGCGACGGGGCGGGTCAGCCCGTCGCCCTCACCCAGTGGGATGTCGTCTGGGCCTCCGACGAATCCCGTGCGCGCAAGGCGACGACACGGAATACCCCTGCGGACCCGCCTGTCCTGGACCCCAATTCGGCCGCAGGCCCGGAGTCGCGCACGCCTGATGCCCGGACGGGCGGCTCGCCGACAGAACACCGATCGGCCTCTCCTCTCCCCGCTCAGCGAGCCGCGGCAGAACACCAAGCCCTCAAAGAAGCGCTCGATGACGCACGCCGCGCACTCGACGAATTGACGGCCATCGAACCCGACATGGGCACGTGGCCCCCGCTGTTCACCGTCGACGTTCTGACGAAACTCCACGAGGCCGCCCAGAACATCCAGCACGACCTGTACCAAAGGCTCAGGGCGGAAGCCGAAGCCGCCGAACTGGAGCACCAGGATGAGGAAGGGGAGGAGGTGGAGGAGGAAGGGCCGACCCTTGAGGATGAGGAATAGGGATCCGTTCAGGGCTGCGACGAACAGCTCCGGATCGGGGCGGAGGCGTCGGTGTCGGTGTCGGTGTGGCTGCCTTCCGGGTTAGGTTCGGGGACATGGAACCTCTGGAGCCCCCCTACCCGCGGCTTCTCGTCGACCGCTTCGAGGCGGTGTTCCGCTTCTACGACGCCGTACTGCCCGGCCTCACCGGCTGCGTGCTGGCCCGAGGCAACTCTGCGTCAGGCTATGCGAGTTGGGACGCCGCGGACGGTCGCACCGCGCTCGCGCTGTTCGCCCGGTCCGCGATGGTCGCCGCGCTCGGCGAGGACGCGGTGCCGGGCGGCGGCGCGTCGCTCGTGGTTCATCTGCCGACGCGGGAGGCCCTCGACTCCGCCGTCTCGCTGTGCGTGGAGGCGGGCGCCACCGTGTCGGCGCCGGCGCGCGAACTGCCCGCGTGGGGGCCCGGGTTGCGGGCCGCGCACATCCTCGACCCGGACGGGAATCTGGTGGAACTCCAGACCTATTGAGGGTCCCGGGCCGCGGCCCTCACGCCAGCCCCCGCCTCACCAGCCCAAGAACCTCCTCCTCCGTCAGGCCCAACGACCTCGCCTCGTCGACCAGTTCGCGCACCTTGAGCATCAGGGCCGCCCGGCCACCGGCCCCGGCGTCCGCCACGACGACCGCTCCCCGGCCCCTGCGGAGTTCGATGAGGCCCTCCTCGCGCAGCCGCTGGTAACCCCTCAGCACGGTATGGAGATTGACGCCCAGGGAGTCCGCGAGGGCGCGGGCCGACGGGAGGCGCTCGCCCGGGGTCACGGTGCCCTCGGCGATCGCTCGGCGCACCGATGCGGCGATCTGGTCGCCGAGCGGCAGCGGCGACGCGGGGTCGACACGGAAGAGCATCAGGCCGCCTCTCCCGACGGTGCGACGCGCATCAGCGTCCCGCCTCCGCCCGGTGGGCCAGCGTGTTGAGCAGTGCCGCAGCCGTCGCCGAGTCGTCCACCGTCACCGCGAACTCCCGGCCGTCCGTGCGGTGCACGACGATCGCCTCGCCCGAGCGCAGCATCAGCCCCGACCTGCCCGGCCGGAACCGGTAGCCCCAGCCGCCGTACTCCGCCACGACCTCGATCCTCCGGCTGATCGCGCGGTCGACGTCGGACAGCGGTATCCGTATGCGGGGCCAGGGCAGCACGGACGGCCGGGCGGTCAGGCCGTGCCGGTCGACGGTGACATAGGGGCGGGAGAGGGCCAGGCAGAGCAGGCCGGCCGGCAGCACGCCGACGACCGCGTTGAGCCGGATACCGATGAGCAGCAGGACGGCCCCCACGGCGAGCAGTGCCGCTCCGACCAGGAACAGCACCCGCGACGGCGCCCGGCGCATCCAGCCGGCCGCTTCGCCCTCGGCGAGGTGGAGCCGCGGGGACTCGTCCGAGCCCAGGGACGGCGCGGGCGCCGGCACCGGGACCGCCCGCAGGAGCAGCCGGCCGATGAGCGCGGCGAGCGCGCCGACACCCGCGCCGACGGCGATCTGCCACAGCGGCATCCGCACCCGCGCCGGGTCGCCCGCACCGGCGTTGGCGACCAGGACGACGGCCAGGAGGTAGCCGACCAGTCCGGCGGTTGCGTACCCGGCAATGATCAGCCGGCGCGGCCCCCGCACGGCGACGTCCGTGGTCCCCGCGACCACGCCCCACAGCGCGGCGAGCCCGAGGTGCATGACGACCACGAGGACCAGGTACGAGGTGTGGCTCGCGGTGCCGTCGGAGCGGCCCGACGCCGTGAAGTGGCCGGCCATCGGGTCGGGCAGGCGGTCGCGCAGGAGCGCGTACGCCGTCAGGTCGGCGGCCAGGGCGAGCAGGAAAGGCAGCACGGCTACGGATATCAAGCGATATCGGGCACGGTTCATCAACGTCTCCTCGTGCGCGGCCTGTTGGCGACTTGTTTGCATACTAGTAGAACAATACGAGGGGCGGTGGGAAGTGGAGGCCTCCGGCCGGGAAGCGGAGCGGCCGCCGTGCACCACGGAGTCCTGGGGACTCCCCGATGCGCGGCGGCCGCGTGAGGAACAGACAGACCGAGGGAAGGGACGGGGGGCGAGGAAGGGGCGGAGGGGAAGGGGCCGGCTAGATCGCGTCCAGGGGGGATCGCTGGAGGCGGGAGCCGGAAGGGAGTTGGCGCCGGATGTCGTCCAGCACCGAACCGAAGTCGAGCTCGGCCCGGCCGCTCGCGTACACCGCTCCCCCGAAGTGCAGGGCTACCCCGAGGTCGGGCTCCGGCGGCTTGAGGGAGAGCAGGCAGCTGAGGGTGGCCTCCTGAACCGCGCCGTCGTCCGAGGAGACGGGCACGGGCATGTCCCATTCGAGTACGAAGTCCCGGAGGTTCCCGCCGTCGAACGCGAAGGTGCCGCTCTCCGTCGGTATCCCCGGCACCGGGCCGAGCGAGTCGAAGCTCGCTCCGGCGAAGTCGACACCCCGGATCCGGGTCCGCAGTTGCGTCCCGTCCGTGGTGATCGTCAGCGCTTCTGATCCTAGGCGGTCCCGATACCAACCCGCCCATGACTGTGGTGTCATGCGCGGAGATTAGCGGCGTACCTGCCGTTCGTCACAGGCGGTGACCGAAATGAGTGGTACCGCTTCCTTGTGCCCTTCGAGCCGTGCACCCCGTTCTCGTACGATCGGGGCGCACGGCAACTGCCGCCACCGGTAGGGTAATTCGCTTCAAGTCGGGTGAATTCGGCGGCGTCGCGCGACACACCGCGCATCGCCTCTTCGACACCCCTCAACCGACGCTGACCAGAGCGGAGTTGGCGCGCTCGGCCCAGCGGACCGCCGGCCCGAGCGCCAGGCCTGCGCCGAGGAACAGGGCGCCGAGCAGCAGCCAGCCGGGCGTGCCCCAGTCGACGACGAGCGCGGTGAGCAGCAGCGGGCCGAGCATCCGGGCCAGCGGTACGCCCATGCCGAAGAACCCCTGGTACTGGCCCTGCCGGTCGGCCGGCGCGAGATCGAAGCCGATCTGCCAGGCGCCGGAGGACTGCATCATCTCGCCCGCCACCTGGAGTCCACCGGCGACGAGCAGGGCGGCCACGGCGCCCCAGACGGGCGCGTCGACGGCGCTGAGCGCGAACACGGCGCAGGAGGCCAGCATCAGGGCCCCGCCGCGGGCCACGGTCCGTACGGCGCTGGGCAGATCGCGCACACCGGCCGCGGTACGGACCTGGAAGAGCATCACCGCGCCGGTATTGAGCACGAGCAGCGCGGACACCAGCCAGCCCGGCGCGTCGGTACGGGTGACCGTCCACAGCGGGATGGCGAGGCTGATCAGCGGCATCCGCAGCAGGAGCAGCGTATTGAGGAGGGTGACCAGGGCGTAGGGGCGGTCGCGCAGCACCGTGAAGCGCGGGCCACGGCCCGGGGCCGCGGGCGCGGCGGTGGGCCCTACCTCCGGGAGCCGGAGCAGGACGAGCGCGCAGAGCAGGAAGGCGGCCGCGTCCATCGCGAAGACGGCGAGGTAGGCGGCGCGGGTGCCGTAGTGCAGCGCGATCCCCCCGACCGCGGCGCCCACGGCGAGCCCGGCGTTGAGCGTGGACTGGAGGTGGGCGAGGACGTGAGTGCGGTCCCGGCGGGCGACGAGAGCGGCGAGGAGCGCCTGGCGGGCGGCGGCGAGGCCGGTCTGGGCGGTCGCGTAGCAGCAGGCGGCGAGCACGAAGGGGAGGAATCCTCGGACGAAGAGGAAGGACCCGACCGAGACGCCGGTGGCGGCCGCGAGCAGGACGGCCACGGTGCGCGGTCCGCGCCGGTCGGCGAGCTGCCCCAGTGGAACCCCGGCGAGCGCCCCGACGGCCCAGGCGAGGGTGAGGCCGAGGCCGATGCGGGTGGGGGGCAGGCCCACGACGCGGCTGAAGTACAGCGCCGAGGTGACGAGGAAGGCGCCGTCGCCCAGCGCATTGACGAGCTGGGCGGCGGCGAGGGCGCGGGCGGGGCCCGCGGGAGGCAGGAGGCGAGAGGGCATGCCCTCATCAAAGCGGCTCAAGTGGCCCGGTGCCGGGTCCACTTGAGCCCTTTTTCCATGGGCCATTCGCACCGCTGCCGGGGCGCCGGGCGGCTCACCGGCTGAGGCTGCTCACCGGCTGGAGCTGCTCACCGACTGAGGCCGCTCATCGGCTGGAGCTGCTCACCGGCTGCGGCGGGTCACGAACTCGGCCAGGGCGAGCAACTCACCCGCCGCGGTGAGGTCGGGCACGGCGCGCGCGAGGTGGTCGACCGCGCGGGCCATCCGGTCGGCGGCGTGGATCTGGGCCCAGTCGCGGCCGCCCGCCCGGTCCACCGCGTCGGCGGCCCTGCGAACCGCGTCGGCGCCCATCGGGCCCCGGTACAGGGCGGCGAGTTCGGCCGCCGCCGGGGTGCCGGAGCCGAGGGCGGCGACGACGGGCAGCGACTTCTTGTGCGCGGCGAGGTCGGCGCCGGCGGGTTTTCCGGTGTGCCCCGGGTCGCCCCAGATCCCGATGAGGTCGTCGATGAGCTGGAAGGCGAGCCCGGCCTCACGGCCGAACGCGTCCATGGCGGCGACCTCCTCCTCGCCCGCTCCGGCGTACAGCGCGCCGAGTGCGCAGGCGCAGCCGAGCAGCGCGCCGGTCTTGGCCATCGCCATCGCGAGGCATTCGTCGAGCGTGACGTCCTGCGGGGCCCGGTGCTCGAAGGCGCAGTCGGCCTGCTGGCCGGCACAGAGCTCGATGACACAGGCGGCGATCCTGGCCGAGGCCGCGGTCGCCGCGGGGTGGCCGTCGTCGGCGATCAGCCGCAGCGCGAGGGCGTGCAGCGCATCGCCCACGATGATGGCGTCCGGGGTGCCGAAGACGGTCCAGACGGTGGGACGGTGGTGCCGCGTGGCGTCCGCGTCGATGACGTCGTCGTGGAGCAGCGTGAAGTTGTGGACCAGTTCCACGGCGGCGGCCGCCCGCACCGCCGCGTCGGGGCGCCCGCCGAGCGCGGTCGCGGCGGCGAGCACGAGGGCCGGGCGGATCGCCTTGCCGGCCTGGCCGTCGGCCGGGGTGCCGTCGGCGCGCTCCCAGCCGAAGTGGTACATGGCGACCCGCCGCATGGGTCCGGGCAACGATTCGACCGCGGCGCGCAGTTGGGGCGTGACGACGGCCCGGGTCCGTTCGAGCAGCTCGACGGCCTCACGGCCCTGCATGGCATCCGGCATTGCCAACTAAGGTGACCTTTCTCGGAGTTGACACCGCGCGCCGGGCGCGCGCCGCCAGTGGCGGGCGCGCCCGGACCGGGACTGCTTCAGCGCCAGCGGCTGACTTCCACGTTCTCCAGGACGCCCAGCGCGTCGGGCACCAGGATGGCGGCCGAGTAGTAGGCCGTGACCAGGTACGAGATGATCGCCTGCTCGTCGATGCCCATGAAGCGCACCGAGAGGCTCGGCTCGATCTCGTCCGGGATCCCCGACTGCTGGAGTCCGATGACGCCCTGGTCGGCCTCGCCGGTACGCATGCAGATGATCGAGGTCGTACGGGCCTCGCTCACCGGGATCTTGTTGCACGGGAAGATGGGCACGCCGCGCCAGGCCGGCACGTGGTTGCCCGCGACTTCCACGGACTCGGGCACGAGGCCGCGCTTGTTGCACTCGCGGCCGAAGGCGGCGATGGCGCGGGGGTGGGCGAGGAAGAGCTTGTTGCCGCGGCGGCGCGAGAGCAGCTCGTCCATGTCGTCGGGGCTCGGCACGCCGTCGTGCGGCTGGATCCGCTGCCCATAGTCGCAGTTGGTGAGCAGGCCGAACTCCCGGTTGTTGATGAGTTCGTGTTCCTGGCGCTCGCGCAGTGCCTCGACGGTCAGCCTGAGCTGGTGCTCGGTCTGGTTCATCGGCTGGTTGTAGAGGTCCGCGACCCGGCTGTGGACCTTCAGCACGGTCTGCGCGACGGAGAGTTCGTACTCGCGGGGCGAGCCCTCGTAGTCCACGTACGTGTGGGGGATGACCGCTTCGCCGATGTGGCCCGCGGAGAGGTCGATCGCCGCCTCGCCATAGGTGTTGGTGCGCTGCTCCGGGAGCCGCGAGACCGCCGTGAGGTGCGCGTGCAGGGAGTCGGTGCGCTCGGCGAGGTTGAGTACATCGGCCCGGCTCAGGACCAGGACGGTGCACGCGGTGGTGGCCCGGACCGTCCATTCCCAGGTGGCGTCCCCCGACACCAGCGCCTGGTCGCCGAAGTAGGCCCCGTCGGCGAGGAAGCCGAGCTCCGTCTCGTCGCCGTACTGGCCGGTGCCGATCTTCTCGACCCTGCCGTGCGCCAGCAGGAAGACCCGGTCCGTGACGTCGCCCGCGGTGGCGATGATCTCGCCCGCCCCGTACTCACGCTGCTCGCAGCGGTTGGCGAGCTCGCCGAGCGCCGCTTCGTCCTCGTAGTCCCGCAGGGCGGGCAGCTCGCCCAGTTCGGCGGGAATGACGTCGACGCGCTCGCCGGTCTGGACGAAGGTGATGCGCCCGTCTCCCACGGAGTAGCTGAGCCGTCGGTTGACCCGGTACGTGCCACCCTGCACCTGGACCCAGGGCAGCATCCGCAGCAGCCAACGGGAGGTGATCTCCTGCATCTGGGGGACGGACTTGGTGGTGGTCGCCAAGTTCCGCGCGGCGGCTGTGCCGAGACTCTGTTGGGCGCGGTGCTCGGGACCTGCCTCGACCGACATGTGACTCCTTCTGGGCGCTCTCACGATCTTCAAGCCGGACTGCGCTGAGAACACTTCCATTACGGAGAGTCGGCGCGCCATTACTCAAATGAGTGGGATTAGAACACCAGCGGGCGGGGCAGCCGCCGCGCAGCGCTCGAACAGACCGGGCACACGCCCGCGTTCCGAACCTCACACACGCCCGCGACCTCGCACACGCCCGCGCGCCTCGGCCCGTCGGCACCGCTCGGCCGCCACCACCCCCGTGGCCGAATCTTTAATTTGCACACCGCATGCCACTTACCTACGGTGCTCCCATGCGCCTGACGAGATTCACCGACCTCGCCCTGCGGGTGCTGATGCGCCTCGCGGTCGCCGAGAACGCCGACGGCCAGGCTCCGCCCACCACGCGCGAGGTGGCGGACACGATGCGCATCGCGTACACGCACGCCGCGAAGGTCGTGGCCCGGCTCCAGCACCTCGGCCTCGTGGAGGCGCGGCGCGGCCGGGGCGGCGGGCTCACGCTGACCGCGGCGGGCCGTCTCGCCTCCGTGGGCGGCCTGGTGCGCGAGCTGGAAGGCCCGGGGGACGTGGTGGACTGCGAGGGCGCGACGCCATGTCCGCTCGCCGCGGCGTGCCGGCTGCGGCGGGCGCTGCACCGCGCCCAGGAGGCGTTCTACGAGTCCCTTGACGAGCTCACGGTGGACGCTCTGGTCGCCTCGCCGACCGGCCCGCTCCTGCTCGGCATCACCGGCCGCTGACCCCTCCGGACCCCCGGGCCGACCCCGCCGCGGGCCGCCGCACGCCTCCCCTTAGAGTCAAATTAGAGTCCCATATGCCAATTAAAGCGAGGAGTCACCGGATGCTGTCCGAGAAGTCGGCCATGACCGTCCGCGCCACCCTGCCCACCGTCGGAGCGGCCATCGGCACCATCACCGAGCGCTTCTACGAGCGGCTCTTCGCGGCCCACCCCGCGCTGCTGCGCGATCTGTTCAACCGGGGCAACCAGGCCGCCGGCCTCCAGAAGCAGGCCCTCGCAGGCTCCATCGCCGCGTTCGCGACGTACCTGGTGGACCACCCCGATGAGCGCCCTGACGCCATGCTCGGCCGCATCGCCCACAAGCACGCCTCGCTCGGCGTCACCGCCGACCAGTACAAGATCGTCCACGAGCACCTCTTCGCGGCGATCGCCGAGGTGCTCGGGGAGGACGCGACCCCCGAGGTCACCGACGCCTGGGACGAGGTGTACTGGCTGATGGCGAACGCCCTGATCGCCATCGAGGACCGCCTCTACGCGGAGCGGGGCGTCCTCGCGGGCGACGTCTGGCGGGCGTGGACCGTGGCCGTCCGCACCGAGGAGACCGCCGACTGCGCCACCTTCCGCCTGCGCCCCGCGGACGGCGCGCCCGCCCCCGCCTTCAAGCCCGGCCAGTACGTCTCCGTCCAGGTCGAACTGGCCGACGGGGCCCGGCAGATACGCCAGTACAGCCTGAGCTCGGCGCCCGGCGCCGAGCTGCGCTCGATCACCGTCAAGCGCGTCACGGGCGAGCCCGACGGCGAGGTTTCCGGCCACCTCCACGCGCATCTGCGCGCGGGCGACGCGCTGCGCGTCTCGGCCCCGTACGGCGACCTCGTGCTCGACGCGGACGACGCCCCGCTGCTGCTCGCTTCGGCGGGAATCGGCTGCACGCCGATGGTGTCGATGCTGGAGCGGCTCGCGGCCACCGGCCACCGCTCCCCGGTGACCGTGGTGCACGCCGACCGCTCCCCCGCCGCGCACCCGCTGCGCGCGGACCACATGGCACTCACGGCCCGACTACCCGACGCCGAAGCCCATTTCTGGTACGAGGACCCGGAGCCCGGCCACCCCGCCGGCCGCACGGGCCTGGTCGACCTCGCGACGGTCCCGGTCGCGTCCGGCACCCGCGCCTACCTCTGCGGGCCGCTCCCGTTCATGCGCGCGGTCCGCACCCAGCTGCTCGCCAAGGGCGTGGCCGCCGCCGACATCCACTACGAGGTGTTCGGCCCCGATCTGTGGCTGGCGCGGGACTGAGGCGGTCCGCCGGTTCCGGGGCGCGCGCGTGTCCGGATCGGATCGCTCACCAAACCGAACAGATCGCCCCATAGCGGGAGTTGGGGTACAAGCGGTACGAGATGTTCCGCACCGCTCTGGAAGGAGGCGGCCATGGCCCCACCCATGTCCGCAGACCAGTTCCTCGCCGCCCTGCGCGCCGAGGGCCTCACCGTCGTCGAGACCGGCACTTGGCGCACCCACAACCGAGCGGGCCACGGCGGATGGGGGCCCGTCAACGGCGTCGTCATCCACCACACCGCGACCAGCGGCGCCGACGCCTCCGTCCGCATCTGCTACGACGGTTACGAGGCGCTGCCGGGGCCGCTCTGCCACGGCGTGATCACCAAGGACGGCCGGGTGCACCTCGTCGGCAACGGCCGCGCCAACCACGCGGGGGCGGGCGACGCGGACGTGCTGCGCGCCGTGATCGCCGAGAAACGGCTGCCGCCGCCGGTGCGGAACGACACCGACGGCAACACGCACTTCTACGGCTTCGAGTGCGAGAACCTCGGCGACGGCAAGGACCCGTGGCCCCAGGCCCAGCTCGACGCCATCGAGAAGGCCGCGGCCGCCGTGTGCCGCCACTACGGCTGGACCGAGCGGTCCGTCATCGGCCACAAGGAGTGGCAGGTCGGCAAGATCGATCCGCGCGGCTTCACCATGGACTGGCTGCGCGAGCGCGTGCACGAGCGTCTGAAGTGACAATGGGTGCATGAACCACGAGACGCTCGCTCCCCGCCTCCCCTCCCCTCTGGAGGAAGCGGCGGACGAGCGTTTCGCACGGCACGGCGTGCGTCTGCTGCTCAAGCGGGACGACCTGATCCACCCGGACCTGGTCGGCAACAAATGGCGCAAGCTGGAGTTGAACCTGCGGGCCGCGGCGGGGCGGCCCGTACTCACCTTCGGCGGCGCGTACTCCAACCACCTGCGCGCGACCGCCGCGGCCGGGCGCCTCCTCGGCTTCCCCACGATCGGCGTCGTACGCGGCGACGAGCTGGCCGGCCGACCGCTCAACCCCTCCCTCGCCCAGTGCGTGGCGGACGGCATGCGGCTGCACTTCGTGGACCGCTCGACCTACCGGCGCAAGTCCTCGCCGGACGTGCTCGCGGGCCTCCTCGACCTGCTCGGCCGTGACGTGTACGTCGTGCCCGAAGGCGGCAGCAACTCCCTTGCGGTACGCGGCTGCACGGCGCTCGGCGAGGAACTGCGCGGGGTCACGGACGTGGTCGGGGTGGCCTGCGGCACGGGCGGCACCCTGGCCGGCCTTGCCGCCGGCCTCGCCCCCGGCCAGCGGGCGATCGGGGTGCCGGTCCTGCGGGGCGACTTCCTGACCTCGGAGATCCGCACCCTCCAGCACGCGGCCTTCGGCGGCCCCCGGGGCACCTGGACCCTGGACGACCGCTTCCACTTCGGCGGGTACGCCCGCGTCCCCGCCGAACTCGACTCGTTCGCGCGGGACTTCGAGGAGCGGCACGGGGTGGGGGTGGAGCGGGTGTACGTGGCGAAGCTGCTGTACGGGCTGGTGCGGTTGGCGGGGGAGGGTGCGTTCGCGCCGGGTTCCCGGGTAACGGCGATCCTCACGGGCACCCCCTGACCCCCGGCCCACGCAGTTCCCCGCGCCCCTGAAACCCGCCTTCGTGCGCGGACCGTGCCCGCCTCTCGCGCAGTTCCCCGCGCCCCTAACCCCGCCTTCGTGTGCGGACCGTGCTCGCTTCTCGCGCAGTTCCCCGCGCCCCTAACCCCGCCTTCGTGTGCGGACCGTGCTCGCTTCTCGCGCAGTTCCCCGCGCCCCTTAACCACTCGGTGCCGGCCCGCATGGACACCCTCAGCCCGTCATGGGGGTCCCCCCTGGCCCTTGAGGCCTTGGGGGAGATTGAGGACGAGCGCCCTTAAGGCGCGATACGGGGTCTGGGGCGGAGCCCCAGGGGGCCGCACCTTCGGAGTTGCCGCACGGGCGGGTGGGTGGGAACACCCCCGGGGTCCGGGGCGGAGCCCCAGGGGGTCAGGGCTCGCCTTCTCGGTAGGCGGCGGCTTCCTCCAGGTCCAGCCTGCGCAGCAACGTCCGCATCATCTCGTCATCGATCCGCCGCGCGTCCCGCAGGGACACGAACACCTCCCGCTCCGCCTCGATCATCGCGCGCGACAGCCGCCGGTAGGTGTCGTCCGCCGACTCCCCCGTCTCCTCGTTGACCGCCCCCAACCGCTCCCACACCGCGTTGCGCCGCCGCTCGAGAACCGTCCGCAGCCGCACGGCGAGCGGCTCCGGCAGGGCGTTGCGCTCGTCGGTGAGCAGGTCGTCGAGTCGGGACTCGGCCGCGCGCGAGGCCTCGCTCTGGGCCTGCGCCTCGGCGAGCGTCTCGGCCTGGGTGTCACGCCCGGGAAGCTTGAGCAGCCGGATCAGCGGCGGCAGCGTGAGCCCCTGCACGACCAGCGTGCCGATGACCGTGGTGAACGTCAGGAACAGGACGAGGTTGCGCGCCGGGAAGTCCGAACCGTCCTCCATGGTCAGCGGGATGGAGAAGGCGATGGCGAGCGAGACCACGCCGCGCATCCCGGCCCACCCCACGATCACAGGAGCCGTCCAGTCCACCTCCGGCTCCCGGCGCCGCACCTTCGCGGACAGCGCGCGCGGCACGAAGGTGGCCGGAAAGACCCAGACGAACCGGGCCGCCACCACCAGGGCGAACACCCCCACCGCGTACCAGACGGCCTCGCCGACCCCGTACTCCCCAAGCCCCTTGAGCACCACCGGCATTTGCAGGCCGATCAGCGCGAACACCGCCGATTCGAGGAGGAAGGCGACCATCTTCCAGACCGCCTCCTCCTGGAGCCGGGTCGCGAAGTCGACCTGCCAGGAGCGGTGGCCGAGGTAGAGCGCGACGACCACGACGGCGAGCACCCCCGACGCCCCGACCTGCTCGGCCGCCGCGTAGGCGACGAAGGGGATGAGCAGCGAGAGGGTGTTCTGCAGGAGCGCCTCGTGCAGATGGCGGCGCAGCCAGTGGATCGGCAGCATCAGGACGAGCCCGACCCCGATGCCGCCGATGGAGGCGAGCGCGAACTCCTTGAGCCCGCCGCCCCAGGTGGCCCCCGCGCCGACGGCCGCCGCGAGCGCCACCTTGTACGCGGTGATCGCGGTCGCGTCGTTCACCAGGGACTCGCCCTGGAGGATCGTGGTGATCCGGCTGGGCAGCCGCAGCCGGCGCGCGATGGCGGTGGCCGCGACCGCGTCGGGCGGCGCGATCACCGCACCGAGCACGAGCGCCGCGGTGATCGGCAGATCCGGCACCAGGAGGTACGCGAGATAGCCGACCACGACCGTCGCGAACAGGGTGTACCCCACGGAGAGCAGCGCCACGGGCCGGAGGTTGGCGCGCAGATCGAGGTAGGAGCTCTCCAGGGCCGCCGTGTGCAGCAGCGGGGGCAGGACGAGCGGCAGCACGATGTGCGGATCGAGGGTGTACGCGGGGACTCCGGGCAGGTAGGCCGCGATCAGGCCCACCGCCACCAGGAGCAGCGGCGCGGGCACCGGCGTCCTGCGCGCTCCTCCCGCGACCGCCGCGCTCGCCGCGATCAGCGCCACCAGCGGCAATGCATCCATCAGACAGTCCGTCCCCACGCACCCCACGCGGGCGCTCCGTCGTAACCTGGCCATCATGAGCGAGTGTCCGCACGTTGCAGAACTGCCGCGCCCCGAGCCGGCCCCCCTCAACGACACCTGCCCCGAGTGCCTGAAGGAGGGTACGCATCCCGTACAGCTGCGCCTGTGCCTGGTCTGCGGTCACGTCGGCTGCTGCGACTCCTCGCCGAACCAGCACGCCACGGCCCACTTCGAGGAGACCGGGCACGCGGTGATGCGGACCTTCGAGCCCGGCGAGAGCTGGCGCTGGTGTTTCGTGGACGGCCTGCTGGTGTGACGGCGGGGGTTCGACGCCCCGGTGCCTGGGTACGTCAACCCGGTCCCGGTTCACAGCAATTGGGCACTGCAAACCTCTAGCCACTGTCCGTACTCGTAGGCTTACCATGAGTGACAGTCGTCGGGAGGGCTCCCGGCGACAGGGCACCATGGATCGCGATAGCGTCGCCAGTCCAGGTACGGACCCCGTACCCACGGCCCCGGGGCTTCTCCCCTCCCCGGGCCCCGACAGAGCTTTGTGCCACCTTGGAGGTGAGGGTGTCCCAGATCGCAGGCGAGCCCGGGAATCAGGACTTCGTGGAAGTCCGGCTGCCGGCCGCGGGTGCCTACCTGTCAGTGCTGCGTACGGCCACGGCCGGACTCGCGGCACGCTTGGACTTCACCCTCGACGAGATCGAGGATCTGCGCATCGCAGTCGACGAGGCCTGCGCGATCCTGCTCCAGCAGGCCGTACCGGGCTCCGTTCTGAGCTGCGTGTTCCGCCTCGTCGACGACTCACTGGAGGTCACGGTCTCGGCCCCGACCACCGACGGCCGGGCCCCGGAGCGCGACACCTTCGCCTGGACGGTGCTCTCCGCCCTGGCCGGCAAGGTCGACTCCTCCGTGGCCGACGACCGTACGGTCTCCATCAGCCTGTACAAACAGCGCGGCGCGGGACCCGGACCGGCGTGAGCGGGGACGGTCCGGTGCGGGACGACGAGCGCATCCCCGACGTGCCGCGCTCCGCGGAGATCCCGGAGCAGCAGGCCCGGCCGCACCCGGTGGACAGTCCTGTGGACGGCCCAGATGGCCTTTTGTACGCGGCGGAGCAGGCAGAGCGGGCGGCCTTTATGAGCGAGCACATCGAGCACAGGCACCACGATCCACGCGATCGCAGCGGGGCGCGGGCGATGTTCATCGAGCTGCGCAAGCTGCCCGAGGGCTCGCCGGAGAAGGCCGAGCTGCGCAATCGGCTGGTGCGGATGCACCTGCCGCTGGTCGAGCATCTGGCGCGGCGCTTCCGCAACCGGGGCGAGCCGCTCGACGACCTGACCCAGGTCGCCACGATCGGCCTGATCAAGTCGGTGGACCGTTTCGACCCCGAGCGGGGCGTGGAGTTCTCCACGTACGCGACACCCACGGTCGTCGGCGAGATCAAGCGGCACTTCCGCGACAAGGGCTGGGCGGTGCGGGTGCCGCGCCGGCTCCAGGAGCTGCGGCTCGCGCTCACCACGGCCACGGCGGAACTCTCCCAGCAGCACGGCCGCTCGCCGACGGTGCACGAACTGGCCGAGCGGCTGGGCATTTCCGAGGAAGAGGTCCTGGAGGGCCTGGAGTCGGCGAACGCCTATTCCACGCTGTCGCTCGACGTGCCGGACACGGACGACGAGTCGCCGGCGGTGGCGGACACCCTGGGCGCCGAGGACGAGGCGCTCGAAGGCGTCGAGTACCGCGAGTCGCTCAAGCCGCTCCTCGAGGACCTTCCGCCGCGCGAGAAGCGGATCCTGCTGCTGCGCTTCTTCGGGAACATGACGCAGTCGCAGATCGCGCAGGAGGTCGGCATCTCCCAGATGCACGTCTCGCGCCTGCTGGCCCGCACGCTCGCACAGCTGCGGGAGCGGTTGCTCGTCGAGGAGTAGCCGGGCGCCCGGGAGCGGCCGGGCGTCGAGGAACAGCCGGGCCGTGCGGCCGGTGTGCGGTTACGCGTCGCTCACCGGCCCGCGGATGCCGAGCGCCTCGGTGGTGGCCGGGTTGACCAGGAGCACCAGGGCGGTGACGGCCACCGCGGCGAGCGCGATGCCCGCCGGGATCCACGGAGCGCCGTCGGAGTTGAGGAACATCCAGGCGACCGGCAGCGCCATGATGTGGGTGATCATCGAGGGCCCCCGGCTCCAGCGTCGGCGGAGCAGCAGGCCGCGGGCGGCGATCAGCGGGATCAGGCCGAGGACCACGAGGGTCACGCCGCCGGTCTCGGCCTGGGCAGGCCGGTCCGGCTTGCCGGTCAGGCCCATCACGAGCATGAAGAGGCCACCGGCGACCAGGGCGAGCCCTTCGAGCGCGGACAGCGCGGCCGCGGCGGTCAGCCGGCCGGGGCGCGGTCCTGCGGGGGCTTCGGGGGTCTGCTCAGTACTCACCCGGCCAGGGTAGCCCGCACGGCGGGGCCCGCCCCGGGGCGGGCGGCCCCGGCCCAGGTGCGCCCCAGTACCCCCCGGTAGGTAGTCTGGCGCCCATGCGTGCACTTCTCGTGGTCAACCCGGCGGCTACCACCACCAGTGCGCGCACGCGTGACGTCCTCATTCACGCCCTCGCCAGCGAGATGAAGCTGGAGGCGGTGACCACGGAGTACCGCGGTCATGCCAAGGACCTCGGGCGGCGTGCGGCCGAGAGCAGTGACATCGATCTCGTGGTGGCGCTCGGCGGTGACGGCACGGTCAACGAGCTCGTGAACGGCCTGCTGCACAACGGCCCGAGCCCCGAACTCCCGGAATTCGCGGTGGTCCCCGGCGGCTCGACCAATGTGTTCGCGCGCGCCCTGGGCCTGCCCAATGACGCTGTGGAGTCGACCGGTGTCATTTTGGACGCGTTGCGCGAGAAGCGGAGCCGTACGGTGAGCCTCGGTCTCGCGTCCGGGGTGCCGGGCAGCGTGGACGAGGGTGTTCCTGAACGCTGGTTCACTTTCTGTGCCGGGTTCGGATTCGACGCGGGTGTGGTGGGCCGGGTCGAACAGCAGCGGGAGCGCGGAAAGCGCTCGACGCACGCCCTCTATTTGCGCCAGGTGGCGCGCCAGTTCTTCGGCGAGCCCCACCGCAGACACGGCCAGATCACGCTGGAGCGGCCGGACGGGGAGACGGTCGAGGACCTCGTCCTGTCCATAGTCTGCAACACCTCCCCCTACACCTACCTGGGCAATCGTCCTCTGTACGCGTCTCCCGACGCCTCCTTCGACGCGGCGCTCGACGTCCTCGCGCTGACCCGGATGACCACCCCCTCGGCGACCCGTTACGCGACCCAGTTGCTCACTTCCACGCCAGATCGTGGTCCGCACGGCAAGCACGCCGTATCACTGCACGACTTGACGGACTTCACCTTGCATTCCAAGGCCCCGCTCCCCTTCCAGATGGACGGCGACCACCTGGGCCTGCGTACTAGCGTCGCGTTCACAGGCGTACGCCGTGCACTGCGTGTGATTGTGTGAGTGGAAGGGCCCAAAGTCCTTTCACTCGAACGTTTAGGCTGCCATCCACCCCATGGAAGTACGACTGTGACCCAGTCGACACCGAGGAATCCAAAAAAACTTTCCGGAAGGGGTTGTATCCGCCGCCGAGGTTTGCGAATCTCTACATGGCGATCGGGACGGCCCGCAACACCGGCCTCCACTGAAAGCCAGAACCCCTCCTCAAAACCAGGACCACCACCAGTCCAACTGGAAGATGGCCCTTCCCTTGTTGAGGGATTCGTGAAAGCGTTCACATTCACAAGCACCCCTGCACGTAACACCAAGAGAGGTAGCAGCCATGGACTGGCGTCACAACGCCGTTTGTCGTGAGGAAGACCCCGAGCTGTTCTTCCCCATCGGCAACACCGGTCCTGCGCTGCTGCAGATCGAGGAAGCCAAGGCCGTCTGCCGCCGCTGCCCCGTCATGGAGCAGTGCCTGCAGTGGGCGCTCGAGTCCGGCCAGGACTCCGGCGTCTGGGGTGGCCTCAGCGAGGACGAGCGCCGCGCGATGAAGCGCCGTGCCGCTCGCAACCGGGCGCGCAACGCGACCGCCTGAGCCCCCACTTCCCGCCTTAGCAACGCGCGGCGCGTACAGAGCGTACGCACTCACCGCCCCCCGAGCCGCAGCGCGCAGCAGTAAGACACCCACAGCATTCGAGCCCCGAACCGTGTCTCATGGTTCGGGGCTCGCTGCTGTGCGTACGCCGTCGGCGTGTAGGTCCTCGGGCGCGGGGTACGCGCTACTTCTCGGGGCCCACCGGGATGTCGAGCACGACCTTCGTGCCGCGTCCGGGCGCCGGCACCATGTCGAAACTTCCGCCCAACTCGCCCTCGACCAGGGTCCGTACGATCTGGAGGCCCAGGTTTCCCGTGCGCTTCGCGTCAAAGCCCTCGGGCAGTCCCCGGCCGTCGTCCCGCACGGTGATCAGCAGCCGGGAGTCCTCGCGGGTGCCGCCGCGCAGCGCCGCGACCTCGACCGAGCCCTGGTCGCCGGGGACGAAGGCGTGCTCAAGGGCGTTCTGCAGGACTTCGGTCAACACCATGGACAGCGGGGTGGCGACCTCGGCGTCGAGGATTCCGAAGCGGCCGGTGCGCCGGCAGTCGATCTTGCCGGGTGAGATCTCGGCGACCATGGCGAGCACCCGGTCGGCGATCTCGTCGAACTCGACGCGCTCGTCCAGGTTCTGCGACAGCGTCTCGTGCACGATGGCGATCGAACCGACGCGCCTGACCGCCTCGTTGAGCGCCTCGCGGCCCTGGTCGGAGTCCATCCGGCGGGACTGGAGACGCAACAGCGCCGCCACCGTCTGAAGGTTGTTCTTCACCCGGTGGTGGATCTCCCGGATGGTGGCGTCCTTGGTGATCAACTCCCGCTCCCGGCGGCGCAGTTCGGTCACGTCCCGCAGCAGTACGAGCGAACCGATGCGCGGCCCCTTCGGCTTGAGCGGGATGGCACGCAGCTGGATGACCCCGTCGTCGCCCTCGACCTCGGCCTCGCGGGGCGCATAGCCGCTGGCGAGTTTGGCGATGGCCTCGTCCACCGGGCCGCGCGACGGCGCGAGCTCGGCGGTGAGCTGGCCCAGGTGCTGGCCGACGAGGTCGGATGCGAGGCCCAGCCGGTGGTAGGCGGAGAGCGCGTTGGGCGAGGCGTACTGGACGATGCCGTCCGCGTCCAGCCTGATCAGGCCGTCGCCGGCGCGCGGTGACGCGTCCATGTCGACCTGCTGGCCGGGGAACGGGAAGGATCCGGCGGCGATCATCTGCGCGAGGTCGGAGGCGGACTGGAGGTAGGTGAGTTCGAGCCGCGAGGGTGTACGGACAGTGAGCAGATTGGTGTTCCGGGCGATGACGCCCAGGACGCGCCCCTCACGGCGTACGGGAATCGACTCGACGCGGACCGGGACCTCCTCGCGCCACTCCGGATCTCCCTCGCGCACGATCCGGCCCTCGTCGAGCGCGGCGTCGAGCAGCGGGCGCCGGCCGCGCGGGACGAGATGGCCGACCATGTCGTCCTGGTAGGAGGTGGGGCCGGTGTTGGGGCGCATCTGGGCGACCGACACATAGCGGGTGCCGTCCAGGGTGGGTACCCAGAGCACCAGGTCCGCGAAGGAGAGGTCGGAGAGCAACTGCCACTCCGAGACCAGCAGGTGGAGCCACTCGAGGTCGGACTCACTCAGAGCGGTGTGCTGGCGTACGAGGTCGTTCATGGAGGGCACGGTGCGAGCGTACCCGCGTCCACCGGCGGAAATGACTGCGGGCCGCGGCGCCGGGACGGGACCCTCGACCCGTCCGGGCACCGCAGCCCGGTTGCCGGCCGACGGGTGTGCGGTCCCCTCGGCCTTCACAGAGAGGTCACGGCGCGGTCAGGGCAGAGAGCGCCGGGGCCTCGGTTCCGCCCGCCTGTGCGGGGTGGGCGGAAGCCTGATGTGTTCATTGTGGACTAGACCATTCTGCCCTGTCCATCCGTGTGCACGACGCAATATTCCGTGCCCGCACCCGGGGCGCAACCCTCAGGGGCGCCGCGCCGCTTCCCGGGGCCACACGGCCATGGCGGCCTCGGCGACGCCCTCCAGTTCCGCGCGGGTCGCGCCGTCGCGGGCCTGCTGGGACATGCCCTGGAAGACCGCGCCGACGAGCCGGGCCAGTGTGCCCGCGTCCGTGCTCGCGGGCAGGCGGCCGGCGGCGGTGTCGGCGGCGATCCGGCTCTCGATGGCGGACAGGCCGGCGGCACGCTGGTCGCGCAGCGCGGCGCTGACGGCCTCGGTGGTGCAGTTGGCCGCGGCGCTGATCACCATGCAGCCGTAGGGGTGCGCCGGGTCGGTGAACTCGGCGGCCGCCTCGCGCAGCAGACGGGCGACGCCCTCGCGCGCGGTCGGCTCCTCGGTGAGGGCCCGCGTCGCGAAGGATCCGTGGGTCGACTGATATCCGCGGACGACCTCCTCGAAGAGGGCCTGCTTGTCGCCGAAGGCGGCGTACAGGCTGGGCGCGCCGATGCCCATGGCCCGGGTCAGATCGGCCACGGACGTCACCTCGTATCCACGCCGCCAGAACTCCATCGTGGCCTGCTCAAGGGCCGTGTCCCGGTCGAACGAACGGGGCCGCCCGCGCTGTTTCGTCGCCATGCCACCGATCCTACCGCGCTTCTGTAGCGCACGCTAAAGAATGTGGTACGTTTCTTTCCGTAGCGACCGCTACAGAACTCATCGGGGTGGAAGGAGCGCGGCCATGGGCTCGCTCGACGGAAAGACGGCGCTGGTCACGGGCGGCAGCAGGGGCATCGGGCGAGGCATCGCCGAGCGGCTCGGCCGGGACGGGGCGCGGGTGGCCGTGCACTACGGCACGAACGAGGTGGCGGCCAAGGAGACGGTCGCGGCCATCGAGGCCGCGGGCGGTTCCGCCTTCGCCGTCGGCCAGGAACTGGGGGTTCCCGGGGACGCGGCGGCACTGTGGGAGGCCTTCGACCGACAGGCCGACGGGGTCGACATCCTCGTGAACAACGCCGGCATCGGGTGGCCCGTGCCGTTCGGGGAGGTCACCGAGGAGACGTACGACCAGCTCTTCGCGGTCAACGCCAAGGCGCCGTTCTTCGTGACGCAGCTCGGCCTGACCCGGCTGCGCGACGGCGGCCGGGTCGTCAACATCTCCAGCGGGCTCGCGCGAGCGGCCATGATGCCGCAGACGCTCACCTACGCCATGACCAAGGGCGCGCTCGACGTCCTGACCCGGAATCTGTCGAAGGTCCTCGGCCCGCGCGGGATCACGGTCAACTCGGTGGCGCCCGGGGTCGTCGACACCGACACCAACGCGGACTGGCTGCGCACCGACGAGCAGGCCTGGGCGGCGACGGCCGCCCTGTCGCCCCTGGGCCGGGTCGGCGAGGCGTCCGACATAGCCGATGTGGTGGCCTTCCTCGCCTCGGCCGAAGGGCGCTGGATCACGGGGCAGTGGCTGGAGGCGACGGGCGGCGCGATCGCCTAGGCGGCGGGCGGGCGGCCCCCGACCCCCGGGGGGAGCCCGGGGAGCGGGAGCCCGGGGGGGGCGGGCCGGCCCGTGTTTCGGCACGGGCCCCCTGGTCGGCCGCCCCAAAGGCGGCCGACCAGGGGGCCATGTTCCGTGCCACCGAATGGCCGTCTCCGTATGCGTTCCGGCAACCCCGCCGGTCGACGATGGGAGGGGCGGCGACAGCCCGCCGGAGAGCCCGCCACTCTGCTAGATTGGTCTATACCACGTCCGTTGTTGTTTCACGTCACCAGATCGGCAGGCCCTCGTGGAAGTTGTCATCGTCCCGGACGCCAAGGCAGGCGGCGAGCTCATCGCCGAGTCGATCGCCGCCCTGTGGCGTCGCAAGCCCGACGCCCTGCTCGGCGTGGCCACCGGATCGACGCCGATCCCGATCTACGACGCGCTGACCGCGAAGGTCTCCGCCGGTGACGTGGATGTCGCGCGCGCCCGCGTGTGCCAGCTCGACGAGTACGTCGGCCTGCCCGCGGGACACCCCGAGTCCTATAGGGCCACGGTGATCCGCCAGGTCGTCGAGCCGCTCGGGCTCGGCCCCGACTCCTTCATCGGCCCGGACGGTTCCGCCGACGACGTACAGGCGGCGTGCGAGGCGTACGACCTGGCGCTGGCCTCGGCCGGTGGCGTGGACCTCCAGATCCTGGGCATCGGCACGGACGGGCACATCGGTTTCAACGAGCCCTGCTCCTCGCTCGCCTCGCGCACCCGGATCAAGACGCTGACCGAGCAGACGCGGATCGACAACGCGCGCTTCTTCGACGACGACATCGACCAGGTGCCGCACCACGTGATCACACAGGGCATCGGCACGATTCTGGAGGCCCGTCACTTGGTGCTGCTCGCGACGGGCGAGGGCAAGGCGGAGGCGGTGGCGCAGACGGTGGAGGGGCCGGTGGCCGCGGTGGTGCCGGCGTCGGCGCTCCAGCTCCACCGGCATGCGACGGTCGTCGTGGACGAGGCGGCGGCGTCCAAGCTGAAGCTTGCGCCGTACTTCCGTCACACGTTCGCCGACAAGCCGGTGTGGCAGGGGCTTTAGCCGTCCGGGGGCCAGGGTTGCGCGCAGCTCCCCGCGCCCCCTTCGGGGCGCTTCACCTCAGCCCCGCCAGGGGCGCGGGGACCTCTGCGCGGCCGGGCCGCCACCGGGCGGCAGGTGACAGCCGGGGCGGGCCGCGTCGCGTTACGTCGCTTCGGACAGGGACGGGAAGCGGATCCGGGTGCTGCACACGGAGACCACGAGCGCCGACACCGCCACCGCCCCCATCCCCCACGCCAGGCTCGTCCCGCTCGCGATGAACCCGATCACCGCCGGCCCCGCAAGCAACCCCGTCGTGCCCATCGCGGCGACGAGGGCCAGCGCATCAGAACCCTGGCGGGCCGCCGCCACGTACACGCACGGCGTCACCGCCGCGATGCCGAGCCCCACGCAGGCGAACCCGATCAGCGCCGGCACCACTCCCCCGGCCAGCAGCGCGAGCGCGAGCCCCGTTCCGGCCAGCGCGCCGCCCACCCGCACGATGCGGTCGTCGCCCCACTTCGTGCGCCAGCCGTCCGCGAAGAGCCGGGCCAGCACCATCATCACCGAGACCACGGCGATGCCCAGCGGGGCCAGTTCCGCCGCCGCGCCCGCGCTGTCCTTCAGATACAGCGCCGACCAGTCGTTCATGGCGCCCTCGGTCACCGTGCCGAACGCCATCGCCAGGCCCATCCAGATCGTCACTCGGGTGGGGAGCGTCAGTCCGCGCCGCTTAGGTTCGGCGGGGTCCCTCACGTCCGGCCGCGCGGACTCCGGCGCCTCCGGCAGCAGGCCGCCGCGCGCGGCGAGGACCAGCACCGCCACCAGCGCCGCCGCCGTGCCGAAGTGGGCCGGCAGGGCCGGGGACAGGGAGGTCACACCCGACGCGAGGAGCGCCGCGAACAGCGAGCCCGCGCTGAACGTCGCGTGCATCCGGGCCATCGTCGTCCGCCGGTACTGGACCTCCAGCGCCGCCGCCTGCGCATTCATCGCGACGTTCAGGCATCCCACCGCGACCCCGTCGAAGAAGACGATGAGCAGCGTGACCGGATAGTCCGGCGTGACGGACAGCGCCAGCAGGACCGCGCCGAGGCACAGCGCCGCGAGGACCGCGAGGCGCCGCGAGCCCAGCCGCTTCGTCAGGATCGCCACGAGCGGGAAGGACACCGCCGCGCCCGCTCCGCAGACCATGAGGAGCAGCCCGAGTTCCGCCTCGGACAGGCCCAGCCTGGTCTTCAGGGCCGGTATCCGCGAGACCCATGTCGCGTACTGGAAGCCGAGACAACAGAACAGGGCCGCGATCGCCACTTGGGATCGACGGTATGCGTCGAAGGCGCCGAACATACGGATTTAGCCTACTTCCATGGACATGTACACCGCGTTCGCGCCGTAGCTCGACGGCAGTTCGACCTCGGGGTGGGGGCGGTAGCCCAGCGGCGCCCATACGACGTGGGCTCCCCTGACGGCCACCATGGAGATGTGACGGAACCCCAACTCGCGTGCGGTGTGCAGGAGATGGGTCAGGAGGCGGGGGCCGATGCCGCGGCCGCGCAGGTGCTCGGCGATCACCAGGTCGTGCGCGTGCAGATTGCGGGAGGCCGACGACGGGGGCCCCGTCTCCTCCGTCTCCTCCGTCTCCTCCGCCCGGCTGAGGTCCGGGCTGGTGAACGGCGGGTACGGCAGGGCGAGAAGGTATCCGCCGACGCGGCCCTCGTGCTCCACGACGAAGCACGTGCCGTGTGCGTAGCGGGATTTGAGGACATCGCGGCCCTCCGACAGGCCGTCCTCGGCGTAGGCGTCCGCTTCGAGGGCCACGATCGCGTCCCAGTCCCTCTCGGCCAGCGGGCGGACGAGGAGGTCCGGTTCGAGCGGGAGCGTGCCGCCCGGTGCGGTGACCGGCCGAGCGGTCACCGGGTGGGATGCCGTCGGCCGGGATGCCGTAGGCCGGGATGTCACTGCGAACCTCCGATGCAGGTGTACGGCAGCGGGTCGAAGCCGTTGAAGCCCTGGGTCGTGTAGCCGACGGCGTACGCGCCGCACGAGTGGATCCAGACGGGATCCCCGGAGGCCGCCGCGGCGGGGACCCGCACCAGGCCGGCCTCGTGGTCGAACGCGTCGTCGCTGTCGCAGGTGGGCCCGGCCACGACGGCCGGCACGAGCGGGACGTGGCCCTCGCCCTCGGGGTGGCCGGGGAACTCCAGGCGGTATTGCAGGGCGTCCATCTCGTACAGGCCGTTGAACTTGCCGCAGCTCAGATAGAGCCAGTGCCGGCGCTCGCCGTCGCGTCCGCCGCGGGCCGTGAGCCGGGCCACGCGGGCCCGGATGGCGCCGTGGTCGGCGACGAGGTGGCGCCCGGGTTCCATGAGGAACTCCAGGGGCGAGGCCGATTCCTCGCGCAGCCGCTCCATGCCTTCGCGGAGCACGGCGAAGATCTTGTCGAGCGGAGGATCGAGGGGCCTGCCCGCCCTGTCGAGGCAGCCGAGGGCCGGCAGGCCGCCGCCGAGGTTGATCCGGTCGAGGAGGATCCCCCGCCCGCCCAGCACCGCGACGAGATCGGTCAGGTCGTCGAGCGCGCCGCGCCAGGCCTCCGCCGTCATCTGCTGCGAGCCGACGTGCACGGACAGGCCCGAGGGGACGAGGCCGGCGTCACGGGCCGCTTCCAGGACGCGTACCGCGTCGCCTGCCGAGCAGCCGAACTTCTGGCTCAGGCCCCACAGCGCGCCCTCGCCGCTGGTCGCGAGCCGGCAGAACACCCGGGAGCCGGGGGCGTGCCGGGCGATGGCCGCGACGTCCTCGACGCTGTCGGTGGCGAAGTCGCGCACGCCCAGGCGGTACGCGTCGGCGATGTTCTCGTCCGACTTGATCGTGTTGCCGTAGTGGATCCGGTCGCGCGGCACACCGGTCCTGAGGGCCTGCTCGATCTCGTTGGGTCCTGCCGCGTCGAAGCCGGCGCCCAGCCGGGCCAGGCAGGCGAGCACCTCGTCCACGGGGCACGCCTTCATGGCGAAGCGGACCGAGATGCCGGGCAGTTCGCGCAGCAGCGCCGCGTACTGGCCCTCGATTCCGGTGAGGTCGAAGAAGATCCGGTCGTCGGTGGCGGCCGCGAGGGCCGTGCGGATGGCGGCGCTCTCACGCATCGTCGACACCCCGGACCGGGCGCTCGGACCTGGCGGCCGCCACCAGCGGTCCCCACGCCTCGATGAGCAGCGCGAAGTCCTCCATGTCGGCCTGCGCCTCGTCGAGCAGCCGTTCGCGCAGCGGCAGCAGATGGTTCGCGAACTCGGCGTATTTGCCGCCCAGTTGGCGGTAACAGCGGTCGAGCACGTCGAGTCTGCGGACGTTCTCGGAACGGTCCGTGGACACGGACTTCGCGGCGAGGCCGGCGATCGTGGCGGCGCGCACGTGGTGGTGCTCGTCGAGCAGCGCCCCGCGGGCCTCCTCCATCGCCGTGTAGACGGGGTAGAGGTAGAGCATCGACAGGAGGAACTTGGTCCAGCGCAGCTGGTAGGCGGTGAAGCCGGGGCCGGTGCGCCGCTCGGGGGTGTAGTAGTTGACGATGTTGCGGTTGTGCACCACGCCGGGCAGCGTCGCGTCGCGCACCAGGTGCAGCAGGAAGTAGTCGCTGCCTATGGTGCTGGTGGCGGGCGGCAGCGGAACGCGTTCGTAGACCTCGTGATCGAGGCCGATGTTGCACATGTCGACGCGCCAGATGTCGGGGGCGCCGAGCGTGGACTCGTCGTGGGTGAAGGGGTCGGTGCCCGCGCCGACGAACGAGTCGTCGACCAGCTCGCGGCGCTGCTCGTCCGGGGTGCCGGCCTCGGCCCACAGGCCGACCACCTCGTAGTAGATCTCGGGGTCCAGGTCCCGGATCTCCCCGATGTCCACGGACAGTTCGCCCACGAAGGAGCTGCCGACCATCGCGACCGGCTTGTAGACGTCGACCGGGTCGAGCCGGGTCCGGGTGACGCCGGGCACCGCGTCCACGGCGCGCTTCCCGAGGGAGAGCAGCTCGTGGTGGATGGGGTGGACGGGTTCGCCGTCCAGGATCTGGTAGCTGCTGTCGGAGTCCCTGCGGTGTACGGAGTCGCAGCCGAGCGCGGCGGCGATCAGGAACGCGCGGTTGGTGCACGCTCCGTACGACACGTCGGCGGGCAACATGAGGTCGAGCACCAGGTCGGGCTTGGTGAGGCCGGCGCGGTCGACGACGCGCCTCAGGAAGTCGCGCTGGCGCGTCTCGTCGAGGTGGTGCACGACCACGCCGGGCGGTGACGCCACCTCGTGCAGTACGCGGGCGTGTTCGGTGCGGCTCGCTTCGTCGGAGGAGTCCAGGACGAGCAGGTGCACTTCGACGTCGAAGTGGGCGACGGCGTGGGCCGCCTCCTCGTGGAGCGCCGTGATCGTGGCCGCGCAGGCCCGGTTGGTGGGCAGCGTCAGACAGATGCGTCGCACGCGGGCTCCTCGGTGGTGGCCGGAGCGGGGTGCCAGGATTCGAGGCCGAGCAGCTTCGCGCCGAGGTCGTTCAGGGTGGCCGTCGGGTACCTGAGGGATTCGGGGCGCCGGGCGTCGCCGACGAGCGTCCTGTTCCAGTCCGGGGTGCTGAGGCTGCGCCAGGACTCGACGCGGGACTTGCGCACCTCGTGATCGGATTCGAGGGCCGGCATCATCGAGAGGTACTGGACGGCGCGGACACCGTTGTCGGAGGTGTTGCGGGCGACGCCGTGCGCGAGGAGACCGTTCCAGATCAGCAGGTCACCGGCCTTGAGCTCGGGCCGGACGACGGGGAACTCGGTGCGGTCGGCGCCCGGCCGGATGGGGTCGCGGTCCGCGGGCTGTGCGACCTTCCACTCCTCGAACCGGCGGAACAGCTCGGGTGAGCACTGGAACCCGCCGTGGTCGTCGTGGGTGTCGTTGAGCGCGATGATGCCCTGCACCCGCTGCGGCAGCACGCCGAGCGTGGTGTCGACGTCCCAGTGCAGCTCGATGTCGAAGCCCTTCTCGGTGGGCTCGATGTGTGCGCGGTCGCGGTCCTTGACGTTGGGCGGGTTCAGGTTGAGCCGGTCGAGGGTGACCCAGAGCTCCTCGCAGTCCCACACGTCGGCGAACGCGTCGTACACCCGCTGTGTCTGGCGGCTGTCCCACAGGAGCTGGTGGTGGTACGCCTCGACGAAGCCGTAGACGTGCAGGTGCTGTTCGAGCTCGGAGGCGAACGTGCGGTCCTGGGAGTACCAGGTCTCGGGGCGCTCGGGGTCGAGGCCCTGGAAGTCCCAGGTGAAGTCGAGGAGGCGCTTCGCGGCGTCGGCCGGGATCGCCTCCTTCACTATGACGTAGCCGTACGTCTGCCAGAACGCGAAGTCGTCCTCGGACAGCACGCGCAGCGGGCGCGTCTTCTCGATGTCGCGCAGCGGGGTGCGGGCCAGGTAGGTCTCTCCGCCGTCCGAGCTGAAGTAGGGACGGCCGGAGGCGGCTCGGTAGAGGTATCGGTCGGGTGCCGGCATGCGGTCGCTCCAGGGTTCGGACGGTCGGTGGCTGAACGGATCCCCGATGACCGCGGGACACGGGCGCGGGCGTCCCGGGGCGGGGATCGGCAGGGTGCGGCGGCCACGGCGGTCTCGGCCGGCGGCCGGATGAGGTCACGGTCGACGGCGGAGCGCTGTGGCGGACGGCCGGTTCGCCATCGGGCATTGCGAGGGCAAATAGGCCTGGGAGAAAGGGAGTTGGCGGGCTCGGCGCCTCGTCGCGCCGGCCGGTCACCCGGTGAGGGAAAGGGGCCTCCACGACGGCAGGGCCGGGGTTGCCACCTCCTTGCGCTCGGTGCCTCTCATGGGTCGAGGGCACCCACACCGATCTTGCGTACCTCCAAGGTGGACTAGACCAACTTCTGGTGTCAAGCCCGAAGTTGGGGCGGTGTGGAGCCCAAAACGGGCCGGTTCACGCACCGGACATACGGCAGATACGTACTGTCAAGTAGACGGGCCCGAACGCGAGTTGAGGGCGCCTCGGCGCGCCATCCGGAGCGCCCCACTCCGGTGGCCCGACAGAAATCGGCCCTTGCGTACATCGAAAGTCGGCCCGTTCGTACATCCCCTCCGCCGGGGGCCCGCCCTACCCGCACATGCAAACGTGGCGGGGTGACGGTCCGCCGACCGTCACCCCGCCACGTGATCCTTGGGCGGTGTCAGACCCCCGCGATGGCCTCCGCCGCCGCCCTGCCGCACACCCGCGCCGCACCGTGCGTGGCGATGTGCAGCGCGCCGCGCGGAGCCGCCCGCGGCACGCCCATCTCGACCACGACCGTGTCCGGGCGGGCCGCGAGCAGCGCGTCGAGGGCCGCCGCCATCCACGGGTGGCGGTGCTCGTCACGGACGACCGCGACGATCCGGCGCCCGCCGGCCGCGGCCAGGACCCCGTCGGCGGAGCTGTCCGCACCGTAGGTGCCGCTCTCGGTGCCCGGCAGCAGCGCCGCGAGCTCGGCGCCGATGCTCCACGGCGTCTCGCTGCTCACCGCGATGTTCATGACGGGCGTGAACGTGGCCACGTACGGGGCGCTCTCCAGCGGGCGCCACGAGGGCCCCGCGGTGACACGGGCGGCGCGGCGCGCGGCCACCAGACCGATGTCGCTGTCGGTACCGGGCGCGGTCCCCTCCTGCACCGCCGCGCCCGGCCCCGTCCTGTCCCCCCTGGCCCGCTGGGCCCACGCCGCCAGCGCGCGCACGCGTGCGGCGGCGTCGGCCAGGCGTTCCTCGGCCAGCTCGCCGTCCCGTACCGCCGCGACCAGCGCGTCACGCAGCCGCAGTACGGTGCCCTCGTCGCACAGGCCGCCGCCGACGCACAGCGCGTCGGCGCCCGCCGCGATGGCGAGGACGGAGCCGCGCTCGATGCCGACCGTCCCGGCGATGGCCTGCATCTCCACCGCGTCCGAGACGATCAGTCCGTCGTAGCCGAGCTCCTCGCGCAGCAGTCCGGTGAGGATGCGCGGGCTGAGCGTGGCGGGACGGGCGGGGTCGAGCGCGGGAAGAAGGATGTGCGCGCTCATGACCGACTTGGAACCCGCGGCGATCGCCGCGCGGAAGGGCACCAGCTCACGTGCGTGCAGCGTGGCGAGGTCCACGTCGATGCGGGGCATCGCGTGGTGCGAGTCGACGTTGGTGTCGCCGTGCCCGGGGAAGTGCTTGGTGCAGGCGGCGACCCCGGAGGCCTGGAGGCCCTCGATGTAGGCGGCGGTGTGCCGGGCCACGAGAGCGGTGTCGGCCCCGAAGGCCCGTACGCCGATGATCGGGTTGTCCGGGTTGGAGTTCACGTCCGCGGACGGGGCCCAGTTGAGGTTGACGCCGCACTCGGCGAGGCGGCGCCCCAGTTCCCGGGCGACCTCGCGGGTCAGGTCCAGGTCGTCGACCGCGCCGAGCGCCAGGTTGCCGGGGAAGGACGAGCCGGAGCGGACCTCTATGCGGGTGACGTCACCGCCCTCCTCGTCGATCGCCACCAGGACGTCGTCGCGCTCGGCCCTCAACTGGGCTGTCAGGGCAGCCACTTGGGGAGCGGTGACGATGTTGCGGCCGAACAGGCCGACGGAGGCGAGGCCTTCGCCGATGCGGCGCAGCAGCCAGTCCGGCGCGGTGGTGCCGGCGAACCCGGGCTGGAGCACGGCGAGGGCGTCGCGGGTCAGCGTGTCGGAACCCGTGGTCATAGTCGTCATGGGCAGGGTTATCCCTTCACTGCGCCGGCCGTCAGACCCGCGGCCATCTTGCGCTGGACGAGGAGGAAGAGAATCACGATGGGGACGGCCATCATGGTCGATCCGGCCATCATCGGGGCGTACTCGGTGCCGTGCTGCGTGGTGAAGCTCGACAGCCACACCGTGGCCGTCTGGTGATTCTGACTCATCAGCATGAGCGCGTAGAGGTATTCGTTCCAGGCCTGGATGAATCCGTAGACCGAGGTGGCCACCATGCCGGGAGCGAGCAGCGGGAAGACCACGCGGATGAAGGCGCCGGTGCGGGTGCAGCCGTCGACCATGGCCGCCTCCTCCAGCTCCTTGGGGACGTTGACGATGAAACCGCGCAGCGTCCACACCGTGAAGGGGAGGATGAAGGTCAGGTACGTGATGATCAGGCCCGAGAGCTTGTCGTACTGACCGAGGTCGTTCAGGAGCAGGAAGACCGGGATGATCATCGCGACGAGCGGCACCATCTGGACCGCGAGGATGCCGACGATGACGATCTTGCGGCCGCGGAAGGCGAACCGGGAGATGGCGAGCGCGGCGAGCAGGCCGACCGCGATGCCGATGACGACCACGACGAGCGAGACGGTCAGGGACCGGCCGATCGAACCCCAGAAGTCACCGATCTGGAGCGCACGCTTGAAGTTGGCGAGCGTGAAGTGCGTCGGGAACAGGTGCGGGTCGGGGTCGATCGCGTCCTTGGAGGGCTTGAACGCGGTGTTCAGCATCCAGTAGACCGGGAAGCCCGCGGTGACGAAGACCAGCAGGCCGAGCAGGTTCCAGCCCAGCTTCGTCTTCTTGCGGGGGGACTTCTTGCGCGTGGCGGCGGGCGCCGCGGCGGTCGAGGCAGCCATCGCTGCGCCGTCCTTTCCGATCGTGGCGCTCACTCGACGTCCCCGATCTTGAGCATCTGCCGCATGTAGACCGCGATCACACCGAGCAGCAGGACCACGGTGAGCAGGGCGATCGCGGAGCCCTGCGAGTAGTCGTTGACGACGAAGGCCTTGTCGTAGGAGTACGTGGTGAGGAGCTGGTACTCCGGCTCGGGGTGGCCGCCGCGCATCACGAAGACCTGCGGGAAGACGCCCATGTCCCAGATCACCGAGAGCGTCGCGAGCATCACGATGATGGGCTTGAGGATCGGCAGGGTGACGTGGCGGAACACGCCCCAGGCACCGGCGCCGTCGAGCCGGGCGGCCTCTTCGAGCTCCTTGGGCACCTGGGTGAGGCCGGCGCTGAGCGTGATGACCACGAACGGCACCGCGCCCCAGACCACGAGCAGCATGATCACCGCGAGGCCCTGGGTGCTGCTGATGAACCAGTTGTGGCCGGTGACGTCGACCCCGGGCAACTGGCTGAGCAGCCAGTTCAGTACGCCGTAGTCGCTGTCGAACATCCACTTGAAGATGGTGATCGCGACGACGATGGGCATGCCCCAACTCGCCACGAGGGCGACGTTGATGAGCGTCTTGACCCAGCCCGAGACCCTCTGGAGCAGCAGGGCTATGAGCATGCCGATGACCATGGTCAGGACGACCGCGGAGGCGGCGAAGAGGATGGTGCGCACGACGACGCGCCAGAATTCGGCGTCACCGAGAACGTTGGAGAAGTTGTCGAAGCCGACGGACTCGGCGGCCTGGAAGCCCCACAGCTGCGGCTGCCCGAACTTCTCGAAGGACAGGGTGACCAGGCGTACCAGCGGATAGCCGAGGACGAGGGCGAGGATGAGCAGGCAGGGCGCGAGCAGTGCCCAGGGCACCGCCGCTCCCCCGCCCGTGCCCCGCTTCTTGTCCGGCTTTCCCGGCCGTCCTGACCCGGCGCCCGGTTGTGGGTCGCGCCGCGCCGGCGGCACCTTGGCGGTGGTTGTCTCTGCGGCACTCATCGCGCGCTCCTGGGGATCCCTCTCTGGAACTGGTCAGGCAGGGCCCCGTCGTGGTGACGGGGCCCTGCCCAGAGGTCACTTGGTGTTGATGACCTTGTCGATCGCGGCGTCCGCGTCCTTCGCGGCTTCCTCGACCGTCTTCTTGCCGGTGCCGATGGCCTGCAGCATGTCCTGGAGGGTCTTGGCCTTCTCGACCTGGCCCCAGCCGGGCGCCATGGGCACGAACCAGCTGGACTCGGCCGCGGTGGCCGGCACCGCGGTCTTCGGGTCCGCCTTCAGGGGCGCGAGGTCCGTCTTGTTGTTGGGCAGGTTGCCCTTGGCGACCAGGCCCTTCTGGCCCTGGGTGCCGGTGAACGCGTTGATCCACTCGGACGCGAGGCCCTGCGCCTTGGACTTGACCGGGACCGCGAGGTCCGAGCCGCCGAGGAAGACCGGCATGGCCTTGCCGGACGGGGCCGGCATCACGAAGCTCTCGATCTTGTCGGCGAGCCCGCCCACCTTGTCGTTCTCCGGCAGGGCGGCGTTGGCGCCCTCCCAGGCGGGGCTGAAGACGAGGAAGGACTTGCCCTGGCCGTAGACGATCGGGCGGTCCGCCTCGTCCTTGGTCTTGTCGCCCTTCATGTACTTGTCCACGACGTTCTTGAACTCGGTGAGGCCCTTGATGGACTCCGGCGAGGACAGGTTGGCCTTGAACTTGTCGCCGTCCTGCTTGGCGATGGAGCCGCCGGCGTCGTACACGAAGGACATCGCCGCGTACCAGTCACGGGTGGGCTGGTACCAGGCGCTGAACTTGTCGCCCTCCTTGGCCTGCACCTTGTCCAGGTCGGCCGTCAGCTCGGCGTACGTCTTCGGCGTGGCGGCTATGCCCGCGTCCTTGGCGATGTCCTTGCGCCAGGTCGCGGTGCGGCCACCGGCGTAGTACGGGACGCCATAGGTCTTGCCGTTGTACGTGACCGAGGCCTTGAGACCGTCGAGCCAGGCGGCGGAGTTGTCGAACTTCGACGGGTCGACCTCGGCGAAGGCGCCCTTGACCGAGTAGGCGAGCATCTCGGTGTTGCCCATCTCGACCACGTCCGGCGCCTTGTCGGTGGCGAGGACGGCATCGAGCTTGGCGTTCTTGTCCGGCCAGCCGTAGTACTCGTGGTTGATCTTCAGGCCGGGGTGCTTGGCGACGATCGCGTCGTCCGCGGCCTTCACCAGCTCGGGCCAGTTCTTCTGGGCGTCGACCGTCAGCCAGACGGTCAGCTCCTTGGCGTCGCCCCCCGCGGCGCCGTCCTTCTTGTCACTGCCGCCGCATGCCGCGGCACCGATCATGATGCCCGCGACGCCGATCGCCGCGATGAGCTTGCGCTTCACGCCACTCTCCTCAGGGATGACTGAAACCCCCCGCCCACCGCGATGCCACATACGCGAGTACTACCCGTGGGACTGGGATCTGGTCTTTAATGGTTTAGACCAGTACCGGGAGCTTGGCCTAGACCTATTGGGGTGTCAAGGGTCGATAAGAGCGCCGAGACCGTCCGTTATCGGACCGACACCTCGCCGTCCTCCGAGGCCCGCGAGTCGGCTCCCGCAGCGCCCGTTGGGCCCACGGGGCTGCCCCGAAGACCCCTCCTGGGCTTTAATGGTTTAGACCAACTTGCATACTCCCCCGCACGTCCGCCGCGCGGCGGTGTATAAGAAGGGCTTGTCGATCGCGTTACCGGACCGACACCCTGACGGAGGGCGACGACCCGTGACCGGTCCGTGCCACCATGTGAGCCGCGACAGACGGAGGAGCCGGTGACGGCAGCAGCGCAGCACTCGGGAAGGCAGACCACGGCCGCCGACGGGAGCGGCACGACGGAGGCGGGCGCCGTGGTCCGCACCGCGCGGGTGCCGAAGTACTACCGCCTCAAGCGCCACTTGCTGGAGATGACGGAGACCCTTCCGCCCGGCACTCCGGTGCCGCCCGAGCGGACGCTGGCCGCCGAGTTCGACACCTCCCGCACCACCGTGCGCCAGGCCCTCCAGGAGCTGGTCGTCGAGGGCCGCCTGGAGCGCATCCAGGGAAAGGGCACCTTCGTCGCCAAGCCGAAGGTCTCCCAGCCGCTCCAACTGTCCTCCTACACCGAGGACATGAGGGCCCAGGGCCTCGAACCGACCTCCCAGCTCCTGGACATCGGCTACGTCACCGCCGACGACACGCTGGCCGGACTGCTCGACATCACCGCCGGCGGCCGCGTGCTGCGCATCGAGCGGCTGCGTCTGGCCAGCGGCGAGCCGATGGCCATCGAGACCACGCACCTGTCCGCCAAGCGCTTCCCTGCCCTGCGCCGCTCCCTGGTGAAGTACACCTCGCTCTACACCGCGCTCGCCGAGGTGTACGGGGTGCACCTGGCGGAGGCCGAGGAGACCATCGAGACCTCGCTCGCCACCCCGCGCGAGGCCGGGCTGCTCGGCACCGACGTGGGCCTGCCCATGCTGATGCTGTCGCGGCACTCCCTCGACGGCGGGGGCGAGCCGGTGGAGTGGGTGCGCTCGGTCTACCGCGGCGACCGCTACAAGTTCGTGGCGCGCCTCAAGCGTCCGACGGACTGAGCCGCCCGCCCATTCTCCCGTGACATCCGGGCCGCGCTCGGTCAGTCTCTTCAGGTCCTGTTGATCACAACTTACCTGCGAGAGAAGGACGTTGATGCACTACCGACAGCTGGGCGGCGAGAGCGGCCTGCGGGTGAGCAGCCTGTGTCTCGGCACGCTCCCCTTCGGCACCCGGATCGACGAGACGGCCGCGTTCGCCGTGCTCGACCGCTTCTACGAGGCGGGCGGCACCTTCCTCGACACGGCGAACACGTACGCCTTCTGGGAGCCCGGAGCCACCGGCGCGGAGAGCGAACGCGTCATCGGCAGATGGCTCGCCAGCCGGGGCGTCCGGGACGAGATGGTCCTCGCCACCAAGGTCGGCGCGCTGCCCGAGCCACTGGACGCGCCGTGGCCCGAGGCCGCCGAGGGGCTGTCCGCTCCCGTGGTGCGCCGCCAGGTGGAGGCCAGCCTGCGCAATCTGGGCACGGACCGGATAGACGTCTACTACGCGCACATCGACGACCGGACGACACCCGTCGAGGAGACGATGGGCGTCTTCGCCGAGCTCGTCGACACGGGGAAGATCACCCTCACCGGGTGCAGCAACTTCGCGGCCTGGCGCATCGAGGAGTCGCGCGGCGCCGCGAAGCGCTCGGGGGGACCCGGCTACGCGGCGGTGCAGCAGCGCTACACCTACCTCCAGCCGCGCCCCGGCGCCGGCTTCGGGGTCAACCCGCATGCGAGCGAGGAACTCCTCGACTATCTGCGCAGCCGCCCCGAACTGGCCTTCGTCGCCTACACCACGCAGCTCACGGGCGCGTACAACAACCCGGCGAAGGAGATCCCCGAGCAGTACCGGCACGCCGGCTCGACCCGGCGGCTCGCCGTGCTCGCCGAGGTGGCCAAGGAACTGGGCGTGACGCCCGGTCAGGTCGTGCTGGCCTGGGCCCTGGGCGGCGAGCTGCCCGTCCTGCCGGTGATCGGCGCGAGCGCGGTGGGCCAGCTCGACGAGTCCCTGCACGCGGTCGGCCTCACCCTGGACGCGGAGACGAGGACCCGCCTGGACACGGCTGGTTGAGCGGACCGGCCCCGCCGGGCGCGTCCGGATTCCGGACGGGGGTTCCCTTGACCGAATCTCTCCCCTAGATTTCCTGCGCATTACCAAGTGATCCAACGCACAGGTGATCGTGAGGGGACGGAGCCGCCCAATGCCGGAATCGACGGAAGTCAAGAGAGCGGTGGTCACGCCCGTGCGCGTGGTCATCGCTCTCTGCCTGATCGCGCCCTTCGTGGCGATGATGTGGGTGAGCTCGTACGCCAAGACCGACCCGAAGCTGGGCGGCATCCCGTTCTTCTACTGGTACCAGATGCTCTGGGTGCTCATCTCCACCGCGCTCACCATGCTCGCGTACAAGCTGTGGCAGCACGACCAGCGCTCGCGCGCGGCCTCCGCCGCGCGCACCTCCGACGACACCAGGGGGGGTGCGTCCAAGTGAAGGACGGCGTGAACGGCGTCGCACTCGGCGTCTTCATCTTCTTCTTCGTGGCCGTCACCGTGATCGGCTTCATGGCCGCCCGCTGGCGCAAGGCCGAGAACGAGGCGAGTCTCGACGAATGGGGCCTGGGCGGGCGGTCGTTCGGCACCTGGGTCACCTGGTTCCTGCTCGGCGGCGACCTCTACACGGCCTATACGTTCGTGGCCGTCCCCGCGGCGATCTACGCGGCCGGCGCGGCCGGCTTCTTCGCCGTCCCGTACACGATCCTCGTCTACCCGCTGATCTTCACGTTCCTGCCGCGCCTGTGGTCCGTCTCGCACAAGCACGGCTACGTGACCACATCGGACTTCGTCCGCGGCCGGTTCGGCTCCAAGGGTCTCTCCCTCGCGGTCGCGATCACCGGCATCCTCGCCACGATGCCGTACATCGCGCTCCAACTGGTCGGCATCCAGGCCGTGCTCGACGTCATGGGCGTGGGCGGCGAGTCGGGCAACTGGTTCGTCAAGGACCTTCCGCTGCTCATCGCGTTCGCGGTGCTCGCCGCGTACACGTACTCCTCGGGCCTGCGCGCGCCCGCTCTGATCGCGTTCGTGAAGGACGGCCTGATCTACCTCGTGATCGCGGTGGCGATCATCTACATCCCGATCAAGCTGGGCGGCTTCGACGCCATCTTCAGCGCCGCGCAGCACAAGTTCGCGACGCCGAACCCGAAGACCCACCAGCCGACCGGGGCGCTCGTGCCCGGCCACGCCGGTCAGTGGACCTACGCCACCCTCGCGCTCGGCTCGGCGCTCGCGCTCTTCATGTATCCGCACTCGATCACGGCGACGCTCTCCTCGCGCAGCCGCAACGTCATCCGCCGCAACACCACGATCCTGCCGCTGTACTCGCTGATGCTGGGTCTGCTGGCGCTGCTCGGGTTCATGGCGATCGCGGCGGGCGTCAAGGTGAGCAATGGCCAGCTGGCCATCCCGCAGCTCTTCGAGGACATGTTCCCCGACTGGTTCGCGGGCGTCGCCTTCGCGGCCATCGGCATCGGCGCGCTGGTTCCGGCGGCGATCATGTCCATCGCGGCCGCGAACCTTTTCACCCGCAACATCTACAAGGACTTCATCAAGCCGGACGCGACGCCGTCGCAGGAGGCCAAGGTCTCCAAGCTGGTCTCGCTCGTGGTGAAGGTCGGTGCGCTGGTCTTCGTCCTGACCATGGACAAGACGGTCGCCATCAACTTCCAGCTCCTGGGCGGCATCTGGATCCTGCAGACCTTCCCGGCCCTGGTCGGCGGCCTGTTCACCCGCTGGTTCCACCGCTGGGCGCTGCTGGCCGGCTGGGCGGTCGGCATGGTCTACGGCACGCTCGCCGCGTACGGAGTGGGCTCGCCCACCCAGAAGCACTTCGGCGGCTCCTCCAAGGAGATCCCGGGCATCGGTGAGATCGGCTACATCGGCCTCACGGCGTTCGTGATGAACGTGGTCGTCACCGTGGTCCTGACCTTCGTCCTGCGCGCGGTGAAGGCCCCCGACGGCGTCGACGAGACCTCCCCGGAGGACTACACGGCGGACGCGGGCGACCCGGGCGTCGTCACGGAACTGCCCCCGGCGACGGCGGGCACCGCGCACTGAGGTCCACTGAACGACACAACATGTGGGGGGTGCCTTATCAGGCACCCCCCACATGTATGCTCGTGCTCGCTGTCGCCGCAGGGGAATCCGGTGAGAATCCGGAACTGTCCCGCAACGGTATGACCTGTACCCCTTTGTACGGGCCGAGTCCGAAGACCTGCCGACGGCGCATCCGGCTCGACCGACCCGGGTGCCAGACGTCCGGGCCTCGCGGTTGGGCCGGTGGACGACGTGCCGAGGGCTGCCCCGACGCGCGCCGACGCCTCCCCCGCAGGCCCCGTGCCGAGCGAGGGAGTGCCCCCACGTGACCATCGCCCCAGCGGATCCCGCTTCAGCGATCACCGATGAACTCGCGGATGCCCCCGGGACCGCGCTGCTGCGGACCCTGACCGAGTTCACCGCCGACCTCCCGGACACCGACCCCGGCCGGGTCGCCGCCGCGGCGCTGCGGGGCCGCAACGCCCGCTCCGACGAGGCCGAGCTGCGCGAGCTGGCCACCGAGGCGGCCGCGGGGCTCATCTCCGAGGACCCGGCGTACTCCCGCCTCGCCGCCCGCCTGCTCACGGTCACCATCGCCGAAGAGGCCGCCACCCAGGGCGCGGTGTCGTTCTCCGGCTCGGTCGAGGTCGGCCACCGCGAGGGCCTGATCGCGGACCGGACCGTCGAGTTCGTCCGCGCGCACGCGAACCGTCTGAACGCCCTGGTGGACGCGGCGCTCGCCGACGGCGCCGACGACCGCTTCGGCTACTTCGGGCTGCGCACCCTCTACTCCCGCTATCTGCTGCGCCACCCGATCACCCGCAAGGTCGTCGAGACCCCCCAGCACTTCATGCTGCGCGTGGCGTCCGGCCTCGCCGAGGACGAGTCGGTCCGCGCCCTGGACGAAGTGGCCTCCCTGTACGGCCTGATGAGCCGCCTGGACTACCTGCCGTCCTCCCCCACGCTCTTCAACTCCGGCACCCGCCACCCCCAGATGTCGTCCTGCTACCTGCTCGACTCGCCGCTCGACGAGCTCGACTCCATCTACGACCGCTACCACCAGGTGGCGCGCCTGTCGAAGCACGCCGGCGGCATCGGGCTCTCGTACTCCCGCATCCGCGGCCGCGGTTCGCTGATCCGGGGCACCAACGGCCACTCCAACGGCATCGTCCCGTTCCTCAAGACCCTCGACGCCTCGGTCGCCGCGGTCAACCAGGGCGGCCGGCGCAAGGGCGCGGCGGCGGTGTACCTGGAGACCTGGCACTCCGACATCGAGGAGTTCCTGGAGCTGCGCGACAACACCGGCGAGGACCAGCGCCGTACGCACAACCTGAACCTCGCACACTGGATCCCCGACGAGTTCATGCGCCGTGTCGACGCCGACTCCTCTTGGTCGCTGTTCTCGCCGGCCGACGTGCCCGAGCTCGTCGACCTGTGGGGCGAGGAGTTCGACGCCGCCTACCGCAAGGCCGAGGCCGCCGGGCTCGCCCAGAAGACCATGCCCGCGCGTGAGCTGTACGGCCGCATGATGCGCACCCTCGCGCAGACCGGCCAGGGCTGGATGACGTTCAAGGACGCCTCCAACCGCACCGCCAACCAGACGGCGGAGCCCGGCCACACGGTCCACTCCTCCAACCTGTGCACCGAGATCCTGGAGGTGACGGACGACGGCGAGACGGCCGTGTGCAACCTCGGCTCGGTCAACCTCGGCGCGTTCGTCGTCGGCGACGGCATCGACTGGGAGCGGCTCGACGAGACCGTCCGCACCGCCGTGACGTTCCTCGACCGCGTCGTCGACATCAACTTCTACCCGACCGAGCAGGCCGGCCGCTCCAACGCCCGGTGGCGCCCGGTGGGCCTGGGCGCGATGGGCCTCCAGGACGTCTTCTTCAAACTGCGCCTGCCCTTCGACTCCCCCGAGGCGAAGGCCCTGTCCACCCGCCTCTCCGAGCGGATCATGCTGACCGCGTACGAGGCTTCCACCGACCTGGCCGAGCGGTCGGGCCCGCTGCCCGCGTGGGACAAGACCCGTACCGCGCGCGGTGTGCTGCACCCCGACCACTACGACGTCGAGCTGACCTGGCCGGAGCGCTGGGCGGCCCTGCGCGAGCGCATCGCCGAGGTCGGCATGCGCAACTCGCTGCTCCTCGCGATCGCCCCGACCGCGACCATCGCCTCCATCGCGGGTGTCTACGAGTGCATCGAGCCGCAGGTCTCCAACCTCTTCAAGCGCGAGACGCTCAGCGGTGAATTCCTCCAGGTGAACGGCTACTTGGTGGAGGAGCTGAAGCAGCTCGGCGTGTGGGACGCGCAGTCCCGCGAGGCGCTGCGCGAGGCGAGCGGCTCGGTGCAGGGCTTCGGCTGGATCCCGGCCGACGTGCGCGCCCTGTACCGCACGGCGTGGGAGATCCCGCAGCGCGGCCTCATCGACATGGCCGCCGCCCGCACCGCCTTCCTCGACCAGTCGCAGTCGCTCAACCTGTTCCTGGAGACGCCCACCATCGGCAAGCTGTCGTCGATGTACGCGTACGCCTGGAAGCAGGGCCTGAAGACGACGTACTACCTGCGCTCGCGCCCGGCGACCCGCATCGCGCGCGCCGCCCAGGCCGCCACCATCCCAGTCCAGCAGGCGGCCCCCGACGCCGACGCGGTCGCCTGTTCCCTGGAAAACCCCGAGTCCTGCGAGGCCTGCCAGTAATGAGCGCCACCGAACACAAGAACCTTCTCGACCCCGGCTTCGAGCTGACCCTGCGTCCCATGCGCTACCCGGACTTCTACGAGCGCTACCGGGACGCGATCAAGAACACCTGGACCGTCGAGGAGGTCGACCTCCACTCCGACGTCGCCGACCTCGCGAAGCTGACGCCGGGCGAGCAGCACATGATCGGCCGTCTCGTCGCGTTCTTCGCGACGGGCGACTCGATCGTCTCCAACAACCTGGTTCTCACGCTCTACAAGCACATCAACTCCCCCGAAGCGCGGCTCTACTTGAGCCGTCAGCTCTTCGAGGAGGCCGTGCACGTCCAGTTCTATCTGACGCTGCTCGACACCTATCTGCCCGACCCTGCGGACCGCGCGGCCGCGTTCGACGCGGTCGAGGAGATCCCCTCGATCCGCGAGAAGGCGCAGTTCTGCTTCAAGTGGATGGACTCGGTCGAGAAGATCGACCGGCTGGAGACCAAGGCCGACCGCCGCCGTTTCCTGCTCAACCTGATCTGCTTCGCGGCCTGCATCGAGGGCCTGTTCTTCTACGGGGCCTTCGCCTACGTCTACTGGTTCCGCAGCCGGGGTCTGCTGCACGGCCTGGCGACCGGCACCAACTGGGTGTTCCGCGACGAGACGATGCACATGAACTTCGCCTTCGAGGTCGTGGACACCGTCCGCAAGGAGGAGCCCGAGCTCTTCGACGACGCGCTGGAGCAGCAGGTCACCGACATGCTGAAGGAGGCCGTCGACGCCGAGCTGCAGTTCGGCCGCGACCTGTGCGGCGAGGGCCTGCCCGGCATGAACACGGAGTCGATGCGCGAATACCTGGAGTGCGTCGCCGACCAGCGCCTGACCCGGCTCGGCTTCCCCGCGGTGTACGGCTCGTCGAACCCGTTCTCGTTCATGGAGCTCCAGGGCGTCCAGGAGCTGACGAACTTCTTCGAGCGCCGCCCCTCCGCCTACCAGGTCGCGGTCGAGGGCTCGGTCGGCTTCGACGAGGAGTTCTAGCCAGCGGCTGCCCGCCCGAACGGTTGAGGCCCCGCTCCCACGGGGGAGAGCGGGGCCTCAACTCATGTACGGCCTATGTCAGTTGTTCGGGACCGTCTCGTAGCGGGCGGTGCCCTCCTCCATCTGCTTCAGCGCGTCCTTGCGGTCGCGCTTGGAGAGGCGGTCGATGTAGAGCCGCCCGTACAGGTGGTCCGTCTCGTGCTGGAGGCAGCGCGCGAAGTAGCCGGTGCCGCGCACCTTGATCGGGTTGCCCTCGGCGTCCTGCCCGCTGACCTCGGCGTAGTCGGGGCGGGCGAGCTCCGCGTAGGCGGTCGGCACCGACAGGCAGCCCTCGTTGGACTCGTCCAGGACGCGCAGCTCGGCCGGCAGCTCTTCGAGGACCGGGTTGCAGACCAGGCCCACGTGGCGCACGCCCTCGTCGTCGAGGCAGTCGTACACGAAGACCTTCAGGTCCACGCCGATCTGGTTGGCCGCGAGGCCCACGCCCTCGGCCGCCTTCTGGCTGGCGAACATGTCGTCGACCAGCTTGGCCAGCTCGCCGTCGAAGGCGGTGACGTCCTTGCACTCCTTGTGGAGGACCGGGTTGCCGACGACCGTGATCGGGCGGGCCGTGCCGCGCTCGCGGTAGGCCAGCTCACGCGCCTCGCAGTCCTCCGTGTCCACGACGAACCCGTCGTTCTCGACCTTGTGGTCCGTCTGCTGCTGCGCCATGTCCGCCGTAAGCCTTCCTCAAAAACCCGATTCCGATCCCGTACAGCCTAAGGCCCGGCTCGGCGCGGTTGCCCGGATGCTCAGCAGACTTCCTCAAGATCTCGCCACTCGCGGCTGTCCGGGTTGTCGGCCACCCAGCCGTCGAGGAGCCCGCGCACCAGGCCGGCCGGGGCCGCGAGGCCGCATTCGCGCTCCGGGACCCACAGGTCGCCGTTGGTGCGGTGGCCGAGCGGGCCGGGGTGGCCGGGCTCGCTGTGGTCGTGCGGGTCGAGGTGCTCGCCGTCGCCCTCGTCGCTCGGCATCTCGGACTCGGAGCAGGCCCGGCACAGGAGCCGTACGGAGGAGGACCAGTCCTCGGCGGCGAAGCCCGCGTCGGCCGCGAGGCGCTCCAGGGCGTCCCGGTCGGCCTCGGTGGCCGCTTCCAGGAGGACCACCCAGGTCGGCACCGGTGAGGGCGCCCACAGCTCGATCTCGTCGAACACCGGGAAGGACGGGCCCGCGGCGGTGGTGCGCTCGCCGTGCGGGACGCCGTCGTGCAGCACGACCTCGCCCCAGCGGCGGCCCGACGAGGGCAGCGGGATGGAGAGCACCTCCATGCGGGCCGGGTCGAGCCTGCGCCCCCACACGACCTCGGCCTCGCCCTCGGGCGAAAGCCGCACCGCGGCGCTGCCCAGCTCCATGCCGACGGGCTCGCCGCTGCCGGTGGCCTCGCCCGGCACCTTCAGGCCGTACGCCTGCCAGGCGCGGCGGGCCAGCGGCCAGTCCTGGAGCGCGGTCGCCGCGATGCCCACGTTCCACCAGTCGGGGGCGCCGGACTCCTTGTCGAGCAGCGCCACGGCGCGCAGCCCGGCGGCCCGCGCCTGCTCCCAGTCGTGCCGGAACTTGTGCAGCAGCGCCAGGTTGAACCAGGACTCCGACAGCCAGGGCTCCAGGTCCGCTGCGCGCGTCAGCAGCGCGCCGGCGTCCTCGTACCTGCCGTCGCCGATCAGCGTGAACGCACGGTCTGTGGCCTGCCGCCACGAGGCGGAGGGCCGGTGCCGTCCCTTGCCGAAGATCCTCACGATTCCCGCCTGCCCAGACCGGGCCCGACTACCGGGTCGGTCTTACGGTCTCCCAGTTTTCTGGGTTCTTTTCGCATCCAACCATGCCCGGCCGGAAGGCCGCTCATTACTCCTGGGTTACCCAGGAGGCACCCGGGTCAGACAGCCCCGGGCCAGCACGCGTGCCAGGGATTCGACAACGTGCGGATGGTAGTCACGGCCGGTGCCGAGGCGCAGCTGTTCGAGTGCGTTCAGCGGACCGCCGGGTCCCGCGGTGCCTTCCGCGAGGTCGTCGTAGGCGTTCACCGTGCGGATGATCCGGGCGGCGACCGGCTGCTCACGGTAGGGGTCGGCCTGCCGCTCGACGATCAGGGCCACGTCGGCCGGCACTCCGGTCTGGCGGACGACGGCGCCGCCGAGCAGGGCGATGCGGCGCTGCTCGGCTTCAGGCAGCGCGGCGGTGGCACCGGCGGGGACGGGGTCGAGCAGGGACAGCTGCCCGATGTCGTGCATGAGCGCGGCGTACTCCAGGACGGTCAGCTCGCTCCCGGAGAGCCCGAGCTCGCGCCCGACGGCCCGGCTGAGCTCGGCGACCCTGCGGGCGTGACCGGGCTTGGTGTATCCGGCGATCTCGGTCGCGCGGGCCAGTGAGGTGATGGTCTGGCGGTAGGTGGTGCGAACGGCGGCATACCGCCGGAAGGCCAGCTGGGTGAGGAGCAGCGGCACACAGAACACGGGCAGCGCCCACAGGCCGGCGACGGCGACCGCGAGGGCGATCACGGTGCCGGTGGCGCACACGGCGGAGCCGATGCCGAGCAGCCCGCGCAGCTCGTCCCGCAGGAGCGGGCCGAAGCGGTAGCGGGTGCGGGCGCACAGGAGCAGGGCCGCGACCACCGCGTCGCACAGCGCCGTCAGGACGAGCAGCAGCAGGAGGACGAAGGCGAAGGAGGGGCCCAGGCCGGCCGGGGATCCCTGGCCGGCCCGGTCGTCGAGCAGCCACGAGCTGTGGAGCGGCTGGAAACAGACGGCGGCGAAGGCGACGGTGAGGATCCGGCGGGCCGTCTCGTCCGGGCTCGGCCCGCGCCCGGCGGCCACGTGCGGTACGGAACCGAGGAGCATCGCGGCCACCACCACGGCGATCACCTGGAGCACCCCGTGCCGGGTGGCGTGCCCGGCGCTCTGGCCCAGCAGCGCGTAGGCCAGCGCTCCGGCGGAGGCGAGCGGCGCCGGGTCCCGTTCGCCGTCCCGCGCGCCCCACCGGGCCAGCTCCCCCAGCACGATGAGGGCGCCGAAGGCGGCCGCGGTCCGCGGCTCGGCGAGGCCGCCGCTCAGGGTCGCGACGAGCGCCCAGGCGGTGAGTGCCCAGGCCAGGGTGTGAGCGACGATCACGGGGGCGCTCGCCCGGCCGCTCACGTCAGGCCGCCGGGCGCGTTGGAGGGGCGGGGCGCGGGGCGCGGGGCGGCCGACGGGGGTACGTGCTCGGGGCCGGGCGGCCTCGGCGGAGGCACGTTTCCGCGGCCGCCCGGCGCACCCGGCTCGTCCGCGGTGACCGCCACGTGCCAGCCGTACCGGGAGAGCGCCCGCACCAGGCCGTCCACCATCCGCGGATCGAACTGCGCGCCCGCGCACCGCTCCAGCTCGGTGACGGCGGCCGCGACCGGCCGGGCCCGCCGGTAGGAGCGCGTCGAGGTCATGGCGTCGAACGCGTCGGCCACCGCCACCACGCGCGCGGCCTCCGGGATCTGGGTGCCGACGAGCCCGTAGGGATAGCCGCTGCCGTCGAGGCGTTCGTGGTGGTGCAGGATCGCCGAGCGCGCCTCGCCGAGGAAGCCGATGCCGCGGACCATCTCGTGGCCGTACTCGGGGTGCAGCTCGATCACCGCGCGTTCCTCGGGGGTGAGCGGCCCTTCCTTCCTCAGCACCCGGGTCGGCACCCCGAGCTTGCCGACGTCGTGCAGGATCCCGGCGAACCGGATGACCTCCAACCGCCCTTCCTCCATGCCGAGTTCCCGCGCGATCATCTCGGAGGCGCGGCCGACCCGTTCGCTGTGGCCGCGGGTGTAGCGGTCCTTGATGTCGACGGCCTGGACGAGGGCGCGGATGGTGGCCTGGTGGGCGGCGCGCTCGCGCTGGTACTGGGCGAAGACCCAGCAGGAGATGTACATGGGCAGCAGCACGAACAGGGCGGCGGGCGGGCCGAACCGGCTGCGCCACAGGACGGCCATCATCAGCCCGGCGAGCCCGTGCACACAGTGCGGGGCGAGCGAGCGCAGCAGGAGCCCGCGCCAGGCGGTGCGGGCCGGGCGGCGTTCGGCGGTGGCCAGGATGAGGCCGTCGAGCAGGGTGAGGACCAGGCAGAAGACGAGGGCCGCGGCCCCGGCGGGCAGCAGGGCGTACGGAAAGTCGGGGGCCGCTCCCGGGCCGCGGCCGCCGAGCGCGGCCCGCCCGCCGAGCAGTTCGTGGGCGCGGGCCGCCGTGGAGGCCGCGATGGCGAGCTCCGCGGCCCGCCAGGCCCGGCGCACCCGGCGCGGCTCGTCCTCGACGTACGCGATGAGCGCGCCCGGCACCGCGACGAGCGCGGCGGCGGCCGGCGGGAGCAGGAAGACGGCGGCGAGCAGCACCGGGAAGAAGGAGCCCGCGGCGATCGGCACGTTCACGCGGCCGGCCAGCACCGGGCAGCGGGCCGGCCATTCGCAGAGCGCGTACAGGCCGGCCAGGAGCGCCACGGCCGGCCACGGCACGCCCTGGCGCAGCACGGGCAGGGCGCACGCGCCCGCCCCCAGGACGGCGCCCGCGACGGCGAGGCGCGCCCCCGCCGGAATGTCCCGCACTCCCCGCGGCTCCGCCATGGCCCCCACCTCCCCATCCGCACGGGCAGCCCGTTGCGTACAGCTTCGCGAGGATAGGCCCGTGGGCGGCCGTGGTCAGGCGCATGGACCAAATAGGGGGTTTCCAGCCACCCGGATTCGCACCTACGGGTGACGTGGCGCGCGGAAAGCGGAGAGCGGCCCCGGCCGATGGCCGGGGCCGCTCCCAACTGTCCTGCCGCGGGCGGCAGTTCATGGTTCCTGATCGTCCGCGTCACAGCGGGCGGACGGCCGGGGTCACTCGGGCCTGAGCGTCGGCACCTCTCCGGTGACGACGTCCTGCTCGGGCACGGCCTGCCCCGAGCGGATCAGGTCGATGCGGCCCATCACCTTGGAGCGCAGGTCGCTCGGCACGTCGTCCGAGCCGCAGCAGCGCTTCACCAGCTTCTTGACGGCCTGTTCGAGGCCGTACTTCTCCAGGCACGGAGAGCACTCCTCGAAGTGCACCTCGAACTTGTCGCAGTCCGTGGGCGGCATCTCGTGGTCGAGGAACTCATACAGATGGTCCAGGACCTCGGAGCAGTCCGTCTCGTGCGGCTCTCCGCAGCTCATGAGCCCGAGCCTTTCGCTTCGTCCGACTCACCGGCACCGGCGGGGACGAGCCCGCGGTCACGGGCGTAGTCCTCCAGCATTCCGCGCAGTTGGCGGCGGCCCCGGTGCAGTCGGGACATCACCGTACCGATGGGTGTACCCATGATGTCCGCGATCTCCTTGTACGCAAAGCCCTCTACGTCCGCGAGATACACGGCGATGCGGAACTCCTCCGGGATGGCCTGCAGGGCGGCCTTCACGTCCGAGTCGGGCAGGTGGTCGAGGGCCTGCGACTCGGCGGAGCGCAGCCCCGTGGACATGTGGGACTCGGCGCGCGCGAGCTGCCAGTCCTCGATCTCCTCGGCGGCGCTGCGCTGCGGCTCGCGCTGCTTCTTGCGGTAGGAGTTGATGAAGGTGTTGGTGAGAATCCGGTAGAGCCAAGCCTTCAGGTTGGTGCCCTCGCGGAACTGGTGGAACGACCCGTACGCCTTGGCGTACGTCTCCTGCACCAGGTCCTCCGCATCGGCCGGGTTGCGCGTCATGCGCAGCGCCGCCGAGTACATCTGGTCGAGGTAGCCCAGGGCGTCCCGCTCGAAGCGCGCGTTGCGCTCGGCGGTGGTCTCTTCCACGTGGCCGTCGTCGGTCCCTGTGACCGGACCCACCTCCTCGAACGGTGTGCTGAGCCCGAAGCCGGACCCACTCGAATCGGAGGATAGACGACGATCCGCTCCGCCCGCCGCTCGAATAGAGCTGGTCCTGGCCGCGGAAAGCACCGTCCACTCCAGGTCGGAGGCGGCCTTGCGGCTCGGGCAGATGGTCGAACCCATGCGACGGACTCCCTCTCCACAGCTGGTCTGCGTATCCCTTACGTGGGCCATAACAGCCGCCCCCCATCCGGCATTCCCGGCGTCAGACGGCGAGCGCGCCGAGCCAGTCACCGGCCGCCGCGGTGATCACGTCCAGTGCGTCCTGCTGGGTGAGGGAGGCCCGTTTGGGGACGGCGAAGCCGTGATCGGCGCCGGGCACCTCCGTCATCCCGTACGGCCCTTCGGGGAATTCGGCGGGCTTGCCGAAGGGGTCGTTGCCGCCCTGCACCACGAGGGTGGGGACGCCCGTGCCGAGGAGCTCCGCCGCCCGGCTCTTCTCCGGCCTGCCCGGCGGGTGCAGCGGGAAGCTGAGGGCGAGGACGGCGGCCGCGCCGAGCTCCGCCGCGGTGCGACAGGCCACCCGCGCGCCGGCGCTGCGGCCGCCCGCGACGACGGGCAGCCCCTTCGCGGCCAGGGCCGGCCACAGGTCGCGCCAGCCGGTGTCCAGGGTCTTGGGGGCCGGGGCCACCTTCTTGCCGGCCACCCGCCAGGGCTGCTCCACCAGGGCGACGCTCACCCCGAGCGGGGGCAGCGCGGCGGCGAGGGCCTGGAGGTCGCGGGCCTCGATGCCGCCGCCCGCGCCGTGGCTCACCGCAAGGACGAGGCGGGCCTTCGCGGCGGGCCGCCAGGTGATGCGCGCCGCACCGGCGCCGGTCTCAACGATCTCGCTGTCGCTCACGGACCCCATCCTGCGTCAGAGCGGAGCCCGCGCCGGGCAGCGGGACGGGGATCGGAGCAGGCGGTTCGGAAGAACTAACGGAAGAACCAAGGGTGCGGAGCAGGGGTTCAGAACAGCGGGGGTTCAGAACAGGGTGCCCTCTTCCGGTCCCTCCAGCTCCTTCAGGAGCTCGGGTCCGTTGTTGCGCACATTGCTGACGGCCGTCGACACCGGGTACGCCCGCATGAGGCCGCCCGGCGGCGGTGCGAGCAGCCCCCGTGCCTCCTCGACGTCCTGGCGGGCCGGGTCGAGCCACGACGACCAGCGGTCCGGCGTCAGCATCAGCGGCATCCGGGGGTGGATGTCGGCGAGGGAGGACGGGCCCTCGGCGGGGGCCACGCCCAGCGGGCCGGTCTCCGCCTCGGTGGTGACCACCGAGCAGGTCACCCACCACGCCGACGGGTGGTCGTCGGGCAGGGTGCGGTCGCGCCAGAACTCGTAGAGACCCGCCATCGCGAACACCGAGCCGTCCGCCGGAGTCACGAAGTACGGCTGCTTGCGCGGCCGCTTCTTCTTCCCCTCGACCTCCAGCTCGCGCTCCTCCGTGCCGGTGACCCATTCGTAGTAGCCGTCGGCGGGGACGATGCAGCGGCGGGACGCGAACGCCTTCTTGAAGGACGGCTTCTCGTGGACGGTCTCGGCGCGCGCGTTGATCATCCGGGCCGCGCCCTCGGGTGACTTCGCCCACGACGGCACGAGGCCCCACTTCAGCTTGCGCAGCTGACGGACCGGGCGGGGCTCGTCCGTGTCCTTGAGGGGGCGTTCGAGGACGACGTAGACCTCCTTGGTGGGGGCCACGTTCCAGTCGGGCTCCACCGTCTCGGCCGGATCCCACTTCTCCACGTCGAAGACTCCGGCGAGATCCTCGGGGCGGCGACTCGCCGCGTACCTGCCGCACATGTCCAGCCTCCCCTTGAGCCGAGTGCACCACCGCGGACCGTGCGGCCACGTCCTGCGCCGGGCCGACGCGATGCCGCGTGTTCGCGGCATCCAGGGTGCCAGACCGCCGCCGCCGGGTGTCGGGCGAGCCCGGCGTTCCGGCGCGGCCGGGGCGCGGAACCTTTCGCACGGCGGCACTCGTCCTACCCGGCACACACCAGCGCAGTGCCCGGTGCCAGACTGCCACGGCGCCCGTACCTCATGAGGAGCCGTCCCCGACATGTCCGCGCTGCAAGACTTCCAGCTCTTCGGCACCCAGAGCCCGCCCGACCAGTGGCTGGTCGTCGTGACGGGCCTGGCCGCGCTCGCCGCGGTCGTGCCGCACGGCCTCTGGCGCCTGTCGCGCAACGCCATCACCATCGCCCACGAGGGCGGCCACGGACTGGTGGCGCTCGTCTCCGGCCGCCGCCTCGACGGCATCCGGCTGCACTCCGACACCAGCGGCCTCACTGTGAGCCGGGGCAAGCCCTACGGCCTGGGGATGATCCTCACCGCCGCCGCCGGCTACACCGCGCCGCCGCTCCTCGGCCTCGGCGGCGCCTGGCTGCTCGCCGCCCACCACGTCACGCTCTTCCTCTGGCTCGCCACGGCCCTGCTGCTCGCCATGCTGGTGATGATCCGCAACGCGTACGGCGTCCTGACCGTGGTGATCACCGGTGCCGCGTTCCTGCTGATCTCCTGGCTGACCGGCCCCGACGTGCAGTCGGCGTTCGCGTACACGGCCGTGTGGTTCCTGCTGCTGGGCGGCGTGCGCCCCGCCTTCGAGCTCCAGCGAAAGCGCCGTCGGCACAACGACGGCGACTCGGACGCCGACCAGCTCGCCCGGCTCACCCACGTACCACCGGCGCTCTGGCTCTTCCTCTTCCACGCGGTTTCTGTCTGTTCCCTGATCGGCGGCGGCCGCTGGCTGCTCGGTGTCTAGCGCATGGCCCCACTAAAGTAAGGACCATGACCGAAACGCCCGTGCACCACGCCCTCTGGCCCGCCCCTCTCGCGAGCAAAGCCGTCGACGCGACGGTCACCGTGCCCGGATCGAAATCGGTCACCAATCGCGGTCTCGTCCTGGCCGCGCTTGCCGCCGAGCCCGGCTGGCTGCGCCGCCCCCTCCGCTCCCGCGACACCCTCCTGATGGCGGAGGCCCTGCGCACCCTGGGCGTCGGCATCGAGGAGGGCGTGGGCCCCGACGGCTCGGGCGAGGCCTGGCGCGTGATCCCGGCCGGCCTGCACGGACCGGCCACGATCGACGTCGGCAACGCCGGCACGGTCATGCGCTTCCTGCCCCCCGTCGCCGCCCTCGCCGACGGCCCCGTCCGCTTCGACGGCGACCCGCGTTCCTACGAGCGCCCGCTCGGCGGCGTGATCGACGGGCTGCGCGCGCTCGGGGCCCGCATCGACGACGACAACCGCGGCGCGCTCCCCCTGACCGTGCACGGCGCGGGCGCCCTCGAAGGCGGCCGGGTGGAGATCGACGCCTCGTCCAGCTCCCAGTTCGTGTCGTCCCTGCTGCTCTCCGCGCCGCGCTTCAACCAGGGAGTGGAGGTCCGCCACGTGGGCTCCGCCCTGCCGTCGATGCCGCACATCCGGATGACGGTCGACATGCTGCGCTGCGTCGGCGCCCAGGTCGACGAGCCGGAGACGGGCGGCGAGCCCAACGTGTGGCGCGTCACCCACTCCGCGCTGCTCGGCCGCGACCTGACCGTCGAGCCCGACCTCTCCAACGCCCAGCCGTTCCTGGCCGCCGCACTCATCACCGGCGGCACCGTCGTGATCCCCGACTGGCCGGTGCGCACCACCCAGCCCGGCGACCAGTTGCGCGAGATCTTCACGGACATGGGCGGCAGCTGCCAACTCACCGACCGCGGGCTCGTGTTCGAGGGCTCCGGCCGCATCCACGGCATCGACGTGGACCTGAGCGAGGTGGGCGAGCTGACCCCGGGCATCGCGGCCGTCGCGGCGCTCGCCGACTCGCCCTCCACGCTGCGCGGCGTCGCGCATCTGCGACTGCACGAGACGGACCGCCTGGCCGCGCTCACCAAGGAGATCAACGAGCTCGGCGGCGATGTGACGGAGACGGAGGACGGGCTGCACATCCGCCCGCGCCCGCTGCACGGCGGCGTCTTCCACACCTACGACGACCACCGGATGGCGACGGCCGGCGCGATCATCGGCCTCGCGGTCGACGGCGTGCAGATCGAGAACGTGGCGACGACGGCCAAGACGCTGCCCGACTTCCCCGACATGTGGAGTTCCATGCTGGCGGGGCCGAGAAGCTGATCGGGGCCTGAGACCATGCGCCGCTACGGCAAGAACCCGGACGAGGACGACATCCGCGTCCGCCCCAACCCCAAGGGCAACCGCCCCCGCACCAGCATCCGCCCCAAGCACGAGGACGCGGCCGAGGGCATGGTCCTCACCGTGGACCGCGGCCGGCTGACCTGCCTGGTCGGGGAGCGCACCATCCACGCCATGAAGGCCCGCGAACTGGGCCGCAAGGCGGCGGTGGTCGGCGACCGGGTCGACATCGTGGGCGACCTCACCGGAAACAAGGACACGCTCGCGCGGATCGTACGGATCGGCAAGCGCACCTCGGTCCTGCGGCGCACGGCCGACGACGACGACCCGTTCGAGCGCGTGGTGGTCGCCAACGCCGACCAGCTCGCCATCGTCACCGCGCTCGCCGACCCCGAGCCGCGCCCGCGCCTCATCGACCGCTGTCTGGTGGCCGCGTACGACGGCGGCCTCACACCGCTCCTGGTCCTGACCAAGTCGGACCTGGCGCCGGCCGACGAACTCCTGGAGATGTACGGCGCGCTGGGCGTCCCCCATGTGGTCACCTCGCGCGAGGAGCTGTACGAGGGCGACGGGGCGGACCGGGTGCGCGAGCAACTGCACGGCCGGATCACGGCGTTCGTGGGCCACTCGGGCGTCGGCAAGACGACCCTGGTCAACGCGCTGGTACCGGAGGCGCAGCGACGCGTCACCGGCCACGTCAACGCCGTCACCGGGCGCGGCCGCCACACCACCACGTCGGCGCTCGCGCTGCCCCTGGACAGCGTGGACGGCGGCTGGGTCGTCGACACCCCGGGCGTGCGGTCCTTCGGCCTGCACCACGTCGACCCGTCGCGGGTGATCCTCGCCTTCCCCGATCTCGTACCGGGCACCGAGAACTGTCCGCGCGCGTGCAGCCACGACGAGGCGGAGTGCGCGCTGGACCAGTGGGTGGCGGACGGGCACGCGGATCCGGCCCGGCTGTACTCGTTGCGCCGTCTGCTCGCGACACGGGAGCGACGCGAGGGGGACTGACCGTGTCCACGGGCGGGTACGCGCCGTGCATTGCATAATCGCACCAGGTGTTGACCATGCAGTCAGCGACGAGACGCGTTGCGGGAGGCCCAGGACATGGCGTGGCTGCTGGTCGTGGTGGCGGGGATCCTCGAAACGGGGTTCGCCGTCTGCTTGAAGCTGTCGCACGGTTTCACCCGGCTGTGGCCGACGATCGCGTTCGCCTCGTTCGCGCTCGGCTCCTTCGGGCTGCTGACGCTGTCGCTGCGCAAGCTCGACGTGGGGCCCGCGTACGCGGTGTGGACGGGCATCGGGGCCGCGGGGACCGCCATCTACGGCATGGTCTTCCTCGGTGACGTGGTCTCGACCCTGAAGCTGGTGTCGATCTCGCTGGTCATCGTGGGTGTGATCGGGTTGCAGATCTCGGGCTCGGCGCACTGATCCGTGCCCTGGGGTCCGCTGAAGGAACGTCACGTCGGGCGCCGCGTCAGGCCCCCGCTCCCGCGTCACCCGTCGAGTCGCTGTCCCAGCGCGCGTCCGGGCGGTCCGGCGAGCACCGCGCGCAGGTACCCGGCGTGGCCCTCGGCCCGCACGGCCGGCGCCACCGCGAAGGACAGGCCGAGCCGCACCGCCGTCTCGCAGTAGCGGCCGAGCTCCACCGGGTCGGTGCCCGGCATCTGCGGCCCGATGGCAACGAGCGCCCTGTCCCGTACGGCGGCGACCAGGTCGGCCGGGTCCGGCACACCCGCGTCGGCCCGGCGCTGGGCGGGCACGGCGGAGACGGAGGGCGCGGTCCGGGCCGAGGGCGCGGGGAGCCGCTCGCTCCAGCCGCCCGTGAGCAGGGCCCGCACCAGGGCGCTGGAGCGGGCCGAGACGAGCGTCCACTCCGCCACGCGGACCATGCGTTCGGCGGGCCCGGCGGGCTCGGCGAGCGCTCTGTCGACGCCGCGCAGATAAACATCGGCCTCCCTGCGCACCAGCGCGCGGGCGAGGCCCTCCTTGCTGCCGAACTCGTTGTAGAGGGTCTGTCGTGAGACCCCGGCGCGGGACGCCACGTCCACCATGCGCACCCCCGGCCAGGGCAGTCCTGCGAGCGCCGAGAGAGCGGCGTCCAGTAGGGATTCCCGCGCTGTGGGCATCGCCGCCTCCCGGCCCCCCGACCGCGTGCGGGCGGCTCCGCGTTCAGGGTTGACGCGCGCGCGAGGAGTGTCAAGGGGCGCTGGGGGCGGTCGTGGGGGCGTCCCGGAGTGCGGGCGCCGTGGCCCGCACCGCGGGCGGTCGCTACGGTGGTGGCCATGCCCGACTATCACGATGATCTGCGCCTCGCCCACGTCCTCGCGGACGCCGCCGACGCGGCCACCATGGACCGGTTCAAGGCGCTCGACCTGGTGGTCGAGACCAAGCCCGACATGACGCCGGTGAGCGAGGCCGACAAGGCGGCCGAGGAGGTCATCCGGGGGCATCTGCAACGGGCGCGGCCGCGTGACGCGATCCTCGGCGAGGAGTACGGCCTGGAGGGAACGGGCCCGCGGCGCTGGGTGGTCGACCCGATCGACGGCACCAAGAACTATGTACGCGGCGTGCCGGTGTGGGCGACCCTGATCTCGCTGATGGAGGCCGGCGAGAACGGCTTCCAGCCGGTGGTCGGCGTCGTGTCGGCGCCCGCCCTGAACCGGCGCTGGTGGGCGGCGAAGGGCCATGGCGCGTTCACCGGACGCAGCCTGACCTCGGCGAGCCGCCTGAAGGTCTCCAGCGTCTCCGAGCTGGCCGACGCCTCGTTCTCGTACTCCTCGCTGAGCGGCTGGGAGGAGCGGGGCAAGCTCGACGACTTCCTCGACCTGACCCGGGAGTGCTGGCGCACCCGGGCGTACGGCGACTTCTGGCCGTACATGATGGTCGCCGAGGGCTCGGTGGACTTCTGCGCGGAGCCCGAGCTGTCGATGTGGGACATGGCGGCCAATGTGATCGTGGTGCAGGAGGCCGGGGGCGTCTTCACCGGCCTCGACGGTCGGGCCGGCCCGCACAGCGGCAACGCGGCGGCGTCCAACGGCCTGCTCCACGAGGAGCTGCTCGGCTACCTGGGCGACGCGCCGCAGTCCTGACGGAGGACGGCACGGGAGCGGCCGTGGGTGGAGCGGCCGTGGGTGGAGCGGCTGTGGGTGGAGCCGACGGAAGCCGTCGGGAGCGGGCGGGCGCGTGTCACGGCTGAGGTCCCGGAGGGGCGTGAGTCGTACTTTTACGCGCCCCTCAACTGACCTCTACTCAGCCCTTGTTGACGGCCGGTCGTGATGCGACTCTAGGAGTTCCCCCACTTGTGAACGTGTGAATTCCTTTCGGAGCGGGCTCCGTTCGCCGCGCCGGAAGTCGAATCCACCCAGGAGGTGGCTCCTTTCATGCTCGTCCGTGACGCCATGAGCACGATGGTCCTCACCATCGGTCCCGCCCACTCTCTCCGCCAGGCGGCCCGCCTGATGTCCGCGCGCCGGGTCGGCGCGGCCATCGTCCTCGACCCCGACACCAGCGGCCTCGGCATCCTCACCGAACGCGACATCCTCAACTCCGTCGGTCTGGGGCAGGACCCCGACCACGAGACGGCCGGCACGCACACCACCACCGACGTCGTCTTCGCGGCGCCGGCCTGGACGCTGATCGAGGCGGCCGAGGCCATGACGCACGGCGGTTTCCGTCATCTCATCGTCCTCGACGGTCACGGCCCGGTCGGCATCGTCTCGGTCCGCGACATCATCCGCTGCTGGGCCCCGGCACGCCGCGAGAGCGCGCTGACCGGCTGAGACCCCTCCACTCGGCCCAGGCAGCGCGCCGGCGTACGCCAGAAGGCCGGACCCCCAAGGGAATCCGGCCTTCTGTTCACCCTCGGCAGGCGAGCGCGAATCAGCCGCGAAGGGCCTGGACCGCGGCTTCGAGCCGCTTGCCGAAGTCGGCGTCCGCCTGGCGGAAGTTGTTGATCGCGCGCTCGGCGATGTCGTCGCGCGACACCTTGGCGATGAATCCGGCCAGGTTGTCGATCAGCCGGGCCTTCTCGTCCTCGGAGTAGAGCCGGTAGAGGTTTCCGGCCTGCACGAAGTCGTTGTCCTCGGCGTGCACCGGCGCGACCGTACTGCCGGTGACACCGGTGACCTGGCTGCCCTGCCACAGCGGGCGGTCGGTCTGGAAGGGGCCGCCGAAGCTGTTGGGCTCGTAGTTCTTCGCGCCCTTGTGGCGGCCGTCGTACAGGTGGCCGTCACGGGAGTTGGTGCGCGCCTCGGTGGCGTGCGGGCGGTTCACCGGCAGGTGGTCGGCGTTGATGCCGACGCGGTAGCGGTGGGCGTCTCCGTAGGCGAAGAGCCGGCCCTGGAGCATCTTGTCCGGCGAGGGGCCGATGCCGGGCACGAAGTGCGCGGGGCTGAAGACCGACTGCTCGACCTCGGCGAAGATGTTCTCCGGGTTGCGGTTGAGCTCCAGCTTGCCGATCTCGATCAGCGGATAGTCCGCGTGCGGCCACACCTTGGTGAGGTCGAACGGGTTGAAGCGGTACGTCGCCGCGTCCGCCTCCGGCATGATCTGCACCTGCACGGTCCACGACGGGAAGTCCCCGCGTTCGATGGCCTCGCGCAGATCGCGCTGGTGGCTGTCCGGGTCCTCGCCGGCGAGCTTGTTGGCCTCGTCCTGGGTGAGGTTCTTGATCCCCTGGTCGGTCTTGAAGTGGTACTTGACCCAGAAGACCTCGCCGGCCTCGTTGGTCCACTGGAACGTGTGCGAGCCGAAGCCGTTCATGTGCCGCAGCGTCGCCGGGATGCCGCGGTCGCCGAAGAGCCACGTCACCTGGTGGGTGCTCTCGGGGCTCAGGCCCCAGAAGTCCCACACGTTGTCGGCTTCCTGGCTGCCCGTGTACGGGTCGCGCTTCTGCGTGTGGATGAAGTCGGGGAACTTGATGGCGTCCTTGATGAAGAAGACGGGCGTGTTGTTGCCGACCAGGTCGTAGTTCCCCTCCTCCGTGTAGAACTTCAGCGCGAAGCCGCGGGGATCGCGCACGGCGTCGGCCGAGCCGAGGTTGCCGGCCACGGTGGAGAAACGCAGGAAGGTCTCGGTCTGCTTGCCGACCTCGGAGAGGAACGCGGCGCGCGTCCACTGCGATACGTCACGGGTGACGGTGAAGGTGCCGTACGCACCGGCGCCACGGGCGTGCACGATGCGCTCCGGGATGCGCTCGCGGTTGAAGTGGGCGAGCTTCTCCAGAAGCGACTGGTCCTGGATCAGGACCGGGCCGCCGACGCCCGCGGTCGCGCTGTTCTGGTTGTCGGCGACCGGCGCTCCGGCCTCCGTCGTAAGCGGTCCCTGTGTCACGTGCGCCTCCTGCGTCATGTCCTGCGTGTCCTGTCCCTCGGGTCTACCGGAATCGATCCTACAATGGACATTGTCTAAGTCAAACAATGATCCAAACCCACACCTGTTCGGAACTGGGCCTCTCCCCCTGTTAGGCTGGTGTCCATGAGTGACCTGTTGGAGCGATTGCGTGGCCGCGGCTGGCGGATGACCGCACAGCGGCGCGTCGTGGCCGAGGTCCTGAACGGCGACCACGTCCACCTGACGGCCGACGAAGTGCACGCGCGCGCGGTGAAGCGACTGCCCGAGATCTCCCGGGCCACGGTCTACAACACGCTGGGCGAGCTGGTGACGCTCGGCGAGATCCTCGAGGTCTCCACCGACCGCCGCGCCAAGCGCTACGACCCGAACGCGCACCGCCCCCACCAGCACCTGGTGTGCGCCCAGTGCGGCGCGATCCGCGACGTCCACCCGCAGGGCAACCCGCTGGCGGACCTTCCCGACAGCGAGCGCTTCGGCTTCACGATCGCGGCGGTCGAGGTCACCTACCGCGGCACCTGCCCCAACTGCGCCGCGGCCTGACCGCGAGGGACCGGAACGGACCAGAACACAGGAGAAGCCCTCCGGCCGTCGGCCGGAGGGCTTCTTTCCTGTGCCCCCCGGCGCCCGTCGCCCCGCACCCGCGACGCGCCCACACACGACGGGGCGGCACACGACGGAGAGCACACGATGGGGCGGCACACGACTGAGGCCCGAATCCTCAAAGGATTCGGGCCTCAGTCTGCAAGTAGCGGGGACAGGATTTGAACCTGCGACCTCTGGGTTATGAGCCCAGCGAGCTACCGAGCTGCTCCACCCCGCGTCGGTGAACCCAACCTTACGGGACGGCACCGACCAGCGCAAATCTGTTCCCCTGGGGCCGGCGGAGATCCCAGGGAGAGCCGGAGAGAGTCCGCCGAGGGTGCGTCCATCGGCCGGGCAATCGCTAGGCCGTGAGCTCCTGGTGCAGTGCCTCGCGCAGCCGCGCCGCACGCTCAGCGACCTCCGCGGGACCGAGCTCGACCGCCCTCGCGCACCACCGCTGCCCCTCGGTCAGCTCGCCGTGGCGGGCGGCGAGCAGGGCGAGGCGCAGCGCCGCCCTGCCGTGTCCGGCGTGGGCGGCGCGGGTCCACCACAGGGCCGCCTCGCGCTCGCGGCCCTCGCGGGCGAGCAGAAGCCCGAGGTTGAACGCGCCGTTGCGGCTGCCCGCCTCGGCCGCCTCCCCGTACCAGCGCGCGGCCGCCTCCAGGTCTCCCCTCGCAGCGGCCAGCATGCCGACCCGCACCTGGGCGCGGCGGTGCCCCTGCTGCGCGGCGCGCTCGTACCACTCCTCGCACTCGGTCTTCTCGGCCATCGGCTCGCCGAGCGCGGGCGGGCCGGGCGGCGGCTGGCGCGCGTCGAGGACGGTGGCGAGCCGGAAGGCGGCCTCGGCGCTGCCGCCGCCCGCCGCGCACCGCAGATGCCGCTCGGCGGCCTGCTCCTCCCCGTCCCGCAGCAGTGCGATGCCGACCTGGAGGGCGGCGTCGGTGTGCCCGGCGGCCGCGGCACGCTCGTACCACTTCAGGGCCGTGCGGTCGTCGTCGCGGCCCGCGAAGAGGATGCCGAGGTTGAAGGCGGCGTCCACACTGCCGGCCTCGGCCGCCTTGGAGAACCAGGGCTCCGCGCCGGTCGCGTCGCCGGCCTGGAGCAGCAGGATCGCGAGCGCGTTGGCGGCCTCCCGGTGCCCGCTGTAGGCGGCCCTGCGGTACCACTGCTCGGCCTGGGCCGTGCGGTTCTGGGCGGCGCAGAGCAGCCCCAGGTTGTACGCCCCGTTGACATCGCCCGCGGTCATGGCGGCCCGGTACCACCGCTCGGCGGTCTGCTGCTCCCCGCGGGCGGCGTGCAGCGCGCCGAGCGCGTTGGCGGCGTTGCCGTCGCCGTCCTGGGCGGCGCGCAGCCACCACACGGCGGCGCTCTCCTCGTCGCCCGCGTCGCGCAGCAGGAAGCCGAGCGCGCAGGCGGCCTTCGCCTCGCCGTCCTTGGCGGAGGTCAGGTACCAGCGGCCCGCTTCCTTCAGCTCGCCGCGCTTCTCCAGGATCGCGCCGAGGTGCAGGGCGGCGCGGCGGTGTCCGCGCGCGGCGGCCTGCCGGTACCAGGGCTCGGCCTCGTCACCGGCGCTCTCGCCCTCCGGCGCCGGGGCGACAGCGATGTCACCGGGCCCCTCGCCGGCCGGTTCGGCCTCGCCGCGCCGGTCGATGAGCCGCGCCAGGCGGTACGCGGCCTCGCGGTGCCCCTGCTCGGCCGCGGCGCGCAGCCAGCGCTCGGCGCCCACGTCGCTGCGGTGCTCCAGGAGGTCGGCGAGCGCGTACGCGCCGAGCGCGTGGCCCTGCTCCGCGGACTGGCGCAGCCAGTATTCGGCGGCCGGCTCGTCGCCCCGCTCGCGGTAGTGGCGGCCGAGCGCGTGCGCCGCCGCGGCGGATCCCGCGACGGCGGCGATGCGCCACCAGCCGGCCGCCTCGTCCGTATAGCCGCGCTGGTGGAGCAGGACGCCCAGGTTGTTGGCCGCGGCCCGGTCGCCCTCGGCGGTGGCGCCGCGCAGATAGGGCTCGGCGCTGTCGAGGTCGCCGCGGCGCAGCAGCAGGGAGCCGAGGACGCTCATGGACTCGGCATCGCCGCCGTCGGCCGCACGCCGGTGCCGCGCCTCGGTCTCGGCGTCAGCGGTGTCAGCATCCTCATCGGAGCGTGTCTGCACAAACCGCCCTGTTTCCAACAGAGTTGCCCTGTCCCCCATAAATACCATCGTCGCACCACCCGCAACCGGCGTACACCTGGTATACCGCAGCTCGTGAGGTCACTTCAGCGTTTTGTCGACATGCCCACAGAGAGACACACCAAACCCCGTGTACCCCAACTCCCCCCGACAAGACAAGATTTCACGCCATCGGGTTCCAGCCACCGGTTGTCGGACGCCGAACAACGAACAAACGTCGGACTTCCTGGGCGGCACGGGGCCCGGACGCGACGAGGGCCCGGATCCTTGAAAGGATCCGGGCCCTCGTCAGTGAGTAGCGGGGACAGGATTTGAACCTGCGACCTCTGGGTTATGAGCCCAGCGAGCTACCGAGCTGCTCCACCCCGCGTCGGTAAACACCACGCTACCACGGGGGCGGGGCCGCTCCCGACCGGAGCCGACCTCGTCTGCGCAGGTCAGCTCCGGTCCGGCCGGGTCAGCTCGCGGGCTTGGCCGCGTCGGCCGCCTTCTGCAGGGCGTCCTGGAGCGCCTTCTGGCTGTCGCCGTAGGCCTTCCAGTCGCCCTTGGCGAGCGCCTTCTGGCCGTCCTCGTACGCCTTCTGGGCGTCCTGGATGGCCTGGTCGACCGTGGCGTTGCCGGTGGGCGGTGGCGTGGTCGGCGGGTTCGTCGTCGGCGGGGTGGTCGTGGACGGTGGTGTCGCCCCGTCCGCCCCGAAGACCGCGTTCAGCGCGTCCGCCAGGTTGTTCTTGAAGTAGGTGTTGTCCCCGTAGGAGACGCCGACCTTCTTCAGGAGCGGATAGTTGGCGCTGCCGCCGCGCGCGTACACCGGCTCGATGTAGAGGAAGCCCCCGCCGAGCGGCACCGTCAGCAGGTTGCCGTAGTCGATCTCGGAGTCGGTGCCTCTCAGGTTCCGTACGAACTCGGCGACTTCCGGCGAGCCGTTCAGCTTGCTCTGCACCTGTTGCGGGCCCTGCACGTTGTCCGTGACCCGCAGCAGTCTGATCTTGCCGTAGTCCGGGCTCGCGGCATCGGCGTCTACCGCCATGAACCCGCCCAGGTTGGGCCGGCCGTTGGGCGTGAACGTCGTCGTCAGCGAGAACTTCGCGCCCTCCTTCTCGGCGCCCGGCACCTTCAGGGACAGGTAGTACGGCGGAACCGCGCTGTTGTCCTTGTTGGTCGGGTCGTCCGGCACCTGCCAGGCGTCACTGCCGCTGTAGAACTGCGCGGGGCTGGTGACGTGGTAGCGGGTGAGCAGCTCGCGCTGGACCTTGAACATGTCCTGCGGGTACCGCAGGTGGGCGAGCAGGTCCTTCGGGATCGACGCCTTGGTTTTCACCGTGCCGGGGAACGCCTTCATCCACGTCTTGAGGACGGGGTCCTTGTCGTCCCACTGGTACAGCGTGACCGTGCCGTCGTACGCGTCGACGGTCGCCTTCACCGAGTTGCGGATGTAGTTGACCTGGTTCTGCTGGGCCACCACCGCGCGCTGTTTGTCGGTCAGCGAGTCCGTGGTGGTCTCGCCGAGCGTGGTGCGCGAGGCGTAGGGATAGCCGTTGGTCGTCGTGTACGCGTCGACGACCCACTGGATGCGCTTGCCGACGACCGCCGGGTAGGCGTCGCCGTCGATGGTCAGCCAGGGGGCGACCGCCTCGACGCGCTCCTTCGGCGTGCGGTTGTAGAGGATCTTCGATCCCTTGCCGATGGCACCCGAGTACAGGATCTGCGGCTCGTTGAGGGTGACGGCGTACGCGGCCCGGTTGAAGGGGTTGGACAGGCTCACGCCGCCCTTGCCCTTGAAGCTCGTGGTGACCTGGGCCTTGCCGTCGCTCTCGTAGTCGAGCTCCTTCTGGGGCCCGCCGACGATCGAGTACTGGTCGGTCTTCTCGCCGTAGTAGACGCGCTGCTCGTAGTCCGAGGGGAGCTGGCCGGTGGTGGGCAGCCCCGACTCGGTGAAGTCCGGCGCGCCGTTGGCGTCCACGCTGGTGCCCTTGGCCGCGATCGCGCCGAAGCCGTGGGTGTAGGTGAAGTGGTCGTTGATCCAGTTGCGCTTGTCGATGCCCTTGAGGTCGAGCTCGCGCAGACCGATGACGGTGTCCTGCTCCTTGCCGTCCTTGTCCTGGTAGCGGTCCACGTCGAGGGTCGAGGGGAACTGGTAGTACTTGCGCTCCTGCTGGAGCTGCTGGAACGCGGGCGAGACGACGTTGGGGTCGATGATGCGGTAGCTGGCCGCCGAGTCTGCGTCCGCGCGGAGCTTCGCGTTGTCCTTGGTGTCGGCCGTGCCCTTGTAGTTGGTCACGGCCGCGTCGTCGATGCCGTACGCCTTGCGGGTGGCGTCGATGTTCTTCTGGATGTACGGCGCTTCCTTGGCCTGCTCGTTGGGCTGGACCTGGAACTTCTGCACGATCGCCGGGTAGAGCCCGCCGATCAGGATCGCCGAGAGCACCATCAGGCCGAAGCCGATGACGGGCAACTGCCAGGTGCGGCGCCACAGCGTCGCGAAGAACAGCACGGCGCAGATGACCGCGATGCAGAACAGGATCGTCTTGGCCGGCAGATACGCGTTGGCGTCGACGTAGCGAAGGCCCGTCCAGTTGTTGGTCGCCTTGAAGTCGCTGGACTTCACCGCCAGGCCGTACCGGTCGAGCCAGTACGCCACGGCCTTCAGGACCACGAAGACGCCGAGCAGCACCGAGAGGTGTCCGGTGGCGGCTCCCGTGGCGCGCGCGCCGGGGCTCGTGATGCGCAGCCCGCCGTACAGGTAGTGCGTGAGCGCGGCGGCGATGAGCGAGAGGACGGCCGCGGCGAAGCCGAAGCCGAGCAGGAAGCGGTACCAGGGCAGGTCGAAGGCGTAGAACGACACGTCCAGCTTGAACTGCGGGTCCTTCTGGCCGAACGGCACCCCGTTGACCCACATCAGCCAGGTGCGCCACTGGCCGGAGGCGGAGGCGCCGGCGATGAGGCCGATGAGCGCGGTGATCCCGAGCAGCATCCACTTCTTGTACGGCGCGATGCCCATCCGGTAGCGGTCGAGGCTCTGCTGCTCCAGGGACATCGCGCTGAGCGGCGGCCTGAGCCGGTGCGCCAGCCAGATGTTGAGGCCGACGGCGAGGGCCATCAGGAGCCCGAACACGAGGAAGAGTCCGACCTTCGTCCACAGCTGGGTGGTGAAGACCGACGAGTAGTGGACCGAGCGGTACCACAGCCAGTCGGTCCAGAACCCCGCGAACATGACGAAGGCCATGGCGAGCACGGCCAGAATGCCCAGTGTCATCAGCAGGGTCCGGACCCGGCGGGACGGCCGGCCGACTCTGATCCGTGGCCCGGACGGGCCTGAGCCGCGGTCCGGCATCTGGAAAGCCAAGGTGCGCACCTCGAAGTTCGCTGTCGTATGGGCGGGCCCAGCGATCGTAGAGCCCACTCATGCAACTTACTGAGGCTTTACTCAGTTCCCGATCGGGGGGTGAAAGAGGGCAGGATGTTGTCCATGTCCAACGTTTCTCCCTCAGGCCCCCCGATGGCCGCGAGCCCGCTCACCCGCGCGGTGCTCGAAATCGACGAGTACGCATCCGGTCTCGGCTGGGACAAGCCGGCCCGGCTCTTCGCCCTCGTCGACACCGCCAAGCTCCGTGCCCAGGCCCCGAACCTGGTCTCCGCCGACGACGACGCGCCGGTCTCCGGGCTGACCCCGATCGAGCAGGAGGAGATTCCGCGCAACAAGCCGCTGGACAAATTCCTCGGCACCATCGAGTGGCCCGACACGGTCGCCGGCTGCGCGCTCACGGTCGAGCGCCTGATGCTGCCGCCGTCCGCCGAGACGTCCGTGCCGGAAGGGCTCAGCGACAAGGAGCTCGCCACGTGGGTGGCCGCCCACCCCGACCGCCAGGAGGTGCGGATGACGGTGGCGGTCCTGCGCGGCGGTGCCCGCGAGTCGGCGATCCGGCTGCGCGAGAAGGACTCCGCCACGGAGGTCCTGACCGGCCCCGACCTGGTGCCGGGCCTCGCCGAGGCGCTGGCCGCGACCTTCGCCTAGGCCGGACAGAAGGACGGGCGGGGCGCGGGCGGGGGCGCGGGCGCGGGCGGCGTCAGTTGGCCGAGCAGCTCGGCAGGCCGGCCGTGTCCCCCGTACGGATCTTGTCGAGCGCCTGCCGGGCGTCGTGAATGGTGTCGACCTTCACCAGGGTGAGGCCCGAGGGGATGTCGCTCGCGGCGGCCGCACAGTTGTCCTTGGGCGTCAGGAAGTAGCGGGCGCCCGCCTGGCGGGCGCCGATCAGCTTCATCTCGATGCCGCCGATCGGGCCGACCGCGCCGGTGTCGTCGATCGTGCCGGTGCCGGCGACGAACTTTCCGCCGGTCAGGTCCTCGGGCGTCAGCTTGTCGACGATGCCGAGCGAGAACATCAGGCCGGCGCTGGGTCCGCCGACGTCGGCGAGCTTGATGTCGACCGTGAACGGGAACGCGTGGTCGCTCCCGGCCTGGATGCCGACGATGGCGCGGTCGCTGTCCGGTGCCTTCTCCGTGGTGATGGTGATCTTCTCGCCGCCCTCGGGCGCCTTGCCCGCCTTCTTGGCGGTCTCGGCCTCCTTGGCGGGCGCGATCGTGAAGACGACGTTCTGGCCGGGCTTGTGCTTGGTGACGAGCGTCGCGACATCGGCCGCCTTGGTGACCTTGGTGCCGTCGACGGCCTGGATGGCGTCACCGGCGTGCAGCTTGCCCTCGGCGGGGCTGCCCTTGACCACGGAGGAGACGACGACCCAGCTCTTCACCGGGATCTTCAGCTCGTTCAGGGCCGCCACCTTGGCGCTCTCCTGCGACTGGCTGAACTCCTCGGCGTTCTCCTGGTTCGACTGCTCGTCGGTCTTGCCGTCCGGGTAGAGCGTGTCGTGCGGGACGACCACGTTGTCGTGTGCCAGCCAGCCGTAGACCGCCTCGAAGAGGTTCATCCGGTAGTCCGCACCGGTGACCCTGACCGTCGTCATGTTGAGGTGCCCGGTCGTCGGGTACGTCTGGTGGCCGGAGATCTGGAGCACCGGCTCGCCGCCGGCGTCGCCGAGCGTGTTCACGGTGGGCCCGGGAGACATCTCCGCGTACGGCACTTTGATGAGTACCCCGGCGCAGAGCAGCGCGATCAGCACGAGGGTGGAGGCGAGCATCGTCGCGGTGCGGCGTGGCATGGAACGACAGTACGGGACCGTCCTGTGCGCCCACCCCTGGGGCCGGTCCGTACGGGGCCCTCGCAGGGCCTGCTACGAACGGACGGCGGTGTGTTGCGCGGGGGCGCACTCGGGGGGCGTCGCCGTGTCGGCGTCGGCTCCCACGTGGGACCGCTCCATCGCTTCACGGAACCGGCTGTAGCCGGCGAGTTCGGACACATCTCCGCTGGTGCGGTTACGGGCTGCCCAACGCGCCCATATCGCCGCACCGACAGCAGCGAAAAGCGGAATCAGCAGCCATGCGAGTGCAGCCATTCCGTCCTCCCGTCCCCTCATAGGCGACCGCAAACCGGCAGACCGCGAACCGACAGATCAGCGGACTGGTCATCCGCCGGTTCAACGCTCGTGCCCGGGGGGCGGTTACGCAAATCGGGGCGCATGCATCCGACGGGGTTTCAGATTTCGCGGGCCCCGGTCAGCAGGCGCCGACCCACTCCTCCGTACCGTCCGAGAACCGCTGGTGTTTCCAGATGGGAACCTCGTGCTTGAGGTCGTCGATCAGCTTGCGGCAGGCCTCGAAGGCCTCCGCCCGGTGCGGGCAGGACACCGCGACGACGACCGCGACATCTCCCACCGCGAGATCACCCACACGGTGGACGGCGGCGAGCGCCCGGACCGGATGGTCGGCGACGACCTTCTCGGCCACTCGGCGCATCTCGGCCTCGGCGCTCGGATGGCAGGAGTATCCGAGCGTGTCGACGTCGGCGCCGCCGTCGTGGTTGCGCACGGTGCCGACGAAGAGCGTGGTGCCGCCCGCCGCGAAGTCCCCCGACGCCGCGAGGACCTCGTCGACGGAGAGCGGGGTGTCACGGATCGCGAGGAGACGGATCGGGTCGTGCGCCGCCTGCTCGCCGGGATGGTCGGGATACGTGCGTGCCATGGTTCCATCGTGCCGCACGGGAGTGACATCCCGGAATAGCTCTTTCGACCGGGTGGCCGCGACCGTCGTAGGAGGGTTCTACAGGCCCCGCCGTTTGCGGGCCCTGCGCACCACGGCGGCCGCGCCGAGCAGGGCGACGGTGGCGCCCGCGGCTCCCGCGGCGGTGGCGTCCTTGCGGCCGAGCCTGCGTCCTGCGACGGTGTGCCGTCCCGCGACCTCTTCGAGGAGTTCGGCGAGGACCTCCTCGTTGGTCCACTGCGGCCGCCAGCCCGCGTCGTGCAGCCGCCCGACACTGACCACCCACGGGTGCATCGTGTACGCGAGGTCACCGGCGGGCGAGGGGGTGAGCCCGATCCGGTGCAGCCGGGCCGCGGCGCCGAGGGCGACGGCCGAGGGCAGTTCCATGCGGCGGATGCCGCTGAGCTCCTCGACCTCCTCCTGTTCGAGCCAGCCGTCGCAGCCGACCGCGAACTCCCCCTCGGCCTTCTCCAGAGCGGCGTACTCCAGGGCGCTGCACAGGTCGTCGACGTGACAGAACTGCCAGGTCGGCCGGGATCCGGCGACGACCAGGAGGCGCGGCGACTCGAAGTACCGGGTGAGCGCGGTGTCGGTGCCGCCGACCAGGACGGCGGGGCGCACCACGGTCACGTTGAGCCCGGGGTGGGCCCGCGGGGCCCGCCGTCCCAGGCGTTCGATCTCCAGGAGGTCGCCGACGCCGGTCGCCTCCGCGGTGGCCCGCAGCTCGGCGTCCTCGGACAGCGGGATGTCGTTGTCGGGCAGCGCCCCGTAGACCATCGCCGAGGTGCAGAGCACCACCCGGTGCACGCCGGCGGCGGCCGCGGCCGTCAGGACGGTCTGGGTGCCGCGCACGTTGTAGGCGGAGCGGGCCGCCGGGTCCGTCTCCAGGTCGAGGTCGAGCGCGAGGTGCACGACGACGTCGGCGCCGCGCAGCTTCTCGGCGATCGCCGGGTCCCGTACGTCCAGGATGTGCCAGGTCGCCTCGGACACGTCACCTCGCCGCTCGTCGATGGCGACGACCTGCTTGACCTCCTCGGACGCGGCGAGGCGCGCGGTCAGCAGGGCGCCGATCCCGGAGGCGGCACCGGTCACGGCGACGACGGGGCCGCGCGATGTTGAGGCGGAGAGGTTTCGCGCTGCGCGAACCTTCGGATCTGGGGAACTCACCGGGCGTCTCCAGCGGTTGTCTTCAGTACGTACGTTAATGACGCGTACGTACCAGGTGGCGTCCATCCTGCCGCAGGCCGCGAGGCAGCGGAGCACCGAGCCCCAATCCCGTTCGGATGTCTACGCTGGTGGTGTTGTGGGCCAGCCGCCGTCGGCACGAGCCGGCGGCCTAACGAGCCGAGGAAACCCGTGAGTGACACCCCATTCGGATTCGGCCTTCCGCCGGAGGAGCCGGAAGACGGCGACGGCAAGAAGAAGGACCCTGCCGGAGGCGGTCAGGGTGCCGGTGGCCAGGGCGGCAATCCCCTCGGCTTCGGCGGCCAGGGCGGCGCGGACAATCCGTTCGCCGCGATGTTCGGTTCGATGAACCCGAACGACCTGGGTGCCGCCTTCCAGCAGCTCGGGCAGATGCTCAGCTACGAGGGCGGTCCCGTGAACTGGGACATGGCCAAGCAGATCGCGCGCCAGACGGTCGCCCAGGGCACCGCCGACGGCACCAAGGACGAGAGCATCGGCCCGGCCGAGCGCGCCGCGGTCCAGGAAGCCGTGCGCCTGGCCGACCTGTGGCTCGACGACGCGACGTCGCTGCCTTCGGGCTCCACCACCGCGGTGGCCTGGAGCCGCGCGGAGTGGGTCGAGGCGACCCAGCCGGCCTGGAAGGAGCTGGTCGACCCGGTCGCCGAGCGTGTCGGCGCGGCCATGGGCGGCGTGCTGCCCGAGGAGATGCAGGCCATGGCGGGCCCGCTGCTCGGCATGATGCGCTCCATGGGCGGCGCCATGTTCGGCCAGCAGATCGGTCAGGCCATCGGTGTGCTGGCGGGCGAGGTGGTCGGTTCGACCGACATCGGGCTGCCGCTCGGCCCGGCGGGCAAGGCCGCGCTGCTCCCGCTGAACATCGCGGCCTTCAGCAAGGACCTGGGCGTCCCGCAGGACGAGATCCGGCTCTACCTGGCGCTGCGCGAGGCCGCCCACCAGCGGCTCTTCGCCCATGTGCCGTGGCTGCGCTCGCATCTGTTCGGCGCGGTCGAGGGCTATGCGCGCGGCATCACGGTCGACACGGCCAAGCTGGAGGACGCCGTCGGCCAGCTCGACATGTCCAACCCCGAACAGCTTCAGGAGGCTCTTCAGCAGGGCATGTTCCAGCCGGAGGACACCCCGCAGCAGAAGGTCGCCCTGGCGCGTCTGGAGACGGCCCTCGCGCTGGTCGAGGGCTGGGTCGACGCGGTGGTCCACGCGGCCGCCAAGCCCCGGCTCACCTCGGCCGACGCGCTGCGCGAGACACTCCGCAGGCGCCGGGCCACCGGTGGCCCGGCCGAGCAGACCTTCGCCACCCTGATCGGCCTTGAGCTCCGCCCGCGCCGGCTGCGCGACGCCTCCCGCCTGTGGGCCTCGCTCACCGACGCCCGCGGCGTGGACGGCAGGGACGACCTGTGGGAGCACCCGGACATGCTGCCGACCGCGTCCGACCTCGACGACCCGGACGGTTTCGTGCACCGCGAGCACCTGGACTTCTCGGAGCTGGACAAGATGCTGGGCGAGGCCGCCGAGCAGAACGGGCCCTCCCTGAAGAAGGACGAGCCGAAGGACGAGCCCAAGGCCGAGCCGAAGGACGGTAAGGGCGACGACAGCGACACCGAGGGCGAGTCCGGCAAGTGACCCTGCACGATGACGCGGTCCTCGTCCTGAAGGCGTACGAGGACCAGCCGGAGCTGCGCCAGGCCTACCTGGACCATCTCTCGCTGCACCCCGACGGGATGTGGAAGGCCTGTGAGGCGGGGCATCTGACGGCGAGCGCGCTCGTCATCGACCCCACGCACGGCCGTGTCCTGCTCACGCTGCACAAGAAGCTCGGCATGTGGCTCCAGATGGGCGGCCACTGCGAGCCGGGCGACGCCACGGTGGCGGCCGCCGCGCTGCGCGAGGCCGAGGAGGAGTCCGGGGTGGCCGGTCTCAGCCTGCTGCCCGGCGGTCCTGTGCGGCTCGACCGGCATCCGATCCCGGCGCCCTGCCACTGGCACCTGGACGTCCAGTACGCGGCGCTGGCCCCGCCCGGCGCCGTGGAGGCGATCAGCGACGAGTCGCTGGACCTGCGCTGGTTCGGCTACGACGAGGTGGCCGCGGTCGCCGACACGTCGGTGGTCCGGCTGGTCGAAGCGACGCGCGCGCGGTTGTAGCGGGAGGCGGCCAGGCTCCAACTGGCATACGGGTGAGGGGCGTTCGCCACGGCGAACGCCCCTCACCCATGTCCCGGACGTACCCATGTCCCGGACGTACCCATGTCCCGGACGTTACCGATGTCCCGGACGTTACCGATGTCCCGGACGTTACCGATGTCCCGGACGTTACCGATGTCCTGAAGCCCAGCGGAGCGCCTAGCTCCAGGCGTTGCCCTGGTTCTGCGCGTGGACGCCCTGCTGGCCCATGCCGTACTGGCCCCGAAGGCCCTGGGCGATCACCGCGTTCTGCGGCGGCAGCACCTCGCTGGGCTGCACGAGGGCGAAGCCCTGGCCCAGGAAGCTCAGCTCCCAGCCCTCGCCGGTGTTGCCACGGCGCCGCCACACGCCCGTGGAGTGCGTCTGCGCCTGCATCTGGACCCGGAGCGAGGTCGACCAGGCGACGATCGCGTCCGCGTCCGCGTTGACGTACTTGTCGGGCGTGACCTGGAGCATCAGCGGCTGGCCCGAGGTCATCAGGACGACCTTGCCGGTGCCGGTGATGTTGAGCTGGTACTTGCCGGTGCCGGACACCCCGTACTGGCTGTCCACGGCGATGACCTCGTGGTGCAGCGAGGAGTCCATCGCGAGGACGTAGCCGCTGTCCACGGTCAGCCCGTCCCGGTCGACGTCCACCACGTGGACGTGCTGGGCCAGGTTGGCGAGGTAGACCGTGCCCTGGCCCGAGACGCGCATCAGGTCGAGGCCCTCGCCGGTGCGGGCGCGGGCGTTGCGCTGCCCGTTCGACTGGTACTCCCCGTCGAACTCCAGCAGGCCCTGGTAGGCGACCATCGACCCCTTGCGGGCCAGCAGGTCGTCGTGGCCGGTGAGCACGGCACGCAGCAGCTGCGCGTTCTGCGGCGTGTAGCGCTCCTGGGACTGCTGCTCGGTGTAGCTGAAAAGCGGGCTCTGCATGATGTCTCTCCCCCTCAGCCCCGGGCCCGCAGGCGGTCCGTGCTGTCCTCACTCGGCTGTACGACGACGATGCCCTTGCCCGAGAAGGCCATCTGGTAGGCCTCTCCGCTGCCCCGGCCGATCAGCGAGGACGCCTTGAAGCTGCGCTTGCCCTTCACCTTCAGGTTCGGGGACCAGGCGACCAGCGCGTCGGGGTCGACGTACGTCTCGTCCTCGCCGCTTCCGCAGTCGACGACGACCGGGGTGCCGCGCGAGGTCAGGGCGACCCAGCCGGTGCCGGAGATCTTCACGTTGAACAGGCCCTGGCCCGCGAACTTGGCGAGGCCCTTGACCCGCTCGACACCCCATTGGAGGCTCGCGTCGAAGGCGAGCACATTGGTGCCGTTGACCGAGAGAGCGTCGTTGTCGAGGTTGACGATCACGACGTTGGCCCCGTAGTCGGCGAGGTAGAGCAGGCCGTCGCCGGTGCACTTCATGAGGGGCGCGCCCTCGCCGGTGATCCAGTCCCGCGCCATCTGGCGCACGGCGGGCGGGTTGGGCTCGTACTGGATGAAGCCCTCGTAGGCGACCATCGAGCCGACCCGGGCGAACAGGTCCTGCCCGGTGGCCATGGCGACCTTGAGCATGGCGCTGCCGTGGTTCTCCATGCGGGCCGCGACGGGGGTCGGGGCATAGCCCGCGAGTTGCTGATTCATGTCTTCGGGCTCCCTCAGACCTCGTACGGCTGGACGACGATGAAGTTGCCGGGGGCGCCCCGGAACTGGAGATTGACGGACTCGCCGCTGTCTCCCGGATAGGCGTTGCGGCGCAGCCGGACCTGGCTGGAGACGATCACCTGGGACGCGGCGGACCAGGCGACGATCGCGTCGCTGTCGGCGAACGTGGTCGGGGTGACCGGCAGCACCACCGGGGTGCCGTGCGTCATCACGACGACGGTGCCGGTGCCCTGGAACAGCATCGTGAACAGGGCGCCGCCGGGGATGCCGTGGCCCTCGATGCGGCGGACCTCGTACTGAAGCGACTCGTCGAAGGCCAGAACGTGCTCCGCGGAGACGCAGATGCCGTCGCCCTGGAGCTCGATGGGGTGCAGATGGGCGCTGTTCTCGGCGAGGAAGACCTGGCCGCGGCCGGTGCAGCGCATCAGCTGCATTTCCTGGCCGGTGGCGTTGCCGACGATACGGCCGGCGAATCCGGCGCCCTTGTAGCCGAAGTCGACCTTGCCCTGGTACATGACCATGCTGCCCTGGCGGGCGAGGACGGGCTGACCGTCGGCCCCGAGGTCGACGCGGACCAGCTGCTTGTTCTGCGCGGTCCAGCGCTGGCCGGTGGGCACTTCCTTGTACGTCTGGATGGCGGCCTGCAGCCCGCCGCCCTGGGGCACGCCCTGCATGCCCTGCGGCTGGCCGTACGGCGCGGACTGGCCATAGGCCGCCGGCTGTCCGTAGGGAGCGGGCTGGCCGTACGGAGCGGGGGCGCCCGGCGGCGGCGTCTGGCCCGGGATATGGCCGGGGCCCTGCCCGAACTGCGGCGGCTGCGGCGGCTGGCCGTACGCGGGCTGCGGCGGCTGCCCGTACGGCGCCGGCGCGGGCGGCGGCACGGCGCCCGGGACGAGGTGCATCGGAGCGGCGATGGTGGGCGCCGCGTGGATCTGCGGGCTGGGCGCCGGAGGCGGCGGCGGTGTCGACCCTTGCGGCGGCGCGTAGTGCTGCGGTGCGGCCGGAGCCGGGGCGGGCGGCGGCACGGGCGCACCGAAGGAGGGCGCGGGCTGCGGCGCCTGCGCCGGGCCGCCGAACTGCGGGGCGGGCGCGCCGGCTTGGGGCGGCGGAGCGAAACCCGGGGCGGCGCCCTGGGGCTCGGGCTGCTGCGGGGCGGCGGGCTCCTCGTCGAGGACCTCGCCGCCGAAGTTCTTCAGGAGGGCTTCGAGGCCGCCGTCGAAACCCTGGCCCACCGCGGCGAAGCGCCAGACGTCCTTCAAGTAGAAGTCGCCGAGCATGACGGCCCGCTCGGTGCTGAACTCCGCGCCGGTGAAGGCATAGCGGACCACTTCCTGACCGCCGGCCACGACCCGGATGTAGCCGGGGCCCACCTGCGACATCTGGCCCGCGCCGTCGAGGGTCGCGGTGAAGGACAGCTTGTGGATGTGGGGCGGAACGCGGTCCAGGGTGACGCGGAACGACTCGCTGTCACCGGACTGGGCGCCGAGGAGCTGGATCGACTCCTCGGGAGACTTCGGCTGGTTGAAGAACACGAAGTAACGGTCGTCGGACAGCTGCTCGTTGGCGTCGAGCCCGAAGCAGCTGATGTCGAAGGTCAGCCCCGGGCCGGCGATCTGCACACCGACGTACAGATCCGTCCCCGCCGTGAGATCACTGACCTTGGCCTTGTGGCCGCGCTGGAATTCCCTGGCCATGCGTACCGACCGTCCCCCATCCCGAGGTGATTGCGTCGCGCCAGGCTAACGGCTGCCTCGGACAATCGACGAAGTCGCTACACATTCGGTACACAACCGTCGAGCCCTACTCCTCGCGGGCTCCCGGCAGGTGCGGAAGGCGGTCGGCGGCGACCACGCCCTCCAGATAGCCCCGGGCCCGCTCGGTGCGCGGATAGGCGTCGAGCAGCCGCCAGAACCGGGGTCCGTGGCCGGGAACCAGCAGGTGCGCCAGCTCGTGCAGGAGCACGTAGTCGACGACGTACTCGGGCATGCCCTGCAGCCGGTGCGAAAGCCGGATGCTTCCCTCGGCCGGGGTGCAGGAGCCCCAGCGGGTGTTCTGATTGGTCACCCAGCGCACCGACGCGGGGCGGGCCCGGCCCGCGAAGTACTGCTCCGAAAGCCGCTCGGCGCGCTCGGTCAGCTCCGCGTCGCCCAGCATCCGCTTGCTCTCCTGCGCGGCCAGCTTGTCGAGCATCACCGTGACCCACCGCTGCTCCTCGGCCTCGGACATCCGGGCCGGGATCAAAACGATGGTGCGGTCACCCTCACGGTAGGCGGAGACCGTTCGGCTGCGCCGGGCGCTGCGGCGCACCTCGACCGCGCTCGTGGCCGGCCCGCGCGGCGGCAGGCCGGTCGGGCGGCGCGGCGGGCTTCCGGCACTCTGCAGTGGGTCGGCGGGCACGCCCCGACGTTACCCGCTGTCAGTGGGGGAAGTCCCGCCTCCGGGGCGGTTGAGCCATGATCCATCCGCTGAGGTGCACCATTTGAATGACTAATACCCCCTGCCTGTGGACAACTTTTCACGCCCTCCGCCACGACCGGGCAGGGTTGTCCCACGGCGCGCGACGGCCCGCGATCGAGCAGCCGCCGCAGGCGCGCGAAGAGACACGACAACAGGGGTGGAACCATGCATCCGATGCTGAAGCCGGCACTGCGCCGGGCCTGGCGGGACCGTGCGACCGTGCAGTTCGGGATCACTCCCGCACAGGCCGTGGTCCTCGCGCCGGTCGACCCGGCGACGGGCCATTTCCTGGACCTGCTCGACGGCACCCAGGGCCTGCCGCTCCTGTACGAGCGGGCACGCGCCCTGGACCTGCCGCCGGCTCAGGTCGACGCGCTGTTGACTCGCCTGACGGCGGCCGGCGTGGTCGACGATCCGACGGCCGGCGGCCCGGAGGCGGAGGCGTTACGGTCCCGGACCGGCGCCCATGAGCGACTACGGCCGGATCTGGCGTCCCTCTCCCTTCTGCACCCCGGGCCGGGCGACGCGGCGAAGACGCTCGCGGCCCGCAGGGCCATACGGGTCCAGGTGCGCGGAGCCGGCCGGGTGGGCGCGGCGATCGCCGCGGTGCTCTCCGGCTCCGGGGTGGGCCGGGTCGACGTCCTGGACGGAGGCGTGACGCAGCCAGGCGATGTAACGCCGGGCGGGCTGCCCGGTCAGGCCGTCGGCGAGCGTCGGGCCGCGGCGGCCGCCCAGCTGGTGCGGCGCGCGGCGCCCGGGGGCCCGCCGCGCCACCAGCGGGACGGGGAGCAGCCGGGGCTGTCCCTGATCGTGGTCGCCCCGCGCGAGGCGCTCGACGTGCACGCGCCGAACGCGATGGACGCCGAGGACTGGATCCGTGCCGGAATCCCCCACCTGTACGCGGGAGTCGTGGAGACGACGGGGGTGGTGGGACCGCTCGTCCTGCCGGGCGGCACCGGGTGCGCGGGATGCCTGGCACTCGGCCGCACCGAGCGCGACCCGGGCTGGCCGCGGCTGCTCGCCCAGTGGCGCTCGGGCCGGCAGCGCACCGCCGTACCGGCCTGCGATCTGTCGCTCGCGACCGCCGTGGCGGGCCTGGCGGCGGCCCACGCCCTGGCCTTCCTCGACGGCGACCTGCCGACGAGCACCGGCAGCCGCTGGGAAGCGTCACTGCCCCGGCTCGACTGGCGCTCCGCCCCGATCGAGCCGCACCGTGACTGCTTCTGCGGCGCGGCCGGGAACACTCGGGGGGAGCAGGCCTCGGGGGCCGCGGGGCCACACGACACAATGGTCCGGTAGCGCCTGCGAGGGCGTGGCTGTCTGGGAATTGGAGGGGCGCATGTCTGATCTTCCCCGAAAGGCGGTCACCCGGACCGCCAAGCTGGCCGCACTGCCACTTGGCTTCGCCGGCCGGGCCACGTGGGGCCTGGGCAAGCGGATCGGCGGGAAGTCCGCCGAGCTGGTCGCCCGTGAGCTCCAGCAGCGCACCGCCGAGCAGCTCTTCAAGGTCCTGGGTGAGCTGAAGGGCGGCGCGATGAAGTTCGGGCAGGCACTGTCCGTCTTCGAGTCGGCCCTGCCGGAGGAGGTCGCGGGGCCCTACCGGGCCGCCCTGACCAAGCTCCAGGAGGCGGCGCCCCCGATGCCGAGCCGCACCGTTCACGCCGTATTGGAGGAGCGCATCGGCGCCGACTGGCGCGAGCTGTTCCTGGAGTTCGAGGAGAAGCCGGCGGCCGCCGCCTCGATCGGGCAGGTGCACCGGGCGGTGTGGCACGACGGGCGCGAGGTGGCCGTCAAGGTGCAGTACCCCGGAGCCGGGGAGGCGCTGCTCTCGGACCTCACCCAGTTGAGCCGGTTCGCCCGGCTGCTGGGCCCGCTGATTCCGGGCATGGACATCAAGCCGCTGATAGCCGAGCTGCGCGACCGGGTCTCGGAGGAGTTGGACTACGAGCTGGAGGCTCGGGCGCAGCGGGAGCACGCGGCGGAATTCGCGGGGGACGCCGATGTCCTGGTGCCCGATGTGGTGCACCAGAGCGAGCAGGTCCTGGTGACCGAGTGGATGGACGGCATACCCCTCTCGGAGGTGATCAAGGACGGGACGCCCGAACAGCGGGACCGGGCCGGGCAGTTGCTGATGCGCTTCCTCTTCTCGGGCCCGGCGAGGACCGGGCTGCTGCACGCCGATCCGCATCCGGGCAACTTCCGCCTGCTGCCGCCCGAGCGGGCGGACGGGCCCTGGCGGCTCGGCGTGATGGACTTCGGCACCGTGGACCGGCTGCCAGGCGGGCTGCCCGCGACCATCGGAGCATCCCTGCGGATGACGTTGGAAGGCGATGCCGAGGCGGTCTACGAGATGCTGCGCGAGGAGGGCTTCGTCAAGGATTCCATCGACCTCGATCCGGACGCGGTCCTCGACTACCTGTTGCCGATCATCGAGCCGGCCCAGGCGGACGAGTTCACCTTCAGCCGCGGCTGGATGCGCGGGCAGGCGGCCCGGATCGCCGACCCCCGCTCGCCCGCCCACCAGTTGGGCAAGCAGCTCAATCTGCCGCCCTCGTACCTCCTGATACATCGGGTGACGCTGTCGACGATCGGGGTGCTCTGCCAGCTGGAGGCCACCGTGCGCATGCGGGACGAACTGGAGGAGTGGCTCCCGGGATTCGTCCCCGCCAAGCCCGCGGCGACCCCGGCGGAGCAGCTGTCCGCGAGCGCTGAGGAGGCGAGCGTGGCCGGGGCGACCGCGGAAGCGAGCGTCGCCGCGGCCGCCGAGGAGGCGTAGGAGCGGGCTCGTGGCGGCGGGCGGCCAAGGGCCCAGGCCGCCGTGATCGGGGTGCGCGGGACCCGGGGCGGCAGGGCTCTGCGGGCCGGGGGGCGCGGGATTCGGGGGGCGGGGGGGGCGGGGGGGGCGGGGGCCCGGGGATGAGCCCCCGGGACGGGCCCCCGGCGCTAGGTCCCCCGGGAAGGGCCCCCGGCGGTGAGGTGGGGTGGGGTGGGCCAGCTACCACCAAGCGGCGTCGAGCCTGCCTTCGATGGCTCTGATGTTGGCTCGGGCGCAGTCGTCGCAGTAGTAGCGGCGGGTGCCGTTCTCGACCGAGTAGATCCAGGTGGGCGGCGGGCCGTCGGCCGGGGCCGCGGTTCCGCAGTGGGAGCACACGAGGGGCTCGGCCATCGGCCGATTCTGGTCGTCCACCTCGCGACGATACCGCCGCGCCCGCCGCTTTGGGGCCACAACGCACCGCGGGGGCCGGTCCGTTCGGACCGGCCCCCGCAATCGTTCGCTCACTTCACGGCTTTCGCCGTACGGCGTCGGCCGTCAGTGCATGACGGCCATCGCCAGGGCGCGGCGGGCGCGCATCGAGGCGCGTTCGGCACGCTGCTGCAGTCGCCGGGCGGCCACCAGGCGACGTGCCTGGCGTTCCGACTCGGCTTCCTGGAGGCGCTGATGCATATGCGCACGCGCCAGGGCTTCTGGCATGAGTTGCATTTCGAGGGTCCTGTTCTGGCGCGACTTGTTCGCGCCGGTGGTGGTGAAGTCTGGGGTCGCGGAGCCGGTGGGCTCGCTGGCGGACGTCGTCATCGGGGCCTGTTTCTGGGGGTCGTTCGTTCGGGGATGGTCGATGGTTCCCGGGCGGTTCATGCGGCGACCGGGTTCTTGCGCGGGCGGCCACGCGGCCGCTTGCGGGCAACGACCACACCCTGGACGAAGAGCTCTCCGCCCCAGACACCCCACGGCTCGCGCCGCTCTTTGGCACCGGCGAGGCAGGCGGCCATCAGGGGGCAGGTCTGGCAGAGGGACTTGGCGTACTCGACATCGGCCGGCGACTCGGCGAAGAAGACCTCCGGGTCGAAGGAGCGGCAGGGGACGGGTACGCCCAGGTTCTCGATGGCGTCGTCGAGCGCGGTGAGCGCGGTGAGGGGAGTCAAGGCGGGGTCCTCCGTGAGACCGGGCGGGGGGAGAGTCGGGGCGGGCGGTACCGACGGGGCGTGCGCTTCGAGTTGCACGGTGTTTTCAACCTCGTCTTGTCGGGTGTGTTCGGCTGTGTCGTTCCGGCCGGTCGGCCGGGTTTCGGCTGGTACCGAGGCCCCCCTTCGCTCCGTCCGTCCCGTTCGGGACAAACAGAAGGGCCGCGGATCCCGGGTGGGGTTCCGCGGCCCTGAAGGCGCCTGCCTGATCTGCATCAGGCTGGATCACTCCAGGGTTCGAGCCCACGGAAGGCCCACATCGTGTGGTGCTGGTACTTCTTCGTCTGCTGTGCCGCTCCTGCGCCGGTCGCCGCAAAGGCGTGGGCCAGGGCCCGTCCCTTCGCTACTGCTGCTGCCGGCGCCAGAATCGGTCGCTCATTGCGCTCATCACGCACGGGGATGATCGCCAGGGGGGCCGGAACCGTCGCGCTGAGGCCGAGCAGACCGGAGACACCGGTGGACAGACCGGTGCCCTGGAACGGAGAGCCGAGCGGGCAGGTGGCGGCGACCGAGTGGACGCTCACTTTGGTGGTGATGGAGCTGGTGCTGGTGCTGGTCTCGATGTTGCTGGCCACTGGTCTCGCCTCCTCTCGGCGTCTCGGGGACTTCGGCCTTGGGGGGCCTGGTCCCATGCGTATGGGGTTACGTACAGCTAAGTACAGCACGGAGACCCGGCTTCGGAGAAGCTCTCGTTTCCGTGGTTAAGAACCTATGGGGATCCCCGGGGCGGGCGCAAACTATTTTTTCGACGAGTTTTCAGGAACCTTCCTCGTCGGCTCCTCCAGGCTCGTCACCTGCGCAGATGGCCAGGACATCGGTGCCGAATCGGTCCAGCTTGCGGGCGCCGACTCCGGAGATCACGGCGAGCTCGTGGCCGTTGGACGGCACGGCCTCCGCGATCGCCATCAGCGTCTTGTCGGTGAAGACGACGTACGGCGGCATGCCCAGGTCCTTCGCCTGGCGGGAGCGCCATTCGCGCAGCCGCTCGTACAGCGCCTCGTCCATGTCCGACGGGCAGTCCTCGCAGCGCATCAGCTTCATCTCGCCGGCTTCGGTGAGTGTTTTCCCGCACACCCTGCACAGCACCGGTCCGCGGCGGGTGCGCTTGCGGGCGGCGGGGCCGCGTTCGACACCCGGGTTTGCGCCCGCCGTGGCACGGGCCGCGCGGGAGCCGGAGCCGGGTCGCAGCCCGTTCAGGAAGCGGCTGGGGCGGCGCGAGGCGCGGCCGCCCGGAGAGCGCGAGAGGGACCAGGAGAGCCCGAGGTGGACCCGGGCGCGGGTGACGCCGACGTACAGGAGCCGGCGTTCCTCCTCGATCTGCTCGTCCGTCTTGGCGTAGGTGATCGGCATCATGCCTTCGGTGAGGCCGACCAGGAACACGGCGTCCCATTCCAGGCCCTTCGCCGCGTGCAGCGATGCCAGCGTGACGCCCTCGACGGTCGGGGCGTGCTGGGCGGCCTCCCGCTCGCGCAGCTCGGTCACCAGGTCGGAGAGCGTCGCGCCGGGCTTGGCCCGTTCGTAGTCCTCGCCGAGCCTGACCAGGGCGGCCAGCGATTCCCATCGGTCGCGCACCGCGCCGGAGCCGGCCGGGGGTGCGGCCGTCCAGCCCTTGGTGCCGAGCACGGCCCGCACCTGGGACGGCAGGTCCACCGCGTCGTCGAGCAGCGAGTCGTTGCCGCCGGCGCGGGCCGCGCCGCCGAGGGCCACGACCGCCTCGCGGACCTCGGGGCGCTCGAAGAACCGCTCGGCGCCGCGCAGCAGATAGGGCACGCCCGCGTCGGCCAGGGCCTGTTCGTAGATCTCGGACTGGGCGTTGATGCGGTAGAGCACGGCGATTTCGCCGGCCGAGACTCCGGAGGCGATCAGGTCGCGGATGCGGCGGGCCACGCCCTCGGCTTCGGCGGGTTCGTCGCCGTATTCGGTGTAGACGGGCTCGGGGCCCGCAGCGCGCTGGGAGACCAGTTCGAGCCGGTGTTCGGCGGCCCGGCCGGTGGCCTGGCCGAGCAGTCCGTTGGCGAGGTGCACGACCTGCGGGGTGGAGCGGTAGTCGCGGACCAGCTTGACGAGCGTCGCGTTCGGGTGGCGGGTGCGGAAGTTCAGCAGGTGGTCGGGGGTGGCGCCGGTGAAGGAGTAGATGGTCTGGCTGGCGTCGCCCACCACGCACAGCGTGTCGCGGTCGCCGAGCCACAGGTCGAGGAGACGCTGCTGGAGGGGGCTGACGTCCTGGTATTCGTCGACCACGAAGTGCTGGTACTGGCGGCGGACCTGGTCGGCGATGTCGTGCCGGTCCTGGAGCACGCCGACGGTGAGGAGCAGCACGTCCTCGAAGTCGATCACCCCGCGGTCCTGCTTGAGCTGCTCGTACATGCGGTAGATCTGGGCGATCTCGGCGGTGTCGCGGGGCGCGTCCCGGTGGGACTTGGCGACCGCCGCCGGGTAGTCGCCGGGGACGGTCTGGGTGACCTTCGCCCACTCGATCTCGCCCGTCACGTCACGCAGTTCGTTGCGGTCGAGCCGCAGCCGGCAGCGGGCGGCCGCTTCGGCGACGAGCTGGACCTTGCGCTCGACGAGCCGGGGCAGCGGGCCGCCGACCGCCTTGGGCCAGAAGTACTGGAGCTGGCGCAGGGCCGCCGAGTGGAAGGTGCGGGCCTGGACGCCGCCGGCGCCGAGCTGGCGCAGCCGGCCGCGCATCTCGCCCGCCGCCCGGTTGGTGAAGGTGACGGCGAGGACGCTGGAGGGCTGGAGGATCCCGGCGCGTACCCCGTAGGCGATCCGGTGGGTGATCGCGCGGGTCTTGCCGGTGCCCGCGCCGGCCAGCACGCACACCGGGCCGTTCAGGGCCGTCGCGGCCTCGCGCTGCTCGGGGTCGAGCCCGTCGAGCACCGCGTCGGCCGTCTCGGGGACCTGCGGGAAGGGAGTGGAGTGCGTTGCTGCTGTCACCCCGCCATGCTGCCAGGTCGCGCGGGGCGGTCGCGCCGCGTTGTCCACAGGGGGCGCCGTTGGTCGTACTGATCCGCCTGATCCGGGCGGTGACGCTTCGGTCACATGCGGGAATGGCGCACGCCTTCCGTACGTTCTAGGCCGTGCGGAACCGCATTGGGCGGGGCGCGCACGCCATCGAGCGATACAGAGGAGCGCGAGAGACATGTCGGGCACTGTGACGATGTACAGCACCACCTGGTGCGGCTACTGCCAGCGGTTGAAGAAGCAGATGGACCGCGAGGGCATCGCGTACACCGAGGTCAACATCGAGCACGACCCGGCGTCGGCCGCGTTCGTGGAGAAGGCCAACGGTGGCAATCAGACCGTGCCGACCGTCCTGTTCGACGACGGTTCGACGCTGACGAACCCGTCGCTCGCGCAGGTCAAGCAGAAGATCGGCGTCTGACGCACCGGTCTCGTCCGCGCGGGTGGAAGGCCCCCGTCCGAACCCCTCGGGGTCGTGGGCGGGGGCCTTCCGCGTGTCTGGACCCGGGTCGGTGGGGTCGAGTCGGTGGACCCGGGTCGGTGGGGTCGAGTCGGTGGACCCGGGTCGGTGGGGCCAGAACAGTGGACGCGGGTCGGTGGGGCCAGGTCAGTGTGTGGGCTTCGGCAGGGGCTCGCCGTACCAGAGCTCGATGAGGCGGGCCGCGATCGAGATGCCGTACGGGGGCAGGACCTCGCCGGACGCGAAGGCGGCGGCCAGGTCCTCGCGGGAGAACCAGCGGGCTTCGTGGATCTCCTCGCCGTCGACGTTGATCTCGGACGAGATGGCCTTGGCCATGAATCCGAGCATGAGGCTGGACGGGAAGGGCCAGGGCTGGCTCGCCACGTACTCGACCGGGCCGACCGTGACGCCGGCCTCTTCGAAGACCTCGCGGCGCACGGACTGCTCGATGGACTCGCCGGGCTCCACGAAGCCCGCCAGGGTCGAGAAGCGGCCCTCGGGCCAGTGCACCTGGCGGCCGAGCAGGGCCCGGTCGTGCTCGTCGGTGACCAGCATGATCACGGCCGGGTCGGTGCGCGGGTAGTGCTCGGCGCCGCAGGCCTGGCAGCGGCGGATGTGGCCGGCCGCCGCGATCACGGTGCGCTCGCCGCAGCGGGAGCAGAAGCGGTGCAGGCGCTGCCAGTTCTCCAGGGCGACGGCGTGCGTCACCAGGCTCGCCTCGCGCGGCGAGAGCAGCAGGCCGGCCTCGCGCAGACCCGCGGGCCTGGCCGACTGGTCCATGCGGCCGGGCAGGGCGTCCTTCTGGAGGGCGAAGTAGCTCACGCCGTCCTCGTCGGTGCCCAGGAAGTAGCGGTGGGTCTCGGTGACCGGGGCTTCGAAGGCGGGCGTCATGACGAGTTCGGTGCGGCCGGGCTCGCCGTCCGCGGCGTCCGTGGGCTCGTCGATCAGGACCTGCCCGCCGGAGACGACGAAGACGCGGGTCGTGGGGTGGCTCCAGGCCGCCGCGAGCCAGGCTTCGTCCAGGCGGTGGTGGGCGGCTCGGTCGATGCCGCTCGGCTCGGTCAGGCCGATGGGCGTGGCGAGCCCGCTCGGCCGGTCCGTGAAGACGTCACTGCTGGTGGTGCTCACAGGTGCTTCCAACTCCCCCGGATGGACGGTGTGTTCAGCGATTTCGGTCAGCCGTGGCTCAGGCTGGCGGGGCTCGGGTGGCGAGCTCGGGTGGCGGGCTCAGGTCGTGGACGCGGTGGTGCTGCCTGACGCGGTTGTGCTTGACGCGGTGGTGGTGGCCGCGAGGTCGCTCCACAGGTGGGCCGCTGTCTCGACGCCCTTGAACAGGAGGTCGAGCTCGACCTTCTCGTTGGGCGCGTGCCAGCCGTCCGAAGGGACCGAGATCCCGAGGAACAGGACGGGCGCCTCCAGGACGTCCTGGAGGTCGGCGGCGGGGCCCGAGCCGCCCTCGCGGGTGAAGCGGACCTTCGTGCCGAAGGCGGTGCTCATGGCCCGCACGACGGCCTGGAGCGCCGGGTGGCCGAGGGGGGTCAGGCAGGGACGGGTGCCCGCGCTCCAGGTGATCTTGTGCCGGATCCCGGCGGGGACCTGTCCGGCGGCCCAGTCCGTGACGAGCTTCTCGATGTGCTTCGGGTCCTGGCCGGCGACCAGGCGGAACGACAGCTTCACCGTCGCCGACGACGGGATGATCGTCTTCCCGCCGGGGCCCTGGTAGCCGCCGCCGATGCCGTTGACCTCGGCGGTAGGCCGGGCCCAGATCCGCTCCAGGGTGGAGAAGCCGGCCTCGCCGTGGACCGCCCGCGACTTGGCGGTGCGCAGCCACTCGGCCTCGTCGAAGGGCAGCTCCGCGAAGAGTTCGCGCTCGGCGTCGGACAGCTCGGCGATTCCGTCGTAGAAGCCGGGGACGGTGACGTGTCCGTCCGCGTCGTGCAGGGCGGCGACCAGGCGGGCCGCGGCCGTCGCCGGGTTGGGGACGGCGCCGCCGAAGGAGCCGGAGTGGATGTCCTGGCCGGGTCCGTACAGCTGGATCTCGCACTCGGCGAGGCCGCGCATGCCGGTGCACACGGTGGGGGTGTCCTCGGACCACATGCCGGTGTCGGAGACGATCACGGCGTCCGCCGAGAGGCGCTCGGCGTGCTGCTCGACCAGGGCCCGGAAGTGCGGCGAACCGGACTCCTCCTCGCCCTCGATGAGGAGCTTCAGGTTGACGGCGGGCGCGGTGCGGCCGGTGGCGGCGAGGTGCGCGCGGACGCCGAGGGTGTGGAAGAACACCTGGCCCTTGTCGTCTGCGGCGCCGCGCCCGTACATCCGCCCGTCGGCGATCACCGGCTCGAACGGGTCGGTGTCCCAGCCGTCTTCGCGGGCGGCGGGCTGTACGTCGTGGTGGCCGTAGACCAGGACGGTCGGCGCGCCCGCGTCGCCCGAGGGCCACTCGGCGCAGACGGCGGGGGCGCCCGGGGTGTCGAGGATCTCGACGGTCGGGAAGCCGGTCTCGCGGAGCTTGGCGGCGAGCCAGTCGGCGCTGCGGCGCACGTCGGCGTCGTGGTCGGGCTGGGCCGACACCGACGGGATGCGCAGCCACTGCGCGAGGTCGTCGAGGAACGCGGCGCGGTGCTGCTCGATGTACGTGCGCACCGTGGCGGTGGCGGTCTGGACGGCGCTGTCCGGGGTCTCGCTCATGGTCTCGACCCTATCCGGCCGGGGGCGGTGACCCGTCCCCCGGTCCGCCCTGGGGACGGGGGCCGAGGAGGATCGCCTCCAGCTCGGCGCGGCCCGGCAGACGGGCGGGGCGCACCGTCTCACCTGTGCGTACGTAGACGAACGCGGCCTGGACCGACTCCGCGGGCACGCCCATCTGCTCGGCCCAGGCGACCCGGTAGACCGCCAGCTGGAGGGGGTCGGCGGTGGCCTGCCGGCCGGTCTTCCAGTCGACGATCTCGTATGTGGCGAGCGCGCCCTCGCCCTCCTTGTAGACGGCGTCGATCCGGCCCCTGATCACCCGGCCGGCCAGGGTCAGCTGGATCGGGGCCTCGGTGCGGAACGGGGTGCGCGTCGCGTACGGGGTGCGCTCGAAGGCCTCTTTGAGTGCGGCCAGGTCGTGCTCGTCCTCGATGTCGGCTTCGCTGTCGTCGGCCCCGGGCAGCTCGTCGGGGCCGAGCATGGGCAGCGGGAGCTCTTCGTAGCGGGACTCCACCCAGGCGTGGAACCGGGTGCCCCTGCGGGCGGCCGGCTGGGGGCGGCTCGGCATGGGCCGGGCCAGGTCGCGCGCGAAGCCCTCCGGGTCGGCGGCCAGTCTCAGCAGCTCGGAGGCGGTGAGCGAGGCCGGCACCGCGACGTCGCGGGTGGTGGCGCGGGCCCGGCGCAGTTCGGTGGTGAGCGCCTCCAGGTCGCGGTCCCAGGAGTGCAGGGCGCGGCGGTCCTCGGGGGTGAGGCGGGGGCCGGGGATGGCGACGGGCGGCTGGGGCGGGGTGTGGTCACGGGCGCCGGAGTCGGTGTCGGTGCCGGTGCCGGTGGGGGGTGCCGTGCGGGTGTGTTCGGCGGGGGGTACGGAGAGGGCCGGGCGCTCGGTGGGGAGGAGGTCCCAGTCGTCGTCGGCCAGGTCCTCGGGAACGCCGAACTCCTCCGCTGTGTAGGGCTCGTCCTCGTAGGGCTCGTCCCCATAAGAGGAGGGCGTTACGCCGGGAGGGGCCGGCATCACGTCGTCGTGCGGCGGCGTTGCCGCCATGTGGGCCAGGACCCGTTCCGCGGCGGCGCGGCGGCGCGCGAGGGAGGCGGGGTCGAGCGGCAGCGGCCAGGCGTGGGAGGCCGCGGATTCGTGGAGCGCGGGGTTCTCCGCGTCCTCGGCCGGTTCGTCCGCCCATGCCTCGATCTCGCCGTGGCCCGCCGCGCAGTGCTCGTACAGCGCGTGCAGGAAGGCCGAGGGCCCCCGGGGCTTCTTCTGGCTGGGGCCCCACCAGTGGCCCGAGCCGAGCAGCAGCGTCCGGGGGCGGGTGAACGTGACGTATCCCAGGCGCAGTTCCTCCGTGTGCTGATGGTCCTTCATGGCTTCCTTGAAGGACTTGAGCCCCTTGGCGTCCCACTGTTCGACGGCCGGCAGGGTCGGGGCGTCGCCGCGCAGCGCGTGCGGGAGGACCTTGGCCTGGGCGGTCCACGCCTCCCTCGCCTTGGTCGAAGGGAACGTGCCGGTGACCAGGCCGGGCACGGCCACGACGTCCCATTCCAGGCCCTTGGACTTGTGCGCGGTGAGGACCTTGACGGTGTTCTCGCCGCCGGGCAGCGCGTTGTCCAGGCCCTTCTCGTACTGGGCGGCGGTCCGCAGGAAGCCGAGGAACGCGAGCAGCGAGGCTTCGCCGTCGAGGGCGGCGAAGCTCGCCGCCGTGTCGAGGAAGCCGGAGAGCGTCTCGCGGCGTCGGGCCGCCAACGCGTGTGGGGACGCGGAGAGTTCGACTTCGAGGCCTGTGACGGTCAGGACGCGGTGCAGCACGTCCATGAGCGGATCGGCGAGCGAGCGGCGCAGGTCGCGCAGCTCGGCGGCGAGGCGGGCGAAGCGGATGCGGGCCTCGGCGGAGAAGGGCAGGCCGTCGTCCTCAGCGCCTTCGAGGAAGGTGTCGAGGGCGTCGGCGAGGGAGATCACCTCGGCGGGGTCGACGCCTTCCACGGCGTCGGCGAGACGCTGGTCGGGGTCGTCGGAACCGGTCGCGGCGCGCCGTACGAGATGGCGGGCGCGGCGGCCGAGCAGCGCCAGGTCGCGCGCGCCGATGCGCCAGCGCGGGCCGGTCAGGATCCGTACCAGGGAGGCGTTGGCGCCCGGGTCCTGGAGGACTTCGCAGACCGCGACGAGGTCGGCGACCTCGGGCAGGTGGAGCAGCCCGGAGAGCCCGACCACTTCGACGGGGATGTCGCGCGCCACGAGGGCGCCCTGGATCTGACCGAAGTCGCCGGCGGTGCGGCACAGGACCGCGATCTCACCGGGCGCCTTGCCGGTGCGCACCAGGTGGCCGATCGAGTCGGCGAGCCACTCGATCTCCTCCTCGTGGGTGTCGAGCAGGGCGATGCGCACGCCGCCGTCCCGCTCGGCGCCGGGCGCGGGGCGCAGCGCTTCCACTCCCTCGTGCATCGAACGCAGGGGCGCGGCAAGGGAGTTGGCGAGGTCGAGGAGACGGCCGCCGCTGCGGCGGTTCTCGGAGAGCGCGTAGCGGGTGGCGGGCCGGCCGTCGGCGTACGGGAAGTGGCGGGGGAAGTCGTCGAGGTTGGCGACCGAGGCGCCGCGCCAGCCGTAGATGGCCTGGCAGGGGTCGCCCACGGCGGTCACGGCGTGTCCTGTGCCGGCGCCGAAGAGCGCGGCGAGCAGGCGCCGCTGGGCGACGGAGGTGTCCTGGTACTCGTCGAGGAGCACCACCGTGAACTCCTCGCGCAGGATCCGGCCGACCTCGGGGTGGGTGAGGGCGAGCTCGGCGGACAGCGCGATCTGGTCGCCGAAGTCGAGCAGGTCGCGGCTCTTCTTGGCGGCGCGGTAGCGGGTGGTGAGGTCGAGCAGTTCGAGCCGGGCCGAGGCTGCCTCGGGCACCTTGCGCAGCTCGGCGTTGCTGAGCTTGGCGCCCTCCAGGGTGCGCAGCAGCTCGTGGTCGTACGCGGCCAGGCGCTCCGGGCGTACGAGGTGCTCGGCGAGCTCGGCGTCGAGCGCGAGCAGGTCGCTGACCAGGGAGGCGAACGACTTGGTCAGGGTCGGGTAGGGGCCCGGTGCCGCGCGCAGCACCCGGGCGGCGAGCTGAAAGCGGGTGGCGTCGGCGAGGAGGCGGGAGGTGGGCTCGAGACCTATGCGCAGGCCGTGATCGGTCAGGAGGCGGCCCGCGAAGGCGTGGTACGTGGAGATGCCGGGCTCGCCCTGCTCCGGCTCGGGGGCGTCGGGGTCGGTGATGCCGGCCCTGATCAGCGCCGTGCGTACGCGCTCGGCGAGCTCGCCGGCGGCCTTGTTGGTGAAGGTCAGGCCCAGGACCTGCTCGGGCGCGACCTGGCCGGTGCCCACCAGCCAGACGACCCTGGCCGCCATGACGGTCGTCTTGCCCGAGCCGGCTCCGGCCACGATGACCTGCGGGGCGGGCGGGGCGGTGATGCAGGCCGTCTGCTCCGGGGTGAAGGGGATGCCGAGCAGCTCTTTGAGCTGGTCGGGGTCGGTGAGGTGGGTGGGCACGTCTGGAAGGGTAGTGGGGGGTGCTGACAATGGGGGGTTTGTGCAGGTGGGGGGCGTCTGCGGCGGGCTTGACCCCCACCCCGCCCCTCCCCGAACCCCTCCGGGGGGGAAGGGGGAAGGGGGAAGGGGGTTCTCGGGGCACAGCCCCGGCCCCCACCGGGGCTGTGCCCCGGACCCCCCCCTACGGGGGCTCCGCCCCGGACCCCGCCCGGGGGCTGCGCCCCTCCACCCCCGGGGAGGCCGGCTCCCGGCTCTCCCGGACCCCGCCTTTCAGGGGCGCGGGGAACTGCGCGAGAAGCGGGCACGGTCCGCAGGCGGAAGGCGGTTTTGGGGGCGCGGGGAACTGCGCGAGAAGCGGGCACGGTCCGCACGTGAAGTCGGGGGTTTTCAAGGGGCGCGGGGAACTGCGCGAGAAGCGGGCACGGTCCGCGGCCGCAAGCGGGGGGGCCGTCGGCGGAGGGGGCCCGCTTACTCCACCACCTGCCGCCCCTCCGGCTGGGCCGTGCACGAGGCGCGGAACGTGCAGTGGGTGCAGTGGGTTCCCGGGGTCGGGGTGAAGTGTTCGTCCAGGACCTTTCCCGCCGCCGTGGCCAGCAGGTCGCCCACCCACTCCCCGGCAAGGGGTTCCTGTGTCTGCACCTTGGGGTAGGCATCGCCGCCCTCGCGCTGGGGGGCGGCCTGGCGCAGGTGGACGAGTTCGGCGCCTGCGGGGTCGGGGCGGCGGCCGTCGAAGGCCTCGTCCAGGGCGCCCTCCCTGACGGCCAGCTGGTAGACCGCCAGTTGGGGGTGGGCGGCGACCTCGGCCGCGGTGGGGGCCTGCTTGCCGGTCTTGAAGTCGACCACGTAGGCGCGGCCTTCGACGTCCTGCTCGACGCGGTCCATGGATCCCCGGATGCGGACTTCGTACTCGCCCGCCTCCAGGGTCACGTCGAAGCCGTGTTCCGTGGCGACGGGGGTGCGGCCCGCGCGGTCGAGGGTGTGCCACTGGAGGAAGCGTTCCAGGGCGGCGCGCGCGTTCTGCTTCTCCTGGAGCGACTTCCAGGGCGCGTCGAAGGCGAGCGCGTCCCAGACCGAGTCCAGGCGTTCCATCAGCACGGCCAGGTCGGCCGGCGTGCGGCCGGATGCCACCTCGTCGGCGAGTACGTGGACGACGTTGCCGAAGCCCTGGGCCGCCGTCGCGGGCGCGTCGGCCTTGACCTCGCGGCCGAGGAACCATTGCAGGGCGCAGGTGTTGGCGAGCTGGTCGAGGGCGCTGCCGGACAGGGCGAGGGGCAGGTCGCGGTCGCGCAGCGGCACGTCGGAGCGGGTGGGCTCGTACAGGCCCCACCAGCGGTGCGGGTGCGCCGCGGGGACGAGCGGCTGGCCCTCGTCGTCGCTGAGCGCGGCGAGGCGGCCCAGGCGTTCGGCGGCGGCTTCGCGCAGCGCGTCGGACGCGGCCGGGTCGACCGTGGTGGCGCGCAGCTCGGCGACGAGCGCCGCCACCGCGAGGGGGCGGCGGGGGCGGCCGGTGGTGTCGCGGGGCTCGACGCCCAGCTCGGTGAGGAAGCGGGACGGCTGGTCGCCGTCGTCGGCCGGCGCCTTCACGGCGGTCACGACGAGGCGGTCGCGGGCGCGGGTGGCCGCCACGTAGAACAGGCGCCGTTCCTCGGTGAGGAGCGCGCCGGGCGTGAGGGGTTCGGCGAGACCGTCGCGTCCGATCCGGTCGGCTTCCAGGAGCGAGCCGCGGCGGCGCAGATCGGGCCAGAGCCCTTCCTGGACTCCGGCGACCACCACCAGGCTCCACTCCAGGCCCTTGGAGCGGTGGGCGGTCATGACGCGTACCGCGTCCGGGCGGGCGGCCCCGCGGGTGAGGGTGTCGGCCGCTATGTCCTGCGCGTCGACCTCGTCCAGGAAGTTGAGGGCGCCCCGGCCGCCGGTGCGCTCCTCGGCGCGGGCCGCGGTGTCGAACAGGGCGCAGACGGCGTCGAGGTCGCGGTCGGCGGCGCGGCCGCCGGGCCCGCCGCGCAGCGCCGCGCGTTCGAGGCGGCCCGGCCAGGGGGTGCCGTTCCACAGTTCCCACAGCGCCTCGGCCGCGGTGCCGCCGCCTTCGAGGAGTTCGCGTGCCGTGCGCAGCAGCCCGGCCAGGCGCTGGGCGCCGCGGGCGTAGGCGGGGTCGTGCGCGACGAGTCGTCCGGGTTCGGCGAGGGCGCGGGCGAGCAGCACGTCCGAGGGGGCGGGGACGCGGTTGCCCGCGGCCCGCTCCTCGTCGCGCAGGGCCCGGCCGAGGCGCCGCAGGTCCGCGGTGTCCATGCCGCCGAGCGGCGAGGTGAGCAGGGTGTGCGCGGTCTCGGCGTCGAGCGGGGCGGGGGGTTGCGCGGGCTCGGCCGGCGGCGTGCGGCGCGGGTGGACGAGGCTGACCGGCGGGGGTGCGGAGCCCGCGCGGGCCTGTCCGGCGCGGGCGAGCGCCGCCTCGGCGACCACGCGCAGCGCCGTCAGAAGGGACGCCACGGCGGGCTCGTCGCGCAGCGCGGTGTCGGCGCCCGAGGTGTCCACGGGGACGCCCGCGATGGTCAGGGCGCGGCGCAGCGCGGGGATGGCGCGGGTGCCGGCGCGGACCAGGACCGCCATGTCGTGCCAGGGGACGCCCTCTTCGAGGTGGGCGCGGCGCAGGAGGTCCGCGATGTTGTCCAGCTCGGTGGAGGCCGTCGGGTAGGTGTAGGTCTCCACGCGGCCGCCGGTGCGGGTGGGCCGCAGGTCGCGGTGGGCGCGGACGTGTTGGGCGGGCAGGCGCGGCAGCGGCATGCGGCGGGTCAGCAGCCGGGTCGCGTCCAGGAGGGCGGTGCCCGAGCGGCGCGAGGTGGTGAGGACTTCGACGGGCGCCGGGCTCTTGTCGCCGCGGGGGAAGGTGTCGGGGAAGTCGAGGATGCCGTTGATGTCGGCGCCGCGGAAGGTGTAGATCGACTGGTCGGGGTCGCCGAAGGCCACCAGGGTGCGCCCGCCGCCCGCGAGCGCCTTGAGGAGGCGTACCTGCGCGGGGTCGGTGTCCTGGTACTCGTCGACGAACACCGCGTCGTAGGAGGGCAGCGGGGTGCGGTCGGCGAGCAGCACCGCGCGGTGCACGAGTTCCGCGTAGTCCAGGACGCCCTGGAGGTCGAGCACGTCGAGGTATTCGGCGAGGAAGCCCGCGGCGGCCGTCCAGTCGGGGCGCCCGGCCCGTTCGGCGAAGCGGGCGAGTTCGCGGGGGCCGAGGCCCAGTTCGCGGCTGCGGGCGAGGACCGCGCGGACTTCGTCGGCGAAGCCGCGGGTGGTGAGGCAGGCGCGCAGTTCGTCGGGCCAGCTCACGTGGGCGAGGCCGGCGCGCCGGAGGTCGATCTGGCCGGCCAGGAGGTCGCGTACGGCCACGTCCTGTTCGGGTCCCGACAGCAGGCGCAACGGCTCACGGAACAGCTCGGCGTCCTGGTGGGCTCTGACCAGGGCGTAGCAGTACGAGTGGAAGGTGGTGGCCTGCGGGCTCTTCGTGCCGGCGCCGAGCCGCAGCGCCATGCGGTCGCGGAGTTCGACGGCGGCCTTGCGGCTGAAGGTGAGCACCAGGATCCGCTCGGGGTCGGCGCCGGCCGCCACCTTGGCCGCGACGGCCTCGACGAGGGTGGTGGTCTTGCCCGTGCCGGGTCCCGCGAGCACCAGAAGAGGACCCGAGCGGTGGTCAACCACCCTGCGCTGGGGTGCGTCAAGGAGAGGGGGCTCCACCGGGTCCGGCGGTGTGCGCACCAGCCGGTACGCGCCGGGAGCCGCCCGGCGCACCTGCTGGTACGCCGTGTGCCCGGTGGAGGAGGAGGAACTCACGTGGATCGCCGGTCCTGGTGGGTGTGCTGGTCGTGATGGTGATGACGGGGCCCGCGCGTTCGGCGCGGACCCTCGACGGTACGCCCAACCGTGCCCGTGCCGCGGCGGGTCATCCGTACGGTCCTCAGGCCGCCCGGGGCGACGCGGGATGGCACAAGCTGTCAGGTATGAGCCGCCTCGCCGCCGAGCCCGCCGACCGCGCCGCCGCCGTGGCCGTCCCAGCGTGCCCGCTTCATGTCGAGCCGCGGCAGGTGCCCCTCGGCGGAGCGGCCGGCCTCGCGCAGCGGTGTGGCCTCGTCCCGGTAGTGGCCGAGGGCGCGCAGTTCGTGGCCGGGCAGCAGCGCGCCGTCCGAGCGCACCACGCGCCACCAGGGCACCGCGGCGCCGTAGAGCGACATGACCCGGCCGACCTGGCGCGGGCCTCCCTCGCCGAGCCATTCGGCGACGTCCCCGTACGTCATCACCCGGCCGGGCGGAATGCGCTCGGCCACGTCGAGCACCCGTTCCGCGTACTCGGGAACCTCGGGCAGCGGCTCGCCCGCCCGGTCCCTTCGCTGCTCGCTCATCCGCTCCATCCTGCCGTACGCCACCGACAGTGGCCCGGGGCCCGTCCCCGTCCGGTGGCCGGGTCGCGGAGCGGCAAAGGGGCGCAAGTCACACCACGCACGCCCGCGCAATACACCCTGCTGCCCCTCCGGGATCTCTGGACATGCCACCATCATGCGGGCGGTGAGCGGTGATACGAGACAGAGACAAGTCGGACGAGTCGGCGAAGGAGCGGGGCGTGCAGCCACCCGAGGCGGCGGCGAGCAGCAGCCCCGAAGCGGGGCGGCAGGCCGCCGCGTCCCAGGATCCGGCGTCCGCGGGCGAGGACGGACGGACCGCCGGCACGAGCGGAACCGCCGGCTCCGAGCACCCCGCGGGCCCGGGGGGCGACGACGGTCCGGAGCACCCGGCGGGCTCCGAGGACACCGAAGGTCTTGAGCACCCCGCGCGCTCCGAAGGAGCCGAGAACCCCGAGCACTCCGCGGGTTCCGGCGGCACCGCAGGTACTGAGCACCCCGAAGGCGCCGCTGGTCCCGCGCACCCCGCGCGCACCCCAGGCACCGAGCACCCCGAGCACCTCGACGGCGCCGCGAAGGCCGACGGCGGTGGCGTGTGCGAGGACTCGGGGTCCATCGAGCGCGTCTCCGTGGACGAACCGCTGCTGCCCGCACGCGTGCACCGTCCGTCCGATCTGCTCCGGCTGCTCACCGGTGTGCTGGCGATCGCCGTCGTCCTGGCCATCGCCGCGTTCGCGCACGGCACGACGTCCGGCCTGGAAGACGACATCACCAAGGGCACGACCGGCACCCCCGACGTCCTGATCCGTCTCGCCGGGCTCGCGTCCAGCATCGCGGTGCTCGTGCTGCCCGTCGCCTTCGCGATCGAACGGCTGATCAAACGTGACGGGCTGCGGATCGCGGACGGTGTGCTCGCCGCCGTGCTCGCGCACGGGGTGGCGCTCGCCACCGACCTGTGGGTCGCCAAGACCGCGCCCGGCTCGATCACCGAGGCGCTGACCCAGCAGTCCGCGGCCGGCACGCTCACCGACCCCGTGCACGGCTATCTCGCCCCCGTCATCGCCTACATGACGGCCGTCGGCATGGCCCGCAGGCCGCGATGGCGGGTGGCGCTGTGGGCGGTGCTGCTGCTCAACTCGTTCGCGGTCCTGGTCGGCGGCCAGACCACCCCGTTCTCGATCATCGTGACGATCCTCATCGGCTGGACCGTCGCGTACGGCACGCTCTACGCGGTCGGCTCGCCCAATGTGCGGCCCACCGGGCAGACCCTGCTCGCGGGCCTGCGCCACGTCGGCTTCAACCCGGTGACCGCGCTGCGCGCCGAGGACGTACCGGACTCGATGGATCAGGGCGAGCGGGGCCGGCGCTACCTGGTCACCCTGGAGGACGGCCCGCCGCTCGACGTCACGGTCGTCGACCGTGAACAGCAGGCGCAGGGCTTCTTCTACCGGGTGTGGCGCCGGCTCACGCTGCGTTCCATCACCACCCGCCGCTCGATCCAGTCGCTGAGGCAGGCCCTGGAGCAGGAGGCGCTCCTCGCGTACGCGGCCATCGCGGCCGGGGCGAACGCGCCCAAGCTGATCGCCACCTCCGAACTCGGCCCGGACGCCGTGATGCTGGTGTACGAGCACACCGGCGGCCGCTCCCTCGACTCCCTCGACGACCAGGAGATCACCGACGACCTGCTGCGCGAGACGTGGCGGCAGGTCGAGGCGCTCCAGTCGCGGCGGATCGCCCACCGCAGGCTGGCCGGCGACGCGATTCTGGTGGATCGTTCCGGCGGGGTGATCGTGACGGACCTGCGCGGCGGTGAGATCGCGGCCGGCGACATCGTGCTCAGGATGGACATCGCCCAGCTGCTCACCACGCTCGGCCTGCGCGTCGGCGCCGAGCGTTCGGTCGCCTCGGCCCTCGATGTGCTGGGCCCCGACGCGGTCGCCGACAGCCTGCCGCTGCTCCAGCCCATCGCGCTGAGCCGCTCCACCCGCGCGACGCTGCGCAGGCTCGGGCGCGAGCAGGCGCAGCGCGAGCGCGAGGCGGTGCTCGAGGCGTCGGACGCGGCGCGGGAGGCGAAGGCCGCGGAGGCGGCCGCCGCGAAGGAGGCCGCGGCGCACCCCGAGGCCGTGGCCGCGGACGGGGTGGTCGCCGCCGCGGACGACCGCAAGGCCGTGAAGGCCGAGAAGAAGGCCGAGAAGGTCGCCATCGACGAGGCCCTGGAGGAGGCGCACGAGGACGATCTGCTCACCCAGATCCGCCACCAGGTGCTGCTGATCCGGCCGCTGGCCCCGGTGGAGCCGGTGCGTCTCGAACGCATCAAGGTGAAGACGCTGATCAGTTTCGTGGCGGGTGCCTTCGCCGCGTACTTCCTGCTGGTCCAGCTCACCAACATCAAGTTCGGCGATCTGGTCGCGAACGCCCAGTGGGGCTGGGTCGCGGCGGCCGCGCTGTTCTCGGCGCTGTCCTATCCGGCCGCGGCGGCCAGCCTGCTCGGTTTCGTCCCCGAACGGGTGCCGTTCTGGCGGGCGGTGGTCGCCCAGGTAGCGGGCTCCTTCGTCAAGCTGGTGGCGCCCGCCGCGGTCGGCGGGGTCGCCCTCAACACGCGATTCCTCCAGCGCGCCGGGGTGCGGCCGGGGCTTGCGGTGGCGAGTGTGGGCGCGTCGCAGCTGTTCGGGCTCGCCTCGCACATCTCGCTGCTGCTGATCTTCGGCTATGTGACCGGCACCGAGCAGACGTCGGAGCTGTCGCCGTCCCGCACGGTGATCGCGGGGCTGCTGACGGCGGCCGTCCTGATCCTGGTCGTCACCGCGGTGCCGTTCCTGCGCAAGTTCGTGGTCAGCCGGGTCCGGTCGCTGTTCGCGGGGGTGGTGCCGCGCATGCTGGACGTCCTCCAGCGGCCGCAGAAGCTGGTCACGGGGATCGGCGGCATGCTGCTGCTGACCGGCGTGTTCGTGATGTGCCTCGACGCGTCGATCCGGGCGTTCGGCACGGGCAGTGACCACACGTTGAGCTACGCGAGCGTGGCGGTGGTCTTCCTGACGGCCAACGCGCTCGGCTCCGCGGCGCCGACGCCGGGTGGTGTGGGTGCGGTTGAGCTGGCGCTGTCCACGGCGCTGACGATCGCCGGCATGACGGCCGAGACCGCGACGTCGGCGGTGCTGCTGTATCGCTTGCTGACGTTCTGGCTGCCTGTCCTGCCGGGGTGGCTGTGCTTCAACTACCTGACCCGAAAGGGCCAGTTGTAGCTACCCACCACCCCCGGACGCCCCGGTCCGCTTCGCGCGGTTCCCCGCGCCCCTGAACCCGCTTTCGTCCGTCCACCGTGCGTGGCCGCTCGCGCAGTTCCCCGCGCCCCTGTAGGTGAGCCCCGCGCCCCTTGCAGGCGCCCCGGCGCCAACCCGTCGCCCCCACCGCGGCCAGGCCGCCCCGCCGGAAGGCCGACCGGCGCCACACCCAGCCCCTCGCCCGACCGGGCGCCCCCCAGGGGCGCGGGGAACTGCGCGCTCAGCCCACCGCAAGGGGCAGACCCCCCCAGGGGCGCGAGGAACTGCGCGACAAGCACCACCGCCCCGCACCGGGAGGCGGACCCAGGGCCGCGGGGAACTGCGCGACCAGCCAGCACCAACCCGCACACGACGGCCCCCTAGAACACCCCCACCACCACCCCCAGCAACACCACCGACCCCACCACCTCCACCGCACCCACAACCCCTACCCGAAGTCCCCGCCCCGGCAGGACAACCGCTCGCGTCAGGTACAGCGCGAACGGGATCGCCAGCCACGGGCTGAGCAGAGGCACCAGGGCCAGCGCCAGCGCGTGGTACGCGACCGAACCCCGGTAGTACGCCCGCGAGTTCCGCTCCCTGATCATCGTCTTCACGTACGGCACCGTCCCCGCGAAGTACAACAGGCAGGCGAGCGCGGGCGCCACGCCCGAGGCCCACGACCCGCCTCCCAGCCGCAGCGCGACCGGCACCATCGCGCACGCCGGCACGACCGCCGCAAGCCCGTTCCACAGGGCCCGCTCCCGATTGCGGTACGCATAAAGGGAGTTGACCGCGACGAACGGCACCGCGCACGCCGCCGCGAGCAGCAGCCAGGGGCGAGGGGCCGCGAGCGGAAGCCCGCACGCCAGGGCGCCCGCACCGAAAGTCAGCGCCGGGCGGACATGGCGGCGCGGTGCCTTCGGGTTCCGGGAGACGCGGGTCAGCCGCAGCCACTGCTGGCCGTGGTGCACCGCGAGGTAGCCGAGGAGCCAGGCCGCGAGCAGGGGCAGATGCGCCAAGCCCGGGTGGCCGAGGAACGTCCCCGCGAGGAACGGCACGGCGAGCATCGCCCATGCCCCGTGCTGGTTCGGCAGCCACCGGCTCCGGCTCACGCGCCCACCCCGTCCACCACGACGCCGCCGCCCACCACGTCCACGACGGCCCGCCTTTCCGTTTCCCCGAAAATGTCCAAAAGTACTAGACGCCCCGCGCATCCGGCGCCGTAATCAGTTTCTCAGCCCCGCCCCGGGACATTTGCGGGATTAGGTCACCGCCGGGTGGGACCAAAGACCCCGAGTTCCAAGAAACCCCGGGCGTAGTGTCGTTGGTGGCCGTCCGGAGGCGTCCGATTGTCCCGACAGACCGTCCGGAAAGGCCCGCTCACATTCTTTATCCGGTTCCTTTATCCGGGCCACAGGAGTTTCCGTGCAACAGGAAGCGCAGCAGAACGCGCAGAACAAAGCGCAGCAGAAGGCGCAGCACCGGCGCGACGCCGCCGACGCACTGGTGCGCGCGGGCAGCTTCTTCACCCGCGCCGAGGTCTCCGAGGATCTGCGGACCGTGCACCGCACGGGTGGCCGGCAGGCGGAATCCTTCTACCGGGACCGCTGGAGCCACGACAAGGTCGTGTACTCGACGCACGGCGTGAACTGCACCGGTTCGTGCCGGTGGAAGGTGTACGTCAAGGACGGGATCATCACCTGGGAGACCCAGGCCACCGACTACCCCTCCGTCGGCCCCGACCGCCCGGAGTACGAGCCGCGCGGCTGCCCCCGTGGCGCCTCCTTCTCCTGGTACAGCTACTCGCCGACCCGCGTCCGGTACCCGCACGTGCGCGGCGAACTCCTGACGATGTACCGCGAGGCCAAGGCGCGCCTGGGTGATCCCGTCCTGGCGTGGGCCGACATCCAGGGTGACCCCGAGCGGCGCCGCCGGTATCAGAAGGCGCGCGGCAAGGGCGGTCTGGTCCGGGCGAGCTGGGAGGAGGCCGTCGAGATCGTCGCGGCGGCCCACGTCCACACCATCAAGGAGCACGGCCCCGACCGGGTCGCCGGCTTCTCCCCCATCCCCGCGATGTCGATGGCCTCGCACGCGGCCGGCGCCCGCTTCCACTCGCTCATCGGCGCGCCGATGCTCTCCTTCTACGACTGGTACGCGGACCTGCCCGTCGCGTCCCCGCAGGTCTTCGGCGACCAGACGGACGTCCCGGAGTCCGGCGACTGGTGGGACGCGGCCTATCTGATGATGTGGGGCTCCAACGTTCCCGTGACCCGCACGCCCGACGCGCACTGGATGACCGAGGCGCGCTATCGCGGCCAGAAGGTCGTCACCGTGTCCCCGGACTACGCGGACAACACCAAATTCGCCGACGAGTGGATGCATCCGCATCCCGGAACGGACGGTGCGCTCGCCCTCGCGATGGGCCATGTCGTCCTCAAGGAATTCTTCGTCGACCGGCAGACGCCGTTCTTCACGGACTACGTGCGCAAGTACACCGATCTTCCTTTTCTGGTGTCCCTCAGGGAAACCGAGGAAGGGCTCGTTCCGCACAAGTTCGTGACCGCGGCCGACCTCGGCGAGGACACGGAGAACGCCCAGTGGAAGACCGTCCTCATCGACGACGTCACGGGTGAACCGACCGTCCCCAACGGCACGTTGGGCCACCGCTGGGGCACGACGCCCGAGTGGAACCTGGACCTGGGTGACACGGTGCCCCGGCTCACCCTCCTGGAGGAGAGCGGCGGCGAGAGCGCCGAGGTGGTCCTGCCCCGGTTCGAGGAGACCGCCGAGGGCGCCGAGGGCGTCGTACGCCGGGGCGTCCCGGTCCGGCGCATCGGCGGCCGGGCCGTCACCACCGTGTACGACCTGATGCTGGCGCAGTACGGGGTGGGCCGCGCGGGCCTGCCCGGCGCCTGGCCCACGTCGTACGAGGACACCACGACGCCCGGCACCCCCGGCTGGCAGGAGACCCTCACCTCCGTACCGGCAGCCCAAGTGACGCGCGTGGCACGGGAGTTCGCCGACACGGCCGAGAGGTCCGGCGGCCGCTGCATGATCCTCATGGGGGCCGGCACCAACCACTGGTTCCACTCCGAGACCATCTACCGCGCCTTCCTGGCCCTGCTCACCCTGACCGGCTGCCAGGGCCGCAACGGCGGCGGCTGGGGGCACTACGTCGGGCAGGAGAAGTGCCGCCCGGTCACCGGCTGGGCGACGCTCGCGAGCGCCTCCGACTGGGCCCGGCCGCCCCGGCACATGATCGGCGCGGGCTGGTTCTATCTGCACACCGACCAGTGGCGTTACGACACGCTGCCCGCCGAGGCGCTGGCATCGCCGCTCGGCGACGGCCGGTTCGAGGGGATGACCGGCGCCGACTGCCTGGCCGCATCCGCCCGCATGGGCTGGATGCCGTCGTATCCGACCTTCGACCGCAACCCCCTGGACCTCGGCGAGGCCGACGACCCCGTCCAGCACGTGGTGGACGAACTCAAGGCGGGGCGGCTCGGCTTCGCCGGCGAGGACCCGGACGCGCCGCACAACTGGCCGCGCGTCCTGAACGTGTGGCGTGCCAACCTGCTCGGCTCCAGCTCCAAGGGCAACGAGTACTTCCTCAAGCATCTGCTCGGCACGCACTCCAACCTGCCCGACGACGGCCCGCGGTGCGCCCCGCGCGATGTGACCTGGCACCAGGAGGACGTCGAGGGCAAGCTCGACCTGCTGCTCGCGATGGACTTCCGGATGACGTCCACGACGCTGCTCAGCGATGTCGTGCTGCCGGCCGCCACCTGGTACGAGAAGCACGATCTGTCCTCGACCGACATGCATCCCTTCCTGCACGCCTTCACCCCGGCCGTGGACCCGCCGTGGCAGGCCCGCTCGGACTACGACGCCTTCCACGCGATCGCCGGCCGCTTCGGTGAGCTGGCCAAGGAGCATCTCGGGGTGCGCAGGGACGTCGTCGCGAGCGCGCTCCAGCACGACACCCCGGGCGGCGAGATGGCACAGCCGGGCGGCGTGGCGCTCGACTGGTCGAAGGGCGAGTGCGAGCCCGTGCCGGGCAGGACGATGTACAACCTGACCGTCGTGGAGCGGGACTACGGCGCTGTCGGTGAGAAGTTCGCGGCGCTCGGACCCCTCGTCGACCGGCTCGGCGTCACCACCAAGGCGATCACCTTCGACGTCGCCGAGGAGATCGCGTATCTGGGTGAGAAGAACGGACTGGTGCGCTCGGGCGTGGCCGAGGGGCGGCCGCGTCTGGACACCGCTCAGCGGGCCTGCGAGGCGATCCTGTCGCTGTCCGGCACCTCCAACGGGCGCCTGGCGACCCAGGGTTTCGAGACCCTGGAGAAGAAGACCGGGCAGCACATGGCCCACCTGGCCGCCGAGGCCGAGGGCAAGCGCATCACGTTCGCGGACACCCAGGCCCGCCCCGTTCCGGTGATCACCTCGCCGGAGTGGTCGGGCAGCGAGTCCGGCGGGCGGCGCTACACCGCCTTCACCGTCAACACCGAACACCTCAAGCCCTGGCACACCTTGACGGGCCGTCAGCACTTCTTCCTGGACCACGACTGGATCCACGAGGTCGGCGAGGCACTGCCCGTCTACAAACCGCCGCTCGACATGCACCGCCTGTACGGGGAGCCCGAGTTGGGCGCCACCGACGGCAAGCAGGTGGCGGTCCGCTACCTCACCCCGCACAACAAGTGGGCGATCCACAGCCAGTACCAGGACAACCTGTACATGATGACGCTCGGCCGGGGCGGCCAGACGATCTGGATGTCGCCGCAGGACGCCGACGCGATCGGCGTGCGCGACAACGACTGGATCGAGGCGGTCAACCGCAACGGCGTGGTCACGGCCCGCGCGATCGTCTCGCACAAGATGCCCGCCGGCACCGTCTACATGAACCACGCGCAGGAGCGCACGGTCGGTGTGCCGAGGACCGAGAAGACCGGCAAGCGCGGCGGCATCCACAACTCGCTGACCCGGATCATGCTCAAGCCCACCCATCTCGTGGGCGGTTACGCCCAGTTGACGTGGGCGTTCAACTACCTCGGGCCGACCGGAAACCAGCGTGACGAGGTCACCGTCATCCGCCGCCGCGACCAGAAGGTGGAGTACTGAGATGCGCGTGATGGCCCAGATAGCCATGGTCATGAACCTCGACAAGTGCATCGGCTGCCACACCTGCTCGGTCACCTGCAAGCAGGCGTGGACCAACCGGCAGGGCACCGAGTACGTCTGGTTCAACAACGTCGAGACCCTCCCCGGCCAGGGATATCCGCGCCGCTGGGAGGACCAGGAGAAGTGGAAGGGCGGCTGGGAGCGCACCCGCTCCGGCAAGCTGCGCCTGCGCGCGGGCAGCCGCCTCAAGCGCCTCGGCACCATCTTCGCCAACCCCGAACTCCCCGGCATCGACGACTACTACCAGCCGTGGACGTACGAGTACAAGAACCTGATCGACGCCCCGGCCGGCAACGACCTGCCCGTCGCGCGGCCCGTGTCCAGCCTCACCGGTGAGCCCGTCGACACGATCGAGTGGGGCCCCAACTGGGACGACAACCTGGGCGGCGCCCCCCAGAACGCTCCGCTCGACCCCATCGTGGAGAAGATCCGCGACGAGGTCGGCGAGAAGATCCGCTTCGAGTTCGAGCAGAGCTTCATGTTCTATCTGCCGCGGGTGTGCGAGCACTGTCTCAACCCGGCGTGCGTCTCCTCGTGCCCGTCGGGCGCGATGTACAAGCGCGAGGAGGACGGCATCGTCCTGGTCGACCAGGACCAGTGCCGCGGCTGGCGCATGTGTGTGACGGGCTGCCCGTACAAGAAGGTCTACTTCAACCACGCCACCGGCAAGGCCGAGAAGTGCACGTTCTGCTTCCCCCGCATCGAGGTGGGCCTGCCGACCGTCTGCTCGGAGACCTGCGTCGGGCGGATGCGCTACCTCGGCGTGATGCTGTACGACGCCGACAAGGTGGCCCAGGCGGCCTCGGTCGAGGACGAACACGACCTGTATCCAAGCCAGTTGGAGTGCTTCCTCGACCCCACCGACCCGGCGGTCATCGCCGCGGCGCAGGCCTCGGGCATCACCCGCGAGTGGGTCGAGGCGGCCCGCCGCTCCCCCGTGTACGACCTGATCGCCACCTACCAGGTCGCGCTTCCGCTGCACCCGGAGTACCGCACGATGCCGATGGTCTGGTACGTGCCGCCGCTCTCCCCGGTCGTCGAGGCGGTCGCCGCGAGCGGCCACGACGGCGAGGACGCCGGGAACCTGTTCGGCGCGATCGACGCGATGCGGATCCCCGTGGAATACCTGGCCGAGCTCCTCACCGCGGGCGACCCCTACCCCGTGGAGGCGGTGCTGCGGCGGATGGCCGCGATGCGCGCCCACATGCGCCGCGTCAACCTCGGCGAGGAGCGCGACGAGTCCGTCGCCGCGGCCGTGGGGCTCACCGGCACCGAGATGGAGGACCTGTTCCGGCTCCTGGCGATCGCCAAGTACGAGGACCGGTACGTGGTGCCCAGCGCGGCCCGCGCCGACGCCGAGGCCCTGGCCGACGCCCATCCCCTGGACGCCGCGTGCCCGGTCGGCGACGTCGGCAAGGAACGCGTCCTGTTGAACCTCTCCCCCACCCGGAGAATCGCATGAACCCCGAGAGCTCAGCCGTCCTGCGCCTGGTCGCGGCCCGCTGCCTGCGCTACCCCGACTCCCTGTTCTTCGCCCAACTCCCCTTGTTGCGCGAGGCGTTGCGGCGCACACCCGGGTCGGCCGCCGAGCGGCTCCAGGCGTTCGTGGACACGGCGGCGGCCACCGACCCGTTGGACCTGGCGGCGCACTACACCTCCACGTTCGACACCCGTAACCGGCGCTGTCTGTATCTGACGTGGTGGACCGACGGCGACACCCGCCGCCGCGGCCTCTCGCTGGTGCGGATCAAGCGGATCTACCGCGACCACGGCCTGGAGTTCAGCCACGAGGAACTTCCCGACTTCCTGCCGGCCGCCCTGGAGTTCGCCGGGCGCCACGAGGAGTCCGGCACCCTGCTGCTCCAGGAGCACCGGGCGGGGCTCGAACTGCTGCGTCTCGCCCTGACCGAGACCGGCACCCCGTACGCCGACGTGCTCGAAGCGGTCTGCGCGACCCTGCCGGGCGCCTCGCCGACGACGAAGGCGGAAGCGAAGGCGCTGGCCAAGGCGGGACCGCCGCAGGAAACCGTGGGCCTCGAACCCTTCGGGCCCGGCGTCGAGCTGCCGTGGCCCGGCTTCCCCGAGAGGAAGGCATCCTGATGGATCTGCTCCTGTGGGGCGTGCTGCCCTACGTGTCGATCGCGCTGCTGATCGCGGGCACCTTCTGGCGGGCCCGCTACGACCGGTTCGGCTGGACCACGCACTCCACCCAGGTCCACGAGTCGAGGCTGCTGCGCATCGGCTCGCCGCTGTTCCACTTCGGGATGGCCTTCGTGGTCCTCGGCCACGTGGTGGGCCTGGTGGTCCCGCAGAGCTGGACGGACGCGGTGGGCGTGAGCGACCACACCTACCACCTGCTCGCCGTGTCGACGGGCGCCGTCGCGGGCGTCGCGGCGGCGGCCGGCATCGGCATCCTGGTGTTCCGCCGCTTCCGGGTCGCCGCGGTGCGCAGGGCGACCCTGCGCAGCGACCACCTGATGTACACGTTCCTGCTGGGCGCGATGGTGCTCGGCCTGACCGCGACCATCCTCAACTCGACCGGGGCGACCGGGGATTACAACTACCGCGAGGGCATCTCGATCTGGTTCCGCTCGCTGTTCACCTTCCAGCCCGACTACCACCTGATGGGCGCGGCGCCGCTCGCCTTCCAGCTGCACATCCTGTTCGGCTTCACGCTGTTCGCGCTGATCCCGTACTCGCGCCTGGTGCACATGTTCAGCGCGCCGGTGCAGTACCTGTTCCGCCCGTACGTCGTCTACCGGAGCCGCGACCCGAAGCTGACGGCCAACCGGGCGGAGCGGCGCGGCTGGGAGAAGGTCCGGTGAGCGGGCGCACCCTGGTGCGCAGGCCCCGGCACGCGATGGCGGAGCGGCCGTTCATCGTCATCTGGGAGGCCACCCGGGCCTGCCCGCTGGCCTGTCTGCACTGCCGGGCCGAAGCGCAGCCGGACCGGGATCCGGGCGAGCTGGACGGGATGGACGCCCGGCTGCTGATGGACCAGATCGCCGCGTTCGGGAAGCCGAGCCCGCTGTTCGTCATCACCGGCGGCGATCCCTTCCAGCGACCCGACCTCAACGACCTCGTCGCCTACGGCACTTCGCTGGGGCTCAGGGTCGCGGTGTCGCCGTCCGGCACGCCGACCCTGAACCGGGCCAATCTGACGGCGGTGCGGGACGCGGGCGCGGTGGCACTGTCGCTGTCGCTCGACGGGTCGACGGCGGAGCGCCACGACGCCTTCCGGGGCGTCGACGGCGTCTTCGACTGGACCCTGGACGGCTGGCGCACCGCTCGCGAGCTCGGCCTCAAGGTGCAGATCAACACCACCGTCACCCGCGCCGCCCTGCCCGACCTCGCCGACATCGCGGCCCTGGTGCGGCGCGAGGGCGCGATGCTGTGGTCCGGTTTCGTCCTGGTGCCGACCGGGCGCGGCGCGGACCTGGCGGCACTGACCCCGCACGAGATCGAGGACGTCCTGCACTTCCTGTACGACTGCGGCTCGGTCATCGCCACGAAGACGACCGAAGGCCACCACTTCCGGCGCGTCGCCCTCCAGCGCGCGATCCTGGCCCGCCACGGCGAACAGCCCGCCCTCGGCCCCCTGCATCGCCAACTGACGAGAAGAGCGAACGAGTTGGGATTCTTCGAGGGCGAGGGACGCGCGGTGCGCAGGCCGCCGATGGACGTGTCGTCCGGGCGGGGCTTCGTCTTCGTCTCGCACACCGGCGAGGTCCACCCGAGCGGCTTCCTGCCCGTCACCGCGGGCAATGTGAAGCACCATCCGCTGGCCGAGATCTACCGGGGTTCGGCCCTGTTCACGACGCTCCGCGACCCCGCCCTGCTGCGCGGTGCGTGCGGGCGCTGCGAGTTCAACACCGTGTGCGGCGGCTCGCGTTCACGGGCGTACGGGCTCACCGGCGACGTGCTCGCCGCCGACCCGTGGTGCGCGTACGAGCCCGGCACCTTCCCCTACGGGGACGACCTCCGAGAGCTGGTTCCATGAGATCGACACGATCGGTCATCGTCATCGGCGGGGGCATCAGCGGCCTCGCCGCCGCCTGGCAGTTGCGCGGCCGCGCCGACGTCACGGTCCTGGAGAGCGAGACGCGCGTCGGCGGCAAGCTCCGCACCGGCACGCTCGCCGGGGTGCCCGTCGACGAGGGCGCCGAATCGGTGATGGCGCTGCGGCCCGAGGCCGTCGACCTCGCCACCGCGGTCGGGCTCGGGCCCGCCCTTGCCGACCCGGCGCCCGCGCCCGTGACGGTGTGGACGCGGGGCGCGCTGCGTGCGATGCCCGCGGGACACGTGCTCGGTATCCCCTCCGACCCGGCGGCGCTCGCCGGCACGGGGCTCCTGTCGGACGGGGGCCTCGCGCGGCTGCGCGAAGAGCCGTCGCGGCCGGCCGCCCCCGTCACCGAGGACGTCCCGATCTCCGCCTACCTCACCGAACGCATCGGCCGTGAGGCGGTGGACCGCCTGGTGGAGCCGCTGCTCGGCGGTGTGTACGCGGGCAGCACCGACCGGCTGTCGCTGCGCTCGGCGATGCCGGGCGTGGCACGGATCGCCGAGCGCGGCGAACCGCTGCTTCCCGCCCTGCGCGGCCGCCCCCGCCCCCGCGGATCCTTCGTGCGGGGCATCGAGGGCGGCACCGGGCGGCTGCCGCTCGCCGTCGCCGGGGCGAGCGGGGCCCGTGTCCTGACCGGCACGACCGTACGGGGCATCGAGCGCACCGCGGCCGGCCTCTGGCGGGTCCAGGCGGCGACCGCGGACGGCCCCCTGCTGCTCTGCGCCGACGCGGTGATCCTCGCGGTACCCGCCTTCGCGGCGGCCGCGCTGCTCCGCCCGCACGCGCCGGGCGCCCACCGCGAGCTCTCGGCGATCCCGTACGCGAGCACGGCCGTCGTGACGATGGCCTTCGCGCGCGAGCGGGCCGGGTTCGCGGCGCTGCCCGCGGGCAACGGCTTCCTCGTGCCGCCCGTGGACGGCCACACCGTGAAGGCCGCCACCTTCCTGTCCACCAAGTGGGGATGGCAGACGAAGGCGGCACCGGACCGCTTCCTGCTGCGCGCCTCGGTGGGCCGCGCCGGCGAGGACCACCTCCTGGAACGCTCCGACCGCCACCTCGTGCGGGCCGCCCTGAACGACCTGCACCACGCGGCCGGCCCGATCGGCGATCCGGTCGCGGCCCGCGTCACCCGCTGGGAGCGCGGCCTGCCGCAGTACACGGTGGGCCACGCCGAGCGCCTGTCCCGGGTCCACGACGACATCGCGCGCCTGCCCGGCCTCGCCGTGTGCGGCGCCGCCTACGAGGGCGTCGGCATCGCGGCGTGCGTGGCGACGGGGCTCGCGGCGGCGCTGCGGGTGGCCGAGGGGTAGCCGGGGGCCCGGCCGGGGCGGCGCCACCCGCATGGCGCCCCGCTCGCGCAGCCCCGGTGCCCGCGCCGCAGGATGGGGGGATGGATCACCACCGTGCCCCTCGCAAGCGGACGCGCGCGACCGCGTTCGGCGCCGCCGCCCTCCTGCTCGCCGCCGCCGGCTGTTCCGGCGGAGGCAAGGACGACAACGGGCTCGGCTCCGGTGCCGCCGACCCGGCGAAGCTCGCCACGCAGAAGCTGAGCTGGAAGCCGTGCGCGGCGCCCACCGCGGCGGAAGGCACGGGCGCGGCGCCCTCGGCGCCACCCGGCGGCGGCCAGTGGAAGTGCGCCACGATGAAGGTGCCGCTCGACTACGCCGATCCCAAGGCCGGCACTCTCGATCTGGCCCTCATCCGCGCCGAGGCCACCGACAAGGCCCGGCGCATCGGCTCGCTCGTCTTCAACTTCGGCGGCCCCGGTGGCTCCGGCGTGACGACCCTGCCCGCCGCCGCGAGCGACTACAAGGCGCTGCGGGGCCGCTACGACCTGGTCAGTTTCGACCCGCGCGGGGTCGGCGCGAGCGCCCCCGTGCGCTGCGAGAACGACTCCCAGCTCGACACCTATTTCGCACAGGACGCCACCCCCGACACCCCGGCCCGGGAAAAGTCGTACGTCGACAGCCTGAAGTCGTTCGCCACGGCCTGCCAGGACAACTCCGGCACCGTCCTTCCGCACGTCGGCACCATCAACGCGGCCCGCGACATGGACCTGCTGCGCCAGGTGCTCGGCGACCAGAAGCTGAACTACATGGGGATCTCGTACGGGACCGAGCTCGGCGGCGTCTACGCCCACCTGTTCCCCAAGAACGTCGGGCGGGCCGTCTTCGACGGCGTCGTCGACCCCACGAACGACGTCGAGCAGGGCGCGCTCGGCCAGGCCAAGGGCTTCCAGCTCGCCCTCGACAACTTCGCCCAGGACTGTGTGAACCGCGGCGACAAGTGCCTGCTGCGCGGCTCCGACGTCAAGGAGGTCGAGGACGTCATCGTCGACCTCCTCGCCCAGCTCGGCAAGAAGCCCATCCCGGCCGGCAACAGCGGCCGGCAGCTCACCCAGACCCAGGCCACCAACGGCATCGCACAGGCCCTGTACTCCAAGGAGTACTGGCGGCTGCTCGAACAGGGCGTGGACGATGCGGAGGGCGGCGACGGGGCGCTGCTCCTCGTCCTGTCGGACGCCATGAACGGGCGCGCCAAGGATGGCTCGTACAGCAACATCCAGGCGGCCAACGCGGCCATCAACTGCGTTGATTTCAAGCAGCGTTACACGGTGGAGCAGGCCAAGGCGAAGCTGCCGGAGTTCCGCGGGGCGTCACGCGTCTTCGGCGACTTCATGGCCTGGGGTCTGCTCGGCTGCTCGCAGTGGCCGGTCGCCGGCCAGTGGACGACGCCCGACGTGAGCGCGCCGGGCTCGGCGCCGATCGTGGTCGTGGGCAACACCGGCGACCCCGCGACGCCGTACGCGGGCGCCAAGAACATGGTGGACAAGCTGGGTCCGGGGGTCGGCGTGGAACTCACGTACAAGGGCCAGGGGCACGGGGCGTACGACAGCGGTGACAAGTGCGTGCAGAACGCGGTGAACGCGTATCTGCTGGACGGGAAGGTGCCGGGTGCCGGCGCGGTGTGCCAATAGCGGGGTTGTTCCTCGACTGCGGGCCGTCCGTGGCTGGTCGCGCCCACGCGGCGGAGCCGCACATGTCAGTCCCCGCGCCCGCTAAGGGGCGCGGGGAACTGCGCGAACGGCCCCCACCGGTCCGCAGCCGAAGAACCCGGCGCCTAGTAGATCGGCTTCTCCGGCTCGATCTGGTTGACCCAGCCGATCACGCCGCCGCCCACGTGGACCGCGTCGGCGAACCCAGCGGCCTTGAGGACCGCGAGGACCTCCGCCGAGCGGACGCCCGTCTTGCAGTGCAGGACGATGCGCTTGTCCTGGGGCAGGGATTCGAGGGCCGAGCCCATCAGGAACTCGTTCTTCGGGATCAGCTTCGCGCCGGGGATGGAGACGATCTCGTACTCGTTCGGCTCGCGGACGTCGATGATCTCGATCTTCTCGTCCGCGTCGATCCACTCCTTGAGCTGCCGGGGAGTGATCGTGGAGCCCATGGCCGCTTCCTGGGCCTCCTCGGACACGACGCCGCAGAAGGCCTCGTAGTCGATGAGCTCGGTGACGGTCGGATTCTCGCCGCAGACCGCGCAGTTCGGATCCTTGCGGACCTTGACCTGGCGGTACTGCATCTCCAGGGCGTCGTAGATCATCAGGCGGCCGACGAGCGGCTCACCGATGCCCGCGAGGAGCTTGATGGCCTCGTTGACCTGGATGGACCCGATGGACGCGCACAGCACGCCGAGCACGCCGCCCTCGGCGCAGCTGGGGACCATGCCCGGCGGCGGGGGCTCCGGGTAGAGGCAGCGGTAGCAGGGGCCGTGCTCCGACCAGAACACCGAGGCCTGGCCGTCGAAGCGGTAGATCGAGCCCCACACGTACGGCTTGTTCAGGAGCACGCACGCGTCGTTGACCAGGTAGCGGGTCGCGAAGTTGTCCGTGCCGTCGACGATCAGGTCGTACTGGCTGAAGATGTCCATCACGTTCTCGGCTTCGAGCCGCTCTTCGTGCAGGACCACGTTCACGTACGGGTTGATGCCGAGGACGGAGTCGCGCGCGGACTCCGCCTTGGAGCGGCCGATGTCGGCCTGGCTGTGGATGATCTGGCGCTGGAGGTTCGACTCGTCGACCTCGTCGAACTCCACGATGCCGAGCGTGCCGACACCGGCCGCCGCCAGGTACATCAGGGCAGGCGAGCCGAGACCGCCGGCGCCCACGGCGAGCACCTTCGCGTTCTTCAGCCGCTTCTGCCCGTCCATCCCGACGTCGGGAATGATCAGGTGACGCGAATACCTGCGGACCTCGTCTACGGTGAGCTCAGCTGCTGGCTCGACCAGGGGTGGCAGCGACACGGAAACTCCGTTGGTCGGTATGTCAGTACGGTTGTTCTCTCCGTAACACTGCCACGCTCCCCCTCATTCCGAGATACCGGGTCCGATCCGCGAGACGATTTCGTCCCAGTAACCGGGCAGTGTCTCGAATGGGTCGATGTGTCCTTTTCCGCGCGGGGCCCGGTCGGGGCGGTCCGTGAAGTAGATCGTCCCCGCGCCCTGCCAGCGGGCGATCCGCAGCGCCTCTTCCAGATGGGTCCTCGGCACGCCGTGCACCAGGTGGCAGAAGCGCTCCTGCGGGTGGTCCGCGGTCCACTCGGCCACCTGCGACCAGCGGTATTCGCTCCACGGACCGGTGAAGGTGACCAGCTGGTCGGCCAGCTCGGCATAACCGGGACAGGGATGCGTGCCGTGCCCGAAGACCAGGTGGGCCCGCTCGCGCAGGGCCCGCAGGGCTTCCGCCGTGCGCCGCATGTCGAGAAGGTCGTCTCGTTCCGTGGGACATCGGTCCAGGTAGAAGCCGTCGACCCGGTACCAGTCGAGGTAGCGCTGGGCCTCGGAGATCTGCTCGCCGAAGGACCGGGTGCCGTGCGCCGCGTCGAGGTGGCCGAGCACCCGGATCCCGGCGTTGCGGAGTTTCCCGGCCGCTTCGAGACAGTGCGGGTCGGGCCGGCTTCCGGGACCGCCCGGGGTGCCGCCCGCGACATTGAGCACGGCCCAGTGCAACGGCGTTCCCGGGCGCGTCAGTTCGGCCCACTCGACGGGGGCGACGAGCGGATGGGCGTAGCCGGGGACCCCGAGGCCGAGCCGGCCGGCGCCGGTCGCCGCGCGCGGCCCGGCGGTCCGGGTCAGATTCGGCATGCCGCCTCCATCCAGATGTCGGCGAGTGACTCCTCCAGGTTGATCCGGGGCCGCCAGCCGAGGCGGTCGCGTGCGGTGCGCACATCGGCCTGCTGCCAGCTGCCGCAGCCGTCGGGGTACGGCGAGGGCGCGGCGAGGTGGTCGAGCGCGGCGTCGCCGGAGCGCGGGGATCCGATGAGGCCGGGGCGCATCACGGGCGGGCCGTCCAGTTCGTGCAGGGCGCCCGCGTAGCCGGCGACCCTGGCGAGGACGGCGGCCGCGTCGCGGAGCTTCACCGAGCGGCCGGTGCCGATGTTGACCACGCCCTGGGCCGCGGAGAGCGAGGCGGCGTGTACGGCTCGCGCCACATCGCGCACGTCCACGAAGTCCCGCTGCACTCCGAGCCCGCCGAGCTTCAGCTCGCCGTCCCCGGACTGCATGGCGCGGCGCATCGCCTCGGCGAGCCGGCCGAGCGGCGAACCGGCGGGGGTGCCGGGGCCGACGGGCGAGAAGACGCGGAGCACGATCGCGTCGAGCCCCGAGCCGAGGACGAGTTCGGTCGCGGCGAGCTTGGAGACGCCGTACGGTCCGCCGGGGCGCGGCACCGCGTCCTCGGCGGTCGACGAGCCGGGCTGCGAGGGCCCGTACTCGGAGGCGCAGCCGATCTGGACCAGGCGGGCGCCGCAGCCGCTGCGCCGCAGGGCCTCGCAGACGGTGGCGACGGCGACGGTGTTGTGCCGGGTCAGCTCGCGGGCGCCGCCGCGGATCGCTCCGGCGCAGTTGACGACGACTCCGGGGTGTACGGCGTCCAGGAAGCGGGTGAGGGCTCCCGGGCTGCCGGTGGCGAGGTCGAACCGTACGTCGGCGTCGTCGCCGCGCCCGAGGGCGGTGAGCTGGACGGCGGGGTCGGCGAGCAGCCGGTCGGCGACGAACCGGCCGAGGTATCCGTTGGCTCCGAGCAGCAGCACCCTCATCGCGCGGTCCTTCCGTGCGTGCGGCGGGAGGCCGGTGGCAGGGCGGTCATGTGTCTTTCTCCTTCAATGCCTTGTCGCCTGCTCCGTGACGCGGTCAGGCGGGTTCGGCGCTTCGGTGGGGTGGGCGCGTCGGTCGACGGGCGCCTCACTGGTCGCAGTGGGCCGAGGCGCGGGCGAGTACCGCGGCGGCCCTGACTAGCAGGGCGAGGGCGGCGGCGCCGCACACGGCGGCGGGCAGCGCCCCGGCGCCCCAGTTCTGGACGGCGGCCGCGACGGGCCGGCCGATGAGGGACAGACCGGGCAGGCGCCCGGCGAACACGCAGCACAGGGCGAGGAGTTCGGCGCCCGCCGCGGCAGCCAGCACTTTGGCCGCGGCGCGGGCGAACCCGTGCGCGGCGAGCAGCCGGGCGAGCCAGAGCAGCATGCCGAGCGCGACGGCGCCGCCCAACGGCTGTGCGGCCCAAGCGAACTGACAGAGGGACAGGCAGGCGGTCAGTGCGACGGCGAACAGCGCCGCGGTCGCCAGGAGCAGCGGTCTGGACCGTCCCGAGAAGTCGGCGAAGCCCCGGCTCGACGCGAGCCTTCGGCGGGTGCGCACCGAGAAGAGGTGCGCGCACCAGATGCCGGGCGCGACCGCCAGGGCGAGGCCGGTGGCCGCCGCCGGGTTCCATGACCAGCCCCCGTCGGGGCCGCCCCGCACCGCGTCGGCGAGCAGCCCGTCGCCGCCGATCGCGTACGCCGTCAGCCAGCCGGCGCAGAGCCGGACGGCCAGGCCGGCGCGGGGGACGGCGCGCAGGGGGACACGGTGCAGGACCAGGGTGAGGGCCGCGACGAAGGCCGCGGCGCCGAGAATGCCGACGGCCGGGCCGAGCCCCGCGGGGGTGGCCTCCACTCCGGTGACGGCGAGGACGCCGACGGCGCCGGGCAGCAGCGCCCACAGCGCCCACCCTGCGGGCGTGGTCTTCACCTCAGCTGCGGGCGTTGCTGGTTCGGTGTCGCGCGGTACGCGGGCGTAGAGCTCTTCGGCGAGCGAGAAGACGTCGCGGTGTCTGAAGCGGGCGGCGGTGCGGTCGGTGACGCCGTGCGCTTCGAGGCCGGCCGCGATCTCCAGCGGGTCGACGGCCCGCTCGCAGAGTTCGCGATGGCGGTGCATGAGCGCTTTGACGGGGTCGGCGGGTCCGCGCCGCTTGGTGATGCCGTGTCCTGTACCGCTCGGGGCGGGTGCGGCGGCGCGGGTCTCCTTGGCGGCGAGGGCGTCGTGCGAGCGGCCGTCCCAGGCAGTGCCGGCGGCCGGGGTGGAGGGGAGGTCGTTCACGCGCCCTCCCCTTCCGCCGCGGCGTCGCGTTCCCTCGCGGTGTCGAGACGTTCCTGCATCAGGACGGCGACCGGGCCGTCCGCCCGGCCGGGCCCGTGCTTGCCTTGCGCGGCCCGGCCGCGAGCCGCGGTCGGCGCCACCCAGCGTCCGGGCACATGGGCCTCGGCCGGGTGCGCGAAGGGCTGGGGCGCGACCGCCTCGTCGGCGCTGTCGCGGTGGACCGGATTGTGGGACATGAGCTCCAGGTAAATGCCGCGAAATGCCGCGAGGTTCTGCTCGACGGTGAACAGTTCGAGCGCGCGGGCGCGGGCGGCGGCGCCGAGGCGCGAGCGCCGCTCGGGGTCGCGCAGCAGCGCGAGGCAGGCGTCGGCGAGCGCGCGGGGGTTGCGCGGGGGCACGACGAGGCCGGTCCCGCCGATGACTTCGACGACCGCGCCGGTGTCGGTGGAGACGGTGGCCCGGCCGCAGAACATCGCTTCGACGAGGCTGAGCGGGAAGCCTTCGACGACGCTGGACAGGACGACGACGCTTCCCGCGGCGTACGCGTCGGCGAGCTCGGGTGCCTCGGGGCCGCCGATCTCCTCGAACGACACGGGGTTGTCGCCGATCGCGTGCGCGTCGGCGGCCTCGTCGGGGAAGAGCTGGGCGGCCAGCGCACGGCACTGGGCGAGGTAGCCGGCGGCCTCGGCGTCGTGCGCGGGCGCCGAGAACAGCCGTAGCCGGGCGTCCGGTTCGGCCTTGCGGACCTCGGCGAAGGCGTGCAGCAGCGCGATGAGGTCCTTGGCCGGTTCGATCCGCCCGACCCACACCAGGGTGTGCGGTTCCCCGCCGTACGCGCCCTCGCCCACCGCGTGGAACCGGTCCGCCGACATGCCGGGGTAGACGGTCCGCAGCTTGGCCCGGTCGGCTCCGCAGCGCTCCTGCCAGCGCCGGGCATGGGTGTTGCCGGGGGTGATCAGCTCGGCCCGCGCGTACACCTCGGCGGCGAGGCGACGCTGGAATCCTGCCTCCAACGCCCGTACGGAGGCGGAGAGTTGTGCGTTGGCGAGGTACTGGGCGCGCAGCTGGACCCCGTACTCGGTGACCAGGAGCGGGACTCCGCAGAAGCGTTTGGCCAGGAGGCCGGGAAGCGCCGCCCGGCCGCCGGACACGGCATGGCTGAGGTCGACCGAGGCGAGGGCGTCGTCGCCGTACCAGTCGAGCGAGAGGGGGCGCAGGGTGCGGTCCAGGAGGGCCGCGAAGGCGAGGTGGTCGGGCACCCGGGCGGCCCGTACGGCCCGGTTCGCGCCGGGCGCGCGGCAGGCGGCCTCCAGGATGCGGACGGCCGTCTCGGAGCGCAGTTCACCGCCGAGCCCGCCGTGCTCGCGGGCGAGGGCGGCGAGCCCGTAGAGCCCCTCGGCGAAGCCGTCGGCGCCTTCGGCGGACCCCGTGCCGCCCGCGCCGTCGGCCCCGTCGGTACACAGGGCGGTGGCGAGGCGCCCGAACTGGGCCGCGAATTCACGGCGTTCGCGCCGCCCGTAGCCGCGCTCGGCGCGCCTGCGGCCGGCGCGGGTCTCGGGCGCGGCCCACAGTGGGGCGGTCCGCACCCGGCGCACGTGGGGCGGCAGCGCGACCAGGCCGCGCGCCTCCTGTTCACGGCTCCGACTCAGCGCGAATATGTCGAACTCGTGCCGCGCGAGCCCGCGCACGAGCCGGTCGCACCACAGTCCGGACTCGCCGGCCGTGTACGGATATCCGCCGTCCGTGAGCAGTCCGATCCGCATGTGCGCACCCCCGATCTCCTTTGTGGGCGGCCACCGTTGACCACGGCGACTCGCAGCGGGAAGAACGTATGCGGATATGCCGATGGCGCGACGGACGGTTGTCCATCGCGCCACCAGAAGGGGTGAATGCACGTAACTTTCCCGACCCGGTGGCGTTCGGTGGCGCTACGGGTCGTGCCGGTCACTCTGGGCTACGCCACGGGCGCACCCTCGCGCAGCGGGGCGCGGCGCGCGGCGCGCCGGGCCGCGGCCTCTGCGGGGTCCAGCGAGGGCACGGCCGCGAGCAGCTGCCGGGTGTAGGGGTCCCGCGGCGCCCCGTACACCACGTCGGCCTCGCCCTCCTCCACGATCCGGCCCCGGTGCATGACCGCCACCCGGTCGCTGACCTGCCGCACCACGGCGAGGTCGTGCGCGACGAAGACCAGCGCGAGGCCCAGCTCGCGCTGCAACTCCGCCAGCAGCGCGGTGACTTGGGCCTGGGTGGTGACGTCGAGGGCCGATACGGGTTCGTCGCACACGATCAGCTGCGGCCGGGCGGCCAGGGCCCGTGCGATGCCGATGCGTTGGCGCTGTCCGCCGCTGAACTCGTGCGGGTATCCGTCGTACCGGTCCGGGTCGAGTCCGACGCGGGTCAGGAGCTCGGCGACGCGGGTGCGGATCCGGGAGCCGTCACGTTCGCCCGCGGCGCGCAGCGGGTCGGCCACGGATTCGCCGATGGAGCGCCGGGGGTTGAGGGAGGAGACGGGGTCCTGGAAGACCATCTGCACGGAGCCGGTGCGGGTGATGTGCCCGGCGGTCGGCTCCAGGAGGCCCACCAGCATGCGGCCCAGGGTGGTCTTGCCGCTTCCGCTCTCCCCGACGATCCCCAGGGTTTCGCCCCGCCGGACCTGGAGCGAGACCCCGTCCACGGCGGTGAACGCGGCGCGCCCCCGCCCGAAGGCCTTGCGCAGCCCGACGGCCTCGACGACGAGGTCTCTTCCTCCGGCGGAGGTGCCCCCCGCACCGCCCCTTCCCGAAGCCCTCAAGGGGGACGGAACGGCTGCGGACCGGGCCCGCTCCGCGCGCGGTTCCCCGCGCCCCTTACGGGGCTCGGCCCCAGGAGGGGCGAGTCTCGGGACCGCGGACAGGAGGGTCTTCGTGTAGGGCTCTCCCGGGGAGGTCAGGACCGTGCCCACCGGGCCCCGCTCCACCTCCCTGCCCCGCCGCATCACCAGCACCTCGTCCACGCTCTCCGCCGCGACCCCCACGTCATGGGTGACCAGGAGCAGGCCGAGGCCCGTCTCGCGGCGCAGGTCGTGCAGGAGGTCCAGGATCTGCGCCTGGACGGTCACGTCGAGCGCCGTCGTCGGCTCGTCCGCGATCAGCAGGCGCGGCTCGCACGCCAGCGCCATCGCGATCAGGGCCCGCTGCCGCATTCCGCCGCTGAACTCGTGCGGACGGGACCGGGACTTGCGGGCCGCGTCCGGGATGCCGACCCGGTCGAGGACGGAGACCGCCCGCGCCCGCGCGGCCCGCCGCGAGCCGCCCTTGTGCACCCGGTACACCTCGGCGATCTGGTCCCCGATCGTGTAGTACGGGTCGAGGGAGGACAGCGGGTCCTGGAAGACCATCGCCGCCGAACCGCCCCGAAGGGCGCGGAGTTCGGCGTCGGAGGCCGCCAGTACGTCCACTCCGGCGACCCGGACCGAGCCGGTGACCCGCGCCCCCGTGCCCCGGTGGAGACCGAGCAGCGCGTACGCCGACGCGCTCTTGCCCGAGCCGGATTCGCCGACGACGCCGAGCGCCGCGCCCGGCCGGAGTGTGAAGGAGAGCCCGTCCACGGCCCGTACGTCGCCGAAGGAGATGCCGAGGTCGGCCACTTCCACCAGGGGCTCGGTCATGACAGCACCACCCGTCGGTCCGCCATCGCGTACAGGACGTCCGCGACCGCATTGGCAAGCACCACGAAGAATCCGGTGGTCAGGACCACGCCGACCACCACGGGCAGGTCGACCGTGCGCACCGACTCCACCAGCTGGCGCCCGATGCCGGGGATGCCGAACAGCGTTTCGGTGAGCACCGCGCTGCCGAACATCGTGCCCACGTCGAGCGCGCTGAGCGCGATGACCGGGGCGACGGCGCCGCGCAGCGCGTGGCGTCCGACGATCGCCCGCTCGGTCAGCCCGTACGCCCGGAACGTCCGTACATGGTCCTCGGCGAGCGTCTCCAGCATGGAACTACGCGTCAGGCGGGCGTACTTGGCCGATTCGATGAGGGCGAGCGAGAACCAGGGAAGGAGCAGGCCCCAGAACCACTGCTCGGGGTTGTCGGTGAACGGCACGTACTGCGGGAACGGCAGCCACTGCAAGGTGGAGCAGAGGACGATGATCAGCAGCAGGCCGATGACGAAGACAGGAGTGGAGGTGCCGGCCAGGGTGAGCCAGGTGAGGATCCGCTCGACGGCTCCCCCGCGCTTCCACGCGGAGAGGACACCCGTGCCGACCCCGATGAGCAGCCACAGCGCGAACGCGCCGACCACGAGCGAGCCGGTGACCGGCAGCTTGGCGAGGAGGAGGTGGGTGACCTGATCGTCGGTCCGGTAGGACTGGCCGAGGCAGGGCGCGGAGCAGTGCACCACTCCCGTGCCGGAGGAGAAGTCGCGGCCGGCGACGATGCCCCGGACGAAGTGGGCGTACTGGAGGTACAGCGGATCGTCGAGCCCCAGCTTGTCGTGGACCAAGGCCACTTGCTGCGGTGAGCAGCGTTCGCCGCAGACGATCTGGGCGACGTTGCCGGGAGCCACGTAGAAGACCGCGTACACGATGACCGAGAGGGCCAGGAGCACGAAGACGGCCCCCGCGATCCGCTTGAGGAGGAAGACGGTGAATCCGGTGGAGTTCCTCAACTCACCTTCTCCTTCCGGGCTTTGGCCGTGCCGACGCGCAGGCGCGACGCCGCTCTGGGGTCCAGGGCCGTGCGCACTCCCTCACCGATCATCGTCAGGGAGAGGACGGTGACGAAGAGGAGCCCGGCCGGCAGGAGCAGATAGGTCGGGGCCGCCTGGTACCAGGTGTTGGCATCGGTGAGCATCTGCCCCCAGGACGGGGTGGGCGGCTTGATGCCGACGCCGAGGAAGGACAGGGCCGCCTCGGTCACCACATTGGTGGGGACGAGGAGGACCGCGTACGTGATCACGGGTGCGGCGAGCGCGGGAAGCAGCTCGCGGCGGGCGATCGCCCAGGTGCCCCAGCCGCTGAGCCGGGCCGCCGAGACGTGGTCCAGGGTCTTGAGCGACAGGGCTCCGGCCCGCACGATCTTCGAGGTGCCGAACCAGCCGAGCCCGGCGATGATCAGCGTGATCAGGACCGGACGCGGGACCGAGGCGGGCGCCACCGCGAGCAGGCCGAGGGTGATGACGAGCATGGGCAGGGCGGCCGCGACATCGGTGACGCGGCTGACGATCTGATCGGCCCAGCGGCCGCCGAGCGCGGCGAACAGGCCGAGCCCGACGCCGAGCGCGACCTGGATGAGGGTCGCGACGAAGGCGACGCCGAGCGAGACGCGGGCGCCGTAGACGATCCGGGCGAACAGGTCGCGGCCGGTCTGCGGTTCGACACCGAGCCAGTGCGATCCGCTGATCCCGCCGAACGAGCCGATGGGCACACCGCCGCTCGCGGAGTCGACGAGGGCGGGGTGGTAGGCGTTGGGGTCCTGGCCTTCGAGCGCGGTGAGCAGCGGGGCCGCGATCGCGACGAGGACGAGCAGGGCGAAGACGGCCACGGCGGCGGTGACCGCGCGCTGGGCGCGCAGCCGCCGCCAGAAGAGACGGCCGCCGGGGGCGGGCGCGACGACGCCCGCCCCGGTGGTCAACAGGGCTTCGGACATGGCTACTTGACCGCGACCTGCGCGATGTCGAGCACGCCGGTCCAGTCGCTGATGACGACGTTCTTGACGTCCTTGCCGACGAGCCGCTTGTAGACGGGGTGGAACAGCGGCACGACCACGGCCTGCTCGCCGATCTTCTTGTCGAGCGCGCCCCAGCGCGGGGCGGCGGCGGTCAGGTCGGTCAGCTTGTTGATCTCGTCGATCTCGCTGTTGACGGAAGGGTCGTTCAGGAAGCCGGTGTTGAAGTTGGCGCCGTCCTGGACGATCTGGCGGCCGTCGAAGATCGGCGCGAGGAACGGGCCGCCCGAGGGCCAGTCCGCTCCCCAGCCGCGCAGGAAGAACCCGGGCTCCTTCTTGGCGCTGGCGACGGTGTCGTTGTAGTCGTTGCCTTCGAGACCCTGGAGCTTGACGGTGATGCCCGCCTTCTTCAGGGCGTCCTGGAGGGCGGTGGCGACCTCGGGCCCCTTGGGGCCGCCCTTGGCGTTGGAGTGGGTGAGCGTGACGGTCAGACCGTCGGCGTAGCCCGCCTCCTTCAGGAGCTCCCTGGCCTTGTCGGCGTTGCCGGACGCGCCCGCCGGGAACGGGTCGTACGGGGTGTACCCGAAGGCCTTCTGGTTCGGCAGGAAGGTGGTGGCGGGCTCGGCGAGCGAGGAACCGCCCACGGCGTTGACGGCCGAGGTGCGGTCGACGGCGTACGCGATGGCCTGGCGGACCTTGGGGTTGTCGAACGGCTTCACGTTCGGGTTGAACGCGATGTAGTTGGTGTAGCCGAAGTGCCCGGTGCCGACGCGCGCGGCGAGCTGCTTGTCGCTGCTGACCTTGGCCAGCTCGGCCGGGCCCAGGTTGGTGTCGGTGGTGACGGCGGCGGCGTCCGGGCCCTGTGACGCGGAGAGCCGCTGGTTGATGACGGCCTGGTCGAGCCCGGAGCGTACGTCGATGGTGTCCGGATAGGCCTTGCGCTCGCTGTCGGTGGCTTCGGACCAGTGGGGGTTGCGCGCCAGGACGAGGTGCTCGCCGTCGTTCTCGTTCTTGACGACCTTGTACGGGCCCGAGGAGACGGGGTGCTCCTCGTACTTGGTGCCGTTGTCCTTGGCCTTGGGGACGGGCGCGAACTGCGTCTGGGTCGCCAGGAAGGGGAACTCGCCCTCGGGCTTGTTCAGGTGGAACACGATGGTCTTCGCGTCGGGCGTCTCGATCGAGTCGAGCCCCTTGCCGCCGTCCTTGTACGGGCCCGCGTACTTCGCCCCGCCGACCAGCCAGTCCCTCAAGTACGGTGCGCCGCCGGAGAGTTCGGCCGCGAAGGAGCGCTCGATGCCGTACTTGATGTCGGCGGTGGTGATCGGACTGCCGTCCTCGTACGTGAGGCCGTCCTTGAGGGTGTACGTCCACACGGTGGCGTCCGCGTTGGGCCGGCCGGTGTCGGTGGCGAGGTCGGGCACGACCTTGGTGCCCTCGGCGCCGCTCGCGCGCTTGCGGGTGGTCAGGGTGCGGAAGACGAGCGAGGGGACGTTGCCGCCGCCGGAGGTGTAGAGCCGGGCGGGGTCGAAGTCGGTCTGCGCCTCGTTGTTGAGGACGCTGAGCGCGCCGCCCTTGTGGGGCGTGCCGGAGGCGGCGGACCCGGCGCTCTTGGCACCGCCGTCCTCGGGGCCGCAGGCGACGGCGCCCACGGCCAGAACCACGGCTATGGCGGCCGCTCTTGCGACGTTCCTCGACGAAATGGACGTGTGACGCATCGGAAGGAGACCTCTCGGTGACTGCTGGGCAGGCGGCGCACACGGCGCCCGCAGCACCGGCCCCGTACCGGATGAGGAATCCGTACCGGAGGGGGAGGGAGTGGCTGCGCCCGTGTGCGGAGGCCGTGCGGAAGCACGGCGATACCCGGGCGCAAAAGGGAAAAGGGAAGAGTCGAACGCGCTCGGGACTGCGTCAGCTACAGAGAACGTCGGCCACGCTGTGCCCGGTCACGCCGATGAGCGCCAGCTCGATGGCGGCGCGTTCGGTGGTGGCGTGACGGTGCGACATGCCGAGAAATATGAACGAACGGCTGTCCACTGTCAATCGAGAACGAGACGGCCGTCCCACATGGCGGGACGGTCGCATCGCGTCGGCGTCAACTCTGGGGATACACCCAGGGGTTGGGCCGGCACTGGATCCCGTCGATGTCGAGGGACTTGGTCTGCTGCTGCATCACCGGCGCGAGCGCACCGGGAGTGCGGCAGCTCACATGGTTGTGCCCGAGGCGGTGGCCGACCTCGTGATTGATGAGCATCTGCCGGTAGGTGAGCATCGCCTTGCCCCAGCCGAACGTCACCGAGCCCTGCGCCCAGCGGAACGCGTTGATCATCACGCGGTCGGTGGCGGCGGAGTCGCAGGAGACGTTGTCCTCCGTGGTGTCGAGGCCCGACTTGGCGCACCACACGCCGGTGGTCCCGGGGCTGGCCAGAGTGATCACGAAGTCCGGCTTGCCCGACGAGACCCGCTCGAAGGTCATCGCCCCGCCGTGCGCCCAGCTCCGGTCGTCGTTGAGCGTCTTCTGCACGGCCTCGGCGAACAGATCGCCGTCCAGGCCGAGGCCCTTCTCCAGGTCGACCCGGTAGCGGTACTTGTGCCCCTTGCCGGGCGCGGCGGCCGCGCCCGGCACCGTCTCGAAGTCGCCGGAGCCCTTGAGCTTGGCGTCGAGCGGGAACTGCTGGGCCATCTTCTGGTCGTACGTCAGGACCGCGGGGGCGATCTGCGGGGTGGAGCGCCCGCTGCCCCGCGACGCGGAACCGTCCTCGTCCCGCGCCTTGTCGGCCGCCGATTTGCCGGCGGCGTCGTGCTTGGCGCCGTCCGATGTGACCTGTCCGGCGACGACGACCGCGAGCACGGTCGTCACCGCGGCGGCCGCGATCCCGGTGAACGTCCGCCCCTTGGAGGCCTTGGAGGCCTTGGGACTCCGAGAACCCTTGGGGTCCTTGAGGTCCTTGGGGTCCTTGGGGTCCTTGGGGTCCTTCGGGTCCTTGGGGTCCCGGGAACCTTTGGGGCCCTTGGGGTCCTTCGCCTTCTTGTTCTTGTTCGTGCTGTTCGTTGCGTCGGGGCCGGTCGTCCCGTCGCGCAGCGGCACGGGGACCGTGTGCGAGGTCGCCGTGGACCGGGTGTCGGGCCCGTCGAAGGCCTCGGTGTAGGAGCGGCGCGGGCCCGGGATGCGCGGGGCGCCGCCGTCGCGCGGGGCGCGCTCGGCCGGCCGCGGCCTGCCCTGCCGGTCGCCGTAACGGGCCGGGCCGTCCTCGTGGTGCTGGGGATGGCCGCCGCGCACTCGCGGGGTGCCGGAGGCCGGGGTGCCCGCGGACTCGTGGTGTCCTCCGTGGGCGGCGTCCCTGCCCTGCCGTCTGCGCCGGCCGCTGCCGGAGGCGACGGTCGGCTCGGCCTCGGGGGCCGGGGGCGCCTGGGGTATCGGCGCCGCGTCGCCGGATTCCTCGGGTCGGCTGTGTCGTCCCACGCCCCGGATCAGCTCCTGTTTCCTCGGTCGTCGCGGCGTCCGCCGCCGCTGTTGTCGTCGATCAGCTCCCGCACGGCCCGTGCGACCGCCTCGGGGTACTCCATCATCGCCACGTGCCCGGCGTCGGGCAGGGTCAGCAGCCGCGAGTCACGGAAGGCGGCCGCCGCGCGGCGCGCCATCCGGTACGAGACGAGCTGGTCACGCGCCCCGTACACGAGCAGCGTCGGCGCGAGCACCCGCTCCGCCTGCCGCCACAGGCCGTGCTGGCCGCCCAGGGTGTACGCGTCCACGATGCCACGGGCCGAGCGCGCCATCGCGTCCCAGAAGTACGGCAGTTGGAGGCGCCGCTCCATCTCCCTGACGGCCGCGTCGAACCCCTCGGGGCTCACCCTGCCCGGGTCGCCGTAACAGAGGGCCAGCACCCCGCGGGTGCGGTCCTCGGCGGTCCAGTCCCGGCTCAGCTTCGCGAACAGGGAGGCCACTCCGGGCAGCGCCACCAGAACCGTCGGCCAGGCGGTGCGCTGGACGCGGAGCTCCGGCAGCGCGGGCGAGACGAGCGTCAGGGTGCGCACCAGGTCGGGCCGGACGGCCGCGACGCGGGTGGAGACGGCGCCGCCGAGCGAGTTGCCGATCAGATGGACGGGCCCGCGGCCGGAGGATTCGAGCAGACGGATCACGGTGCGGGCATGGGCGGAGAGCGAGTAGTCACCGTTGTCCGGCGGCGGGGAGTCCCCGAAGCCGGGCAGATCCACGGCCTCGCCGTCGAGCCGGTCCGCGAGCAGCGGCATCAGCGCCGACCAGTTCTGCGAGGAGCCGCCGAGCCCGTGGACGTACAGCGCGGGTTCGCGGCCGGCGCCGGTGCCGGGCCGTGAGCGGACGGTCAGCGTGAGGCCGGACAGGCTCACGGAGCGCAGCTCCTCGCCCTCGGCGACCCCGACCGCGCTCACCCGTGGCGCCAGGGCGGCAGCGGCGGGGGTTTCCGGCAGCTCGGTCGAAGACATGCGGGCAATGTTACGAGACGATCACACCGTGGTTCGTGTGTTCGCGGTCACAAGCCGTATAGCGATGCGTCCGGGGAACTCCTAGGCTCGTAAGGAAGCCCCCGAATCACTCGAAGTGGACGAAAAGGGAGCAGTCATGTCCGTCGATCCCAGCGATCCGGAAACCTTCCGGGAAGAAGCCGACGACACCGCGGAGCTCTCCGAGGAGACTCCGGAGGCGGACGCCGCCGAGCAGCACACGGACGTACGGCAGAGCCACGACGACCCGCCGACCCGCCTCGACGCCGATGCCGCCAATGAGGCGGACGCGGTCGAACAGGCGCGCGTGGTCGCCCTCGACGAGGACGACTACCGGTGATATCGCCGGGTTCCTCCCGTTACCTCCGGCTACCCAGTGCGTCCGGTCCGTGAAATTCTGCGTTCGCACCGCGCACAGCCGGGTTACCCAAAAGTACGATGGCGGCGCGCGTGCATCGCGCAGCAGCAACAACTTTGGGAGGCGGCGTGACAGCCATCGAGCAGACCGAGGCGGCGCGCCCGCGAGGCACGCGCCTGCCGCGCCGGGCCCGCCGCAATCAGCTCCTGGGCGCGGCCCAGGAAGTCTTCGTCGCGCAGGGTTACCACGCGGCCGCCATGGATGACATCGCGGAGCGCGCCGGCGTCTCCAAGCCGGTGCTCTACCAGCACTTCCCGGGCAAGCTGGAGCTGTACCTGGCCCTCCTCGACCAGCACTGCGAGTCGCTGCTCCACGCGGTGCGCACCGCCCTCGCGTCGACCTCGGACAACAAGCTCCGTGTCGCCGCGACGATGGACGCCTACTTCGCGTACGTGGAGGACGAGGGCGGCGCCTTCCGGCTGGTCTTCGAGTCGGACCTGACCAACGAACCGGCCGTGCGCGAGCGCGTGGACCGGGTCAGCCTCCAGTGCGCGGAGGCCATCTCCGACGTCATCGCCGAGGACACCGGCCTCTCCAAGGACGAGTCGATGCTGCTCGCCGTGGGCCTGGGCGGCGTCTCCCAGGTGGTGGCGCGCTACTGGCTCTCCAGCGAGTCGACGATCCCCCGCGACAAGGCGGTCACGCTCCTCACCTCGCTCGCCTGGCGCGGTATCGCGGGCTTCCCGCTGCACGGCACCGAGGGCCACTGAACCGGCCGCGGCGCGATCATTCCTGAAGTGTGTTCGCTCCTGGCGTTCAGGGGCGGGCCATTTCAGGACCCGTCGCCGGGCTAATGTGTGCAGCGTACGGCGCGGCTGACCGCGCACCGCACGAGGTCGGAGGGACATAGCCGTGGAGGTCAAGATCGGCGTGCAGCACGCACCCCGGGAGATCGTTCTGGAGAGCGGGCAGTCCGCCGAAGAGGTCGAGAGCGCGGTTGCCGACGCCCTCGCCGGCAAGGCGCAGCTGCTCAGCCTCGCGGACGACAAGGGCCGCAGGGTCCTGGTGCCTGCCGACAAGATCGCTTACGTGGAGATCGGCGAGCCGGCGGTCCGCCGGGTGGGCTTCGGCGCGCTGTAGTACACACCGGACACCACGGAAGGGGTGCCGTCGGTCGAGGAGACCAGCGGCACCCCTTTCGCATGCGCGCGCGAGGCCACCGGCGCCGCTTCCTCCCGTGGCCTCCTCCGTCGCTCCCCCGTCGCTCCCCGTTGCTCCCCGTTGCTTCCTCCCGGTGAGGGGAGGGTTGCGTTCCGCGAGCGTCGGGTAGGACGGGTGTGACCGGTTCCGCCCTGGCCACCCCTGGGAGGCGACGCACATGCTTCTGGAAGCTCTCGGCTCCGCACTGCTGGGATTCGCACTCGCGTGGGCCGCCGCGGCCCGCCTCGCCCACCGGCTGCCCGACCGCCGCACGGTCCTGGGCGTCGGCCCGCTCGCCGGTCTCTTCGGCGCCTTCCTGACCCACTCCGCGATCGGACCCGGCCACGCGGTGACCACCGTGCTCGGTGCCGTCTTCGTCGCGGCCGTCCTGCTGTCGCTCCTGCTGCGCCCCACGCGCCGCCTGCGCCGCTCGGCGGCGTAGGCGGCCCCGCGGCCCCGCCGGACGAACCGACGGGGCGTCAACGCCCCCTAGGCGGCGAGCCCCAGGGCCGCCATCCGCTTGGTGTGGGCCTTGGTGATCCGCGTGAACATCTCGCCCACCGCCGCGAGGTCGAAGCCCGCGGCCACCCCGTCCACGCCGCCGACCAGCATCGTGGAGAGCGCGTCACGTTCGGCCACCACCCGCTGGGCCTGCGAAAGCGCCTCGCCCATCAGGCGGCGCGCCCACAGCGCGAGCCGGCCGCCGACCCTCGGGTCCGCCTCGATCGCGGCCCGCACCTTCTCCACGGCGAAGTTGCCGTGCCCGGTGTCGTCGAGCACCGCGAGCACCAGGGAGCGGGTGTCGGAGTCCAGGTGGTTGGCGACCTCGCGGTAGAAGTCGCTCGCGATCGAGTCGCCCACGTACGCCTTGACCAGACCCTCCAGCCAGTCCGACGGGGCGGTCTGCTGGTGGAAGTCGTCGAGCGCCTTGGCGAAGGGCTCCATCGCCGCCGTCGGCTCCGCGTCGATCTGCGCGAGACGGTTCCGCAGCCGCTCGAAGTGGAGGAATTCGGCGGAGGCCATCTTCGCCAGCTCCGCCTTGTCCGCGAGGGAGGGGGCCAGCTTCGCGTCGTCGGCGAGCCGCTCGAAGGCGGCGAGCTCGCCGTACGCGAGGGCGCCCAGGAGGTCCACGACCGCCGCCCGGTACTGGGGAAGCGCGGAGGCCGTCGTCCAGTCCTGGGCGGCGATCCCGGTGCGCTCGGGTTCCGGGGTGGTTTCTTCGGCTGCAGTGGCGTTGTCAGACGTCTCCATGAACCGCACAATAGCCCGCCCGGGGCACCCCGTAGGGGCCTACTCGATCACACCCGTCGCACCCGCCTCGCGAATTCTCCCAACACACATGCGCGAATCCGGGGTACAGTGGTAATGCGCCTGCCGAGTATGTCGACGGGCTGCATGAATGAGGATGCCCGGTCGGTTGCTCCGGTCGGCTCCGACCCGACAGCCCTCCACGGGGCACGTTTCCCCACGTGCGACCGAAGAGGGATCCCTCAGCGGCACGAGCGCTTGAGCGACGGCAGTGGTCCCACGCCCCCCGGCATTTCGATCGAATCTGATCCTGTCGGACGACATGGGCACGGTACGACCCGCCGCGTTCGCCTCCGTACCGCGTCTCACAGAAGAGGCAGCACCCTGACTACGTTCCGAGAGCTCGGGATCCTCCCCGAGACCGCCGAAGCCCTTGAAGCCGTCGGCATCGTGTCCCCGTTCCCCATTCAGGAGCTGACGCTCCCCGTCGCGCTCTCCGGGGCCGACATCATCGGCCAGGCCAAGACCGGCACCGGCAAGACGCTCGGCTTCGGCCTCCCGCTCCTGGAGCGCGTGACCGTCCCCGCCGACGTCGAGGCCGGCCGCGCCACCTCCGACCAGCTCACCAACACCCCGCAGGCCCTCGTCGTCGTCCCGACGCGCGAGCTGTGCCAGCAGGTGACCAACGACCTCCTGACCGCCGGCAAGGTGCGCAACGTCCGCGTGCTGGCGATCTACGGCGGCCGGGCGTACGAGCCGCAGGTCGAGGCGCTCAAGAAGGGCGTCGACGTGATCGTCGGCACCCCGGGCCGCCTGCTCGACCTCGCCGGCCAGCGCAAGCTGGACCTCTCCCACGTCAAGGCGCTCGTCCTGGACGAGGCCGACGAGATGCTCGACCTCGGCTTCCTGCCGGACGTCGAGAAGATCATCCAGCACCTGCCGCCGAAGCGTCAGACGATGCTGTTCTCCGCGACCATGCCGGGCGCCGTCATCGGCCTCGCCCGCCGCTACATGTCGCAGCCCACGCACATCCGCGCCACGTCGCCGGACGACGAGGGCACGACCGTCGCCAACACCGAGCAGTTCGTCTACCGCGCCCACTCCATGGACAAGCCGGAGATGGTCGCGCGCATCCTGCAGGCCGAGGGCCGCGGGCTCGCGATGATCTTCTGCCGTACGAAGCGCACCGCCGCCGACATCGCCGAGCAGCTCGCCAAGCGCGGCTTCGCCTCCGGCGCGGTCCACGGCGACCTCGGCCAGGGCGCCCGCGAGCAGGCGCTGCGGGCGTTCCGCAACGGCAAGGTCGACGTGCTGGTCTGCACCGACGTCGCCGCTCGCGGCATCGACGTCGAGGGCGTCACCCACGTCATCAACTACCAGTCGCCCGAGGAGGAGAAGACCTACCTCCACCGCATCGGCCGCACCGGCCGCGCGGGCAAGAAGGGCATCGCGATCACGCTGGTCGACTGGGACGACATCCCCCGCTGGCAGCTGATCAACAAGGCGCTCGACCTGAAGTTCCCGGACCCGCCCGAGACGTACTCGACGTCTCCGCACCTGTTCGAGGAGCTGAAGATCCCGGCGGGCACGAAGGGCGTACTGCCCCGTGGTGCCCGCACTCGCGCCGGGCTCGCCGCCGAAGAGGTCGAGGACCTCGGCGAGACCGGTGGGCGCGGCCGCAAGTCCGCCGCCGCGGCTCCCGTCGTCACCGAGGAGCGCCCGGAGCGTACGCGCACGCCGCGCCAGCGCCGCCGCACCCGGGGAGGCTCGCAGGGCGAGGCCGTCGACACCGCTCCCGCACCCGTCGCGGCTCCGGCCGCCGACGCGGTCGAGACCGTGACCGAGCCGCGCACTCCGCGCCGCCGTCGCCGCACCCGCGTGGGTGCGCCGTCGTCCGCGCCGCAGGCCGCCGCGGCGCCGGTGGCCCAGGCCGCTCCGGTCGCCGTCGCCGAGCCGGTCGTCGCTCAGGCTCAGGCTCAGGTCAAGGCCGAGCCCGCCGCCGTGGCCCCGGTCAAGGCGCAGTCGCGGCGTCGTCCCGCCCCGGTCGCCGAGCCCGCCCCCGCCGCGGCCGAGGCCAAGGCACGCCGTCGCCGGGTACGCAAGGCCGACCCGGCCTCCGAGGTCGGTTTCGTGACGCCGGAGTCCGCGGCGCTCGAACTGGCGAGGGCCGCGAAGGCAGCGACCACCGCCGCGATCACCGTCGTCGCGGAGGCTCCGGCCGCCGTGGCCCCGGCCGTCGAGGCCCAGGCGCCGGTCAAGGCGCGGCGTACGCGGACGAAGAAGGCCGCGGAAGCGGTCGAGGTCGTCGAGGCCGCACCCGAGGCGGTCGCCGTGACCGCGGTCCTGGAGGTCGAGGCGCCGGTCAAGCCGCGGCGCACGCGGACGAAGAAGGCCGCGGAAGCGGTCGAGGTCGTCGAGGCCGCACCCGAGGTGGCCGAGGCGCCGGTCAAGGCGCGCCGCACCCGCGCGAAGAAGACCGCGGAACCCGTTGAGGCCGTCGAGGCCGCACCCGAGGTGGCCGAGGCGCCGGTCAAGGCGCGCCGCACCCGCGCGAAGAAGACCGCGGAACCCGTTGAGGCCGTCGAGGCCGCACCCGAGGCGGCCGAGGCGCCGGCCAAGCCGCGGCGCACTCGTGCCAAGAAGGCCGTGGCGGTGGCCGAGGTCGCACCCGAGGCGGCCGAGGCGCCGGTCAAGGCGCGGCGTACGCGGGCGAAGAAGACCGCGGAGGCCGTCGAGGCGGCGCCGGAGGTTGCCGAGGCGCCGGTCAAGGCGCGGCGCAGTCGGGCGAAGAAGGCCGTCGAGGCCGCCCCCGAGGCGTAACCAGCACTACGCGAAAGGCCCGGCTCCCCTCCAGGGAGCCGGGCCTTTCCCATACCCGCCCCCAGCCTCGGGGGCTGCGCCCCGGACCCCGGGGGGTTTTCCCACCCTCCCGCCCGTGCGGCAACTCCGAAGGTGCGGCTCCCCGGGGCTGCGCCCCGGACCCCCCGAGGGGCTCCGCCCCTCCAACCCCGGCGGGGGCTCCGCCCCCTGCACCCCCGTTCGCGCCTAAAGGGCGCTCGTCCTCAAACGCCGGACAGGCTGAGGACGCCTCCACCGAGCCCCGCAAGGGGCGCGGGGAACCGCGCGAGAAGCAAGCACGGTCCGCACAGGAAAGCGGGGTTAAGGGGCGCGAGGAACTGCGCGACCAGCCGTCCAGAGCCCGCACCCGAAAGCGGGTTCCAAGGGGCGCGGGGAACTGCGCGGGACGCGGGCACGGCTCGCACACGCAGGCGGTTTTTGGGGTGGGGCGCGGGGAGGTCCAGAGCCCGGGACCCCGGGTCACGCGGCGGGGTCGGCGGGACCCCGGGTCACGTGGCGGGGGCCGTGCGTCGGCCGGTCCGCTCGGGGACGCGCAGGTGCCACACCCGGGCCGGGGGAAGGTTGCGCCACACCACGCTCTGCCGCCCCCCGTGCCGTCGGGCGAACTCGTCGATGACCGAGGACACTTCACGATGCCTGGCGGCCTCCGCGCGACCGCTGAGAGCGGTACGCACGACACGCGTACCGAGGTAGGCGAAGAACGTCAGATGCCCGCCCGGGGCCAGCACCGACAGATAGCGGGCCAGGATCGAACGGACCTGCTCCGGCTGGAAGTTGGTGAACGGCAGGCACGAGACGATGACGTCGTACTCCCGGTCGAGCCGCAGCTCGGTGATCGAACCCGGCAGGATCCTGATCCGGTCGGCCGCCGCCGCCATGACCGGGTCGGTTCGCAGTGCGTCGCGCAGGACCCGTACGAAACGCGGATTGATCTCGACGGCGTCCAGCCGGTCCGCGGGCCCGGTGAGCGCGGCCAGCGCCCGGGTCACCGGGCCGGTCCCCGCCCCCACCTCCAGGACCGCCGCCGGGCGCCGCACCATGGCCGAGGGCCACATCGGGGCGGCCAGCCGGTCGGCGAGGCGCCGGCTGCTCGGCGCGACGGCACCGGTGGTACCGAAGGTGCGGGCAGCCTCGCGCAGGAACGCGGGCCGGGTGGCAGGGCAGCGGACGGCCGTCTCGGGGGCGGACGCGGGCTGCGGATTCACGTGCGTCGGATCCATGGCCACGACGCTAGGAAGCGGCGCGAACCGTGCCATCGGCTGTTGTGCGACGGGCGCACCCTACGAAAGTAGGGGGTCACGATCGCCCGAGTGCGGAGGAGGGGGGACACTGTGGATACCTACGCTTCACCCGTGCTGAATGCGGATGCCCGGAGATGGCCGTGGTGGGCGGAGGCCCTGCTGGTCGTGCTGGTCGGCGAGTTGTCGGTGCGGACCGGCGTCGTCGGGGCCGACGGCGACGCCCTCGATCCGCGGGTCGCGGGCGCGGCCTTCGCGAGCCTGTCGCTGCTCCTGCGATACCGGCTCCCCGCCGTCACCGCGGGTGTCACCACCGCCGCGGCCGCCTGGCTCGGGGACCCGCTGCCGCTCCTGATCGCCGTCTTCCACCTCGCCTCGCGGGGACGGACCGCGGTCGCCGCGGTCGCCGCGGTGGCGGCGCTGATCGGCAACCACGTCCTGCAGCCCGGCCACCTCCTGTGGAGCGTGCGCTCCTACGGCCCGGTCATGCCGTTCGGTCTGGCTCTGGCCCTCGGTCTGTGGGCGAACAGCAGACGCCGGCTCGTTGCCGGCCTCACCGTCCGGCTCGATCAGCTACGGGTGGAGCGTGAACTACGCGTGAAACAAGCCAGGTTGCACGAGCGAGCCAGGATCGCGGCCGAGATGCACGACGTCCTCGCCCACCGCCTCAGCCTGCTGGCCCTCTATGCGGGTGCGCTGCGCCGACGCGCCGACGAGCTCCCGGAACCGGTCGCCGAACGCATCGCCCAGCTGCGCACCACCTCCAAGGACGCGCTCGACGACCTGCGCGACGTCCTCGGGGCACTCCGGGACCACACCGACGGCGGCGCCGCCCGGACCCCGGGGCTTCAGGATCTGTCCGAGCTGCTCGACGAGGCCCGCTCGGCGGGGCAGCGGATCGAGGCCGATGTCCGGGGCAGCGCCGAGGGCCTGCCGGCCAGTCACCGGCTCGCCGTGCACCGCCTGGTGCAGGAGTCCCTCACCAACGCCCGCAAGCACGCCCCCGGCGCCCCGGTGCGGGTCACCGTGCGGTACGGGCCGCCGCTGTCCACCGTCGAGGTCGGCAATGGCCCGGGGACGGCGCCCCGGGACGCCGCCGCGCCCGGCGGCTACGGTCTTATCGGGCTGGCCGAGCGGGTCGCCGCCCTCAACGGCAGCCTGCACTACGGGCCGTCCGGCTCCGGTGGCTGGCTGATCGCCGCCGGACTCCCCCTCGGCCAGGGCGCCAACGGCCGTCCGGAGCAGGGAACTTCATGATCCGTACGCTGATCGTCGACGACGACCGCCTGGTCCGCATCGCGCTCGCCGACATCCTCGCCGACGATCCGGGCATCACGGTCGTCGCACAGGCCGGCGACGGACAAGAAGCCCTCGACCTGGCCGCCGCGCAGACCATCGACGTGGCGTTGATGGACATACGCATGCCCCGCATGGACGGAATCACCGCCACCCAACGGCTGCGGGCCCTGCCCCGGCCACCCCAGGTCGTCATGCTCACCACCTTCGATCTGGACCAGTACGTGTACGACGGGCTCGCCGCGGGCGCCTCCGGTTTCCTCCTCAAGGACACCGACCCCGCCGAGATCGTCCGGGCCGTCCACGTCGTCGCCGAGGGGCAGGCCATGCTGCATCCGACGGCGGCCCGCCGCCTCGTCGACCGCTTCCACCGCACGGCCGGCGGCGGTGTACGGGCAGCTCGGGCCAGGGTCGAGCGGCTCACTCCCCGCGAGACCGATGTGTTCGGGCTGCTGGCCGACGGCGCGTCCAACGCGGAGATCGCCGCGGTCCTGGGCATGCGGGAAAGCACGGTCAAAGCCCATGTGAGCCGGATCCTGAGCGCCTTGGAAGTGGCCAACCGGGTACAGGCCGCGCTCCTCGCACGGGACGCCGCGCTGCACGGGGGCGAACGCGACCGGTCGGCACCGGGTGCCCCACGGGCGCGCGAGGAACCGCGCGACCAGCCGTCCACGGCCCGCGGACAACGGCGGGGCTTCAGGGGCGCGGGGAACGGCGCGAGGAGCGGGCACGGTCCTCACCCGTAAGCGGGTTGAGGGGCGCGGGGAACCGCGCGATCAGCCACGCACGGTCCCACAGGCGCACCCGTTCGCGCGGCGACGACCCCCCTGCGCAGGGCGGATACGCTCTACTCATGAGTAAGCCCCGCTCCCTCGCCCTCCCGCCCCGCACCCGTGCGTACCGGCTCCGCACCCCGCGTCAGGAGTTCGCCGTACTCGATTCGCGGCCCGCAGGGCAGCCGCGCGGGACCGTGCTCCTCGTGCCCGGGTACACCGGCAGCAAGGAGGACTTCCTCGCGCTGCTCGATCCGCTGGCGGACGCCGGGTACCGGGCCGTGGCGGTCGACGGGCGCGGGCAGTTCGAGAGCCCGGGGCCGCGGTGGCCGGCCGGGTACACCCCGCGCGCCCTCGGCGGCGACGTCCTCGCGCAGGTGGCCGCGCTGGGCGACGGGCCCGTCCATCTCGTCGGGCACTCCTTCGGTGGGTTCGTCGCCCGCTCGGCGGCCCGGCTCGACCCCACCGCGTTCCGTTCGCTGACGCTGCTCGCGTCGGGGCCGGGCCGGGTCGGGCCCGAACAGCGCACCAAGATCCGGCTGTTGCAGGCGGCGCTGCCCGTGCTGCCTGCGTCATGGGTGTGGTCGGCGACACAGTGGCTCGACGGCAGGGACCCGGCGTACCTGCCGGACCCGCCGGAGATCGTGGCGTTCCTCGGCCACCGGTGGTTCAGCACGCGTCCCGCCCAACTCATCGCCACGGGACGGCAGTTGAGGGTCGAACCGGATCGTACCGAGGGACTCGCGAAGCTGCCGCTGCCGCTGCACGTCGCGTACGGGGACGGGGAAACGGTGTGGGCCGTCAGCGAGTTGGCCCACATGGCACGCAGCACCGGCGCCCGGCACACCGTGATTCGCGGCGCCGACCACTCCCCCAACGTCTCCCATCCGCACGAACTGACCGTCGCACTCACGGAGTTCTGGGCCGGCGTCACGGCCGGATCCGGCGCGGCCTGAGCCGGCACGGCACAGCAGTACGCCGGGTCCGGTGCGGGTCAGAACCTGGCTCGCGCCTGCCGCAGCAGCGCGAGGGCGCTTTCGGAGGGTGAGCCCGCGGCGGTGGTGCACACGGTGAGCACCTGCCCCGGTGAACGGGCGACCGACAGGGCCTGCTGCGTCACCGTCACCGCACCGACGACCGGATGGCGCAGCTCATAGGTGGCGGCGTCGCACGGCGCCACGCGGTGGTCGCGCCACAACGCCACGAACTCCTCGCTCTTCATGGTCAGTTCACCGATCAGCTCCGCGAGGAGCGCGTCTTCGGGGTGCCGGCCGACGGCGACGCGCAGGTTGCCGACCACCGCGCGGGCCTTGCGCTTCCAGTCGGCGTACAGCTCACGGCCGTGGGGGTCGAGGAACAGCATCCGGCTCATGTTGGGGCGCCGTGCCGGCTCGTCCGGGTCGCGGGGGTCGAGATGTCCTGCGAGCAGGGCGTGTCCGAGAGCGTTCCAGGCCAGGACGTCCATACGGCGGCCGAGCACGATCGCGGGCACGCCGTCGACGGCTCGGAGCAGGTCGCGCGTCTCGTCGGCGAGCTTTTCCGGGCGCGGGCGGCGCATTCGGGGCGCGTGGCGGGCGGCGTCGGCGAGGCGATCGAGGTGTGCGCGTTCGTGGGCGTCGAGCAGGAGGGCGCGTCCGATCGCGTCGAGCACCTCGGCCGACGCGCCGCGCGACAAGCCCTGTTCGAGCCGTGCGTAGTACGAGACGCTGACGCCCGCCAGTTGGGCCAGTTCCTCCCGGCGCAGTCCTGCCACGCGCCTGCGGGGCCCGAGGTCGCGCAGGCCGACATCCTCGGGTCGCAGCCGCGCCCGTCGGGCCAGAAGGAAGGTGCCGAGGGGTCCGGGTGCGTTCATCGCCCCAGTATTCGACGCGCGGCCCGCTGCCTGCCACACCCTGCGAGGAGTAGGACAGAGCGGGAGTGGCGCGTGTCCGCCCCGGTGTCCAGGCTCGGTCCCGTTCGACCACCGTACGGACCCTGGGACGGATTCATGATTCACCCTCCACCCGAGCAGCTCACCCTTGGCGACGTCACCGTCACCCGTGTCAAGGAGTTCTACGGCTCGGCCCGGATGTCGCCCGGCCAGTTCTTTCCCGACAGCCCCGACGGCTCGTGGGGCGAGCAACGGGCTTGGCTGGCGCCCGACTTCTGGGACCCGGCAACGGACGAGTGCCACACCGCGATCCAGTCCTGGCTGCTGCGCAGCGAGGGACGCACCATCCTCGTCGACACGGGGGTGGGCAACCACAAGGACCGGCCCTATGCGCCCGTGTGGAGCCGTCTGGACACCGGCTACCTCGCCAATCTCGCCGCGGCGGGGGTGCGGCCCGAGGACGTCGACCTCGTGATCAACACCCATCTGCACATCGACCACGTCGGCTGGAACACCCGTCTCGACGGCCGGAGTTGGGTGCCGACCTTCCCCAACGCCACCTATCTGATGAACCGGCGCGACTTCGACTTCTGGGATCCGGCCAACGGCAACGAGAGCGTGCTGGGGCGCGGGAATCAGAACGTGTTCGAGGACAGCGTCACGCCGGTCCACCGGGCCGGGCTCACCCGTCTGTGGGAGGGGTCGTACCGGATCGACAAGAACCTGCGTCTCGACCTCGCCGCGGGACACACGCCCGGCTCTTCGGTGCTCACTCTGGAATCCGGCGGCGACCGGGCCCTGTTCGTCGGGGATCTGGTGCACACCGCGCTGCAGATCGCGGAGCCCACGACCAACTCCTGCTTCTGCGAGGACCCGGTGGAGTCCCGCGCGACCCGGCACAGACTGCTCGGCCGCGCCGCCGACACCACCATGCTCGTCTTCCCCGCGCACTTCGGCGGCCATGGTGCGGCCGAAGTCGCGCGCGACGGTGCGAAGTTCGCGATCAAGCAGTGGGCGCCCTTCTCGCGCCTGCCCCCTTGCTGAGCAACTCCTCGCCGACCGATTCCTTGTCGACCGACTCCTTGCTGACCGACTCCTTCAGAGAGGCAGGGCCTCCCGTGCCCCATCAGGCAGATCCTGTGGTCGTCACCCCGGCGGGCGCCGTACGCGGGATCCGCGACGGCTCCGGCGAGCGCTTCCGCGCCATCCCCTACGCCGCCGCCCCCACCGGTGCCGGCCGTTTCGCCGCGCCCGCGCCGCACCCGGGCTGGTCCGGTACCCGCGACGCCACGCGCCCCGCGCCCACGGCGCCCCAGCCGGCCCGTGACTTCGGTTCGCTGGACATGAACCCGTACTTCGGGCCCGGCTGGGTGCCCGCCGACGAGTACCTGACCGTCGACGTCCACACACCGGCCGCCGACGACGGGCGGCGCCCCGTCATGGTCTTCGTGCACGGCGGCGGGTTCGTCGCCGGTTCGAGCCGCGCCGCGCTGTACGACGGCGGCGCGTTCGCCCGCGACGGTGTCGTTCTCGTCACGCTCACCTACCGCCTGGGCATTCCCGGGTTCCTCGATCTCGCGGGTGCGGTGGCCAACCGCGGGCTGCTCGACGTGCTCGCCGCGCTCGGCTGGGTGCGGGACAGCGTGGGGGCGTTCGGCGGGGACCCCGGGAACGTCACGCTGTTCGGACAGTCGGCGGGGGCCACGCTCGTCGGCGCGCTGCTCGCGACGCCGGAGGCCGACGGCCTGTTCCGGCGGGCGATCGTCCAGAGCGGCAACGGCGTCGGCGCGTTCACTCCGGAGCAGGCGGGCCGGGTCACCGCGGCCGCGGCCGCCGCGCTGGGCGTCGAGCCGACCGCCGAGGCGTTCGCTGCGGTCCCGGACGCGGACTTCCTGACGGTCCTGCCCACGCTGGCCGGCCTCGACCTGCGGACCGCCACCGCCACGGATCCGCTGGCCGGGCTCAGCCCATTCGCCCCCGTCCTCGCGGTCCAGCCCGCCGATGCCCTCGCCGCCGGCCCGGCCGCCGACGTCGATCTGCTCATCGGCGCCACCACCGAGGAGGGCAGGCTCTATGTCGTGCCGCAGGGGAAGCTGGAGTCGACCACGGAGGCGGAGCTCCTCGCCGTCGTCGCCCGGGTCCACGCCGAGCCCGGGGCCGCGCTCGCCGCACACCGTGCGGCACGGCCGGACGCGACGCCGGGTGAGCTGCGCGCCGCCGTGCTCGGGGAGGCCCTGTTCACGGCCGGTACGACGCGCTTGGCGCGGGCTCACGCGCGGATCTCGGGCGGCCGCACACATCTGTATGCGTTCGGATACCGCTCGACGGCCCTGGGCGGGCGGCTCGGTGCCGCCCACGCCGTCGAGCTGCCCTTCGTCTTCGATGTCGCCGACAAGCCGTGGCTGCACGGGGAGTCCGGCCTGCTCGGGCCGTCCCCTGTTCCGGCGGGCCCTGCGGCACGGATGCACGGCGCCTGGGTGGAGTTCGCGCGCACGGGCGACCCCGGCTGGGCTCCCTACGACCCGCGATGCCCCTCGGCGCACCGCCTCGGCGGCTGATCCCGTCGGTACTGAGCCGTCAGTACTGCGCCTGGAGGTGCTGCCAGAAGCCGTCGCGCAGGGCACGGCGCAGCTCGGCGTGGCCGCGCAGGGAGTACTGGAGCAGTCGCTCCGCCTCGATGAGGAGGTCCTGGTCGACCGGGCCCGGCAGGTAGGGGTGGCCGGGCAGGAGGTCGGCGAGGGCGGCGCGCCCGCGCTCGGAGAGCCAGGTCGCGGCGATCCGGGCGCCGACGAAACGCACGTCCTCGCGGCTGGGGGCGGGGCCCTCCTGCTCGTACAGGGTGACGGGGCGCCGGGTGACGTACGGCTTGCAGAAGTCGAGGTCGAAGGTGCGCTGGCTGTCGACCTCCCAGAGCAGGGGCTCCGCCTGGTTGCGGCCTTCGGCGGCCTCGATGCCCCAGAGGTGGACGCGCGCGCCGTAGCCCTGGGCGGCCTCGACGGCGGAGACGAGGTCCTCGTCGCCGCCGATCAGCGCGGCGTCGCTGATCGCGCGGTGCCTGGCCAGGGACTCCAGGTCGGAGCGGATCAGGGAGTCGACGCCCTTCTGCTGGTTGTTGGCGTTGAGGTTGCCGAGCCTGACCTTGACGTCGGGGAGCTCGGCGATCGACTGCTGTTCGGTGGTGTGGATGCGGCGGCGGGCGCCGTCGTACCAGTAGACGCGGAGCAGCCGGCTGTCGGCGAAGATCGTGCGCGCCTTGTCGATGAGGGCCTCGATCAGGCCTTCGGCGTCGAGGTCGAAGGAGCGGCGGTCCTCGGTGCCGGTGACGAGCAGCCCGGCGGCCGCGTAGACGTAGCCGGCGTCGACGAAGATCGCATGTGTGGAGGGTGTCTTCGCGACTTCGGCGAGCATGCGCTGAAGCAGCTCGTTGGTGCGGTCCAGCTTCCGGTCGAGCCGGGCCGCGATACCGTCGGGCGCCTGGGGTACCTGGGAATCATCCATACGCTGTCCATTGTCGGCGCCGTGACGGACCGGGCACAACCGGGCACACGCGGTCCCGCCCCGACCCCGATCCTTAGCCACGCGAAAAATTTCCTTAGCGTAGGGAATGTTTGCTGGAGGCAACTCGTTGTCCCTTACGGAACGCGTTGCACAGCAGCCACGCAATCCACTCTTAACGGGCGGGCAACCGCCCCGACGCCTCGCGGGAGCAGGCTGAGCCATCAGCCCCCCGCACCAGTAGTTCTCCTAGCAGGAGGATCAGACGAAGGGAGAAGCCATGCGCTTCGAAATCATGCGCCTGGACGACGTCGACGGTATCGCCGTTGACAGCACCGTCGTGGACGCCGCCTCCGTCAACCGGATCGTGCAGCAGGCCGCGGCAATGGGCCAGCGCATCTACATCCGCCCGGCCGAATCCGCGGCCTCGTAACGCGTAAGAGGTAGTGCTCCCGCACGTCGGTGATGACCGACGGCGGGTGCCGTATGTGAAGGGCGCCCCCGTACATGGATGTACGGGGGCGCTTCTGCGTGTCCGCGGGGCCTTGCCGGCCGCCGGGGGTGGCTCGGGCTCGGTGCTCCGGGGAGTCAGTTGGCGTGGATGACCTGGGTGATGCCGTTGATGATCTGCTGCACCGCGAGGGCGGAGAGCATCATGCCGGCGAGCCGGGTCACCAGGACGACGCCGCCGTCCTTGATCACGCGGATGATCAGCAGCGAGTACCGCATGGTCACGTACAGCACGACGTGGATGGCGATGATCGCGGCCCAGACCGACACCTGGCCCGCGAGCGAGTCGTGGTTCTGGACGGCCAGGATCACCTGGACGATCGCGCCGGGGCCGGCGAGCAGCGGCATGCCGAGGGGGACGAGCGCGACGTTGACGTCCTTGGTCTGCTGGGGCTCGTCGGTCTTGCCGGTGAGCAGGTCGAGCGCGATCAGGAGCAGCAGCAGCCCGCCCGCGATCATCAGCGCGGGGACGTCGATGTGCAGATACGCCAGGATCTGGTGCCCGACGAGACCGAAGAGCGTGATCACTCCGAGCGCGACGGCCGCGGCCTGCCAGGCCATTCTGCGCTGGACCTTGGCGGCCCGCCCGGCGGTGAGCGCGAGGAAGATCGGCGTGATCCCGGGGGGATCCATGATGACGAACAGGGTGAGGAAGAGGGAGCCGAAGACGGCAGCGTCGAACACGGTGAGCCTTGCAGGATGAGGGGGGTGTACGGAGAGATGTGGGGGCCGCGCGGCGCACGGGCCGGCCGGGCCCGGACCCCGGGGGCCGCGCGGGGGCGGCCGGACGGGGCTCGTGAAAAAGGGCGGTGCGGGGGCGGGGCCCCGCGGGGCGGGGGGCGACTCCCGCTACGGGCGGTCGCTTCCGCCCGCGCCCGGCACGGGGAAGGCTCCCGTGGCGCGGCGAGTGATCTCGCCGTAGATCTCGGGGTCGGTGGTGCACTGGCCGAGCCGTACGGTCTTGCGGCTGCCGTGGTAGTCGCTGGAACCGGTGGTCAGCAGCCCGAGCTCGTCCGCGAGGGCGCGCAGCCGGGCCCGCGTGGGCTCGTCGTGGTCGGTGTGGTCGACCTCGATGCCGTCGAGTCCGGCGGCCGCGAGCTCCGCGATCACCGATTCGGGCACGACCCGGCCGCGCTTGAGGGCGAGCGGGTGGGCGAAGACGGTGACGCCGCCGGCCGCCTTGACCAGCCGGACCGCCTCGAACGGGTCGAGCTCGTGCTTGCCGACGTAGGCGCGGCCGCCGTCGCCGAGCCAGTCCGGCACGAAGGCGTCGGAGACGGAGGCGACGACGCCGAGTTCGACGAGTGCCTCGGCGACGTGCGGGCGGCCTATCGAGCCGTCGCCCGCGATCCGGGCGACCCGCTCCCAGGTGATGGGCACGCCGAGGTCCTGGAGCTTGGCGACCATGCCCTGGGCGCGCGGCACCCGGTCGTCGCGCACGAGCTCGCGCTCGCGGGAGAGCTCGGGCTCCTCCGGGTCGAAGAGGTAGGCCAGCATGTGCAGGCCTACGCCGTCGACGCGGCAGGAGAGTTCGGCGCCGGTGACGAGGGTGAGGTCGAGGTCCGGGAGCGCGGCGACGGCCTCGGCGTATCCGCGGGTGGTGTCGTGATCGGTCAGCGCGACGACGTCGAGCCCGGCGGCCGCAGCGTTGCGGACCAGCTCGGCGGGGGTGTCCGTACCGTCCGACGCGGTGGAGTGGGTGTGCAGATCGATGCGCACGACGCGTACTCCAGGGCATAAGGGACGGATCAGGGGACGGTCAAGGATAACCGCCCGCCCACGTGCCGCCGTCCGCACCGCACGCACCCCTCCGGCCGTCGGCCCGCGGTCCGTCGTCCGCCCGCCCGCGCCTCACCGCCCGCGCCGGCCGTCCGCGCCGTCAGGACAGGATGCGCGGGGTGAGGGCCCCGCACGGCAGCAGTTCGACCTCGGCGCCCGCGTCGCGCAGGTCGGTCAGGACGAGTTCGTCGTACATGAGGAGCCCGGACTGTTCGGGCCACACGATGGCCCACAGCCACAGGCCGCGCGCCTCGCCCGCGAAGACCGCGCGGTCGTCCGGGGTGCGGGTGACGTGCCACAGCGGGGTGGGCCGGCCGGCCGCGAGGACCTTGCTGTGCGGGGGCTTGTCGACGCTCATGTACGGGCCGGGGTCGGGTCCTTCGATCCCCGCGTACCGGGCGCCGAGCCCGACGCCCAGCTCCTCCGCCACCAGGATCAGCTCCCCCAGACCGCCGAGGGGCCCGGGGCCCGAGCAGGCCACGGCGGTCGCGCGGCCGCCGCTGCGGTCGTCGCCCGCGTAGCCGACGCCGGTGAACAGCCAGCCGACCGGGAGCGGCCAGGGCATCCATACCGGCACCTGCGAGCGGCGCACCACGACTTCGAGGCCCTCGACGCTGGGCGGGAGGATCGGCTGGAGCGGATGGACCGGGCCGTGGGCGTCGCACTGCCAGGTGTCGGCGAAGAGACCGGGCGCCCTGACCCGGCCTCCGCACTTCGGGCAACTGGGTTCGCCCCTCATAAAGCCCCACGCTCCTCCCCGGCCGTCGCCCCGTCAAGGACGATCACCCGTCCGGAGGCCGGAAGAAAAGTAGTTTCATGTTGCACTCATTAGCCTTGCTAAGTTATTGTGTGCATTGCACAACGATCTTGTGATCACCCATCCAAGGGAAGCGGGAGCTGCCATGCGGCAAGGAAAGGACCCTCTCGACGAAGGCGCGGGAGCCGGCAGTCTGTTGCGCCAGCCCAAAGCGGTCTGGGCGACCGCGGGCGCCTCCGTCGTCGCCTTCATGGGCATCGGCCTGGTCGACCCGATCCTGCCCTCCATCGCCAAGGGCCTGGACGCCACACCCAGCCAGGTGTCCCTGCTCTTCACCTCGTACTTCCTGATCACCGCCGTCGCGATGCTGGTCACGGGGTTCATGTCCAGCCGGATCGGCGGCAAGAAGACGCTGCTCGTGGGCCTGGCCCTCGTCGTGGTGTTCGCCGCGCTGGCCGGCACCTCGAACTCCGTCGGCGAACTCGTCGGCTTCCGGGCCGGCTGGGGCCTCGGCAACGCGCTGTTCGTCTCCACCGCGCTCGCCGTCATCGTGGGCGCCGCGGCGGGCGGAAGCGCGGCGGCGATCCTGCTGTACGAATCCGCGCTCGGGCTCGGCATGGCCTGCGGGCCGCTTCTCGGCGCGATCCTCGGCGACATGAAGTGGCGCTATCCGTTCTTCGGCACCGCGGCGCTCATGGCGATCGGCTTCATCGCGATCACGGCGTTCCTGAAGGAACAGCCGAAGCCCGCGCGCAGGACCTCGCTGCTCGATCCGATCAAGGCGCTCGGCCACGGCGGGCTCGCCTCCGCGGCCGCGTCCGCGTTCTTCTACAACTACGCGTTCTTCACGGTCCTCGCCTTCACCCCGTTCGTCCTGAACATGTCGCCGTACAAGTCGGGCGGCGTCTTCTTCGCCTGGGGTGTGCTGCTCGCGGTGTTCTCGGTGCTGGTCGCGCCACGGCTCCAGCAGCGGTTCGGCTCCCTGAAGGTGCTGGGCGGGTCACTCGTCCTGCTCGCCGCCGACCTGGTCGTGCTCGGCTACGGCAACCACACCACCGCGGTCGCCGCGACCGTGGCATCGGGCGCGTTCATCGGGCTCAACAACACCGTCTACACCGAGTTGGCGCTCGGCGTCTCGGACGCACCGCGGCCGGTGGCGAGCGCGGGCTACAACTTCGTCCGCTGGTTCGCCGCCGCCGCCGCCCCTTACTTCGCGCCGAAGATCGAGGAGTGGAGCGACATCCACATCCCGTTCGTGGTGGCGGCCGTCGCGGCGGTGCTCGGAGCGGTGATCGTGTGGGTGCGGCGCGCGTCGCTCACGCACGAGGCCGAGGAGCTCCGTCCGGAGCACGCGGCCGAGGACGGGGTATCGGTGTTCGCGAACTGAGCCCGGCCTCGACAGCCCGTCCGGCATGTGAGGAGGAGCGCCGCTGAGCCGCGATACGGGGCCCGGGGCCGAGCCCCCAGGAATCCCGGCCTTCGGGTGCGGGCCGGTGGGTGGCTGGTCGCGCAGTTCCCCGCGCCCCTTGGCTACTTGGTGCGGGGCGGCATGGACATCCTCAGCCCGTCCGGCGATTGAGGACGAACGCCCTTCAGGCGCGATACGGGGTCCGGGGCGGAGCCCCGGGAATTCCGGCGCCTTCGGGTGCGGCGTGCTCGCTTCTCGCGCAGTTTCCCGCGCTCCCGCAGGGCACCGCACCCGGCACCGAACAGTCGCGCCGCCTGGCAGGGCAGCCCGTGCCGAACGGCGCGCCCGCTGGGGTGGCTCTAGTCCAGCGGTACGGACTTGCGCAGCGGGTCGCGCAGGTCCGTGCCCTGGTTCAGCCACCGCTCCTGGAGCTCCTGCGCCCCCCGCACCCGCTTCCACGCCGCCTCGTTCGTGGTCATCGGCAGCAATGGCAGGAAGCGGACCGGGTCCATCGGGGCGTCGAGCTCCAGGTCCTCGACGAGCCCGCCGGGCTCGGCCACCAGGACCGAGGTGAAGGGGGCGCCGGGCCACAGCGCGTCACCGGTGTCGAGCGAGGCACCCGGGGCCACCACCACGCCCTCCACCTGCGGCGAGGCGGCGAGCACGGCGAGCGCGCGGAGCACCTTGTCGGTGTCGGCGAGCCCGGCGCGCACGGACAGGATCAGCTCGGCCCGCGGGCCCTTCACCGGGTCGGCGAGCGCCGAGGTCGGATCGGCCATCGGCTGGGCGGACATGCCGAGCGTGGCGTACCGGACGATGTCGCCCTCGACGAACCGCAGCACCTCGATCCGGTCCGTGCCGAGAAAGGTGACCGCGGCACGCGCGTCCGGCTCGCCCAGCGTGGTGCGCAGCCGGGCCTCGACCAGAGCAAGAACATCATCCATGGGCCGAGCATAGAAGGCGTATGCAACCGGCAAAGAGGGGGCTTGCGCAGTGGTGGGCTGATAGTCTTGGCCGCTGTTCGGGACAGCAGGAAGTTCCCCACGGGGGACCGGCTGGAGGAGGTGGGGCTGCGATGGATCGAAGTCGGCCTGGCAGTACCAACCGCTCTTCCGCACGGCTGCGTTGTTCCCGGTGATCTGTTTCTCTCGGTGATCCGAGAGCCTGTTTACCCGGCCTCCGCGCCCGGAAACACCTGAGTCTCATGGCGTTTCGCCCAACGGAAGAGCACATCGCCTCGCCTTGTCCGTTTCAGTAGCGAACGCCGTCCGCGCGTGCCCCTGTGGTGCCGCCCGCTTTGCGAACGTGCGCGATCGACGCCTCACGGGGTGATCCACCCCCTTCGGTCTCCTTCGCCGCAGCACGTCCTCATTCCGGGCAGTTCCAGAGCGTCACGCCCTACGACGGCCCTCCGTGAAGGAGTCCTGCCATGTCGATGATTCGTGACCTGCGCGCCGTGGTCCGCCCCGCGCTGCGCAAGACCAGCACCCCGTACAACGGCTACGACACCACCCGCGACCCGTCGGCGAGCAGCGCCGTCGTCGATTGCGCGGTCTACCGCGACGGGCGCCGCGTGCAGTCCCCGCAGTGCGTCCCGTCCCCGCCCGGCGCGTCGGGACCGCCGGGCGCGTCCGGTGCCTCCGGCGCTTCCGGTCGGGAAGCGGAGTGCCTGACGCCCCGTGAGGCGATGCGCCGGGTGCGCGAGGACGGGGGCTTCGCGTGGATCGGCCTGCACGAGCCGACCGAGGCCGAATTCGCGGGTATCGCGGCCGAGTTCGGGCTCCACCCGCTCGCCGTGGAGGACGCGGTCCACGCCCACCAGCGGCCGAAGCTGGAGCGCTACGACGACACCCTGTTCACCGTCTTCAAGACGATCCACTACGTGGAGCACGCCGAACTCACCGCGACCAGCGAGGTCGTCGAGACCGGCGAGGTGATGTGCTTCACCGGCCGGGACTTCGTCATCACCGTCCGGCACGGCGGCCAGGGCTCGCTGCGCGCGCTGCGCAACCGCCTCCAGGGCGACCCCGAACTCCTCGCCAAAGGCCCCTCCGCCGTGCTCCACGCCATCGCCGACCAGGTGGTCGACGGGTATCTCGCGGTCGTGGACGCGGTGCAGGACGACATCGACGAGGTCGAGATCGAGGTGTTCTCCGCCCCGGCGAAGGGCAGCCCGCGCGGCGTGGACGCCGGGCGGATCTACCAACTCAAGCGCGAGGTACTGGAGTTCAAGCGGGCCGTCTCGCCGCTCCTGCGTCCGATGCAGCTCCTGAGCGAGCGCCCGATGCGCCTGGTCGATCCGGACATCCAGAAGTACTTCCGTGACGTGGCCGACCACCTCGCCCGCGTACAGGAACAGGTCATCGGCTTCGACGAACTGCTCAACTCGATCCTCCAGGCCAACCTGGCGCAGGCCTCCGTCGCGCAGAACGAGGACATGCGCAAGATCACCTCCTGGGCGGCGATCATCGCCGTACCGACGATGGTGTGCGGGGTGTACGGCATGAACTTCGAGTACATGCCGGAGCTGCACTGGAGGTACGGCTACCCGGTCTCGATGGGTCTGGTGGCCGTGGCGTGCTTCGTCATCCACCGCACCCTGAAGCGCAACGGCTGGCTCTGACGGCCTGTTCCGGCGCCGCTCGGGACGTCCGGCCCGCCCGTACGACGAGGGCGAGGCCGGCCAGGATCACCAGGAGCGCGGGGTAGGCGAGCGCCGGGGGCCGCTGGCCGAGCCAGAGGGCGGCGATGAGGGCGGCGCCGGGGGTTTCGAGCAGGATCGCCGTGGAGGTGACGGACGCGCCCAGGTTGGCCACCACGCGGTTGAGCAGCGAGTGCCCGATGAGCTGGGCGGTGAGAGTGAGCAGGCCGAGCTTCAGCCAGGTCGCGCCGGAGTACGAGGTGAGCTCGGCCCCGCTGAGGAGCGTGGCGGCCAGCAGGGCCACGGCGGCCGTGCCGTAGCAGAGATAGGTGTACGGCACGGTGTCCACGCTCCTGCGGACCTCGGCGCCGAGGAGCACGTAGCCGGCGGCCGCGATCCCGGCGCCGAGGGCGAGCGCGTCGCCGGCGAGGGCGCGCGGCGACAGGCTGAGGTCGACGCCGGTGAGCAGCAGGACCCCGACACAGGCCGCCAGGGTGCCGCTCCACACCAGGGCCGGGGGGCGGTGGCCGCGCAGGCGCAGCGCGAGGGTCGTCCAGATCGGGGTGGTGGTGCACAGCGCGGTCGAGGAGGCGACGGACGTCATGCTCAGGCTCGGCAGCCACAGCCCGAAGTGCAGCGCGAGCAGGAGGCCCGCGCCGATCGTCAGGCCCACCTCGCGCCGGGTCAGCGCGCGCAGCCGGGCCCGGTACCTGAACCAGGCCACCGGTGTCAGGGCGCCCACCGCGAAGGCGTTGCGCCAGAACGCGACGGCGAGCGCGGGCGCGGCGGTCGCGGCGATCAGCGGCGCGGACAGGGAGACGCCGGCGATGGCGACGCCCAGCAGGACGAAGTCGGTGCGGGGGACGGCCGTCGGCTGCGGCGGCGGGCTCGTGGCAGTGGTCACGGCCGCAGCGTAAGGGCCGTCACGGGATTACGGAACTGACTATGCCCGGGGGCCTCTACTGTGGTGCCATGACGCAGACGTTGCTCGACCAGGCCCTTGTCGAGGAGGCCACCAAGAAGTCCGGGCTCATCTGGGTGCGTGGCGCCGGGGTGGCCGAGCGGGCCCTGTGGCACGCGTGGATCGACGGGTCGGCGTACGTCGTGGGCGGCGGGCCCGGCGAGCAGCCGCTCGACGGCCTCGCGGACGGCGGCACAGCCACGGTGCTGGTGCGCTCCAAGGACAAGGGCGGCCGCCTGGTGACCTGGACGGCGCGCGTCCGCGAGATCCCGCCGGGCTCCGCGGCGTGGGACACGGCGGTGGCCGAGCTGAAGGGCAAGCGCCTCAACGCCCCCGACGGGGAGGCGATGCCGGCGCGCTGGGCGGCCGAGTGCCGTCTCCTGGGTCTGACGCCCGAGGGCCCGCTGGAGCCCGCCCCGGACGGCTCGCTCGCGGTGGCCCCGGTGGCGTCGCCCGCCACGACCCGGCATCCGGTGCCGGCCGCGCTGCCCAAGCTGCTCCTGAAGCGCAAGCGGCGCTGAGACCGGGGCCCGTCCGCGGACCGGGTCCGTCCGCGAACCGCGTCCGGCGCCGTGGGGCGGCACGCCGCGGCGGCTATGTCGCCGGGAGCTGTTTGCCGTAGTCCACCGTGGCGCCCTTGGCCGGCGGCGCCAGCGTGAAGTCCTTGTTCCAGTCGGCCAGTTCGAGGACGCCCGCCCCGCCGGCCCGCTGGAAGCGCAGCGGGTAGGGCGTGCCCTGGAGGGCGACGTCGAGGGTGCCGCCCTCGCCGTCCCGGCCCGCCTCGATCCGTATCGTGCGGACCGCCCCGACCTCGGAGCGGTCGCCCTTGGAGAGCGTGCCCTGAAGGCCGAGCATGCCCTTGAGCAGCACCGACTTCTCGGTGAACCCGCGCAGCTGCTGATAGGCGGGGTCGCCCGACGGCACCTTGACGTACTTGTCGTCGAGCTTGCCCGCGGCCGCGCTCGCGCCGCCGGGATCGCTGTGCGACCAGAACCCCGCGTCCGCCTTCAGGAACAGGTCTTCGCCCACCCGCAGCAGCCCGAACGTGGTCTTCTGCGAGGTGACCGTGCCCGTGCCGCCGCTGTTCTTCAGCTTCATGTCGATCTTGTACGAGCCGCCCTTGCTGACCAGCGTGCCCGACAGGCGCACGGCGTCGGCGCCGTCGGCCGCGGTGCGCGCCTTGCTCTCGATGTCGGGGGCGGACAGCTTGCCGACGCCGTTGGTCCCCTCGTCCGGGTCCGTGCCGCACGCGGTGAGGGCTGCGGCGAGCCCCGCGCACAGCACGACGGGCAGGGCGGCCCTGCGGGCCCGTACCCGCGGGGACCAGGGGGATGAGGTCACCTGCGTACTGCCTCTCGCATGGATGTGGGGGTCGGCAGACCGCACCCTACCCGCACGGTCCGCGCCGCCCGCCGGGGCGCCGTACGGACGACCCGCAAGGGCGTACCGCGCGGCCACCGGCTAGCCTGAAGCCCTTGTCCCGCGGTGCGTCGCGACACGTGGGACACCCGGAACGGAAGGAGGCGCGCACATGGCGGCAGCCGCCCCCAGAGTCTTCGTCTCCCACCTCTCCGGCGTCGCCGTCTTCGACCCCAACGGCGATCAGGTCGGCCGGGTGCGCGATCTGGTGGCGATGCTGCGCGTCGGCCGCCGCCCTCCCCGGCTGCTCGGCATCGTCGTCGAGGTGGTGAGCCGCCGACTGATCTTCCTGCCGATGACGCGGGTCACCGGTGTGGAGTCGGGCCAGGTCATCACCACGGGCGTGGTCAACCTGCGCCGCTTCGAACAGCGCCCGACCGAGCGGCTCGTACTCGGCGAACTCCTGGACCGGCGCGTCACGTTGGTCGAGAGCGGCGAGCAGGTCACGGTCCTCGACGTCGCGATCCAGCAGCTCCCGGCCCGTCGCGACTGGGAGATCGACAAGGTCTTCGTACGCCGCGGCAAGTCGGGCGCGCTGCGCCGCAAGGGCGAGACGCTGACGGTGGAGTGGTCGGCCGTCACGGGGTTCTCCCTGGAGGAGCACGGGCAGGGCGCCGAGAACCTCGTCGCCACCTTCGAGCAGCTGCGCCCCGCCGACCTCGCCAACGTCATGCACCACCTCTCGCCCAAGCGCCGGGCCGAGGTGGCCGCGGCCCTCGACGACGACCGGCTCGCCGACGTCCTGGAAGAGCTGCCCGACGACGACCAGGTGGAGATCCTCGGCAAGCTGAAGGACGAGCGGGCCGCCGACGTCCTGGAGGCGATGGACCCGGACGACGCCGCCGACCTGCTCTCGGAGCTGCCCGAGGAGGACAAGGAGCGCCTGCTGACCCTGATGCAGCCGGACGACGCGGCGGACGTGCGGCGGCTGCTCTCGTACGAGGAGCGCACGGCGGGCGGTCTGATGACGACCGAGCCGATCGTGCTGCGCCCCGATGCCACGGTCGCCGACGCGCTTGCCCGGGTCCGCCAGCAGGACCTCTCGCCCGCGCTCGCCGCGCAGGTCTACGTCTGCCGGCCGCCGGACGAGACGCCGACCGGCAAGTACCTGGGCATGGTGCACTTCCAGCGGCTGCTGCGCGAGCCGCCGTTCACCCTGGTCAGCTCGGTGGTGGACAGTGACCTGAAGCCACTGCCGCCGAACGCCTCGCTGCCGTCGGTGACCAGCTTCCTTGCCGCCTACAACATGGTGGCCGCGCCCGTGGTGGACGAGAGCGGCTCGCTGCTCGGCGCCGTGACCGTCGACGACGTACTCGACCACCTGCTGCCGGACGACTGGCGCGAGACGGAGTTCCACGGGCCGGAGGGGGTGCCGGATGGGCGCCACTGACCGGACGGAGGAGCGCACCCGGGCCGCCGGCGCGAGCGCGGTGACGCGCGGCCGCGCCCGGCTCGACCAGCCGCGCTCGGGAAAGGTGCGGCTGCTCCCGGAGTGGGACCCCGAGGCGTTCGGCCGGTTCAGCGAGCGGATCGCGCGCTTCCTCGGCACCGGGCGGTTCATCGTCTGGATGACCCTGATCATCATCCTCTGGGTCCTCTGGAACATCTTCGCGCCGAGCAGCCTGCGCTTCGACAACTACCCGTTCATCTTCCTCACGCTCGCCCTCTCCCTCCAGGCCTCGTACGCGGCCCCGCTGATCCTGCTCGCGCAGAACCGGCAGGACGACCGCGACCGGGTCACCCACGAGCAGGACCGCAAGCAGAACGAGCGGTCCATCGCCGACACCGAGTACCTCACCCGGGAAATCGCGGCGCTGCGCATGGGCCTCGGCGAGGTGGCCACCCGCGACTGGATCCGCTCCGAACTCCAGGACCTGGTCAAGGAGATGGAGGAGCGCAGGAACGTATTCCCGCCGGAGCGCGCCCACGGACGTGACGAAGGCGACCGCTGACAGGGCTATCCGTACGGTGCGGTAAGCGCCGTACCATCACCGTATGGCTACGGAAGACGCGGTGCTTGAGGCACTGGCGACGGTGAACGACCCCGAGATCCACCGACCGATCACTGAGCTCGGCATGGTCAAATCGGTGGAGATCGGTACGGACGGGACGGTCGCCGTCACGGTGTACCTGACCGTCTCCGGCTGCCCGATGCGCGAGACCATCACGAAGAACGTGACGGAGGCGGTCGAGCGGGTCGAGGGCGTCAGCCGCGTCGACGTGACGCTCGACGTGATGAGCGACGAACAGCGCAAGGACCTGGCGTCCGCGCTGCGCGGCGGCACCGCCGAGCGCGAGGTGCCCTTCGCCCAGCCCGGCTCGCTGACCCGCGTCTACGCGGTCGCCTCCGGCAAGGGCGGCGTCGGCAAGTCCTCGGTGACGGTCAACCTGGCGGCCGCGATGGCGGCGGACGGCCTGAAGGTCGGCGTCGTGGACGCGGACATCTACGGCCACTCCGTGCCCCGCATGCTGGGCGCCGACGGCCGGCCCACCCAGGTCGAGAACATGATCATGCCGCCGTCCGCGCACGGCGTGAAGGTCATCTCCATCGGCATGTTCACGCCGGGCAACGCGCCCGTCGTGTGGCGCGGCCCGATGCTGCACCGCGCGCTCCAGCAGTTCCTCGCGGACGTGTACTGGGGCGACCTGGACGTGCTGCTGCTCGACCTGCCGCCGGGCACCGGTGACATCGCGATCTCGGTGGCGCAGCTGGTGCCGAACGCCGAGATCCTCGTCGTGACCACCCCGCAGCAGGCCGCGGCCGAGGTTGCCGAGCGGGCCGGCTCGATCGCCGTGCAGACCCACCAGAAGATCGTCGGCGTCGTCGAGAACATGGCGGGCCTGCCGTGCCCCCACTGCGACGAGATGGTCGACGTGTTCGGCACCGGAGGCGGCCAGAAGGTCGCCGACGGGCTGACGAAGACGACCGGCGCCACGGTGCCGGTGCTCGGCTCCATCCCGATCGACGTCCGGCTTCGCGAGGGCGGCGACGACGGCCGTCCCGTCGTGCTGTCCCACCCCGACTCCCCCGCCGGCGCCGCGCTGCGCGCCATCGCGGGCAAGCTGGGCGGCCGCGCCCGCGGCCTGTCGGGCATGTCGCTCGGGATCACCCCGCGCAACAAGTTCTAGGCCGCGTACGACAGCGGTAGCCGTACCCGTACCCGTACCGGCAGCGGCAGCGGTAAGGGGCGCTCGCCATTGCGAGCGCCCCTTACGCGTACCCGGGTGCGGTTACCGGCCCCGCCTCACTCGTACGAGGTGAGGTCCTCGATCACCGAGAAGCCGAGCCCGTACGCGCTCAGACCGCGCCCGTAGGCGCCCAGGTGCACACCGCTGCGCGCCGACCCCGCGAGGATCCAGCCGAACTCGGACTCGCGGTAGTGGAACTCGGTGGGCTCGCCGTCCACGGGCAGCGAGAGCGTCGACCAGTCGGCGCCGGCCAGATCGTCGGCGAGTTCCCAGGCCGCCTCGGTCTGCTGGTCGAGCCAGTCGCCGCGCAGCACGTGGTCCATCTGCGCGGGCCAGGTGAAGGCCAGCAGCCCCGACCCCGCGAGCCAGGCCGCCGAGGAGACCGAGGTGGCCTCCAGGACGCCCGTACCGTCCCCACTGCGGCGCACGGGGTTGGCGGGGATGGTCACGACCACCGCGAACCTCTCACGGTCGCTCACGGCCGCCGCCTCGGGCCGTATCGACGGCTCGTCCCCGTGCCCGATCGAGCCGTGCTGGACCGTGCCGTCGGCCGCCACGGTCACCTGCATCAGCCACCGGGGCCCGGTGAACGCCTCGTCGAGGCCGTACCAGGGGAAGGGCGCGCGCAGATAGCCGTCGACCGTACGCCGGGCACCCGGCACTCCCTCCGGTGTGGACTGGGCGCTCTGGGGCGCCCCTTGAGCGGACTGCCCCGCTGCCCGGCTTGTCGTCTCCATCTGCCCGGCCGCCTCCTAGATCAGTAGCGTCCGGAGCGGCCCGCCCCCCTCGGGCGTCCTGGCTTCCGGACAGATGGAGGATAGCCACCTGATCGCGACTCGCCGGAAAAGCCCATGTGGGCTTGGCGTGTATCAGGTGGCGTCGGCGTCGAACGGGGGGCGCTCGCCCGGGTCGAGCTTCTCTCGCTTCTTGACGAGGTCGGGGGCGCCGCCCGACCCGTTCACCGACCCGTTGGCGGCCGTGGTGGCCGGGGCCGGCTCACGCCCGTGCACCGCGTCGGCGACCTCTTCCATGTCCTTGCGGAGGTCGAAGCTGCTGCGGATCTCCTTCAGGCCGAGGTCGTCGTTCTCCATCAGCTGCTTGCGGACGAACGTCTTGGGGTTCAGGTCCTCGAATTCGAAGTCCTTGAACTCCGGGCCGAGCTCGGCCCGGATGTCCTGCTTGGCGCTCTCGGAGAAGGAGCGCACCTTGCGGATCACGTTCGAGACGTCCTGGATCAGCTTGGGCAGCTTGTCCGGGCCGAAGATGAGCACGGCGAGGACCACGAGGGTGCCCAGCTCCATGGGCCCTATGTCAGTGAACACCCGCTGCTCCTCGTGTTCTCATTGCTCGCTGTCCCGGCGCCCGGTCTCGGCTCCGCGTCCCGTCATGGACCGCTCCACGGTACCCGGCCGAGCTGTCGGCGCGGTACCTCCGGGGTGACCATTGGGCGTCGGACCGGGTCCGGCCGGCCGGGGACCGCCCGTACGGCGGTGTCCCCGGCTCAGGAGGCCGAGCCGGGTCTGGTCTCCCCCGGCTCAGGAGGCCGAGCCGAGCGTCAGGGTCAGCTCCCGCTCCTTGCCGTCCCGTCGCACCGTCAGACCCAGCCGGTCCCCCGGGCGGTGGGCGCGGATCTTCACGATCAGCTCCTCGCCGCTGTGCACCCGCTGACCGTCCACCTTGGTGATCACGTCCTGCGACGCGACGCCGGCCTTGGCGCCGGGGCCGCCGGGGACGACGGCCGGCTTGCCGTCGCTCGCCTTGTCGCCGACGCGCGCGCCGTCGCCGGTGTACTTCATGTCGAGCGTGACGCCGATCACCGGGTGCGTCGCCCGGCCCGTGTTGATCAGCTCCTCGGCGACCCGCTTGGCCTGGTTGACCGGTATGGCGAAGCCGAGCCCGATCGAACCGGCCTGGCCTCCGGCCTCGGTGCTGCCGCTCCCGGCGGACCGGATCGCGCTGTTGATGCCGATGACGCGCGCCTTGGAGTCGACGAGGGGGCCGCCGGAGTTGCCCGGGTTTATCGGGGCGTCGGTCTGGAGCGCGTCCACATAGCTGACGTCGCTGCCGTCACCGCTCTCGCCGCCCGCCGTGATCGGTCGCTCCTTGGCGCTGATGATGCCGGACGTCACCGTGTTGGAGAGGTCGAAGGGCGCCCCGATGGCCACCACCGGGTCGCCGACCATCACGTTGTCGGAGTTGCCGAGCGCCAGGGGCTTCATCCCGGATACGCCGTCGACCCTGACGACCGCGAGGTCGTACCCGGCGTCGCGGCCGACCACCTGGGCGGGCGCGCTCTCGCCCCCGCTGAACGTCACGGAGATCTTGCCCGAGGCACCGGCGGGCTGCACCACGTGGTTGTTGGTCAGGATGTGCCCGGCGTCGTCGAGGACGAAGCCGGTGCCGGTGCCGGACTCGGTGGCCCCGGTGACGTGGATGGTGACCACGCTCGGCAGCGCGCTCGCGGCGATCCCGGCGACGCTGTCCGGCGCCCGGCCCTGCGGCTCCGCGCCGGCCTGCGGGAGGTGCACGCTGGTGAGCTTGCCGTTGCGCTCCACGTACGCCCCCACGCCGCCGCCGATGCCTCCGGCGACCAGCGCGAGCAGCACCGCACCGGCGAGCAGCGCACCGCGCCGCCGCCTCCGCGGCTCCGGTGGCCGCCCGGCCCCGCCGAACGGCTCACCGGGCTCACCCCAGGGGTCGTACGCGGCCCACTGCGGGGCCGGGGTCGCCGAAGGCTGCGGGGGTACGGCGTAGCCGGGCTGGGCGGCGGGTGACTGCGGGGTGGGCACGGGGTCCTGGTACGCGGGCGCCGGGGTGGCGGCCGGTGCCTGGGCTGCGGCGTAGGCGGCCTGCGGCGGCAGCGGGGTCCCCCCGGGCGGCGTCGGCACCGGCCGCTGCACGGGCGGCGCGGGCGCCCACGGACCGGGCCCGCCATAGGGCGGGGTGCCATAGGGATCGGGCGCGTGCAACGGGCCGGCCCGCCCGGCGCCGGGCGGGCCGGCGAGGGGGGCGCTCTCGGCAACGGGGTCGGGGACAGGGGCGGGCTCGGGGCGGTCCACGGTCCCGGCATCGGCGGCGCCGGACGCGCGGCTCCCTGCGGGCCGGTCGCCGTCCAGGCCGCTCCCGCGCACACCGTCGGGACGGGCCGAGGCGGAGGCCGGCGGGGCCAAGTCGTAGGTGTCGGCCGGGAGTTCGGCGGGGCTCGCGGGGGCGACCTCGTCGTGGAGGCCCGCGGGGGCGGACGCCGCGGGGCCGGCCCCGTTGTCAGGGCCGGCAGGGTCGGACGCCGCGAGGCTCGCAGGACCAGCCTCGCCGTGGGAGCCCGCGGGGGCGGACGCCGCGGGGCTCGCGGGGCCGGCGGCCTCGAGAGGGCCGGCGGGGTCGGGCGCGGGGGCGCAACCGGGTGCCGGGGCGGGGTCGGTGGTGCGCGGGTGGCCCGTCGGTGGACGGCTCCACCATCTGGGCTTCGGCCCGGTGGGCTTCTGCTCGTTCATGCTCTCCCCGCAACTGACCCGCGTGCTCCGACGAGCACCCCTCCCCGGATTCAACCAGGTCGGCCGGGGCGGCGGCAGGGCGCGGTCAGCGCCGGGCGTAGAGAGGGAGCCCGGAGGCGACGGGAGCCGCCAGGCGCACCGGCGGCGCCGGAGTCACGGTCGGGGCGGCGGTGAGCACTGCGCCGGTGAGGTCCGTCGTGGTGAGCGGGAGCGTCGCCACGGCGGGCCGTATCAACGGCGGCAGGGACGAGCCGTTCAGGCGGCCGACGGGGAAGGCTCCGCCCAACGGCCGCACCGGCCCGTTCTGCGCGGGCATGGCGTTCAGGCCGCGCGGTCCCGGCGAGACGGGCGCGGTGGGCTGGGCCGACATGGCTGACAGCAGCCCGGCGGTGGCACCCCCGCGACGGCGGTCCTCGGCCGAGGCGCCGCTCTGCGCCGCACTGCCGGAACGCAGCGGGACGACACTGCTGCCGCTGCCCGCGGCACGGGCGCCGGAGGACGAGCCGAGCGGAAGGGTCCCGCCGAGCGCGATGGCCGCGAGGGACACGGCGCTCGCGGCGGCGAACGCGAACCTGCGCCCGCGCCAGGGCGAGCCCGGCCTGTCCTGCTCGGAGCGGCCCACCTCGTGGATGCGGAAGCCGCCCGTCAGCGCGTCGGGCAGGGCCGCGGCGTGGGCGCCGGCCGGAACGTAACCGAAGTCACCCGGGCGGGGAACGCGCGGGTCCACCGGCCCGCCCTGCGCGGAGCCGGGCGTCCCGAGCCGTCCGAAGAATCCGTCGGCCCGGTGTTCCCCGTCGAACGGTCCCTGCGAGCCGTCGTCGTCACTCGTTCTTCCCACGGGGCCACCGGGCAGTCCCTGGAGGCGGGCGAGGAAGTTCTCCGACGGGGGCGGCGGGGCCGTGCGCGCGAAGACGTTCTTCAGGTTGCGCTGGGCGTCGGCCTCCGCCTTGCACTTGGCGCAGGTCGCCAGGTGGGACAGGACGCGTTCGCGGGCGTCGTGGTTCAGCTCGCCGTCGACCAGCGCGGCGAGCCGGTCCCCGAGGTGCTGTTCCGCGGGGGTGGGGTTCGTGCCACTCACGCCATCCCCTCTCCGGCCGTCCCGAGCGCTCCGTGCGCCACCCCCGCCAGCGCACGCTGCTGCTCGGCGCGGGCTTCGGGCGAACGGTGCTGGAGGGCCTTGCGCAGATGGGAGCGGCCACGGTGGATCCGGCTGCGGACGGTGCCGAGCTTCACTCCGAGGGTGGCCGCGATCTCCTCGTAGGAGAGCCCTTCGATGTCACAGAGCACGACGGCCGCACGGAACTCGGGCGCCAGCGTGTCCAGCGCCTGCTGCACATCGGCATCGAAGTGGGCGTCGTTGAAAGCCTGTTGGGGGTTGGGCTCGCGGCTGGGCAGCCGCTCCGCCGCGTCGTCGCCGAGCGCGTCGAAGCGGATGCGCTGACGGCGGCGGACCATGTCCAGGAAGAGGTTGGTGGTGATGCGGTGCAGCCAGCCCTCGAACGTGCCCGGCGTGTACGTCGACAGGGAGCGGAAGACACGGACGAAGACCTCCTGCGTGAGGTCCTCGGCGTCGTGCTGATTGCCCGTCAGGCGGTAGGCGAGGCGGTAGACGCGGCCGCTGTGCGTGCTGACGATCTCCTCCCACGTAGGGGGGGTCCACGCCTGGGAATCCGCGTCGGCGAACGTCGCGGTAGTTGCGGAGCTGGTAGCGCGGGAACGGTCAGCAATGTTGGTCACGGATTTCGGCTCACCCGCCGACCTGAGGAAGCGCCGGAGCACTCCTCCCCGATCCACGGGCGCAGCCGCACCTCCCCTGTCGGCTCTGGTGGTGTCCAGCGGAGCCCCTACCATAGCCACCTCGCCCGTTAGCTCCGGATAAGAATCTTTACGTGCATTTGGGGACGGCTTCCGCCCCTCTTCCGTGAACTCGACCATGTGCTCCCCCCGCGGTTCCCCTGTCCTGCATAACGCGCGGTCCCATCTGCGGGTTCCCGACTCCAGCGGATACAGTCACCGTTGCGCCAACCAAGGGGACAGGAGAGGGCCATTACCGCCAACCGGCAGACGAGCTGGGCGTTCGCCGACGCCTTTGTCGCCGAGGACGACGCGCTGCGCTGGGCCCGTGACCGGGCCCGGGAGGCAGGCCTGCGTTCGGTGTCCCCGGGGACGGGCGCCGCGCTGCGGCTTCTCGCTGCCACGGCGGACGCCAAGGCGGTCGCGGAGATCGGCACCGGCACCGGGGTCTCCGGCATCTACCTTCTGCAAGGACTGCGGCCCGACGGCGTGTTGACGACCGTCGATCCGGAGCCGGAGCGCCAGCAGTTCGCCAAGCAGGCGTTCCGTGCCGCGGGCTTCGCGACGAACCGGGCCCGATTCATTCCCGGCCGCGCCCTGGACGTGCTGCCGCGCCTCGCGGACGGCGGCTACGACCTGGTGTTCTGCGACGGCGACCGCATGGAGTCGCTCGACGTGCTCGCTGAATCGTTGCGCCTGCTGCGGCCCGGCGGGATCGTCTGCTTCGAGGGCGTCTTCGCGGACGGCCGCACCGTCGACTCGGCGGCCCAGCCGCCCGAGGTCCTGCGGCTGCGGGAGCTGCTGCGCTCGGTGCGCGAGAGCCCCGAGCTCGTGGCGTCGCTGCTGCCGGTCGGCGACGGCCTGCTCTGCGCGGTACGCCGCGGCTGACCCGGCGCCGCACTGCGGCCCTGTCCCCCACGCACAACACCGCCCCGGCACGGCGTGCACGGTCGTGCACACCGAACCGGGGCGGTGAAGAGTCTGCGTCGGACCCGCTAACTCAGCCGACGACCTTCTTGAGGGCATCGCCGAGGGCATCGGCCTCGTCCGGAGTCAGCTCGACGACAAGCCGACCGCCGCCTTCGAGCGGAACGCGCATGACAATGCCCCGCCCCTCCTTGGTCACCTCGAGCGGGCCGTCGCCCGTCCGCGGCTTCATGGCCGCCATGCTCGTTCCCCTTCCTGAAACCAGCTCATCGTCAGCCGACGGCCCCCGGGATTGGGCACGCGTCACGGCATCGAACACATTGCTTCCAGGTCATTATCCCGCATCCCAGGACCCGATGACCAACATCGCTCCGCATCGCTTGCGCAACGCGCTCTATCAAAAGCACACAATTCGGCGATCCGCCTGCGATACTTCGCCGCCGCCGGATCCCCGCGGCACCCGGATTGTTTGACGCAGGTCACACGCCCGGTGCTCGTGATCTCCGCCATGCTGAGCGGACACGACGACGAAGAAGCATCCGCGACGGAGGGGATCCCACCATGGCCGACACCGTGCTGTACGAGGTGAGCGACGGGCTCGCGACGATCACGATCAACCGGCCCGACGCCATGAACGCGATGAACACCGAGGCGAAGGTCGCCCTGCGCGAGGCGGTACGCTCCGCGGCCGCGGACGACGCCGTGCGCGCCGTGCTGCTCACCGCGGCCGGCCGGGCGTTCTGCGTGGGTCAGGACCTCAAGGAACACGTCGCTTCGCTGACGGCGGACCGCGCGGCGGGCACCGGACAGACCATGAGCACCGTGCGCGAGCACTACAACCCGATCCTGACGGCGCTCACCGAGATGCCGAAGCCCGTGGTGGCCGGCGTCAACGGCGTGGCGGCGGGCGCCGGGCTCGGCTTCGCACTGGCCGCGGACTACCGGGTGGTCGCGGACACGGCGGCGTTCAACACCTCGTTCGCCGGGGTGGCCCTGACCGCCGACTCGGGCGTCTCGTGGACCCTGCCCCGCCTGATCGGCCAGTCCCGCGCCGCCGATCTGCTGCTGTTCCCGCGCTCCATCTCCGCGGCGGAGGCGTACGAGATCGGCCTGGTCAACAAGGTCGTACCGGCCGCCGAGCTGGCCGAAGCCGCCGTCGCGGTGGCCCGCACCCTGGCCGAGGGCCCGACCGTGGCGTACGGCGCCCTGAAGGCGTCCCTGGCCTTCGGTGCGGGGCACACCCTGGCCCAGACGCTGCAGAAGGAGGACGAACTCCAGGCGAAGGCGGGCGCGTCCGAGGACCACGCCATCGCGGTGGCCGCGTTCCTCGCCAAGGAGAAGCCGAAGTACGTCGGGCGCTGAGCCCCGTTCACCGCCGGGGCGGTGTCAGGCGCCGCCCCGCGCCACGCAGTCGGCGAGGTGGTCGTCGACCAGACCGCACGCCTGCATCAGGGCGTACGCCGTGGTCGGGCCGATGAAGCGCAGGCCGCGCTTCTTGAGGGCCTTGGACAGGGCCGTCGACTCGTCGGTGACGGCCGGGACGTCGGCGAGCGTGCGCGGGGCCGGGCGGGTGGCCGGGTCCGGTGCGTAGGACCAGATGAGCGCGTCGAGCTCGCCCGGCGACCAGGTGGCGAGCGCCTGCGCGTTGGCGACGGTCGCCTCGATCTTGAGGCGGTTGCGGATGATGCCCGTGTCGCCCAGCAGCCGTTCCTTGTCGGCGTCGGTGAACTCGGCCACCGCCGCGATCCCGAAGCCGGCGAAGGCGCGCCGGAAGCCCTCGCGGCGGCGCAGGATCGTGATCCAGGAGAGACCCGACTGGAAGGCCTCCAGGCAGAGCCGCTCGTACAGCGCGTCGTCACCGTGCACCGGGCGCCCCCACTCGGTGTCGTGGTACGCCACGTAGTCCTCGGTGGACAGGCCCCAGGGGCAGCGAAGGCGCCCGTCGGGCCCGGGGACGGCCTCGCTCATCGCAGCGGCTCCTCGTCGGCCGGCCCGGCCGCGCCGGGGTTCGTCCCGGGCGCGCCGCGGTGCGGCTCGGAGCCGGGCCCGTGCGGCTCGGGGGCGAAGCCGTGGGGCTCGGGGTCCGGGCTCCCGGCGGCGGGTGCCGGACGGCCGCGGGCGGCCGCCGACTGGAGCTCGGCGATCCGCGCGTCCCGCTCGGCGAGCTCCGCGCCGAGGCGGCTCAGCACGTCGTCGACGTCGGCCATCCGATAGCCCCGCAGCACCACCGGGATGCGCATCGCCTCCACGTCGGCGCGGGCCACGGGGCGGTGTTCGGGCAGCGGGTCCACGAGGTGCTCGGGCTCGGCGTCCGGCAGCACCCCGGCGTCCTCTCCGCCGCCGCCCACCACGGCGAGGGTCACGGCGGTGACCACGACGACCATCGCGATCAGCAAGAACCAGAACACGAGCGAGCCTCTTCCCGACGCCGGAAACTGTCGGGTCCGATCGTGCCATGCGGCACCGGCGGTTAGGGTCGCAGGCGGACAACGGCCCGGACCACAGCAAAGGACAACAGGGGATGCACAGCGCAACGGACCGCGGCACGCTGCGGCTTGGCCGGCGCGAATTCACCGCGTACGAACCGGTGATCATGGCGATCGTGAACCGGACCCCCGACTCCTTCTACGACCAGGGCGCCACCTTCCACGACGAGCCGGCGCTGGCCCGCGTGGAGCAGGCGGTCGCCGAGGGCGCGGCCATCATCGACATCGGCGGGGTGAAGGCGGGCCCAGGCGAGGAGGTCACGGCCGAGGAGGAGGCGCGGCGCACGGTCGGGTTCGTGGCCGAGGTCCGCAAGAGGTTCCCCGAGGTCGTCATCAGCGTGGACACCTGGCGGCACGATGTCGCGGCAGCGGTCTGCGAGGCCGGGGCGGACGTCCTGAACGACGCGTGGGGCGGGTTCGACCCGAAGCTCGCGGAGGTCGCCGCGCGGTACGGAGCCGGTCTCGTCTGCACCCACGCGGGCGAGGTGGAGCCTCGCACCCGGCCGCACCGGATCGCGTACGACGACGTCGTGGCGGACATCCTGCGGGTCACGGTGGGCCTGGCGGCGCGGGCGGTCGAGCTGGGGGTGCGGCCGGACGGGATCATGATCGACCCCGGGCACGACTTCGGGAAGAACACCCGGCACAGCCTGGAGGCGACGCGGCGTCTGGAGGAGATGACCGACACCGGATGGCCGGTCCTGGTCTCGCTCTCCAACAAGGACTTCGTCGGCGAGACCCTCGACCGGCCGGTGAAGGAGCGGGTGATCGGGACCCTCGCGACGACGGCGGTCTCCGCGTGGCTGGGTGCCCGGATCTACCGGGTGCACGAGGTGGCGGAGACCCGTCAGGTCCTGGACATGGTCGCCTCGATCGCGGGGCACCGCGCACCGGCGGTGGCCCGCCGGGGGCTGGCGTAGGACAGGCCCCCGGCGGCTGGTGGCGTACCGGGCCCCAGGTCGTGTCTTCGAAGTCCCGTCCGGCCGGCGGGAGGACGGGCGCTTGAAGACACTCCCTAGTGGCCGGTCTCCTTGGTGACGAGGGCGACGGCCTCGTCCACGTCGTCGGTGACGTGGAAGAGCAGCAGGTCTCCCTCGGACGCCTTGCCCTGGGCGATCACGGTGTTGCGCAGCCAGTCCACGAGTCCGCCCCAGTACTCCGTGCCGAACAGCACGATCGGGAAGCGGGTGACCTTGCGGGTCTGCACCAGGGTCAGCGCCTCGAACAGCTCGTCCAGGGTGCCGAGGCCGCCCGGCAGCACCACGAAGCCCTGTGCGTACTTGACGAACATGGTCTTGCGGACGAAGAAGTAGCGGAAGTTGATCCCGATGTCGACGTGCGGGTTGAGCCCCTGTTCGAAGGGGAGCTCGATGCCGAGGCCCACGGAGACGCCGTTGCCCTCCCTCGCGCCCCTGTTCGCGGCTTCCATCGCGCCGGGGCCGCCGCCGGTGATCACGGCGAAGCCCGCGTCGACCAGGGCCCGTCCGATCCGCACCCCCGCCTCGTAGTCGGGCGAGCCGGCCGGCGTGCGGGCCGAGCCGAACACGCTGATGGCGCTGGGCAGTTCGGCCAGTGCGCCGAAGCCCTCGACGAACTCCGACTGGATGCGCATGACCCGCCAGGGGTCGGTGTGCACCCACTGCGAGTCACCCTCGGTGTCGAGGAGACGCTGGTCGGTGGTGCCGGCCTGCACCTGGTCGCGGCGGCGCAGTACCGGTCCGAGCCGCTGCTCGAGCCGCTGCTCCGCCGGAAACGGTGCTCCCTCGGGGTTGGCCATGCCGTGCTCCCTCCGCTGACGATGTTGCACGTGCTCAGCCAGGGTAGGTCGGCGAACGTTACGAATGGCGGAATTCCGGCAGGCCACGCCCCTTGCGAAGCTCTGAACGCCGGACACCGGCACCGCGGCGCGGCCGGGCGGCGCGTTCAGTCGGTCAGCCAGGCCCGCAGCCGCTGCTCGCACCGGGTGATGCGCTCGACGGCGACGTGCTCGTCGCGCTTGTGGGCCAGCAGCGCGTCGCCGGGCCCGTAGTTGACGGCGGGGATGCCGAGATCGCCGAAGCGCGAGACGTCGGTCCAGCCGAACTTGGGCCGTGCGGTGCCGCCGACCGCCGCCATGAAGGCGGCCGCGGCCGGGTGCGAGAGTCCGGGCAGCGCGGCCCCCGAGTGGTCGTCCACGACGAACTCGGCGATGGCGCAGTCGGCGAAGACCTCGCGGACATGGGCGAGCGCCTCATCGCCGCTGAGGTCGGGCGCGTACCGGTAGTTGACGGTGACCGTGCAGGCGTCCGGGATCACGTTGCCGGCCACGCCGCCCTCGATCCGTACCGCGTTGAGGCCCTCGTGGTACTCCAGGCCGTCGATCACCGGGCGGCGGGGCTCGTAGGCGGCGAGCTTCGCGAGGATGGGGGCGGCCGCGTGGATGGCGTTGGACCCCATCCAGCTGCGGGCGGAGTGGGCCCGCTCGCCGCTGGTCCTCAGCAGGACCCGCAGGGTGCCCTGGCAGCCGCCCTCGACCTCGGTGTCGGAGGGTTCGAGGAGCACGGCGAAGTCGCCGGCCAGCCACTCGGGGTGGGCGTCGGCGATCCGGCCGAGGCCGTTGAGGTGCGCGGCGACCTCCTCGTTGTCGTAGAACACGAAGGTCAGGTCCCGGTTGGGCGCGGTCACCGTCTGCGCGATGCGCAGCTGGACCGCCACGCCCGACTTCATGTCGCTCGTGCCGCAGCCCCACAGGATGCCGTCCTCGTCGAGGCGGGACGGCACGTTGTCGGCGATCGGCACGGTGTCGATGTGGCCTGCCAGGATGATCCGCTCGGCCCGGCCCAGGTGCGTGCGCGCCACGACGTTGTTGCCGTACCGGTCGACGGTGAGGTGCGTCAGCTTGCGCAGCTCGCGCTCGATGGCGTCCGCGAGCGCCCGCTCCTCGCCGCTCACGGAGGCGAAGTCGACGAGGCGTGCGGTGAGCGAGGGCGCGTCGGCGGTGAGATCCAGGGTGGTGGTGGCCATGCGCCCGACCCTAGCTCGCTCGCCGGACCTGCCTTCGCGCTCCAGTACGGTGGGCCCCGTGTCCGAGCCCATCACCCTCCCGCGCCCCTCCCGTCGCGGCCGCCTCTTGCGTGTCGGGGCGGCCTTCGCCGTGCTGCTCGCGATCGCCGGGTATGTGGTGGTGCAGTACGTCAGCGGCGGCCCCGGCGCTCCGGGGTGCGTGGCGGGTACGGGCGACGGGCCGGGTTCGACGTTCGAGCTCAGTCCCGAACAGGCGCGGAACGCCGCGACGATCACGGCGGTCGGCACTTCGCGCGGAATGCCGGAGCGGGCCGTGACGATCGCGCTCGCCACCGCCCTCCAGGAGTCCGGGCTCCGCAATCTCGACCACGGCGACCGCGACTCGCTCGGCCTGTTCCAGCAGCGGCCCTCGATGGGCTGGGGCACCGCGGAGCAGATCATGGATCCGGTGTACGCGGCCGGGAAGTTCTACGAGCACCTCGCCGAAGTGCCGGGCTATTCGCGGCTTCCGCTCACGGTGGCGGCGCAGGAGGTGCAGCGCAGCGGTTTCCCGCAGGCGTACGCCAAGCACGAGCCGGACGCGACGGTGCTGATGGGCGCGCTGACCGGCCGCGAGTCCGCCGCGCTGACCTGCACCGTGGCCAAGAACGCGCAGCCGGGTGACCCCTCGCGGGTGCGCGAGGAGCTGAGGGGCGCCTTCGGCGACGGCGTGGTGGCGGCACGGCAGCCCGCGGACGCGGCCCGTGACGTCGTCGTGCCGGTACGGGTCACCGAGGGCGCGGCGGCCTCGGGCACCGGCAGGGAGCAGCGCGGCTGGGCCCTCGCGCACTGGGCGGTGGCGCAGGCCGAGGCGCTGCACATCGCGCGGGTCTCCTACGCGGGCCGCGTCTGGAGCGCGGACGACTCGGCCGACGGCTGGTCCGCCGCGTCCGCCTCTGCCGCGCGGGCCTCCGCCGCGCCCGTCCCCACCGCCCCGGGTGCCGCGTCGGGCGGTGCCGGTGCCGGTGCCGGTGCACAAGAGGTACGGATCACCCTCGCGCCCTAACCGGGCACCCGTTCGTACGGGCACTCGTCCGGGGGGTGGCGTCACGCCCGTCCCGGCGTTTCGCACCCGCGTCCGGACGCCGACCGGGAAAATCGTCCATTCCCTTGCGGCAAAAGGGATCTGACACTACGTCAGGTAATGCGGCCACGCTTCATTTGCCCGTTTTTATCCAGAGTAGATAATGCGACGCATTGCGAACTCTTTACCCCGGTCCACCGCAACCTCTCCTCCCCTCATGGCGGTTGTCACAGCGTCCGAACGCCGGACAGCGACACATTTCCAACCCGTCTGAAGGAGCATCATGTCCCTCCCCCTGACCCGTCGGATCGCCCGCGCCGCGCTGCTCATCGCGGCAGGTGCAGCGCCCGTGGTCGGTGCGGCCGGCTCCGCAAGCGCCGTGGACGTCCCCCAGGTCGCCCCGAACCTCGGCGGCCTGACCCAGATGGACCCGAGCTCGGTCAGCAACGCCGTCGACGGGGTGACCCAGAAGGCGACCGGCATGGCCGGCAACACCGGTGCCGACGCCGTCAAGAAGGCCGTGCCGGCCGCGGGCAAGACGGTCGGGCAGACGGGCAAGGTGGCGACCCCGGCCGCGCAGAAGGCGGCCGGTGACGCGGCGGGCAGCGCGGGCGACATCCTCGGCTCCGCCGCCAAGACCGCCACCCAGGGAGGCCTGCCCGCCGCGGGCGCCCTGCCCACCCAGGGCCTGCCGAACACCGACCAGCTCCCCCTGAAGGGCCTGCCGCTCGGCTGACCGGGGCGCGGGTGATGCGAAGGGGCCCGGGGAGTGCACACTCCCCGGGCCCCTTCGCGCGCGCCTGGAACCGCCTACCGGGCCAACCGCTTCACGGCCGCCTCGACGCGCTCGTCGGTCGCCGTGAACGCGACCCGCACGAACCGCTCGCCCGCCACGCCGTAGAAGTCGCCCGGCGCCACCAGGATGCCGAGCCCGGCGAGGTGGGCCACCGTCTCCCAGCAGCCCTCGTCGCGGGTCGCCCACAGGTACAGGCTCGCCTCGCTGTGCTCGATGCGGAAGCCGTGCCCCTCCAGGGCCTCGCGCAGCGCCGCGCGCCGCGCCGCGTACCGCGCGCGCTGCTCCTGTACGTGGGCGTCGTCGCCGAGCGCCGCGACGGTGGCCGCCTGCACGGGCGCGGCGGTCATCATGCCGCCGTGCTTGCGGATCCGGAGCAGTTCGCCCAGCACGTCGGCGTCACCGGCGATGAAGGCCGCCCGGTAGCCGGCCAGGTTGGACCGCTTGGAGAGCGAGTGGACGGCCACGATGCCCTCGTAGTCGCCGCCGCACACGTCCGGGTGCAGCACCGAGACGGGCTCGGCCTCCCAGCCAAGCTCCAGGTAGCACTCGTCGGAGAAGACGAGCACGTCGTGCGCGCGGGCCCACGCCACGATGCGGATCAGCTCGTCCTTGGCCAGCACCCGGCCGGTCGGGTTGGACGGCGAGTTGAGCCAGAGCAGCTTCAGACGGGTGGGGTCGAGTTCGGTCGGGTCGTCGTAGACGACCGGCTCCGCGCCGCACAGCCGCGCGCCGACCTCGTACGTCGGGTACGCGAGCCGCGGGTAGGCGACCTGGTCGCCGGAGCCGAGGCCGAGCTGGGTCGGCAGCCAGGCCACCAGCTCCTTGGAGCCGACCACCGGAAGGATGTTGGTGTGCTCGACCGAGCGCGCGCCCAGGCGCTTCTCCAGCCACCCCTTGATCGCGTCCCGCAGCGCGGGCGTGCCCCACACCGTGGGATAGCCCGGCGAGTCGGCGGCCCCGGTCAGGGCCTCCTGGACGAGCGCGGGGACCGGGTCGACGGGCGTGCCGACGGAGAGGTCCACAATGCCGTCCGGGTGGGCCGCGGCCGTCGCCTTGTACGGCTCCAGCTTGTCCCAGGGGAAGACGGGCAGGCGTGAGGAGACTGCGCTCACGGAAGGTGCTCACTTTCTCGTACGTACGGTGTCGCGGCGGCCGCGCCGGGAAACACCACGGCCCCGTACGGCAGCTGAGCCGTACGGGGTCCGGGGAAGCGCGATCAGCCGTTCTGCGGCGGCAGCGCTGCGATGAAGGGGTGGTCCCGCTCGATCAGGCCGAGCTTGGAGGCGCCACCGGGCGAGCCGAGCTCGTCGAAGAACTCCACGTTCGCCTTGTAGTAGTCCTTCCACTCGTCCGGGGTGTCGTCCTCGTAGAAGATCGCCTCGACCGGGCACACCGGCTCGCAGGCGCCACAGTCGACGCATTCATCCGGGTGGATGTACAAGGACCGGGAGCCCTCGTAGATGCAGTCGACCGGGCACTCTTCGATACACGCCTTGTCCTTGACGTCGACACAAGGCTGCGCGATGACGTAGGTCACGCTGTCGTTCCTCCTCGATAGGGCGCGGCGGGCCGATCTGCGGCTCCGTCCACGTGGCGCGCGGGAGCGCGGCGTCGTCGATGCCCGCACCTAGTATCTCCGGTTCGGGGCACGATCCGAACAGGAGGGGCGGAGAGACCTGTGGAATTCACCACCGGCGGACGGCTTGAGGTCCGGATTACGGCGGCCGATACGGGCAAACGCGTATCAGTCCGGCGTCTGAGCTCCAGCGGAACTCCGGGCTCCTTGTTCACGGACACGGTCGGCGTGCTCACCTCGTGGGACGATGGTGTGTTGTCGATCACACGAAAGAGCGGTGAGACGGTGCGCATCGAGGAGTCCGCTCTCGTCGCGGGCAAGGTCGTCCCCGCGGCCCCGGCCCGGCGCCGCGGACCGGCAGCCTCCTTCGAGGAGCTCGCGCCGGTCCTGGCCCGCGCCTGGCAGCCGGTGGAGAGCGAGCGTCTCGGCACGTGGACACTGCGCGCCGCCGGCGGCTTCACCCGCCGGGCCAACTCGGCCCTCCCTCTCGGCGACCCGGGCCTCCCCCTGCCCGACGCCCTCGATCGCGTGCGCGCCTGGTACGCCGCCCGGGACCTGCCCGCCTACGTCCAGACCGCGACGGGCGCCGTGGGCACCCAGGAGCGGCTCTGCGCGGAGCTGGAACGGGCCGGCTGGGAGCGCGAGGTCAGCGCCGAGGTGCGGATCGCGGCGCTCGCCCCCATCGGCGACCTGGACGCCGACGTCTCCCGGGTGCGCCTCGCGCGCACCGTGGACGAGGCGTGGCTCGGCCGCTACCAGCGGTCGTCGGCCCCCGGCGCGCACGTCCTGAAGGTCCTGGGCGCCGGCCCCTCGGTGTGGTTCGCCTCCGTTCCGGGCGAGGGCGCGGCGCCCGCGGCGATCGGGCGGTGCGTGGTGGACGGCCGCTGGACGGGGTTCATGGCGGTCGAGGTCGACCCGGCGCGCCGCCGCCAGGGCCTGGCGAGCGCCGTGATGGCCGCCCTGGCCCGCCGGGCCCTGGACGAGGGCGCGTCGGCGGCCTGGCTCCAGGTGGAGGCGGACAACGAGAGTGCCCGCGCCCTCTACGACGGCCTGGGCTTCGCGACCCACCACAGCTACCACCACTTCCGGTCCCGCTGACCGGGTACGGGGACGAACATGGAACCGGAAGACCCGGAAGTCACCGACTGGCGGCGGGAGTTCGCCGACCAGGCCCGCGCGGAGCGCCCCGACGTGGCGACGCTGTGCCTCCTGCTGGGCGCGGTCGCCGACCCCGCGCTCGGCCAACGCGGCATCGACGCCGCGCACATCGAGCTCGACCGCCTCGCGGGACTGCTCCCCTTCGGCGTCGGCGGCGCCCGCTCCTGGGCGCTCGCGCTGTCCCGACTCCTGGGCGGGGACTGCGGGTTCCGCGGCACGGGACACGACTACGAGCGCCTCGAATCGTCCCTGCTGCACCAGGTGCTGCGACGCAGGCGCGGTCTGCCCATCCTGCTCTCGGTGGTCTGGATCGAGGTGGCGAGGCGGGCCGGGGCGCCGGTGTACGGGGTGGCGCTTCCCGGCCACTTCGTGGTGGGCTTCGGCCCGCCCGAGGACCGGGTCCTGGCCGACCCGTTCGACGGGGGACGCCTCCTCGACCCCGACGACGCGGAACTCCTGGTGGCCGGCGCGACGGGCGCACCCCTGGAGGAGTCGATGCTGAGCCCGGCCGCGCCGCTCGACATCGTCCTGCGCGTCCTGAACAACATCCGCGCCTGGGCCGCGGCCCGCCCGGAGCAGAGCGACGTGGCCCTGTGGGCCGTGGAACTCTCCCTGCTGCTCCCCTCCCACCCCGCCCGGCTGCGCTTCGAACGGGCCGAACTCCTGGTCCAGCGCGGCGACTTCCTGGCCGGCGCCGCCGAACTCGACGAGTACGCCGACGTCGTGGACCCCGTGGAGCCGACGATCGCGCAGACGGCACGGAGCCGGGCGCGCGCCGCGCGCGCCATGCTGAACTGAGAGCCGCCGGCCGGCCGCCGGGGGCCCCGCGGGGCAGCTCGGAGCGCTTCCCGCTTCCCGGTCACGCGGGGGCGCTCCCCGGCCGCCTAGGGTCGTGATCATGACCGAGCCCATGTCGCCCCCGACCGTCCACCCCGTCCCCTACCACGCCCAATGGGCCTCGCCCGAGCTGGTGGAGGCGATCGTCCGCGGCGAGCTCGACGCGGCCGAGGACCCGCTGTGGCGTGCTTACGGCGCGGAGAGCCGCGAGGAGTACGCCTGGTGGTCGTGGCGGCTGTGCGGGGTGGCGTGTCTGAGGATGGCCCTGGAGCACTGGCAGGGCTCGGCCCCCACCGCGATGGAACTCGCGCGGGAGTGCGTGGCGGCGGGGGCGTACGTCCGTCGCGGCGACGGCCTCGACGGCCTGATCTACGCCCCGTTCGCGGCGTACGCCCAGGAGCGCTGGGGCCTGAAGGCGGTGGCGCGCCCGCATCTGCCGCTCGCAGAGCTGCGCCGCCTGATCGAGGCCGGCGGGCTCCTGCTGCTCTCCGTCCACCCCTCGATCCGCGAGCTCGCCCCGTCCCCGGAACGCCGGGGCGGGCACCTGGTGCTGGCCGTGGGGGCGACCGAGGACGCCCTGGTCTTCCACAATCCCTCCGGCTTCAAGGGCCGCTCCCAGAAGTATGTCCGCATCGCGTGGGCGGAGCTGGACCGGTTCTACGCGGGGCGGGGGGTGGCGCTGGGGCCGGGAACCGGCCGCCCCGAGCACTGAACCGCGACATCCGGCCAATCCCCGCGTGCGCACGGAAAACCCTCCCCGAACGGCGGACAGCGGTCACAATCTGTTGACGCTCCCTCAACAGGCCGTGCCGCACGGTCTGTTGAGGTGAGCACCACTGTGTCCCGTTCCAAGCCACCGCTATTTCGGGAGTCCCCTTGTCACGCCTCAGACCCATAGCCGCACGTCTGGCCCCCGCCCTGCTCCTGCCCCTGCTCGCGGGCCTCGGCCTGGCCGCGCCCGCCGCCGCCGACCCCGCGCAGGCCGACCTCTCGGTGGCCCTCGACGTCTCGCCCCACGGGCTCGCCATCAACGCGGCCACGTTCAGCGCCAACGTCACCAACACCGGGCCGTCCGACGTCAGCGCCGCCCACGTGTGGTTCAGCTATCCGGCCGGGTTCACGGCGCCCTCCGCATCGGGCTGCACGATCGACAGGACGAACCGGACCGCGGTGTGCGCGCTGGGCGCGATCCCGTCCGGCGCGACCGTCACCAAGAAGCTGACGCTGCACGCCGGGTTCCTGACGATGAGCGGCAACCTGCCGGTCACGGCCGCGCTGGTCGACCTGACGCCCAGCGACCCCGATCCGGGCAACAATTCGGCGGTCCGCGTCTGTTCGGCCCTCACCCTGCTCCTGGTGAGCTGCTGAGACACGTCACGGCCGGTGGGCACCGCCCCACCGGCCACCACCCGGCGCCCAAGCCCCGGGGCCTGTCCGGCGGATCTCGTCGGCACGCGGGGGCGAGGCCGACCAGATCTGCCGGACAGACCCTAGAGCCAGCCCTTCTCGCGGGCGATGCGGACCGCCTCCGCCCGGTTGCGGGCCGCGAGCTTCTGGATGGCCATGGAGAGGTAGTTGCGGACCGTGCCCTGCGAGAGGCGGAGGACGGTGGCGAGTTCGGCGTTGGTCGCGCCGTCCTGCGCGGCCCGCAGCACGTCGCGTTCGCGGTCGGTCAGGGGGTTGGCCCCCTCGGCCAGGGCGGCCGCGGCCAGCGTCGGATCGATGACCCGCTCCCCGGTCAGTACGGTGCGTACCGCGGCGGCCAGTTGGGCGGCGGGGGCGTCCTTGACCAGGAACGCGTCCGCGCCGGCCTCCATGGCGCTGCGCAGATAGCCGGGGCGTCCGAAGGTGGTCAGGATCACGATCTTCACTGCGGGCAGCTCACGGCGCAGGACGGCTGCCGCCTCGATGCCGGTGAGGCCCGGCATCTCGATGTCGAGCAGGGCGACGTCCACCGCGTGGGCGCGGGCCGCCGCCGCGACCTCGTCGCCCCGCGCCGCCTGCGCCACCACCTCCAGGTCCGGCTCCAGACCGAGCAGGGCGGCGAGGGCCTCGCGGACCATGGACTGGTCTTCCGCCAGGAGAAGTCGGATCATGATCCGGATACTAGAGGGGTTTCGGACGCGTCCGGGATCAGCGGGATCCGCGCGATCAGCGTGAAGCCCTTGCGGCCGGCCTCGGTCTCCAGGATCCCCGCCACCTTCTCCAGGCGCTCCGCGAGCCCGGTCAGGCCGTTGCCCGCGACGGGCGCGCCGGCCCCGGCCCGGCTCGGGCCGTCGTCCCGGACGCGCAGTTCGAGGAACCGGCCGTCCAGGGTCTGGAGTTCGGTGAACGTGACCGCGCAGTGCCGGGCGCCGCTGTGGCGTACGACGTTGGTCGCCGCCTCGCGCAGGACCCAGGCCAGGACCTCCTCCTCGGCGGCGGGCAGCCCGGCGGGGGCTTCGGTCGGCACGTCCGTCCGGATGCCCGCCGCGTTCAACACGGTGCGGGCGCCGGCGAGTTCGGCGGGCAGCGTGACCCTGCGATAGCCGGTCACGGCGGCCCGTACGTCGACGAGGGCCTGTCGGCTCACCGCCTCGATGTCGGCCACCTGCACGGCCGCCTGCTCGGGGTGGGCGGGCAGCATCCGTCCGGCCAGCTCGCTCTTGAGGGTGATGAGGGAAAGCGAGTGGCCGAGCAGGTCGTGGAGATCGCGTGCCATCCTCAACCGCTCCTCGTTCGCGGCCAGTTGGGCGACGGTGGCACGCGCCTCGCGCAGCTCGACCGAGGTGCGGATCAGATGGCGTACGCCGGTCATCGCGAAGCCGCCGAGCAGCGCGGGGATGGCGAGGCCCGGCAGGACGTCGCCGACGTGGGCGACGTGCGTGCCGATCACGGTCATGGTGGCGGTCGTCACGAGGATCGCCCACGTCGCGAGGGCCGGCGAGAGCGTGGCCCCGCAGGAGACGGACACGTAGACGAAGAGCACGAGCCACGAGCCGCCGAGAGTCAGCGAGAGCGCGAGGGCCACGGCCGCCAGGAGCCCGAGGAGGCTGTAGACGGTCCCGTCGGCCATCGGGCGTGCGGTGTGCCGCAGCACCAGAGCCAGGTACACGGTGACGAAGCCGGTGAGGCCGGACCAGCCGAGGACGGTGGCCACGGTGGTGTGGTTCCCGTCCAGCAGATCACTGATCGGGGCGCTCATGAAGGCCAGCCAGATGCCGACCCACATCAGCTTCTGGAGCATCTGGCGGCGCGTCTCGGGGCTGAGCCCGATCCGCACCGCCGGTGCCTTGCTGTGGCCCTGGTTCACGGCACTCACGCCTTCAGGGTGTCCTTCCGGTACAGCCATGCCGCGCCGCCCGCGAAGAGCAGGAAGTAGAGGACGAGGATGGCGAGGTCCTTGCCGTGCGGGGCGTCGCCCAGCTCGATGGCCTGTCCGAGGGCAGCGTACGCGTGGGTGGGCAGCCATTCCGCGATGTTCTGCAGCCACTGCGGGAAGACGGTGCTGGGCATCCACAGGCCGCCCAGGATCGACATGCCGAAGTAGATGATCATCGTGATGGGGCGGACCGCGTCACCGCTGGCGATGTAGCCGATGGCCACGCCGAGCGCGGCGAAGCAGAGGGAGCCCGCCCAGATGGCGACGGTCAGCGCGCCCCACTGCCAGGCCTCGAACCGTACGCCCTTGGTGACGGCGGCCACGAGGAAGACGACCACGATGCACGGCAGGGTCACGACGCCCGCGCTGGCGATCTTCGCGAGGACGTAGCCCCGGCCCGGCAGGGTGGTCAGGCGCAGCTGGCGCACCCAGCCCTTCTCGCGCTCCTTGGCGATCTTCTCGCTGTTGCCCATGAGGACGGCGGTGATCGCGCCGAAGGACGCCATCGAGACCATGTACAGGGCGGGGAAGGTGAGGTCGGTGCCCTTGACCTTGTCGGTGCTGTTCTGCGAGGCCGCGAAGAGCAGGTAGAGCGCCGAGGGGTAGACGACCGAGAAGAACATGAACTTCTTGTTCCGCAGGGTGCGGATGATTTCGAGCTTGATCAACGACCCGGAGAAGAATGTGGTCAGCATGCTGCGTTGGCCTCCTCGGCCGAGGTGATGGCGACGAAGGCCTGCTCCAGGCCGAGGCCCGCGACTTCGAGGTTGCGCGGGTAGAGGCCGAGCCCGTACACCGCGTGCATCGTGGCGTCGGCGTCGTGCGACTGGATGCGGACGGTGCGGCCGGAGACGTCGATGGTGGAGAGGAAGGGCAGCGCGCGCAGGGCGGCCTCGTCGATGGCACCCTCCAGGTCGAAGCTGACGCGGCGGGCGCCGGCCTTGGCCTTGATCTCGGCGGCGGTGCCGTCCGCGAGGAGCCTGCCCTTGTGCAGGACGAGCACGCGGTCGGCGATCGCGTCGGCCTCTTCCAGGTAGTGCGTGGCGAACAGGACCGTACGTCCCTGCGCCGCCTGCTCGCGCATGGTCGCCCAGAACGCCTGGCGGGCGGTGACGTCCATGCCGGTGGTCGGCTCGTCGAGGACGATCAGGTCGTTGGCGCCGACGGTCGCGAGCGCGAAGCGGACGCGCTGCTCCTGGCCGCCGGAGAGCTTGTTGACCTTGCGGTCGGCGATCTGGGCGATGCCCGCGCGGTCCATGACCTCGGCCACGGGGTGCGGCTTGGGGTGCAGGTCGCAGCCGAGCTTGACCAGCTCGCGCACGGTCACGTCCTCCATGAGGCCGCCGCTCTGGAGCATCGCGCCGACCTTGCCGGCGTTGATGGCCTGGGCGGGCGTCATGCCGAAGAGGCTGACCGTGCCGGAGTCGGCGTTGCGCAGCCCGAGCAGCAGGTCGAGGGTGGAGGACTTGCCGGCGCCGTTGGGGCCGAGCAGCGCGACCGTCTCGCCGGGGTGGAGCCGCAGCGACAGGTCGGCCACGGCGCGGACGTCGCCGTAGCTCTTGTTCACGTTCTCGAAGCTCACCACGGCTTGCGCGGTGCGCTCGGCGGGAGGGGCTGTCTGCGTCATGGGTCCAGGTTCGCGCGGGGCGGTCCCGCACGGCAGTGCCCCGCGTCGTGACTCCACCATGACGAATGTCATGCGCCCACCCCGGGGGGCTCCGAGCCCCGTGAGGGGCGCGGGGAACTGCGCGAGAAGCGAGCACGGTCCGCAAGCCGAACCGGGGTTCCAAGGGGCGCGGGGAACTGCGCGGGACGCGGGCACGGTCCGCGGACGAAAGCGGGGTCAGGGGCGCGGGGAACCGCGCGTGCAGCCCCCGCCGGCCCCGCACCCGGAAAGCGCACCGGATCTCACCCGGACGCGGGGTGGGCGCGGGCCTACTCGATCGTGACGGTTCGCTCGGCCGTCGTCTTGCCGCGCAGCGCCGTCTTCATCGCCGCAGCCACGTCGTCCGCCGACACCTCGTGCTTCTGACCGCCCTGACTCACCGTCACCCCCTTGAAGGTGCTCCCGATCAGCTCGGTGATCGCCGCCTTGTCGTACACCTCGACCAGCTTCCCGTCGACCGCCTTCATCGACAGGATCTTTGGCAGCGACTTCTTCGGCCCGAAGGGCAGCGACTTCCCGCCCGCCTTGATCGTCACGTTCGCCGACATCGCCGGCTTCGCGAACTCGTTCATCGCCCGGTCGATCTCGGTCTGGCTGATGGTGGGCTCGCGGACCGCGACCGGCAGCGGCACCGCGTTGGCCTTGCCGGTCTGCACCAGCGTCCGGTACGCGTCCCTGACCGCGATCATCGAGCGGTTCACGTCGAGCGACTTGCCCGCCTTGCCCGGCACGGCCACCGCATTGCCCGGCACGAACTTGATCGTGCCCTCGGTCGCCGAACCCGACGCGCCCGCGAGGTCGGTCAGCGCGACGCCGAGCTTCTCCTCGTCGACCGGGATGACCGGCTCGGCCACGCGCTTGCCGCCGAAGAGCGAACCGATCACGGACATCGGGTTGTAGTCGGTGCCCGCCGCGTCCCGCACGGTGGCCTGGCTGTCCAGGGAGAGGCCGGCGATCTCGGGCTTCAGCTCCTCCTGCTTGCCGTCGACGGTGAGGTGCAGCGGCTGGTTGGCGCGCTTCCCGAGCGTCTGGTCGAGCCGGGAGACCGCCGCCTCCTTGGTTCCGCCGCCGATGTCGACGCCGAGGACCGTGGTGCCCTTGGGGACCTCGGAGTGGTTCAGGACGAGACCCGCGCCGTACGCCACCGCCACGAGGGCCACCAGGCCGCCGCCGAGCAGCCCCAGCTTGGAGCGGCCCTTCTTGGCGGGCTTGGCCGGGGCGCCGGTCCGGGCCGGCGGCGCCGGGGGCTCGGCCGCCTCGGCCTCGGGGGCGGGCGCCGGCGGCGGAGTGAGGTGCGGGCCGCCCGCGCCGGGGCCGCCGGACGGGAAGGACGCGCCGCGGTGCTCCGGAGGAACGACCGGGATGCCGCTGGTGAGGGTGTCACCGGAGACGTGGCCGGCGGGCGCGCCCGCGGCCGGGTTGACCAGGGGGTTCGCGAGCGGGTTGCCCACCGACGACTGCGCGAACGGGCTCGGCGCGGGGACCTGCGGCGTGAGGATCGCCGTGTCGTCGGACAGCACGGGTGCCGCTTGCTGACCACCGGGAGCGAAGGGATGACCGCCGCCGGGCTCCGCGTTCTGCCGCGGGCCGTCGCCGCGCCCCATGTCGCCCCCGGGGAAGGGGGCTTGGCCCGGCTCTTGGCCCATCGCCGACTGCTGGCCCGGGTGTTGACCCGGACCCCCGACGAAGTCCGGCGTGTCGGTGTTCCAGCCGTTCTGGCCGTTCTGGCCGTTCTGGGCGACCAACGGGTTCGAGGCGCCCAACGCGTCCTGTGCACCCAACGGGTCCTGAGTACCCAGCGGGTTCTGCGCACCCTGCGCGCCGTGGTTCAGGCCCGCACGGTTGCCGACGGGCCGGGTCGGCAGCGCGGCCTGGCCGGTGACGGGTCCCGTGGTCGGGCCGGACGGCGCGGCGGGTCCGCCGGTACCCGCGGCCCCGGTGCCCGATCCGTCCGTACCGTCCGAGAAGTACGGAAGGCCGGGCGCCGCCGGGGTGCCGGAGGGCGGGGTCGCCGAAGGGGTGGACGGCGCCGGGGACTTGCGGGGCGCGAACCAGTCGCTGGTGGGCGACCCGTCGGCGGCCGGCTCGTCGGGCGCGGACTCCGGCGCGTCGGGCCTGGGCACCGAACCGGTGCGCTCGGCCGCGCCCTCCGCCTCCGGCGCCCTGCTCACGTCGCTCATCGGCGTACGCATGACGACCGGCGGAATGGGGCGCGAGCCCGGGATGTTGATCCGGATCCGCGTCGTCAGCGTGGTCTCGGTCTTCGGTTCGTCCGGCTCGGCGGCGGGTTCAGGAGCGTCCTGGCCCGCTGACGACGGAGTCCCGTACGGCGGAGTACCCGAGGGGTACCCGGCTGTGCCCCGTCCCTGGGGGCCGGAGGACGGACTGTCAGTTTCACGACTCAAGGCTGGTTCTCTCCCGATTGGCTCCGCCACCCGGTTTGGTTCGTGTGGTCCTTCTGTGCGGGCGGCTCGGCGGCGCGCACCACCATACTGAACGCCGTCGTTGCGTACGGGGCGGGCCGTGGAAGGCGCACCCCGTCCCCTTCTACTGCGTCGCGGCGCCCGCGCACGTCACTTGCCCAGTCGACCGGCCGGGCCGCCGGGTTGCGCGAATCCGCCGATCGTGGCGCAGATCACAGCGCCGACCATCCCGCCGAGGAGGAAGACGTACGAGCCGATTCCGGCGCCGAACACGAAGTCGCCCTCGGGCCGCGAGGCGGTCAGCAGGACGACGGTGACGAGCCAGCCGGCCGCGGGCGCGCCCACTCCGCCCCGGCCGCCCATGAGTTGCGTGCCGGTCCAGAAGAGGCCGACGGCGCCGGCGAGGGACAGCAGGAGGCCGCCCGGGAACCAGGCGGCCTGGAGCAGCGCCCCGGCGGCGGCGACGAGCGCGCCGAGGACGACGAGCAGCGCGTACAGCGCGATGCGGGCCGCTGTGCCGCCCGTCCTTGCGTCATCCATGGCGGTACGACTACTCACTTGTCCACACCTTCAAACAGGTCGTGCTCGCGCTGCCCGGCCGCGGCGCCGGAGACACCCGCGGCCAATTGGTAGTACTCGGTGGTGAAGACCGGCTGGCCCAGGTCGTTGGAGAGCGCGAAGTAGGGCTCCTTGAGGGCGATCTGGGTCTCGTGCGCGCGCATCGCCGCGTACTTGGCGGCCGCGTACGCGGCTCCGTCGATCTCGGCCGTGATCTGCGACTCGTCCACCACGCCCGGTACGTCGTCGATGTCCGCGACGCCCGGGAAGTCCGGGTTCGCCGCGCGCAGTCCGGCGAAGGCGCGTTCGGCGACGGGGCGGGGTACGCGGTTCCAGTAGATCTTCGCGATGGCGTGCGGCTCGCCCCCGCCGAAGTGGCCGGGATCCGCGGCCAGCTCCGCGGCGCGCATCGCGACCCGGTGCGCCTGGATGTGGTCGGGGTGGCCGTAGCCGCCGTTCGGGTCGTAGGTGATGAGCACCTGGGGGCGCACCGATCGGATCACCTCTACGAGGGACGCGGCGGCGGCGTCCACGTCGGTGTTCCAGAACGCGCCGGGGCGGTGGTTCTGCTCGACGCCCATCATCCCGGAGTCGCGAAACCGCCCGGGGCCGCCGAGGAAGCGGTGGTCGCCGACGCCCAGTTCCTTCATGGCGGCGGCGAGTTCACCGCCGCGGTACGCGCCGAGGCCGCCCTCCCGGTCGGGCGCGAGATGGGCGAGCCCCGGCGGGATGACCTCACCCTCCTCGCCGAGCGTGCACGTCACCAGGGTGACGTGCGCGCCTTCGGCGGCGTACTTGGCCATGGTGGCGCCGTTGTTGATCGACTCGTCGTCCGGGTGCGCGTGCACCAGGAGCAGACGGCGGGCGGGGAGTTCCGACATGGGGCAAGCGTACGAGGCCCCGGGCCGGCGGCGCGTGCGGCCGGGCGCCCGCGGCGCCACGGGACCGGGCGGGGGCGCCCGCTAGAACTTGATCCCCCCGATCATCCCCGCCACGTTGCTGGTGACCTGGCTGATGGTCGGGGCGATCGACGAGCTCGCCAGATAGAAGCCGAGCAGGATGCAGATCGCCGCGTGTCCGCCCTTCAGCCCGGATTTCCGGACCAGCAGGAAGACGACGATCGCCAGCAGCACCACCGCCGAAATCGAGAGTGCCACGGCGGTTCACCTCCATCTGTTCCGGTGGGCGGACGGACCCAGCAGTGCGTACAGCCAGCGGGTTGTTACCCACTGAGCGCTACGGATCATAACTATCCGTGGGAACGCATTGATCGGGGCACGGGCGCACGAGGGGCGCACGAGGCTCGTGTCCGGGCGGCTCGCGCGGTGCCGGACTAGGTTCCCCTCATGACGACCACCGCATCCCAAGACCCCACGGACCCCGGGCACCTCTCCTTCCCCCGGCACTCAGCACGCACCCAGCGCTTCACCCTCGGTGCGCCCCGCGCCTTCACCGTGTCCCCCGACGGCGAGCGCGTCGTCTTCCTCCGCTCGTCGTCGGGCACCGAACGCAGCCATCTGCTGTGGGTGCTGGACCTGGTGCGCGGTGGTGCGGAGCGCCTCGCGGCGGACCCGGGCGCGCTGCTCGGCGGCCACGATGAGCGGCTCTCCGCCCAGGAGCGCGCGCGGCGCGAACGCAGCAGGGAGGGTTCGGCCGGAATCGTCGGCTACGCCACCGACGCCGCAGTGGAGCTGGCCGCCTTCGCGCTCTCCGGGCGCCTGTTCACCGCGGAGCTGCGGGCCGGGACGGCGCGCGAACTGGCCGTGCCGGGCCCGGTGCTCGACCCCCGCCCCTCCCCCGACGGGCGCCTCGTGGCCTATGTGGCCCGGGGGGCGCTGCGGGTCGTGGGCGCCGAGGGCGAGGACGACCGCGCGCTCGCGGAGCCCGAGTCGGCCGAAGTGACGTACGGGCTCGCGGAGTTCATCGCCGCGGAGGAGATGTCCCGCTCGCGCGGCCACTGGTGGAGCCCGGAATCGGACCGCCTGCTGGTGGCCCGCGCGGACGAGGCGCCGGTGCGACGCTGGTGGATCGCCGACCCCGCCAACCCCGGCCAGGAGCCCACGCGGGTCGCCTACCCGGCCGCCGGCACCCCCAACGCCGAGGTGCGGCTCTTCCTGTACGCACTGGACGGCGCCCGTACCGAGGTCGTCTGGGACCGGACCCGCCTCCCCTATCTCGCGAGCGTGCACTGGTCGTCCGACGGGGCGCCGCTGCTCCTGGTGCAGTCCCGGGACCAGCGCACCCAGCTCCACCTCGCCGTCGATCCCGCGTCGGGGACCACCCGGACCGTGCACGTCGACGAGGACCCCGACTGGCTCGAACTCCTGCCGGGCGTCCCGGCCTGGGCGCCGGACGGCCGGCTCGTGCGGATCGCCGACGAGGGCGGGGCGCGGGTGCTCGCCGTGGGCGACCGGACCCTGACCGGGTCCCAGTTGCACGTCAGGGCGGTGCTCGACATCGGCGAGAGCGATGTGCTGATCTCCGCGTCCGCCGGGCGCGGGACATCCGCCGCCGGACCCGGCGCCTCCGAAATCGGCGAGATCCATGTGTACCGGGTCAATGAACTGGGCACGGAACGCGTCTCGGAGGGGGCCGGCGTGCACTCGGCGGTGCGGTCCGGGGCGGTGACCGTGGTGAGCTCCGCGCGGCCCGACCGGGCGGGGACGACGGCCAGGGTGGTGCGGGACGGCAAGGAACTGGCCACGATCGTGTCATATGCCGCCACGCCGGGCCTCTCGGTGCGGCTCCGGCTGACCGAAGGGGGCGCACAGCGCATCCCGTGCGCCGTGCTGCTTCCATCCCACTACCGGGACGCGGACGGTCCGCTGCCCGTACTGATGGATCCGTACGGCGGACCGCACGGACAGCGGGTGCTGGCCGCGCACAACGCGCATCTCGCCTCGCAGTGGCTGGCCGACCAGGGCTTCGCCGTGGTGGTCGCCGACGGCCGCGGCACGCCGGGCCGCTCGCCCGCGTGGGAGAAGTCGGTCAGGGACGACTTCACCGTCGCCCTCGACGACCAGATCGAGGCCCTGCACGGCCTGGCCGGCGCCTATCCGCTGGATCTCGGACGGGTGGCGATGCGGGGCTGGTCCTTCGGCGGCTATCTCTCCGCGCTCGCCGTGCTGCGGCGCCCCGACGTCTTCCACGCGGGCATCGCGGGCGCCCCGGTGACGGACTGGGAGCTGTACGACACGCACTACACCGAGCGCTACCTCGGTCTGCCCGCCGAGAACCCCGGGGTCTACGCGGCCAACTCCCTTGTCGATCAAGGCGTGTTGACACAGCCGGCGAAGCCGGCCCGGCCCCTGATGGTCATCCACGGCATGGCCGACGACAACGTGGTGGTGGCGCACTCCCTGCGCCTGTCCTCCGCGCTCCTGGTCGCGGGCCACCCCCACGAGGTGCTGCCGCTCACCGGCGTGACGCACATGACCCCGCAGGAGCAGGTCGCCGAAAACCTGTTGCTCCTGCAAGTGGACTTCCTGCAGCGTTCGTTGGGGATGGTGCGCGGCTAGAGCCTCACGTCCGACGGCCGGCCGGGCCCGCGCGAGCCGCCCGGCCGGCCGCATGACCCGCCCGCCGTACGGTGCCCATCACGGCGTGTTCGCATAGCGGGAACGTATCCGTCAAGTTGCCTGCATGTTAAGGAATTTGATGGGTATTTAGCACCAGATTCCGGATACGTCGAAAGCCTGTCAAGCACGCGTGTGCACCAAAGGCGAAAATCTTGGGCCAAGTTACCCGATGAGTTCCACTCGGCCTGCTCAAACCCCTTGACGCCCACCGCCGGACGGTTGAATCTTCCGATCAACAAAGGACGCCACTCGGCTCTGATGAAACCTTCCGGTGCGGGGGGCATTGCGAAATGACGAGTTCCACAAGAGCTGCCATGGAGCCGACCGATCCACTTTCCGAAGAAGGCGGCGGTCCCACCCCTGACAGTGGTATGGAAGTAAAGACGAGTGAACTTGTCGGGCGGTCACCCGGGCGTCTCGCGTGGGTCCGGTTCAAACGCGACAAAGTCGGAATCCTTTGCGCCTTTACGGTTCTCGGATTCGTCCTGGTCGCGGTGGCCGCTCCACTCATCTCCAAGCTGTACGGCAAGGACCCGTATCAGCTGTACGGGCAGGACCGCGGGCTGCTGAACAGCTTCGGCACGCCGCTCAAGCCCAACGGCGGGATCGACGGCGACTTCTGGTTCGGCCTCGAGCCGAGGCTGGGCCGCGACGTCTTCACGCTGCTGATCTACGGCATCCGCACCTCGCTGCTCATCGCCCTGGCGGTGACCGTGGTCGCGGTGGTCATCGGGGTCCTGGTGGGCCTGGTGCAGGGGTACCTGGGCGGCAGGACCGACTACTTCGTCGGCCGGTTCTCGGACCTGATGCTGTCCTTCCCCGCGCAGTTGTTCTTCATCGCCTTCACACCGGTGATCGTGGCCCTCTTCGTCTCCCCCACCGAAGAGGAGCCGACGTACGTCCGCGTGGTCGCGCTGATCATCGTGCAGCTGCTCCTGGGCTGGATGACGATGGGCCGGCTCATCCGGGCCCAGGTGCTCTCGCTGCGCGAACGCGAGTTCATCGAGGCGGCCCGGCTCAGCGGCGCGTCGGGGTGGCGGATCATCCGCAAGGAGCTGCTGCCCAACATCTGGTCGACCGTGCTCGTGCAGGCGACGCTGCTGCTGCCGGTCAACGTGACCGCCGAGGCCGGGCTGTCCTACCTCGGCGTCGGAGTGAAGAGCCCCACGCCCGACTGGGGGCTGCTCTTCCAGGCCGGGGCCACGTACTACGACTCCGATCTCACCTTCATGTTCTTCCCCGGCATCGCGATGGTCGTCTTCGTCGTCGCGTTCAACCTGCTCGGGGATTCGGTCCGGGACGCTCTCGACCCCAAGACCGTGCGCTGAATTCCGATCATCCTGACAGGCAGGAATCCATGAGAATAAACAAGGCGCGCCAGGTTTCCGCGGTTCTGGCGGTGGGGGCCCTGGCGCTGACGGCCGCGTGCAGCAGCGGCGGCGCCAGTGACAACGGCTCGGGCTCGGACTCGGGCAAGAAGGCCCAGGTACAGAACTTCGGTGTGGGCACCAAGGCGGACTCCACCGGCCCCGCCGTCGCCGTCGACGGCGCCAAGAAGGGCGGCACCGCCTACAGCCTCGACCAAGCGGGCTTCGACTACCTGGACCCGGGCCAGCAGTACGTGAGCGACCAGCTCTCGGTGCAGCTGCTCTACAACCGCTCGCTCACGGGTTACAAGGTCGACCCGAAGACCGGCAAGACGACCATCGTCGGCGACCTCGCGACCGATGCCGGCACCCCGTCCGACGGCTCGAAGACCTGGACCTACACCCTGAAGGACGGGGTGAAGTTCGAGGACGGCACGCCGATCACCACCAAGGACATCAAGTACGGCATCGAGCGGCTCTTCGCCGACTACCAGACGCAGGGCCCGCAGTACGTCCAGAAGTGGATCTACGGCGACAACTACCGCAAGGAGTACGCGGGTCCCTACGACGGCAAGGAGATCCCTGACGACCACATCTCCACCCCCGACGACAAGACCATCGTCTTCCACTTCCTGCAGCCGCACGCGGACACCCCGTACGCGATGGCGATGCCCAACATCTCTCCGGTCCCCAAGGCCAAGGACGACAAGCAGAAGTACAACAACCACCCCGTCGCCACCGGCCCGTACAAGATCGCGGACTACAAGCCGGGCAAGTCGCTGACCTTCGAGCGCAACCCCAGCTGGGACCCGAAGACGGACCCGATCCGCAACGCCTACCCGGACAAGTGGGAGTTCCAGCTCGGCATCCAGGAGCCGGGGCTCACCAACCGGCTCGCGGCCGACACCGGGACCGACAAGTTCGCCATCAACATGTCGAACTCGGCCGACCCGTCGAAGATGCAGTCGCTGACCACCGACGCGCAGTACAAGAGCCGGACGGTCAACGAGTACCAGCCGTACGTCGAGGTCTTCAACATCAACACCAAGCGCATCAAGGACCCGAAGGTCCGCCAGGCGCTGGCCTACGCCTTCCCGATGCAGCAGGTGCAGCAGGCGTTCGGCGGCGGCGCCCAGGGCGACCTCGGCACCACGCTGATCAGCCCGACCGTGGCCGGCTGGAAGAAGTTCGACCCGTTCGGCAAGCTCGCCAAGCCCATGGGCGACCCGCAGAAGTCGCTCGACCTCCTCAAGGAGGCCGGCGTCACCACCCCGTACAAGATCTCGCTGGCGTACGCGAACACCCCGCGCTGGGACAACGTCACGCTGACCATCCAGAACGCCCTGCAGAAGGCCGGCTTCAAGGTGGAGCGCAAGGCCATCGACCCGACCTCGTACTACACGGTGGTCGGCAAGGTGGACACCCCGTACGACATGTACCGCACCGGCTGGGGCGCGGACTGGCCGAGCGGCTCGACGGTCATCCCGCCGACCATGGACGGGCGCAACCTGGCGGACGGCACCAACAACTACTCGTTCCTGAACGACCCGAAGGTCAACTCCGAGATCGACCGCATCAACCAGATCACGGACCTGACCAAGCAGGCCGACGAGTGGCGCACGCTCTCCGAGTACGTGCTCAAGACCGACACGTCGCAGATTCCGTTCATCTTCGACAAGTACTTCAACCTGTACGGTTCCGGGCTCGGCGGCGTCACCTACAACGAGGTCTACGGGACGATCAACCCGAACACGATCTTCGTGAAGCAATAGCATCTGCGGCTCGGTTTCCCCGGCCCGGCTGGGCCGGGGAAACCGCTTAGCGACGGAAGAGTCAACCGATGTTGCGTTTCCTCGTGCGCCGCGTGCTCGGTGCCATGGTCATCCTGCTACTGATCAGCATGATCACCTATTTTCTCTTCTTCTTCCTGCCGGCCGACCCGGCCCAGCTTTCCTGCGGCAAACAGTGCAGTCCCCAAAATGTCGCCCTGATCCGCAAGAACCTCGGTCTCGACCTGCCGATCTGGACGCAGTACTGGCATTACATGGTGGGCATTTTCGCGGGCCGTCACATGCCCATCGGAGACTGCCCGGCGCCCTGTTTCGGCTACTCCTTCGCCAATCAGCAGCCCGTCTGGGGCACGATCGCCGACAGCTATCCCACGACGCTGTCGCTCGCGGTCGGCGGCGCGGCGGTCTTCCTCACCGTCGGGGTCTCGCTCGGTCTCATCTCGGCCTGGCGTCAGGGCACGGTCTTCGACCGGGTGGCCAGCTCCTTCTCCCTGCTCGGGCAGTCGGTGCAGATCTACTTCATCGGCCCGCTCGCGATCCTGCTCTTCTCCACCAAACTGCACTGGCTCAACCGGGGCCATGACGTCGACTGGAAACACGACGCGTTGGGTTCGGTCGGCGGAATGATCCTGCCCTGTCTGGTTCTCTCGGTGATCTTCTGGTCCAACTACAGCCGCCAGACACGGTCGTTGATGGTGGAGCAGCTGTCGGAGGACCACATCAGGGCGGCTCGCGCCAAGGGAATGTCGTCCCGGTACGTCTTCTTCCGCTACGCCCTGCGCGGTGCGATGGCCACCATCATCACCATCTTCGGCGTGGACCTCAGCGCGGTGCTCGGCGGCGCGATCATCACCGAGGTCACCTTCGGGCTGCACGGCCTGGGCCTGCTCTCGGTGTCGGCCGTGCTGAGCAGCGACCTGCCGCTGGAGATGGCCGTCATGCTCATCGGCGCCACCATCATCGTGCTCTGCAACATCGTCGTCGACATGGCGTACGCCTTCATCGACCCCCGGATCAGGCTCACCTGACACCCGCAGACCACCCACAGGAGAACCGCCCGTGTCCACCTTGAGCCAGACCGCCGCCATTCCGGCGGCCCGAGGGGCCTCCTCCTTCCTCTCGGTCCGCGACCTGTACGTGCACTTCGCCACCGAGGACGGCACCGTCAAGGCCGTCGACGGACTCTCCTTCGACCTGGAGCGCGGCTCCACGCTCGGCATCGTCGGCGAGTCGGGCTCCGGCAAGTCGGTGACCAACCTCGCGGTCCTGGGGCTGCACAACCCGCGCAACACCACGATCCAGGGCGAGATCCTGCTCGACGGGCAGGAGCTGACCGGCGCCACGGAGCGGCAGCTGAACCGGCTGCGCGGCAAGAAGATGGCGATGATCTTCCAGGACTCGCTGGCCGCGCTCTCGCCGTTCTACACCGTGGGCCGCCAGATAGCCGAGCCCTTCATGAAGCACACCGGCGCCAACCGCCGCGAGGCGCGGGCGCGGGCCGTGGACATGCTGCGCAAGGTCGGCATCCCGCAGCCCGAGCTCCGTGTCGACGACTATCCGCACCAGTTCTCCGGCGGCATGCGCCAGCGCGCGATGATCGCGATGGCGCTGGTCTGCGACCCGGAGCTGGTGATCGCCGACGAGCCGACCACCGCGCTCGACGTGACCGTCCAGGCGCAGATCCTCGACCTGCTCAAGGACCTCCAGCAGGAGACCGGCGCGGCGATCATCATCATCACCCACGACCTCGGTGTGATCGCCAAGACCGCCGACAACGTGATGGTGATGTATGCCGGGCGGTGCGTGGAGCGCGGCACGGTCAAGGAGGTCATGCACCACCCTCAACACCCCTACAGCTGGGGCCTGATCAGCTCCATCCCGCGCCTGGACTCCTCGGTGGAGATTCCGCTGGTGCCGATCCCCGGCTCCCCGCCGAGCCTGCTGTCGCCGCCGCCGGGATGCCCGTTCCACCCGCGGTGCGGCTTCCGTGACGAGGTGCCGGCCGGCGCCTGCACCACCGCACGGCCCTCCCTCCTGGAGGCCCAACGGCGGGGTTCGGCCTGTCATCTGACGGGAGATCAGAAGGAAACCATCTTCATCGAGCAGATCCGCCCCCGGCTGCGCTGAGAAGGATTCGGGACATCGCCATGAGTGAGAAGACCATCAGCGTCGCCAAGGACCCGGGCGCCTCGTCCGGGCCCGGCACCACGACCCCGCTGCTCGAAGTGAACGGGCTCACCAAGTACTTCCCGATCACCATGGGGTCGTTCTTCAAGCGGCACGTCGGCGACGTGCGGGCCGTCGACGGCATCGACTTCCAGATCGGCCGGGGCGAGACCCTGGGCCTGGTGGGCGAGTCGGGCTGCGGGAAGTCGACCACCGGCCGCCTGGTCACCCGGCTCCTGGAGCCGACCGCGGGCGAGATCCGCTACGCCGGCCAGGACATCACGCACGCCTCACGACGGGGGCTCGCGCCGGTCAGGTCCGAGATCCAGATGATCTTCCAGGACCCGTACGCGTCCCTCAACCCGCGCCAGACGGTCGGCGACATCATCGCCAACCCGATGGAGGTCAACGGCATCAAGCCCGCGGGCGGCACCGAACGGCGGGTCCGCGAGCTCCTGGAGACCGTGGGCCTCAACCCGGAGCACTACAACCGCTTCCCGCACGAGTTCTCCGGCGGCCAGCGCCAACGCATCGGCGTGGCACGGGCGTTGGGCCTCGATCCCAAGCTGATCGTGGCCGACGAGCCGGTCTCGGCGCTCGACGTGTCGATCCAGGCGCAGGTGGTCAACCTGCTCCAGGAGCTCCAGCGGGAGCTGGACATCGCGTTCCTGTTCATCGCCCACGACCTGGCGATCGTGCGGCACTTCTCGCAGCGGGTCGCGGTCATGTACCTGGGCCGGATCGTCGAGGTCGGCGATCGCGACTCGATCTACCGCAGGCCCCGCCATCCGTACACCCACGCCCTGCTGTCGGCGGTGCCGGAGGCCGTGGTGGAGGAGGAGGGCGAGGGCCGCGAGCGGATCCGGCTCGCGGGTGACGTGCCGTCGCCGGTCAACCCGCCGTCCGGCTGCCGCTTCCGCACCCGCTGCTGGAAGGCGCGGGACAAGTGCGCCGCCGAGACTCCCCCGCTGGTCCGCATCGAGGGCAACCGGGAGGGGCACCTGACGGCGTGCCACTTCCCGGAGGAACCGACGGTCGCGGCACGGGACGAGGACGTGGTCCTCGACCCGGCGCTGGTCGCGATCGAGGAGGCGGCACCGGACACCCATTGACCCGAGTCCGCAGCCTCCGCTCGGAAAAGGCCCGCACCCGTACACCCCAGCACCACACGGGCGCGGGCCGCTCCATGTCCGGCCTACGGCGCCTGCCTTTGGACGAATTAATTCCGGTTGCCGCAGGTGAATGGGGCGCGGACAGTAGATAGCACGGAGAAGAAAGTCAACTCTTGTTACTCCCGAGGCAATTGCTTAGTGTTCAGGGCAGATCGCGGCCCGATAACCAGATCGTGGACGCTTTGCTGAGAGGGAGAATTACCATGCGCAAGCTGATCCTGACCGGTGCCCTGTTCGCCCGCCTTTCCCGCAAGGACCGTCTCACCAAGGCGTACATCTACTACTAGGCCGAACCGGCACTAGACGTAGGTCCATGATCCGGTGGCCGGGGCGCACACGCCTCGGCCACCGGCGTTTCTCCGCCCCTCCTCGATCGTCAAGTGAGGCCGTCGTGACCGCAGTCGATACCGTAACCGGCATCCCGGGCCCGGCCGATGACTCCTACCTGGGAAATCTGCACGCCTTCTCCAGCGACCCGCTCGCATTCCTCACCCGGTGCGCCCGCGACTACGGGGACGTGGTGCGGCTCGGCGACCACAATGTACTTCTGACTGGCCCCGAACTCGTCGAGCGGATGCTGGTGGACCGGAATGGAGTATTCAGTAAGAAAGGAATTGAGGATTCCGGGAGAGCGGCCCGCGGAAGGGGTTTTCCGCGGGCCATGATGAACAGCGACGGAGCGGACTGGAAAGCGAAACGGCAGCGTATGCAGCCCGCGTTCGGCCGCACGCTCGCGGTGAAGGCGGCCGGACTCGTCGACGCACAGGGCGAACGCATGCTGGCCGGATGGCGGCCCGGCGAGCGGCGCGATCTGCACGGCGACGTCTCGGTGCTGATCCTGCGCCTGGTCACGCAGCTGATGTTCGGCGACGAGTTCACCGACCAGGACGCGGCCCTGGTCTCCCGGCTGGTCCGCCCGATCATGGAGCTGTCCACCTCGCCGCTGCTGCTGCCCGACTGGATACCCACCCCGCGCCATCTGCGGCTCAGGCGCGGCCTGCGCGACATGGACCGGCTCCTGCGCCGGCTCACCGGGAATCCGGCCGCCGTCGACGCGGAGCGCGCCCCCGTGCTGCACGCCCTCGTCACCGGCACCCCCGCGCCCTCCCCCGCGGAGCTGCGCGACGAGCTGGCGACGCTCGTCCTGTCGGCGTTCGAGACGTCCAACGACGCGGTGGTGTGGACGAGTGTGCTGCTCGCCCGGCATCCCGAGGCCGCGCTGCGGGTACGCGACGAGGCCGTCGCCGCGTTCGCCTCCACCCCGCCCGGCCTGGCCCGGATGGAGCAACTGCCCTATACCAGCGCGGTGGTTCGCGAGTCGCTGCGCCTGTACTCGCCGGCCTGGATGACGAGCCGCGACTCGACGGCCGACCTGGAGTTCGGCGGCTTCACCGTGCCGGCCGGCACCACCGTGACGGTGAGCCAGTGGGTCAACCACCGCGACCCCCGGCACTGGGAGCGCGCCGGGGAATTCGACCCGGAGCGCTGGCTGGAGGGCGGCGCCAGGAAGATGCCGCGCGGCTCCTACTTCCCGTTCGGGCTCGGCGCGCGGGCCTGCATCGGCGCCTCGCTCGCCACCACCGAGATCGTGCACATCGTGGCCGACATCTGGCGCCGCCACCGCCTTGAGCTCGTCGACCCCGAAGGCATCACCCCGCGCCCGGCGCTCGCCCTCCAGCCGATGGGCGTGCGGGTCGTACCGCGCGCGTGGTGACCGGGACCCGTACCCGAAGGCCCACTCCGCGGGCTCACTCCGTCGGCGGGACCACGCGCTTCTCCTCCGCGAAGTGGCAGGCGGAGGGGTGGTGGGCCGGGCCCTCGGTCATCCGGAACTCGGCCGGCACCGCGAGCAGCGGCACTTCCTGCGCGCACCGCTCGCGCGCCTTCCAGCAGCGGGTGCGGAAGCGGCAGCCGGACGGCGGGTTGGCGGGCGAGGGCACGTCACCGGTCAGGATGATCCGTTCGCGGCGCTCGCGCGCGGCGGGATCGGGGACCGGCACCGCGGAGAGCAGCGCCTGGGTGTAGGGGTGCGTCGGGTGCTCGTAGATCTCCTCGTCCCGGCCGATCTCCACGATCCGGCCCAGGTACATCACGCCGACCCGGTCGGAGATGTGCCGGACGATCGACAGGTCGTGTGCGATGAAGACGTAGGAGAGCGAGAACTCGCTCTGGAGGCGGTCGAGCAGGTTCACCACCTGGGCCTGCACCGACACGTCGAGCGCCGAGACCGGCTCGTCCGCCACGATGATCTCGGGCTGGAGCGCCAGCCCCCGCGCGATGCCGATGCGCTGGCGCTGGCCGCCGCTGAACTGGTGCGGGTAGCGGTTGATGTACTCGGGGTTGAGGCCGACCACGTCGAGCAGGTCCTGGACCTTGGTGCGGCGGCTGCCCTTGGGGGCGACCTCGGGGTGGATCTCGTACGGCTCCCCGATGATGTCGCCGACCGTCATGCGGGGGTTGAGGGAGGTGTACGGGTCCTGGAAGACCATCTGGATGTTGCGGCGCACGGCCTTGAGCGCCCGGCCCGACATCCGGGTGATGTCCTCGCCCTTGTACATGATCTGCCCGGCCGTCGGGCGCTCCAAGTTGACCAGCATCTTGGCGACCGTCGACTTGCCGCAGCCCGACTCGCCCACGATGCCGAGCGTCTCGCCCGCCGTCAGGCCGAAGGAGACGCCGTCGACGGCCTTGACCGCGCCGACCTGCTTCCTGAAGAGGATCCCCCGGGTCAGCGGATAGTGCTTGACCAGGTCCCTGACCTCCAGAATGGCCTCAGCCATCGAGGGTCTCCTTCCAGAAGAAGCACGCGCTCTGCCGGTCGGGGCCCACGTCGAAGAGGGGCGGCACCTCGGTACGGCAGATGTCCTGGGCCATCGGGCAGCGCGGGTTGAAGGCGCAGCCCGGCGGGATGTGCATCAGGTTGGGCGGCAGACCCTTGATCGCGTACAGCTCCCGGCCCTTCTGGTCCAGGCGCGGGATCGATTCGAGCAGGCCCTTGGTGTACGGGTGCGCGGGGGCCTTGTAGATGTCGTGCACGGGGGCCGTCTCGACGATCCGGCCCGCGTACATGACCGCGATCCTGTCCGCGACGTCGGCGACCACGCCGAGGTCGTGGGTGATCAGGATGAGCCCCATGGACAGCTCGTGCCTCAACTCGTTGAGCAGGTCCATGACTTGGGCCTGGACGGTGACGTCGAGGGCGGTGGTCGGCTCGTCGGCGATGATCAGCGAGGGTTCGAGGGCCATCGCCATCGCGATCATGATGCGCTGCCTCATGCCACCGGAGAACTGGTGGGGGTACTGGCCCACGCGTTCCTTCGCGGCCGGGATGCGCACCCGGTCCATCAGCTCGACCGCCTTGGCCTTGCCGTCCTTGCGGGACATCCCGCGGTGGACGGTGAACATCTCCGAGAGCTGGTCGCCCACGCTGAGCACCGGGTTGAGGGAGGACAGCGCGTCCTGGAAGATCATGGCCATCTCGGAGCCGCGGACCTTGCGCCGCTCGTCCTCCTTGAGCGTCAGGAGGTCCCGGCCCTGGAAGAGGATCTCACCGCCGGCGATCCGTCCGGGCGGCACGTCGAGGATGCCCATGACGGCCTGCGCGGTGACGGACTTGCCGGAGCCGGACTCGCCGAGCACGGCGAGCGTCTCGCCCGCCTCCACCGAGTAGGTGACCCCGTTGACGGCCTTGGCGACCCCGTCGCGTGTCTTGAACTCCACCTGGAGATCACGTACTTCGAGCAGCATGACGGGGCTCCTCACCGCAGCTTGGGGTCGAGGGCGTCGCGCACCGCGTCGCCGAGCATGATGAACGCGAGCACGGTGAGGGCCAGCGCGCCGGCCGGCCAGAGCAGCATGTGCGGGGCATTGCGGATGTACTGCGAGGCGGACGAGATGTCGATGCCCCAGGAGACGGTGGGCGGCTTGAGGCCGACGCCGAGGTAGGACAGCGTCGCTTCGAGGGCGATGTACGTGCCGAGCGCGATGGTCGCCACGACGATGACGGGGGCGACCGCGTTGGGCGCGATGTGGCGCAGCAGCATGCGGGAGTTGGAGGCGCCGAGCGCGCGGGCCGCCTGCACGTAGTCGTTCTGTTTGGCGGTGATGACGGAGCCGCGGGCGATGCGGGCGATCTGCGGCCAGCCCAGCAGGATCATGAAGCCGATGACCGGCCACACGGTGGAGGAGGTGACCACGGACAGGAAGACCAGGCCGCCGAGGACGACCGGGATGCCGAAGAAGATGTCGGTGACGCGGGAGAGCAGCGCGTCCCAGCCGCCGCCGAAGAACCCGGCGAGCCCGCCGACGAACGAGCCGAACAGGGCGACGCCGATGGTGGTGCACACGCCGACGGTGACCGAGGTGCGGGCGCCGTAGACGGTCCTCGTGTAGACGTCGCAGCCCTGCCCGTTGTAGCCGAAGGGGTGGCCGGGCTGTGAGCCCTCCTGTGCCTTGGCGAGGTCGCACTGGAGGGGATTGCCGTCGGCGATCAGGGAGGGCCAGATGGAGATCACGACCAGGAAGAGGATGACGAGCCCCGAGATGATGAAGACGGGGTTGCGCCGCAGGTCGCGCCAGGCGTCGGACCAGAGCGAGCGCGGCCTCTCGGACGGGCCGGTGCCCTGCGGCCCGCCGGGAGTCCGCTCCAGGGTGGTCGCCTCGCTCGCCGCGAGGTCCATCGCCCCACCGGCGCCCGTGCCGGCGATCGCTCCTTCGTCGTACGGCTCAGGCATAGCGGATCCTCGGGTCGAGTACGGCGTACAGGAGGTCGACGATGAGGTTGGCGATCAGGAAGACCAGCACGAGCACGGTCACGAAGCCGACCACCGTCTGGGTGCTCTGGCGCAGGATGCCCTGGTAGAGCTGGTAGCCGACGCCGTGGATGTTGAAGATCCGCTCGGTGACGATCGCGCCGCCCATCAGGGCGCCGACATCGGTGCCGATGAAGGTGACGACGGGGATCAGCGAGTTGCGCAGCAGATGCCTGGTGATCACCCGGCGTCGCGGCAGGCCCTTGGCGATGGCGGTGCGGACGTAGTCGGCGCGGCGGTTCTCCGCGATGGAGGTCCGGGTCAGCCGGGTGACGTAGGCCAGCGACACGGACGCCAGCACGAGCCCGGGGATGAGCAGTTCGTTGAACGGGGCCTCCGGCGAGACCGTGGGCCTGATCACCCCCCACTCGACGCCGAGGAGCAGCTGGAGCAGCAGGCCCGTGACGAAGACGGGGATGGCGATGACGATGAGGGTCAGCATCAGGACGACGGTGTCGACGGGGCGGCCGCGCCGCAGCCCGGTGACCACGCCGAGGCTGATGCCGATGACCACCTCGAAGACGATCGCCACGATGGTCAGGCGGATGGTGACGGGGAAGGCGGCGGACATCAGCTCGGTGACCTTCTGCCCGTTGAACGCGGTCCCGAAGTCGCCGGTGAACACGTTCCCCATGTACGTCAGGTATTGCTGCCACACCGGCTTGTCGAGCCCGAACTCCTTCTTGAGCTGGGCCGCGGTCGCGGGATCGCACGCCTTGTCCCCGCACAGACCGGCGATCGGGTCGCCCATCACGTTGACCATGAGGAAGATCAGCAGCGTGGCGCCGAAGAAGACCGGGATCATCTGGAGCAGACGCCGGATCACATACCGTCCCATGAGGCCCTCCGGGGGTCGTCGGAACTCTCAACGACGCCGGCCCGGCGTCCAGTTGAGCGCCGGGCCGTGCGCCTGCGGCGTCAGCTGACCTTGATCTCGTTGTAGACCGGCACGCTGAACGGGTTCAGGGCGACGTTGGAGACGCGGTCGGAGTAGCCCGCGCTGCCGTTCTGGTACCACAGCGGGATCGCCGCCATCTGGTCCCGTACGACCCCTTCGGCCTGCTGGAAGTCGGCGACCGCCTTGGCCTTGTCTGTGTCGGCGTTGGCCTGGTCGACCAGCTTGTCGAACTCGGCGTTGGTCCACTTGCCGTCGTTGGAGGAGGCGCCGGTGTAGTACAGCGGCTGGAGGAAGTTCTGGATCAGCGGGTAGTCCATCTGCCAGCCCGCCCGGAAGGGGCCGCTCATCTTGGACTGGGTGATCTGGCTGCGGAAGTCGGCGTAGGTGCCGACCGGGCCGCCGACGCACGCCTTGTCGTTGCCGAGCGCGTTGTTGATGCTGTTGCAGACGGCGTCGACCCACTCCTTGTGCGAGCCGGTGTCCGCGTTGTACGCGATCTTCAGCTGGCCGCCGGGGATGCCGCCGCCCTCGGTGATGAGCTTCTTGGCCTCGGCCGGGTTGTAGGTGCATGCGTCGCCGCAGAGCCCGGCCTTGTAGCCGCCGGCCGCGCCGAGCACCGGCGAGGTCCAGTCGGTGGCGGGGGTGCGGGTCTTCTGGAAGATGGTGTCGGTGATCTGCTGGCGGTTGATCGCCATCGAGATGCCCTTGCGGACCTTGACCGCGTCCGGGGTGTTCCAGGCCGCGTCGTAGTACGGGAAGGCGAGCGTCTGGATGATGCCGGCGGGGGTGTTGATGTACCGGTCGCCGAGGTCGGCCTTGACGTTCTTGAGCTGGGAGGCGGGTACGTCGTCGATGAGGTCGAGGTTGCCTGCCGTCAGGTCGGTGTAGGCGGTGTTGTTGTCGGTGTAGACCTTGAGATCGATGCCGCCGTTCTGCGCCTTGTCCGGGCCCATGTACCCGGCCCACGTGCGCATCGACAGCTTGGAGCCCTTGGTGTACGAGTCCACCGTGTACGGGCCGTCGCCGATGGGCTTGGAGAGCCAGGAGGCGTGGTCGTCGAAGAACGCGCGCGGCAGCGGCGCGAACGCGGGATAGCCGAGGGTGTCCGGCCAGGTGGAGAACTTCTGGTTGAGCTTGACCGTGAAGGTCTTGTCGTCGACGACCTTCAGACCGGACAGGGTGTCACTGGCCGGGGTGCCGCTCTTGGGGTGGATCTTGTCGTAGCCGTCGATGTAGGAGAACATCGACGCGTTCTTCTGGTTGTTCTTCAGGTTCGCGCCGTAGTTCCAGGCGTCCACGAACGACTTGGAGGTGACCTTCTCGCCGTTGGAGAACGTCCAGCCGTCCTTCAGGGTGACCGTGAAGTTCTGCGAGTCCGACGTGTCGATCTTGTCGGCGATCATGTTCTGGGCCTCGCCGGTCTTCGGGTCGTACCGCTTGAGACCGCGCATCAGCATGTCGAGGACCTTGCCGCCCTGCACCTCGTTGGTGTTGGCCGGCTCCAGCGGGTTCTGCGGGTCGCCCCAGGAGGAACTCACGATGCCGTCGGCTCCACTGCCGCCGCCGCTGCTCCCCCCTCCACCGCAGGCCGTCGCCGCGAGGGCGATCACGATCGCACCTGCGGCCCACTTGGCGTGCGTGGCTCCGCGCATGGAGTCCTCCTAGAATCCCACTTGAGTCCAAGTCTCACTTAGGCCCAAATATCACCCCGGAGATACGCGAACCGCACCTTTACCAGCGCCGTACGGGCGCACGGCCGGGTGGCCGCGCACACGGGCGGTCACACGAACGGGTGGGCCCGCGGTTCCGGTGAAGGAACCGCGGGCCCACCCGTGAGGTGCGTCAGGCCGCGCCGACGACGTCCTTCTCCTCGGCGAAGTGGCACGCCGACTCGTGCGCGACCGGGCTGTCCAGACCCTGGAAGCGCTCCGGGATCGCGAGCAGCGGGACCTCGGTGGAGCAGCGGTCCTCCGCCTTCCAGCAGCGAGTGCGGAAGCGGCAGCCCGACGGCGGATTGGCGGGCGAGGGGACGTCACCGGTGAGGATGATCCGCTCGCGGTGCTCGCGCGCGTCCGGGTCGGGGACCGGGACGGCGGAGAGCAGCGCCTGGGTGTAGGGGTGCGTCGGGTGCTCGTAGATCTGCTGGTCGGTGCCGATCTCGGCCATCTTGCCCAGGTACATCACGCCGACCCGGTCGGAGATGTGCCGGACGATCGACAGGTCGTGCGCGATGAAGAGGTAGGACAGGTTGAACTCGTCCTGGAGCTTCTCCATCAGGTTGATGACCTGCGCCTGGACGGAGACGTCCAGAGCGGACACCGGCTCGTCGCAGATGATGATCTCGGGGTTGAGTGCCAGGCCGCGGGCGATGCCGATGCGCTGACGCTGACCGCCGGAGAACTGGTGCGGGTACCGGTTGATGTACTCCGGGTTCAGACCCACGACGTCCAGGAGCTCCTGGACCTTGCGGCGCCGGTCGCCCTTGGGAGCCACCTCGGGGTGGATGTCGAAGGGCTCCCCGATGATGTCGCCGACCGTCATGCGCGGGTTCAGCGAGGTGTACGGGTCCTGGAACACCATCTGGATGTTGCGGCGCACGGCCTTCAGCGCGCGCCCGGACAGCTTGGTGATGTCCTGGCCCTTGTAGAAGACCTCGCCGGCGGTCGCCCGCTCCAGCGTCATCAGGAGCCGGGCGACGGTGGACTTGCCACAGCCGGACTCGCCCACGATGCCCAGGGTCTCGCCCTGGAACAGGTCGAAGGAGACGCCGTCGACGGCCTTGACCGCGCCGACCTGCCGCCGGAACAGGATGCCGCTGGTCAGCGGGAAGTGCTTGACCAGATTGCGGACCTGGAGGATCGGCTCGCCCCGGTCGACCGGGGCGTCGAGGATCGCCTCGACCTCGCTGGTCGTGGAGGCGTCCACCTTGACGACGTCGGTGACGTTGGGGGTGGCGTCCACGGCCTCGTCCTTCTTTTCGAGGTCAGCCATGGATCGTCTCCTTCCAGAAGTGGCAGGCGCTGCCGCGACCGACCAGCTCGGTGCCGTCCTGCTCGGTCACCTGGTGCAGCACCGGAACGTCCGTGCGGCACACGTCCTGCGCCATGGTGCAGCGCGGGTTGAACGCACAACCGCCGGGGATGCGCATCAGGTTGGGCGGGAGGCCCTTGATCGCGAAGAGCTCCTGGCCCTTCTGGTCGAGGCGCGGGATCGATTCGAGCAGACCCTTGGTGTACGGGTGCGCGGGGCGCTTGTAGATCTCGTGCACCGGGGCCGTCTCGACGATCCGGCCGGCGTACATGACCGCGATCTTGTCCGCGACGTCGGCGACCACGCCGAGGTCGTGGGTGATCAGGATCAGGCCCATGTTGTACTCGCGCTGCAGCTCCGCGAGCAGGTCCATGACCTGGGCCTGGACGGTCACGTCGAGCGCGGTGGTCGGCTCGTCCGCGATGATCAGGTCGGGCTCGAGGGCCAGCGCCATGGCGATCATGATGCGCTGGCGCATGCCGCCGGAGAACTGGTGGGGGTAGTCGCTGACCCGGGCCGCGGCGGCCGGGATCTTGACCTTGTCCATCAGCTCGATGGCCTTGACCTTGGCGTCCTTCTTGGACAGGCCCTGGTGGACCCGGTACATCTCGCCGAGCTGGTAGCCGACGCTGAGCACCGGGTTCAGCGCGGAGAGCGCGTCCTGGAAGATCATCGCGATCTTCCGGCCGCGGATGGCGCGCCGTTCCTCGCCGGACATCTTCAGCATGTCCTGGCCGCGGAAGAGGATCTCGCCCTGCGGGATCTTGCCGGGCGGCATGTCCAGGATGCCCATGATCGCCTGCGCGGTCACGGACTTGCCGGAGCCGGACTCGCCGAGCACGGCCAGCGTCTCGCCTGCGGCGACGCTGTAGTTGACGCCGTTGACTGCCTTGGCCACACCGTCACGGGTGTGGAACTCGACGTGCAGGTCGCGGACTTCGAGCAGCGGGCCGCCCTTGTCGTCGCCCGAACGGGGCGCGGGGACGCTCGCGGTTTCTTCGATGATGGTCACGTCGTACGCCCTCCTCAGCGCAGCTTGGGGTCGAGAGCGTCGCGCACCGCGTCACCGAGCATGATGAACGCGAGCACCGTGATGCTCAGCATGGCGCTGGGGAAGAACAGCACGTGCGGGGCGGTACGGATGACGGTCTGGCCGGATGAGATGTCGTTGCCCCAGGAGACGGTGGAGGGCGGGAGCCCGATACCGAGGAAGGACAGCGTCGCCTCCGCGGCGATGTAGCCGCCGAGCGCGATGGTGGCGACGACGATCACCGGGGCGATCGCGTTCGGCAGGATGTGCCGGAGCATGATCCGGCCGGTGCCTGCGCCGAGCGCCTTGGCGGCCTGCACGTAGTCGGCCTGCTTGACCGTCAGCACCGAGCCGCGCATGACGCGGGCGAGCTGGGTCCAGCCGAGGACGCCGAGCGCGAGCACCACGGTCCACACCGTGCGGTGGGTGAAGGCGTTCAGGACGACGATCGCGCCGAGCAGCAGCGGGATGCCGAAGAACACGTCGGTGATGCGGGAGAGCAGCGAGTCGAACCAGCCGCCGAAGTAGCCGGCCAGCATGCCGACGATTCCGCCGAGGACGGTCACGACCAGCGTCACGCAGACGCCGACGATGATCGAGGCGCGGGCGCCGAACAGGACGCGCGCGAAGATGCTGCGCCCCTGGACGTCGTAGCCGAACCAGTCCTCCTGGAAGAAGTGGCTGTAACTCGGCACGCCCAGGTAGTGCTTGGCGAGGTCCGCGTGGTCCGGGTCGACCGACGTGAAGAGGCCGGGGAAGGCCGCCACCACGAGCAGGAAGACGATCAGGACGGCGGAGATGACGAAGACGGGGTTGCGGCGCAGGTCGCGCCACGCGTCCGACCAGAGGCTGCGGGCCTTCTCCGCGGTGACCGGCACCGGGGTGACGGCCGGGGTCTCGGCGGCCCCGGCGGAAGCCTTGTTGAGGGTCTCAGGCATAGCGGATCCTCGGGTCCAGAGCGGCGTACAGCAGGTCGACCAGGAGGCTGGACAGCAGGTAGACGATCACGAGGATCGTCACGATGCCCACCACCGTGGCGTTGTCCGACTGGTTGATCGACCGGTACAGCGTGTTGCCGATGCCGTGCACGTTGAAGATGCCCTCGGTCACGATCGCGCCGCCCATCAGGGCGCCGAGGTCGGTGCCGAGGAAGGTGACCACCGGGATGAGCGAGTTGCGCATCAGGTGGATGCCCACGACGCGACGGCGCGGCAGGCCCTTGGCGATGGCGGTGCGGATGTAGTCCGCGCGCAGGTTCTCGGCGAGCGAGGTTCTGCTGAGCCGCGCGATGTAGGCGAACGAGAGGGAACCGAGGACGGCACCCGGCAGGATCAACTGCGAGATGTCGTTGGAGTCCTGCACGGTCGGGGTGACCCAGCCGAGCTGGTCCGCGAAGATCGTCTGGAAGATGAAGCCGAGGACGAAGATCGGGATCGAGATCAGCAGCAGCGTGATCACGAGCACGAGCTTGTCCCAGACCCGACCGCGGTTCAGGCCGGCCAGGAGGCCCAGCGAGAGGCCCACCACGATCTCGACGGCGAAAGCGATCAGTGCCAGCCGGATCGTCACGGGGAACGTCTCGGCCATGACGTCGATCACCTTACGGCCGGTGACGAAGCTGGTGCCGAAGTTGCCGGTGACGACGTTGCTGAGATAGTGCCAGTACTGCGCGAGGACCGGTCGGTCGAACCAGTACTCGTGGCGCAGCCGCGCCATCGCCTGCGGGTCGGCAGGTCTGTCGCCCCACAGAGCCCGGACGGGGTCGCCGGGAAGTGAGTACACCATCAGAAAGATGAGCAGAGTGGTCCCGATGAACACCGGGATCATCTGGAGCAGTCGCCTTGCGACGTAGCGCCCCATCGAGCCTCCATAGTCAGCCGCTCAGCAGCCGGCCCGCCCCGCTCCTCGTGGGAGGGGCGGGCCGGCTGCCCTGCGCGAACGGTGTGGCGCCGACGCGATGTCGGAACGCCGTGGTGAATCGACCGTCAGCGGCCAGATCGCTACTTCTTGAGAACCTCGACCGCGGTGAAGACCGGCTTGCCGAAGGTGTCGTACGTGACGCTCTTGACGTTGGCCGAGTAGCCGGCGTTCGTCTTGTAGTACCAGAGCGGGATGGCCGGCATGTCGGCGAACAGCGACTTCTCGGCGTCCTGGTACAGCTTGACCGACTCGTCCAGGGTCGCCGCCTTGTCGGCCTTGGCCGCCAGGTCGTCGAAGGTCTTGTTCGAGTAGCCGCCCTCGTTGCCCGCGGCGGTGGTGCCGTACAGGTCCTTGAGGAAGTTGGCGTTCAGCGGGTAGTCCTGCACCCAGCCCGAGCGGTAGAAGCTCTGGACCTTCTTGTTGGTGCGGACGTCCAGAGCGGTCTTGAAGTCCGCCTTGGAGTCGCTCTCGCACTTGACGCCGGTGGCCTGGGTGATGTTGGCGCAGACCGCCGTCACCCATTCCTTGTGGCCGCCGTCGGCGTTGTAGAGGATCGAGATGGTGGCGTTGGCGCCGCCGGCCTCCGTGACGAGCTGCTTGGCCTTGGTGGGGTTGTACTTGCAGACGTCACCACAGGCGTCGGCGGCGTAGCCCTTGACGGCCGGCGGCACGAAGCCGGTGGCCGGGGTACGCGAACCCTGGAGCACCGTCTTGGTGATGGTGTCCCGGTCGATCGCCATCGAGATGCCCTGCATGAACTTCGGACGGTCCTTCAGACCCGTGATCGCCGGCGCGTAGGCGGCGACGGAGATCGTCTGGATCGAGTTCTGCGGGGCGTCCACGGCGCGCTTGCCGAGGTCCTGGTGGTACGTGGCCATGCCGCTCGGGGCGACCTGGTCGAGCACGTCCAGGTTGTTGGAGACCGCGTCCTTATAGGCGGCCTCGGAGCTGGTGTAGAACTTGAAGTCCACACCACCGTTCTTCGGCTTGTCCGCACCGGCGTACTTGTCGTAGGCCTTGGTGAGGAAGTCCTGGTTGTGGTTCCACTTCACGAACTGGTACGGGCCGTTGCCGATGGGCTCTTCGCCGTACTTCTTCGGGTTGGTGTAGAACACCGACGGCAGCGGCGCGTAGGCGCTGTAGCCGAGCTTGTAGGTCCAGTACGGAGCCGGGGTGGCGAGCTCGACCTTGATGGTGTAGTCGTCCGGGGTGGACAGACCCGACATCTTGTCGGCCTTCGGGTCACCCTTCTCCGGGTGGACCTCGTCGTAGCCCTTGATGTCCGAGAACCAAGAAGCGTTCTGCTGCGCGTTCTTGGAGTTGGCGCCCCAGTTCCAGGCGTCGACGAACGACTTGGCGGTGACCTTCTCGCCGTTGTGGAACGTCCAGCCCTGCTTCACCTTGATGGTGTAGTGGCTGGCGTCGTCCTGCTTGATCGAGTCGGCGACGACGTTGGTGATCGCGCCGGTCTTCGGCTCGAAGTCGACCAGCTTGGAGAAGAGGACGTCGGTGATGCGGCCGCCGCCGGTCTCCATCACGTTGGCCGGCTGGATCGGGTGCTGCGGTTCGCTGCTCTGGTAGCTGAAGACACCTGTCGGGTCCGCAGCCGCGCCCGAGTTGTCCGTGCTGTCCTTGCCGCCACCACAAGCGGTCGCAGCCAGGGCGATGATTGCCGCTCCCGCGACCCACTTGGCGCTCGTAGCACCACGCATGGGTTTCCTCCTCATGAGTCCACTTGTCACTACAAGAGGGGTACTTCTACGCGCGCTGACACCCCTGACAGCGCTTCGACGTCAAGTACCCCGAGTGTGCTCGTGAGTCGGCACTCCCCACAGTGCGTGACCCATTGACCCGAGCTCAATGGAGCCAACTATTAAGTACGGCCGGGCTGTAAACCACACTTAAAGGGTCTCGTTTTGACAACATCAGTACCGGGCAACGGCCCGAAATCCGGACAAACTGAGCACAGACAGACACACCCGAAACGGACCGTTAACACATCTTCCGGAGAGCGACGGTCGATATCCGAACAGGATGCCCCTTAAAACAACTTGACCCTAGGGGCGATCGGCCGAAGAGGACGGGCCACTTTGGCAGGGCTTTGTACTTGATCACCCTCGCGTGTGTACCGCGCCGCCCAAACCTTCCGGCCAACGCCGAAGGCCCGGCCCCGCGATGAGCGGGAGCCGGGCCTTCGGGCGTACGGGGTACGTCAGTTCCGCTTGGCGCGCGACGCGGTGCGGCCGCGCTCCTTGGCGTCCAGGACGACCTTGCGGATGCGCACGGCCTCCGGGGTCACCTCGACGCACTCGTCGTCGCGGCAGAACTCCAGGGACTGCTCCAGGGAGAGCTTGCGCGCCGGCACCACGTTCTCGGTGTTGTCGGCGGAAGCGGCACGCATGTTGGTGAGCTTCTTCTCCTTGGTGATGTTCACGTCCATGTCGTCGGCACGCGAGTTCTCACCGACGATCATGCCCTCGTAGACCTCGGTGCCGGGCTCGGTGAACAGCACACCGCGCTCCTGGAGGTTGATCATGGCGAAGGGGGTGACCGAACCGGCGCGGTCGGCCACGAGCGAGCCGTTGTTACGGGTCGTCAGGGTGCCGAACCACGGCTCGTGGCCCTCGTGGATCGAGTGGGCGATACCGGTGCCGCGGGTGTTCGTGAGGAACTCCGTACGGAAGCCGATGAGGCCACGGGAGGGAACGACGAACTCCATGCGGACCCAGCCGGAACCGTGGTTGGACATGTTGTCCATGCGGCCCTTGCGGACGCCCATGAGCTGCGTGACCGCGCCCATGTGCTCCTCGGGGACGTCCACGGTGAGGCGCTCGACCGGCTCGTGGGTCTTGCCGTCGACCTGCTTGGTGACCACCTGCGGCTTGCCGATGGTCAGCTCGAAGCCCTCGCGGCGCATCTGCTCGACCAGGATGGCGAGCGCGAGCTCACCACGGCCCTGGACCTCCCAGGCGTCCGGGCGCTCGGTGTCGAGCACGCGGAGCGAGACGTTGCCGATGAGCTCGCGGTCGAGGCGGTCCTTGACCTGACGGGCGGTGACCTTGCGGTCCTTGACGGTCGCCTTGGCGTCCGCGCCCTTGCCGGAACCACCGCGGCCGACGAGCGGCGAGGTGTTGGTGCCGATGGTCATGGAGATGGCCGGCTGGTCGACCGTGATCAGCGGCAGCGCGATCGGGTTCTCCGGGTCGGCCAGGGTCTCGCCGATCATGATCTCGGGGATACCGGCCACCGCGCAGATGTCACCGGGGCCGGCCATCTCGGCCGGCTTGCGGGTGAGCGCCTCGGTCATCATCAGCTCGGTGATGCGGACGTTGGAGATCGTGCCGTCCCGCTTGATCCACGCGACGGTCTGGCCCTTGCGCAGCTCGCCCTGCTCGACGCGGAGCAGCGCGATACGGCCGAGGAAGTTGTCGGCGTCGAGGTTGGTGACGTGCGCCTGGAGGGGGGCGCTCTCGTCGTACTCGGGGGCCGGGACGCTGGAGAGGATCGTCGAGAAGAACGGCTCCAGGTTCTCGCTGTCGGCCGGGACGGTGCCGTCCTCCGGCTTGGTCAGCGAGGCGACGCCGTCACGGGCGCAGGCGTAGACGATCGGGAACTCGATCTGGTCCTCGTCCGCGTCCAGGTCGAGGAAGAGGTCGTACGTCTCGTTGACGACCTCGTCGATCCGGGAGTCGGGGCGGTCCGTCTTGTTGATGCACAGGATGACGGGCAGGCGCTGCTGGAGGGCCTTGCGCAGCACGAAGCGGGTCTGCGGCAGGGGGCCCTCGGAGGCGTCGACCAGGAGCACGACGGCGTCCACCATCGACAGACCGCGCTCGACCTCGCCACCGAAGTCGGCGTGGCCCGGGGTGTCGATGATGTTGATGGTGATGACGTCGCCGCCATCCTTGGGGTGGTACTTGACGGCCGTGTTCTTGGCCAGGATCGTGATGCCCTTCTCACGCTCCAGATCGTTGCTGTCCATCATGCGGTCGTCGAGCGACTCGGCGGCGTGCGCGGCGAAGGCGCCGGCCTGCTTGAGCATGGCGTCGACCAGGGTGGTCTTGCCGTGGTCGACGTGGGCGACGATGGCGACGTTACGGATGTCGTGGCGCGTGGGCATACTGACTGGCGCTTCTCTCGATCGTGGGATCAGGCGTCTGACGCGGTCGAGTCCTCGTCCGCCCGCCGGGCAGACAGGCCACGGCTGCCTCCATGGTACGGGGCGGCCGCACCTACGGCCTCCCGGGCCGACGTCGGCGATCGTGAGCGGGGGGTTCTGCGGGGGTTTCGGCAACGGTCTGCCGGGGGGTGTGTCGTAAGGAAACCCGGGTCATGGGGCGTACACGACCTTGCCCGCCGACGGGGTCGGCGGGCAAGGGACTTGAGCAGGTTCTGAGCTTGGAGCCGCACCCGCGGCCCGCTTCTGACCTGCTGGTTTGCTCTTCTAGTCCTGAGAGTTCTTCGATCCGTTGTGCGCCGTTTCCGGCTTCTTGAACCCGATGTCCTGGAAGCGCGGGGCGGCGAATCCGAAGGCTCCCGCATTGGCCACATTCGGTTTCACGGCGACCAGCTGCGGGCGCTGGTAGAGGGGAATCGATCCTGCCGCCGCCCAGATCCTGGCGTCGGCCTTGTGCACGAGGTCGCGGGCCTCGTCCTCGTCCAGCTCGCCGGCGGCCTGGTCGAAGAGCTGGTCGATGTGGTCGGTGCCGACCCGGCTGTAGTTCTGCTCGACGAGGAGCGAGCCGTCGGCCGCGGGCTCCGGCTTGGCGAAGATCGGCCGGTCGTCGGTGGCCGGGTAGGCGGTGCCGGGCCACGAGTAGAGCGCCAGGTCGAAATCGCCCGACGCGATGTGGTCCTTGAAGTAGCTGTCGTCGGCGACCTTGATGATCTCGGTGTTGATGCCGACCGTCTTCAGCATCGCCGCGACCTTGTCGCCCACGTCGCGCAACGACTGTGAGCCGGGGCCCGACGGCAGCACGAAGCGCAGGGTGAGCGGCTTGCCGTCCTTGCCGAGCGGGCCGCTCTGGGGCGCGGGCGCCGCGGTGCCCTTCGGGGCGTACGCGCCGGGGGCGCCGCCCTTGAGCCGCGCCTCGGTCTTGGTGTCCTTGCCCGCGCCCTTGTTCACCTGCTCGGCGGGCTCGCCGTCGAAGATCCGGGCCTGGCTCATGAGGGCGGCCTGCTGGAGCGCGGCGACGCGGCCCGGTGCGAGCACGTACGTACGGGAGCCGGCGCCCGACCCGGAGCTGCCGGGCTTGTCGTCGCCGACGATGTAGGTGCCCTCGTCGTCGGGGTGGTTTCCGGCCGCGGGGCGCTTGCCGTCCTCCGACTCCTGCTCGCCCTCGGGCTTGCTGCCCGCCTTCGCCGCCTCCTGCTTGGGCTTCTGCCGGGCGCCGCCGGCCGTCCATCCGGCGTCCGCGAGCAGCGCCCGCGCCTCCTGGGTGTCCTGGCTGCCGAGGGCGTCGCTGCTGTCGGTGTAGGCGTCCTGCCCAGCGAGGGCGAGGTGGCTGCCGGGAGGCTGCGCGGGCAGACCGAGCGGCTTGAGGACCGCCTCGGCGATCTCCTTGCGGTTCAGGGCGCGGGCCACCGCGCGCCGGACCCGCTCGTCGGCGAGCGGCCCGGACGCGCCGTTCAGGGCGAGCTGGGTGTACGCGGGCTCCAGGGTCTTGCGGACCGCGAAGCCCCGTAGCGCGGACTGCTCGGAGGCGTACGTGTCGACGGCGGCCAGGGTCTCCTTACGGGCCTGCCGCTCCGCCTCGGCCTTCTCCTCCTCACCGCTGTGGGCGATGGCCCAGGAGCGCAGCGCGGAGGCGGGGGTGATCGCGGCCCCCGGGCCGTGGGTGACGGCCCGGCCCTTGTCGCGTTCGGCGAGCGCGATGCGGTCGGCGTCGCCACGGTCGATCTCGGCCACGTCGACGGAGCCCGCGGCGAGCGCCGCCGCCCGCTTGTCGCGCGCCACGGCCTGCAGGACGACGGTGTCGAGCTTGGCGGGCAGGCCCCACCAGCGGGGGTTGCGCTCCAGGGTGACCGTGCCCTTGGCCCGGTCGGCCTCCTTGAGCCGGAAGGCCCCCGCGGTCGCCTTCAGCCTGGTGCGGGCGCCGTCGTTGAAGGCGTCGGGGGTGCCGGTGACGTCCTTCGGGTAGAGCGGGCTGAACAGGGAGCGCCAGTCCGCGTAGGGCTTGGCGAAGGTGACCTTGACCTCCAGGTCGTTGGCGCCCTTCTCGATCTTCTCGATGCGCTCGTACCCGGCGTTGCGCGCTGTCCAGTACGCCGAGTCCTTGCCGCTGAGGGCGCGCCACTGGGCGACGAAGTCGGGGGCGCCGATCTCGCGGCCGTCGCTCCACACCGCCTTCTGGTTGAGCTTGTAGAGCACGACCTGCTTGGGCTCGCGCTGGACGACCTCGGCGGACTCCAGGTAGTCGGCGTTGCGCTGCGGGCGGCCGTGGTCGTCCAGGGTGAACAGGGCCGGCAGCACCGCCTGGGCGACCCGCTGGGTCGTGGCGTCGGCGTCGGCCTGGAAGGTGTTGAGCGTCTCGGGCATCGCGTCGACGGCCCACTTCAGGGTGCCCCCGTCGGCGACTTGCGTCCGGGCCGCGGCCCCGATGTCCTGGGGCGCGGCGCCTGCCGCGGTCCCGCCGTCGGCGGAGCCGCAGCCGGTCAGCACGGGGAGCGCGAGCACTCCGCTGGTCAGGAGCGCGACGGAGCGCGACCGCAGAGAGGCCGCGGTCCGGATCGCCGCGACGATCCGGGGCGCCCTCCCGTTCGGGTCACCGACGTGGGACATGGCTTGTACCTCTTCGTCAGACTTATGGGGTTTGTTGGCATTTCGCGATGATCACACGTATCCCAGTCACTGAAGAGGACGCTCGCGCCCCGGGGGCGGCGACACGGCGGGACGGACCCCGAAGCCCACCCGTGCGGCCGAACGCATCCGCGAACGCGGCAGCCCGGACCACCCGGATGGCCGACACCGGCTCCCCAGGGGGCGCCCGGGGAACGTGCGACCCCACAACCCCGTGCACGCACCTTCACAACCGCGCATGTGAGGCGCGACACTTTTCGGCGCATGAACATTGCCACCCGCTCCGGCGAAAGGCAGGCAAGTCATGTCCCTGCACGACGAGTTGACGGCCACTCAGCACTGTCTGGACGACCTGGTGCGCGCCGTGGGACGCCTGGAGAAGCAGGTCGGGCACGGCCTGGACATCCGGCGGGTACGGACCGACGCCGACCACCTTCGCGAGAGCCTCGCCCTGCTCCGCGAGTCCGCACCACCCGGCGCACCCGCCCGCCCCGACCTGGTCACCATCCCCGACGCCCCGTACGACGCCTCGCTCTGGACCGACTCGGACGACGAAGGACTCGGGAGCACCCGGTCCCGCGGCCGGCGCACCCCCTGACCCTCCACGGGAGCCACTCTTGGCCACAGGCACGGAACCCTCTCCCCTGACCGGGGACGGCACCGGCGTCCACGACGCCGCACGCGCCGCGATCGCCCCCCGCCATCTGCGCACCGACCGCTGGTGGCTCGCACCGGCGGTCACCGCGGCGGGGCTGCTCGCCTTCGTCGTCTACTCGACCTGGCGGGCGTTCGCGAACGCGGACTACTACCACGCGCCCTACGTCTCACCGTTCTACTCGCCGTGCCTCGCGGACACCTGCGCGCCCATGCGGCACGGCCCGAACGCGGACGTCTTCGGCGGCTGGTGGGGCCTGTCCCCCGCGCTCCTCATCCTGATCTTCCCGCTCGGCTTCCGGCTGACCTGCTACTACTACCGCAAGGCGTACTACCGCGGCTTCTGGGCCTCGCCGCCCGCCTGCGCGGTGGCCGAGCCGCACAAGAAGTACTCCGGCGAGACCCGCTTCCCGCTGATCCTGCAGAACGTCCACCGGTACTTCTTCTACTTCGCGGTCGTGGTCGCCGGGATCCTCACCTACGACACGGTGCTCTCCTTCCGCGACGAGCACTACCGGTGGGGCCACATGGGGCTCGGCAGCCTGATCTTCCTGGTCAACATCGCGCTGATCTGGACGTACACCCTGTCCTGCCACTCCTGCCGGCACATCGTCGGCGGGCGCCTGCGGCACTTCTCCAAGCATCCGGTGCGCTACCGGCTATGGGGCTGGGTCGGAAAACTGAATGCCCGTCACATGTTGCTGGCCTGGGCGTCGTTGATCAGTGTCGCGCTCGCCGACTTCTACGTGTACCTGCTCGCGACCGGGGCGTTCGACGATCCGAGGTTCTTCTAAGTCCTTCCAAGTGAAAGCAGCGTAGATGACTCAGCTGGAACGGCAGCAGTGGGACGTCGTCGTGATGGGCGCGGGCGGCGCCGGCCTCAGGGCCGCGATCGAGGCCCGCGAGCGCGGCGCCCGCACCGCGGTGATCTGCAAGTCGCTCTTCGGCAAGGCGCACACCGTCATGGCCGAGGGCGGCATCGCCGCCTCCATGGGCAACGTGAACTCCGGCGACAACTGGCAGGTCCACTTCCGCGACACCATGCGCGGCGGGAAGTTCCTCAACCAGTGGCGCATGGCGGAGCTGCACGCACGCGAAGCGCCGGAGCGGGTCTGGGAGTTGGAGACCTGGGGCGCCCTGTTCGACCGCACCGCCGACGGCCGGATCTCTCAGCGCAACTTCGGCGGCCACGAGTACCCGCGCCTCGCACACGTCGGCGACCGCACGGGCCTGGAGCTCATCCGCACCCTCCAGCAGAAGATCGTGAGCCTCCAGCAGGAGGACAAGAAGGAGTTCGGCGACTACGAGGCCCGCCTGAAGGTCTTTCAGGAGTGCACGGTCACGCGGGTGTTGAAGGCCGCGTCCGACAGCGGTTCCGCCGCGGGTGACCGGGTGTCGGGTGCCTTCTGCTACGAGCGCGAGAGCGGCCGGTTCTTCGTCCTCCAGGCACCCGCGGTCGTCCTGTCCACCGGCGGCATCGGCAAGTCGTTCAAGGTGACCTCCAACTCGTGGGAGTACACCGGCGACGGCCACGCGCTGGCGCTGCTCGCCGGGGCGCCGCTCCTGAACATGGAGTTCGTGCAGTTCCACCCCACCGGCATGGTCTGGCCGCCGTCGGTCAAGGGCATCCTGGTCACCGAGTCGGTGCGCGGCGACGGCGGGGTGCTGCGCAACTCCGAGGGCAAGCGGTTCATGTTCGACTACGTGCCGGACGTCTTCAAGGAGAAGTACGCGGAGTCCGAGGAGGAGGGCGACCGCTGGTACGAGGACCCCGACCACAACCGCCGCCCGCCCGAGCTGCTCCCCCGCGACGAGGTCGCCCGCGCCATCAACGCCGAGGTGAAGGCGGGCCGGGGCACCCCGCACGGCGGCGTCTTCCTGGACGTCTCCACGAGGATGCCGGCCGAGGTGATCCGGCGCCGGCTGCCGTCGATGTACCACCAGTTCAAGGAGCTGGCGGACGTGGACATCACGGCCGAGGCGATGGAGGTCGGGCCCACCTGCCACTACGTGATGGGCGGCATCGCGGTCGACTCCGACTCCGCGGCGGCCCGCGGCGTGCCGGGCCTGTTCGCGGCCGGTGAGGTGGCCGGCGGCATGCACGGCTCCAACCGGCTCGGCGGCAACTCGCTCTCCGACCTGCTGGTCTTCGGCCGGCGGGCCGGGCTGCACGCGGCCGAGTACGCGCACTCACTCGCCGTACGGCCCCCGGTGGACGAGGCGCAGATCGACGCCGCGGCCGCGGAGGCGCTGCGCCCCTTCAGCGCCGAGGCCCCCGGGGACGGCTCGCCCGCCGAGAACCCGTACACCCTGCACCAGGAGCTCCAGCAGGCCATGAACGACCTGGTGGGCATCATCCGCAGGGAGGGCGAGATGCACCAGGCGCTGCGCAAGCTCGCCGAGCTGCGGGCGCGGGCCCGGCGGGCCGGGGTCGAGGGGCACCGCCAGTTCAACCCGGGCTGGCACCTCGCGCTCGACCTGCGCAACATGCTCCTGGTGAGCGAGTGCGTGGCGCGGGCCGCCCTGGAGCGCACCGAGAGCCGCGGCGGCCACACCCGCGAGGACTGGCCGTCGATGGACCGCTCCTGGCGCCGCGTGAACCTGCTGTGCCATCTGGCCGCCCCCGCCGAGGGCATGGCGCCGCCCGACCCCGAGCGCGGCCAGATCAGGCTCGTGCGCGAGGAGACCGACCCCATCCGTGCCGATCTGCTCTCCCTGTTCGAGAAGGAGGAGCTGGTCAAGTACCTCGCCGAAGAGGAGCTGAAGAGTTGAGTACGTACGATGCGAGCTTCCGGGTGTGGCGGGGGGACACCGGCGGCGGTGAACTCACCGACTTCACGGTCGAGGTGAACGACGGCGAGGTGGTCCTCGACATCATCCACCGCCTCCAGGCGACCCAGGCGTCCGATCTCGCGGTGCGCTGGAACTGCAAGGCGGGCAAGTGCGGTTCGTGCAGCGCGGAGATCAACGGACGACCCCGCCTGCTGTGCATGACGCGGATGTCGACGTTCGGCCGCGAGGACGTCATCACCGTGACTCCCCTGCGTGCCTTCCCGGTCGTACGCGACCTGGTGACGGACGTGTCCTTCAACTACGCGAAGGCACGGGAGGTCCCGGCGTTCGTGCCGCCCAAGGGGGTGGCGCCCGGCGAGTACCGGATGCAGCAGATCGACGTGGAGCGCTCGCAGGAGTTCCGCAAGTGCATCGAGTGCTTCCTGTGCCAGGACACCTGCCATGTGGTGCGCGACCACGAGGAGAACAAGACGGCCTTCGCGGGCCCGCGCTTCCTGATGCGGGTGGCCGAACTCGACATGCACCCGCTGGACGCGGCGTCCGAGGCGGGCCTCGACCGCAAGCGGGACGCACAGGACGAACACGGCCTCGGCTACTGCAACATCACCAAGTGCTGCACGGAGGTGTGCCCCGAACACATCAAGATCACCGACAATGCGCTGATTCCGCTGAAGGAGCGGGCGGTGGACCGTAAGTACGACCCGCTGGTGTGGCTGGGCAGCCGCATCCGCCGCCGCGAAGCCTGATGGTGCCTCGACACCTGACCACCTGGCGAGCCATCAGTTGCCTTCTTTGCTCCACCCTTTGCGGTAAGCGCCCCAGTCCTCGCCTCGCTCGGCGAAGTCGACGTACAGGGCGACGCCGAAGTGCTGACGGTGGCGGTCGGTGCGGGCGAGTCCGAGCCGGGCTCCGCGCACGGCCGCCTCCACGGTCTCGGCGGAGCCGTGGTGGGTCATGCTCTCGTCGTCGTAGAACGGCAGACCCATGAGCAAGTCGGTTCGCTTCGGGGTCACTTGGAGCGCGAGGGCCGTCTGCCGTGCGACATACCCGCCGTACAGACTCTGCAGGGGCATCGAGGTGTCGTACGACATCACGGCGATCTGATCGACGCGGCGGGCCACCTGGCCGAAATAGGCCTGTGACCACCACTTGCCGTGGCCGGTGAGTTCATCGGCGGCCGAGTGCAGCGCGGGCAGCGGGTCTATCTGGTGCGCGGCCACCGAGAGCAGGGCACCGCGGGGCCGGGTGAGGGCGCGCAGCGAGTCGAGCAGGGCGAGGTAGTCGCGGTCGCCCGACGGCAGGGGCTCCAGGTCGAAGTGCACGCCGTCGACGTGGGCGGTGTCGAGCACCTGACGGGCGCTGGTGACGACCGACGCGCGCGTCGCGGCGTCGTCGAGCCGCATCCCGACGGGCCCCTCGCTCGCCAGCTCGTCGCCGAGCCACGCCTGTACGCGCACGCCGGGCAGCCTGCGGTGCACGCCGTCCACCAGCCAGCGGGCCCGGGGGTAGCGGGTGGCGGGCAGGGTGCCGTCGTGGTCGAGCGGGCCGGTGTGCACGAACAGGTCCTTGATGCCGCTGCCGCGCACCTTGGCGGCGAAGGCGTCGAGGTCCTTCTCGCCCTTGCGTCCGTCGACCCAGGCGTGTCCCAGCCAGTACGCGTCCCGGTCGCGGGTCCTGGTGTCGGCGCCGGGGTCGCCCGCGTACTGGGCACGCAGGCCGACGCCTGCGGCGGCGACGGTCACGGCGAGCGTGAGGGCGGTGGTGAGCAGGGCCCTGCGGATCAGGCGCCCGCCCCGGCCGTGCCACCAGGTCCGTATCCGTGCCATGCGTACGCTTCCCCCGCCCCCTGCCCGGCTTACCGGCGCTCAGCGTAGCCGCGCCCGAGCCGGGCGGGGAGTTTGGGGCGAAGCCCCTGGAACCCCGGTTTCGTTTCGTCCGCGGACCGTGCCCGCGTCCCGCGCAGTTCCCCGCGCCCCTGAAAACCCCGGTTCGCTTTCGGGTGCGGGCCGGTGGGGGCCGGTCGCACAGTTCCCCGCGCCCCTTGGCTACTCGGGGCCGGGCAGCATGGGCCACCTCAGCCCGTCATGGGGGTGCCCCTGGCCCTTGAGGCCTTGGGGGAGAGGTGCACCCTCAAGTGGCCGCACGGGCGGGAGGGTGGGCGAACGGGCGAAATGGGGGGGCGGGGCGGAGCCCAGGGGTTCCGGTCGCGGGGGGCTGGTTCCAGCCATACGCTCGGTCGTGTGACGCCGCCCGCCAGAAGAGCCCGTGCCGCCGCCCAAGGCCTCGCGGCGTGGCCCCTGGCCGCCCACGGCGGAGCCGGGTCGAGCACGTACCTCGTGCTTCCCATCGGCGTCGTCGTCCTGGCCTGCGCGCTCGCCGCATACGCGTACGCCAGACGGAAACGGCGTACCAACGCACGGACCACACCCGCGAGTTCGGGCGTGCAGCCCCAGCCCGTCCCGCTCGCCGCCCCCGCGTTCGCCGTGCTCGACGCCGAGGTCCGCGCCGCACTGGTCGCCGCGGACGAGGCGGTCCGCACGAGCGCGGAGGAGCTGGACCGCGCGCGATCGCGGGCCGGCGCCCAGGCCGTCCGCCCGTTCGGCGAGGCCCTCGCCCACGCGCGGAGCGAGCTCGCCGGCGCGTTCCGGCTGCGGCAGGAGCTCGACGAGGGCCGGCCCGAGGACGAGGCGGCCCGGCGCCGCGTACTGGCGGAGATGGAAGCACGCTGCGAGGGGGCCGGGCGGCGCCTGGACGCCGAAGCGGCCGCCTTCGACCGGCTGCGCGGCCTCGGTCCCAACGCCGCCCAGGCCGTCGCCTCCGCCGAGGCCGCCTTCCGCGAGCTGACCACCCGTACCGGCGCCGCGGAAGCCACCCTCACCGGGCTGCTCCGGCGGTACGCCCCTTCCGCGACGGCTTCCGTGGCCCGGCACGTCGAAGAGGCGAAGGACCGTCTCATGTTCGCCACGACCAGCCTGGGCGGGGCCCGCCAGGCGCTCGACGCGGACGACGGCGAGGGCGCCGCGGTCTGGGTGCGCGCCGCCGAGGGCGCCGTCGCCCAAGTGGCCCTCCTGGTCGCATCGGTCGAGCGGCGCGAACGCGAACTGGCGGATGCGGCAGGGATGTTGCCGGACCTGCTCGCCACCTGCGAGGCCGCTCTCGCCGACTCCCGCCGGATGGTGGAGGAGGGCGGCGAGCCCTCCGCCGCCCTGCGCGAGCGGATCACGCGGGCCGAGTCCGCGCTCGCCGCCGTCCGCGAGGAGTCGACCGCCGGGCCCTACGATCCGATCGACGCGCTGCGCCGGGTCCAGGCGGCCGACACCGCCGCGGCGGTGAGCGAGGACGAGGACGCGCTCCCCCCACCGCCCGCGCGGGCGGTCCTCAATGCGGCGACGCTCGCCGCGCGGGCCTCGGTCGCGGGGGCCGGCGACCACATCGCCACCCGCCGCGGCGCCGTGGGCAGCCGGGCCCGCACCCGCCTCGCCGCGGCCCTGAGCAGCCTGGAATCGGCGCCGCCCGTCGCATCGGACCCGGTGGGCGCGCTGGACGCGGCCCGCGCCGCCGACGCCCTGGCCCGCGAGGCGCTGGCCCTGTCCGAGCAGGACGCGGCTGCGTACGGGCAGCGGGACTTCGCGGGTCGCACCGGCGACGGCGGCCTGGGCGGCGCCCTGCTCGGCGGGATCATCCTGGACGCCCCCCACGACGGCTCCTACACCGACGACGCCGATGGCTCCGACGCCTCCGACGCCTCCGGCGGCTCCGGCGGCTCCGGCGGTGACGACACCGCCGGCCGCGGATCCGGCCGCCCGTCCGGCCACGCCATCCGGGGCCGCCCCGGCGGGCCGGCATGCTTCGGCGGCCCCGCTACCCGGGCCCGCAGAGCGGGCGGCGGCCCATGGTGAGCGGCGGCGCGGCGGCGACTCCGGCCGGTCACGCGCGAGGAGACACGCCATGAGCGACAAGCAGTCCGTACTCGGCCGCGCCGTGCGCCTGTCGACGACCGACGTGGGCGCCCTCGTCGAGCGGGCCGAGGACCCGAGAGCCGTGCTCGACCAGCTCGTCCGCGACTACACCGCCGCCATCGCCGACGCCGAGCGCGCCGTCTCCACCACGCTCGGAACGCTGCGACTGCTCGAACAGGACCACGCCGAGGACGTGAAGGCGGACGGCGAGTGGGGCGCGCGGGCCCGGACGGTGAGCCGGAAGGCGGACGTGCTGCGCGCCTCCGGTTCGGACGCGGCGGCCGACGCCTTCGACCGGCTCGCCAAGGTGGCACTCGCACGGCAGCTCAGGTCGGAGCGGGAGGCGACGGCCGCGGAGCCCGCGATCGCCGCCCAGCGCGACCTCGTGGCCCGGCTCGGCGCGGCGCTCGACGGAATGCGGTCCCGGCTCGGCGAGCTGAAGTCCCAGCACGACGGGGTGCGGTCCCTGAGCCGGACGACGGGCGCCTCCGAGAGCGTCAACGCTCTCGACACCACCAGCGAGTTGAGACGTTTCGAGGACAAGGTGCGGCGCGAGGAGACCCGGCTGGCGGGCAAGGAACTCCCCGCCTCCTGCCTGGACGGCCAGTTCGAGCGGCTGGACGACCTCGGCGACACGGCGGAGGTGGAGGCCCGGCTCGCCGCCCTGAAAGCCACCACCTGAAAGCCTCCACCTTCCGGCACGTCTCCCGACAGCGTCACCTGACGTCTCGTCAGAACATGCTGAGGATCTGTTCCTCGGTCAGCTCCACCGGACCCGACTCCCCGTCCGGCAGGGCGAGTTCGAACCAGACGGTCTTGCCGCGCGGGGTGCGCCTCGCTCCCCAGGCGGCACTGAGAAGGCCGACCAGCTGGAGTCCCCGGCCGCCCTCGTCGGTGTCGCGAGCCCTGCGCCGCCTCGGCTGCACGAGCCCGGCGTCCCACACCTCGCACACGAGCGTACGGTCGCGAAGGAGCCGGAGCCTGATCTCCCCGTCGCCGTAGCGCAGGGCGTTGGTGACGAGTTCGCTGACCAGGAGTTCGGTGGTGTCGACCAGGTCGTCGAGGTCCCAGGCGAGCAGCTGGGTGCGGGCGAGTTCGCGGGCGCGGCCCACCGAACGGGGTTCGCGCGGCAGCCGCCAGTCGCCGACCGCGTCCACCGGAAGGCCCTGGATGCGGGCGAGCAGCAGCGCGATGTCGTCCTCGCCGTGCCGGGTGTCGAGCGAGCCGAGCACTTGGTCGCAGACGTCCTCGAGGGGGCGGTCCGGGTCGGTGAGGGTCTTGCGGAAGGCGTTGAGGCCCTCGTCGAGGGGGTGGTCGCGGGACTCGACGAGCCCGTCGGTGTAGAGGGCGAGCAGGGCGCCCTCGGGCAGATCGACCTCGACCTCCTCGAAGGGCTCGCCGCCGACGCCGAGCGGCAGCCCTGGCGGCACGTCGAGGAGCATCGCGGGCTCCCCCGGGTCGTCGCCCGGTTCGACCAGCAGGGGCGGCAGGTGCCCGGCGTTGGCGAACGTACATCGCCGGGTGACCGGGTCGTAGACCGCGTACACACAGGTGGCGAGGTAGACCTCGCCGAGGTCCGCGTCGCGGGACTTGTGGGCGACCCGCGAGGCCTGCTGGCTGCCGCCGGGCGCGCCGAGACCGCGGGCGATCTCGTCGAGGTGCGAGAGGACTTCGGCGGGTTCGAGGTCGAGCAGCGCGAGCGTGCGGACCGCGGTGCGCAGTTCGCCCATGGCGACGGCGGCGCGCAGACCGCGGCCCATCACGTCGCCGATGACGAGCGCGGTGCGGTGGCCGGGCAGCTCGATGACGTCGAACCAGTCGCCGCCGACTTCGGACTCGGCGCTGCCGGGGAGGTAGCGGCAGGCGATGTCGAGCCCGGCCGCCTCGGGGGCGCCGGGTGGCAGCAGGGAGCGCTGGAGGATCAGGGCACGCTCGTGCTCCCTGCGGTAGAGGCGGGCGTTGTCGATGCAGACGGCGGCGCGCGAGGCGAGCTCGGTCGCGAGCGCGCGGTCGCGTTCCCCGAACGGCTCGCTTCCCTTGGCGCGGGCGAACTGCACCAGGCCGACGACGGTGTCGTGGGCGACCATCGGGACGGCGAGGGTGGTCTGTACGAGGCCGCCGTCGGCCGCGGGCACGGTGTGGATCCGGGCGGTGCGCAGGGCGCTCGCGTACGGGGAGTGGAAGCGGTAGCGGTGGACGTCGCCGACGCCCACCTCGGGCTCGCCGCCGGCCAGCGGCCCGTCCGACACGGCGCTCGCGAAGGCGACCCTGCGCAGTTCGCCGCGCCCGTCGGAGCTTCCGGCGGCGGCGTCGTCGCCGGCGAGCAGCGACTGGTAGAGGTCGACGGACGCGAGGTCGCAGAAGCCGGGGACGGCGATGTCGAGGAGTTCGCGGGCGGTGGTCTCCAGGTCGAGGGTGTTGCCCATGCGGGCGCCGGCCTCGTTGAGCAGGGCGAGGTTGCGGCGGGCGTCCGCGGCTTCGCGGGCCGCGTTGTGACGGCGGGTCACGTCGATGCCGAGGCCGGCGACGCCGATGGGGCGCCCGGTGCCGCTGTGCACCCGGTAGAGGTTGATCGACCAGTGCCTGCGGTCGCGGCCCCCGGGCGCCGAGCCCACTATCTGCAGGTCGATGACGGACTCGCCGGTGTCCAGGACCCGCCGCAGGGCGGCGCCCATCCGGTCGGCCTCGGCACGGGAGAGGTAGTCGTGCACGGTGTGGCCGCGGTGTTCCTCGGGGGCACCGCCGAAGACGGTGGCGAACCGCCGGTTGGCGCGCAGCACCGTGAGGTCCGTACCGAACAGCAGGAACCCGTAGGGAGATTGACCAAAAATGGCCTGCGACGCGGCCAGGTCGGTCTCGATTCCGCGCAGAGCGCGTACGTCGACGACGATACAGAGCGCGGCCCGCTCGTCGGTGGCCGTTCGGCTCGGCATGACGTACAGCTCGGCGAGACCCTGCGCGCGTTCGCCGCCCTCGGGTGCCGGCACCCGGAAGGGGACGACGCCCGTCCATTCCTTGCCGTCGAGGATCTCGGCGACCCGGCGGTGACCGCGCGGGCGCAGCTCGGGGGGCATGAACGCCTCGACGGGATCGCGCCCGATCACGGCGGACGCGGCCAGGCCGAACTGCTCCTCGGCCCGTAGGCTCCACTGCTCGATCAGTCCGTCCGGGCCGATCGAGAACGAGGCGACGCGGATGTAGTCATAGATCGAGCCAGGCGGGCTGCTCTGCCACACGACATCGCCAGCCTGCTCAGGTATCTCGCTCACGCGACCGTCCCCTCCAGCTCACCGCACCGGACCGGCCTTGACCGCAGTATTCAGCACTACGGCCCCAACCGGCACGGCGTTCACGATCACATCCCGGTCTCGTTCTTTTCCAGCCGTTGTCGGCGGGTTCACGCGAGGGTTGTGATCGTCCGTCCCTCCCTCCTTCTAACCATGCAGAGCCAGCTCGAACCACACGGTCTTGCCCGTTCTGCCGCGGCGGGTTCCCCACCGCCGGGCGGAACAGGCCACGAGCTGCATTCCCCGGCCCCCCTCGTCGTCGATTCCGGCGGTTCGTTCGACGGGCGGATCCGGCAGCGGATCCGAGACCTCCACCAGGAGGGTGGTGTGGTCGGGCCGGTCCAGCCGGACCCCGATGGGCCCCTCCGCGTAGCGCAGAGCGTTGGTCACCAGCTCGCTGACCAGGAGAACCGCGACGTCGACGGCCCCGGATTCGAGGTCCCAGCCGCGCAGCGCGTCCCGGACGGCATGCCGGGCGGTCCGTACGGCCCCCGGCTCAGCAGGGAAGGTCCACTCGGCGCACTCGCCCGAGGTGTCGATCACGCCGATCACCCGCATCCGATGGTTCGGGGGGTTTAGAAACGATTAATAGGCACATACCCGGTAATTGGGACGTCCTATCCCCAAGTGGGGCGGATGGCGGCACTAATGACCCAGGTTCCCCAGAATGCGCATGGCTTCCGCGACCGCGGGACGGTCCTGGGGGAGCCAGTCGACGGCGTCCGCCTCGTCGGGCGCGAGCCAGCGCAGTTCGTCGTGGTCCTGGAGCGGGCGGGCCTCGCCGACGAGCAGCCGCGCCGTCCACGCGTGCAGGACGAGTCCGGGCCGCAGCGGCCACTCCCCGTCGATCCGTTCCATCGGCTCGGTCTCGATGCCGAGTTCCTCGCGCAGTTCGCGCACCAGCGCCTGCTGCGGGCTTTCGCCCGGTTCCACCTTGCCGCCGGGCAGTTCCCAGCGTCCGGCGAGCTCGGGCGGGGCGCTGCGGCGGGCGGCGAGCAGGCGGCCCCGGTCGTACACGGCTCCGGCCACCACCACGGTCTCGTTCATGCGCCGGAGCGTAACGCGCGCTCCGGACGGTTCCTCATGCCGCGGTCACTGCGGGGCCGGGGCTCCGATCCGCTCGACCCAGTAGAGCTGCTTGTGCCCGCGGTCGTCGAGGCTGTCCGCGATGCGCTGGGCCTCCGCCTGCGTCGCGTACTTGCCGACGCGGTACTGGTTGCCGTTGTCGTCCTGACGTATCACCAGCCAGGCGAGCACGGCGCCACTGTCGTTCATCGCATCTCTCCCGGCGTCGGCGTGCAGGTCAGTAAGGATCCCCAGGAAACCGCAATCCGCATATGCCCGAGCGTACGCCTGACCTTCACTCAGCGGATCCGACTTTGCACAAAGAGATACGAATTCGGTCAACGCGCACATGCGAACGGGGGCGCACCCCCTGGGTGCACCCCCGTGACCGGCCCGCGCCGGCTACTTCACCGGAAGGTGGTACGCGACCCGGTAGCGGTCGGCCGGAACGACGACGTCGGCCGTCTCCACCGCGAGCCCCGACGCGAAGTAGGTCCGCTCGATGACGAGGACGACATGACCGGGGACGCCGCCGAGCGCCAGGAGCTCCTCCGCAAGCCCCGGGCGCGCACCGACCTCCTCGACCACGTTGTCCACCACGACGTCGATCGCGGCCATCCGCTCCACGACCCCGCACCCGCCGAGCGGCCCCTCCTCGGGCAGCATCACCGGGGTGCGGCCGGTGACGGCCAGCGGCTCCCACGACGTGGACAGCATCATCTGCTCGCCCGCGTCACGGAACACGTACCGCGTCCGCATCACGCGGTCGCCGGGGCGGATGCCGAGCCGCTTGGCGATCTCCGGGCTCGCCTCCTCCTGCTCGCTGTTCGACTCCCACGTCCCGCGCGCCGCCTCCTCCGCCTGTTCCTGGCGGAACGGGGTGGCGCCCTTGGCCGTCCGGTAACCGGAGCGGGCGACCCGGCGCGGCACCGGGCGCTCGCGCACGTACGTGCCCGACCCGGAGCGCCCCTCGACCAGGCCCTCGGCCATCAGCACCTTGCGCGCCTCGAGCGCCACGGTGTCCGAAACCCCGTACTCCTCGCGGATCCTGGCCTGCGAAGGAAGCCGGGTGTGCGGCGGCAGCGAGCCACTCACGATCTTCTCCCGCAGATCGCTGGCTACGCGCAGATAGGCCGGCTGCTCACCGAATGTCACTGGCCACTCCCATCAGGTTGACAGACTGCAACAGCGTGGCAACCGTGGGTTGACTCCCGCAAGCAGAGGCCAAACATTCACTCGAAGTGATGACTCGCCTCTGCGCAGGGCGTACCCGCGGTACAGCGGATACGTTCTGCCCGGCCCGTGACCTTCTCAGACGCTCTTGGAACCACCGATTCCGGAACCGGTGCCGCTTCCGTCGTCGCCCCCGTCGCTGTCGCCACCGGTGCCGCCGTCCGAGCCGCCGTCCGAGCCGCCGTCCGAGCCGCCGTCCGAGCCGCCGTCGGTGGCGGGCGGGGTCGTGCTGAGGCCGAGCGCGCCGCGGGCGGTGATCTCGTCCGTCTGCTTCCGGGCCGCGTCGGCCGCTCCCGCGTGCAGGGAGAAGTCGCTCGCGTCGGTGGCGGCCGCCGCCTTCGCCCACTCCTTCTGCGCGGCCTTCAGGCCGTCGATGTACGGCTGCACCTCCGCGCGGGCCGCGGGCCGCCAGCCGTACGCGCTCAACTCGCCCGTCTGCGCGTCCAGTACGCGGCCCGTCCGGCCCGCCCACGCCTTGAACCCGGCCAGGTCGTCCTCGACCCGGTCCTCGTCGGGGGCCTTGGCCATGGCGCTCTCGACGGCGTTGGCCGCCTTCAAAAACGCGATCTGGTCGGCGTCGAGGGTGGCGGCGTCATTGCGCACCGACCCTTGGAGCTGCCCGCCCTGCGAGGCGAAGGCACAGGTCACCGTGTGATCGCCGATCGACCAGCTCTGCCGGCTGGGCGTGTAGTAGTACGGGTCCGCCTCGGCCGGCACCTGCCACCGGTCCATGGCGTACGCCTGCTCCAGGTCGAGGCAGCGCGCGTCGGCCTGGGCGTGGACCGCGTCCTGGCCCGGGTAGGCACCCCCGCCGGCGAGCCGGAACGAGCCGGAGACCTCGGCGTCGTGCTTGCCCGCGCACGGCACGATCCGCACCGTGTCGACCTCGCGCTCCAGCTTGCCGCCCGGCACGTCGAAGCAGTCGCCCTTGCGGAGGTCGAGAATGCTGCGCGAGGTGCCCGAAGAACCCGAGGAGCGGGAGGAAACAGAGCTGTTCCAGCCGTCCTTGAAGCTCTGCCAGCTGTCGCCCAGTCCGCCCGTCACGATCGAGACGACCAGCAGGATCGTGCCGATGGTGGAGAGCACGATGCCGGCGACGGCAAGACCTGTGCCGCGCTGCCCCTCCTTCTTGATCTTCCGGAGGCCGAAGGCGCCGAGGACCAGGCCGAGCGGGGGTATGCAGCACAGGATGCCGGTGACGAGGGAGGCGACGGCGAGCCCGCTCACGGGCGGTCGCTGCGGCGCCACCGGATACGGGTACCAGGGGCCGCCGTTCATCGGCTGCCCCGGATACGGGCCCGGCGCGGCCCCCGGCGCCCGATGCGGCGCCGGCCGTCCGAACCCCTGCCCCGGCCAGGGCTCCTGGGGCTGGTCGGGCGCGGGCGGCGGGGGTATCTCCACGGGAACGGTGCTCCTCATCGGGTGGTGCGAACGCGCTGCGAACGGCTGCGCGAATGCGCATCGTACGCGGGCACCGGGGACCGGCCCGGGGCTGCCGCCTCCCCCTCCCGTCACGATCCGTAATCGTTGGGAATGCGCCGGATGTTCCCTCGTGCCACGCTGGTCGAGGCCCGGAGGAGCCGAGGGAGAAACCCCGGCCCGCCGCCCCCTCACACCCCCGTAGGAGTGAAGCCAGATGGGCATCAAGGACCAGTTCCAGGACAAGGCGCAGGAGCTCCAGAACAAGGCGAAGGACGCCATGGGCTCGGCCCGCGACGAGGCGTCGGAGCGCGGGCAGCAGGCCCAGGGCAAGGGCCGGGAGCGCGCCGACGAGGCCTCGGACCGGGCCCGTCAGGACGCTCAGGACCAGCAGGACAAGTTCGACATGGACTACGACGCCTGACGCGTCGTAGTCCCCCGAACTGAAGCGGCGCACCCGCGACACCGGGTGCGCCGTTTTCGTGTGCGGGGCGAGCGCGCGGGCGCCGGGTGTCAGGCCGCTGTCAGGCCCCCGCCCGATCCTGGCGGCACGTATGACGAGCCGGCTGGAACGGGTCTTGGGGGCACAATGGTCTGGATACAACGCGTCGTGCCTCAGCCGTTCGCGGCGCGACGGGTGATCTGTTTCCCGCACGCCGGGGGGTCGCCGTACTTCTTCCGGAGCTGGGGCAAGGCGCTCGGCGCGTTTGAGGTGCACGCGGTCTGCTATCCGGGCCGGGCCGAGCGGATAGCCGAGTCACCGGCCGGCGGCTTGATACCGATGGCCCATGAAATCGCCCGCGAAGCGGCCCGGTTGATGCGTGAGGACGCGCGGCCCACCGTGTTCTTCGGACACAGCATGGGCGCCATCGTCGCGTACGAGACCGCGGTGGCTCTGGAGGGCGAGGGAATTACGCTCGATCATTTCTTCGCCTCGGGCGCCCGCGCCCCGCGTCTGATGCGTCCCGATCCCGCCGCCCGGTGGGACGACGAATCCATTGCGGCCACTTTGGTGGAATTGGGCGGCACCGATGCCGAACTCCTGCGCAATCCCGCATTCGTGGAACTCGTCATGCCGTACATCGGCGCCGATTTCCGCATGCTCGCCTCCTACGACGGCCCCCGGCACGCCCCGCTGGGCTGCGCCGTGACGGCCCTGGTCGGGGAGGCGGACCCCCGGGTCGCCCTTGCCCAGGCCGCCGCCTGGCAGGAGACGACCCGGGGTCCCTTCGAGGTGCGCACGCTGGCCGGCGACCACTTCTACCTCGCCCAGAACCCGCCGTTCCAGATCATCGAAGGGTCCGCGGCCGGGCGCTGACCCGGGGCCGCTCGCGGTACATCCGGGCCAGCTGGAAGGCCAGGTCCAGCGATTGGGTGTGGTTGAGCCGAGGGTCGCACGCCGTCTCGTAGCGGTGGTGCAGCTCCTCGGCGAGCACCGCGTTGCCGCCGCCCACGCACTCGGTGACGTCGTCCCCCGTGAGCTCCACGTGGATGCCGCCCGGGTGGCTGCCCAGCGCGTCGTGCACCTCCATGAAGCCGCGCACCTCGTCCAGGATCGCGTCGAACCGGCGGGTCTTGTGGCCGCTCGCGGCGGTGATCGTGTTGCCGTGCATGGGATCGCTGACCCAGCAGACCTGGGCACCCTCCGCGTTGACCTTCTCCACGAGGGTGGGCAGCACGTCGCGCACGCGCTCCGCGCCGGCCCGCACCACGAAGGTCAGCCGGCCGGCCTCGCGGTCCGGGTCCAGCCGGTCGAGCAGGCCGAGGACGGTGTCGGGGGTGGTGGAGGGACCCAGCTTGACCGCGATGGGATTGTCGATGCGGGAGAAGTACTCGACGTGGGCCCCGTCCAGGTCCCTGGTCCGCTCCCCGATCCACAGCAGATGGGCGCTGGTGGCGTATGTGCGCCCCGTCTCGGCCTCGGTGCGGGTCAGGGCCGCCTCGTAGTCGAGGAGCAGGCCCTCGTGGCCGACGAAGAACTCGGCGGTGCCCAGCTCCCGCGTGTCCACCCCGCACGCCTTCATGAAGGCGAGGCTGCGGTCGATCTCGTCGGCGAGCTCCTCGTACTGCTCGCCCACGTGCGAGTCGGCCACGAACCCCTGGTTCCAGGCGTGCACTTGGCCGAGGTCGGCGAAGCCTCCGGTGGTCAGGGCGCGGACCAGGTTGAGCGTGGTGGTCGACGCCTCGTACATGGTGCGCAGCCGGCGCGGGTCGGGGCGGCGCGCCTCGGGGGTGAACTCCAGGCCGTTGACCGCGTCGCCGCGATAGGACGGCAGTGTCACGCCGTCGCGCACCTCCTGGTTCTGGGAGCGCGGCTTGGCGTACTGCCCGGCCATCCGGCCGATCTTGACCACCGGCAGGGCGGTGGCGTGGGTCAGGACGACGGCCATCTGGAGCAGCGTCTTGAGCTTGCCGTGGATGCCGTCCGACGTGGTGCGCGCGAACGTCTCGGCGCAGTCGCCGCCCTGGAGCAGCACCGCCTCCCCGCGGGCGACCGCCGCCATCCGCCGGCGCAGCAGATCGCACTCGGCGGCGAAGACCAGCGGCGGCGCCTGCTCAAGACCGGTGGTGACGGCGCGCAGTTCGGCGGGGTCCGGCCAGTCGGGCTGCTGCGCGGCGGGACGCCCGCGCCAGGATTCGGCGGCCTCGGCCGCCGCGTTCTCGGTCTTCACTTCGGTGTCCCAGATGCTGTTTCTCATTACTGCCTCCGGTACGGGCGGACGGGGAGATACGGGCGGGGAGAGATGCGGGCGGCGAAAGCGCGGGGAAATCGTTCGGCGGGCCTGCAACAGATCAGCCCAATCGCCCCGCCGGGGTCAAGTGAATCCCGAGTGGTCCGTATCGGGCGTCACCGATTGGTCTGGCACCCGTGGTGCGCCCGCTGATTTGCTGATCGCGGCCGAGTGGTCCGCTTCGGCGGGAATGCCAACCGCCCCGAAAGCAGGAGGAGTTCACCATGCCGGGAATCAGCACGATCGGTGTGCGGGTCACCGATACGGCGCTGCCGCACCACGACCCTCTCGATTTGTACGTCCGGCTGCGGGAAAGCCTCGCCGCCACCGACGTGTTCCTCTTCGAAAGCGTGGACGGCGCCGATCAGGACCGCCGCTGGGCCGTCGTCGGTTTCGGCAGGCTCGCCGAGATCCGGGTGCACGACGGGTACGTCGAGATCGACGGCGCCGAGCAGGTGGCCGACGCCCTCGCCGCCCGTGCGGGTGCCGCCGGGATGGCGGAGCACGACGTCGAGGCCGGGGTGCACCGGCTGACCTTCACCACCGCCGAGCAGATGTGGGACGTGCTCGCCGGGGCGCAGGCCCTGTTCCACGTCGCCACCGACATCCCGTCGACGGCGTACGCCTTCGGCTTCCTGACGACGTTCGCCTACGAGTCGGCCTGGCACATGGAGACGCTGCCCCGACGCACCAAGACGCCGCACGGCCCCGACATCACGCTGACGCTCTTCCGCGACACCGTCTGGTACGACCTGGTCAGCGGCTCGGTGCGTCAACTGCGCGCGGAGAGCCCGGCGTTCGCCGACCGCCCCCGGGTGGCGGACGCGGTGCGGGCCGCGGGCGACGCGTGGGGCGCGGGGCGCGCGGGGGCGGCCGCGGCGCCCGAGGCGCCGGCGCCGCTCTCGGTGCGGGACAGCGTGAGCCGTGAGACGTTCCTCGGCTGGGCCGAGCAGTGCCTCGAACACATCCGGGTCGGCGACATCTACCAGATCCAGATCGGTCATCGCATCGACGTGCGGACCGCGTTGGACCCGGTCGGGGTCTACCGCAGGCTGCGCGGCCGCAATCCGTCTCCGTACATGTATCTGATGCCGCGCGCGGGCCGCACCCTGATCGGCGCCAGCCCCGAGCTGTTCGTACGGATCGAGGGCGACGAGATCACGATGCGCCCCATCGCGGGCACCGCGCGGCGCTGCGCGGACCCGGAGGAGAACGAGCGCCGCGTCAAGGAGATGCGCGAGTCGACCAAGGAGCAGGCCGAGCACACCATGCTGGTCGATCTGTGCCGCAACGACATCGGCCGGGTGACCCGGCCCAGCACCCAGCCGGTGGACCAGCTGATGGCGGTGGAGACGTACTCGCACGTCTTCCACCTGGTCTCGACGGTCACGGGACGCCTGGAGCCGGACGTCGACGCCTGGCGGGCGCTGCGCGCGACCTTCCCGGCGGGCACCATGACGGGTGCGCCCAAGGTCCGGGCCATGGAGATCATCGACTCCCTCGAACAGGAGCGGCGCGGCAGCTACGCGGGCGCGGTGGGTCTGGTCGACGTACGCGGCTGGAGCGAGCTCGCGCTCACCATCCGCACCATCGAGTACGACGGCGAGACGTACTCCACACAGAGCTCGGCGGGCATGGTCGCGCAGTCCGATCCCGCGTCCGAGTGGCGCGAGACGCTGGCGAAGATGGGGGCCGCCTACTGGGCGCTCACCGGTGAGGAGCTGTCGTCGTGAAGGACGTGAGCGGCGTGAAGGACGTGAGCGACATGAAGGACGTGAGCGACATGAAGGTGCTGCTGATCGACGCGTACGACAGCTTCGTGCACATCATCGACCAGTACCTGCGCACCCTGGGGGCGCGCACGGAGGTCGTGCGGTCCCTGACCCTCTCGCCCGACGAGCTCGCCGACCGCGACCCCGACGCGGTGGTGCTCGGACCGGGCCCCGGGCATCCCGCGCAGTCGGGCCACGTGGAGCTCGTGCACCGGTTCGCCGGGCGGGTGCCGCTGCTCGGGGTGTGCCTGGGGCACCAGGCGATCGCCCTCGCGCACGGCGGCCGGATCGAGGTCGCCGACCAGGTGATGCACGGGCGGACCAGCACGGTGCGGCACGACGGCGCCGGTCTCTTCGACGGGCTCGGCCACACCCTGGAAGTGACCCGGTACCACTCGCTGATCGTCGCCGAGCCGCTCCCCGCCGAGCTCGTCTCCACGGCCGTCGCCGTCGACCACGGCTATCTGATGGGGCTGCGCCACCGCACCCTGCCCATCGAGGGGGTGCAGTTCCACCCGGAGTCCATCACGACCACGGGCGGGCTCGTCATGCTGGACAACTTCCTTGGTTCAGCGGCCCGTTGGGGCGCCCAGAGGCGGCTCGCCGGCGTCTGATCCGTCACCAGCGGGTGGCCGCCGCCAGCTCGCGGACGGCTTCGGTCACCCCCGAGCGCGGCAGATGGGCGTGGCCGACCACGAGGGCGGGGGCGGCACGCCCCGGCCCCGCGTGGAAGGCTGCCGCGCCGCGCAACAGCACGGAGCGGCGCAGCGCCCTGGCCACCACGGCCGCCTCGTCGGTGCCCCGGGGCAGCTGGAGATAGGCGTGCAGACCCGCGCCCCTGCCCAGGACCGCGGCCCCCGGCAGATGGCGGCGCACCGCCTCCTCCAGGGACTCCCGGCGGCTGCGGCACAGCGAGTTGAGCCGGCGCAGGTGGCGGTCGAAGAGCCCGGTGCGCAGCAGCTCGGCGAAGGCCAGCTGGGTGAGGGTCTCGGTGCCGAGGTCCTGGCGCGCGCGGGCGCGCATCAGCAGTTCGAGCATCGGCTCGGGCGCCGCGAGCCAGCCCAGGCGAAGACCGGGGGCCAGCGACTTGCTGGCCGTGCCCGCGTAGACGACCCGCTCGGGGTCGGTGCGCTGCAACGCCAGGGAGCGCGCCCCGCGTTCGTACCACAGGCCTCCGTCGTAGTCGTCCTCGATCACCCAGCCGTCCACGGCGCGGGCCCAGCGGATCAGCGCCTCACGCCGGCGCGGCGAGAGCGTGACCCCGGTCGGGAACTGGTGCGCGGGGGTCACGAGCACGGCGCGGGCGCCGCTCGCGGCGAGCGCGTCGACGTCGATGCCCTCGGCGTCGACCGGAATCGGCACGGCCCGCAGCCCGCTCTCGCGCACGAACTGCCGCTGCCCGGGATGGCCCGGGTCCTCGATGGCGAGCGCGTCGATGCCGATCCGGGGCAGCACGGCGCACATCAGACCGAGCGTCTGGGCGAAGCCTGCCACCACCATCAGCTGCTCGGCGGAGGTGCGCACCCCGCGCAACCGGCCCAGACAGTGGGCGAGTTCGAGCCTGAGGCCGTGCTCGCCGGCGAGCGAGGGATAGTCGTGGTCGCCCGAGTCCGCTTCGTAGAGGACCCGTTGGTAGCAGCTGAGCCATTCGCGCCGGGGGAAGGCGGGGAGGTTGCCGCCGCCCGGCCGCAGGTCCCAGCGGACCGGTGCGGGCGGCGCCCCGGCCTCCCGGCCGTCCACCCCGGGCTGGTCCAGGAGCGCCGGCACCACCGAGAGCTCGCCGCCGAGGTGGCGTACGACGCGGGTCCCCGCGCCCTGGACCGCCTCCAGATAGCCCTCGGCGACGAGCTGCCCGTACGCCTCCACCACCACGCTGCGTGACACGTCGAGGTCGTCGGCGAGGCGCCGGCTGGACGGCAGCCGGGTGCCGGGATGGAGAATTCCCTCGGCTATCTCCCGCTTGATGAAATTCTGTATCTGCGACGTCAGGGAATTCGCGGAGTCCCTGACCACCTCCACCGCCATGTGCAGGGCCACGGCGCCTGCCCCCCTTTACTGATTGGACCGTAGTTCTCGCCGGACAGTGGTCTGGAGGGCGCTTTGCGCTCCTCACACAATGGGTTGCGCACACTTCCGATGGCGCCGTTCAAGGAGATTCCCCGTGACTGTCGAGCCGCAGGGTCGTACCTGGCCGGAATTGCTGAACTCGCTTCTGGACCGCAGGGACCTGAGCCCCGAGGACGCCGCCTGGGCGATGGATCAGGTGATGACCGGGAGCGCCGGGCCGGCCCGGCTCGCCGCCTTCGTGGTGGCGCTGCGCGCGAAGGGCGAGACCGTCGGCGAGATCGAGGGCCTGGTCGACTCGATGCGCCGGCACGCCGTGCCGCTGCACGTCCCCGGCGCCACCCTCGACATCGTCGGGACCGGAGGGGACGGCTCCAACAGCGTCAACGTCTCCACCATGTCGGCGGTCGTCGCGGCCGCGGCGGGCGCCCGCGTGGTCAAGCACGGCAACCGCTCGGCGTCGTCCGCCTGTGGCTCCGCCGATGTCCTCGAAGAGCTCGGGGTGGCGCTCGACCTCGAACCCGAGGTGGTGGCGACGGTCGCCGAGGAGACCGGCATCACCTTCTGCTTCGCCTCGGTGTTCCACCCCTCGATGCGGCACGCGGCGCCGCCGCGCCGCGAGCTCGGGATCCGTACGGTCTTCAACGCCCTCGGTCCGATCGCCAATCCGGCCGATCCGACCGCGCAGGCGGTCGGGGTCGCCGACCGGCGCCTGGCTCCGCTGCTCGCCGAGGTCCTGGCCCGCCGTGACGTGTCGGCGCTGGTCTTCCGGGGCGACGACGGGATGGACGAACTGACGGTCACCACTACCTCCACGGTCTGGTCGGTCCATGAATCCCGGGTACGGAGCGAGTCGTTCGACCCGCGCGACATCGGCATCGGCTACGCCTCGCCGGACGCCCTGCGCGGCGGCGACCGGGCGTACAACGCGCGGGTGGCCCGCGAGATCTTCGCCGGGGCGCGCGGCCCGGTCAGGGACGCGGTGCTGCTCTCGGCGGCGGCGGGGCTCGCGGCCCTCGCCCCGAGCGGGCGCCCCGTCACGGAGCGGCTCGGCGACGCAGTGGCGCGGGCCGCCGAGGCGATCGACTCGGGGGCGGCGGCGGACGTCCTGGAGCGCTGGACGAGCGTCACCGCCAAGTACGCGGCGCAGGGCGCCTAGAACGGGCTAGAGCGGGCGGGCCGGGGCGGGCGCGCGTCGGCCCGCCTCGACGAGGGCGGCGACGGCGGCGGCCGGGCTCGTACCGGTCACGACCGCCTCGCCGACCAGGACGGCGTCCGCCCCGTGCGCGGCGTACGTGATGACGTCGGCGGGGCCGCGGACCCCGGACTCGGCGACGCGCACAATGCCCTCGGGGATCCCCGGGGCCAGGCGCGCGAAGGTCGTGCGGTCGACGTCGAGGGTGCGCAGGTCGCGCGCGTTGACGCCGACCACGCGGGCGCCGGCTTCCAGGGCCCGCTCCACCTCGGCCTCGTCGTGCGCCTCGACCAGCGGGGTGAGGCCGATCTCCCGTGCCAGGGCGTGCAGTTCGCCGAGGGCGGGCGGCGCGAGGGCGGCGACGACGAGCAGGACGAGTTCCGCGCCGTGGGCCCGCGCCTCCCACAGCTGGTAGGGGTCGACGATGAAGTCCTTGCGCAGCAGCGGCACGTCGACCCGCGCCGCGACGGCGTCCAGGTCGGCGAGCGAGCCGCCGAACCGGCGCCCCTCGGTGAGCACGCTGATGGCCGCCGCGCCGCCGTCCTGGTAGGCGGCGGCGAGCTCGGCGGGGTCGGCTATCTCGGCGAACGCGCCCTTGGACGGGCTGGCCCGCTTGACCTCCGCGACGACCCGTACTCCCGCGTCGCCGCGCAGCAGGGCCGCGGCATCACGCCCGGGGCCCGCGGCGGCCGCCCGTTCCCGCAGCTCGGCGAGCGGCACCCGCCGCCTGCGCAGGTCCAGGTCCTCGCGGGCTCCCTCGACGAGCTGGTCGAGTGTGTTCATGGGTGCGTCCCTCCCGGTTCGGACGCCGAAGGCCCCGGAGCCGGTCCGGCGGGTGACCGGCGGGTGGCGCCACGTCGGGGAACACTAGGGACGGGAACCGCGCACCGACCACCTCCTTAAGACTTGGCTGAAAGTCACAGGTGGGAACTCGCCGACGAAAAGAATTCACCGGACATGGTCCTGGATGTCAGCCATATGTCAGCCCCCTAAACGCCGCTCCGACCTGCACCAACGGCACCAACTCCCCCGTATCCCCACGTTTTCTCCACGCCGCGGGGCCCCATCCCGCAAACCGGTTAGTGGGTTTTTTAAAGCCATACCATCGGCGTCCGTGGCCGAAGGACAAGTGATATTTCCCGGACCCCGACGGCGTGGCCGACAGTGGCACCAACACTTGCTGATAACGGGGGTTACTGCTGTGGAAATCAAGGTCCTGGGTGAACTCTCTCTGTCCGACGGGGACCGCTACTCCCCCGTGGCGTCGAAGCGCGCGAGCACCGTCCTGACCCTGCTCGCCATGACTCCCCAGGTCCCGGTCCTCTTCGACCAGCTCGTGGACGAGCTGTGGGCGGACCAGACGATGACCAACCCGCGCAACGCCCTCCAGGCCATCGTCAGCCGGCTGCGCAAGCTCCTGGAGTCGGTGACCGGGCTCAAGGGGGACGAGATCGTCCGCACCGGCACCAACGGTTACCTCCTCGACGTCCCGGCCGAGACGGTCGACGCCCACCGCTTCCTCGCGCTCGCCGAGCGGGGCGCGGCCCTGGTCCACCGCGACCCGGCCGCCGCCATCGTCGCCCTGGAGCAGGCGCTCGACCTGTGGCGCGGGCCCGCCCTGATGGACGCGCGGGACGGGATGCGCTGCCAGATCCACGCCGTCGGCCTCGAAGAGCGCCGCATCACCGCCTTCGAGGACCTGACGATGGCCAAGCTCGCGGTCGACGTCGAGCGGATCCCGATGTCCGAGCTGCGCCAGCTCGCCGCCGAGCACTCCGAGCGGGAGCGCCTGAGCGAGCTCCTGATGCTGGCGCTCTACCGCGACGGCCGCCAGACGGAGGCCCTCGAGGTGTTCCACGGCGCCCGACGCCGGCTCGCCAGCGACCTGGCCCTGGAGCCCGGCCCGGCCCTGCACCTGGCGTACGAGGCGATCCTGAAGCAGGACGTGGAGCTCGGCCTGCCGCGGCGGGCGCTGCTCGGCTCGGGCCGCGCGCTCTGACCGCGCGACCGCCCACCGTCCGCGCACCCGGCGCACCCCGCGTGCTCCACGTACCCCGCGCGCTCCCCGTACCCCGGGCACCCCACGCACTCCGCACACCCCGCGCGGCCCCGGCCCGCGGGCCACGTTCTTCGGCGTACCGACGCCATGTCCGGCGTGACCGGACCACCACTCAGGTCCGGCCGTGCCGGACGACCATCAGGGAGGGCAGGGCCAGTGACGGCTAGGCAGAGCGGACCCGGAGAACGACCGGAAGCGCGGCCCGCCGCGTCCGAGGCTGAGGCCCTGGCGTTCTGGCGGGAGGTCCTGACCGCCGGCCGCTTCACCCCGCTCCCCGGCTGGTGCGCCGACGTGCCGGCGCGGGACCGGATCGCGGCCCGGCGCACCCTGCTCTCACCCACCGCGTCGGCCGCCCTGCTCGGGCTCGCCGCGGGTGGCGCCGAGCCCCTCGAGACGCTCCTGATCGCCGCCGCCGCCCGGGTGCTCGCCACCGTGACCGGCGACGCGACGGTGGTCACCGGATATCTGCCGCCCGGCGCCACGGGCCCCGGCGCGGAAGCGCTGCCCTGCCCGCTGGGCATCGGCGAGGGCAGCTGGCAGCGGCTGTTCGACGCGGCCGCCGCCGCACGGGCCGCCGCCGAGCACCACCGGGGCGTCTCCCCGGAGCGCGTGCGCGGCGAACTCGGCCGTACGGAGCCCCTGTTCGACACCGTCGTGGTGGCCGGGCGCCCGCCCGAGGCGGCCGACCTCGGTCCCGGCACCGTCCTCGCCCTCGGCCTCGTGCCCCAGGGCGGGCGTCTGGAACTGGTCCTCCACCACCGCGTGGCCGCCCTGGACGGCGGCGCGGCCGGCCGGATCGCCGGCTATCTCCTGTCGGCCCTCGATCAGCTGGCCACCCGCACGGACGCGGCGCAGCACCTGTGGCACCCGGTCCCCGCGAGCGAGGCCGCGTACCTGCGGGACGCGCTGGCCGGTCCCCGGCGCCCGCTGCCCGACCGGCGCTTCCACGAACTCTTCGAGGAACAGGCCCGGTTGACGCCGGACGCGGTGGCCGCCGTGCACGAGGACCGCTCCTGGACCTACGGGGAACTGAACCGGTACGCCAACCGGGTCGCCCACGCGCTGCGCCGGGGCGGGCTGCGCGACGAGGACGTGGTGGCGGTCGTCACCGAACGGGACCTGGAGTGGCTGGCGGCGGTGCTCGCGGTGTTCAAGGCGGGCGGCGTCTACCTGCCCGTGGAACCGCAGTTCCCGGCCGACCGGATCACCGCCATGCTGACGCGCAGCGGATGCCGACGGGTGCTGACCGAGCCCGGCGCGAGCGCCGGCCTCGACGCGGCGCTGAACGAACTGGGCTCGGTGGAAGCCCAGTTCGTGTCGCGGCTGCGTACCGACGAGAGCCACCCCGGCTCCGACGCGGACCCCGGTCTCGCGATCGGCGCCGGCCGGCTCGCCTACATCTACTTCACCTCCGGCTCGACGGGGCAGCCCAAGGGGGCGATGTGTGAGCACGAGGGGTTCCTGAACCATCTCCTCGCCAAGATCGAGGACCTCGGCGTGGTGCGCGGCACCGTGGTGGCGCAGACGGCGCCGCAGTGCTTCGACATCTCGCTGTGGCAGCTCGTCGCGGCCCTCGCCGTGGGGGGCCGCACCCTCATCGTGGCGCAGCGCGACATCCTGGAGGTCCCCCGCTTCGTGGCGCTCCTGGCCGAGCGCGAGGTGGAGGTCGCCCAACTCGTGCCGTCCTATGTGGAGGTGGTCCTCGACCATCTACGCCGCGCGCCCCGGCCGCTGCCGCGCCTTCGCTGTGTCTCGGCGACCGGTGAGGCGCTCAAGAAGGAGCTGACCGAGCGCTGGTTCGCGGCGCTTCCCGACATCACCCTGGTCAACGCCTACGGCCTGACCGAGACGTCGGACGACACCAACCACGAGGTGCTGCGCCGGCCCCCGGCCGGTGCCTCGGTGCCGCTCGGCCGGCCGGTCCGCAACGTGCGGGTGCACGTCCTCGACGAGCGGCTGCGGCCGGTGCCGCTCGGCTCGCCCGGAGAGCTGGTGTTCTCCGGGGTCTGCGTCGGGCGCGGCTATGTGAACGACGAGGAACGCACCAAGGCCGCCTACCTCCCCGACCCGGAGCGCCCCGGCGGACGGCTCTACCGCTCGGGCGACTTCGGGCGGTGGCAGCCCGACGGCCGGCTCGAGTTCCTGGGCCGGCGCGACGCCCAGATCAAGATCCGCGGATTCCGGATCGAGATCGGCGAGGTGGAGAACCAGCTGCTGCGGATCGACGGCGTGCGCGACGCCGCCGTCGTGGTCGTGGGCACGGGCGACGCCCGTCGGCTCGCCGCCTTCTACGCGGCGGCCGAGCCCGTCCCGGCCGACGACCTGCGCGCGGCCCTTGCCCGCTCGCTCCCCGCGTACATGCTTCCCGGCCGCTTCCACCAGCACAAGGAGCTGCCGCTCACCCCGAACGGCAAGATCGACCGCAAGCTGCTCACCCGGCAGGCCGAGGCGGCGCCCGACCCGGCCGCCGACGCGTCCGGCGGGCCCGAGCCGCTGCGCACGCCCACCGAACACCGGCTCGCCGCACTGTGGGCCTCGACCCTCAAGGTCCCCGTGGAGAGCATCGGCCGCGGCACCGACTTCTTCGCGGCGGGCGGCAGTTCCATCGCCCTGCTTCGCGTGGTGATCGCTCTGGACCAGGTGGTGACCGCGCCGGAGCTGGCCAGGACGCCGGTCCTCGGCGAGGCCGCCCTGCTCATCGACGGCAAGTCGCCGCAGGCCGCCTGACCGGGCGCTTCGCGGACGGCACAGGAGCCCGGCCGCGCCGTCCGCGCGGCCGGGCCGATCCACACAGGGAGACAGCGCAATGACAACGGTCAATGATCCGGGGAGCGTGGTGGCCCTTTCGCCGGGCTGGCACCTGACGCACGAGGAGGGCCGCCCACCGGTGCTCGCCGCGGCGGGCGCCGTGGGCGCGGAGGGCCTGCCCGCGGCGCGGGTGCGGGCGCTGCTCGCCGAGCACGGCGCGGTCGTGGTCCGCGGCCTCGGTCTCGCGGAGCCGGCCGATCTGGCCGTCGCCGCGCGGGCGTTGGGCGTGAGCGGCACGGTCGAACGCGAGGGCTTCACGGGCCGCACGGCCCACGCCGACGGCGTCTACTCCACCTCGGAGTGGGCCGCCGAGGACCAGCTCTGCATGCATCACGAACTGAGTTACGCCGCCGTCGTGCCCTCCATCGCCCTGTTCGGCTGCCTGGTGGCGCCGGAGCGGGGGGGCGCCACCACGGTGGCCGACGGGGAGCGCGTCCTCGGGCTGCTGCCGGCCGCGGTGGTCGACCGGTTCGAGCGCGAAGGCTGGGAACTGATCCGCAACTACTACGAGTTCGGCCTCGGCTGGGCCGAGACGTTCGGCACCGGGGACCGGGCCGTGGTCGAGGAGTACGGCGCCGCCAACGCGCTGGACTGCACCTGGACCGAGGAGGGCGGCCTGCGCACCCGCCAGCGCCGTCCGGCCGTGCTGCGCCATCCCGTGACGGGCCGGCGCGGCTGGTTCAACCAGGCTGCCTTCCTGCACGAATCGGCGCTCGACCCCGTCGTCCGGGAGTATCTGGAGTCGCTCTACGGACCCGAGGGCCTGCCCTTCCGCACGACGTACGGGAACGGCGCGCCCATCCCCACCGAGGTCGTAGACACCATCAACGGGGCCTACCAGAGCGCCTGTTGGAGCGAGCCGTGGCAGGACGGCGACCTCCTCGTCCTGGACAACCTGCGCATGGCGCACGGCCGCGACGCCTACGAGGGCGAGCGCCGGATCGTGGCCCTGTTCGGCGAGCCGGTCCGCGTCGCCGGCCACGCGACACCGCCGGCCGGCGCCACCCGCTGACGCCGCGCCCACCAGATCCGCCGGACGGACCCGAGCCCGCCCGCCCCTTCGACCCCGCCCGCGGGGGCGCCGGGACGGGCGGGCTCGTCCGTGCGGGGCCGGGCTCGTCCGTGCGGGGCCGGGCTCGTCGGTGCCCGGGGGAACCGACCACGGAGCGCCCCGCCGCGGACAATGTCCGGTTTACCCGCAATAAGGTTGCACAGCATTCCGAATTTGCTTGCAGCGGGTGCAGCGCGATGGCTAAATGTTAACGTGAGTGGACAGCCTGCGATCACTCGGAGGAACGGGCCGGACGACGGAATGGAGCCTTGCCGTCGAGGGGCTCCGGCATGCCGTCAAAGCGTGCAGTCGACACCGATTGCGGGGTGGGGGTACGGGGCGGGGGCCTTGCTCATTCCGGCTGCTCCCGGCCCAGGTCGGAGACGGAATGACAAGGCCGGACCGGTGATTCGGGGGAAGGAAGGGGCGGCCTGACAGCGGGCATCATTACAATTCAGCCGCGCCAATTGAATCACGAGATTGCAGGGATATGGATCTGGAACTGAGACATGCACGGGCTGTTTCCATCATCGCAGAGGCCGGGAGCATATCCAAGGCGGCAGTCCGGCTGAATCTTCCACAGCCCAGCCTGACCGCCCAATTGCGCAGGATAGAGAAAATGCTCGGCGGGGACCTTTTCGTACGGTCGAGTTCCGGCATCGTGCCGACCCCGCGGGGAAAGCGCTTGATTCCGATGCTGGCCGACCTCGTCCAGCAGGCCGACGACGTGATCGGCGAGGCCGCCGCGAGCACCACCATCACGCTGCGTTTCGGCAACACCGAGTGGACACCGCCGACGCTGCTCGGCGCGATCCAGGCGGCGGTGCCCACCGTGGACGTGGAGACCGAGACGCTCTCGCCGGCCGCCGCCGTCGACGCGGTCCACCGCGGGGCGCTCACCGTCGCGATGGTGCCCTGCTCGGCCACCGACATGCCGGAGTCCCTGCTGCAGAAGGGACTTGAGACCAAGGTCATCGTCCGCGAGCCGATCTGGCTCGCGGTGCCGCGGGGCCATCCGCTGGCCGGCCGCCCCTTCGTGGACGGCAGCCATCTCTCCACGCTCCGCTGGGTCCACTACTCGCGGGACCACTGGTTCCACGAGATCGAGAAGAAGCTCCTCGCCAAGCTGCACCACACCGACCTCGGGGCGGCGCACTACGCCGACGGCCACCACGAGGCGATGAGCTGGGTCAGGGACGCCGACGCCGCCGCGCTGACCACCGCGACGGGCGCCACCAACGATGTGGGCCTCGTGCCGATCCGCGAGACGCAGTCCATCGCCCAGCTGCTCGTGTGGCGCCGTGACACGGTCGCGCGGGACACCCTGTGCCGGCTCGTCGACACCGTACGGCAGTACTACTGCGCCTACGCGCGCTCCATTCCCCGCTATCTCGCCTGGATCATGGAACACCCGGCGGACTTCCCGGAGTTGGAGCGCTTCCTGCCGGTGCGGGCGCAGGCGGGATGAAGGTCTGTCAGTTCGCTGTCAGGGCCCTTCGGCAGCATCGCCCGCATGACGACGACACAGCACGTGGACGCCGAGGGCCGTGCCACGATCAAGGGCATCATCTGCGACATCCTTGAGATCGACGAGGCCGAGATGACCGACACGAGCCGCTTCAAGGAGGACCACGAAGCGGACTCGATGGGCGCCATCGAGATCCTCTCCCAGCTCGAGCGCGCCTTCGGGATCGACATCGACCAGGCCGAACTGGCCCGGATGGTCAATCTCGAAGGCGTGGTCACGGTGGTCGACGAGGCCGTTGCGGCCAAGGCGGCCGCGTCCCTCTAGGCGCCGGGACCGAGTGAGGGGAGCGCAGGTTGTACGACAACGACGAGCGGCCGCGCCGAGTGGTGATCACCGGGCTCGGCACGGTCACCAGCATCGGCCTGGGCGTCGAGGCCTTCCGCGCGGGGCTGCGGGCGGGGCGCAGCGGCGCCAAGCCGATCACGGCCTTCGACACGGCGGGCTTCGCACACGCCAACGGATGCGAGGTCGACGACTTCGATCCCGCCGAGTGGATCCACCAGGTGGACCCCGAGGAGCTGGGGCGGGCCACCCAGTTCTCGGTCGCCGCCGCCAACATGGCGGTGGCGGACTCGGGCCTCACTCTCGAAGAACTCAGGCGGCGCAGGGCCCTGGTCTCGGTGGGCACCACCGACGCCGAGTCCCGCGACCTCGACACCCTGATGGGCGTCCAACTGGAGCACGGGCCGGACCGGTTGGCTCCCACGGTGGCCCGCAGGGCGCAGGCCGGACGGCTGTCCACCGGCATCATCCGCGAGCTGGGTCTGGTCGACGTCGAGGCGCTCACCATCCCCACCGCGTGCGCGGCCGGCAACTACGCGATCGGCAGCGGCTTCGACGCCATCCGTGACGGCGAGGTCGACGTGGCGCTGTGCGGCGGCGCGGACGCGGTCTGCCGCAAGACGTTCGCCGGTTTCTACCGGCTCGGCACCATCGCCCCCGAGGTGTGCCAGCCCTTCGACAAGGACCGCAAGGGCATCCTCACCGGCGAGGGCGCCGGCATCCTGCTGATGGAGAGCCTGGACTCCGCGCTGGCCCGAGGCGCCCGCATCCACGCCGAGGTCCTCGGGTACGGGCTCAACTGCGACGCGCACCACCCGGTCGCGCCCGACCGGGACAGCCTGGCCCGGTGCATGGAGATCGCCCACCGCAACGCCGGGGTCAAGCCCGAGGACATCGACTTCATCTCCGCGCACGGCACGGGCACCCGGGCCAACGACGTCACCGAGGCCGGCGCGATCCGGCAGGTCTTCGCCACTCCCCCGCCCACGATCTCGATCAAGTCGATGATCGGTCACTCCATGGGAGCCGCGAGCGCGCTGGCGTCCGCCGCCTGCGCGCTGGCCCTCACCGAGGGCTTCATCCCGCCGACGATCAACCACCGCGAGACCGACCCGGAGTGCGGCCTCGACTGTGTGCCCAACGAGGCGCGGCCCGCCGAACTGAACGTGGTCCAGAACAACGCGCTCGCGTTCGCGGGCAACAACGCCGTGCTCATCCTGGGCCGGTACCGGGAGGCCGAGTGATGTCCGAACTGGTCCTCTCCGCCTGGTCGGTGGTCTCCCCCTACGGCGTGGGAAGCGAGCCCTTCGGCGCCGGGATCGGCGCGGGGGCGAGCGCGGTCACCGAGCTCGACCGGGCCGCCTGGCCCGGCCCCTTCGACCGGTGCGGCCTGGTGCCCGACTTCACGGCCGCCGAGTACGTCGGCAAGAAGGGCACCCGCACCATGGACCGCGTGACGGCGATCGCCGTCACCGCGGTGGGCCGTCTCCTCGCGTCCTGCGGGGACGGCCTCACCGCACGGCCCGAAGAGATCGGTCTCGTCCTCGGCACCGGCTCGGGCAGCGTCCAGAGCATCATGGACTTCACCCGCGACTCCCTCGTGGGCGAGCGTCCCTACCACGTCGATCCGGCCCGCTTCCCCAACACCGTGATGAACCGCGCGGCCGGCCAGAGCGCGATCTGGCACGGCATCAAGGGACCCAACACCACGGTCGCGGGCGGCTGGCTGACCGGCCTGCTCGCCCTGAGCTACGCGGTGCGGCTGCACCGCGGCGGCCACTGCGAGCGGGTGCTGTGCGGCGCGGCCGAGGAGTACTCCACCCAGCGCGCCTGGCTCGAATGGCACGGGCGGGCCCCCGAGGAGCGGGAGACACCGCTCGGTGAGGGCGCGGCGGTCTTCCTGATGGAGACCGCGTCCGCCGCGCGCGACGCGGGCCGTACGCCGCTGGCCAGGGTCCTCGCGACGCGGTTCAGGGCGTACGCCGAGCGGGCCGACGCGCAGAAGGCGCTGGCCGAGTGCGTGGGCAGCGCGCTGGAGAAGGCGGGGGTCGCCCCCGAATCCGTGCGGCTGGTCGCGCCGCTCGGCGCGGGCGCCGAGCTCGCCGCCCTGGAGGACGCCGGGATCACGGACGCGCTCGGCGCCGCCGCACGGCCGGCGTGGCTGCGCTGCCGGCCGCTGCTGGGCGACACCTCCGCGGCCTCCAACAGCCTGCAGCTGGCCGCGGTGCTCGCCGCGGCCGGCGAGTCGGGGCTCGCCCCCGGCGAGGCGGCCCTGATCACCGGTGTCGACCGGGACGGCACGGTCGGCTGCGCGGTGCTCGGCGGCGCCGACCGCGCCTGAGGAACACCGCAAGAACCCGGAGCGAAGGTGCGGCACGAGTCTCGTGCCGCACCTTGGCGAGCCCAATTCCCTTGACACATAAGGCCGTTGGGCCACACCCATGGAGAGGAACACGCATGACCGCAAGCGAACGACGCGTCGCGCTGGTGACCGGGGGCTCCCGGGGGATCGGCCGGCACGTGGTGACCCGGCTCGCCGCGGACGGCTACGACGTGGCCTTCTGCTACCAGTCCAACAAGGAGGCCGCCGACGCGGTGGCCGCCGACGCGACCGCCGCGGGCGCCCGGGTGTACGCGGCCCAGGTCGACGTGGCCGGGCACGGCGCCGTACGCGACTTCGTCCGCGACAGCGAGAAGGCTATCGGGCCGCTGCACACCGTGGTCTCCTGCGCGGGCATCGTGCGCGACAACCCGCTGGTGATGCTGGCGGAGGCGGACTGGGACGCCGTGCTCCGGGTCAACCTGGACGGCACGTACAACGTCTGCAAGGCGGCCGTCTTCTCCATGATGAAGCGCCGCGCGGGCGCGGTGGTCACGCTGTCCTCGGTGGCGGGCGTGTACGGCAACGCCACACAGACCAACTACTCGGCGACCAAGGCCGGGATCATCGGCTTCACCAAGGCGCTGGCCAAGGAGTCCGGGCGCTACGGGATCCGGGCCAACGCGGTGGCGCCGGGGTTCATCGAGACGGACATGCTCTCGGCGCTCACCGAGGAGCACACCCGCACGATGACCGGGCGGATCCCGCTCGGCCGTTTCGGCCGCCCCGACGAGGTCGCCGACCTGGTGTCCTTCCTGGCCTCCGACCGCGCCTCGTACATCACGGGGCAGGTCTTCGGGGTCGACGGCGGCCTCGTCGTCTGACCCGGGCGCCCCGGCCCCGTCCCTTTCCCGTGCCCGCGTCCCACCGAACACCGGGCCCCCGAGATGCAGGAGTGGAACTCCCATGTCCCCAGCCGCCAAGAACAAGACGCCGCGGTTCTATTTCAATCTGCGCAGCCCCTACTCCTGGCTCGCCCACCGCGAGGTGATGAGCAACCACAAGGACCTCGTCGACCGGCTGGAGTGGCTCCCCTTCTTCGAGCCCGACGCGGAGAGCACCCGCGAACTCACCGAGCGGGGCGGCACGTTCCCGTACTCGGAGATGTCGCGCGAGAAGAACCGGTACGTCCTTCAGGACGTCGGCCGGCTCACCAAGGCGCGCGGCATCACGGTGACCTGGCCGGTCGACCGCGCCCCGGTGTGGGAGGTCCCGCACCTGGGCTATCTGGTCGCCCAGGAGCACGGCCTGGGGCACGAGTACATCGCCGCGGTGTACGAGGCCCGGTTCGGCGCGGGGTTGAACATCTGCGACCGCGCGACCATCGCGGACATCGGCGGGCGGCTCGGCATCGACCGCGATCTGATCGCCGACGCGAGCGACGACCCCGACCTGCGCGCCGAGGGCGTGCGCATCCTGCTCGACGTGTGCAAGGACGGCGTGTTCGGCGTGCCGTTCTTCGTGCACGGATACACCCGCTTCTGGGGCCTGGACCGCCTCGACGACTTCGTCGCCCACCTCGGGTCGAAGAAGGCTCCGGCGCTCTCCCTGGTGGAGCCCTCCAGCGCGGTGGGCCTGGGCCGGTCGGTCGAGGACGCGCACGCGGGCGGCTGCGGCTGAGACCCGCCCGCGCGGCCGGGCCCGTCCGCCCGGCCCCGCAACGGAGCGTGCGCACAACTGGCGTGACGTTCAGGGCAGTTGGGAGTCAGCCCGCTGTCAGCGGCTTTCTCGATGATCGACGGTGTGCACTCGGTGACCTTCGCTAGGGGATTGCTATGACTCATGTTCAGACGGGCGGCCTGCCCCTCACCGCTGGCCAGAAGGACATCTGGTTCGACGAGAAGCTCTCCGGCGGAGGCGCGACCTACAACACCGCCATCTACTGGGACATCCGCGGGCCCCTGGACCGGACCCTGTTCCGGGCGGCGCTCGCGCGCCTGGTGGAGGAGTCCGAGTGCCTGCGGCTGCGCTTCACCGAAGTGGACGGCGAGCCGCGGCAGTTCGTCGAGCCACTGAGCGAGCTTCCCCTGACGGTCACCGATGTCAGCGCCGCCGACGACCCGGCCGCCGCGGCGCTCGCCGCGATCCACGCCGATCTGCGGGTCCCCCTGTCGACCACCGCGGTCCCCCATGTGCCGCTGTTCCGGCTGAGCGTCTTCACCCTCGCCGAGGACCGCACCTTCTTCTGCCTGCTCAACCACCACCTCGTCTCGGACGGCTTCAGCTACGTCATCTACTGGCAGCGGCTCTCCGCGATCTACGAGGCGATGCTGGCAGGCGCCTCCCTCGACGAGGACCGGTTCCCCCCGCTCAGTACGCTGATCGAGGCCGAGGCCGCCTACACGGACTCCCCCCGCATGGAGCGCGACCGCGCCTACTGGGAGAAGGAGTTCGCCGACCGGCCCGCGCCGCTCAGCCTCGCCGGCCGTGACGTGGAGCCGGCGCAGACCTTCCTGCGCGAGGCGGCCGTGCTGCCCGATTCGATCGCCGAGCGGATGCGTTCGGTGGGCTGGGACGCCCGCGTGACCTGGCAGACCGTCCTCGTCGCCGCCCTCGGGGCGTACTCGGGGCGGCTCGCGGGCACCGACGACGTCCTGCTGTCGCTTCCCGTCACCGCGCGGGTGGGCGGCACCATGCAGAACATCCCCGGCATGGTCGTCAACTATCTGCCGCTGCGGCTGGCCCTGCGGCCCGCGATGACGCGGGGCGAGCTGCTCGCCACCACGTACAAGGCGTTCTCGCAGGGTCTCAAGCACCAGCGCTACCGGGTGAGCCGTATCCGGCGCGCCATGGGTCTGACCAGCGACGACCGCAGGCCGTTCGGTCCGTTCATCAACATGATGCCGCAGGTCGAACAGCTGCGGATCGGTCCCTGCGCTGCGACCATCCTGAGCCCGTCGACCGGTCTCGTCGACGACCTGGAGTTCACCGTCGCCGACAAGGGCGCCGACGGGATCGGCGTCGACCTCAGCGGCAACGAGGCCCGCTACACCCCGGACGAGGTCCGCGGGCACCTGGCCCGCTTCGTCGCCTTCCTCGACCGCTTCCTGGACGCCGGCGCCGACGAACCGCTCAGCTCCCTGGGCCTGTTCTCGGCCGGCGAGGAGGCGGAACTGGCCGCCGGTCTGACCGGGCCCCGGCGCCAGGAACCCTACGTGGGCGTCGTGGAGCGGGTGCGGGCGCACGCCGCCGAGCGGCCCGACGCCGTGGCGGTCACCGACGACGGCGGAAGCCTGACGTACGCCGAGCTGGCCGGCCGGGCCGGCGCCGCCTCCCGGCACATCGCGGCGGACGGCCTCGTGGCCGTACTGACCGAGCCGGGCCGGGACTTCGTCACCGCGGAGCTCGCCGTGCTCGGCGCGGGCGCGGCCTTCCTGCCGCTGGACCCCCGCGCCCCCCTGGCCCGTCTGACGGACCTCCTCAAGGACAGCGGAGCCGTCCAGCTCCTCGCCGACACCACCCACCGCGCACTGGCCGAACGCGCCGCGGCCGCCACCGGCTCCGCGCTGCCCGTGCACGTGCTCGACGGGGCGCGGGACGGGGCGGCCGACCTGGCGCCCGTCGTCGGCGGCCCCCTGGACCTCGCGTACGTGATCTACACCTCGGGCTCCACCGGCAAGCCCAAGGGCGCCATGGTGCAGCGCGGCGGCATGGTCAACCACCTGCTCGCCAAGGTGGAGGAGCTCGCCCTGGACGCCGCCGACGCGCTCGTCCACAGCGCGCCCGTGACCTTCGACGTCTCGGTCTGGCAGTCGCTCGCCACGCTCCTGGTCGGCGGCCGGGTCCGGGCCGTCTCGCGCGCGGACGCCGCCGACCCCGAAGCCCTGTTCGGCGTCATCGCGGCCGAGCGCCTGACCGTGCTCGAAGTCGTGCCCTCGCTGCTGCGGGCCACCCTCGACGTGTGGGACGCGGCGGGCGGCGCGCCCGCCCTCCCCGCGCTGCGCTGGATGATCTCCAACGGCGAGGCGCTCCCCGCCGAGCTGTGCGTGCGCTGGTTCGCCCGCTACCCCGGCGTCCCGCTGGCCAACGTGTACGGACCGACCGAGTGCTCGGACGACGTCACCCACGGCTACGCGCACACCGCCGCCGAGGTGACCGGCGCCTCCATGCCGATCGGCCGGCCGCTGCGCGACACACGTCTCTACGTCCTGGGCGACGATCTGCGTCCCGTCCCGCGCGGCCTGCCCGGCGAACTGCACATCGCGGGCGCCGGCGTCGGGCGCGGTTATCTCGGCGACCCGGCCCGCACCGCCATCACCTTCGTGCCCGACCCGTTCGCGGGCGACGGCTCCCGCATGTACCGCACCGGCGACCAGGTGGTGCTGCTCGCCGACGGTCAGCTCGTCTTCACCGGCCGGCGCGACCACCAGGTCAAGATCCGCGGCCAGCGCATCGAGCTGGGCGAGGTCGAGTCGGCGCTGCGCGATCTGCCGGGCGTCGCCGACGCGGCCGCCGCGACCGCCGCGGACCCGGCGGGCAACCACCGGCTCATCGGCTACGTGGTGGCCGCCGCGGGCGCCGCCTGCGACACCGTCGCGCTGCGGGACCGGCTCGCCGCCGTCCTGCCCGAACAGATGGTCCCCGCCGTCCTGTTGACGCTGGACCGGATGCCGCTCACCGCGCACGGCAAGGTCGACCGCAAGGCGCTGCCCGCCCCGCAGTTCGCGGTGACGGCCGCCGGGCGCACGGCCCGCACCCCGCAGGAGGAGACCCTGTGCCGGGTGCTCGCCGAGGTGCTCGGCGTGGACCACATCGGTGTCGACGACAATTTCTTCGCCCTGGGCGGCGACAGCATCAGCGCCATCCAGGTGGTGGGCCGGGCCCGCGCCGCGGGCCTCCTCGTCACCTCGCGCGACGTCTTCCAGCACCGCACCCCGGCCGCCATCGCCGCCGTCGCCAAGCGGGCCGACCGGGCCGTCGACCGTGCCGGGAGCGCCGTGTCCGACGGTGTCGGAGCGCTCGAACTGACCCCGGTCATCGACCAGTTGCGCGAGGACCTGGCCGATGCCCCCGAGGCGGCCGCGCAGTTCGCCCAGTACGCCACTCTCACGCTTCCCGCCGGAGCGGCCGCCGACGAGGCCCGCCTGGAGCGCGCCCTCCAGGCCGTCCTCGACCGGCACGACGCGCTGCGCATCCGGCTCACCTCGCCGGTCGCGGGCCTGTGGTCGCTGGACACCCTGCCGCAGGGCGCGATATCCGCCTCCGCCGTACTGAGCAAGGTCGAGACCGCCCCCGACGCGGACCGCGAGGCGGTACTCGCCGAGCAGATCGCCGCGGCCAGGGCGCGGCTGCGCCCCGAGGACGGCCTGCTGGTCCAGGCGGTCGTCCTGGACGAGGGCGAGCGCGGATCCGGGCGTCTGCTCCTGGTGATCCACCACCTCGCCGTGGACGGCGTCTCCTGGCGGATCCTGCTGCCCGACCTGGAGGCCGCCTGGCAGGGCGCCGAGCCCGCGCCGGTCGCCACGTCCTACCGGCGCTGGGCCACCACCCTGTCCGAGCAGGCCCGCACCCCGGGCCGGGTGGCCGAACTCCCGCTGTGGACGGACCAGTTGGCCGGAGCTTCGATCGAGCTCGGCGAGCGGCCGCTCGACCCGGCCCGCGATGTGCACGCCGAGGCGGGCCGGCTGCGGCTCGAACTGCCCACCGCGCAGAGCGCCGCGCTGCTCGGCCGGGTGCCGGACGCCTTCCACGCCGAGGTCAACGAGGTACTCCTCACCGGCTTCGCGCTGGCGCTCGCCCATCACGGCGGCGGCTCCCGCGCCCTGGTGGAACTGGAGGGCCACGGACGCGAACAGCTCACCGACGGACTCGACCTGTCCCGTACGGTCGGCTGGTTCACCAGCGTCTTCCCCGTCGGACTCGACGTGGGCGACCCGGACTGGGCGCAGGTGTGGAACGGCGGAGCCGCCGTCGGCGCCGCGCTCAAGCGGGTCAAGGAGACCCTGCGCGCCCTGCCCGACCACGGCATCGGACACGGCCTGCTGCGCCACCTCAACCCGCAGACCGCCGCGGTCCTCGCCCGCTCGGCCACCCCGCGGATCGGCTTCAACTACCTGGGCCGGTTCGCCACCGACGACACCCGCGGCGCCTGGTCGATGGAGGCGGGGGCCTTCGGCCTCACCGCCGCACCCCGGACCCCTCTGCGCCACGCCCTCGAACTGGTCGCGACGACCGAGGACCGCGCCGACGGCCCGGTCCTGGTCGCGGAGTGGATCTGGGCCGGCGCCCTCCTCACGGAGGCCGAGGTCCGCCGGATCGCGGACGACTGGTTCCGCGCGCTCACGGCGCTCGCCGATCACGCCGAGCGGCCCGAGGCGGGCGGACGCACCCCGTCCGACTTCCCGCTGGTGCCCCTCACCCAGGCGGAGATCGAGGCGTACGAGCGTGACATCGAGGGGCTCGACGACATCCTGCCGCTCTCGCCGCTCCAGCGCGGCCTGCTCTTCCAGGCCGAGTTCGACCAGCAGGGCATGGACGCGTACACGCTTCAGGTGACCATGGACGTGGACGGCCCGCTCGACCGCTCCGCGCTGCGCGCGGCCGCGGCGGCGCTGCTCGCCCGCAACCCCAGCCTGCGGGCGTCCTTCCGCGAGCGCGACGAGGGCGACCCGGTCCAGCTGATCTCCTCGGCCGTGGAGCTCGCCTGGACCGACGTCGACCTCAGGGAGTTCGCCGCCGGACGCCCCGAGGCCGAGGTGGACGCGGAGGTGCGCCGGCGCACGGAGGAGGAGTGGCTGGACCGCTTCGACGTCACCCGTGCGCCGCTGACCCGCTTCACCGTCTACCGCATCGACGACACCAGGCACCGCGTGGTGTGGACGGCCCACCACATGCTCGTGGACGGCTGGTCGCTGTCCGCGGTCCTCGCCGAGGAGCTGGTCACCCTGTGGGCCAACGGCGCGGACGGCGCGGCGCTCGCGCCGGTCGTTCCGCTGCGCGGCTACCTGGAGTGGTCGGCGGCCCAGGACAAGGAGGCGGCGCGCGAGGCCTGGCAGAAGGAGCTGGCCGGCATCGACGAGCCCACCCGGCTCGGCCCCGCCGACCGTCCCCGTGTCTCGGTGCTGCCCGGCTCCCGCTCCCTCGACCTGCCCGAGGCGCTGACCGACGCGGTCACCGTCCTGGCGACGTCGCGGGGTCTGACGATGAGCACGGTCATGCAGGGCGCCTGGGCGCTCGCGCTCGGCCGGCTGACCGGGCGCCAGGACGTCACGTTCGGCGCGGTGGTCTCGGGACGGTCCGAGGAGGTGCCCGGCATCGAACGGACGGTGGGGTCCTTCCTCAGCACCCTGCCGGTACGCGTCGCCCTCAGCCCCGCCCTGACCTTCGAGGAGATGCTGACCGCGCTCCAGGAGCGTCAGCTCGACCTGGAGCCGCACCAGCACCTGGGGCTCGCCGAGGTCCAGCAGGGCGCCGGGATCGGCGAACTCTTCGACACCGTGGTCTCCTTCCACAACTACCCGACCGGTGCCCTCGACCGGATCGGCGAGCACGTCCCAAGTCTGAGCATGCGGGCCTGGGAAGCCCGGGTCATCGCCGAATACCCCTTCGCGCTCAACGTGTTCCCGGGCAGCCGGATGCGCCTGGAGGCGCAGTACCGCCCGGACATCTTCGGCGCGGGCGAGGTCGACGAGATCCTGCGGCGCTTCGTGCGCGTCCTCGATCAGCTCGCCGCGGCGCCCGCCACCTCGCTGGGCCGCCTCGACGCGCTCGGCGACGACGAGCGCGGCCTGCTGCTCGGCGACTGGTCGGGCGCGGCCGGCGCCAAGGTCGCCTCCGGCGAGCTGACCACCAAGATCTTCGAGGCACGCGCCGCCCGCACCCCCCGCAAGACGGCGGTCTCGCTCGGCTCCGAAGAGGTCTCCTACGCGGACCTGAACGGGCGCGCCAACCAGCTGGCCCGTCTCCTCGTCGAGCGCGGCATCGGCCCCGAGCAGACCGTCGCGGTGATGCTGCCCCGCTCCCCCGAGGTGATCGTGGCGGCGCTCGCGGTGCTCAAGACCGGCGCCGCGTATCTGCCGGTGGACTCCGCCTACCCCGTCGACCGCATCTCCTACATGCTGGCCGACGCCCGTCCCACCGCGGTGCTCACCGACGAGCCGACCCGCCAACGCCTGGACTCCGTGCCGGAGTTGGCGAGCGAGCCGCTGGTGCTCGACGCGCCCGGCACCGTGGCGCGCCTGACCGCGCTCGCGGCGGCCGACCTCACCGACGCCGACCGGACCGGGCCGCTGCGCCCGGAGCACCCGGCGTACGTGATCTACACCTCCGGCTCCACCGGCCGTCCCAAGGGCGTCGTGGTGGCGCACACCGGGCTGCTGTCGATGGTCGACAGCCTCGTCGAGCGCTTCGGCCTCGACGACGAGACCCGGGTGCTCCAGTTCGCGTCCTTCAGCTTCGACGCCTCCGTCTGGGAGATCATGCTCGCGCTGCTCACGGGCGGCACCCTGGTGATCGCGGACGAGGAGTGCCGGGCCCCCGGCCGGCCGCTGGTCGACCTCATCAACCACGCCCGCGTCAACCTCGCCGGCCTGCCGCCGGTCGTGGTCGGCGGGCTGCCCGAGGGCAGCGAGCTGCCCGGCGACCTGCGTCTGGCGGTGGCGGGCGAGGCGGTCCCGGCCAGTGTCGTGGAGCGCTGGGCCGCCACGGTGCGCCTCTACAACGGCTACGGCCCCACCGAGGCCGTGGTGAGCTCGACCGTCGGCGGCCCGCTCACGGAGGCCGGCCGCCCGCCGATCGGCCGCCCCACCAGCGCCCACCGGGTGTACGTCCTCGACCACCACCTGCGGCCGGCTCCGCGCGGCGTCGTCGGGGAGCTGTATGTGGGCGGAGGTCTGGCCCGCGGCTATCTGGGCCGCCCCGACCTGACCGCGCAGCGCTTCGTCGCCGACCCCTACGGCCCCGCGGGCGCCCGGATGTACCGCACCGGAGACCTGGTGCGGTGGCTTCCGGACGGCCAGCTCGACTACCTGGGCCGCGCCGACGACCAGGTGCAGCTGCGCGGGTTCCGCATCGAACTCGGCGAAATATCCACCGCGTTGCTGGCGCAGCCCGGCGTCGAACAGGCCGCCGTCGTCGTGTCCGAGAGCGAGGACGGCGACCGTCGCCTGGTGGCCTACGTCGTCGTGTCCGAACCCGCGGTCGCCGAGGGCCTGCGCGAGCAGCTCGGCCGCTCGATGCCCGAGTACATGGTGCCGTCGGCGGTCGTCGCGCTCGACGCCCTGCCGCTCACCGCGCAGGGCAAGCTCGACCGCAAGGCTCTGCCGGCGCCGGACCTGGGGCACACCCTGAAGGGGCGCGCGCCGCGCACCCCCGTCGAGGAGATCCTCTGCGGTCTGTTCGCGGACATCCTCGGCGTGGCCCAGGTCTCCATCGACGACGACTTCTTCGAGATCGGCGGCCACTCGCTGCTCGCGACCCGGCTCGTCAGCCGGGCCCGCAGCGCGCTGGGTGTGGAGCTGCCGATCCGCGCGCTGTTCGAGGCGCGGACGGTGGTCGCGCTCGCCGGTCACGTCGAGTCGGCGGACCGGGCGAGGCCCCCGCTCGTCCCGGCGCCGAAGGACGCGACGCCGGTGCTGTCCTTCGCCCAGCAGCAGCAGTGGTTCATCAACCGCAGCCAGGAGCACACCGACGGCACGTACAACACCCCGATGGCCTTCCGGCTCACCGGAACCCTCAACGAGGCGGCGCTGCAAGGGGCGTTGACCGATCTGGTGGAGCGGCACGAGGTGCTGCGGACGGTCCTGCCGGAGACCGACGGAGTGCCGTCGGTGCGGGTCCTCGACACCGCGACGGGCGCCCCGGTGCTGCGGACGCGGACGGTGTCGGCGGCGAAGCTGGAGGCCGCGCTGGTCGCCGAGGGCGACGTCGGCTTCGACCTGAGGTCCGAACCCCCTTTGCGAGCACGGCTGTTCGCGGTCGGTGTCGACGAGTGGGTGCTGGTGCTCGTCTTCCACCACATCGTCTTCGACGGCTGGTCGATCGCGCCGATGCTCGGCGACCTGGCGGCCGCCTACCGCGCCCGGTGCGACGGCCGGGTGGCGCGGCGGACCCCGCTGCCGGTGCAGTACGCCGACTTCGCCGTGTGGCAGCGCGAGCTGCTCGGCTCGGCGGACGACCCGGACAGCCTCGCCGCCGAGCAGGTCGCCTTCTGGCGGGACGCGCTCGCCGGCGCACCCGGTGAGCTGCCGCTGCCCACCGACTTCGCACGCCCCGAGGCGAGCACGTCATCGGGCGACATGGTGATGTTCGAGCTGGATCCGGCTCTGCACACCTCGCTGACCGATCTCGCGCGCCAGACGGGAACCACCGAGTTCATCGTCTTCCAGGCCGCGCTGTGCGCCCTGCTGACCAGGCTGGGCGCCGGCACCGACATTCCCGTCGGATCCCCCATCGCCGGACGCACCGACGAGGCACTCAACGACCTCGTCGGGATGTTCATCAACTCCCTTGTGCTGCGCGGCGACACGAGCGGCGATCCGACCTTCGTCGAGCTCCTGGAGCGGATCAGGGAGACCAACCTGGCGGCCTACTCCCACCAGGACATCCCCTTCGACCAGGTGGTGGAGGCCCTCAGGCCGGCCCGCTCGCGGAGTCTGCACCCGTTGTTCCAGGTGATGCTCAGCGTGCAGAACCAGGGCAACCTGCCGCTGGACCTGCCGGGCCTGAGCGTCGTGCCCGAGTACGTGGGCTCCGACCGCGCCAAGCTCGACCTGATGCTGGAGCTGCTGCCCTGGCCGGGCGGCGGTGGCGTCCGGGGTCTGCTCAGCTTCAGCACCGACCTGTTCACTCGGGCCACCGCGGAGCGCATGGCCGAGCAGTTCCAGCGTGTGCTGCGTGCGGTCACCGCCGATCCCGAGCTGCGTCTGAGCGGTCTCGAACTGCTCACCGGCACCGAGCGCGAGCAGGTGCTGCACGGCTGGAACGACACCGCGCACGAGCTGCCCGCGGCGACCGTGACGGACCTGTTCGCCGCGCGGGTGGCCGCCACCCCGGACGCGCCGGCCGTCGGCAGCGGTGCCAAGGCCCTCACGTACGCCGAACTGGACGTGCGTGCCGATCAGTTGGCGCGCCATCTCATCGCGCAGGGAGCCGGACCCGACCGGACGGTCGCCCTCGCGGTGCCGCGCGCCCTTGAGCAGACCATCGCGGTGCTCGCGGTGCTCAAGTCAGGAGCCGCGTACGTACCGGTCGCGGCGGACGAGCCCGTCGGGCGGATCAAGGCGCTGTTCGCCGAGACCGACCCGCTGTGCCTCCTGACGACGGCGGGGCTCGCGAGCAGGCTGCGCAGCACCGGCGTCACCGCGGTGGTGCTCGACGGTCCCGAGGTGCGGCGCGGCCCGTCCGCTCCGGTCACCGACGCGGACCGCACGGCGCCGCTGCGACCCGGGCACGCGGCCTATGTGATCCGGGCGGACGACGCGGCGGGCCGGCCTCGCGGCACGGTCGTCGAGCACCGGGCGGCCGCCGGCCACCTGGCCTGGGCGCTCGCCCGCGACGAGGCACCGGCCACCGGGCTCCTCGGACCGCTGCTGTCCGGCGCCGGGGTGCGGGCGGCGGAGCCGCTGGAGCAGGACTGGGCGACGCCGCGGACGGACGCGCCGGGCAAGGCGGTGTGGAACACGCAGACGTACGTCCTGGACGAGTGGCTCGCGCCCGTTCCGCCCGGTGTGGTGGGCGAGGTGTACGTCGGGGGCGCCACGCTCGCGCGCGGCTATGCCGGCTCCCCCGGCCCGACCGCCGAGCACTTCGTGGCCAACCCCTTCGGCCCGGCCGGCTCGCGGCTGCTGCGGACCGGGGAGCGGGCCAAGTGGGCGGCGAACGGCGCGCTGTCGGCGCCCGACGCGGCGCCGGCGGGCTCCGGCTCGCAGGACGCCGGGGCGCGGACGCCCGGGGCGCCCGCCGAAGCGGTGGCCGCGACCGGCGTCGAGGAGACGCTGTGCGCCGTCGTCGCCCAGGTCCTCGGCCGTGACGGGTTCGGTGTCGAGGAGAACTTCTTCGAGACGTCGATGACCAGCATGAAGTCGCTGCGCCTGGTGGCGCTGGCCCGCAAGGCCGGCGTGGAGATCACCATCGCGGACGTCTTCGAGCACCAGACGGTGCGGGCGCTCGCGGCCGTCGCCGGGCAGGCCGGCTCCCCGGCCGAGCAGGCGGCTCCCGAACGCCGGCGAAGTACGCAGATCATGGCGGACGCCATCGAGGAGACCGGCGCCCTGGAGTACGCCGATCCGTTCGGCACGGTGCTGTGCATGAAGCCGACGGGCGATCGCCCTCCGGTGTTCTGCCTGCACAGCGGGGTCGGGTTCGCCCTGTCGTACATGCCGCTCATCCGCCATCTGGGCGCCGAGCACCCCGTGTACGGCATCCAGGCCCCGTACGTGGTGGCGGGAGCGCCGCTGCCCACCAGCATCGAGGAGACCGCGGCCGAGTACATCAGCATGATCAAGAAGGTGCGGCCCGAGGGCCCCTACCACCTGCTCGGCTGGTCGCTGGGCGGTCTCCTCGCCTACGAGATCGCCGTCCAGCTGCGCGCGGCGGGGGACGAGGTCGGCCTGGTGGCCAACCTCGACTCCTACCCGCGCACCGCGGCCGACGAGGAACAGCCCCTGCCGGACGAACAGGCCATGCTGGCCTGGCTGTTGGAGGGCATCGGGCACGACCGCTCGGAATTCGGCGACCGCGCGCTGAGCGTCGGGGACGTCATCGACACGCTGCGGCGCGACAACAGCCCGCTGGCTCAGATGGGTGAGGAACGCATGGCCCGCATGGTGAACCTGATGGCCAACCACCAGGTACTGCACAGGCGTTACACGCCCCGGGACCTCGACACGGCGATGCGGCTCTTCGTCGCCGGCCGGTTCGAGCCGGTGGCCGGCGAGACGGACCCGGCCGAGCGGTGGAAGCCGTACTTCACCGGCACGCTCGACGTCCACCGCGTCGACTCCAACCACGACGACCTGCTCAACCCCGGCCCGCTGGCCGAGATCGGCCCGGCGATCGCGGCCGAGCTGGAGCGTCACCACCTCGACCGGGACGGACGTGGACAGCGATGAGCACCCTCACCAACCCCGCCACGGCGGGCCTCGGAGCGGAGCTGCCGAGCGCCCCCGGCGGTCTGCGCTCGGCCCTGGCCGAGATGTTCGCCATCACCGGCCGGCGGCTGCTGCACCTGCGCCGCGCGCCCGGCCGGGTCCTCGGCGTCGCGATGAGCCCGCTGGTGTCGATGGTCATGGTCGGCTACCTCTTCCGGGACGCCATCGCGCTGCCGGCGGGCGGCGACTACGGCGAGTACGTCTTCGCCGGCGGCGCGGTCCAGGTGGCGCTCGCCTGCGTCGGACCGACCGCGGTGTCGGTGGCGATGGACCTCAAGGGGGGCCTGGTCGACCGGTTCAGGTCGCTGCCCATCAGCCGCTCCGCGGTGCTGTTCGCCCACACCTTCGCCGACCTCCTGGTGGGTCTGCTCGGGCTGGTCGTGGTCACCGGCGCGGGCCTCGCGCTCGGCTGGCGGCCGCACACCGACGCCCTTTCGGTGCTCGCCGGGTTCGGTCTGATCGTGGTCCTGACGTACGTGATGCTGTGGCTCGGCGTGCTGTTCGCGATGACGATGGGCAGCGTCGAGACGATCAACGTGTGGACGCCCTTCATCGTGATCGTGCTGCCGTTCGTCTCCAGCGCCTTCCTCTCCCCCGACTCCATGCCCTCCCTGGTCCGCCCGCTCGCCGAGTGGAACCCGATCAGCGCGGTCATCGCGTCCTGCCGCGACCTGTGGGGCAACCCCGCCACGACCGGTGACAGCTTTCCCGCCCAGCATCCCGGGGTGGTGATCGTGGTGACCCTCGGCGTGCTGTTCGCGGCCTGTTTCACCGTGAGTCTGCGCCGCTACCGCACCGCTGGTTCCTGACCCCGCCCCCCGGAAGGAGACCCCCATGACCACTGCTCAGGAGCAGCGCGCCGTACCGGATCCGAGCATTGTCGACCTCACCGACCCGCAGACCTTCCTCGACCACGACCCGCAGGCCCTGTGGCGCCGCTACCGCGAGGAGAGCCCGGTCCACTGGCAGCCGGTGAACGGCAGCCGCATGCCCGGGTTCTGGGCGATCACCAAGTACGCCGACGTGGTGGACATCTACCGCAACAACAAGGAGTTCACCTCCGAGCGCGGCAACGTCCTGGTGACGCTGTTGCAGGGCGAGGACTCCGCGTCGCGCAAGATGCTGGCCGTCACGGACGGCCCGCGGCACCGCGAGATCCGCAATCTGATGCTCAAGTCGTTCTCGCCCCGGGTCCTGGAACCCGTGGTCGCGGGCATCCACCGCCGCACCCGCGAACTGGTCGAACAGGCCCTGCGGCTGGGCTCGTTGGACTTCGTGACCGATGTCGCCGACCACATCCCGATCAACACGATCGGCGACCTCATGGACATCCCGGCCGGCGACCGGGAGCGGCTGGTGGAGTGGAACACCCAGACGCTGTCGCGGCACAGCTCCGAGGACAGCGCGCTCGACGAGGTGATGGCCCGCAACGAGATCCTGCTGTACTTCTCCGAGCTCGCCGCCAAGCGGCGCAGGAACCCCGGTGAGGACGTCATCTCGGCACTGGCCACGGCCACCGTGGACGGCAAGCCGCTCTCCGAGGACGAGATCGTCTTCAACTGCTACAGCCTCATCCTGGGCGGCGACGAGTCGAGCCGCATGTCGTCCATCGGCGGTCTCATCGCCTTCAGCGAGCACCCCGAGCAGTGGCGCAGGCTGAAGTCGGGCGAGGTGGGCGCGGACAGCGCCACCGAGGAGGTGATGCGCTGGACCACCCCCGCCATGCACTTCGGGCGCCGGGCCCTGGTGGACGTCCCGGTCCGCGGCCAGGTGGTCAAGGCCGGTGACGTGGTGACGCTGTGGAACAGCTCGGCCAACTTCGACGAGGACGTCTTCGCCGATCCGTACGCCTTCGACATCGCGCGCACCCCCAACAAGCACGTGGCGTTCGGGCACGGCCCGCACTTCTGCCTCGGCGCCTTCCTCGGCCGCGTGCACGTGAACGCGATGGTCGAGGCCCTGCGCACCCGGGTCGCCCGCATCGAACTCACGGGCCCGCCGCAGCGGTTGTACTCCAACTTCGTGTACGGCTACAGCGGCCTGCCCGTCGAGCTCACCCCGGAACCGGCCGTCTGACCCCCCTCGACGGCCCACGCCGGCAGCCCGTCCCGCCCTCTCCCTGCGAGGGCGGGACGGGCTGTCGGCGTTCCCGGCCGGCGCCGGGTGCGGCTGACAACCGCCTGACGCGGGGCTGACCGGTCCGGGAACCTGGATACGATCCTTGAGGCCACGGGTACAGAGGACTCAACGAACCTAAGGGGAAGCCCACATGACCGGCGCAGTCATCGCCATTGCCATCGTGTTGATCGTCATCGGCGGCATTACGGCGAGTGTGGTCGCGTACTTCAGACTGCAGCGCCACCGCGCCGACGCCGTCGCCATGGCCGAGTACCGCAGGCTCGCCGACGAGGCGGTCGCCAACCAGGAGGTCCTGCAGGGCCAGTTGGCGGAGCTCGGCGACCGCCTCAAGTCGGTCGAGAGCCTGCTGCGCAGCGTCGACTGACCGCGCGTCGGGGCTGTCAGCTCCGCGTCAGCGGACGCCGGAAGCATGCAAGGCACGGGCCGTGTGGCCCGTGCCTCCATACGACCGGATACCGGAGTTCGCGACGTGTCGAATCCTTTTGATGACCAGGACGGAACTTTTCTCGTACTGGTGAACGACGAAGGCCAGCACTCCCTCTGGCCCGCCTTCGCCGAGCAGCCCGCCGGCTGGACCGTGGCGCTCGCCGAGGGCCCCCGCGACGCCGCCCTCGCCTTCATCGAGGAGCACTGGACCGATATGCGCCCGCGCAGCCTGCGCGAGGCCGCCGAAGCCCGGGTTTCTTGAGTTCCCGTCGGTTCGCCCGCAGGCCGGAGGAACAACAGTGAGCATGGCGATTCAGGCGGATGGGCTGCGCAAGCGGTACAAGCAGCACGAGGCGCTCAGCGGTGTCGACCTCGCGGTCCCCAGCGGCACGGTGTTCGGCCTGCTCGGCCCCAACGGGGCCGGCAAGACGACCACGGTACGCATGCTGGCGACCCTCAACGAGCCGGACGGCGGCCGCGCCGAGGTGGCGGGGTTCGACGTGGTGCGCCAGCCGCACGAGGTGCGGCGGCGGATCGGTCTCGCCGGCCAGTACGCGGCGGTGGACGAGCTCCTGACCGGGCGGGAGAACCTCGTCCTCATCGGCAGGCTGCTGCACCTGGGCGGGCGGGCGGCACGCGAGCGCGCCACCCGCCTGCTGGCCCGGTTCGACCTCACCGATGCGGCGGACCGTCCCGCCCACACCTACTCGGGCGGCATGCGCCGGCGCCTCGACCTGGCGGTCTGCCTGGTCACGACGCCGTCGGTGCTCTTCCTCGACGAGCCCACCACGGGCCTGGACCCGGTCAGCCGGATGGCGCTGTGGACCGCGGTCCGCGAGCTCGTGACGGACGGCGTGACCGTCCTGCTGACCACGCAGTACCTGGACGAGGCCGACGCCCTCGCCGACCGGATCGCCGTGGTCGACGCGGGCCGGGTCATCGCCGAGGGCACCCCGGACGAGCTGAAGCGGAAGGTCGGCGACGAGCGCCTCGAAGTCGAGGTCGCGCGCCCGGACGAGGTGTCCGCCGCGGTCAGGGCGCTGCGCCGCACATCGGCGGACGAACCCTCCGTCGACCTGGAGCGGCGCCTGGTCTCCATCGCGCTCGGCGACGGGATGACCGGCATCGCCAACGCGGCCACCGCACTACGGGAAGAGGGCGTGGAGGTGGTCGATTTCGCGTTGCGCAGGCCGACGCTCGACGACGTCTTCGTAACGCTCACCGGCCAGTCGGCCTGAACGGTTTCCTTGCGAACGAGCTTATTTACGGGGGCAGTTATGCAAAGAATTCACTTCACCGCTGCCGACATAGCCAAGACGAGACTCAAGACGAGCGCCGGTCCCCTCATCGAGACGGCGTTCGCGCACAGCCTGCTCGGCCGGGGCGTCCCCCCCGCGTACGCGCGCTGGCGCAAACAGGTCGCCAAGCGGCTGCCGTCCTGGCCGCGGCTGCGGTCGGGCGGCGTCAGCGTCGTCAGCGATCCGGAGGCGCTGCTCGACCTGATCGAGCACAACGGGAGCGAGGGCGGCGCGTGCGGTGACACCGCCGACGCGGCCGGCCAGGACGCCCTGGTGGCCCAGCTGTCCGCCTACCGGGAGGCGGCCGGCCTTTCCGAGGTCTGGCAGGCCGCGATCGCGCCGTACTGGGACCACATGGAGGCGTATCTCCAGGTCGAGTGCGAGGCACGCGGACGGGTGGTGATGGCCGGCGGGGTGGGGCTGCTTCTGGCCACGCTGCACCCGAAGATCAAGTGGCGCTCGCAGGTCCTGGAGATCCCCGGCGGACCCGACGAGGACGTCTTCCTCGACCGGCGCGGCCTCGTCCTGACTCCGTCGGTGTTCCTCAACCACCGGCCGGCCCAGCTCACCGGCAAGCACAGCGAGGGCGGCGAGCTGGTGCTGGCCTTCGCCGCGCCGCCGGACGTCCAGCGCGCGGCGAACCTGTGGGACGAGCCCGACGACACCGCCCAGTCGCTGGGCGCGCTGGTCGGCCAGACCCGGGCCGCGGCGCTGCGGGTGCTGCGCGCCACGTGCACCACGAGCCAGCTGGCCCACCGGCTCGGCATCTCGGCGGCCGGCGCGAGCCAGCACACGACGGTGCTGCGCCAGACCGGCCTGATCACGACCCGCCGGATCCGCAACACGGTCCTGCACACGGTGACCCCGCTGGGTCTCGCCCTCCTCGACGGTCTGCCCGCTCCCTCCACCGCGGAGCGGGTGCCCGCGCAGGGCTCGTCGTCCGAGATGTGGCGGCACGCCCTGGACGCCATCCCCCAGCAGGCGCAGGTCGCTCAGGCCGCCTGGTGATGTTGCTCGCACGGCCCGCGGGCCGACGCGGCTGACGCACCGGCGGCGCACCGCCCATGTACGACGAATCCCCCGGCCACGGTCTTCCGTGGCCGGGGGATTCGTCGTACGTGACGCGGTCCGTGTCACTCGCGCAGGCCCACCATCGTGCCGGGCCGGCCGCGCAGGACGAGCGCGGCCGAGATCAGGGTGGTGATCAGTGTGAGGACGAAGGCGGCGGCCACCACCGTGGCGAAGATCCACGGCGAGCCCTCGGGGACGGGCGAGCCGAGCACGCTCTCGCTCAGCGGCACCAGGGTCAGCACCGCGACCAGCGATCCGAGGACGAGCCCCGCGACCGCGACCAGGATCGCCTCCACCGTCATCATCCGCAGCACCTGCCGCCGGGTGGCCCCGATGAGCCGTTGCAGCATGAACTCGCGCCGCCGCTCGGTGGTGGCCAGGACCTGCGTGTTGACCAGGGCGATCGTGGCGTAGGCGACGACCACGCCGAGCACCAGATAGGCCATCCAGGCCTGGGTGTCGTCCTCGCTCTGGTGCACCGCGCTGACCATGGCACGGGGCAGCACGCTGAGCCCGGGGTGCGCTCCGGCCAGGGCCGACAGGCTCTGCGCGAGCCGTCCGGGGTCCGTGCCCTGGGCCGCGGTCACCGTGATCTGCGGGACCAGGCCCGCGTCGGTGTGCTGGATCAGGAGCGACGCCGGGAGCAGCGCCGTCTCGTAGCCGCGCCGCGCGTCGACGGTGGCCACCAGCTTGAGGGAGGCCTCGGCGCCGTCGCCGAACCGCATCGGGACCAGGTCGCCGAGCTGGAAGCCGCCGGCCTCGGAGGCGGGCAGGGCGACGGTGTCGCCGTGCAGTGCGCCGAGGCTGCCGGTCCTCGCGTGGAAGGCGGTGGTGCCGGCCACGCCTTCGGCGGTGACGCCCTGCATCGGCATCTCGGTGGGCTCGAAGTCGCCCTCGTCGATCTCGGACTGCGAGGGCGGGGTCTTGGGCTCCAGGTAGCCGAGGCTGGAGACCTGGGCGGAGGCGGCCGCGACTCCCGGCTGCTTCCCGATGGTGTCCACCATGGACAGCGGGAGGCCGCCGGAGACGGAGGTGACCGCGAGGTCGGCCCGCATGTTGTCGCTGAACGCCTGCTGCGAGCCGCTCGACTGGGTGGTCTGGAGGTAGATCAGCGCGGTGGCGAGCCCGGTGGCGAGCATGACGGGCATCACCGCTCCGGCCATCCGTCCGATCCGCGCCTTGGCGTTGAGCGTGGCGAGGCGTCCCGCGAGTCCGGTCAGGGCGCGCAGCGGCCAGCGGAGCACGGCCGTGATGACCTTGGCGAGTCCGGGTCCGAGCAGTCCGAATCCGGCGGTCCACAGCATCGCGGCCGGGGTCGCGGTGCTGCCGGCCATGGGCCCGGACATGCTCGCGGTGACCAGGGCGAGCGCGGTGCCGCCGCCGAGGAAGAGCAGGGCGAACACGACCCGCGGGACGCTGACCCACTTGCGTTGCAGGGAGGCCTCGGCGAGTGCCTCGGTCGGCCGGGTGCGGGCCGCGCCGCGGGCCGAGATGAAGGCCGCTCCGAGCGCGGTGAGCAGGGCCGCGCCCACACCGGTCACCATGGGGATCCAGCCGGCCCGGTACGCCAGGGCGTCGGGCACCACGTCGCCGCGGGCGAACGCGGCGAGCAGCCATCTGCCGACGCGCGGTCCCGGGTAGCAGGCGAGGCCGGTGGCGATGACGGCGATGAACAGGGTCTCGCCGAGGATCAGCCGGCGCAGCTGTCCCGGCGTGGTGCCGATGGCGCGCAGCAGTGCCATTTCGCGCTGCCGCTGCTGGATGGAGAGGCCGGTGGTGCTGGACACCACGAAGACGGTGACCATCGCGGAGAGCCCGCCGAACACCGAGGCCAGGGTGACCAGTTTGGTGCCGTCGGTGATGATCGAGGGGTTCTCGGCCCAGCCGCGCCGGTCGCCGGTCAGTACGGAGACGGGGGCTTCGCCGGCCGCCTTCTCGATCTCCGACACGACCTGGCCGCGGTCGGCGCCGGGCGTGGTGAGCACGCCGATGTTGTCGACCTTGCCGGGCCGCCCGCCGACCTGCGCGGCGAGCTGGTCGGAGAGGAACAGGGTGTCGCCGTCGCCGGCGCCGGTGGCGAGCCCGGAGACGGTGAGCTCCTTGGCGCCGCCGTGGACCAGGAGCTGGATCCGCTGTCCGGCGCCGATGCCGGCCTTCGCGGCGAGTCCCGCGTCGAGCACGACCTGGCCGGGCCCGGTGGGCGCGCCGCCCGCGGTGAGGCGGTAGGGCGCGAGCCCGGCCGACGACCAGCCGTGGCCCGTGGCCTTGAGGGGAGCCGTGGCGGGTGCGGACGCGGCGCCGGACGGCGCCACGGTGGCGTCGAAGGAGAGGTCCGGCACGGCGTCGGCCACGCCGGGCAGGGTCTTGATCGTGGTCGCCAGCGAGGCGTCGAGGCGGACGCGTTCGGTGAAGACGGTCTCGCCGTGGGTGCCGGGGTGGCTCTGGTCGCCGGTCACCACGATCGGCGCGGCGCCCAGGCGGCCGGGCGGAGCGGCGCTGCGCAGCCCCGTCTCGAAGAGGCCGCCGCATCCGATCACGATGGCGGCGCCGAAGAACAGCGCGATGAACGAGGCGATGAAGCCGCCCTTGTGGAAGCGCAGGGTGCGCAGCGCGATGCGGATCATCGGGGCACCCCGTGTCCGGCGCGGATCCCGGCGGAGTCCTGGCCCCAGGCGCCGAGGCCCGTCATGCGTTCGGCGACCTGGTCGGCGGTGGGACGGTCGAGGTGACTGACGAACTGTCCGTCCGCCAGGAAGAGCACACGGTCGGCGTGCGAGGCGGCGACCGGGTCGTGGGTGACCATCACCATGGTCTGGCCGGCCTCGCGCACGGCCTCGCGCAGCAGCATCAGCACTTCGCGGGCGGCGTAGGTGTCGAGGGCGCCGGTCGGTTCGTCGCCGAAGATGACCGCGGGCCTGGTGATGAGGGCGCGGGCGATGGCGACGCGCTGCTGCTGGCCGCCGGAGAGTTCGCCGGGCCGGTTGTCCCGGCGGTCCGCGAGGCCCACGCGCGCCAGGACCTCCTCCACCGCGGCCTTCTTCGGCCGGTGGCCCGCGAGCCGGAGCGGCAGGGCGACGTTGTCGACGACGCTCAGCGCGGGAAGCAGGTTGAACGCCTGGAAGATGAAGCCGATCCGTTCGCGGCGCAGCTTGGTCAACTCGCGTTCCTTGAGCGGCGAGAGGTCCACTCCGTCGAGCATGACCTTTCCCGAGGTCGGCCGGTCGAGCCCGGCCGCGCAGTGCAGGAACGTGGACTTGCCGGACCCGGAGGGGCCCATCACCGCGGTGAAGGTGCCGCGCGGCAGGCCGAGGGTGACGCCGTCGAGGGCGGCCACCCGGTTCTTGGACCCGCCGTAGACCTTGCGTACGGATTCGAGCCGTACGACGTCCTGTCGGTACTGCGGGCTCGGCGTCCCCGTCATGAGCTGTGTCCTTCGCTGAGGGTGAGCCCGGACAGCGGGCGATTCGATACGAGCGCCAGGGGGCCGGGCTCGGTGAGGATCCGCTTGGCCCGCTCCAGCGGGTCCGGCGGGGGGCGGAGCAGGGTGTGGGCGACGGTCAGGTGCAGCCGGGCCGCGGCGACCACGAGGTAGGAGGCGTACCCGAGGACCGCGAGGCACAGGACGGCGGTGAGCAGTGCCGCGGGCCAGCTCGCGATCCACAGGCCGGGGTCGCCGTCGTCGGGCCCGCCCAGCCATACACCGCGTACCCAACTGCCGTCACTCTGGCGGGAGTTGATGCTCCAGAACCACAGCGGCAGCGAGACGCCGGCGAGGAGGCCGAGCCACACCACGAGCGCGAGGAGGTCGAGCAGCAGCAGGAAGGGGAAGAGCAGCACCAGGCAGGCGATGTCGCGGAAGGTCACGGGGTCGCCGCAGCGCGCCTTGAACTGCCCGACCAGGCCCGGCTTCTGGGCTTCCCGGTAGGCGTACGGGACGGGCTCGTCCACGAGGACGGCGCGACCGCGCTCGACCTGGGCGCAGCAGCGTACGACCCACGCCGAGCCGACGGTCAGCGCCACCGTGACGGTGAGCTGCATGAAGACGAGCCCGAGCACGAGGGCCAGGGCCCCGATCGCGAAGAGGACCGGGCCCGCCACCAGATAGCTGGCCAGGTATCCGGTCGCGCGCCAGGGGGTGGCGGAGAGGAGCATCCGCAGCGGGTTGCGCCCGGCGGGCAGCTTGCGGCCGGGCCTGAGCGCGATCATCCGACGCTCCGCAGCAGGTTCTCGATCGACTTCATCCGCTCGTCGAGCGCGCCGAGCTGGGCCTGCAACGCCAGCTGCACGCCGGGCAACTCCTCCGCCAGCTTGCGGAATTCGGCCATGGCGACCGCGTCGGCGCGATGGCGCAGCAGCCGGAAGTAGGCGACCACGCTTCCCGTGATCCCGCCCACGACGAGCAGGGTGATGGTGATGGTGATGACGGCGCCGGTCATGCCGCGGTCCCCTTCTTCATGTTGACGGGCCCTTCCGTGTCCTGGGCCATGGCCCCGACGATCGTGGCGAGATTGACGTGCAGGTCGAACGGCGCCAGCTCGAAGTACTTCAACGCCTTGCCGTCCGGGGAGAGTTCGAGGTTGCTCACGACCAGTTCGGCCTTCTCGAGCCGTTCCAGGTGCATGTAGAGCAGGGGCCTCGACATCTCCAGACGGCGGGCCAGCTCGCTCACGTACAGCCTGCCGCCCGCGAGTTCGGCGATGGCGCGGAGCCGTTGCCGGTGGCCCACCGCGGCGAGAACTGCCAGCAGATCGTCGCTCGTCATGGCTCACCCTCTCCGTCGCCCCGAAGCCTGTAAGTTGAGACTTACACATGACGATGCGTTCGGTCAAGGGTAAGCCCCGGCAGTCCGGTGGCGCCGGGCCCGGTCTCACGCCGTCCCCAACTCCCTTTCCTGGTACGCGTTTCTGGTACGAGATGCGTACGAGATGAGCGCCCCGGACCCGGGCACGCGCGAAGGTCCGACCCTCGGGGCAGGGGCGGACCTGGTGGCGCTGTGCGGTAGGGATCGGGGGGATCAGAGCTGGGACCAGGAGCGGAACTGGCGCAGCCCGTACAGGAGCGGGGGGAGCTCGTGGTGCTGGATGAGCAGGCGGGCCTCGCCGAAGACGGTGACGTGGTCGCCGGTGCGGTGCACCGCGCTCACGTCGCAGTCGGCGACGGTGTGCGCGTCGCGCACCAGGTGCGGCCCGCCCGCGTCCGCCTCCTGCTCCCAGGGGACCAGGTGGAACCGCTCGGGGTTGCCGGAGGCGAACAACTCGGCCGTGTCCCGGGCGCCTTCGTGCAGCAGGTTCACCGCGAAGGTGCCGCGTTCCAGGATGGCTTCCAGGGTCGGGCTGCCGTCGCGCAGGCAGACCAGGAGCGTCGGCGGGCTGAGCGTGACACTGCACACCGAGGAGCACGTCATGCCCCGCGGCGCCCCGTCGTCCCCGGTGGTGGTGACCACGCCGACGCCGGTCGGGAATCCGCTCATCATGGCGCGGAAGCGATCGGGCGTCGCCAGATCGGCCGGCGCTTCGACGTTGACGGCGCGTTCGGTCATCGGACACTGCTTTCTGTCGCTACGGCAAACGCCCCGGTCGTGAGGCGGCTCTCTCCCCGGTCGAGGAGATTCAGGAGCGGTCCCGTCATGGCCGTCGTCGTCAGCGCCATCACGATCAGCGCGAGGACCATGGGACCGGTCAGGATTCCGGCGCTGAGGCCGGCCTGGAGGGCGATCAGTTCGGTGAGGCCGCGGGTGTTCATGAGGACGGCGATCCGGCGCGCCGTTCCCCGGGGCCGGCCGCCCCAGCGGGCTCCCAGATAGCTGCCGATCCCCTTGCCGGCGCAGCCGAGGACGACGGCCGACGTGAGCAGCAACCAGGACGTGTCGGCGAACGAGCCGGTGAGCACGGTGACGCCGGTGACCACGAAGAAGGCGGGTGCGAGCGCCGCACCCAGCCGCGAGACGCTGCTCACCGCCCGCTCCCAGGGAGCGTCCTCGCCCCCCGGGATCGCCATGCCGACCAGAGCGGCGCCGAGGATCGCGGTCATCCCCAGGTGTTCCATCGCGAGCGCCACGGCCAGGGCCGTCGCGCCGAGGAACACCGCCGCCGTGCGCGGCGCCCGTACGCAGCCGTTGCGGGCGATCCGGGTGCGCAGCCCGTACCGTACGGCCAGCGCGCACAGACCGCCGAAGGCGAGCGCGCGCAGCGAGTGCAGTACGCCGTCGAGGCTTCCCTTGCCGAGACTGATGGCGAGGGTCAGCAGCAGCCAGCCCACCGCGTCGATCACGATGGCCGCGGCGAGCGCGGTCTGGCCTGCGGGGGTCCCGGTCCTGCCCCGGTCCGCGAGGATCCGGGCCATGACGGGGACCGCGGTGATGGACATCGACACCGCCACCATCAGGACGAAGGCGGGGAGCGGAGCGCTGCCGCGCGCCGCGTCGTCGTCGCTCGCCAGCACGAGTCCGGCCAGCGCGAGCCCGGTGAGCAGGGGCACCACGAGGGCGCCGACCACCACCCGCAGCGTGCCGCCGCGCGGCGCCGCTCCCGCGGAGGCCGCGCCCAGCTTGTGGGCGAGACCGACCAGGAACAGCACGAGCCCGGCCTGCGACACCAGCTTGATCACGTCGAACACGGGCGCCGGAAGCGCCGCGTCGAGGGCGGGGCGCCCGAACAGGGCGATCACGGCGGGCCCGGAGAGCAGCCCCACCACGATCTCCCCGATCACCTCGGGCTGACGCAGCATCCTGGCGAGTGCCCGGCCCGCCAGGGCGATGAGCAGGATGACGGCGAGTGCCAATGTGACGTGGGCGATGCGCGGCGCGTCGCCGATGAGGCTTCCCAGCGATTCCATGGCTCGGACCGTCGCCCGCTCAGTGGTGCTGCGCGAAGTATTCGTACGCCTTGGGAAGCGTCTCGGTCAGTCGGCGGGTCTTCTCGCGGATCTCCGCGAACTCCCGCTCCGCGGCCCCCGGGTCGGACAGCGCGAGCGCGGGCGACGGCTTCATTTCGATGCCGCCCATCCCGAGCAGTACGCACATGTACGAATAGGCGGGCAGGCCGTGGTAATAGGGGAAGATGCTCTCGGAGTCCGGGACCTGGGTCTTCCACATTTCCAGGCGCTCGGCGAGTGCGTCGGGAATCGCCCGGGTCTTGGTGTCCTTCCAGTACTGCGTGTCCTGGCGCTTGGCCGCGACGTAGTGCAGGACGAGGAATTCCCGGACGCCGTCCATGACGTGGGCGATGGAGCGGTTGTAGAGCGTGCGCTGGTTGGGGTTCCAGTCCTCGTTCGGGAAGTTCTTGGCTATCTGCTCGATGGCGTGGTGGATGAAGAAGATTCCGGTGGATTCGAGCGGCTCGACGAATCCGCTGGAAAGGCCGACGGCCACGCAGTTGTTGACCCAGGAATTGCGGCTGCGGCCGATGCGCATGTTGATGTGGTTGGCGCTGACGTCCGCGGCGGCGGGGCCGACGAACTCGCGCAGGGTGCGCTCGGCGTCCTCGGGCGAGAGGTAGTCCTTCGCGTAGACGTATCCGGTGCCGACCCGGCCCATCAGCGGAATCGTCCAGATCCAGCCGGCGTCCTGGGCGGTGGCGGTGGTGCAGGGCAGGATGCCGCGCTTCTCCATGTCCATCGGGACCTGGAGGGCGACCGCGCTGTCGTTGGGCAGCGTGTCCTTGTAGGAGATGAACGGCTCGTCGAGCGCCTTGTTGATGAGCAGCGCGCGGAAGCCGGTGCAGTCGATGTACAGGTCGCCGGTGATGTCGCCGTGCTCGGCGGTGGTGACGCCGCTGATCCAGCCGCGGTCGTCCAGGTTGACCTGCTTGACGTCGTCGACGATGTGCTTGACGCCGCGCTCCACCGAGTACTTGGTGAGGTATTTGGCGAGCAGCGCCGCCTCGAACTGGTAGGCGTAGGGGAACTGGGTCTTGCCCTGGTGCTCGGACATCGTCAGGCCCTGCATCTCGTCCGCGCCCTCGTCGAAGGGCTGGTCGATGAGGGTGCCGTCGAGGCGGCGCGGGCTGAGCCCGGCGTCGATGACCGAGGCCATCACGAAGCAGTCCTTGTCGAACCGGTCCGTCGGGCCCTGCTGGAGCCACCAGTCGGTGAGCGGGAAGCCGTTGACCGACCGCATCTGCTCGAAGGGGTGGTAGAAGTAGTGGCCCTTCTCGCGCCAGTTCTCGAACCTGACCGCGAGCTTGTACGTCGCGTTGCAGGCCGGCATCCAGTCCTTCTCCTTGAGTCCGAGGAACTCGAAGAAGTGACGGATGTCGCTGAACGTGGCCTCTCCGACGCCGACCGCGCCGACGTGACCCGATTCCACGAGCGTGATGTCCATGCGCTCCCCGAACGCGGCCTTCAGATACGAGGCCGTCATCCATCCTGCGGTACCGCCACCCACGATCACGACTTTGTTGAGCACTGGTGACTCCCCTGTTCGGTAGCTCGATGAGTTCCGGGCAGTGGCTCCGGCCCATGGAGGGAAAGTGCTGGGTGGCGCCACCGGGGAAAGACACTACGGCCGGGTCAAATCGGCGCACAGATCATTAAGTGATGGCCGAAAAGCGCAGGTGGGGCCGGTTGTAGGGCCAGTTGGCGGCCCCAACCCGGGGTGCCGGTCCCGGCGTCAGCCCACTGTCAGTGCCGATGAGGAGCATGAAACGCGGGGTTACCGGGTGGGAATAGCTCCGCCCGCCCGCTGCAATGGAGAGTTGGATGACAAAGGAAGAACTTGTCCCGCCGTTCGCCGTGATCCCTGGCTCGCAGGTCCACAGCATTCTCACCGGCCATGAGCAGCACACCATTGATCTGGTGGAGGCCGCCTACCGGGTGCACGGCGAGGGCGACACGGTCAACCCACCGTCGTATTTCCTGCGCTTTCCGGACCGCCCCACCGCCCGGATCATCGCGCTGCCCGCCTCCATAGGCGGCGAGACGAGGGTCGACGGGCTGAAGTGGATCTCCAGCTTCCCGGAGAACGTGGCCGCGGGAATCCCCCGCGCCTCCGCGGTGCTCGTGCTCAACGACCACGACACGGGCTACCCCCTGGCGTGCCTGGAGAGCTCGATCATCAGCGCCGCACGGACTGCGGCCTCCGCGGCGCTCGGCGCCGACCTGCTCTCCCGGACGCCGGGACGCACCCGGCCCAGGCGGGTCGGCTTCATCGGCACGGGGTTCATCGCGCGCCACATCCACACCTATCTCGCGGGCGCCGGCTGGTCCTTCGACGAGGTGGGGGTGCACGACCTGTCGGCCGAGTACGCGGGCGGCTTCCGCTCCTACCTGGAGGGCTCGGGCGAGAGCGGGCACATCACCGTGCACGAGAGCGCCGAGGAGCTGATCCGCTCCTCGGACCTGGTGGTCTTCGCCACCGTCGCGTCCGCGCCGCACGTCCACGACCCCGACTGGTTCACGCACAACCCGGTGGTCCTGAACATCTCGCTGCGCGACCTGGCGCCCGAGGTGCTGCTCGCCTCGGCGAACGTGGTCGACGACATCGAGCACTGCCTGAAGGCCGACACCTCCCCCCATCTGACCGAACAGCTCACCGGGTCACGGGAGTTCATCGACGGCACGCTGGCCGAGGTGATGGCGGGGAAGGTGGAGATCCCGGCGGACCGGCCGGTGGTGTTCTCGCCGTTCGGGCTCGGGATCCTCGACCTCGCGGTCGGCAAGTTCGTGTACGACGAGGTCCTCGCACGGAACGAACTCAACGTGATCGAGGGCTTCTTCCACGAGGTGGACCGGTATGGCCGCGCTGGCGCGACCAGCGGCCGTTCCTGAGGCGAGGGGGCCCAAGTGCCGGTGATCTCCGTCCCGGAGGACTTCCACATGGAGGATCTCTATGTGGACCTGCGGTCCGTCCTGGACGCTCCGCTGTATCTGAAGTGCGAAGGCTTCAACTTCGCCGGGTCGATCAAACTCAAGGCGGCGCGGTCGATGATCGCGGACGCCGAGCGCAAGGGGCTGCTCACACGGGACTCGGTGATCGTCGAGTCCTCGTCGGGAAACCTCGGGGTCGCCCTGAGCATGATCGCGGCGAGCCGGGGTTATTCGTTCCTGTGCGTCACGGACACCCGCTGCAACCTCAACACCAGACGGTTGATGGAAGCGATGGGCGCCCAGGTGCACACCATCACCGAGCCCGACCCCGAGAGCGGCTTCCTCGGCGCCAGACTCGACTTCGTCCGCAAGCTGTGCGCGTCGGACAGCCGCCATGTGTGGCTCAATCAGTACGCCAATCCGTGCAACTGGCAGGCGCACTACCGCAGTACGGCGCCTGCCATCGCCGAACGCTTCCCGGACCTCGACGTGCTCTTCGTCGGGGCCGGCACCACCGGGACGCTGATGGGCTGCGCCCGGTACTTCAAGGACTCGGGCCGGCCGGTCACCGTGGTCGCCGTCGACTCGGTCGGCTCGGTCACGTTCGGCGGGCCGCCCGCGCCCCGGATGATCCCGGGCCTTGGCTCCGGCGTACGGCCCCAGCTGCTCGACACGTCGTTCGTGGACGACGTGGTGCACGTGCCGGAGATCGACACGATTCGGGTCGCCCATCAACTGGCCTCGGGCGGCTTCCTGTTCGGCGGCTCCACCGGGACCGTCCTCTCGGGCGCGATCAGGTGGCTGGCCGAGAACCGGGACGGCAGGCCCTGCACGGCCGTGGCCGTCTCACCGGATCTGGGCGAGCGCTATCTCGATTCGATCTACCAGAGCAACTGGGTGAGCGAGCTCTACGGGGCTCACGCGCTGGACTTCAGTGGCGCCCAGGCGCATTGACGGGATGTGGATGACACCCCGTCAAAACAGTTGCCCTGACCGGTTTTTGGCGGCCCCCGCCCCCTGCACCGCAGGTGGTGGGGGCCGCTTGGCGTCCGCGGAAGGCGCGCCGGGAAGAGCGGCGCCGACGCCCCGCCGTTCAGGGTTGACGGTCCACAGCACCACATGTAATTCTCGACTTACACCCGTTGGGTAGCAGCGACAGCCGTAAGGAGCTGGGTTCAGTGAAGAAACAGCCAATCACCGTGAAGGTGGCGAGCTGGAGTGCCCTGCACCCAGGACGGGCCATCCTCGGTTGGTTCGTCTTTGTCGCCTTGTGCCTCGTCATCGGCGGTGCCGTCGGCACGGTCGACGCCGGGGACAAGGACTACTGGGTGGGTGAGGCCGGCCACGCCGAGTCGATCGCCACCGAGGGCAACCTCCAGCACAAGTCCGCCGAACGGATCATGATCACCGACCCGTCCGGTGCGGCACCCGGAGCGGCCGCCCGCAGCGCCGCCGAGGACGTCGCGTCCCGGATGAAGCAGCTGCCCGAGGTCCAGAGCGTCGCCGCTCCGGTGCGCTCGGCCAACGGCAAGATGCTCATGGTCGAAGTGACCATGAAGGGCCTGCGGCTCGAGGCCCAGCAGCACATCCAGCCGCTGCTCGACCAGACCGCCGAGGTGCAGAAGAAGCACCCGGACGTGAAGGTCGAGGAGTCCGGCGACGCCTCGGTCGAGATGGGCCTGGACAAGTCGCGCGACGACGACCTCTCGTCGTCGGAGATGATCACCTTCCCGATCACGCTGATCACCCTGCTGGTCGTGTTCGGTTCGCTGATCATGGTCGGTGTGCCGCTGCTGCTCGCGGTCTCCTCGATCGGCGCCGCCATGGGCCTGTCGCAGCTGATCTCGCACCTGGTGCCCGACGCGGGTGTCGGCAAGAGCGTCATCCTGCTGATCGGCATGGCGGTCGGCGTCGACTACACGCTCTTCTACCTCAAGCGGGAACGGGAGGAACGGGCGCTGGCCGGCGGCCGGCTGAGCCCCGAGGCCCTGGTGGGCATCGCGGCCGCCACCTCGGGCCGTGCGATCGCGGTCTCCGGACTCGCCGTGGCCCTGTCCACCGCCACCCTCTTCCTCGCCACCGACATCGTCTTCACCTCGCTCGCCGTCGCCACCATCGTGGTGGTCCTGGTCGCGGTCCTCAGCTCCATGACCGCGCTGCCCGCCCTGCTGGTCGTGATCGGCCGGCGCCTCGACCGCAAGAGCGCACGCGCCGCCGAGCGCGGCAAGAAGGTCAAGCGTCACAAGTCCGAGGAGACGGGCCGGATGTGGTCCGCGCTGCTGCGGCCCGCACGGACCCGCCCGGCGGCCACCCTGCTGATCTCGGTGCTCGTCATGGTCGGCCTCGCGGTCCCCGCGTTCGGCATGCACCTGCGGGTCCTGAACCTCGCCACCCAGTCCCGGCAGATCCCCGAGCTGAAGACCTACGACCGCCTCAACGACGCCTTCCCCGACCTGCTGGCCGAGCACTGGGTGATGGTGCGCGACAACAACCCCGGCGAGAAGGCCGCGGTGCAGTCGGCCCTCAAGGACCTGGCCGCCAAGGCACAGGCCGACCCGATGTTCTCCAAGAAGCCGCCGAAGCTGGAGACGACCGCCGACGGCCGGATCAGCGTCATGACCCTGTCCGTCCCCTACAACCTGAGCTCCTCCCAGGCGCACGACTCACTGAAGGAACTGCGCCAGACGTATCTGCCGCAGACGCTCGGGAAGGTGCCGGGCGCCGACTTCGGGGTCAGCGGGCCCGTGGCACAGGACGCCGACTACCTCGCCCACCAGAACGACAAGCTGCCCATCGTCGTCGGGTTCCTGCTCCTGCTGACCTTCATCCTGACGCTGTTCGTCTTCGGCTCGGCGACCATCGCCGCCCTGGGCGTCCTGCTCAACCTGCTCTCCGTCGGCGCCTCGTTCGGACTGGTCGTCGTCTTCTTCCAATGGGGCCTGGCCTCGACGGTGTTCGGCTTCGAGGACAGCGCCACCCATGCGATCGGCTCCCGCGTTCCCCTGTTCCTCTTCGTGATCCTGTTCGGCCTGTCGATGGACTACCAGGTCTTCGTCGTCAGCCGGATCAAGGAGGCGGCGCTGCGCGGAGTTCCCACCCGGCAGGCCGTGATCGACGGGATCGGGCACTCGGCCAAGGTCGTCACCAGCGCGGCGGTCGTCATGGTCACGGTCTTCGCGAGCTTCATGTTCCTGCACCTGGCGGAGATGAAGCAGATCGGCTTCAGCCTCGCGGTCGCGGTCCTGCTCGACGCCTTCATCATCCGCGTCATGATCCTTCCCGCCGCCCTGATGCTGCTCGGCAACGCCAGCTGGTGGCCGTCCCGCAAGATGCGCCGTGCCCAGGAGCACGCCGCACCCGCACCGGCCGGCGGCGCGCCGTCCCCCCACCCGGCGGCGCAGCTCTACCGCTAGCCACCGGGTCCCCCTGACGGACGTCGGACCGGAATCCCCCGCTGGTCCGGCGTCTGATCCTCCCCGCCGCCGCCCCTCGTGGGCGGCGGCGGCTTTCGTCCCGCGGTACGCGGCGGCTTCCGTCAGCTCCCTGTCAGGCCCGGCGACGACCATCGTCACCGGGTCGTCGCGACGAGGACGGTCCACTGCCACGACCAGTGAGCCGACGCGGAGGCCGGGATGAGCGTGATCAGCGCCGTGGGATCGGCGGAGGCCGTAGAACGGTCACTCCGCGCGGTCGAGGACCTCGTGCTCGACGAGGTCCTCCTGTCGTTCCCCTACAACAGCGGGTCCCAGCTGCACGAGTACTTCGGCGCGGGCCCGGCGCCACGCGCCTTCGGCGGCTCCTGCGCCTGGCAGTCCTTCGAGGCGGGGCGCCTGGTGGCCGAGATGGCGGGCCGCCAGGCCGAGTACCGCATCGACGGACGCCATGTGGGGGTCGTCCACCGCGACGCCGACTCCCTCACCGTGCTCGACCCCTATCTGCTGCACTGCCGCCCGCTCCGGCTCGTGCGGGCCGGTGCGGTGGACGGGGTGGTCCACCTCGCGGCCGAGGCCTATCCCCACCGGGTACGCGCCGACGGCTCGCCCGCGCCGAGCGGCGTACGGGTGCAGTGGCGGCTCGACGACGACTCGGTACGCCTCACCTACGTACGGTTCAGCCCGCGCCGCGGCCACAACGTGATCTCGCGTTCCTTCCTGCTCGCCGCCGACCGGACGCTCGGCGCCGTACCGCCCGACCCCGCGTGGGTACGGCCGCAGCTGCTCCACCCGGAACAGCACAGCGTGTCGGTGCGGGTGCTGCACCCCGCGGAACGCCGGCTCGCCGAGCTCGTCCTGCCCCTCGCCGGGCCGTGGCCCGCCGGCCCCGCGAGCTCGCTGCTCCCCCGGCTGATCAGCAAGAACAACCAGGGCGCCGTCGCCCGGTACGGGACCGCGGCGTTCGACCGCGACAGCGAACTCGTCGCGGACGCCGTCGCCGTGGACCGCGCCGACGTGTACGGCTTCCTCCTGGAGGCGGCGGCGCTGCACCGGGCGGCCGCCCCCGCCGGGCTCGCACTCGCCGACTACAGCCTGGAGGACGAATGACGACCACAGCGCCGCCCCGCACCGCCGAGCGGGCGCGCTCGTTCTTCCTCGCCGGCACCATGCAGGGTGCGCGGACCGGCTCCAACCTCGTCGACCAGTCGTACCGGGCGGCGCTGACCTCGGCGATCCTCGCCCACCGCCCCGACGCCGTCATCCACGACCCCGGGGCCCTGATGGCCCAGTGGGAGGCGGAGTGCCGGGGCGACGTGCGTGCCGCGCACGCGGCGCTCAGCGCGCTGCCGGCCGTCCGCCGCGACGACCTGGCACCCGAACTCCTCGCCCTGACCGAGATGTTCCACCACCTCACACGGCTCGCCGCGCGCAGCGACATCTGCGTGGCGTGGCTGCCGGGACACGAACCCAGCATGGGGACGGCCGCCGAGATGCTGTCCGCCTTCCGCGCGGGCCGCACCGTCGTGGCCATCACGGCCATGTGCCAGAACCTCGCCGTGCTGGCCTGCTCGACGGTGATCCTGCCGGACCTGCCCGCGTTCCAGGAGTGGCTCGACGACGGCGCGCTGCCCGGCCACACCTTCTGACGAGCCGCGCCGACCGAGAGGAGCCGACCGTGAACCAGCTGATCCGCACCGCACAACCGCCGTCCCCCGCAACCGTCGTGGAGGCGCTGCTGCTCCGCGCCTCGGGACCGGACGCCGCCCGCCCCGTGTTCACCGCCCTCGGCGCCGGCGGCGAGCGGGCCGACCTGGTCGATGCGACGGAGCTGCTCGGTCGGGTCCGCGCCACCGCCGCGGCCCTGCGCCCGGTGGCATCCGCCGGCGACCGGGTCATCGTGCCCGCGCTGCCCGGAGTCGACTTCCCCGTCGGTTTCCTCGCCTGCCTGTACGCGGGGCTCATCGCCGTGCCCGTACCGCCGCTGCGCACCGGCGCCCGCCCCCGCACGAGCGAGCGCGCCGACCGGCTCGCGGTGATCCGCCGGGACTGCGGCGCCGTCGCGGTGCTGGTGTCCACGGCCGACGAGGCGAGCGCGGGCGAACTCCAGGACGCGGACGCGGTCCTGGGCGCGGAGGCGGTCCAGGGCACGGGGACGGGGACGGGGACGGGGACGGTCCAGGGTGCCGGCGCGTCCCGGTTCGCGTGGATCCCCGTCGCGCGGTCGCCTTCCGCGCCCGGCAGCGACGTCCCGGCCGCGCCCTCGGCCCTCGACCCCGCGGCCGTGGCCCTGCTCCAGTACACCTCGGGATCGACCAGCGACCCCCGCGGGGTGATGGTCGCCCACCGCAACCTGGTCGCCAACCAGGTCGCCCTGCGCGACCGCTGCGACATCGACTCCGCCACCACCGTGGTCAGTTGGCTGCCCTTCTTCCACGACATGGGGCTCTGCACCGGGGTCGTCCTGCCGCTGGTGTCGGGCGCGGCGGCCGTCACGATGGAGCCCGCCACCTTCGTGCGCGACCCCATGGTGTGGCTGCGCGCGATCGAGGCCGAGGAGGACGTGTTCGCGGCCGCGCCGGACTTCGCGTACGAGCTGTGCGTGCGGCGCGTCCCGGCCGACGAGCGCGCCCGCCTCGACCTGTCGACGTGGCGGGTGGCGGCCAACGGGGCGGAGCCGGTGCGGGCCGAGACCCTGCGCCGCTTCGCGGACGCCTTCCGCTCCTCGTTCTTCCGTCCGGAGGTGTTCTCGCCGGGCTACGGGCTCGCCGAGTGCACCCTGAGCGTCACCCTGAGCCGCCCGCTGTACGAGGCTCCGGTGCGCCGGTACGACCGGGACGCGCTGGCGCGGGGCGCGGCGGTACCCGCGGAGTCGCCCGGCAGCGCGGTCGAACTGGTCGGCTGCGGCACCGCGTTGGCCGATGTGCGGATGCTCGTCGTCGACCCCGAGACCCGCCGCGCGCTGCCCGAGGGCTCGGTCGGCGAGATCTGGGTGGACTCGCCCGGCAACTGCCTGGGGTACTGGGGCCGGGAGGCGGAGTCGGCGCAGGTGTTCGCGGCGCGGCTCGACGGCGAGGACCCGGAGACCGTAGAGGACCCGGAGGCCGCGGAGGACCCGGAGGCCGCGGACCGCGCCCGGGGAACGGTCTACGTGCGCACCGGCGACCTGGGATGCGTCGAGGACGGCGAACTGTTCATCACGGGCCGGCTCAAGGACGTCCTCGTGGTGGGCGGCGAGAACTACTTCCCGCAGGACATCGAGGCGGTGGCCGGCGCCGCGCACGCCGCGTTCGCGCACCAGCGGGCCGCCGCGTGGCCGCTGGACGAGGAGCGGCCGGGGGTGGCGGTGGTCGTCGAGACGACCGAGCGCGACCCCGAGGTCCTCGCCCACGCCGTGCGTGCCGCGGGCATCGCCGTCGCGCGGGCGCTGCCCGCGCCGGTGAGCGTCTTCGCCGTGGCACGCAACCAGGTGCCCCGCACCACCAGCGGCAAGACCCGGCGCCGCGACTGCGCCAAGGACGTGCGGGCCGGGCGGCTGCCGCTGCTCGCCCAGTGGTCGAGCCGGTGAGGCGGACCGGCCCCCCGGCCGCCCCGGCCCCCGCCCCGCACAAGCGAAGGAGAGCATGCCCATGAACAGCCAGGCCCCCACCGCACCGACGGCTGCAACGGAACGCCAGGTTGCGGACCACCTCGTCCAACTCCTCGCAGAACTATTGGAGTTGGATCCCGATCTCGTCGACCGGGAGGTACCGCTCAGTGCATACGGGATCGACTCGATGACCAGCACCTGGCTGGCGGGCGAGCTCGGCGAGCGGTGCGGGGTCGAGATCGACCGCGCGGTGCTGCTCGACCGGCCGAGCGTGACGGAGGTGGCCGAGGACGTGGTGGCGACGCTGAACCGCGCGCGGCGCGAGCCCCGGACCGACCCGGGCAAGGGCACTGCCACGGACACGGGTACCGATTCCCTCACCCCGCAGCCGAGTTGATCGAAGCCGTCCTGCCGCGCGCCGTCGCCGCCGCCGAGCACTTCGCGGACACGCCGGACTCGGGCCTCTTCCCCGCCGAGCGGGCGCTGATGGCGGGGGTGGGCGCCGGACGCCGCCGGGAGTTCACCACCGTGCGGCACTGCGCCCGCCTCGCCCTGCGCGAGCTCGGGGTGGCGCCGGCCCCGCTCCTGCCGGACGCCGGGGGCGCCCCGCGCTGGCCGGCCGGGACCGTCGGCAGCATGACCCACTGCCGCGGCTACCGGGCCGCCGTCGCCGCGCCGCACACCGCGGTACGCGCGCTCGGCATCGACGCCGAACCGAACCGCCCGCTGCGCGACGGCGTCCTCGCGTCGGTGGCCCGCGCCGAGGAACGGGAGGACCAGCTCGCGCTGCTGCGCCTCGACGCGGCCGTCCACTGGGACCGGCTGCTGTTCTGCGCGAAGGAAGCCGCGTTCAAGGCGTGGTATCCCGAGGGCGCCCGCCCCGGCCTCGCCCGGCCGCGCAGCCTGCACGACATCCACGTCACCCTGCGCCCCGCGACCCCCGGCGACCGCCCCGACCGGGGCACCTTCCAGGCACGGGTACTGCCCGGCCGCCCGGAAACGGCCCGCTTCCCGGGCCGCTGGCTGGCGACGGAGGACTTCCTCCTGACGGCGGTGGCGGTGCCCGCCGTTCCGCCCAGATGCCTGTAGGCCGGGACGAACGTTTGACAGCCGTTCATTCCATGGGAAAGTCTCGGCCTACAGGTTTCCGGGATCGCTAGAGGTGGGCCATGACGAGCGAGGAGCTTCTGGCTGTACTTGCCGCCGTCGGCCATGCCCAGCGGCTGAGGGTCATCGCCGAGCTCTCCGAAGGCCGGATGTACGTCAGCGAGCTGGCCCGCCGCCTCGGCATGTCGCGCCCCCTGCTCTACATGCACCTGGAGCGGCTGGAAAAAGCCGGTCTCGTCCTCGGCAGCCTGGAGCTCTCCGAGGACGGCAAAGCCCTCAAGTACTTCGAGCTGGCCCCCTTCGACCTGCGGGTGAACCTCGCCACCATCCTCGCAGCAGTGGCGGAGGACGCCGCGGCGGGCCTGCCCACGGGCGGAACGCAAGAGCCGGAACCGGCCGCCGGGGCGAAGCCGAAACGCAAGCGCGCGTAGCTCCGAGAACGGCTCGGGAGCCCCTGATCAGCGCCTCCGGCGCGGCGTCGCAGGCGCTATCGTGAAGCCATGACCGCACTGCCCGACTGGCTACGCCCGCCGCGCGCGGAAGGCTGGTTCGCGGAGGACCTGGACCACCTCCCGGAAGCGCCGCGTCACACCGAGCTGATCGACGGTGCCCTCGTATTCATGATGTCGCCCCAGCGTTGGTGGCACGGAGCACTTGTCACCGACCTCACCGTCGCCCTGCGCACGCAGGCTCCAGAAGGTTTCGAGGTCGGTCGTGAGATGACCATTCGCCTCGATTCCCGCAACCGCCCCGAGCCGGATCTGCTGGTGACAACAGCCGGCTTCGAGGGCGACCGCACCTGGTTCACCCCGGACGAAGTGCCCCTCGTCGTCGAGGTCGTCTCCCCCGAGTCGGCCCACCGGGACCGCACGGTCAAGCTCCGCAAGTACGCCGAGGCCGGCATCGCGCACTACTGGCGCGTCGAGGACGAGGACGGGGCGCCCGTCGTGCACGTCTACGAACTCGACGGCCCGACCCGCAGCTACGTGCCCGCGGGCATCTTCCGGGGCGCTCTGCGCCGGCCCGTGCCCTTCGCGATCAGCCTCGACCTGGACTCGCTCACGCCCGGCCGCCGGGCTCGCTGAGCTCGCCGTCCGGGGGCCCGTCAAGCCCGGTCCGGGCGGACCGCGCGGAGGATCTCCTCCAGTTTCGCCCGGCGGGTCTCGTCCTTGAGGGGGCCCGCGTCGACGACTTGTTCCTGCGAACCGGCCGCGTCCCCCGCGAACCTGGCCTCTCCGGTGCCGAGGAGCGCGGTGGCGTGGTGGGCGCATTCGGCGCGGGCCAGGTCGAGCCGGTCGCGCAGGGTGCGGCGGCCCGCGCCGGCGGACGAGCGGATCTGCTCGCGGAGCTGCCAGGCCTGTGCGTACAGCGCGGTCACCAGGTGGTAGCGCGCCTCCACGTTGCCCGGATCCGCCTTCCACAGGGCGCGCAGTTCATCCGCGAGCAGGCGGGCGTCGTCGGGGCGGTCGCGGTGCGCGGCCATGGTCGCCGCCACGACCAGGACGCGGCCGCTCTGGACCGTCTCGGCGTCGCTCCACCGCGCCAGGTCCTCGGCGATGCGCCGGGCCTGCGGCACCTGCCGATCCGAGCCGATCCAGCGGTTGTACGCCTCGATCAGGAGGTAGCGCAGCCGCTCGTCGTCGGATCCGCCGTCCAGGAGCGCCCGTAGCTGGGTGACGGCCTCGGCGTACGCGCCGCGGTCGATGTCGTGGCGGACGAACGCCACCGCGAGTTTCTGCCGGCCGCGTTCGCCGAACGCCTCGCGGCGCGCCGCCGACAGCGCCTCGCGCGCCTCGTCGTGCCGGTCGAGGCTGGTGAGCAGTCTGGCCAGGGCGCGGGCGGGCCCGGTGGCGCCGGGCAGGCGTGCCACCCATCGCCTCAGCCCGGTCACGGCGGCCTCCACGACCTGCCGTTCGGCGTCGTCACCGGGCGTCGCCTTCGTCTCCAGGAGGGCGAACGCGGAGCGCGCGGAGGGGTGGTAGAGCTGCGTCGGGTCGTCGAGGAGGTCCGCGTACCGTTCGGGAACGGCGTCGCCGCCGCGCCCCCAGGAGCGGGCGGTGCGCCGGAACCGCTCGGGAAAGTCCTGGGTCGCGGCGCCCGCCGAGGTCTCCTCCGCCGCGTCGTAGATCCTGCTCAGCGCGAAGGCGCAGGCGAGCTGGGCGAGTTGGTTGTGGCGTGCGACGGTCTCGGCCGGATCGCCCGGGATGCCGAGGAGCCGGGCGGCGCGCAGCACCACCTCGTTCGCCGGGTCGAGCGGCATCGCGTCCACGAGCCGCAGGTTGGCGATGACGTCGCCCGAGTACTCGGTGAGCGGCCACTCCGCGTCCGCTCCGGTCAGCGCCCGCACGAGCCGCAGCCGCCACAGGATGCGCCCGCGCACCCACTTCTCGTGCTCCTGCTCCTCGGCCTCGTCGCCGGGCCTGCGGGTGCGGCCGTGAGTCTGGGACGCGTCCCGGTACGCGTCGTCGATCCGCTGCCGGCACAGTTTCGCGAACGGCTCCCGCACCCGGGCCGGCAGCTCGCGTACGGCCGCGTCGACGGTCCGCGTGGCGCGGTCGCGGGCGGCTGCGAGCTCGGCCTCGCCGACCGAGCGGGCGACGCCGAGCAGCAGCGTCGGTGTGCGGTGGACGAGCATGTGGTTGAGCTCTTCGAGACGCAGGTGGGCCGTGGCGATCGCGACCTTGCCGGTGCTGGCGAGGACCGGCGGCACGTCACGCGGGTCCCCCTCCAGCTCGCTGTCGGGCGCCGCACCCGCGCACAGCGGGGCCGTGCCGAACGATCCGGCCAGGACGCGGTGCACTTCGGCGCGCTCGGCGGCGCCCCTGCGGATGTCGCCGTGGGCCAGGTCGCGCAGGTACAGCGCTTCGAGATGGCGGCGCCAGGCCTGCGCGGCCGGGACCAGGTCCCCCGCGGAGGTGTGTGCCACGGCGAGGTTGCGCAGCACGCCGGGGTGGACCGGGTCGTCCTTGAGCATGGCGTTCCAGCGCCGCCGGGCCGCGGCCGTGCGGCCGAGGCGCAGGTCCGACTCGCCCTGCTGCCCGCCGAGGTAGGCGCGGAGCAGGGTGACCGCCTCGCGGTGCCGCAGGGCGGGCGGGTAGGCGTCGAGGGTCCGCCAGGCGTCGTCGAAGTTGGCGTCGAGCCGGGCCTCGGCGGCTTCGAGGGCGTGGGCGACACGCTCGCGCGGGCCGGCGTCGGCGGGCGGCGGCGCGGGGGCCGGGATCCGGTCGGCTGGCGGGCCCGGGACGGCCGCGACGGAGCCGGGCCCGGCGGACCCGGACCCGGACCCGGCCCCGGGTCCTGACCCGGCCCCGAATCCGGAGGGCTGATCCGCCTCCAGCGCCGCGAGACGCTCCCCGAGCCCCAGCCCTTCGGCGGACGGAACAGGTCCGGCCCCCGCGAACTCCCCGGCCCTGGCGGCCAGTTTGCGCTCGACCTTCTTGGTCAGGATGCCGCGCAGACTGCCCAGCGGCTGCTGGAACAGCGCCTCGCACTCCTCCACCCGGCGGCGGAACTCCTCGAACTCCATGACGAGACCGGTGGGTTCGGCGTCCTTGAACCGGTGGAGCGCGGCGAGCCACGCCTGGCGCACCGCTTCGAGGCGGACCACGAGCGCGGCCAGGATCTCCTTGTCCCCCGCGACCCGGCCGAAGTCGTCCGCGGTGCCGAGCGCGCCCTTCGCCAGGACCTTGGCGTGCACGAGCGCGTCGTCGCCGAGCCCGCGCAGGCGGGCGGCGGCCTCCTCGAACACCGCGAGCCGTTCGTCGGGCCCCGCCGGCTCCGCGGCCGCGGTCACGGCCGGCGCCGGCACGTCCCGCATCGGCTCGGGCGGCCCCGCGCCGAGCGCCTTCCGCGCGGCGTGCAGCGCCTTCTCGTGCCGGCCGGGCTCGCCGTCCGTGACGCCGTCCCTGAAGGCCCTGGCCGCCGCGTGGGCGCCGAGGTCGGGGAAGCGCAGCGGCCGCCAGAACAGCCGTTGGCGGTGGATCAGGGCGGTGAGCGTGTCGGGCAGCGAGCCGTCCGCGAGGCAGGCCGCGAGCCGGTCGGGGAGTTCGGCGCGGTCGGTCTCGAACAGGTCGCAGACCAGGTGCAACAGGCGGATCGCCGGGCCGTCCCGCTCGGGCAGGCGCTCTGCCAGACGGCGTACCGTCGCGGCCGGATAGCCGTACACCAGCCACTCCACGGCGAGCACGGTGAACGCGGCGGTGCCGCCACGGCGCCGGTCCGCGAGGCCGGCGATGTCCGCGAGTTCGACGGCCAGGACGTCCCGGCCTCGCTCAGCGGTCCGCCCGCGCAGCCTCCCGTCGGCCGCCATGTCGCGGATGCCGGACCAGCGGCACTCGCCGGGCCGCAGCAGCGGCACCAGGGGCTCGGCCTGCGGGTCGAAGTCGTCGCGGCCCGCGCGGATCGTGTCGGCGATCGTCTCCGCAAGCCTGCGGTCGTCGCCGTCGTACCCCTCGGTGCCGGCGCGGGCCTCGTCGCGCAGGCGGTGGGCGAGACTCAGATGGGCCCGGATCCGGTGATGTGCGGGAGACAGCTCGGCGGCCGCCGTCAGCCAGCGGACCGCCGCGTCCAGGCGCCCGTGGCGCAGATGGAGCAGTCCCACGTGATACGGGTGCTTGGGGTTGGCGTTGTCGAGGCGGTGCGCACGGGCCAGCAGGGTCAGCGCCTGCGCGGGCTCGGTCGAACGGTGCACGCCGATCCGGAAGAAGGCTTCGACAACCGCGTCCAACTGCCCCTGGGTGATGGGCTGTTGGCGCTCGTAGTCGGCCCACAGCTGTCCGGCCATCCGCCACAGCACATCGGGCCTGCCCTCCAGCGCCTTCGAGGACGTCATGCCCGCTCCCTCCGCGCCGGGCCGCCGCCGCCCAGTTCTTCCGGCGGCACGATCAGGATCCGTTCGCCGTCCGACACCGCGACCCGCAGCCCGTCCGCGGACAGGGCCATCGGATGCTTGGACACATAGGTCGTACGGCCGTCGCGGACCAGCGCGTGCGAGCCGTCGGGGTGGGCGAGGACGAGCAGCCGACCGCCTCGGGCGGCGGCCACCGGCCGGGCGCCCGGCACCGTGTGGAACCCGACGCGCACCGCGAGTTCGGCGTCGAAGCAGACTCCGTGGCCGCCCGCGTCGACGATGGCGGTCAGTTCCTCACCGGGCAGCGTCGCGGTGATCGCGCCGATGGGCTGGGAGACCTGGAGCAGCCGGCCGCCGGCCGGGTCGAGGCGGTGGATCCGCCGCTCGCCGACGACCAGCACGAAGTCCCGCACCCTGGCCATCGCGAGCAGCATCGGCTCCAGAACGTGCTCGGCCCCGGCCCGGCCGCCGGTGTATCGGGTGAGTCCGCCGTCCAGGCCGCCCACCAGCAGCCCGTCGCTCACGGCCGTCAACACCTGGACGCCCGACCGGTGTTCGAGCACCCGCTCCGGTGCGCCGCCGTCGAGCGTGAGGCGCCACACGGTGCCGCCCCACAGGCCGGCGTACACGGTGTCGTCGGCGTCGAAGGCCAGCGCGCCCGGCACGTTGAACCGGGCGCCGCGCCGCGCCGGAAGGTCCACGGCGCGGACCCGGCCGTCCGGGTCGGCGAGGACCACACGACCCGACCAGTCGGCGACGGCGATGAGGCGCCGTCCGCGCGCCCAGAGCCGCGGCCGCTCCCGCAACTCCGCGGTGCCGCCGGACTCGTGTGCCGCCGTGTGGACGCTCAGGGTCCGGCCGTCGAGGACGGCGAGCGCCCGGCCGTCCGGGAAGAACACCGGGCGTCCGCGCGCGGCGAGTGCGGGCCGGTCGGGCTCGTTCCAGGCGGGCGGCTCGTCGGGCGCACCGACCGGGAAGGGCGCGGTGGTGGCGGGCTCGCAGCCGGGGGCCGACGCGACGAGCCGGACCTCGGCGGCGTCGCCCCGGAACGCGAGGTCGGCGAAGACGGCCGTGTTCCCCTCGACGGGCACGGTGAGCGTGCCCGTCAGCCCGGCCCCGGCCGGCTCGGCGCTGAGGGTGACCGCGGCGTCGGCCGGCCACTGCGGGGTGCCGTCCGGTACGGAGCCGATGACGGTGACCGGCGCCAGCGTGTGGCCGACGACCGCCCCGCCGGCCTGGGCGTCGAACCGCAAGGTGGTGCGCGTCCCCGCGGTGCGCAGCCCCACGGCCCTGCGCACCTCCTCGATCCAGTGCGGCCGCGTGGTGGGGATCCAGTTGATCCGGTTCACGATGTACGGAACCTTCGCGGCGGCGCCCGGGTCGATGAGCAGCGGAATGAGCCGGCCGCCCTCGGGCGGGTTCAGCTTGTACGCCTCGTGCAGTTCCCACTGGCAGACGGGCTTGTCGAAGTACGTCTGCGAATAGAGCGCGACCACGTGGCGGCTGCCCGGCAGGGCCTCTTCGAGGAAGCTCTGCCAGTCCACGCCGAGCGGGGTGCCGCTGGTGCGGGACACGTCGAGGTAGATCTTCGGCGCCCCGCCCTCGGCGGTCACGCAGCCGTTGAGGGCGTCGTGCAGGTCCTTGGCCTGGATGTAGTCCTCGCGCGCGTAGCTGATGAACACGTCCCACTGCCCGCCGGCGGGCGGCGCCGTCACCCCGCCGGCCGTCGTCGGGGCGCCGTGTCCGGCCGAGGTCGTCGCGGCGTCGTGCCCGGCCGTCGTCATCGCAGCGTCCCGGCGATCGTCGCGATCAGTTCGTCGAGCAGTTTCTGGTCGCGGGGATCGAGGGCGTTCTTGGCGCCGCGGCGCAGCCGGCGCGCGTCTTCGAGGATCCGGGTGAGCTGACCGCGCACGAGGTGCGGATCGGGGCGCAGCCGCGCCAGGGTCTGGGACTGCTGCTCGGCCAGCTGGTTGAACCGCCGTACGAGACTGGAGACTTCGATGCTCGCCTTCACCTTGTCGACCTCTGCCCGGCGGGTTTTCACCAGGGCGGCCAGTTCGTCCAGCTGGGCGGCCGCGCCCTGCCGCGCCGTCCTGCGCGCGCCGGTGATGTCGGCGGCGACCGCGTCCAGCGCACGCCCGAGCCGGACGGCTTCCGGCGTACTGGAGATACCGCCCTTGACGGTGGACATGACGCGGTCGTACTTCTCGTAGAGATCGGCCGCCACCATGGCGTCGGCGATCTCCACGAGCCGCTGCGCGACGGCCTGCCCGAGCTCGCGGACGATCTGGACGCCCGTCTCGCCGCGGACCGCCGAGGCCAGCGCGGGCAGCACGCGTTCGAGGTCGGTCAGGCGGTGGCGCAGCGCCAGAAGGCGTTGGACGCTCACGCCGTCGCGCACGGTTTCCATCGCGGCGACGTACTCGTCCACGACGGGGTTGACGAGCGAGGCCTCCTGCCAGCTCCTGATCGCACCCAGCAACTCGCCGGCCTGGGCGATGGTCGGGTCGCGCAGCGCGGTCTCGGCGCAGGCCGCCGCGCGGTCCGGGTCGCGCAGCAGCTGGTACAGGCAGGCGGCGTACAGGAAGTTGAGCCAGGGGAAGCGCGGCACGAGGGCGAGCACATGGGCGAGGAGGCGCTCGGCCTCCTCGTGCCGGCCGGCGCGCATCAGCTCGGCGGCGCGCTGCCCGTCGGCGTCGGCGATCAGCGCGTACAGGTCGTCGGCGCGGTCGGCGGGCAGCCGGGGCTCCGGGGGCGGTGCGTACCGGTCCGCCCGGCGCAGCAGCTGGGACAGGTACGTGTCGAAGTCGGTGACGGCGACGCTGTGGCGCCACCCGGGCTCCATGCGCGTCAGTTCGCGCCGGGCGCGGTGCAGGTCGCCCGTCTTGAACGCGGAGACGGCCGGTGCGACATGGGGTGCGACCACCACGAGCAGCAGTCTGCGCGCGAGGGCGGCCACCTGCTCGCCGTCGGTGTCGGCCTGCTCCGCGCCCCGCTCCGCGGTGCCGAGCGCCAGCTCCAGGTCGCCGTCGCGGGCCTGGCCGAGCGCGAGGAGGTAGGAGAGCGTGCCCTCCTCGGGTGCCAGCTCCACGAACGCCGCCACCCGGGCGAGCGCGCCCCGCGGGTCGGTGCGCACGGTCTGGGTGTACGCGGTGATCTCCACCGGGGTGAGCCGGCGGCGCAGTTCGCGGCGCAGGTCCCCGATCCGGTCGCGCAGGTCGTCGTCGGCCGGGGGCTCGTCGCGCAGGGGCCGCAGGATCCGCAGCGCCTCCACCTGGCCGGGCCCGCCCAGGTGGTAGAGACAGTAGGCGCGCAGATAGAGCCCTTCTTGATGCCCGGGGTGCGCCTCCAGGTACTCGTCGAGCAGTTCCTGGGCGATGGCGTACTGCTGTGCGGCGGCGTTCGCGCGGGCGTCTTCGAGGAGGTCCTCGTCGCCGCTGCCGAGGTCGAGCGACATCTCCAGGAGCGCGGAGACGGGCGGCGCGAGGATCAGTGCGGTCTGCGAGGCGACGGCGGCGGCCGCCTCGCGCGCCAGCTCTTCGAGCCGCCGGTCGTGCTCGGCGAAGTCGCCGTGCCCGGCGGCCTCGGCGAACTCGAAGGCGGGCGCCCGGAGCGACTGCACGGGGCGGATCTCCTGGAACGTGTGGTCGCGGCCGGTGCCGGTCACGGGCGCTCCCCCTCCTCGGGTGCTTCGCCGGGATCGGGCACCTGGCCGAGCGCGTGCTCGGCCAGCTCCCGGCACAGCAGGTACTCGGCTTCCTGGTCCACCTTCACCAGCAGGAGCAGCACCCGTGCGAGCGAGCTCTGCTCGAAGAGCTGGTCCTCGTCCGCCGTGGGGCTGTGCTCCACCGGCGGCAGCCGGTCGAGCAGCCCCGCGTGGTCGGCCACGGGATGCTTGTGCGGCAGAAGTCGCTCGAGGCGCCCGGGAGTTGCCCCGGACCGCCGGCTCGGCAGGTTCCTGGTCATCGGTCTCCTAGGACTCCTCGGGCAGCAGGATCTCTCCCGTACGGGTGATGAGCTGCTGTTCGGCACCGTGCAGGATCTCGGCGCCCTCGGCGTACGCGCCGGAGGCCCGGTCGAGGTCGGCGAGCAGGTCGCGCAGGGCGCGCTTGGCCGGGGCGTCGTCGGGCAGGTCACGGATGCGCGGGAAGACGATCAGCTCGATCCGCCGGCGCAGCGCCCGGGAGCGGCGCCGGTGGTCGTCGGCCGCGGCCCGCTGGTGCGGAACGGCGCCGTCGGCCAGGTCGCCCGGGTCGCCGAACGGGGCGAACCTGGCTTGGAGGCGCCGGAATTGGGCCCGGTCCTCCTCGGAGCGGTCGGGGTCGTCGAGGAGTTCCGCGACGAGGGTGAGGTAGCGCGAGATGGCGTCGCCCTCACCGCCCAGCGCGCGTTCGCGTTCCATGAGGTCGAGCACCTCGGGCAGCATGACGCCCTTGGCGAGTTCGGTGCCGGCGTCCAGGGCCGCGAGGGCCTGTTCGCGCTCGGGCTGGCTGAAGGCGAAGTAGTAGCGCACGAGCCCGTCCACGAGGGCCGCGTCGCCGAGCTCGGGGTCCGCATCGCGCACCGCGTCGACCCGGCGCCGCAGCTCCTCGAAGTCGTCCGGCGCGGGCGCCCCCGACAGGGCGGGCCTGGCCAGCCACTCCCGCAGGAGCACGACGAGCCGCAGGACGGCGATGCCGGTCCGCAGTCGCTCCGCCGCGGCACGCTCCTCCTCCGCGAGGCTCTCGTCCCCGGGGTCGACCTGCTCCGCGAGCCGCGCGAGCCACGCGCCCAGCTGCGCGGGGTCACCCTCCGCCCAGTCGCAGACGAGCAGCCCCAACTCCGCCTGCACCGTGGGTGTTTCACGCGCCACCGACCGCTCCCGGGCGTCGGCGAACGCCTCGCGCGCGTCGTCGGTGCGCCCGTCGAACACGGCCTGTACGCCCTTGACGAGCTGGAGGTCGTTCACCTCGGCGGGAATGTGCTCGGTGAGCTCGCCCAGCTCCCGCACCCGGTCGAAGTGGTGCAGCGCGCCGTCCGTCTCGCGGCGCCGCCAGTGTCCCGTGGCCAGCTGGAGGTGCGCGATGGCGGCGATACGGCGGCTCTGCGGCCGGGCGTCGAGAACGTCGTGGTGTTCGGCGTACAGATCGGTGACGCGGTCGTGGTTGCCGAGCCGCGCCTGGACGTACAGCTCCAGGTAGGCGGTGTCCCTGGTGGGCCCCTCGGCGGCGGTCAGTTCGTCGAGCACGGTCGCGGCGGCGGCGTAGCGGGCCGGCTCGTACGTACCGAGCATGGCCCGCACATAGGCCTGGGCGAAGCGGATCCGGTTGAGCGCACGGCCGCGCGGTCCTTCGTTGACGGCCTGCCCCAGCAGCCGGTCGGCGCGCTCCAGGGCGTCGCGGTCGTCGCTCGCGAGCAGGCCGAGCGCCTCCTCGTACGGCAGCCGCCAGCGGCTGGGCAGCACGAGGAGGAAGTAGCCGGCGCTCGCCACGCTCGTCAGGAACAGCACGGGCAGGACGACGAGCAGCAGGATCGTGGTCATGCGGGTGCCTTCCCGTCCTGTGCGCCGTGGCCGCCGTGGCCGCTGCTGGTGCCCGGACCGCCCTGGCCCCCTGGCTCTCGCGGCGCGCCGGATCCGCCCTGCGCCGCGTGCATCCGCAGGGCGAAGTCGGCGAGCCGCATGCCGTGTTCGTGGATCTCGCCCCGGTCCATCTGGCCGTTCTCACGCACACGCCGCAGCCCCGCCCTGACCTGTTCCGCGATGTGGGCCGCGGCGTCGAGGTGGCCGAGCCCGAGGAAGGTCTCGCCGTAGTCGAGCATCAGGTCGAACCGCCACCACATCAGCGTGCCGCCGTCGTGCAGCCAGGCGTGGACGAAGGCGTTGGCCTCGGCCAGTTCGCCCTGGCCGAGCAGGCAGGACGCCATGGCGTGCGCGTGCTCGCGGCGCAGGTCGTGCGGCAGCCGGTCGAAGGCGGCGCGGGCCGTCGCCCCCAGCCGCTGGGCGAAGGAGTCGTCGGTGGCCCCGGCTAGGCGGACCTGGACGGCCGCCCAGCCGCCGATGATGGACAGCTGCGCCGCGTACGCCTCGGTGCGCTCGGGATCGCCCTGCACCGCACGGTCGAGGAGCGACAGCGCCTCCAGGGGTTCGCCCAGGTCCTGGTGGGCGATCTCGGCCGCGAGGAGCAGCAGCGCGTAGCCGGGCCGGTCGACGAGGGCCGCGTGCGCGAGGCCGACCGCCCGGCGCGGCTCGCCCGCCTCGCGCAGCGACCGTACGGCCGTCAGCGGGTCCATCGCGCGGCGCGCCCGGTCGAGGGAGTCGGTCAGGCGCCGCACCGCCGCGTCGTCGAGCGCGGCGGCCCGAGGCCCGGTGAGTTCGCCCAGCTCCTCGCGCACGATGCGTACGGGTTCCACGCGCCGCGTCCAGGACGCGAGGCGGCCCTCGCGGCGCGGCGGGGCGAACACGGCCGCGCAGGCGGCCCGTTGGAGCAGCCGCTCGGGCTCGTCGTCCGGCAGCACCTCGAAGCAGCGCAGCGCGGCGACGCCCAGGCTGTGCAGCCCGGGGTCGCGGGGCCCGGCCGGCAGGCCGCGCGCGCCCTCGGGCGTCAGGTGCGCGATCCGCTCCGGCTCGGCGAAGACCTCCCCGAGCGACGGGGTTCCCCAGGGCGGCAGCGGCAGCAGCAGCGGGCGGTGCCCGGACAGCACGATGTCGGCGGGCAGCGCCACGAGCCCGGCGCCGATCGCCTCGCGCCAGCCGGGGAACGCCCGCAGCGCGGCGGCCACCGAGGCGACCCGGTGGGCGGGCTCGTGCTCGGCGAGGGCGTCGGACAGACTGCGTCCCGCGTCGGTCTCGTAGCTGACGATCTGGAACCAGCGGTCGGCGAACTGCCGCTGTTCGCCGCGCTCTTCGCGCACCACGGGCACGAGGCCGGGGCGCCGCGGCCGGGTCTGCCAGGCCAGCAGCTCGGCCCGCTGTTCCCCGCTGACCTCCTCGACGGGGATCAGCCGGTACCAGCGCCTGCGGCGGGGCGCGCGGTAGAGCGAACCCCACCAGCCGACCCCCGCGTACTCGGCGCCCAGCTCCTCCTCGATGACCCGGGTCCGGTCACCGACGGCTGTGGTCATATGCGTCCTCTAGCCGGTCGGCGAGATCGTCCAGGGTGTCCTCGTCGACGCCGGCGCGCACCCCGTCGAGGAACGCGCCCAGCGCGTCGGTGAGTTCGGCGGGCGCCTGACCGTCCTTGGCGGCCCGCAGCGCCTTCTTGACCGTGCGGCGGTACTCGGCGGGCACGTCACCGGGGTCGGCCTCGGCGGGGGGCGCGACGGCCTGGGCGGGGACGGCGGCGGGGGTGTTCGTGGTGGGCGGGGTGGTGGGGGCGGCCGGGGTGATGGGCGCGGGGACGGTGAACGCCCCGGGGCCGGCATCGGGGCCGCTGCCGGACGCGGCTCCGCCGCCGTACCCGGGACCGGCCGCCCCCGTACGCGTACCGGAATCACCGGAGCCACCGGAGCCACCAACGGGGTTGCCGGAACCACCGGGGCCGGGGTGGGCTCCGGCGGGCCGGACGGTGGCGTACAGCTCCACCAACACACCGCGCCGCTCAGCCAGTTCGTCGACCTTGCCGATGGTGGTGCTCTGGTCGAAGGTGGCCTGGTATTCGCGTCCGGTGTTGGTGTGGGTGACCTGCACGCCGAGCAGCCCGTTCACGTCGAGCGAGAACTCGACCTCGAACTGGTGGTAGCCCTCGGGCCTCGGCTCGATCTCGTCGAGGTGGATCGTGCCGATGAGGGAGTTGTCGTAGACGTACTCGCCCTCGCCCTGGTAGATCGCCGCCTCGATGCGGTTGGCCTGCTCGGGGTTGGTGTACGTCTTCACCTGGCGGGCCGGGATCTTGGTGCCGCGCGGGATCAGCGCGTTGAACCGGCCCTGCTGGACGCCGACCCCCAGGGTGTGTTCGGTGATCAGGGTGACGGTGTAGTCCTGCTCGTCCGCGGACCGCTCGGCGCTGGGCCGGGTGGCGAGGTCGAACGCGGGCGACGGCTCGAACCGGTTGGCCACGATGGCGGCGCCCCGGGCGACCAGGGTGTCGGGGTTGGCGTCGCCGCGCACGAACCCCTCGTCCTGGTCGAAGTAGTCGAGCAGCATCTGCTTGACCCGGGGGATGCGGGTCGAACCACCCACAAGGAGAACCGCGTTGATGTGGTCGCGCTCCACACCCTTGGCGGTCCTGGCGAAGTTCAGGGCTTCGTCGACCTGGCGCAGGGAGCGGTCGAGGATGGGCTGGATCAACGCCTCGAAGCCGGCCCGGTCGAGTTCGAGGGGGCCGGCGCCGGCGCCGAGGTCGACGACGGTCGAGGACCGCAGCGACAGCTCGCGCTTGGCGACCTCGGCGGCGGCCTTGATCCGCAGCCGGTCCATGTCCTTCGGGAGCGTGTCGCCGAGGCTCTCGACGATCCACGCGGCGACGGCGTCGTCGAAGTCGCCGCCACCCAGGCGCTGGTCGCCGGCGGTCGCGATGACCTCGATCTCGTCGTCCCGGGTCTCGATGATCGACACGTCGAAGGTGCCGCCGCCGAGGTCGAAGACGAGATAGATCTGCCGCTCGGACTCGGCCCGGTCGACGCCGTAGGCGATGGCGGCGGCGGTGGGCTCGGGGATGAGCTGGCGGGGGTAGAGCCCGGCGAGCAGGGCGGCTTCCTCGGTGGCCTTCTTCTGCCGCTCCATGAAGTACGCGGGCACGGTGACGACCGCGTCGTGGATGTCGGCGCCGAGCGCCTGTTCGGCGATGCGCTTCATCCGCATCAGGACGAGGGCGCTGATCTCCTGCGGCCGCAGCCACTCGGTTCCGAGCCTGGCCCGTACGGGGTCGCCGACGGCGTAACTGCCTCCGGCGCCGAAGTGCTGGAGGAGCTCCGGCGTGAACACGGCGCCCATCTCCCGCTTGATCTCGACCAACGCGTCGCCCGCGCCCGCCTCTTGGCTGATGGCGTCCTTGGCGTCGTGGCCGACGACGAGGGCGCCGGTGGCGGGGTCGATCCGCACCACCGAGGGCGTGGCGACGGCGGCCGCGCCCTGGTGTTCCGGATCGGCGAGGATCTTGGGCGCGAAGTCGTCGGGGTCGTAGGCGGAGACGGCGGAGTAGGTCGTGCCGAGGTCGATGCCGACGACCCGGTGCAGCTCGTCTTCCATGCGGGATCCTCCGGGTTTCACTCGTCGTCAAGCGTCGTTGGCTCGTCGTCGCTCACTCGTCGGCGAAGCCATCGAGCAGGTGGGTACGGGTGAAGTCGCTGGTGAAGTCGGTACGGGTGGTGTCCATGGGGTGGTGAACGCTCTCGCCGGCGGCCGCGAGAAAGCCCTCGATCTCCCGGCGCAGCACGGTGATCCCGGCGTCCCGGTCGTCGAGCACGGGCTCCCACGTCGGTTCGAGCCGGAGCAACGGCAGCGGCGGAAACCGCGCGTCGTGCGCGGCGCGCGCCTCGGCACTCTCCAGGCTGACGGCGTGCGCGGCCACGATCTCGTCCTCGCTCGCCCCCCGCGCCTGAAGCCGCGCGTCGTACCGGGCCGCGGCCGCGCGGATCTCCTCGGCGGTGGCCTCCGGCGCGACGCCGAGACGGGCGTACTCGGTGGCCCGGGGCACCACGATGGGCAGGGCGAACAACCCGTCGCCGCCCGCGCCACCACTCACCATCGTTGAGCCCCCGCTCCCCGTACGCAGCCCGCCCGCTCCCCGTACCCGCCCACCCGCCCGACGCACCCCGACCCGACCCCGGGCCGAAGTCCCGCCCCGACCCCGGGCCGACCCCGGGCCGCCGAAGCCTCGACCCGACCCCGCCCGGAGCCCACACCGACGCCGGGCACCGGTCGACCACGTTCACCGTAATGTGGGCTCGATTGTAGGGCTGCACGCCTCAACTTGCCGCCGATCTACGACAGTTGGGGCCGGAGTGACAGATGTGGCCGAAAGTCGCGGGCCACTGAGCCCCGCCGGCTTCGCCGCTCCCCGGACCGCGGCCCGGCGCTACCCCGCCCGATCAAGACCTACCAGATGACCGATCGGCACACATGCCGGGGCGGTGCAGCGGGTCCTCGCCGAGGTGGACTTGGCGGAGCCCGACGGCACCAAGGTGCGCAAGACCTCTGGAGGCATGCGCCAACGGCTGGCCATCGCGCTGGCCGTCATCGGCGATCCGGAGTTCCTCCCTAGACCCTGTGGGTGATATCGGCCGAAACTGCGCAGTGACTTTCCCTCGGTATCACACTGCAACGCCCGCATGGCGGGCACCCTTCCACACGGAGACACTCACGGAAGACACTTCGCAAAGCACCACCCGCCAACGGTTGTCACAGGCTTCCAATGAAGCGGCGGATGCGTGCCTGATGGCTAGCAACCCACCCCTCTTCCAGGGCAATCGGGATACGGACAGTCACCATGGAGATGGACTCGTCCTCCACGACGACTTCTGGGCAATCCCGTTCGCCCTCAAGCTGGATGCTCACCGTAGGGCCGCGATCCGTCTGCATCCACGTGATGTCTTGCCCCAGAGACAGCGCTTCCAGCGCCTGGGTCCAGCTTTCGAGCTTGGGACGAGAGAGGACGAGCAGAGTGGCACCTCTGACGAAAAGGCTAGTAATCTCGATCTTCGCCTCCCAGGAAGCGTCGCCCATTGACGACTCTACGACAACCCGGACCTCGTTTTCGACCCTGGCGATGCAAGGGAGTAACCTACGCCTACTCTCCGAAGAATACCCCGATCGACGAAATCCTCACACACAGCCCTCACGTCAGAATTCCCATAGCGCGCGCCACCGGAACTCTCAAAGAGGAAGGAGATGTCATACGAGGTGAAGAAGTCGCCCTCCGGATCGCCATCAATATGCACCTGCCCGCCCGAAGGCAGCACAACCGTATATCCGGCACCATGAACAAAATACTCGCACCCGTTGACACATAGACCTTTTCGGGGAATTTCGTCACGGCGCACGGCCGACACTAGTTCGAGTGCAGTTTCCCTCGAAAAGGTACACCTCATGGCGTCTCGAGCCTCGGAGAAGTGCACCAAGGCCCCCTGAAGGAGGGTCGCGCTGAACTCGATCACAACTTTCTCCTGTTCAGTCGATTCCCCAAGAACGTCGATGCCGACTCGACCACATCATCCATATCCTTGTAGCCGAGAAATCCGCCATCGTTCAATTGGGCAGTTACGTCCCGGATGCCTACGGCATCGACATTCGCCATGCGGGCAGCCGCAAGCCTGTGGTGGCCATCCACGACGTACTGTGTCCCATCTTCGTGCGTCACGACCGAGATCGGACTCTGCTCCCAGTCGAAGTCACCATTACGCATGGCATCACGATAGGTCTTGACCTTCTTGGTTGATGCATTCCCCTCGATCTCATGAGTGGGCTTCAATGAGTGCGGGTCGGCGGTATTGCAGTTGTGAACGAGTACCGGTGTGGCCCCCGCCAGCACATAGTACGTATGCAGTTGATCGACTGTCAGGTTGTGCGTGACGACCGCGTACTCATAGTTCCGCACCACCGTCACCGTGAGCGCGGAGCCGTCGGGCCGGCGGAGGTGTTCGCCGGGGTGGAGTTCGCCGGCGTCGACCCACGCGTGGCGGGTCTCGCTCCAGTACGGGTGGTGGTGGGTGGAGGTGATCTTCGCCGGCGGGCCGCGCGGGTTGGCGTCGTCGGTCAGGGTGAGGTCGGTGAAGTCCTTGTCGTCCGGCGTGGTGATGGTGGCCGTGACCGTTTCAGGTCGTGTTTGGCCGGTCTGCGGGTCGGTCGCCAGGACCGTGTCGCCCTCATGGATGTCCTGAATCGCCTTGGTCGTGCCGTCGGCCATCATGACCCGGACGCCGGAGGGGAAGCTGTTGCACGACGCGGGAGCGTCCCTGCCTTCGCCCGCCCCCCTGGTCTCGGCGTCGGCTTCGGATCTCGCGGCTTTGGATTCGGTTCCTGCCGCGTCGGTGGCTGTCTCCTTGGCGGCTTTCTCCTCGGCCGCCTTGGCCGCGACCTTCTCGGCGGCTCGCGCCTCATCACCGGCTCTCTTCGCCGCGGCGAAGGCCCTGGCGGCCTCGGCCGCCGTGCGTTCGGCGGCCCGGATGGCGTCGTAGGTCTTGTTGATCTCCCTGTAGACCTTGAAGATCTTGATGCCGATCTTCACGGCCTTGAAGATCTTGCCCCAGGGCACCGTCCCGAGCGCGGTGTTGAGGCAGGCCATGACGTCACCCTTGGTGAAGCAGTCGCGGGCGTCGTTGTAGCCGATGAGGTCACCGACGATGTTGATGACCGTCTTCTTCAGCTCTTCGCGCTTCTGCTTCCCCTTGGCGACTGCGGTGTTGGCCTCCTCCAGGGAGTTCCCGGCGCCGATCTCCTCGTCGGTCTCACCGGCCTGCTTCTGCGCCTGTTCGGCGAGATGCTGTCCGAGACCGATGCATTCCTGCGACGTGTCGCACTTGATCGCCAAGCCATTGGCATCCGAATTGTTGACCGGACTGTTGTTCGCGTACGCGTAGGCGTTCCACTGCTGCGGGTTGTCGGCGTCAACAATCGGGTCGGGGCTGATGAAGCGCGCGGTCTTCGGGTCGTACTCGCGTGCCCCGAGGAGTGTGAAGCCGGTCGTCTTCTCCTTCGTGCCGCCGACGAAGCCCTTGTCGCCGGCCCAACTGCCGGCCGTCGGCTGGGTGCCGCGGTCGTTGCCGAAGGGGTCGGTGGGGCGGCGCGCCTCGGCGAGATCGTTCGCGTTGATCTGGACGCCGTTGGTGCCGTGCGGGTCCGATGCCTGGTACGCCAGGGTGGACTTGCCCGCCGTCGTGGTGCGGACAATGGACAGGCCACCGGGGGCCGCGTAGGTGCGGACATCGGTGAGCTTGCCGCTCGCCACGTCCAGCGTGAGCTGGTCGGCACCCAGGTTCAGAGTGGTCTGGCCCGGGTCGCGCCGGATGAGCTGGTTGCCGCTCGTGTCGTACAGATAGCTGGTGCCCGCGCTCTCACCCGTGCCGGTGATTTTGTCGAGCTTGCCCTCTCCGTTCCAGGTAAGGGTCTTGGTGCCGGGGGTGCTGGTGATCGACGCCGTGTTGCCGGTCGCGTCGTACGTATAGGTCGTCACCTGCGCACCGGACGGGCCGGTTTCGGTGGACGACATCAAGGCGTGCGGCCCGCCTGTCCCGCCGCCCGTCTTCGGGTCCGAGGACGGAGTGTTGGGGCCGGCACCGAAGGCCTGATCGACCGTTACGTCCTTCGATGTGTCACCCGTGACGTCCTTCTTGACGAGCTTGGTCCGGTTGCCGAGCTTGTCGAAGCTGTACTGCTGCCAGTACGGGGCCGGTCCGCCGACACTTGGCTTGCCCGACCCGTCGGTCGCGGGGCCGTCGCTGTTGGCGCAGCCGCCGATGCCGCGCACGCTGGGCTGCGGGGCGGTCACCTGCGTGCCGGTGTCGGTCCAGGCCTGGGTGAGGCGGCCGAGGTAGTCGTGGGTGAAGCACTGCAGGTCGGAGGCCGTACCGTCCTGGGCGTCACGGACCGAGGTGACCTGGCCGAGTGGGTTGTAGGTGTAGTCGTTGACGTCGACACCGGCGGCCGGGGAGTTCTGCTTGTCCAGCGTGGACCGGATGACGCGGCCGGTCGCGTTGTCGTAGTCCTGGGTGGAGACGACCTGGCGGCCGGTGTCACCGATCGTGGTACGGATGGCGCGCCCGTAGGGGTCGTAGCGCAGGTCCACTACGTAGGGCGTGCGTGCCAGGCCGATACGGCCGCCCAGGCTGGTCATGTTGCCGCCGACGTCGACCCCATAACTCAGGGTCTCGGCCGCCAGGCCGGCCATGGCTGGCAGCGTGCTGGTCTGCAAGTGGCCCAGCGCGTCATAGGAGTTGGTGGTCTCGTAGGTTCCGGCGAGGCCCTTTTCGCCGGCCGGGATCGTAACCTTGGTGCCCAGCGGCCGGTAGCCGGCGTCGTAACCCGTGACCTCGGACACGTACGCACTCCCGGCGGCGCCACCGACGAACCGGGTCGTGGAGGACGGCTTGCCGAGGACCTTGCTGTCGTAGGCGAATGCGCCGACCTGTTTGGCGGGGTCGATCGCGGCGCCCTCGTAGGTCGCCGTGGTGCGGCCCAGCAGGTCGACGACCGTGGTGGCGCTCTTACCGCGTGCGTCCGTGGTGGTCGTGAGGTTCTTGCTGTCGTCGTAGACGGTGGTGGCGGTCCCTGAGTCGGGGTCCGTGGTCTTGACCGTGCGCCCGAGGAGGTCATAGGCGAAGGTCCACTCGCTGCCGGTGGAGTCCTTGCGCCACAGTTCCTTGCCCTGCGCATTGTGGCCGTAGGTCGTCTCGTCGTACGCGCCGACCGGGGTGTTGCCGTGGTACTGGCGCAATGCCACCGTCTGGCCCGTGCCGTCGGTGATGGACGCGGTGGCGTAGCCGCCCTTCGCCGGGACGGAGCGCGTCTCGTCGGCACCGGGGTACTGGGTCGTGGAGCGCCACTGCTCAACGCCGTAGGACTGGAAGACCGTGGCCGTGGTGCGGCCCAGGCCGTCGTAGACCTGAAGGCTCTGGGCGGGGATCTTGCTGTCGGGGTTGACTCCGCCGTTGGGCAGGAACAACTGCCCGGACGGGGCGGACTCGTTGTTGTAGTAGGCCGAACTGGTCTTGGTCTGCCAGCCGTGCGAGTCGAAGAGCGCGTCGGTGATCAGACGCCCGTCCACACCGGACGGGGTGGACGCCTGCGTCTGACGGACCCGGCCGAGCCCGTCGTAGATCGTGAAGCTGGAGGTGTAGGCGGGAGCGTCGTCGGTCAGCGCCTGACTGAGCACGGTGGAGGGCGCGTTGCTGCCGTTCATCGCGTACGAGAATTTGCGTGTGGGCATCGACCGGACCGCGCCCGGCTCCCATACGGCGGTGACCCGGCCGAGCGCGTCGTACTCCTGCTCGGCGACGTGACCGTTCTCGTCGGTCTGCTTCAGCGGCAGAGAGCGGCCGATGTCCAGGGTGGTGGTCGACTTCCAGCCCAGCGGGTTGGTGTGGACGACCTGGTTCGGCAGGGCGCCGGTGGCCGGGCTGAACTCGGTCCTGGTGACCGCACCACCGGGGTGGGCACCGTCCGTCCTGTTCGGGTCGGTGGTACTGGTGACCCGGCCGTAGGCGTCAAAAGTGGATGCGGCGTTCTTGCGGTACACAGGCTTGCCGTCGGAGCCGTAGCTCACCAAGACCTCGGTGGCCGTCTGGTCCGCGGTCGCCCCGGCCTGCCCCAGGGGCTTGTTGTCGAAGTACGCGTGAGTATCGGCAACGGTGTTGTCGGCGTTCGGCGTCTGGTCACAGGCACCCGAGAGCGTCAGCGTGCGCGCGGCGAGGCGCGTGGGCGCGCCGCCGGGACCGTCGGCGTAGGTGAAGGCGGTGCACAGGCGCTGCTCGGGATGGTCCACGTCGCTCTTGTCGTCGACCTGCGACGGGCGGGCGGCGAGCGTGGCGTCATAGGTGGACGTGCGCTCGGCCGTTCGCCAGCTGCCGTCCGCGAGCCTGGAGTACGTGGTGACCCTGCCCGTGTTGACGGTCCGGGCGGTGATCGCGGGCATGCCTCCGGACTGGGTACGGGTCGCTGTGACCGGCCCCTGCCACGGCGTGGTGAGCTCGTCCCCGACGAGGTCACCACCATCGCTCTCGTACGTCTTGGTATCGCGGACGAATCCGGACAGCACGTTGTCGTCGGTGAGGCTCTGCACCCGCGCGGCCTTCGGCGGCGGAGCCACGTCCACCGTGACGCTGCGCTTGGAGCCATTGGCGAGGACGTCGCCGTCCATGCCCCGCATGTAGGTGATGACCGTCTTGGTCCGTGGAGCCTCGGTCAGGTTGCCATCACCGGTGAGAGCTGTGACGGTGGCGTACCCGCGGAACTGGTCCCACGTACGGGATTTGGCGTCCGTCAGCTCGGAGTCGTTGCGGTGCCAGGCGATGCCGCCGCCGTACTCGTAGTTCGTCGCCTTGCTGACGGCGGTGCCGAACGGATCCTGCTCGGTGACGCTCTGTACGACGACCTTGTTGAACCAGTCGTTCACGGGGTCTGGGTAGGACTGGCCGGGCAGGTACCACTTCACCGGCATGCACGCCATGGTGTTGCCGTCCTCCGAGGACGGCATGGTCTTGTTGGTGCGGGAGCACTCGGGTGCCCGGTAGATGACATTGATCAGTCCACCGGTCTCGGTGGTGATGGTCTGGATGCGCGGACGCTTGTAGCTGGGAGCCGAGGCCATGGTGCCGTCGGGGCGAGCCACGTTGCCGTCGACCCGGTTGGCGATCTCAATGGGCTGGAAGGAGACCGGCGGCAGGGTGACGGGCGTCTTGCCGTTGGAACCCGTGTGCTGGACCGAGTCCAGCCACAAGGACGGCGAGGTGCCGTCACCCGGGTCCTGGAAGGACTGGTTGAGGGCGAAGGAGTCGACGGAACGGTAGGACGTTCCGTCGAGGACCTCGGTGTCGATCCGTCTCAGCCGCTTGGTGGTCCAGAACGTCGGCGACAGGTTGAGGCATTGGCCGGTGCTCGCGCAGTTCTGGTCGAGCGGTGTGTCGGGCCAGTACTTGGCGTTGTCCTTGGTCCGCTGAGCCTCGGCGCAGGTGATCGCGTCCTTGGGAAGGCAGCGCTCCTCGGTACGGAACCACACCTGGGCGGCGGGCTGTGCCTTCCCCTTGGCCTCGATCTGGTCCGGCAGGCGCTGTCCGTAGCCGATCCAGGTCGGGTAACTGGCGCGCTGGTAGAGCGTGGGCGTGCCGTTGCCGTTGTTCTGGCCGCCGCCCTTGCCGTAGTAGTTGTTCTCCTGCGCGTAGCGGTAGGTGATGAGGTTCTGGTGGGGATCGACGACGTAGTCGAGGTTCCACTGCCAGCCCATCTGTGACCAGGAGCCCTTGGCCGGAGAGTCGGACCCCAGGCACTTGTCGGCATCGCCGGGCCAGTAGACAGGCACGGTGGAGACGGAGTTGGCAGCAGTGTCGGTGCCGTCGCCACCGGGCAGGTGGTTCGAGCCGAAGTAGAACTGGCTGCCGTCGTTGGTGGTGACCTTGAAGCCCTCGCCATTCCAGGCGCCGTTGGCCCGCCCGGTCAGACGCTCGACCTTGGTGCCGTCCTCGCCCTGGAGGTGCCACTCACAGGTCGTGTCGTCCCGCACGAGCTGACCGGCGTGGCCGGCCAGTGAGAGGTTGAGCAGGTCGCCGCCCCAGCACTCGTCGCCCGAGTCCTTGACGCCTGCGTCGTCACAGCTCTTGTACGTGCGGGAGATGGAGCCGGGGTGGTAGTCCCAGCCATCGCCGATCCAACTGGCCTGTGCGTTGGTGGAGGCGGTTTTGCCATCCACCGACGAGGAGTCGTAGCCGAGCGAGACGCTCGGAGCGGGGCCGGCGACGGCGGACGGTACCTCGACCGTATAGCCGTAGGTGAAGTTACCGGCGTTCGCACCGGCCTGCCAGGAGGCGGACGGGTTCAGCGGAGAGGCCTTGTAGTCGCCCGTCGCACCCGACGGGCCGGGCTCCACTGCCAGCACGACGCCTTGTGGCGCCGAAATCGCTTGAGCCAACGGCGACTTGGCCACCGCCCGCGTCATACTGAAGGGCACTTCGACATCGGCCGTCAGCCGTCCCGAGGCATCCCGCCCGGACGCCAGCGGCGTACGCGTACGGCATCCGGCGGCCTGCGGTGTGGCGAGGGCGCAGGCGGGAAGCTCCACGAGCCGGGCGCGGTCGGCCCAGTTGGCGCCCGCGTCCCTGGCCCACGCAGAGACGTCCAGAGCGACCTGGACCCTGCCGGGCGCGACCCCCTTACCGGCGTCCGTCAGCGAGACGAGGGCGCCGCTGACGCCCGTGGCCGCGGCCTTCCCGCCGTCCGCCACCTCGACGCGAAGTTGAGCATGAACCGCGTCGTCGGCAGGGCCAGTTGCGTCCTTGCCCGTATGGCTCACGTTGGGCCCGGGGGCTATCCAGACCGGCAGGCTGCCGACCCTGACAGGTGTGGCGGACGTGTGGCCGCCGCTCGTGTCTCCCGCCGGCGGGTCCGGGAGCGTGGCGGTCCCGGCCCCCGAGGGCGTGTCCACGGCGCCTGTCGGCACCCACTTGACCCCGGCAGCGGGCGGCTTGGGACGCTGCTTGAGGCTGCTGCCCTTGACCGGCGGCGCGTCGGGGAGCGGGGTGTTCGGGGGCGTCCAAACCTTCGGGGGCGCCTCCTTGGCCTCGACCGCGGGAAGCCCTAGCCCGCCGAACAGCACCGAGAGCGCGGCGACCACGGCAATGCGTGACCGTCCGGCGCTCCAGCGCATGGAAAACCCACCCCGACGCGACAACTGGATCCCCCCACAGGACACAGAAAAGTGAAGACCACCGAGTCGAACGGTGGGCCAGATCACCGGACCTTAGGGAGCATGCGTTCGATCCGTACAGGAATTATGAGAAGTTCCTTAAGTGACCAACGTCGCGCAGTGCGTTTGAGTCACCACGCCGCGCTTACAAGCCACGCCAAGGTCTATGCAGTTGACGGGTGCATGAAGTGAAGGAAATGTGCGCGTGATCTCTGTCCGCTCAAAGCCCTAGCGAGGACCTCCACCTTGAGGCCATCAACTCCTTTGTCGTGGCTAGCGAGGCCGGAAGCCTCGCGAAGTCGCCGCCCCTTCAGAAACGGCCTGCGCCCCGCGGCCGTCACAGCAGTCCTGTCCCTCGGGCTCGGCCTGCTCGCCGTACCCGTCGCGACGGCCGACAGCCCCGGCCGGGGTCACGGCCCCGCCGACACCGCTTGGCCCGCGAGCCCGGCCAAAGCACCGACCGAGAGCGAGAAGGCTCTCGAGGGCGCCCGTGCGCAGGCCAAGAGCACAGGCAAGCCAGTCGTCATCGGGGCATTTACGTCGGAGAGTTCCCAGAGCACAGCCAATCCCGACGGCACTGTCACCTATGACTCCTCTGCCTCTCCTCAGCGCGTCAAAACGACCGACGGGTCCTGGCAGAACATCGATCCCACCCTGCACGCCCGTGCGGACGGGACCGTCACCCCGTCCGCCGTGCCCTCGTCACTGGTCTTCTCCGGCGGCGGCGACGGGCCGATGGCCACCATGGCCACCGGCGACGGCAGGAAGCTGGCCATCAAGGCGCCGTTCTCCCTGCCCAAGCCCGTCCTGGACGGCGACAGCGCGCTCTACCGTGGCGTATTGCCCGATGTGGACCTGGAGTTGACCGCCACACCGCTCGGCGGCTGGCGTCAGATCCTGGTTGTGCGGACGGCCCGAGCCGCCGCCGACCCCGCCGTCAAGAAGCTCCACCTCGATGTCGTGGCCGACGGATTGCGGGTTTCCGCCGACAGCGCGGGCAATCTCAGAGCCGTCGATGCCGACGGCACGTCCCGTTTCACCGCGCCCAGTCCGGTCATGTGGGACTCCACCGCGGCCACCGCTGCGGTCTCCCAGCAAAAGGGCATGGTGTCTCGCGGCCTTGCCACTTCGCAGGCTGCCACCGCGGAAGCCACGGGCCCCTCCAGCACTGACGGACCTGGCGCCGGCGCCGTCGTGGCCCCTGTGGCCGCCACCGCCGACAGCAGCGGGATCGACCTGGTGCCCGACGCCGCACTGCTCGGCCAGGGCACCGGTCCCTGGTTCATCGACCCGGGCTGGAACCCGTCCACGGACAGCCAGGGCGTCGAGGCCTGGGCGCAGGTCCAGGAGGCTTACCCCGGCACGGACGAGTACAAGGGCACGCAGTACGGCCAGGACACTCCGGCCACCGGATACTGCGGCTACGTGGACACCGAGCACCCCTGCTCCCCCACCGGCCGCACCCGCGCCTACTTCCAGGTCGGAATCGATCCGGCCCTCCACAGGAACGGCGCCGTGGTGCTCGAAGCCCGGCTGAAGGCGACCGTCATCGCCTCGTCCAGCCCGTCCACCAAGACGCCGCTGGGCCTGTACGACACGGGCAGTATCGCCTCTCCTACCAGCTGGAACCACCAGCCGTGCGGAACCGGTTCGGTCATGGGCGGCTGCGCGAAGATCGGCACCTTTTCGGCATCCGGTACGGGGGAAATCGATTACGGCGTACGTGACACCATCAGCTCGGGAGTGGCGAACGGCTGGCCCAACTTCACGTTCGGCCTCGCCCCGGACAACGAGACCAACAAGTACTACCGCCAGCGTTTCAGCTCGAAGTCCGGCCAGGCACCCCACCTCGTCATCACCTACGACGTCAAGCCCACCATCGGCGCCCCACGGACCGGGCCGACTCCCGGATTCGCGAGCACCAGCAGCTACGCCGCCTGCGGCACGTCCTGGGACAACCCGGGGTGGCTCGGCGCGAACAGCAACACATCCTTGACGGTCGCTGCCAAGTCGCCCACGGGCGAGACCGTCAGCACCAGTTTCAAGCTCTGGGACGACGACAACGGCGGCAGCACGTCGAACTTCACCACCCCCTGGAACGCGAGCGCCGACAGTGTCACGGTCAACGCCGGTACTCTCAAGGATGGCCACAGGTACGGCTGGCAGGCCAGCGCCACGGACGGCACCCTGGCCAGTAGCAGCAGCGCCACGTGCTACTTCCGCGTGGACCGGACTCCGCCCGTCGCCACCATCACCTCGACTGATTTCCCCGCGTCCGGCACCCTCAACGCGCAGCCCAAGTACGTTGGCCAGATGGGGACGTTCACGTTCACCGGCACCGATCCCCTGCCCGAGGGCGGCAGTCGCAGCTCGGGTCTGGCGTGCGCCCGCTGGACCACCGATCCTGTCAAAGCCGCGGCAACCGGCTGGAAATGCACCGACGCCGGGGTCGTGAAGATGCAGGACGGCAAAGCCGACGTCAGCATCACACCGCCACACTGGGGCACCAACTTCGTCTATCTGCAGACCCAGGACGAGGCCGGCAACATGTCGCAGCCGGCCGTCTACAGCTACTACGCTCCCTCCAACCCGAAGGCCCCGAGCCCCGTCTTCGGCGACGTCACCGGTGATGCCGCTCCAGACGTCCTGTTGCCCGACACCTCGGGCAACCTCCGACAGATCGGCGGCGGCACGGATCCCAACACCGCGCCCAACGCCGCATTCAAGACGGGCAACGCCGAGGACCCCAAGGCGGGTATGCACGCCGCCCCCGGGGCCAACGGCTGGAACGGCATCCAAATCACCCACCGGGGCAGCCTCGGATACAAGAACGTCGACGATCTGATCGCGCACAAGCCGGGCGACGCCAAGGCCTACGTCTACCCCAACGACACCAACGGGGGCCGATTCGACGGCCAGTACAGCATCGCCTTGGCCAAGCCCACCAGCTGTGTCCAGGCGGATACGACCACTCGTGTTCCCTGCTCCGAGTACGGCTACGGCGACGACTGGTCCAAGGTCACCCAGATCGCCGCGTTCGGAGCCCTGGACGGGGATTCCGCGGTTCTCGTGACCGATACCGGCCAGTACGCCCTGCACCGGTCCTCCGTGCTCTTCATCGAGAACGGCCGGCTGTGGCTGGGGCTGCCGGGCGACCCCAACCAACTCGACTCACAGGCAGTCCTCCTCTCCGGCAACGACCAGCAGTGGGACGGCTACGACCTGATCGCGCCGGGCCGCGCCAAGGGAACCGATCTGCCGACCCTGTGGGCCCGCTCACGGGCTGACGGCACCGTTCGCGCCTTTCCCGTCACGGGGACGGCGCAGGCTCCCGTCCTGACAGGGTTCGCCACCCCGGGCCAGGGTGCAGTGCTGGGCACGGTCGACCCCGGCCGCTTTCCGCGTATCGGTTCCGACGGCGACCTGACCGGCGACGGCATACCTGACCTGTGGGCCATCGACACCAACCAGCAGCTCGTCTCCTGGAACGGCCTCGGTACCGCGCCCACCGCCCAGGCTCCGCACCCGGACGTCACGGGTCTCGCACCGGACACGACTCCGCAGGGCAACCTCAACATGCCCACCGCAGCCTGGGACTTGAACGGCCCGGCGGCCGACGGCAGCGTCGCGAGCAGGACCGGCAACCACCCTGGCACGGCGGCCGGCATCGCTTGGCCGACCGGCATCATCGGTGGCCGACGCACCGATTACGCCGCGTTCGACGGCGCGCAGTCGACCATCACAGTCAACTCGTCCGTGGTCGACACCCGCAGCAGCTTCACCCTCAGCGCGTGGGCGAAGGCCTCCGGCGCCGGAGGCGTCGTCGTCAGCCAGGACAACGCCGCTACGCAGTGGAGCGACTTCCTCCTGTACCCCGACCCGGACGGAAGCACGTGGCGCTTCGCCCTCACCAACAGGACGAAGCCGGCCGGCTGGCAGTACGACAACACGGACGCCATCAACACCCAGTCCCGCGTCAACCCCAATGTCTGGACGAGACTCACCGCCGTCTATGACGCCGTGAGCGGGAGAATGAGCCTGTACGCCGACGGGGTCCTGATCGGCTCCGGCCATCACGACAAGGCCAACAGCCCAGTACCCACTGGCCCGCTCGTATTCGGGCGCTACCAGACCACGGGCGCGCCCAGCCCGATGGGTCCTGGTCTGCATGGCGGTGTCAGTAACCTCGCCGTCTACCCGTACGCCGCCTCGGTCACCGCTCCCGGCGCTCGCGGACCCATCACCGTCACCAGCGCCGCCACCACCTGCGTCGACACAGCCGACGGACAGAACACCGATGGCACCAAGGTCCAGATCTATACCTGCAACCAGACCGCCGCCCAACAGCTCGAACTTCGCGACGACGGCAGTCTTCGTGTGCTGGGGAAGTGCGTCGAAGCCGTCAACAGTGGTACGGCCAACGGCACCCTGCTCCAGTTGATGACCTGCAAGGGCACCAGCAACCAGCAGTGGCAGGCCCGCGCGGACGGCAGTTACCTGAACGTCAACGCGCAGCGCTGCATCGACCGCGACAACGACACCTTGGCCAACAAGGCGCAGCTTCAGCTGTGGGACTGCCGGGGCGTCGACGCCCAGACCTGGACCACCCCCAGCCTCGGCACCGCCGCCCTGCCCGCGCCCTCACCGCTGCCCGACAACGGCAAGGCGCCCACACTGCCGACGGGCGGTGTGCTCCACAACGTCAACAGCAACTCCTGCCTGGAGATCAGCGATTCGAGCAAGGAGGACGGCGCGCTCGCTCAGCAGTGGGCGTGCGGCGGCCAGCCCGGTGCCCAGTGGCAGTTCCGTCCCACCGCCTCCGCGGGGGTGTACGAGATCGTCAACGCCAACAGCGGGAAATGCCTGGAAATCGCGAACTCCAACACTGCCAACGGTGCCCGAGCCCAGCAATGGAGTTGTGCCCACATTCCCACCCAGCAGTGGACCATCCAGGCCATCGGCACCACGGGCCACCTGAACATCACCAACGTCAACAGCGGCAAGTCCCTGGAAATCGCCGACTACAGCAAGACCGACGGCGCCGCGGCCCAGCAATGGACCCACGCCCCCAACCCCGACCTGCCCTCACAGAGCTGGTACACGTAATCCGCGTCCCCTACCAGTGCCCAGTCCACAGCCGGCTGCTCTCCCGCGACGGGAGGTGGCCGGCTGTCGGTCTGTCGCCTGCTCAGCTGTGGGGTTGGCGCCCCGGGTCCATCGAGCTGCCACCGGAATTCGGCGACTGGGGACCCCAAGGCCGGGAGCGGCAGCCACGTCGGCCCCGCCCGGACGTGCGGAAGCCGGACGAGCGAAAGGGTGAGCCCTGCGAGGCAACGACGTTCCATGCGACGCCGCCGCCCGATCACGGAGGGTGCGTGACCGGGCGGCGGGCCTGGTTTCTCGGGGCTGTCTCTGTGAGGGCGACACTTCCAGCCGCTATCTCGCTCTGGACGCCGTCTCATTGGACACCGTCTCACTGGAGGCCGTCTCGCTCATACCGGATGCCGGATGCGCGAGCGCATGGGCACGGGTGCCGTCAACTCGCCACGCCGGCCAGCACGGCGTCCGTCTCCGCCAGGAACTGCTTCAGGTCGTCCGGCGTACGGGAGGTGATGAGAGGCCAGCCGTTCGCGCCGCAATTGAACACCGGCTTGTCGACCCACGTGCCGCCCGCGTTGCGGATGTCCGTGGCCACGGAGGCGTACGAGGTGAGGGTCTTGCCCTCGGCGACTCCGGCCTCCACCACCAGCCACGGCCCGTGGCAGATCGCGGCCACCGGGCGGCCCGTGCTCGCGAAGGCCCGTACGGTCTCCACCGCCTTCGGCTGGAGCCGCAGGGAGTCGGCGTTGACGGTGCCGCCGGGGATGAGAAGGAGGTCGTAGGAAGCGGGGTCGACGTCCGAGAGGGCGAGCGTCACCGGGACGGTGCGGCCCGGGTCCTTGTCGCCGACGAGCGTCTGCACCGGATCCGTGGTGACGGCGGCCACGTCCACCTCGGCACCGGCCGCTCGGAGGTGCTCGACCGGGACGATCAGCTCGTCCTGCTCGACTCCGTAGTTGGTCACCATCGCGAGAACGCGACGGCCGGCCGGCGTGTGGTCTGCCATGGTCTTTTTCCTTCCGGGAGGGAGCTGTCCTTCGAGGCGCTTTCCGCCGTACTGGTCGCTTTGCCCGGTGCGTGTGGCGCAAACCGTCGACCTGCCGGGAGGTGTGTTCTGGACCGAGGTGGAAACGTGCCCCGTACGAACCCGGACGTGAGGAGCACGACCCCATGGCATCCGACGAAGGCACCGCCGACGACGTCTATCAGCCCGGTGGCACGGTCGGTGACGAGGTCCGCGAGGACGAAGGCATCCTCGACCCCGAGGACACCCTCACCGCTCGCGCCGCCGACCCGTACGACGAGGGCTGGTCGCCGCCTGAGCGCCCCCTCGCGGTGAACCACTACGGCACCACCGCGGCGGAGCAGGCCGAGGGCGAGAGCCTGGACCAGCGGCTCGCGGAGGAGGTCCGCGATCCGGCCCTGGACGCCAGGGAGGGGGAGCCCGGTGACGCCATCGATGACGTGCCCGGCACTGACCGTGAACCGCTCCCCGACACCGACGCCCAGGCCGGGCGGCTCGAAGCCCCGGACGAGGGAGCGAGCCATGACCCCGAGGACGACGCCGAACAAGACATGCGGGACGCGTCCTCATAGCGGGACGTGTCCCCTGCAGCAGCACGCACTCACCGGGGAGCCGCTCTCGGCGGGCCGAACCCCGCGCCGCGCAGCCCCCGGTTCAACAGGTCACGGCACAGCGAAAGGGCCGGACTCAGCGGAGTCCGGCCCTTCCTCTGACACGCACGTTCCGAGATCAGCGGCGCCGTGGTGGCATGGTCACCCGCTACACGTTGAACACCCGCTACACGTTGAAGCGGAATCCGTAGTACAGGGCTCCCACCTGCGGAAACGTTCCTTCTCATGATCGCATCCAGCACAGATCCAGCACGGTAGAAACCTATCCAGCACATCCAGCACATCAGGCCACCGAGCTGTACTCGGAGCGCTCCTCCACGGCCTCGCTGGGGACCTCAACGGTAACCGGGCCCATGGCCTTCTGCATGATGGCTCGGCAGCGGTCCCACGCCTCGGGAACAAGGTGCCCGTAGATGTCGACCGTGGTCTTGATCGACTTGTGGCCGAGCCAACGCGAGACCTCGTGGATCGGGATGCCGGCCGCCAGGGCGGTCGAGGCGAAGAAGTGACGAAGCGAGTGCGGGTGGTACTTCGGCTTGCCATCAGCGTCCACCAGCCCGGCCAGCCTGCACGCCTTCCTGAAGTGGTAGCTGTAGGTGTTCGCGGTCGGCATGATCCCCTTGCCGCGCTCGCGTGGCGCGAAGAACACCTCAACTTGCCGGGCCTTGCCTGCCGCGTTCTGGAAGGTGAGCGGGATCGGGTCCCACTCCTCCACGTGGGCGTCGATCTCGTCGCAGACGAACGGCGCGGCCGGCACGTCGCGGTACTCGCCCTCTTCGCGGTGCTTGAGCGGCACGAGGCGGGTCTTGCAATCCTCGCGGTGTGCCTTCGAGCTGATCTGCCAGCGCACGCGGATGACGTCGTTGCGGAGGCAGCCGGTGTGAAAGGCGAGAGCTTCACTGACTCGCAGCCCAGCCCCTGCCTGAAGCCAGACGGTGAGCTTGTACTGCGGCGACATGTGCTCGTGCAGGAGGCGGACCTCTTCGAGGGTGGGGATCTCGTCCTCGTCGACCGCGCGCGACCCAGGAGCGTTCTTCACCTCCTTGGAGGGGTCCTCCTGGATGATCTTCTCTTCCTTGGCGGACCAGAAGATGTGCTTGACCATCTTCATGCGGTCGTACACCGTGCTGGCAGCGAGTTCCTTGCTGATGGCCGCCTTGAAGTGCTCGATGTCCCGCTTGGCGACTCCGGCCATCGTCTTGCGGCCGAGTCGGGGTATCAGGTGGTTGTCGATGAATCCGCGGTAGTTCGAGAACGTCGAGTCGCCGATCACGCGGCGGCTGAGCCAGTCCTCCACGTAGGCCCGCACGGTGATCTTCCCGGCGTTGGGGTCGATGTACGTCCCTACGCTCTTGTCGTTCTCCATCTTGCTGGCGAAGCTGTCCGCCGCCGTCTTCTTGGTGAACGACTCTTCGCGCTGGCGAGCCGTGCGCCCTCCGGGCTCTCTGTACCTAACCGTCCAGTCGTGGCCGCACCGCACCTTCTCGCAGGGGTACAGCGGACTGCGCTTGTCGGTCTTGCATCTCTGGAAAACGGTAGCCATTTGGCCCCCTCATAGTGCTGGGGCAAGGCCGTGCCGTTACCCGTAGTTGTCGTCGAGGTACGCGACGATGTCGCGCTCGCGGAATCGCAGGAGGCGGCCGACCTTCTGTGGCCGCAGTCCCCACGTTCGGTACTTGTTCTTGACGGTGATCTCGCTGACCCGCAGCCAGTCGGCCACCTCTTCCGGCGTCAGCAGCCGGTTGCTCCCGCCCGCGCTCACGTCTGGTCTCCGGATTGCCGGGTCAGCTCGTGCACTGCATTCCAGGCCGTCACCGCCGAGGCGAGGGCCTGCTTGCGCTCTACCTGGAGCCTTCGGACGGCGACCGGCAGTTGGGACGGGTCGTCGATGCCGAGGAGCTTCGTGACCCGTCCGAGCAGCTCCGCCGGGTCTTCCGCCGGAGCCTGCTGGGCGGGGCGCGAGTACACCCGGCACTCCTCGCCCGAGACGCCGAGGACCCAGCCCCAGCCGTTCGCGAGCGCCTTCTCGCTGTGTTTCACGCGGCAGCTCCGAGATACTCGGAGCGGGACAGTGTGGTCAGGTGGAAGAGACCGTGTTCGCACTGGTAGTACCGGTTCTCCCGACACAAGCCGCGACGGTGACCCTTGCGTTCTCCGACGCGGTCACGCTTCGCCTGGGCTCTCCCGAGCGCCTTCGCGGCCGTGTGCTCGTCCGGGTAGGCGCGGCCGTGGCCGCACTCGCAGCTCACAAACTTGACGGCCCTAATGGTCATGTCCGGTGTCCTTGCTCTACTTGCGAAATCGGTCGCACGGGCAGGTGGGTATCTGGCAAGCGCCCCGTGCGGCGCTTGCTGCGGAGTGAGTGAAGGGGGCATGGCCGCAGTCGGGATGCTGGCAGTAGCCCTTCCAGCCCTTCTTGCCGCCGACGTTGGCGAGCATGACCCCGGGACTATGGAGCTTGACCAGTCGGCCGGACCCGCCGATGGAGACCTTTTTCGCGAAGGCTTCGGCTTCGGCGGCGCTGCCGAACGGCGCCCAGTTCAGCCCGCGGCTTCCGTCGCTCCAGGTGTGGACGAGCGCGATCCAGTCGCGCATCTGGAGGACTTCGGCGATCTCCTTGATCAGCGCCTTGGCCATTTGGTCGGCGCTCTCGAATGAGGGGTCCTCCAAGAGCGCCTTCACCACCTCGACCTCCTCCTTGCGAGGAGTGAGCCTCACTCGCTGCCCTCGGTGTCGACGAGCTGCTCCAGTCGGCTCAGAACGGCGGCGAGCTTGTTGGAGTCCTGCTCCATGTGGATGTCGTACCGGAGCTCGTCCCAGCGCCGGAGGTTGCCGCTGGGCACGTCGCCGTTCTCGTCACGGAGCTCGTCGAGCTGGTTCTCCTGGCTCGTACGCAGCGTTCGGATGTCCCCAACGACACTGCGCAGCTCGGCCATGAGGTCGGGCAGCCGCTGAAGGCCGGCGAAGTCGGCTACCAGCATTGCTGTCTCGGGCGTCGGGTTGACGACCTCGACGGGGAACCTGAACCAGTCCGGGTCCAGCGCCACCGGGAAGCCGGTCACCTTCCAGGCTCCGTCTTGCATCTTCGTGCCGGTGTCCCCGTCCGCGTCGCGTATCTGCGTGCCGGTTGGCAGTTCATCGAGGACCACGGGGTGGCCGATGCGGTATGTCGTCGTGCTGGTCACGGGCTCTCCTCCTTCGACGCCAGTGACACTATCTCAATGAATCAGTCAGATCAACTCTTACATTCGAGTGGAGAGAAGGCACGTAGCAGACTTGTGCAGATCCGCGATCGTCCCCGTGTTGAACACGATGACGTCGAACTCCCAGTCCTTCAACGCGTTCTCACTGACGTGGTCCGCCCCACTGATCAGGATCTGCTTGGGGCGGCGCACCTCAACCACTAGGCCACCCCGGTGCTTGATGGCTTGGGCTTCATTCGGGAAGCGCACGTCGGTGATGACGACAGGTGCGTCCCAGTCCTCCTCGTCCTGGAAGAGCGCGTTGACCCACACGTCGGGGCCGAGGATGTGGCGGCCCGCCTCCGTGCCGCAGCGCTGGAGGTATCCCCGGACGGCAGGGTGCCCCTCCTTCACCCGCTCCCAGCCGTACCGGTCTACCTCGTCGGCGAGTTGGTAGGAGCCATTGATCTCGTCGTCCGGGAGCCAGGGGTTGATCTGGTAGAGGAAGTCCCGCACCTTGTCAGCGAATGCCTTGCGCTGCCAGCCCCGCTCTACGAGCGCCCTCCCGAGCTCATCCTTCCCCGCGCGAGCGGCACCCGAGAGCCCGATCAGCCGAGGGGCGACGAGCGGGCGGCTCGACCCACCGCTCAACAGCCGAGGGCCGTTCGCGCAAAGGCGCGTGGCCTTGGCTGCACGCCGGGCGTCGACCGCACGACGCTTGAACTCCTCGGCTTCGACCTCCAGGGCAGCCACCCAGGCGGGCCAGAACCGGACGGCCGGCACGCGCTCGCCCGCGATGACGCGGTGCACGGTGGACTCGGCGGTGCCGATCGCTTCGGCAAGCTGCTGGAGGCCGCCCGAGCGGGGTACGTCGACCGGGAACCCCGCCGTCGCGGCGGCCCCGGTCACCCAGGCCGCGAACTTCGGGTAGTCGGCGCGCATGGTCATTCGTTGCTCCTTGTCGTTGGGGTCAGCCTTCGTGGCTGTCGATGAGGCGGTACAGGCCGGGCGCGCGGACGTGGCCCTCGCACACGTCGCAGTCGCAGTCGTGCAGGCACGTCGGACACGGGCTCTCGTCGCAATAGGGGTCCGGCCCGTGCCAGGCGTGGGATGGGTCGGGGTCGGGGCAGTCCCACGCCTCGCATGACCGGTCCTTGGCCCACGTGGGGTAGACGATGTGCTCGCGCTGCCCGAGGAACCCGTGCACCAGCGGCTCGCCGGGGCACGGGAATATCGAACGCTTGGCGGAGGCTTCGTCGATGAAGGCGGCCCGGCAACGCAGGCACTGAAGGCGCTGCTCGGGCCGCTTACGGAGCTGGTGCCTCATGCCTCGGGGAGCAGCTCGACTTCAGCACCCATGGGGAGGGACAGGGAGTTGCGGTGGGCGGGCATGGCGCCGGGCTCGTCGGAGATGTGCAGGCGCCACTTCTTGATGCGCTTGTCCCAGTCCTGGGCCATCACGCGCTTGGGCGCGGCCAGAAGACGGCCGGCCCGGGTCACGGTGTACCCCCTGGTGTCCTTGCCGGTGGCCTTGACGCGCTGGCCGGCCTTCACGTCAGCGACCTTCCGCATCTGCGGGCTCGGCTCCGAGCTGGCCGAGTTGGTGGTGGCACTGGCAGTCATGTCACTCCTAGGTAAACTCTATCAATGGGGTCTGAATTACGCGGCGAGCATCGTCTTGCTCGTATGGGCTTCGAGTGCGGCGCGGGCCTGGGCGGCGGCCCAGCCATAGCCGTAGTGCCCCCAGCAGGAGTCGACTTCTTCCCAGGTGGACATGGTGTCGTCCGCGTCCGCCCGCAGCCAGTCGACCGCCTCTTCGACGATGTAGCCGTACACGTCGCCCTCGGCCCACGCCTCGTACTCGGTGCGCTCGGCGTCGAGGTATGCCTCGGGCAGCATCCCGAGGTCTTCGGCGTCCTCGCGCAGCAGGTACCACAGGGAGACGGGGCCGCGTGCCGGCCGCGACTCGATGACGATGGCGCCGTGGAAGATGCGGGCCCAGCGGGTGAAGATCTCGACACCTCTCCACCGGTTCCAGCTCACGCGGTCCCAGGCTTCGGCGAACGGGCCGCCGTCCTTGTCGATGTGGGCGTACTGGCCCAGGTGGGTGTCGATGGTGATCACGTGAGCCAGGTGGTCGAAGTCCTCGCGCGGGTTACGGGCGTACTCGTCGGGAACCAGGCGCACGCGGAAGCGGTGGTCGGTCGTGGTCGCGATGATGTTGTCCATGTTGGTCTTTGCAGATCAGAGGGTCGGGGCGGGGAAGTGGACAAGGCAGGAGGTCCGGCGGCAGGGGTGGCCGAGGGAGGCGATGAACTCCTTGTGCGCATCGAGTGCTTCGATCAGCCAGTCGTCGCCCTCGACGAACTCGGGGCGCTTCCCGGCCCACAGTCCGCGGGCCCATGCGATGTCGCGGACTTCGTGGAACTCGCTCGCACCGTGCTGGCGGATCACATCGATCCAGGAGGCGCGGGCGCGGTCGTACGCGGCGCGGGAGTGGTTGTATCCCGTGGCGGGATCGATGTCCTCGATCGCCACACCGGACGCGACGCAGATGGCTATGCGGGCGTCAGCCATGGATGTGAGCCGGTCGGCTTCGCAGGAGGGGCAGTCGAGGGCGCTGCGGGCGTAGTGCATCAGCAGGAGGTTGGCGCGCATGTTCTCTCTTCGGTAATCAGGCCGCGAGCGCGTGCTCAGGCCGTACGGGTTCGTGGTTATAGATCTCGGCGAGGTACTGCCGGAGCTGGTCCTCCCAGTGCTGGGACAGGAGGCTGCCGATCACGACGGCGCCCATCGGAGGAGCGACCACGTCGCCGATCTGCTGCGTGCAGCTCGACCGGGAGCCGGTCCACGGATAGCCGGGGCGGAAGCCGACCAGGAGCGCGGCCTCGTCGAGGCTGAACTTCCTGTCCTTGTCGTGCTCCCAGTACCATCCGCGGATCTTCGAGGTGATGCCCGTGGCGGCCTTGTCGGCACTCCAGCAGTTCCCTCCGGCCGTCCGCCTGACGCCCCGGGTGTTGACGCGGATGCCGGCGGGCCAGTCGAGGGCCTCGGCAGCGGTCGTGGCCGGGAGGGGGGTCTTGGGGGTGAGGGCGCTCATGTCGACGTAGGAGTGGCGGGCGGCCATGAGGAAGACACGCTTGCGACGTGAGGCGAGGCCGTAGTCCACGGCGTCCAGGACGCGGTACTCCGCGCTGCACCAGTCCGCCGACCAGAGTTCCTCGCGTATTCCGTCGAGGATGTTCTCTGGCAGGGCCGAGCTCTGCTCCATGGCCAACCAGCGGAGGTTGTCCCACCGGGCGGTCAGGGTAAGAGCCCAGATCAGCACCTCGGCGAGCAGCCCGATCCGTTCGTCGGTCATCTCGGCTATTGGCGCCCGGACCTCGTCGAGGGTGAGTAGGGGCCCGGTGAAGCCGGAGTAGCCGTCCCAGTCGGGGTCGCTACAGATCAGGCAGATGTCGGCTTCATCGCAGGGGCCGCATTCAGCGCTGTCATGCCAGTGCCCGAACGTGGCCTCGAAGGCTGCGGTGAACACGTCGAGCAGCAGGTCCTGATTCCGCGGGTCCTGCCCGGCCCTCTTGCCGGCCGGGGTCCAGCACTGGCACGGCGCCGAGACGATCAGTCCCCGCACCCAGCGCAGCGCGGGGTGTTTCGGGTCGAGGGAGCGAACATCGGCGACGATCCGCCGAAACCCTGCCGCGCGGGCGGTGGCCGAGGCGTCCTTGTGCATTTCGACGCCGACGGTGTCGAGGTCGTGTTGGAGTACGTCGCGCACTCCGACGTCCCAACCTCCGGGGCCTGCAAAGAGGTTGATGACGCGCTCGGGGTCTCCCGGCTTCGGCGGGAAGAGCCAGTGGACCGGCCAAGGCGCGGCGATCTCTTCCAGCTCTTCGGGCGTCTTGTTGCTGAGGTCCAGCTCTTCGGGGGTACCGAGCGCTCCAGCCGTGTCGAGGCGGGTGAGGGACATCAGTCCACGTCCGTCATGAGCAGGTCTGGGGTGAGGTAGGGCAGGCCGGCATTGAGGGCGTCGCGGAGTTCACTCACCGCGCGGCGGTACGCACGCAGGGCTTCCTGTGCTCGGGCCCAGTCCCCCGTGGGGAAGTCGGCGATCTCCTCCATCCACGCCAGGCAGGCCGCAGGCGTGAGGTAGGAGTGCAGGATTCCGCTCTCGTCCACGACTACCACTTCCTCCGGGTGGAAGTACGCGGTGTCAATGTCGAGTTGGTGGCCGCATTCGTCGCAGCGGAAGAGGCGGTCGGGCTGGGCCCCGTAGTTGCCGAGATGGCAGTCGCGGCAGGTCATCGTGCTCATGGGTATCCTTCGGGCGCGCCCGTCCCTCCGCGACTCCAACGGGGAGGGACGGGCGCCTTCGACGTGGGGACGGTCAGCGGTCGAGGTAGACGAGGAGCTCCTTGACGAGCCGCTCCTCGTACGCGCTGAGTTGGCGCGGCGCGGGCATGGGCTTTTCCTTGAACCAGGAGGCCGGCCAGGTATCGGAGGGAAGAGCGAGGATCAGCGCTTCGGCAGCATCGGCGAGGTTCAGCCCCGCAACGTGCTCGTCTTCCCAGGACCAGCTACGGCCGTCATCGGGCTCTTGGCGCATCGTGTCGATGGCCGCGTTCAGCTCGCTAACGAGGTGCTTGAAGCGCTCGCTGGTCCGGATGTCTCGCTCAGTTGACATCGACGAGCCTCACGACTTCAGAGATCTGGATCTCCTCGTAGATGGGGTTGAGTTCGTCCACCGATTCGTTGTCGTTGATCCAGTCGCACAGGCCGGCGTCGTCGAAGACTGCGCCGTCGTCGTCGAGGAACTCCTCCGGGACGTCTATCTCCAGCTCAACGTCTCCGTGGGTGGTGCGAGCGAGGGTGAACTTCACGAGCTTCTTCACAGGTCCGTGCCGTACACGTCAGTCACGTCGCGAGTGATGTCGTGGGCGTCGTCCGTGTCAAGCTCCTCGATCCAGGCGTCCTCGTTCAGATCGAGCCAGTCCTGAAGGGCCTCGTCGTCGTAGGCGATATCGGCGGGCACCTCAACTTCGGCCTCCACGTCGGTAATCGTCGTCTCGCTTACCTCGAAGCGGATGGTCAGGCTGATCATTTCGGGCTCGGCTATGGTCGTCATCTCGCGGTCTCCAGTCGGATTCGGATACGGCAGGAAGTGCAGGTGAGGTCTTCATCGAGCAGCTCGGGCACATGGCCGCACTCGACACATGGCTCCGCGTTCAGCACGCGTGGAAGACGTAGATGCCGCCGGGCGCCCGCTTGGCGAGGAAGCCGCCCGTGAACAGCTCGTGCGAGGCGCTGTCCCAGTCGATGTCGCGGAAGGGCCACTCGGTGAGTCGGGCCACCTCCGCAGTGTCGGAGGTCTCCTCGAACCACTCGCGGGCGAAGTCGGCCTCACTGTCGTGGAATCCGCGGTAGTCGTCCCTGAACTTCTCGACCCACTGGGCCCGGCCGGACTGCTGGCCGAACATCTCAACCCAGGACGCGAAGGCCCCGGTCTCGTCCTCGGACAGGTCGGCGAGGGCCTCGGCGATCTCGGCTGCCTCATGCGGCGAGCACTCGCCTTCCAGCGCGCCGCAGAAGTTCTCGTGGTCGAAGACCCACAGTTCCTCGTGACTGGTCGTGCGACCGTGGAGGTCTTCGGGGGTGACGAGGTTCGCTATATCGGCGTCGTACCAATCCCCGGTCAGGCGACCGCCGTTGTAGCAGGACAGGCAGCCGATCCAGACGCGCGGCCGGATGGCGGTGGGCAGGGTGAACATGTTGCTCCTTGCTGAGGATCGGGGGCCGCCGGACCGTTCGCCCGGCCCGGCGACGAGACGAATTAGCGCTCGTCGGTGCGCCGGTCGACGTACTGACGCAGCGACCGGACCGCCTCCAGGACGAGGAACGCGCCGACAGTCGAAGCCGCGAACTGCACGGTGCTCGGGTCCTCGCCGACCAGGACCCAGAAGGCGCTGGTGAGGGCGACGACCATCAAGGCGTCGAGGGCCACAGGGCCGATTCGCGTCATGGTGTTACTCCTTGTGCGCGATGCGGGCTGGCATCGTCAGGGGGGAGGGGCCACCTCCCGCCGACCTCCTTCCGGAGGTTTCGCCTTTGCGTCGGTCAGGAGTGGGCGGCGAGGTGGTTGGCGAGGTCGCGTCGTACGCCCTCCCATGCCGCGATGGCGAACTCTGCGGTGGACACGTCCAGCAGTGCCATGTGGCGTCGGGTGGTGGTCCTGGCGGTCGCCTGACGCTGCTTGGCCTCGGCGAGAGCGGCTTCGAGGTCGGCGGTGATGGTCGCCTCGGGCTTGCCCTTGATACGGGCCTCGGCGAAGCCGTTCAGGATGATCGGCAGGCCGTCGCGCATGATCCGATTGGCGTCGGCTCGGCGCATGTCGCCCTGGCGGACGTAGCGGTTGACGACCTCGCGGGCAGCCTTCTCCGCCTCCGGCGTCTTGATCTTGCTCATGTTGCGCTCCTGTTTTCGGGGCGCGGCCCTCTCGGCTCCAGCGCAGGAAGGGCCGCTAGTTACACTATTACAATGGGCTGTTAGAGAGGCTTCTTGCGTGTGCCGTCGAGCATCAGCGGCGTGTACTTCCCAATCAGCAGGGCATGCCACAGCGGCTCGTCGGCGAAGGAAACTCCAGCCCTGCGGGCCCCGGTGATGATGTGGTTGAGCAGGGCGCCCACGTCCCGCCCGTCCACGAAGGGGGCGCAGATGAAGCAGGCGTTCCACAGTCCGTCGTCCACGGGCAGCGGCGCAGCGATGCCGTCGCCTGCGGCCACCAGGAGCGGGATGTTCTCCTCGGGCACCTCGTAGAGCCAGGAGGCGGCCACGGTGCCGCAGAAGTCGCAGGGTGTCATGGCTCTCCCCCGGTCAGGACGCGAGGGCGAGCTCGACAGGCTCGGACCGCTCACCCTGGTAGTGCAGGTCGTCTTCGTCGTCGTCGCCCTCGGCGTGGCACTCCAGCCAGAGATCGGCGACATCGGGGTGGTCTACAGCGCGGAAGAACGTGGCGATCCCCTCTGCCTCTGAGCAGGTGAAGCGCTCCGCGACATGACTCGCCAACATGCCGTCGTTGAACAGGGAGGCGAACTCGCAGGCCGCATTTCGGTACTGATCGAGTCGCGACTCGATGATGTCGACCGTGTCGGCGGCATACGTCAGATACAGAGTCATTGCCTCCCGCTCCGCCCGAAGGGCACCCCACGGATTCAGGGCACAGCTCAGCCGTGACCAGACGGCCGGCATGTGGCTGAGCAGAGACTTGGTGGTCGCGAAGACCGTGTTGAGACGCTCGAAGGCACGCATGATGTGTTGCTCCTGGTGGTGGGTGTCTACAGGCAGAGCAGGGGCGGGGTGATCAGGGAGAGCTCTCCCGCGACCTCTTGGACCGAGATGCCGTGGGGCTCCCAGACGCCGCATTCGGGGTCGTCCTCGCACGGGCAGTCGCGGCGGGAAGTCTCGACGAGGGCCTCGGCGCCGAGCCGAGCGAACGACAAGGCGTCACCTTCGGTCTCGAAGCGGGTCTCATCGCGGTTGTCGTGGGTGACGACGAACTCGCCGCCCTGGTCCTGCTGGATCTCCCACAGGCCAAGCAGGTCGGCGATCTCGTTCCAGACACGCACCTCGTAGGGGCGGGTGGCGGTACGCATGTGTCCTCGCATTCGCATGAGGAGCCACCCCTCCCCGAGAGGGGAAGGCAGGGAGGGGTGGCGGTTCGGGGGAAGGGTCAGGCCGGCATGAGGGCGAGCTGACCGGGGATCTCGTTGCGCATGAACTCGCGCCCGAGATTCAGGAAGTGCTCACCGCGGCCGCAGTCGTACGCGTCACGGACGTCGTCCCAGTCCGCGTAGCCGTCCGGCTCGTTGTCGGACAGGTCCCAGAGCTGCTCGGAGGCGTGCTCGACGATGCTCTGGTGGTCGGCGTCGGTGTCGTACGGGTAGTGCAGCGCGACGTCTTCGAGGGCCTCATCGAGGTTCTTCTCGAACACATCGCGGCGCTGGTCGTAGTAGTCGTCCTCGTCGAGGAACGGGTGATCGTTCTTGACGAACTCCGCCAGGGCAACGGCCTCACGGAACGCTGCGGTGTACGTGCGGCGCCCGTTGCAGTTGCCTTCGCACTCGGCGCCGTAGCACTCGTCCTCATACGGGTCGCAATCCGGCTTGCAGCCGTGGGCGTGGGTGCCGAGACAGTCGAGCGGACAGATTTCCTCGTAGACCTGGACGAAGAGCTGGGCGGTGTCCCAGGCGCTCGCCCCTCCCCCGCACTCGTAGACGTGCTCATCGGAGACCTCGGTGTCCTCGCGGCCCGTGTCGGCGGCGGTACGTATCAGGTCGCGAGCCACCTCGAAGTTGCTCTTGTCGCCGATCCACCCGGCGGCATCCTGGCGCCACCAGAACATCTCTACGTGCGTCGGGAAGTCATCGCGGGAAGACCGGCCGGTGCACCAGGAGGGCCAGGCATGGCAGTCGTCTTCGAGCCGGGCGGCGTATGCCGCCAGCGTCTCGTCGGATGGTGTGTCGAGTCCGTGTTGCATGAGCACCCTTGCAGCTAGTTACACTATTACAAACGGACGGGCGTCAGGCGTGGAGCGTCAGCCCGAGCTCCAGACGGAGGCCCACCGACAGCGCCTCCACCGTGTCGCGCAGCACCTCGTTCTCGACCGCCGTCTCGAACGACAGGCGGACCAGCTCCAATTCGAGGTCCCTGCGGACAGCGAGCTCCGCGTTCACCGCGTCGAGCTCTCGCGCCAGAATCCAGACGCGCTCCTGGAGGTTCTGGAGCTGAGCCTCCATGGACACGCCTGCCGTCAGGTCGGACACCTTCGCCAGGGACACACCAGAAACGTTCATGTTTTCTCCATTCGGGTTGCGGCGGACACGACCCGCCTTGCAGACCGCCTCACCGATCAGCGAGGCGATAGATCACGATCGCAAGTGCAGTTCAACTATTTCAAACACATCGCAATCATGGCGCCCCCCGGCGGCTTTGCACCTACGCCCTACGGCGTCCGGGAGGCCCGGCCCGTAGGCCGGATGTTCATGGTTCGAGTGATTGGGGTGGGGCTCACTCGCGGCCCCGTTCGCCGTCTATCGTTCCGCCGTACCGCGTTCCGTTTGCCTCGCTTCCGAGGTTCCCGGTCCGTTTCCGGCCGCCCGATGGACGGTGAGCCCTGACACACTCCAGTCACATTCCTGCCGACCGATCCATCTGACCTCCTGTCCACCGCACCACAGGGCATCCTGCGGGACGGCACAGCGAGTTACGCCAGTTGAATGCGGTGCCCGACTGCTACCGGCTGGATTGACCGGTACGGGCAGCGTTCCTTACACCTGGGTGGCTGTACCCGACGGGGTTCTCGGTGCCGTCCGATCGCGCTCCCATCAAGCGGCAGGATGCCCTGCCTACGTTCGCGCTCACTTCCGGGCCGTGGTCGCCCTTCCTTCACCCCCAATGCCTGCCTCACGGCGGTAGAGGGACGGTGGTCGTGCTGTCCGCGCTGCGGCATGTAGGCCAACAGGCGGGGAGTTCGAGTGCCTGCCCGGCGGACCGGGCGGCTATGGCTCCGACCCTAGCGGATCTTCGCCGTTCGGTTCAACTCTATCAATCGCGGCTGAACTCTCCGCCTCCCCCGCCGTCCGGCGGCGCCGCTCATGCGGCCCGTTCTCAGTGGCTGGTGTGGCGTTGGCTCCGACTCTAGCGAGTCCAAGCCGTTGGTTCAACTCTTGCAATCGCTTCGAGTGACCGTCCCCGCTCTGGTCTGCCTGCCTTGCGGCTGGCGTCCCGTTGCGGCGACAGGCAGAAAGCTAGCCCATCTGGTTCAACTCTTGCAAACGCGGGCTCGAAAGCGCAGGTCAGAGGCTGTTTGGTGGGGGCTCCGGGATACTGCCTTGGGGGGTGCGGGGGGTGTGCGTGGTGCAGGCATACGCGTGCGTGCGCGACCCCCCGGCGCAGGGGTGGGGGATGACCCCCGGTACACACGCGCGCGGACCGCCCTGTCATAGCAGCTCGGATTCCGCCACGGTTCCAGGGCCGCCCAGACGGCCACACCCCGCCTACCGTCTGGGCAAGCGGGGTGAGCGGAGTGCTCGACTCTAGGCTGGCCTAGGTCACTCTGCGGCGCCGAAGCGGTTGATCCCGGCGTCGGGATTCTCGATCAGCAGCTCCAGAAGGTGCCGACCGTCCACCGCGGCCGGCAACGCGACGGGGTGCCTGGCCTCGCAGACGACGCGGACTTCTCCTGCCGGTGAGCCGAAGACCGTGTGGTTCTCCTTCGCGCCGCACGTCGGGCAGGTGACCACCTCCGTGCGGTCCGGCCCTATGGCGTACGTGATCTCGCCCCGCACCGTGAGGTCGTAGCTCTCGTCGGCGGGCCAGACCCCCTTGAGCTGCTTGAGGGCGGTTGGGCGGGACATGACGCGCCCCACTCGATCGGCGATCTTGTTCTTCGACAGGCCGCCCCACCTACATGCGTCCCGCATGGCTTCCGTCAGCTCGTCCCCGGTCCGGTCGGAAGCGAGGTCGGCGACGAGCTTCGCCTCGACCGCCGTTTCGAGGGCCTGCTCTACGGGCCCGGCTGGGGTGCTGTCGTCTATGGCGGCCCAGGCGCCGTGATCGCTCGACACCTCCACGACCGCCCGCGCGTCGGCATAGCGCTCCTCGGGTGGCGCTGCCTGCCAGCGCCTCAAGATGTCGCGGCCGAGGTCGTGGGCGGTACCGGTCCAGTCGGCAACGGTGCCGCGTTGCGCCGGAGAGCCCCATCCGTCCAGGTCGGGCACAAGGATCTCGTACTCAAAGACTGGTGAGTCCGTCATGGCATCCACTGTGGCAGTCAACGGCTTGACCAGTCAAGCGCTTTACCAGTCAAACCATTGACTACCGACTCCTAGGCGGCCTGCTGTACCTCACTCAGGTACCGGTACCCCGAGCGTGGGGAGCAGCCGAGCCGTTCCGCCAGGGTCGATCCGGTGATCTTCTCCCCTGCCACCTGCATGGCGGCGACGGTGTTTTTGACGACTGCCAGCGGGACGGCCTTCCTGGCAGCGCTTTTCCGCCGGGGCTCCTGCTCCGCCTTCTCGGCTTCTACCAGGTCGCTGGTCAGCTCGTCCGCGATCTCGTCCGCTTCGGCGGCCAGCTCGTCGGCGGCGGCTGACAGCTCCTCATACGCGTTGACGATGCCGTGGCTCTTGGCGACGAGCTCGCGGCCTGCCAGGTCGAGGACTTCTGCCAGCTCGCCCGCGAGGTAGGTGGCTGCCCCCTCCAGCTCTCGCATCTGCTCGGCGGCTGTGACTTCGGCGGTCGGCATGGCTGCCATGTGGAGCATGTGCGCCACGACGAGTGGCGGCACGGCCGAGACGGCTGCCACCAGGATCGCCGACGTTGCCATGTAGCCGCGATCAATCAGGTGTGCCACCACCTGAGCTGACAGTGCCAGGCCGAGGGCGGCGCCTGCGCCGATGGTGGCAGTGACGTGGCCGGGTGCCTTGGCACGGCGGCGAATGTCGGAGATGACAGCCGCGCAAGCGGCGTAGGCGGAGACGCACACCGGCATGAGCCATGTCGTCCATCCGTGCCAGCCTGCCAGTTCTGCCATGCGGATCTCGCCAGGGACGGACATGACGAGGGCGGCGACGAGTACGAGGGGCCTGCCAGCGGTGAAGACGACACGCGCGTACCAGGGCATGTGGATCGAAGACATGTCTTGCCTTTCAGGTACGTGGGGTCAGGCGGCGATGGCGGCGCGGCAGAGCGCGCGGCCTCGGCGGGCGGTGTCAAGGTCATCGGCCTGGTCCTCGTTGGCGGTGGTGCCAGACAGGAAGGCGGCGGCTCGGTCGAGTTCCTCTCGGCAGGCTCCGCAGACGTCACCTCGGCGGCCCTGGGGGAAGGGGGCTCGACAGACGTCGCAGCGGTCGCGGGTGTCCGGTGCCGGGGGAGCCTTGGGCGTGGGCTTGGCCGGCATCTGGTTGCGCAGGCGGTAGGTGACCAGGGCCGCAGCGGAGTCGACTCGTTCGGGGAGGCGCGTGCTGAGGACGGCGGTGATCTTCATGGTGCTGTGGCCCTCGGCGAGCCACTCGGCGGCAAGGGGCGCGAGGCGGAGTACCTCGTTCGTGCTGAGCTTGAGGCGGCTGTCGATGGCGCCGAGGTGGGCGAGGGTTGTAGCTGCCTGGCCGGTCTCGGCGTCAGCCGGGGCGGTCGGGGCGTTCTTCTCGCCGGAGGCTTCATCCTCCTCCGCGTCGACCTTGGGGGCCTTGTCGGCCTGGACCTCGGTGGAGGGGTCGGGGAGGAGGTTCTTTTTCTGGTTCTTATCCCCCTTGGGGAGATCGCCGACGTTCCGAAGCCTCGGTGCACCGACCGCCGGAATGCGGCTCATCGGCAGGTCGGAGACGTGGGTCTGCGTGCCCCACAGGCCCGTCTCGGGGTCCTGGCCGCGCTCCCGGCGCAGATAGCCCGCGTCCTCCAGGGCGCTGAACGCCTTGGCTACGGCTCGCCGGCCTTCGGAGACCTGCTCCGTGACGGTGTCGATAGTGGCCTTGGCGCCGTCCGGCATGGACAGCAGCCGGACCAGAAGGCCCACGGCGGTGAGCGACAGCCGCTCGTGTCTGGCTGCGGCGTTGGGCACGACCACGAAGGCGCGGTCGTGCCGGTTACGATGCACTCGCATCGAGAGCCAACCCCTCTCGGTGACGGCCCCGGGTAGGTGTTAGCGCACCTGCGACCCGGGGCCGTTTACGTTCTGTCCTGCGCAACGTACGACATAGTGTCACTCGTTTGCAAGACTTGAACCTAGAGCTCGGGAGATGACCCCTGTGTGACCGGCGTCACGCCGAGGAGTCTTTCCGGATCGCTCCGCCGTCTCCGTATATATAAGTAGAAGGCGCTGCCGCTAAGGCTTTCCGCTTTCTTAATTGGGCCCCTCCGGGGCCCACAGATTGAAGTCTCCAATCCCTTTCCGCCGCTGCTACCACCTGCTTTTTGGTCAGCGATTGGAGGGCTTATGGCTTGGTCTACCTCAGACCGAAGGGCTCGCCTTCCAGCGAATTGGCCCCAGATCAGGATTCGCATCCTCCGGCGTGACGGACACAGGTGCACAGCCAGAGATCAGTACGGTGTGCGATGTTCCGAGCCCGCTACGGATGTCGACCACATACAACCCGGTGACGACCATCGAGAGGCCAACCTGACATCCCTTTGCGGGTGGCATCACCGGGTTAAGAGCTCAAGGGAAGGGGCCGCGGCTCAAGCTGCCGCGCGCCGCCATGCCAGACGCAGGTTCCGCCGGACAGAAAAACACCCGGGCCTGCTTTGACCGCGCAGAGCTCCAGGCCCACGCCTGTTGAGCCGCGCCGGCCCCCGAGGACCCCTTCCCTCGGGGGCCTTCTGACTTGTGGAGGTGTGAGATCCCGGGCCCCGTACCAAACCGCGAGGCGGATCTTGCCCGCCCGCGCTCCCGAAAGGGAGCCGACGTCCAGCCCGTGGCCAAGGGCCTCATGCGCGACGTGAAAGTCCCGAATGCCGACCGGAACTGGCATCCCATCGCCAAGCGCCTCTGGGACGCCCTGAAGTCCTCGGGCCAGTCGGACTTCTACCAGAACAGCGACTGGGCCTTCGCCTACTCACTGTGCGAAGACCTGTCGTATTACAAGACGGCCGGCAAGCGAAGCGGCCAGATGCTTCAGACAATTTACTCCGCCTTCGAGCGTCTCCTCGTCACCGAAGGCGACAGACGCCGCGTGCGCATCGAACTCCACGAGCCCGAGCCGGAGGAGCAGTCCGCGGCCGTGCTCGCCATCGCCGACTACAAGAAGGATCTCGGACTCGCCGAGTAGCTCCGGGGAGGTGAGCCCACAACATGAAGGCTCCCCCGCAGCTCACCAAGGAGGAGATCGACGCCCTCGAACCGAGCTTCCTCGGGCCCACGTGGCTACGCGGGCCGGACGGCTCGTGGAAGCTCCCCGAGCACACGCTCGGGTGGCAGATCGCAGGCTGGTGCGCCGAGTTTTTGCGGGCCGACGACGGCGGGCCCTGGCGCTTCACGCGCGAGCAGCTCCGCTGGGTGCTCTGGTGGTACGCCGTCGACGAGAACGGCCGCTTCACCTACCGCAAGGGCGTCTTGCAGCGCCTCAAGGGCTGGGGCAAGGACCCGCTCTTGGCCGTGGTCTCCCTGGTCGAGTTCGTCGGCCCCTCCCGCTTCTCGCACTGGCAGAACGGGCAGCCGGTCGGCATCCCCCACCCCCAGGCGTGGGTCCAGATCGCGGCCGTCTCGCGCGACCAAACGCGCAACACCATGACCGTGATGCCGGGCCTCATGAGCGACAAGCTCATTGAGACGTACGGCATCAAGGCCGGAGCCGAGCTAATCCGTGCAAACGGCGGCCGACAGCGCCTTGAGGCGGTGACAAGTAGTTATCGCGCCCTGGAAGGGGCGCGGTCTTTAGCGATCCACGTTCGTTGTTCTTAACGAAACGCATCACTGGGTCGAGGGTAATAACGGCGACAAGATGTACGCCACCATCGACGGTAATGCTACGAAAAAGGATTCGCGCTACCTAGCGATCACCAACGCATATCTGCCCGGCGAGGACAGCGTCGCCGAGCGAATGCGTGAGGCTTTCGAGAAGATTCTCGAAGGCCGGGCTGCCGACATCGGCTTCATGTACGACAGCGTAGAGGCGCATCCCGCGACTCCGCTGACGCCGGAAGCGATTCGGATTGTTCTCCCGAAGATTCGCGGCGACGCCATTTGGCTGCGAGTCGAGACAATCCTTCAGTCGATTCTCGATACGACGATCGCGCCGAGTCGCAGCCGTCGAATGTGGCTGAACCAGATCGTCGCGTCCGAGGACGCGGTGTACTCCCCCGCCGACTGGGACGTTCTGCGGGACGACTCGAAGGTCCTCCAGCCCGGTGACGAAGTCGTATTGGGCTTCGACGGCGGCCTCCGCGACGACTCGACTGCTTTGTGCGCACTCCGCGTCAGCGATGGATTCGCCTGCGTGTTGGGCCTCTGGGAGAAGCCGGACGGCCCGGCCGGCAAGGAGTGGGAAGTCCCGCGTGATCGGGTAGACAGCGCAGTTCACGAGGCGTTCTCCACCTTCAGCGTGCAGGGCTTCTACGCGGACGTGGCTCTCTGGGAGTCGTACATCTCCGAATGGTCCGCGACGTACGGCGAGGGCCTGGCCGTCAAGGCTCCGGGAAAGGACTCAATCGGCTGGGACATGAGGACCAGCCTGAAGGCGTCGACCATGGCGCACGAGCGCCTGCTCCGTTCAATCCTCGACCGGAAAATCGTCCACGATGGCGACCGAAAGTTGCGCCGCCATGTTTTGAATGCGCGACGTCGTACCAACAATTACGGCCTGAGCTTTGGCAAGGAATCACGCGAGTCTCCGCGGAAGGTCGATGCCTACGCGGCTTTGATGCTTGCCCACGAAGCCCTTTTCGACCTTCGAGCCCGAGGCCGGAAGACCCGTATGCGCACCGGGCGAGGCTATTTCCTTTAATTGATTGACATAGTTTATCTGAGGCGGTGATGTTGTGGTCTTCGCTGCCTCGCCCCTCGCGCTCGCACGAGAACTTCTGGCCATCCTGCATCGAGACGGCGACCGTCTGCGTCACATCGATGACTACCTGCACGGTCGGCACTCGGACCCCTACATGCCGCCCCAGGCCGATGACGAGTACAGGCTCCTGGCGCGGCGCGCGGTCTCGAACTGGATGCCCCTGCTTGTCTCGACCCCGGCCCAGGCCCTCTACGTGGATGGCTATCGTCCAGGTTCGGGAACCTCGACTTCGTCCGAGCCGGACTCGGAGACTCCCGAGTGGGAGCACTGGCAAAGGTCCCGTCTCGACGGCCGCCAGGCCGCCGTCTACCGGGGCGCGCTGACGTATGGGCACGCCTTCACCGTGACGGAGCGAGGCCGCTCCGGGGACGTGGTCACCAAGGGGCTCTCCGCCCTCAAGACGAGCGCTCTCTATGAGGACCCGGCCAACGACCACACACCCCATGCGGCATTGACCGTGACGACGTGGCCGCAGGGCGACCAGCCGGGCACCGCCCGGCTGTGGGATGCCAAGCGGGAGTATGTGGTCACCTTCCGGTCGCTGAGCGATGAGAAGTCGGTGCGCCTCCAGGGCGGCACCCTTCACGGTTCTTCGGAGTGCCCGGTCACGCGCTTCGCCGCCTGGGTCGACCTGGAGGGAAGGACCCTCGGCGTCATCGAGCCGATGATCTGTGTCCAGGACCGCATCAACCAGACGGTGTTCGACCTCTTGCTGGCCCAGTCCTACGGCAGCACGAAGGTGCGGACGGTCACGGGCATGGCCCCTCCGGTCCAGCGCGATCCGGAGACGGGCGAGCCGGTGCTCGACTCCCAGGGCAACCCGATCCCGGTGCGGATCAATCACAACAGTCGCCGATTCCTCTTTGCCGAGGACCCCGACGTCAAGTTCGGCTCGCTGGACGAAACCCCGCTCGGGGGCTTCATCGACAGCATCGAGATGAGCATCCGGCACCTTAGCGCCCTTGCCCAGGTGCCCCCGCAGACGATCTTGGGACAGATCGCCAACCTGTCTGCGGAGGCCCTTCAAGCCGCCGAGGTGTCCCTCAGCCGGATGATCTCCGAGGTCCGCACGGGCTTCGGCGAGTCCTGGGAGAGGGTCTTCAGGCTCGCGGGCGAACTGGCCGGCAACGCGTCCTCCGCCGAGGACTTCCGCGGCGAGGTCGTCTGGCGCGACATGGAGTCGCGCAGTCTCGCCCAGTCGGCAGACGCCCTTGGCAAGCTCCGCACTCAGCTCGGCATCCCCGAGCGCGGCCTGTGGCGGCGCGTCCCGGGCGTCACGCAAACCGAGCTGGAGGACTGGGAGCAGATGCGCGAGGACGACGACTCGGTGGGCCAGCTCGCGGGTGCCCTCAACCGCGCAACCCCCGATGAGGCGGCGCCGATCGAGACGGCGGCGTGACGCGCCCCGTCAGGCAGGCCGAGACGGACGAGGTGGCGGCGGCGTTCCACGTGGCGCTGACGCAGATCGGCGTGCAGACCACGGCCGAGGCGCTGACCCTGTGGGCGGATGTGCCGACCGATCTGCGGGCCGCCACCGCTGGGGGCTGGCTGCGGCGGGCGATCTCTCTGGTCATGGGCCGCAGGCGCCAAGCGCGGGATCTGGCTCGCGCCTACTTTCGGCTTGCCCGTGCCCTTCAGACCGGTACGACGGTCGCCGACCCGTACCACCCGGAACCGGAGCACGTCACGCTCGGCGATCTGCGCCGCGAGTTCGCTGCGCTGGCCGGCACCTCCACCCCTTCCACCCCGCGTGCGAACGAGGGCGCGACCGGCAAGTCCGGGGAAGCCTCGCAATCGCGCGGGAAGAGTCCACACCCTGTGGAGGAGGACGTCCCGGCGGCCTCGGAGAAGGACGAGCACCAGGAGCTCGACGACGGTGACGACGACTGGGAGAAGATCCTCGTCGAGGAGCTGGAGGGACTCCGGGAAGAAGAGGAGCGCATCGAGCGCGCGGCCGAAGATGAGCTGCGCACGGTGCTCGATGCCCTCGGCACGCAGAACCTGAACAGGCGACTCGCCGAGGTCGACGACCAGCAGTCAGCTAAGGCCGCCGATGCCGCTCGCGCGGAAGCACACCGGCAGGCAGGAGCCCGGCAGGCAGCCGCGGCCTCACGGGTGGCGATGAACGGCGCCCGGTCCTCGAACTGGATGCACATGCGCCGTGACCGGCGAGCCCTCGGGTACGTCCGCCTGTCGCGTACCGGCACCCCGTGCGGATGGTGCGCCATGCTCATCAGCCGAGGCCCGGTCTACAAGAGCGAGTCGGCCGCCACTTTTGCGGACGGCGACAAGTTTCACGACAACTGCCACTGCTACGCGATGCCGGTCTGGAATCGGGATCAGTACCAGTCGAGCGAGCTGACCGCGCTGTCGCGGCAGTACGAGGCCCTGTGGCCAAAGGTCACGAGGGGCCACACCGGTAAGGACGCGATCAGCGTCTGGCGCCGGTTCATCCGCCAAAAGCAACGAGCCGCAGCCCAGGAGGCGCGGCAGACCACGAACACGACCCAGGAGGCGTGACCCGTGACCGAAGAGACCAGCACCCAGGCCGAGGCGACCACGCCCGAGCAGGAACAGACCCCGGCGGCCGAGCAGCCCGTATCTACCGAGACGGCCGAACCGTCCGGCGAAGACGCCCTCCCCGAGTGGGCGCGCAAGGAACTGGCCAAGGTTCGCGGCGAAGCCGCGAACTACCGCACTCGCCTGCGGGACGCCGAGACCAAGCTCGGCGAGGCCAAGGACCCAGCGGAGATCGAAGCGGCCGTCGCCGAGCTCAAGGCGCAGAACGCCGAGCTGGAGCGCTCCATTCTGCGGTCCAGCGTCGCCCGCCGGCATGAGCTCCCCGATGATCTCGCGGACGCGCTGCGCGGCGAGGACGAAGCTGCGCTCGAAGCGCATGCGAAGGTGCTAGCCAAGTACGTCTCGGCCCCGCTTCCCCCGTCGCTCGGTGGCGGCCTGACGCCCGACGACGGAGACGGAGAGATGGACCCGCGCAAGCTCGCGCGTCTCACCCGTCGCTGATCTGAGTCCTCACCCCCATTAGCTACGCCTCCGGTTCCCGGGGGCTTTTTTATGCCCCAGGAGGCTTAGTGACAGCGGAACATCAGGTAGTCAAGCCTGAGAAGCTGATCAACACCGCTATCGGGATGCTGGAGCAGGAGCTCCTCGTGCCGAACCTCTTCACCAAGGAGGGCGTGGACCGCTTCAAGGGCGCCAAGAACGACACGATCAACGTCACGGTCGAAGGCGTCCTGCCCTTCCACGACTACGAGTGGCGTTCCGGTTCTGCGGGCAGCTCCACGCCGGGCACCCGTCAGCGTGTCGTGTTCGACGAGTACGCCGAGCGGACCATCCCCGTGACCTTCGGCGGCAACGTCTACAACGGTGTGAAGCTCACGGACGAGCAGGCCGACTTCGACATCCACCAGTGGGGCAAGCTCCTGCGCCCGCAGGTGAAGGCAATTGCGCGCGGCCTGGCCCGCCGAGCGGTGAAGACCCTGGTCGAGCAGCCCTACGCGGTGACGGTTGGCAACGCCGAGAAGTCCATGCGCAAGGCGATCATTGAAGCCCGGCGCGTGATGAACAAGTTCAACGTGCCCGAGGGCAACCGTTACATGGTCGTCGGATCGGACTTCGAGACCGTACTGCTGTCCGACCCTGACCTGAACCTTGCCTCCAACGTTGGTGACGGGCAGGCGGAATCCGCCCTGGTGAACGCCACGCTCGGCAACCGCTACGGATTCCGGTTCATCGTGGATCAGACCATCCCGGCCGACTCGGCATTCGCCTTCTCCCAGTCCGGCTTCATCTTCGCCTCGGCGGCCCCCTCGGTGCCGCAGTCTGTTCCGTTCGGCGCCACCACGAGCTTCGAGGGCCTGGCCCTGCGCTGGCTGCGGGACTACGACAGCGAGTACTTCCAGGACCGCAGCATCGTCAACTGCTACCAGGGCTTCCGCTCGGTCAAGGACGTGCTCGTCGGCTGGGACCCGGCCAAGGAGAAGGAAGTCATCTCCACGCAGGAGCACTTCGTGCGAGGTATCCGGCTGACTCTCGACGGCAAGAGCGACTACCCCGAAGTGGGCTCCGAGCTCGCGACCATCACCGGCGTCTCCGCCGCGAAGGTCTTCACCCCGACCGGCCCGGCGGCCGAGACCGACCCGGCCAACGCCTGATCGCGACACAGCGGGCCGCGTGACCTGGAAAACCAGGCGCGCGGCCCGCCGGCCTTTGCGAAAGGAGGTCGTCGGTTGGCGTACGCCACCCTCGACGAGCTCAAGACTCGTCTCGACTGGGAGCTCGACGACGATGAGCTCCGCATCGCGGCCGGTGCCCTGGAGGATGCCTCCGACCTGGCCGCCGCCCACGGCCGCGACTGGCCCGAGGAGCACCCGCCCCGGCTGGTACGCACCCTCGTCCTCAAAGCCGCAGGGCGCTACCTACGCAACCCGCATGGCTATACGCAGAGCCGGGCCGGTGACGAGACGCTCGCCTGGAGCGATGCCCACGGTCGCGACGCCGGGTCCGTGTACTTCACCCGCGAGGAGATCAAACTCCTCGAAGGGCTGGCCGGCACTCGCCCGACCCTCACGAGCGTGATCGTCTCTGCCTGGGACTCACGCGACCGGCCCAGCCGCGCGGGGCTCGTGCCCGTCGACTACGACGGAGCCCCCTTCCCCCTGTTCCCCAACGACAGGGGGCCGTGGTGAGCATCCAGCGACGGCGCGGCCAGAAGGCCCGCGTCTGGCGAACCGTCGAGGTCACCGACTCACGCGGCAACACGGTCACCATGGCCGACCCGCACGGTCCTATCGAGGTACGAGCGGCGTTCGTCCCTCAGCGCTCGGCCCGCGCCGAAGTTCCTGGCCAGCAGGAGATCAACGTGACGCGGATGATCGTGGACGCACATCTAGAAGGCGTCTCTCTATGGTCTCGCGTCGAGTACGCGGGCCGCCAGTGGGACATCGTCTCGCCGCCCGCGTATCACCACGGCGACCGCCGCACTCGGCATTGGTCGATCGACATCCGGGAGCGGCCCTGATGGCGAAGGTCTACCAGAGCGTCAATGGTCGGAAGATCGAAAAGTACATCGCCGTGAACGAGGGCGTGCAGGCCGAGTTGACGGCCCGTGCCTTCGAGATCGCCGTGCGCGCCGAGGAGATCCTCGTGCAGCACCGTGCGGACGGCCACGCCGAAATCGACGTCGAGGCAGGCGACAACAACCGGTACGTAATTCTCTCGGATGATCGCGGCCAGAAGGCTGCCCTGTCCATTGAGTACGGCCGCGCGGAATCCGTCATCGTCCGCAAGGACAAGAACGGCGGGAAGTACCTGGACGTGCTCCCGGCGATGGACGGCCTCTACATCCTTGCTACCGCCTCGAATTTGCCCAAGAAGCGGAAGGGCAAGGTGAAGCTCGACTAAGTGGCCGGCATACCCGATCACATCAAGGCCCTGGCCGAACTGTCGCCCGTCGAAGACCTGCTCCTTGCGATCCTCCGCAAGGGCCTGCCGAGCATCCGAGTGAAGTCCCTCATCGACCGCCACGAACAGTTCCCGCTGGTACTGGTGCGCCGTGACCCCACGTTTGGCCAGTGGGCGGCCGACACGCGTTTCACGGACGCGGCCCGCGTAGTCGTGAACTGCTTCGCCGAGGACCCGGACGGCGACTCCGACGCCGCGATTCTGTCCGAGGCCGTGCGCGTGGTCCTGCGGGACTCCTGGCTCAACCATGAAGTCGTTCCCGGCCGAGGCCACATCACCCGGGTCGACATGAACTCCTCCCCTCGTCGGGCGAGTGACTGGGCCACGGCAACCGGGCCCGTGCAGTACGCGGACCTACCCACGGGCGTGTGGCGCTACGAGTCGGTGTACGACATCCAGATCCGCAAGCCGCGGACGCGCCCTTTCCCCCTCCCGTAATCCATCCCGCACGCACCCCAACACGCATATGGCGATGGGGGTTTCTGGCGTGCGCGAACTAGGAGAAACGTTCCTCTTTGGCGCTCAACGACAATGCAACCCTCGTCGTTGGGAATGGCAACTATCTGACCGCCCCGGTCGGAACCGCCATGCCCGGCGACCTTCTCGTGCCCACCTCCCCCTGGCAGAACGTCGGACACACCTCGCTTGAGGATGTCTTCGGCATCACCTCCGAGGGCGGCGAGGCGACCACGATCGGCACGCTTCAGAACAAGTCCCTGCGCACGAAGTACAGCGCGCGGACCGAGTCCATCACGTTCACCCTGAACCAGTTCGACACGGCCGCACTGCGCCTGTACTTCGGCGCCAACGCCCCGCTTCTGCCTGACGGTTCCATCGGCGTTCCTGCCGACCCGCAGCCGACTCAGGCCGCATTCATGGCGATCTTCATTGACGGCGAATCGCACTTCGCCGTCTATGCCCCGAAGGCCGAGATCTACCGGGCCGACGACATGGCGATTGGCGACACCGAGTCGCTCGCCGGTCTCCCCCTGGGCGTCAAGCCGATGGTCTACGGCGCCAACTCCTGGACCTACGCCGTGACCCCGCTCGGCGGCACCGTCGCCACGGGCGCCTCGGCCGGCACGCCCGGCTCCTTCATCCCGACCGGAGCTGTCGCCCCGGCCGACCTCGCCGCTTTGGCGTCTGTGATCGCCACGCCCACCGCGAAGTGGGCCACCGGCCAGTACGTGAGCCTCGGCGACTCCTCGAAGGCGTTCTGGGACGGCTCCAAGTGGGTTGCCGGCTCGGCCTCCTGATCTCCCCCTTCGCCCCGGTGTGAGCGCGCGGACCCGTTCACGCCGGGCCCTCCCCTTCGGTCCGCTCCCCTCTTGCATTTCGACCCCGGAGGTCCGCACCCCCATGGCATCTTTCTCCCTCGACGACATCCGCAACGCCGCCGAGGCGCGATACGGCTCGACCGACATCGAGCTGGGCGACGAAACGGTCCGCCTGCTCAACCCTCTCCGCCTCCCCAGGGACACCCGCACCAAGCTCTCGCAGCTCCAGGACGACATGGGCGGTGAGGACGCGGACCAGGAGGAGCTGCTGTCCGAGGCGATCCGCCTGGTCGCCGAGCACGCGGCGGCGGCCGACAAGCTCCTCAAGGCTGTAGGCGGCGACCTCGCCGTTCTGGCCGAGATCTTCGACCGGTACGGCAAGGGCGCTCAGGTGGGGGAAGCCTCGGCCTCTGCCGCCTGATCGACGACTACGGCGAGGGCCTGTATGCCGACCTGCGCTTCTACTACGGCGTCGACCTCGCCGAGGTAATCGCAGGCCGCGGACCCTCGCCCGCCCTCGTCCTCCTTCTCGTGCAGAGGCTGCCCGACACCTCTCTGACTGTCGCCCTCGCGTCGGGCGGCAGGGAGCACTTCGGCTGGGGCCAGGACCGACATCTGGCCGCCGATCTCTTCGACGCCATCAACTCCAACACGCGGGCCACCGGCCAGTGGAGCAAGGGCAAGGCTCCGAAGATCCCGCCGTTTCCCCGCCCGCAGGCAAAGGCCAAGGCGAAGAAGCCCAGCAAGCGGCCCGCCACCGTGGCCCAGCTCTATCAGCACTTCTCTCGGAGGTAGCCCTTGTCAGCGGGCCAGATCATCGGCCGCGTCGCCGTCAAGGTCTCCCCCGACACCCGTGAATTCAAGCGGGATGCGGAGAAGCAGCTCGACCGTATCGAGCAGCAGCTCGACAAGCTCAAGGTGTCGACGACGATCGACATGAGCAGCGCGTCGAAGGAGTTCGTCGAAGAGCTCCGGAAGATCAACAAGCGCAACAAGCAGTCCGACGCTCGCAAGATCCGCTTCTACACGACCATCTCCACCGATGGCATGGCGACGGCCGTACGGAACGCCGCCAAGGAGCTACAGCGTCGGGCGAACAGCCAGAAGGTTGACTTCAAGGTCAACGACCTCAAAGCCACGGGCAAGGTCGAGCTGGAGCTCGACCAGCAGTCGGCCGACCGCGTCAAGCACAAGCTCAAGGACTGGGCCGATGACCTCAGCCCGCTGAAGATCAAGGTCGAGCCGGATCTCGCCAATGGGTTCGGCGCGCGGATCTCGGCCCGGCTTCAGGTGCTGACCCGTCCGCGCACGGTGCCGATCGTCCCTGATCTGGACAACACGGCCGTGGCGAAGGTCGGCACTGCGCTCGCCGCGCTGTCCGGCGCGCGGGTGCTGAACAACATCTTCGAGCGGCTCGGTCGGACGCTGCGCAACCTCGACAAGAGCGTGCCGATCATCGGCTCGCTTTCCCTCGCGATTGCTGGCCTCGCTGGGTGGGGCCTGTCTGCCGCGAGCAACCTCGCTGCCCTGTCGAGCTCTCTCGCCTCGATCGGCGCCACGAGCCTTCTCCTGCCCGGCCTGTTCGGCGGCATGGCGGTCGGCCTCGGTGTGAGCGTCGCGGCCTTCCGCGACTTCAACAAGGTTCTACCCGAGGTCAAGGGTGCCCTGTCCGGTCTTCAGGACGCGATCTCGGCGAACTTCTGGGAGCAGGCCAAGAGGCCCATCCAGGAACTCGTCGACGGGCTTCTCCCAAAGTTCACGGCGGGCGTCCGGCAGACGGCCACCGAGCTCGGCCAGTTCTTCGGCGCCTTCGCCAAGGGCCTCCAGGGCGCCCTGGACCCCGCGCTGAACCAGATGTTCGTCGACCTTTCCAAGTCGATCGACATCGCCACCAACGGTACGGGCGCCTTCGCGAACATCATCGCCGTCCTCGGCAAGGTCGGCACGAGCTACCTGCCGTCGCTGGCTCAGTGGTTCGTCGACATCTCGGAGCGCTTCTCCGCCTTCCTCACCAAGAGCGAGGGGAACGGCAAGCTCAAGGGCTGGATCGATGAGGGAATCCAATCCCTCAAGGATCTGGGGTCGGTCCTCTACAACGTCGGCGGGATTTTCGCCGGCATCAGTCGCGCAGCCGAAGCTGCGGGCGGCTCCTCGCTCGGCATGATGGCCGACACCCTCGAAAAGATCCACGCGACCGTGGACAGCGAGGGCTTCCAGACCGGCCTGACCAACGTCTTTGCCGCAGCCCACACGGCGATGAACGCCATCGCTACCCAGTCGGGCCCGGCGGTCAAGAACCTCTTCTCGGAGCTTGGGCAGCTCCTGACCGAGCTCCTGCCGCAGGTCGGCGAGGTCATCGGCACCGCCCTGGACGCGGTCGCCTCGGCACTGGCGCAGCCAGCTGTGACCGAGGGCGTCAAGGCGATGTTCAGCGGCATCCAGGCCGCTGTCGAAGCGCTCGCCCCGGCGATGGCCCCGCTCGGCCAGGCACTCGGCGCGCTGATGCAGGTGATCGGCGCGTTCGCCACAATGCTCGGTCCGCTGATCGCAGCCGCACTGGTCCCGCTGGCGAACGCGTTCACGGCGCTCGCCCCCTCGATCACCCCGATCATCCAGCTCCTCGGCGGTGCGCTGACGCAGGCGATCCAGACCCTCGCGCCCGTCCTCACGCAGCTCGTTCCAGTGATCGGTCAGGCGCTCAACAGTGCCTTCCAGACACTGAGCGGCGTCCTGCCGACCATCGCGGAAGCGTTCGGGCAGATCGTTACGGCGATGGCTCCGGTCATCGCCCAGCTCGTGAGCGCGCTCGCGCCGATCCTGCCGATCATCGCGCAGCTCTTCGCGCAGATCTTCGCCGCGCTCGCACCGCTCGTCTCGACCCTGGCATCCGTACTGGCACCGATCCTGCCCGTGCTGTCGGCGGCCCTTCAGCAGGTGCTCACGGCACTCCAGCCGATCATCGCTACCGCGCTTCAGATCATCACGGCGGTCATCCAGCCGCTCCTGCCGATGCTGAGCGAGGTCATCCAGTCGGTTCTTCCGCCGCTGGCTGACGCGATTCAGCGCCTGCTCGAAGCACTCCAGCCGGTGTTCGACGCCCTGCTCAAGGTCGTCAACATCTTGATGCCCGTCCTCGTGCCGGTCATCCAGTTCATCGTCGAGCTGCTGGCCAAGAGCCTGGTAGACGCCGTCAACGGCGTCGCACTCGTCTTCGAGGGACTCGTCGAGATCGTCAAGGGCGTGTGGGACACCATCGTCGGCGTCCTGAAGATCGCGTGGGGCCTGATCGAAGGGCTCTTCACCGGGAACTTCGACACCCTGAAGGAGGGCTGGTCGCAGTTCTGGTCCGGTATCTGGAGCTTCGTCAAGGGCATCTGGGACACGATCCTCGGAGCCTTCGAGACGTTCCTGAGCATCGGCATCCTCGGCGCGGCCGGCAAGGGCCTCAAAGCCATCGGCGCAGCCTTCAAGTCCGGCTGGCAGGCCGTCAAGGGATTCGGCGAGGCCGCGTGGAGCGCGATCAAGTCGGGCTTCAGTTCCTTTGGTTCGTTCCTCGCCGACCTTGGCCGCTCGATGATGTCCGGGCTCGGCAGCCTGTTCTCGGCCGGATGGTCAGCGATCAGGGACGTCGCCAGTAGGGCGATGTCCGCCCTCGGCCGCGCCATCTCGACCGGCATCACCGAGACGATCGGCTTCGTCAAGGAACTGCCCGGCAAGGCCAAGGACGCGCTGAGCGGCCTCGGCTCCACGCTTGTTGACGCCGGTAAGTCGCTCATCCGCGGCCTGATCAGCGGCATCTCGTCGATGTTCGGCGCGGTGAAGGACAAGCTCGGCGATCTGACCAGCAAGCTCACGGACTGGAAGGGCCCGGCCCCCAAGGACGCGGTGCTGCTGTACGACGCCGGACGGCTCATCATCCAGGGCCTCGTCAAGGGTCTGGAATCGGAGTTCTCCAGCGTCAAGGAGGCCCTCAACGAGCTGACGGACAAGATCCCGAAGGACGCCTCCCAGGGCCTGAAGGATCGGATCAACGCCGACCGGACCGCCATGCTCAAGCTGGCTGCCCAGTGGGACACCGGGGCCGACCGGCTCAAGGTCGCCCGCGACAAGCTCGACAAGATGCGCGAGGAAGCAGCCTCCTACGCGCAGCGGGTCACGGATCGGATCATCGACACCGGCGATGTGACCAAGGCGAAGAGCTCCTCCTTCAACGGGATCACGAGCGCCCTTCAGGCGGCCATCGACAAGGCGAAACGGTTCGCCACCGCGCTCAAGAAGCTGAAGGACATGGGCCTTGGCCAGACGGCCATGGACCAGATCGCTTCGGCCGGGCCCGATGCGGGCCTGGCTGCGGCGGAGTCGATCGCGGCGGCCGGCAAGAACGGCATCGCCGAGGTCAACCGTCTTCAGGCCGAGCTCGCCAAGTACGCCAGTCAGGCCGGCGCGACCGCCTCGGATGCGATGTACGCCAACGGCGTCCATATCGCCGAGGGCATCGTGAAGGGCCTCCAGAGCCAGCAAGCGGCGATCGAGAAGCAGATGCTCCAGATCGCCGACTCGATGGTGGCCGCCATCAAGAAGAGCCTCGGCATCCACTCGCCGAGCCGCGTCTTCGCCCAGCTCGGCAGCTACGTCGGCCAGGGCTTCGCCCAGGGCATCGAGGGCGAATCCGGGCGGGTGGCCAAGGCGGTCGACGCCATCACCGCTCGCCCCAGCTCCGCCGACTACGCCAACGCGGCGCGGTCGGTGTCCGCCGCCATCGCAGGCGGTCTCAGCCCCACTGGAGGCGGCGGCGTGACCAAGGTTCTCAACTACTACGCAGCGGCGGGAAGTTCGCTCAGCTCCCAGGAGGAGCTGTTCGCGGCGTCCCACCGCGCACGAATGGTGGGGTGGTGAGTGACTGCACTCCTGCTGGAGACCGAGCGCGATGCGCTCGACCTCAACGGGCAGGCGATGACAGGTTTTGGGTTTCAGGCCACGGCTGGCATGACCGGCCGTGGCCTGCCGGCCGTAGACGTCCAGTGGCTCACCGGGGCTGGAGACGGCGCCCGGTGGCGCGGTCAACGCGTTCAGCCCCGAGACTTGGACATCCCGCTCGACATCCTCGGCCGCGACCGCAGCCATCTGTCCGAGCTGGTATCCCGGCTCGCCCAAGCGGTCGCAGGCGAATGCCAACTCGTCCTCGTTGACGATCAGGGGGTCCGGTGGTCCACGTCGGTCTACCGCACGGGCGGCGGCGACATCACCGACGACGGCACCAGCAGCCTTCAGACCGTGATCACCTTCCGCGCCCCGGACCCGTACTTCGTGGCATCGAGCGTCTCGACCCAGTCGGTCGGGGGCGATCCCGGCAGGAGGCCCTTCCTGTCCAGCCTGGCATCACTGCCTCTCGCGGCCTCGCAGGCGATCGGTGATGTGCAGCTCGACAACACGGGCGACGTGTCGGCCTACCCGGTCTGGGAGGTGTACGGGCCGGGCCGGGACCTTACGGTCACGGCGCCGACTGGCGAGACCTTGCGCTGGCAGGGAACTCTCGCAACAGACGAGCGCCTGATCGTCGATACCCGCAATGGTTCGGTGCGGGACGGTAAGAACGTCAACCGGTACGCCGACCTCGCGGCGGCTCCGCGCTTCTGGACGGTGCCGCCAGGCACCTCGACCGCAAGCGTCAGGATGCTCGACACCACCGCGGATTCCCGCATCGTGTGTTCCTGGCGCCCCCGTAAATGGATGGTGATCTAACCAGCCCTGCGGCGATCCCAGTGGTGGCGGGCTCGAACGGGTCGATGCCGCCCCTACATGGCTCCGCCCCGGCACAGTGTCGGCGCATGTACCGGGGCGAGGTGGATGCGTACAAGTCCTACTTCACTTGTTGAAGTCCGCTTGGTCAGCGACTCGTGCGCTCGTCCGTGAGCTGGTCTACTTCGATTTGCATTGCCGACCGATCCTCCTCGGAGTAGGTCCCGTTCGCACTCTGAATGGAGAGCACACGTCCGTGCGGTGTCTCTCCTGAGTAAGTTGCCCGAATTCCAGCCGGGGCGGAGCCGCTGGCCACCAGGGCAAACGCGCGGGCAAGGGTCTCAAGTCCCTCGGATGCTTGTCCGGCTCGCTGGTCGGCAAGGAATACGGCTTCGCGGCCGATGGCTTCCACGAGCCGTTCGCGGGCTACGGCGACGGTGGGCGATTCCGTCGCGGTGGTCTGCGCGGGGATCGCACCCAAGCCGTCGGCTTCGGGCGTTGCTTCGTTCTCAGACATGCGTGATCCTCATCCCTCTGTCGGCGGCTTGGCGGTCTTACTAATGGCCGCCGACGTGTTTCCGGCGACGAAGTCCTTAGCGAACGCAACCGGGTCCGCCAAAGCCCGACCGCTGATTGCCAGATGGGGAGACGCCGGCGAGGCAGCCAGCGCCGTGGCAGGGCTGGCCACCAGGGCGAAAGCCCGCGCGAGGCTTTCGAGCCCTGCGGACGCCTGTCCGGCGCGCTGGTCGGCGAGGAAAGCGGCTTCGCGGCCGATGGCTTCAACGAGCCGTTCGCGGGCTACGGCGACGGTGGGTGACTCGGTTACGGTGACCTGAGCCGGGATGCCGCCCAAGTCGGTTACCTCCAGTGTTCCTGCGTCCTCTGACACGTCTGTCTCCTCCTTGGCCGACATGGCGTCGACCTGTGGTGTTTGTTCGGGGTCTGTACGGGGCCAGCCAATTAGGGCTAGCGCCCAAGGCTGATGGGTTTGCAGTCGGGTGTGGCACAGACGAGGTCATTCTGGTCTTCGGGGAGCAGTCGGCTGGTGATCCGCTTGGGTGCGGGGCGTGCCTCGTATTCGGCGAGGATGTTCCCGGAGCCGTCGACGACCGTGATGAGGGACGGGACGATCGTTCCGCCGGTGAGGACGAGGGTGGGTACGGACCCCTTGTACCGCACGCTGAACATGCCGATGTCTTCTTTCTTGACGTCGGCAGGTGCGACCTCGGTCAGGCCGCTCTCGCTCTCCGGATGGATCTCGGTCACCGGGATCGAGCCCAGCTCCGGCAACGCAGGGCCGTCACCGCTTCCCTGGATCGCGCCCAAGTCGAAGTTCTCGGGTGCTGCTTGCTCGTCTGCCATGTCCTGGTGTCCTTTCCTGGCCGGCACGCTGCCGCCCTGGTCAGAGCGTCTCAGGACGCAGCGTTACCGATCAATGACTCTCGGCGGAACGGCCGGTAATCGCCAGGGTGGCGCAAAGGCGCTTCCGTGAACCCTGTCCAAGCCCCGACGCGGCTCCGCCCTGGCCCCGTGTCGTCACATACGCCCAGACCCACTCTTCATGACACGAGGTGCCCAACACTGAAACTCGAAGATCTCACTGTCGAAGTGCGGGACAAGCAGCTCACCCGGCTCGGCCTGATCCGCCCCGAGGACCTGACCTTGGAGCTGACCGACACCTTCAACAACGTCGGCACCTGGAAACTCACCCTCGCCAGCGAACACCCGCTTGCCGACACCCTGCGTACCCCCGGCGCAGGCGTGATCATCACGGGGCCGGACGACGTGCTGATGTCTGGCCCTGTCACCTCCTCCGAGTACGCGGCCACCCCCGAGGACCGGCGCGGCAGCATCGCGTTCGAGGGCGTATCCGACACGGTCATCCTGTCCGACATGCTCGCGTGGCCCGAGCCCACCAATCCCGACGTGGGCAAGCAGACGACCGGGCACGACGAGCGCAGTGGGGCGGCCGAGACCGTGATGCACGGCTACGTCAACGCCAACTGTGGTCCGGCTGCCCCGGCCGCCCGGCGTCGGGCAAACCTGGTGATGGGACCGAACCCGGGCCGGGGCCCAATGGTCAAGAAGAGCGCGAGATTCCCCACGTTGGGCGAGCTGCTCACCGAAATCGCGAGCGTGGCAGGGCTCGGCTTCCGCATCGTCCAGCGTGCCAGCCAGCTCGTGTTCGAGACGTACGCGGTCGCCGACCGTACGCGGGAGGTACGCCTCGACGTCCTAGCCGGCACACTCGCTGGACAGCGCGTCTCGGTGTCCACTCCCGGTGCCACCCGGGTCATCGTCGCGGGCCAAGGCGAACAGGAAGACCGGACGCTCATCCCTGTCGACAACACCACGTCCATCAGCGCCGAGACGGACTGGGGACGCCGCATCGAGAGGTTCGTCGACCAGCGCAACACCGACGACGAGAAGGAACTCACTCAGGCTGGCAACGAGGTCTTGGCCGACGCGGGCAAGACTGCAACCGCCGTACAAGCCATCCCCGTTGAAGACTCCCCAATGGAGTTCGGCGTCGACTGGCGACTCGGCGACCGCGTGACGATCGTCGCCGGGGGCCAAGAGCTGACCGCGCCCGTTACGGGCCTGGTCATCAAGGCCGGGGAAGACGGCTTCCGCGTCGGCACTCTGCTCGGCGATCCCAGCCCGTTCGACCCGAACGCGGCAGCCACCGCGCAGGCGGCTACCACCCAGTCGCGCGTCTCCGCCCTGGAACGGACGGCCGAGGCGTCTCCGCCCGGCCCCAGGGAGGTGTGGCCAGAGTCCTTCACGCAGGCCAGCCCGCCCACCGCCTATCCCGACGGCGCGAGCATCATGATCCTGTCCGCCGAGCAGGCCACGGCAGGTGGCTGGGACTTCGGGGGAAAGTACGGGCACATCACCACGCGCAAAGAGCCGTGGGGCGACGCCTCCCAGACGTGGAGTCGCGTCCACGCCGCCACGACCCCGCACGAGGAGTGGGTGCGGGGTGGCAACGCCAGAACCGGCTGGGGTCCCTGGCGCATGATCACGTACAAGCAGATCCTCTCGACCGACACAATCAACCAAGCCACCGACCCGACTGCCTACCCGTACGAGGACTCGCGCCTGTACCTCGACTCGGCCGCATCGAAGGCCGGGGGCTGGAGCTTCGCTCCGATGGGCGGCTACGTATGGACCACCGGCACCAGTACGGGTTACACCACGCAGCGCTGGTCCCGAACCCACGGCGGCGCCGAACCGCATGAGGAGTGGGTCCGCGGCGGCTCCCCCTCGTCCGGCTGGTCACCCTGGCGACAGACCGCCTTCCGCGACAACACAGCGCGCGGCCTGGTTGCCCTCGCACCCCTGAGCGCCTCGGGCTACGTGGGCGACACCCCCACCTTGATCTACTACTGGACTTTCCCGGCCGAAGCCCGCCGCATGTACCGCTTCGGGCTGCGCATCAGCTCGGTCGACACGGATGGCACGGGCGACTCGGGGTCGGGCACCCGGTATGCGAAGCAGTCCGGCTATACAGCTGTGCGCTGGGCCTCTGGAAACTCGGTGACTGCGTCCAGCGCGATCCTCGGCGACATGCTGACCACGACCTTCAACGACGACTCGGACTCGTCCAGCGGCCTGTACGCCGCCTTCCACCTCAACGGAGCACCGCCCGGTCCGACCACCATCGGCGTCTTCTTGAACGCCCGACGCGCGGCGGCTACCTACGGGCAGGTCCGCTACCTCACCGGAGCCGGGTCGGAGCTGTGGATCGAGGACGTGGGTCCGGCCCTCTGACACAAAGGAACACCTCTTGGCAATCACGTCCTTCCCCTTCGACTCCCAGGTCGTCACAGAGAGCCAATACGGCTACCTCTTCCGGGAGTTCCAGGACTCCGGTGTCGTCGCCGCGTACGACAGTCCCGGCTTCCAGGTCAGCGCGGGCAACGGCATGGTCGTGAACGTGCAGCCCGGTCTCGCGATCCTGCGCGGTCACATGGTGCAGTCCACTGCGGCCGAGGCGCTGACCATTCCAGCGGCCGGCACGAGCACCCGGGTCGACCGGGTGGTCCTGCGGCTCGACCCTGCCTCCAACTCGATCACACTGGCGGTTAAGGCGGGCTCGGTGGGATCGTCCGCTCCCCCGGCCCTCAGCCAGACCGACACCGGCATCTACGAGATGGCGCTCGCCAACGTCACCGTGTCCGCCAACGTCACGACGATCACGAGTGCAGATGTCTCGGCGACTCGGTCGGTGGTCGGCCACCGAGTCGGCGTCTGGGCCACGGCCACACGCCCGCCCTCCCCGCGCAAGGGGCAGCTCGGCTTCAACAACACCCTGGCCCGGTGGGAGTGGTGGGATGGCTCGACCTGGGCCGATCTAGCCCCGACCGTTTCGTGGGCGTCCCTCACAGGCAAGCCCTCTTCCTTCGCGCCGTCTGCTCACTCGCACGCATGGGGGGACATCACCGAGAAGCCGACAACCTTCCCGGCGGCTGAGCACTCCCACAACTGGGACAGCGTCGTCGGCAAGCCGTCGTACTTCCCCCCGACATCCCACGGCCATTCATGGGGACAGATCTCCGACAAGCCCGGGTCATACCCGCCGTCAGGGCATTCGCACGGCGAGTACCTCACCTCCGGCAGCACGATCTCCTGGGCCAACGGGTCGAAGATGCCGCACAACAACAGCGCGAGCGGTTCCGGCACTTGGTATGCGGTGTGGGTCGAGGGCGACGGGACGTTCTGCCGGAACACGTCCTCCATCCGCTACAAGGAAAACGTCCGGGACATCGAGGTCGATCCTGCCGCCGTCCTCGCCTTGCGGCCCCGCATCTACGACCGGAAGCCGACCGAGGGCAAGCCGCAGTCACGCAAGGACGAGTACGGCCTCATCGCCGAAGAGGTCGCAGCGACACTTCCCGAAATCGTCACGTACGACGAGGAGGGACGCATCGACGCCCTCCGCTACGACCTGCTCGGCGTCGCCCTGCTGCCGGTCGTGCAGGACCAGGCCAAGCGAATCGAGCGCCTGGAGGCCCTCGTCGAGGAGCTTGCCCGTGCAGCTTGAGCCCTCCGTGCAGGTGGCTCTCGTCTCGGCTGCCGGCGCCGTCGTCGCGGCCCTCGTCGGCGTCCTCGTCGAGCTCGTACGGAGACAGGGCACTGCGCTGGCCGAGGTGCGCGAGCACGCCCAGGAGGCGCGCGAGCAGGTCTCCAACGACCACACCACGAATCTCCGTGATGACGTGGACCGCGTGATTCAGGGACTCGATCGCGTCCTCGACGGCCAGGCCCAACACAGCCGGGACATCACTGCCCTGCGCACAGACCTTGCCCACGAGAGGGCAGAACGCCTCGCAGTCGCCGAGCGACTCGATTCGCACATAACGGCTTCTGTCCCCGACCCCAACTAAGCCAAATCCGCTGCCTATTGGCCCCGTTCCGGTCCTCCGGACGGGGCCTTCGCCATGTCTCGAAGGAGCAAGTCACTTGGGCAACGCCCAGACCATCATCAACATCGCCAAGGCCGAGGTCGGCTACCACGAGGGCCGATCCAACGGGCACTGGACCAACTGGCAGAAGTACAGTCCGGCCGTCCCCGGCCTGGAGTGGAGCCAGAATCAGGCGTGGTGCGCCGTGTTCGCCTCCTGGGTCGCCATGAAGGCCGGACTCGCCAGCCTCTACCCGCGTACCGCGTCGTGCGCGACGGGGGTCGAGTGGTTCAAGAGCCGTAACCGCTGGAGTGCCTATCCGGCAGTTGGCGCCCAGGTCTTCTACGGATCGGGCGGCGGCACCCACACCGGCATCGTGTACGCCTACGACTCCACGTACATCTACACCGTCGAGGGCAACACCAACGCGGACGGCTCGGCCGAGGGCGATGGTGTGTACCTGAAGAAGCGCGAGCGCCGCAGCTCGTACGTGTATGGCTACGGCTACCCGGCCTTCGCCGAGGGCATCGACTCTGCGGACCCGGCATGGAAGAGCAGCAAGGACAGGGGAGACAGCACCCCGTTCCCGGGCCGGCAGGCATTCCGTCTCGGCCAGTCCCACCCCGCCGTGACCGTCCTGGGCAAGCGACTCGTCGCGCACGGCTTCGGCCGCTTCTACTCCGAGGGTCCGGACCCCCGCTTCACGGAAGCAGACCGCAAGGCAACCGAGGCGTTCCAGCGGGCGCAGGGCTGGAGCGGTGCGGACGCGGACGGCTACCCGGGTCCGTCGACCTGGTCCCGCCTGATGGCGCCGGCAGGTCGCTGATGAGCAAGATGCTGATGCCCGGTTCCAAGCCCATCTCGCTGGTGAGCCTGCTGCCTGTCCGCTACCGCACGCGCGTCGGTGCGGTGCTTTCCGCGGTGGGTGTGGCGGTGTCCATCGCCGCCATCGTCTACGCCGACAGTCCGGAGGTGGCCGTCATCGTGCAGATCCTCACGGCGCTCGGCGTGGTTGCCCCGAGCGAGGACGACTCCCTGGAGGAGTCGCAGTAACCCCATCCCCCCGCCGGCCCATGTGGTCGGCGGGGGGCTTCACTGCGTTTCACGCCTTGTCGGCTTCCTTGGAGCGGTTGATCTCCTCGACGGTCGTCACCGTGGTACGCCTGCGCTTGCGGGAACCGCTGTCGGACGCCTGGGGCTGCGGCGCGGGTGCCGACTTGGACGCCTTCGCCCTGTTGATCTCCTCGACGGTCGTCACCGTGGTACGCCTGCGGGCCCGGTTCGTCGAGCGCCGATCGTGCTGGGTCAGTGCGGTCTCGAAAGGTTCGGCGTGATCGGCGCAGCGGTCGGCCTCACCCTTGCGGCCGTCCTCCGCTGTAATGGTGTACCTGACTACTGGTAGACCGGGACGGCGACAAACACCACAGACAGTAGTTGTTCCATCTCCCACAACCATTGCCTCCACTCGATCGTCTTGACTGGTTCAACTCTTACATGTCACTGTTGGGCTGTGCGCCTTGCGACCACAGGGTGTCACGCATAAGGGAGGACGAACGCGAGGAAGGGCCACACATGCCGCCGAGGAGCAAAGTACAGAATCACGACGAAGCCAAGCGCTGGCTCCTTGAAGGCAAGTCGTACGCCTGGATGGTCAAGACGTACCGGGAGAAATACAACATCGAGACCTCTCCCGGGTACTGGGCCACGTATGCCAATCGAGCGGACCTCCCGCTCCGGCTTGTTCGCGATACCGCGCTCATTCCGTGGAAGGTCGCGAAGCAGCACCGCTGGAACTACAACCTCGTCATGCTGCGCTGTGAAGCCCGCGAGCGAGCCGGGGAAAAGCTGAACGACGAGGAAGCCTCCAAGTTGGCGAGCTGGAAGAAGTGGCTCGAAGAGGACAAGCTCGTCATCTACTACGACCCCGAGACGAAGGACGGCTTCTACGCCGTCCCCCGAGAAGACCGGGATACGGATCTCATTCGAGTACCGGACAATCCCGCACTCCTGCGCAGTAAGTCGACGCGCACTAAGAGCGCTACCTAGCCCGCCTTTACCGTTTCTTGGCATGCAATAACGGCTACGAGCCGCTTCCCTCTACGCGAAGGGAAGCGGCTCGTGCGCGTTAGGCCACGGACTCCGGCGCCCACGGCATCGAAGCCAAGCGGCTCAGCATTTCGGCAGCGGTCATCGTTGCGGCTACAAGCCGGCTCGGGTCCTCGGGCATTTTGTCGACGTGCACCCACAGCAGGAGGGAGCCATGAATGGTGTCCCCCCACATGACGGGGACGGCCACCGAATCCCAGCCGGCCATGCACTCCTGTCGTCCGATGGCGAATCCCATGGCCCGGATGTCCTTCAGGGACTCGATGAGGGCCTCGTTGTCCCGGATCACTCCCGGGCCGACGCCTTCAGGCACGGATTCGGCGAGAACCTTCTCCTGGATGGGCGGCGGCATGTGGGCCAGGATGACCCTGCCCGACGCTCCGGTACGCAGGGAACGGCTGTACTTGACCAGCTCGAAGGGGTCGATGCCGATGCTGCGCGGGTCGAAGTCGCCGATCGCATAGTCGGTGCAGATACGTCGGGCGCCGACGACGGCGTAGTAGGCGACCAGGCCGCCAGTCACCCGCTGGAGCTTGTCGAGAACCGCCTGCGTGGCCTCGGGGTCGGGCGTCTGCGACAGGGCCTGCATCGAGAGCCGGAAGGCTCCCGGCCCCAGTCGGTACCGTCCCCCGGCCTCCTGCACGAAGGTGCCGTCCGCCAAACCGTCTTGGAGGATGCGGTACACGGTCGCCGCATCAAGATCCGTTTGTTTGGCGATGGCTGTGGGGCCGTGACTGTCTCCTTCGAGATCAGCGAATGCACGCTGAACCAGGAAGACTTTCTTTCCGTGTGCTGTTCCTTTGCCCATGACTTCCCTGAACGTCCGCCGCACGCGCACACGGCGGCACGACGAGAGCCTGATTTAACCGGTTCACGCCCTCTTCCCCGTAGGCGGACCGAACAGAGAGGTTACTACCCGAGTCGGACTTGTTACTACCGAGTTGTCTTGATCGTCACTTTACCCGTGGTCTTGCGGCTTTCGAGATCAGAGTGGGCCTGGGCCGCGTTGCTGAGTGCGTAGCACGGACCGATGACCGGGCGAAGATCACCGCGAGCGGTTGCCTCGAACAGGGCCTTGATCGAGTCCCGCAGTGCGTACCGGACGCCGTAGAGGTTCGGGAGCCAGAAGCCTGAGACGGTCTTGGATGCCTGCATGAGTTGGGCAACAGGGGCTTCGCGCTGGTCGCCCGAGACGCAGCCGTAGACGGCCATGTGGCCCCGGGGCGCGAGTGCGGCGAGCGTGGCGTCGAACACCTCGCCGCCAGTCATCTCCAGCGCGCGCGTGACAGGGCCCTCGTTCGCGTCGAGGATGCGGGCCGTCAGGTCCTGATGCGTGGATGAGTCAAGGACAGCGTCCGCGCCCAGGCCGCGGACAAGGTCTGCCTTCTCGGAGCTGCCGGCCAGCGCGATCACGCGGGCACCAGCGGCTTTGGCGAGCTGGACGGCGAGGGAACCGACACCGCCGGCCGCCGCAGGGATGAGAACTGAGTCTCCCTTGCCGACCTGGAGCACCGTGTGCAGCAGGTGCCAGGCGGACTGGCCCTGGAGAGCGAGGGCTACGGCCTGCTCATCGCTGATTTCGTCGGGCACCTCCCACGTAACTGCGCGATGCACCAGGGCCTGTTCGGCATATCCGCCACCACGGCTTAGTGCAACCACCCTGCGGCCATCGGCGAGAGTTCCCATGACTTCATTGCCGGGCGTGACGGGGTATTCGACCGGTGCCAAGTAGCCGTTTTCTCGCAGGTGAATGTCTGCGTAGTTCACTCCAGCCCGTGAGACCTTCACCACATGATGCCCGGCGATGGGCGCAGGTGCGGGCACTTCCTGGACCTGAAGCACCTCCGGCCCGCCGGGTCTGGCTATGACAATTGCGCGCATGATCATTCCTTGTGGGTGTCGCTGGAGCGATCAACTCTAGGGTGCTGAGCGCACCCCTCCGCACCTCTTTTCACCTCACGAAATGATCATGCCCGGGTTGACGGAAACCGCAGATCAGCGCCGTGTTGGGGCTCATTTCGCGTCGTGAAATCCGATCACGTGGACGCTGTGACTCCGGATACGGTTTGAAAGGGTTGACCCGATGTTGACCACCAGGCAAGATCCTGGAGGTGTCGCACGCATGTTCGATCGACTGGCGCGGAGGATGCCAGTCCGGGGAGAGGGGAGCTAGCGCATGACACACGACTGGCCGGTGGCCGCCACTGAGGACGAGGCGATCAGGACGGTCGAGCTCGTCTCCCTTCCTGGGGTCACGCTTCACGTAGACCACGACGACTGGGACTACCACATCACCGTGAGCCCTGACCACGCTCCCGGCCACCTGCGACGCATCATTGCGGCTGCCCAGAGCCGCGGCCTCGACCTGCTGGACCAGGACGCCTGCGTTCCCGTCCTCCTTGCCGACGACTCGGTCCGCCTCTACCTACAGTCCACATCCTGATCTTGGAGCTCGCTTGCCCATCACTCTCGTCGATCTCCCCGCACGAGCCCTTGGCGTGCCCCGTGACCGCTGGGGGCGCCCGCTCGTCATCCCGAGGGGTGGCGGTAGGCCGCGCGGGCTCACGCGGGTCACCACCTTCATCGATGCCATCGAAGACAAGAGCGCGCTGACCGCCTGGGGCAAGCGCATGACGCTCCTCGGCGCGGCCCGCGAGCCCGCTCTGCTGGCCGCTTTGCAATACTTGAACCCCGAGACTCGCGAGGGGAAGGCGGCCCTCGACCAGCTCGCCGAGCGGGCGGTCACCGCCGCCGGAGCCAACGCGAAGCGGGAGCGGGGTACCCACCTGCACAGCCTGTCCGAGCTGGTGGACCAGGAAAGAGCGCTGCCGCCTGGCACGTCCGCTTCGGATGCCGCAGACATGGCGGCATACAAGGCCGCCACCGCGATGTTCGATGTGGTGGCGATGGAACAGTTCGTCGTGGTCGACGAGCTGGGCACCGGAGGGACCTTCGACCGCCTGCTCCGATACACCGGCCCCGGCCCTGACGGGCGCCTCATCGACGGACTGATCATCGGCGACCTGAAGACCGGCAGCGTCCAGTACGGGGCCCTGAAGATGTCCTCGCAGCTCGCGGTCTACTCGCGGGGCGAGCTGTACGACCACACGGCGTTTCCCGTGGATGCCGAAGATGCCGGAGAGCTGGCGGCATGGAAGAAGCGTGAAGTGCCGGCGAACGTCGCCGCGACGGCCTACTCACGCATCCCCGACGTGAATCAGGACTGGGGCGTGATCATCCACCTTCCTGCGGGCGAGGAGTGCTGCACGCTCTACTGGGCAGACCTGCGAGTCGGTTGGGACGCCGCGCGCCTGGCGCTGGATGTCCGCCGCGCGAGGGTGACCAAGAATGCGCTGGTTCCATTCAGCCCGATCGATTGATATAGTGTATCCAGAGCGAGGGGCGGTTCACCTCTCGCATCGAAGGAAGGGGTTCACTAGTGACCGGCGAAGGCCGATCCGTCACCGTCACCATCAAGTGCGGAGCAGCACAGGAAGACCCGCAGCTCTCGTTTCGAGGGCCGGGCGCCGAGGTCCAAGAAGACATCGCCGCCTGTTTCGGCTTCGATCGTAAGAGTGTATCTGGATTGACTCTCCATGAGCTCGTCGCAGAGGCGAACCAGCTCGCGCAGGGCGCCTCGACTGTCATGCGGGGCTTCCCTGGCGCCCGCGTCGTCCCGCAGGGCGATAAGCGGAGCGAGAGCGCCCAGAGCAACACGCCCCCGGCAGGCCACCAGGAGACGGAGAACCCGCTCCTCGAACAGATCACAGCTTGTGCCACCGCCGACGACCTCCGTCGCCTGTGGGCCACCAACCAGCACGCCTTTACCGACCCGGCGGTGATGGACGCGTGGAAGGCCCGAGGCCGGGCCCTAGCGGGTTCGTGATGAAGAACCGCCTTCTCGGCGCGGCCATCGCCGTAGCCATCGCAGCGGGCACCCTCAAGGGCCGCGCCCCAGTCCGCCGCACCCCCTACCCCGTTCACCGACAGAGTGGAGATCAGTAGTGCCGCTGAACCTGAAGGACATCCCTACCGCCAACGGCGGATGGTTCAAGCCGAAGGAAGCCGCAGAGGCCATGGCCATCCTCGTAGAGGTCAAGGACTACGAACGCCAGCGCCCCACGCCCAATGGGCCGAAGGACAGCGCACTGTGCGATGTGACCGTCTTCAAGACCCCGGAGCAGCTCGACCGGCTCGCGCCCGAGGTCTCGAAGGGGCAGCGCATCGAACAGACGGTCCTCGCCCGAGACCTGGCGACGCTCATCGGCAGCGCCGTCCTCGTCACCGTCACCCAGGTCCCCGCAACCAAGCCCGGCGCCCACCCGGCATGGGTCTGGAAGCAGATCACCGACATGGGCATCCGCAACAAGGTCATCGCGTACGCCGAGCAGCGTGACGCGGCAGTCGACGCGGCCGTGGCCGCCGCCCCGTCCTTCGACTGACCGCACCCGACCTCCGCTGGGCAGGGGCGGCTTTCATGGCCGCCCCTGCCTGGCGGGTGATGAGGAGGAGCTCACGCTTGCTCAGCCCTGCACGATCCCTGACCCTGCACGCCGAGTCCGGCAAGGAGCTGCCGCGGATCGACGCCTTCGAGCCGCTCTACAACATCGGTTGCCGTCCACGTCACGGCGAGGTCGTGATGATCGCCGGTCGGTCCGGCACCCAGAAGTCCGGCCTGGCGCTCTTCTGGGCCGCCCAGATGAACTTGCCGACGCTCTACTTCAGCGCGGACATGAGCGCATTCACGGCGTCGTCCCGGCTGACCAGCATGATGACCGGCGACACCACGACGATGGTCGAGGCCGGCATGGCCGCTGGCGGCCGGTACCGCGAGGAGTACCTCGCCGCGCTGGCGCACCTGAACATCACCTTCAGCTTCGGCAGCCCGATCACCTGGAAGGCGGTGGACGAGGAGCTGGAGGCGTACGTCGAACTGTGGGACGCCTATCCGGCCGTGATGGTGTTCGACAACCTCATGGACTTCGACTCGGCGGAATCCGACTACACCGAACAGATGGCTGTGATGTCGGGCCTGACCGAACTCTCCCGCGCGACCGGCGCGACGGTGATCGTCCTCCACCACGCCAGCGACAAAAGCTGGGAGGCGAAGAGCGACCCGTGGGCTCCGCCCTCCCGAGACCAGGTCAAGGGCGGGTTGAGCGAGAAGCCCGAGCTGTCGCTGTCCGTGGCCCTGGACCCCACGTCGATGGAGTTCCGGATCGCGGTGATCAAGCAACGAATGGGGGCCTGCGATCCAACCGCGAAGCGGTACGCGACCTTGCGGTGCCAGCCCGAGTACACCCGCTTCACCAAGCCTGAACCTCGCATCTCCCCCCTTCCCCCGGCCGCACCACGACAGTGGTCGCCGCTCGACGCCCTGAAGCAGTGAGGATTGTAAGAGTTGAACGACATTACGGCGCGGAACCGCCGGAACAAGCGAGCAGGGGCACGGTGGGAGACCGAGTTCCGCGATCAGCTCCGCCAGGCTGGGTTCGACATCGAGCGGCTACGGCTCACCGGAGTCGAGGATGAGGGCGACCACGTCATTCGCCGACAGCCCGTGCGGCACCGCCCCTTCCTGATCACCGAGACCAAGAACGCCAAGTTCGAGCCCGGGACCTTCATCAAGGAAGCCCTCCGCGAGCGCGACAACTACGCGAAGCACCGGGGCCTCGATCCGCGGGACGTAGACGTGGCTGTGATCGTCCGGCGCAGGGGTGCAAGTTGGCGCCAGGCGTACGTGCTGAGCACGGTCGAGGAATTCTTCGACCTCCCGCCGGAGACGGACTCGTGAGGCAGTACGAGGAGATGGAAGAGCAGGCCCGCATCTGTCGCGAACTCGGCGAGCTGATGGACGACTTCACCACTCCCCAGGGACTTCGCGAGATCGGCTATGACCCGTACGCCCGCTTCTTCCGGGGGGAGCGCGTCGCGTGATGCCGGCCGAGGAGGTCTGCGGGTTCGAGGCGTTCCTCGACTGCCTCAACGATCCCGACTTCGACGGCCAACTCCTCATGGAGTTGGAGGAGTTCTTCGAGATCCCTGTACATGACCTCGACGAATGGATGCTGCCGTGAACCTGGCGCGTCTCCGGAACGACTTCGAGGACCAGGAGCACGAGAAGCCCACCCTGGCGGCCGTCCTCGATCACTACGAAATCGACTACAACCCCGAGCGCACGTCGGGCATGGCCCCGTGCCCCCTCCACGAGGACAACACACCGTCGTTCTCGTACCACCTGGACCGTGGCCTGTGGAAGTGCCACTCCTGCGGCGAGGGAGGGGACAGCTACACGCTGATCATGAAGAAGGAGAAGACCACCTTTGCCGGAGCACGAACCCTTGCGGCCTCTCTCGCCCTCGCAACGGGCGATGCTGGAGGAGGCGACCGCCACCTATCAGGCAGCGCTTACGGCGGACGCCGCTCAGTACCTTCTCGGGCGCGGGATCACCGAGGACGAGGCGGCTACGTACCGGCTTGGCGTCGTAGCTAACCCCCTCCCTGGACACGAGCGCCAGGCCGGGCGGCTCGCCATTCCCTACCTCGGGCACGACGGACGCGTCCTGACCATGCGGTTCAGGTGCCTCGAAACGCACAGCCACCGCGACTTCGGGCACGGCAAGTACAACTCGCTCAAGGACGATCCGCCACGCCTGTACGGCATTGACGCGATCCATGCAGCGGGCGATGAGATCCACGTGACGGAGGGCGAGCTCGACGCCATCACCCTGCGGCGGGTCGGCCTCCACGCAGTGGCGGTTCCCGGGGCAGCCCTTTGGCGTCCGCGCCATCGCCGGATGCTCGCAGGCTTCTCGCGAGTGTGGGTGTGGGCCGACCCGGACGAGGCCGGCGCCGAACTTACGACCCGCGTCTGCCGCTCTTTGCGATCAGCCCGAGGGGTCCGCCTGCGCGACGGCGATGTGACCGAGACCTACATGAAGGAGGGCGCGCAGGCCCTTCTCGACCTGATCGGCGAGGGGGGTCAGCAGTGACCGAGGGCAAGATGACGCGGCGGCCGGCAGGCCGAAGGCCCGACCCCGCAACGGCGATCTTCACTGAGGTGAGGGCGGCTCGCAAGCTCCTCGGGGACAAGCCCATGCCCCTCGCCGGAGGCCAGCGCCCCACCAAGGGACGAGCCCACCACCAGCGCGAGGCGAATCGATGGCGGTCGATCGAGACGAGCCGCCAACTCGCTAGCACCCCCGGCTGGGACTCCACGCTCCTGGCGGCCTGCTTTGAAGCCTTCGCCGAGCAGGACACCCAGCACTCTCGTGACCGGCTCGTCCGCCTGGCCGCCCTCGCCGTGGCAGCCGTGGAGTCCATCGACCGGGAGGCCGCGTGAGCGAAGGACTGCCCGGCAACCCCGGCCCCACCCTCCAGCGCATCTACGACGAACTGGAGCCCGACGAGCGCGAGTCCGTAATGATCCGCCTCCTCGACGGCTCCTCCGCCGAGCGCCTTGCCCTCGTCCTGCGCAGACATGGGCACGCCGTCTCCGCGTCCACCATCCGCACGTACCGTCGATCCCTTCAGGAGACCGCGTAAGCCCGTGACTACCTCTCTACTGACTGACCTTCTGGCCACACCCACCCCTCCACCCATACCTGCCCGCCAGACCGACCCTGACCGCGACTACACGAGGCAGATCGAGGTCTCCGGCAACGCGGCCGAGGTCACCGTGCGCGGCCCAGTTGAGATGGACCCGGACTCCTCGGCCGTCGAGGTGCTGCGCGCCCATCAGCTCGACCCGGCCGACTGGGACGTCAAGGCGTTCCGCAGCTCCGAGTGGACTCTGCCGAACGGTGAGCTCGGGGTGTCCGCACGCTTCACCTTCGCCCGGCGGCAGGACGCCGAGGCCGAGCGCCCGAACCTCGACGAGCTCCTGGCCCTCGTCGACCGCTACGACCCGCCCCGCCTCTCGACCGCCCAGCGTCAGGGCGACCACACCCTGATCGTCGCGCTCGGAGACATGCAGTTCGGCAAGGCAGACGGCGACGGGGTGGCCGGCACCCTCCAGCGGACGATCGCCTGCATCGACAAGGCCGCGGCTCTCCTGCCCGAATACCGGAAGCGGTTTGCGATCGGACATGTCCACCTTGCATGGCTCGGGGACCATATCGAGGGCTACCAGTCCCAGGGCGGCGCAAACGCCTGGCGGACCTCGCTGACGCTGACGGAGCAGATTCGCCTCACCCGCCGCGTGATGGCCCATGCCGTCCTGCGACTCGCCCCACTGGTCGAGCGCCTCACCGTGGCGGCCGTCCCCGGCAATCATGGCGAGGCCGTCCGGTTCAACGGCAAGGGCGTCACGCGGTACGACGACTCCCACGACACCGACGCCCTCGTTGCCGTGCAGGAGGCAGTCTCGCTGGCCCCGGAGGAGTTCGGGCACGTGGAGTTCTTCGTGCCTGATACCGACGAGCTGACCGTCGTGGTCGAGTGCTCGGGGAGCGTGATCGCCCATGCCCACGGCCACCAGTGGAGGTCGGGCAAGCACTTCGAGTGGTGGAAGGGCCAGAGCTTCAACAAGGCCAGCGCCATGCACCAGGCGGACGTGCTGCTGGCCGGCCACCTGCACCACGAGTTCGTGGACACCGACGGCCCGAGGACGTTCATCCAGGTGCCGGCCATGGAGTCCGAGTCGACGTGGTGGCGCCACCGCACGGGCACCCGAGGAGCCCCCGGCCTGATGATCATGATCACGAAGGACGGCGAGGTCCCGGTGAAGGAGGTCGTTCGATGACCATCACGCTCCAGGACATCGAGCATCCACCGCAGACCGCCACAGCCGACTGGGCTGTCTTGGCCGAGCCGCAGGTGGACAGCGTCTGCCGCGCCGTGGCGCGAGGCTTCTCACGCGACTACGGGCTGACGTTGGAGTACGAGGACGCCTTGCAGGAGTCGGTCATCATCGCCGCCGAGCGCGCCGCTTACGTGCGCCAGCTCGTCGCCGAGGGCGGGGCCGGGCTGCTGCACCGCTGGCTCTCGCAGAGGCTCCGCGACCGCTGGCTGACCGAGGCGAAGCGCCGGTCCGCACACGTGTCGTACGAGGTCGCACGCACCGTCGCCGAAAGCGGGGGCCGGTGACCGGATATGACCGGGCCCTGGTCGAGCATCTGCTTCCGGCGGTATGGGATGACGAGGCGGCCTACGGCATCCGCAACTTGCAGGCCCCGGACGCCGACATGCCCAAGGGCAGCGTCGATCCGAAGGCGGCGAGCCTGTTGTTCGCCCACCTCGCCGACATCCGGCGGGGTTGGGTAACTGCACCGCTCACCCCCGGCGAGCGCCAAGCCATCGTCCTGCGGTACGGCGCCGATCTCCCCGACGCGGAGGCCGCCACCCTCCAGGGCGTGACGGACCGAGCCGTCCGATACCGGCTCGAACGTGGGGTCGGAAAGATCGCCGCGCACCTGAACGGCAGGCCCTACGTGGACGGCTACGACGGCTTGGCGGAGGCGGCATAGCCCTGGACGCGAAGTCGATCAGTCCAATTCGGCCAATCCAGCGCTCCGCGAACGGCTGATCGACTTCTCGTCCCCCGCTCGTCTGCGCGCCTACAGTCACCCGTGAAGTGCTGGCAAGTTCGGGCAAGTTCCTCGCGTTCCAACGGGGGCGGGGGCAAGCTCTGGCATGGGAAGCATCACCCGCATCCGAGGAGGACATCATGGCCCTGCGCATGCTCGGTAAGGACCCCAACAGCCCTGACGGCAACTCGCCTACGATCTACGTGGACGACGAGACCGACAGGTACCTCGTCCAGGGGTTCAAGGTCCTGGACGAGGAGCGGCTCAAGCAGCTGAACCTCCCCCCGCACGAGGGGGCGGTGGAGATTCCCCGCTATATGGCGCAGTTCTTCCTGGCAGAGGACAGGGAGGCCGCTACCAAGGACACCGAGCCGGAGGTGGAGAAGGGTGTCGAATCCCCCGACGTTTAAAGAGCTGTTCCGCGACTGCCAGCGGACAGCCGTCCACCTGGAAGCCCGCGACGCCTACAGCAAGACGCACTCGACCTTCGTCGACTGGAAGGCCGGCAGGCAGATCGACCCGGCCGAGCGCTGGTCCGCATGGCACTCGATCGTCTCGGAGGCGGTCTCGCGAGGTGTCGAGGTGCGTCGAGCCCGCATCGTCTCGACGCCTGTGAGCGAGTACATCCGCTTCGAGCACGAGGTGACCGAGGGGCTCAACATCGCGGCGGGCGAGCAGGTGCGGTGGCTCCCTCGGCGGAACGCTTCGGATCTACTCGTGCCGGGCAACGACTTCTGGCTGTTCGACTCCCGGCTGCTGTACCTGAACCACTTCGACGGGGAAGGCGAACCCACAGAGCCCGAGATCACCGAAGACCCGGAGATCGCGAAGCTCTGCGAGTCGGCCTTCGATGCCATCTGGAGCAGGGCGATCCCGCATGCCGAGTTCGAAGCCCGCTAGGCACCACGCATAGGACCGTCACTCCCATGGAATCGGCATCTTCGAGCGCCCAGGAAGCACGCAAGGCGCTCGGGAAACGCCTCGCAGAGATCCGGGTTGCGGCCGGACTCACCAAGCGAGCCCTTTCTGAAAAACTGGAGTGGCACGAATCGAAAGCATCGCGCTTCGAGAGCGCCAAACGCGCGCCCTCGGAGCGCGATCTTCGCGAATGGTGCAGCGCATGCGGTGCTGACGACCAAGCGGACCTTCTCGTCCAGACTGCCCGCCGCATCGAGGGCATGTACGTCCAGTGGCAACAGTTGGAGAGCGGCGGGCTCAAGCAGGCCCAACAATCAGCCCTTCCCCTTTGGGATCGGACTCAGCAGTTCCGCTTTTACTCGCCGTGGCTGATCCCTGGACCGGTGCAGACGGCCTCCTACATCAAGGCGTTGCTGACCTCCATCCGCGACCGTCGCAACACGATCGACGATGTTGACGCGGCTGTTGAGGTCCGCCTTGAAAAACAGAAGATCGTATACACGCAGCGCACATTCGCCATCCTCTTGGAGGAGAGCGCCCTCTACAACCGGATGGGCGGCACCGATGTGATGGTGGGCCAACTCGGCTACCTGCTCAGTGCCATGGCCCTCCCCAGAGTGGCTATCGGGATCATTCCCCGCCACATCGAGCGACCGCTCATGCCCGTCGAAGGCTTTTTCATGTTCGACGACCACACAGTCAAAGTCGAACTCGTCTCAGCCCACCTTACGGTCGAGCAGGAGCCTGAACTCCGCATGTATGCACAGACCTTCGCCGAGCTTTACGAGATGGCCGTGTTCGGCTCGGCTGCTCGGGAAATAATCACTACTGCCATCGAATCGTTCGGGTGACCGACTGGCAAGTCCGGGCAAGTTCCGCTTGAGCGCGGCAAGTTCCGGCACGTTTCACTACCTCCTGGCAAGTGCGGGCAATTTCCTGGTGCTCCGGATATCTCCATCCGTAGCTTGATGCCACGGCTCCAGAACTTGCCCGGAGGAGGCTGGGATGGCTTTGGCAAGTACCGGCAAGGCGTTGGGGGCGGCCGAGGAATCGGCCGAGAATCCCCCCGTCGACACCGAAGGAATTTCCTTACGCACGGATTCGATCCTCGCGATGCGGATGGGGTCCACGACCCGCGAGGACATCGACGAGGTCACGCCGGCAGTCGTCCAACACCTGAACCTCCTGCTCGACCAGGACCTGGGGGCGGACGAGGACGCCGAGGTTCAGCAGCTCGTCCGCAAGGGTCTTACCCTGATCGACTCCAAGGAGCGCCCGACCGCGGAGACGCCGACCTTCGGGGCGTGGCTCTACGCCCGGGACGTCGCTACGCTCACGCGGCGGCTGCTCTGGGTCTACACCGAGCGCAACGGGCTGGGCGCGCCATGAGCGTCAAGGAAGACCAGATCATCCGGGAGCTCTCCCACTATCTCCACGAACACCCCGGCGACCAGATGGCGTTGATGCCGGTGTACGACGCCGCCCTCGACCACTCGCGGCGCCAAGCCTGCACGCACGACCAGCGCTGTCCGCTCGTGATGACGGCGGCCGTCGTCGTCGACGAGCGGGACCGCGTCCTGTGCCTGCGGCACCAGGGCGGCTACGCCCTCGCGGAGGCCGAGCCGGAGGATCAGGACGACTCACTCAGCGAGGCGGCCCTCCGCCTGCTGGTCGAGGAGGTCGGCATCCGGGACGTGTGGACGCAACCCGGAAACGAAGGCCCCTTCCTGGTCGACGTGACGCCCGCGAGTCAGCACGCGTATGGCCCCCGCCTCCGGGTCGGCATTCGTTACCTCTTCCGGGCACACGCAAGCGCCGTGCACTCGTCGGTGCTGGAAGCGGGCGCGGCGGCCTGGGTGCCGCTGTCCGAAGTCAGCATGCCGCCGCTCCGCGGCCGTCTGGAGAGCCTCCTGATCGGAACCTGATGAGCCCCCGAAACGAACAACTCGCCTACCTTGCCAGCCTTGTGATGCTCGGCGGCACCCTCCTCTACGCCATCTGGAGGGGCTGATGCACAAGCGCAAGGCTGCGGAATTGCAAGCCAAGCCGACTCCCCCTGTCGGGACAGTCGAGCAGCGGAACAGGCCGCCGGGCGATGTGCGCATAGGCGACTTCCTGTACCTCGATGGAGCGTTCCAGCGAGTCCGGGACATGAGGGCCGCCGGCACATCAGCCCACCGCGTCTTGCACTTCACCGGGCGCGCCCCGGTGATCATGCGCGAGCCCCGGACTATCTACCGGCCCCTCGAACTTCTCTGACCCAAAACCCATCCGATTATCTCTCGACCCTTCTCACCTCACGCCGCGAGGAGCTTCGCCATGCGCTTCCGCAAGATTCACGGGGCCGGCAACGACTTCGTCCTGCTTACCGACCTCGGCCCGGCCGACAAAAGGGAGTGGCCGAAGGAGGCCGAACGCCTCTGCGCCAGACGTACTGGCATCGGTGCGGACGGCCTTGTCATCAGCAGCCGGGTCAGCGATGAGCCGACCGTTCTCGAAGTCGACTGCTTCAACGCGGACGGCTCGGTCGCCACGATGTGCGGCAACGCGCTGCGCTGTGCGGCGTGGGCAGCCCAGTGCGATCAGGGCTTCCGGACGATGCAGCTTCGCATGGCAGGTGTCCTGCACGAGGCAACCGTCGACACCGACTCCGTATGGGTCACAGCCGAAGTGGGTGCCATCCAGCCCCGCGTCTTACAGACGATCATCAACGGCAGGCCAACGTGGTTCGACAGCGCGCACACCGGCACGGAACACGTCGTCGCCGTCGTGGACGACGTGGACGCCATCCACGCGGAAGTGGTCGGCCGAGTCGTTCGGCACCACAAGAACGTGGCGCCGATCGGCACGAACGTCAACTTCGTCCAGCGCCTCGGCCGTCAGGCGCTCAAGATCCGCACCTACGAACGCGGTGTCGAAGCCGAGACGCTCTCCTGCGGCAGCGGGGCCGTCGCAGCCGTTGTCGTCGCCACCATGCGCGGCCTCGTCGCCAAGCGCGAAGTCACCGTTCACAACCGGGCCGGTGAACCGCTCACCGTCCGTCCGCACCACGACCGCCCGGAACGGGCCGCCTGGGTTGGCGGACCGGTCACCCAGACCTTCGAAGGGGTATTCGCATGACCGTCTTTCTCGACTCGACCTCGAAGCAAGCGGCGCAGAACGCCGCCGAGAAACTCCGCGAGTGGGGGCGAGGCCGGCAGGGCCTCGGCGTCGCCCTCATTTACGGACCGGTGTCCGCCGAAGACAGGCTCTACCACTCCGAGTGCCCAGTCGAGCAGCGATCCGTGACCGCGCTGGGCAAGGCCCTCGAAGAGATCGGCGCGCGGTGGAACGTGCTGGACCCCACCCAGCCCGACTTCATCAGGGAGCTGGTCTCGTACGACGTGGCCCTCTCGAACCTGCACGGCCCCTACGGTGAGGACGGTCGTCTTCAGGGCCTGCTCGACTACCTTCGCGTGCCCTACTGCGGCAGCGGGGTGCAGGCATCCGCGGTGGCCGCTGACAAGATCCTCTGCAAGCGGGTCATGCTGACCCTCGGCGTCCCGACGCCCGGTTGGCGCGTCTGGTCCGGCGGACCGGTGAACTGGGGCACCCGGGACGTCATGGTGAAGCCGCCCTTCGGCGGGTCCAGCGTGGGCATGAGTCTCGTCCGTGACGCAGCCAACCTGCCCCGCGCCCTGTCGGAGGCCGCTGGCGAAAGCGGCGACGAGGTGCTCGTCGAGGACTACGTCGTCGGTACCCCCGTGACCGTGGGAATGCTGGAGCTTCCGGGCGGCTCGGTGATCGTCTTCCCGCCGCTGACCACCGAGGCGACCGATGCCGAGTTCTACGACGCCGACACCAAACTCGACGTGGACTCGAAGGGCGCCGTCACCGTCCGGGCCGCCGAGCTGGAGCCCGTAGCGATGAACCGGATCGCCAGGGATGCCCGGACCCTGTGGGATGGGATCGGACTACGCGGCTCGGCCCGCATCGACTTCATCGTCACCGAGAAGGACGACGCGTACGTGCTGGAGGTCAACAGCACGCCGGGCATGTCCCGTGACAGCAACTTCGCGGTCGGGGCGGCGATGGTCGGGCTCACGCACACGGATGTCGTGCTGGCGATGCTTCATGAGGCCCTGGCCCGGTCGCCGTACGATGTCCCCCTGCCCACTCCCGTGTTCTCCAGCACCACGGTGACGCGGGAGGCTGCCGTCTCCCTGTAGGAGCAATGCCACTGTGCCGCGCGCCCACGAAGTCCCCATGTGCCGACAGCTCATCACCCCCGCCGAATGGGATCTCCACGGAGGATGGGCACTGGGAGACAGGATCGAGTGGTCCAACCGGGCGTGCGGCCTGGCGTCACTGAGAATGATTTTGCTGGCCTACGGGTGCGAGGCACCAACGGTGACGGAACTCCTGAAGCTCGCCGTAAAGCACGAGGTTTTGACCCCGCGTGGAGCGCTTCACGCGGGGATCGCGAACCTGGCGACCGAGCTCGGAGTTCACTCCCAGGCGGAAGCCGTCCCCGTTGAAGGTCTGCTCGGCCGCCTCGACGACGCTCCGCTCATCGTGTCCGTGACCGAGCAATTCCCCGAGGACGGCCGCAAGGGCGGGCACCTCGTCATCCTTCGCGGCTACGAGAGCGGCCCGGACCCAACCATCCACTTCCGCGACCCATCGGCCTGGGGCCAGGAGAACGACCAGGTACCGCTCAGTCGCCTCTCCCACTCATACACCGGACGCGCGATCACCTTCGCGCCCCTAAACAACGGAGACTCTTGATGACCGAGGCAGACGGCGGAACGCGCCCGGCCGAGGGCGGCCGGACGATCGCCGTACTCGGAGAGATGCTCGAACTGGGCGACGACTCACTTGAGGCCCATCGCGAGATCGGGCGCTACGCAGCCGAGCAAGGAGTCGAGATCCTGCTCGGTGTCGGCAACAGCCCCAACGTGAAGCAACTCGTCCTCCACGCGGGCGCGGCCGGCGTACCCAACCTTGCCCTCGTTGCTGACAACGAGACCGCCGCCGACTTCCTGGAAAAGATCCTCGTGCCCGGCGACAAGGTGCTCATGAAAGCCTCACGAGGCGGCATGCTCTGGCAGATCGCCCAGCGACTCACCGGACAGCCCGTCACAGGGCTCGGGGACCACTAGGTTGGCAGGATGAACGACGAGCCACTGGAGGAGTGGGCGGAGCGCCGCGAAGCGAAGATCGGCCGACTTCGCGCTGTCCCCATCGTCACCGGCGACGGCCCCAGAGGGGCGCACCTGAACCCCGACGCACCGCGCGCCATCGAGCGATGGAACGGCTACTTCTGGGAGCCGTACGCCTTCGCGGCCAGCCTCGCAGAGGCGAAGCGCATCCTGTACCCCGAGGCCAATACTCCCGCCGTTAGCCCGCCCGGCCTCGCGGGGCAGCCACTCGCCCCGGGCAGGGGCAGACACCGAAAGCCGTAGGCACCTCAAGGCCCCGGCTCGTTCCCTCACCCGAGGTGGATGAGCCGGGGCTCTCTCATGCGGTGGAGGCCCCTGAGAATCCAGCACGAATCCAGCACGGTGCGGATGACGAGGGGTGATGACAGGTGACGAGCCGTCAGATTATCCAGCACCGATCCAGCACGGGAAAAACTAAGGGGCCCGTCTCAAGAGAGTCGGACCCCTTCTGACCTGCATGTTTGCCAGATCAGCGAAGTGGTGGTATGTCACCCACTACACGTTGAAGCGGAACTCCACCACATCCCCGTCCTGCATCACATACTCCTTGCCCTCCATCCGCGCCTTGCCGCGCGAGCGGGCCTCGGCCACGGAGCCGGCGTCGATCAGGTCGGCGAAGGAGATGACCTCCGCCTTGATGAAGCCCTTCTGGAAGTCGGTGTGGATGACACCGGCCGCCTCGGGGGCCGTGGCGCCCTGGGGGATGGTCCAGGCGCGGGTTTCCTTGGGGCCGGCCGTGAGGTAGGTCTGGAGGCCCAGGGTGGCGAAGCCGACGCGGCCGAGGGTGGCGAGGCCGGGCTCCTCCTGGCCCATGGACTGGAGGAGTTCGAGCGCCTCGTCGTCGTCGAGCTCGATCAGCTCGGACTCGATCTTCGCGTTGAGGAAGATCGCCTCCGCGGGGGCGACCAGGGCGCGCTGCTCGTTCTTGAAGTCCTCGTCGACCAGCTCGTCCTCGTCGACGTTGAAGACGTACAGGAACGGCTTCGTGGTCAGCAGGTGCAGCTCGTGCAGCAGGTCGCCCTGCTCGGTGCCCTTGGTGATGCCGTGCGAGAAGAGGGTGTCGCCCGCCTCGAGGATCTTCTGGGCCTTCTCGACCGCCGCCAGGACCGCGATCTTGTCCTTCTGGAGACGGGACTCCTTCGTCAGGCGCGGCACCGCCTTCTCGACGGACTGGAGGTCGGCGAGGATCAGCTCGGTGTTGATCGTCTCGATGTCGTCCTTCGGGGACACCTTGCCGTCGACGTGGACGACGTTCTCGTCCTTGAAGGCGCGGATGACCTGGCAGATCGCGTCCGACTCGCGGATGTTCGCGAGGAACTTGTTGCCGAGGCCCTCGCCCTCGCTCGCGCCGCGCACGATGCCTGCGATGTCGACGAAGTCGACGGTGGCGGGCAGGATCCGCTGGGAGTTGAACACCTCGGCGAGCTTGGCAAGGCGGGCGTCGGGGACGCCGACGACGCCGACGTTCGGCTCGATGGTGGCGAACGGGTAGTTGGCCGCCAGTACGTCGTTCTTGGTCAGGGCGTTGAACAGGGTCGACTTGCCGACATTCGGCAGACCGACGATTCCGATCGTGAGCGACACGTGGCGACTTCCCGGTACGAGGGCGGTGGACGGTCCGGAGGGTGGACCGCCCACCAGTTTACGGGCGCGCGATCCGGGCGGTGACGGCCCCGGCCACCACCCTCGATCCCGCCCGTCCCGCCTCGCGACCGGGCCCACGCCCTCGAACGTGTGGGCAAGCTCGGCCAAAGGGCGTGTCCAATGGTCGGTTACTCCCCCGCGGCGACCTACGTTGGTGCGGTGGAGCAATACAGGACACGCACCCCGCAGCGCGGACAGCGACCCCGGACACCGGGGCCGGCGGCTTCCCGGGCGCCCATCGGCGGAGCCGCCGGGGCCGCCGGGGCGGCGGTGAGCGGTGAGAGCGCCGCCGTCTACCGGGCGGCCGGCCGCACCAGGCCGGTGCCCCCCGTCGTCCTCGCGCTGCGCAGACTGCCCTCCCCCCGCCTCACCGGGCTCGGCGGCGGCCTGCTCGCCGCGGCGCTGATGTTCGCGCTCGGCGGCCTGGACTGGCTGCTCCTCGACGGCTCACCCGCGGTGTACGGGGTGCTGTTCCTGCTGGTCAGTGCGGTCACCGCGTTCTGGGTACGGCCCGCCGACCTCGTCACGGCGCCGATCTGCGTACCGATCGCCTTCGCCGTCGGGATCGTTCCCATCGCGGGCGGCGCCGGCGGCTTCGGCGGGCAGACGATGGCCGTGGTGACGGCGCTCGCCCTGCACGCGGGCTGGCTCTACGCCGGGACGCTGGTGGCCGGCGTCATCGCGACCGTAAGGAGGGTCCGGCTGATGAGGAGCCGGCGCACCCTCAAGAAGTCCGGAAGCGGCAGCGGGCCCGGCGGCCGGCGCTAGTCGGGTACGGCACGCGAGACCGGCCCGGTCCACTCCGGCCCGGTCCGCTCCGGCCCGGTCCACTCCGGTCCGGCCCGCTCCGGCCCGGTCCGGTCCAGTCGGGTCCGGCCCGCTCCGGTCCGCTCCGAGTACGCGTACGGGAGCAAGGCGGCGCCCCGGGCGGAAGCCCACAAGCCACGCACCCACAAGCCGTGCACTCGCAAGCCACGCCCCCACCCACCGCCGGCCCCGGCCCCGCGCCCGCCCCCTACCGTTCCGCCGCGGCCGCCACCATCGCCGCCCCCACGATCCCCGCGTTGTTCTGGAGCTCCGCCGGGACGATCTCGGCCGTGATGCCCTCGATCAGCGGGATGAACTTGTCGGCCTTGCGGCTGACGCCGCCGCCGATGATGAACAGCTCGGGCGAGAACAGCATCTCCACGTGGGCCAGGTACTTCTGGACCCGGCGCGCCCAGTGCGGCCAGCTCAGGTCCTTGTCCTCCTTGACCTTGGTCGACGCGCGCTTCTCCGCCTCGTGGCCGTTGAGTTCCAGGTGGCCGAGCTCGGTGTTGGGGACGAGACGGCCGTCCACGAAGAGCGCGCTGCCGATCCCCGTACCGAAGGTCAGCAGGATCACCGTGCCGTTGCGGCCGCGGCCCGCGCCGAAGTTCATCTCGGCCACACCCGCCGCGTCCGCGTCGTTCACGACCGTGACCGGCAGGCCGCCGAGGCGGTCGGCGACCAGGCGGGCCGCGTCGACGCCCACCCACTTCTCCGCCACGTTCGCGGCGGTCCGCACGGTGTTCGCGGTGACCACCCCGGGGAACGTCATGCCGACGGGGCCCGACCAGCCGAAGTGGCCGACCACCTCCGCGATGCCGTCCACGACCGCCTCCGGGGTCGCCGGATGCGGAGTCAGCACCTTGTGGCGCTCCTGCGCCACGTCCCCGCGGGCCAGATCGACCGGGGCACCTTTGATGCCGGTTCCGCCGACGTCCACTCCGAACACGTTCCTCATGGCGTTCATGAGATCCACGGTACGGGTGGACGGGCGGACCGGCGGGGCTACTCGCCCGAGAGCCCGGCCGCTTCGGCGCGCAGGTCGCGGCGGAGTTCCTTGGGGAGCGAGAAGGTGATCGACTCGTCGGCCGTCTTCACCGTCTCGACGTCGCCGTAACCGCGCTGGGCCAGCCATTCCAGGACGCCGTCCACCAGCACGTCCGGTACGGAGGCGCCCGAGGTCAGGCCGACCGTGGTGACGCCCTCGAGCCAGGCCTCGTCGATCTCGTCGGCGAAGTCCACCAGGTGGGCGGCGGGGGCGCCCGCGTCCAGGGCGACCTCGACCATGCGGATCGAGTTCGAGGAGTTCTTGGAGCCGACGACGATGACGAGCTGCGCGTCCTCGGCGAGCTTCTTCACGGCCACCTGGCGGTTCTGCGTGGCGTAGCAGATGTCGTCGCTGGGCGGCGAGAGCAGGTTGGGGAACTTGTTCTTGAGCGCGTCGACCGTCTCCATCGTCTCGTCGACGGAGAGCGTGGTCTGGGAGAGCCAGACGACCTTCGACTCGTCGCGGACCTCGACGTTCGCCACGTCGTCCGGGCCGTCGACCAGGGTGATGTGGTCCGGGGCCTCGCCCGAGGTGCCGATGACCTCTTCGTGGCCCTCGTGGCCGATCAGGAGGATGTCGTAGTCCTCCTTCGCGTACCGCACGGCTTCCTTGTGGACCTTGGTGACCAGCGGGCACGTGGCGTCGATGGTGGCGAGCTTGCGCTCGGCGGCCTCCGCGTGGACGGTCGGGGCGACACCGTGCGCGGAGAACATCACGATGGAGCCCTCGGGCACCTCCGCGGTCCGCTCGACGAAGATCGCGCCCTTCTTCTCCAGGGTCTGCACGACGTACTTGTTGTGGACGATCTCGTGCCGGACGTAGATGGGCGCCCCGTACTGCTCCAGGGCCTTCTCCACGGCGATCACGGCACGGTCCACGCCCGCGCAGTAGCCGCGGGGAGCGGCGAGCAGGACCCGGCGGGCAGCTGTAGCAGTCATGCCGTCCATGGTAGGGGCACGCGCCGACAGCCCCGCCGCACCCGTCGACCGCCCGGCCCGGCGACCGCCGGGTCCGTCAACCGTCCGACCCGGCAGGTCAAGCGTCCGACCCGCCGATGAAGCGACCCTTCGCACCGGCCCGGGTGCGCCCCTGCGCCCGACTGGCTTGCCCGGCGGGCCAAAGGGCGCCCGGCCGGTGAGACTGGCCGCATGAGTGGCGTACGAGGGGAACGCGAGCAGCACGCGGACGACGTGGCCGAGGAGGCCGGGCAGCTGCGGCGGAGCCTCGGGTTCCGGGACCTGGTGGTCTACGGGCTGCTCTTCATCGCGCCCATGGCCCCGGTCGGCATCTTCGGCACCCTGGACGCCAAGTCGCACGGCGCGGTCGCCCTGGTCTACCTGGTGGCGACCGTCGCCATGGGGTTCACCGCGTACAGCTACGCGCAGATGGTGCGGGTCGTGCCGCTGGCCGGATCGGTGTTCGCGTACGCGCGCAAGGCGCTCGGCGAGGGGCCGGGATTCATCGCCGGGTGGATGGCGATGCTCGACTACCTGCTCATCCCGGCCGTCGCCTACCTCTTCTCCGGCATCGCGATGAACTCCCTGGTCCCGTCGGTCTCGCGCTGGGTGTGGACGGCGCTCGCCGTGGTGCTCACCACCCTCCTGAACCTGTGGGGCGTGCGGGCCGCGGCCCGGGTCGGCTTCGCGGTGCTGGCCATGGAGATCGTGGTGCTGCTCGTCTTCGTCGTGTCCGCGGTGGTCGTGCTCGTACGGGACGGGGCGCAGCGCGGCTGGCTCTCGCCGCTGAGCGGGGACGCCGGGTTCACGCTCGGCGCGGTCCTCGGCGCGGTGTCCGTCGCCGTCCTGTCGTACCTGGGCTTCGACGCGATCGCGACGTTCGCCGAGGAGGTGACCGGGGGTTCGGCGAAGGTGGCGCGGGCCGTGCTGTTCTGCCTGGTCCTCGCCGGGTCCCTGTTCATCGTGCAGTCCTATCTGGCGGCGCTGCTCGAACCGATGTCGTCGGCGCAGCTGGCGGCCGATCCGGTCAAGCAGGGTTCGGCCTTCTACGACACCGTGGAGACCTCGGTCGGCGGCTGGCTGCACACCCTGGTGGCGGTCAGCAAGGCGATCGGTGCGGCGTTCGCCGCGCTCGCCGGGCAGGCCGCGGCGGGCCGGCTCGTCTTCGCGATGGCCCGCGACCGGCGGCTGCCCCGCGTCCTGTCGCACACCGGCTCCGGGGTGCCGCGGCCCGCGCTGCTGCTCGCCGCGGTGGTCACGCTGGTCGCCGCGGTGTGGGCGGCCCGGCGCGACGACGGCATGGACCACCTCGTCTCGGTCGTCGACATGGGCGCGCTGACCGCGTTCTTCCTGCTGCACGTCTCGGTGATCGCCTGGTACGCGGTGCGCCGCATGGAGGGCGCCTTCAGCTGGCTGAGCCATGTGGTGGTGCCGGTGCTCGGCGCGGCCGTCATCGTCGCGGTGGTCTGGGAGGCGACGGCCACCGCCCAGCTGGTCGGTCTCGGCTGGCTCGCGGTGGGCCTGGTGGTGCTCGCCATGCAGTGGGGCCGCCGCTCGGGCCCCGGCCCCGGCCCGGACTCCGAGCCGCCCGCGCGGGGCGGAAGTGTCGGTGGCGCGGGCTAGCCTGCGTACATGGCTCTGAATACGAGTGCGGACGCGCCGCTCCCGGTCGGCGAGGTGTCGCGCCTCATCGGGGGGTGGATCAACCGTCTCGGGGCGGTCTGGGTGGAGGGGCAGATCACCCAGCTCTCGCGGCGGCCCGGCGCGGGCGTGGTCTTCCTGACCCTGCGCGATCCCTCGCACGACATCTCGGTGGGCGTCACCTGCTACCGCCAGGTCTTCGACGCGGTCGCCGACGTGGTGTCCGAGGGTGCGCGCGTCGTCGTCCACGCGAAGCCCGAGTGGTACGCGCCGCGCGGCCAGCTCTCGCTGCGGGCGGTGGAGATAAAGCCGGTCGGCATCGGTGAACTGCTCGCCAGACTGGAGCAGTTGAAGCGGAGCCTGGCGGCGGAGGGGCTGTTCGCCCTGGACCGCAAGCGTCCGCTGCCCTTCCTGCCGCAGCTGGTCGGGCTCGTCGTGGGCCGCGCCTCCGCGGCCGAGCGCGACGTCCTGGAGAACGCGCGGCGGCGCTGGCCCGCGGTCCGTTTCGAGGTGCGCAACGTGGCGGTGCAGGGGGTGCACGCGGTGCCGCAGGTCGTCCGGGCGGTGCAGGAGCTCGACGAGCTGCCGGAGGTGGACGTGATCATCGTGGCGCGGGGCGGCGGCAGCGTGGAGGACCTGCTCCCGTTCTCGGACGAGGAGCTCGTGCGGGCGGTCGGCCGGTGTCGTACGCCGGTGGTGTCGGCGATCGGGCACGAGCCGGACGCCCCGCTCCTCGACCTGGTCGCGGACGTGCGGGCATCCACGCCGACGGACGCGGCGAAGAAGGTCGTACCGGACGTCGGCGAGGAGCTGGACCGGGTCCGGCTGCTGCGGGACCGCGCGCGGCGCCATGTCGTGGGCCTCGTCGACCGCGAGGAGCGGGGGCTTGCGGGGGTGCTCGGGAGGCCCTGGATGGAGCGGCCCCAGCGGATGGTGGACGACCGGGCGGACGAGGTGGACGCGCTGCTGCACCGCTCGCGCCGGGTGCTCGGCCACCTCCTGGACCGGGCCGACTCCGAGCTCTCGCACACCCACGCCCGGGTGGTGGGGCTCTCCCCCGCGGCGACGCTGGAGCGGGGGTACGCGGTGCTCCAGCGGGCGGGCGGCGAGGTGGTCCGCTCCTCCGGGGAGGTCGAGCCCGGGGAGGAGCTGCGGGCGCGGGTCGCCGAGGGCGAGCTGCATGTCACTGTCGTACCGCGGACATAGGGTGGAGCGCATGGCCAAGACGGACGAGGCGGCGTCGGGTGACGCGGCACTGGGGTACGAGCAGGCGCGGGACGAGCTGATCGAGGTCGTACGGCGCCTTGAGGCGGGGGGTACGACGCTGGAGGAGTCCCTTGCGCTCTGGGAGCGGGGGGAGGAGCTGGCCAAGGTGTGCCGGCGCTGGCTGGAGGGCGCCCGCGCCCGCCTCGACGCCGCCCTGACCGCCCCCTCCGACGAAGCCTGACCCCCTCAACCCCCTGGGGCTCCGCCCCAGACTCCGTAGCGCGTCGTAGGGCGCTCGTCCTCGATCTCCCCCAATGCCTCAAGGGCCCCGGGGGGACCCATGACGGGCTGAAGATGCCCATGCCGCCCGGCACCGAGTAGTTGCGGCGCGCGGGGAACTGCGCGGGAGGCGGGGCACGGTCCGCGGGCAAAAGGGGGTTTGGGGGCGCGGGGAACTGCGCGGGGAACTGCGCGAGCAGCCACGCACGGCCCGCATCCGAAGGCGCACCCCCTGTGACCCTGATCACCCACTGCCGCATTTAGTTGAAAGTTAACCTAAACCTGCCGTACCGTCGGAGACATCGGTTGATCAGTAGCCCGGAAGGTAATTCCAGATGTCTCTCGTTCTTGACCCCGCCGCGCAGGACCTCCTCTTCCGCGAGGCCCGCACCGCCAACACGTTCACCGACGAGCCGGTGACCGACGAGCAGGTCCAGGCGATCTACGACTTGGTCAAGTACGGCCCGACCGCCTTCAACCAGTCGCCCCTGCGCGTCACCCTGGTCCGCTCCCCCGAGGCCCGCGAGCGCCTGGTCAAGCACATGGCCGAGGGTAACCGCCCGAAGACCGCCGCGGCCCCGCTTGTCGCGATCCTCTCCGCCGACAACGAGTTCCACGAGGAACTGCCGACCCTCTTCCCCCACTTCCCCGCCGCCAAGGACGCCTTCTTCTCGGAGCGCCCGGTCCGCGAGGGTGCGGCCCTGTTCAACTCCGCGCTGCAGGCCGCGTACTTCATCGTCGGCGTCCGCGCCGCCGGCCTGGCCGCCGGCCCGATGACGGGTTACGACGCCGCCGGCGTCCAGAAGGAGTTCCTGGACGACGACCACACCCCGCTGATGGTCGTCAACATCGGCAAGCCCGGCGACGACGCGTGGTTCCCGCGCAGCCCGCGCCTCGCTTACGAGGACGTCGTGACCACGGTCTGAGCGACGCCTGAGCGGCGTCTGAGCGGCGACTGAGCCACGGACCGCTCACAGACGTACGGCGAGGGCCGCCGCACCCACCCGGTGCGGCGGCCCTCGCCGTATGTGTCCTGCCCGCGTCAGACCGTCGTCTTCTTCGACTCCAGCGCCCCCGCCATCACCACCAGCTGCTCGTACGGCGCCGTGCCCGTGACCACCGTGGTGGAGGCCTTGTCCTGGCGGACCAGCGCGTCGTACTTGGGGCCGTCCCAGAACGTCCAGGTCGCTCCGGCGATCTGCTGCGTCTTCTCGGTCCTCTTCGCCCTCTTGCTGACCTCGGTCACGAACTTCTCCGAGGGCGCGGTCGACTGCTCGACGGCGATGTACTGCTCCTCGGGGTCGAGGAAGCCCAGGTGCCAGGCGTTGTCCTTGGTTCCGTCGTACGAGACCGAGGTCGCCTTCCACTTGTCCTGGTCGGGCAGGCCGACCGGGGCCGCCACCGGATAGGGCGCGGCCCGGCGCACGGTCGTGAGCTCGACCGTGTAGTTGACCGCCTTGAGCGGGGGAGCGTCCGATTCGTCGTGCGGGATGAACACATAGATCACAGCCGCCGCGATGCCGATCACCGCCAGCGACTGCAGCATGTTCCGGACTGTCTGCTTGCTGCTGCGCGTTCCTGCCACGACCCTATGTTCTCAGGTCATGTCGGCGCTCATACGTGGGCCCCTCTGCTCAATTTGTCGACGTGCCGATAGAGTCCTAGCACCCTCTTACCTTGCGGCCGTCGCCGTACAGAAAGGTGCGCTCCGATGACCGAGCATCATCTGCCGTCCGAACTCGAGGTCTCCCCCGAGGCTCCCGACCGCAACCTGGCCCTTGAACTGGTCCGGGTCACCGAGGCCGCCGCCATGGCCGCCGGCCGCTGGGTCGGCCGCGGGGACAAGATCGGCGCGGACGGCGCCGCGGTCAACGCCATGCGGACCCTCGTCTCCACCGTCTCGATGAACGGCATCGTCGTCATCGGTGAGGGCGAGAAGGACGAGGCCCCCATGCTCTACAACGGGGAGCGCATCGGCGACGGCACCGGCGCGGAGGTCGACATCGCCGTCGACCCCATCGACGGCACCACCCTGAACGCCAAGGGCATGCCGAACGCGATCGCCGTGCTCGCCGCCGCCGACCGCGGCGCCATGTTCGACCCGTCCGCGGTGTTCTACATGGACAAGCTGGTCACCGGCCCCGAGGCCGCCGACTTCGTCGACATCAACGCCCCGGTATCGGTGAACATCCGCCGGGTCGCCAAGGCCAAGAACTCCTCGCCCGAGGACGTCACCGTGGTCATCCTGGACCGCCCCCGCCACGAGGGCATCGTCAAGGAGATCCGCGAGACCGGCGCGCGCATCAAGTTCATCTCGGACGGCGACGTCGCCGGTTCGATCATGGCCGTGCGCGAAGGCACCGGCGTCGACCTGCTCATGGGCATCGGCGGCACCCCCGAGGGCATCATCTCGGCGTGCGCGATCAAGTGCCTGGGCGGTGTGATCCAGGGCAAGCTGTGGCCCAAGGACGAGGCCGAGCGTCAGCGGGCGATCGACGCCGGGCACGACCTGGACCGTACGCTCTCCACGGACGACCTGGTCAGCGGCGACAACGTGTTCTTCGTGGCCACGGGCATCACCGACGGCGAGCTCCTGCGCGGGGTGCGCTACCGCGGGGAGACCGCTACCACCCAGTCGCTCGTCATGCGCTCCAAGTCGGGCACCATCCGCCAGATCGACTCCACGCACCGCCTGTCCAAGCTGCGCGCGTACAGCGCGATCGACTTCGACCGGGCCAAGTAGCCCCGGAAGCACGGCAGTTGAGCAGTTCGGCAGTTCAGTAGTTTGACAGTTCGACAGCTCGTACGTGAATGAAGGGGCGTCCCCGTTGTGCGGCGGGGGCACCCCTTCACTCACGCAGAGCTACGCGGCGGACGCGGACTTCTTCAGGTCGACCTCGCGCCGCCGGCGGCGGGCGATCACGACGCGGCGCTCGGCCGCCGTCAGGCCGCCCCAGACCCCGTACGGCTCGGGCATGAGCAGGGCGTGCTCGCGGCACTCCACCATGACCGGACAGCGGGCACAGACGCGCTTGGCCGCTTCCTCGCGGGAGAGCCGCGCGGCCGTCGGTTCCTTCGAGGGGGCGAAGAACAGGCCCGCCTCGTCCCGGCGGCAGACCGCCTCGGCGTGCCACGGACCCGCCTGGTCCTCCCTGGCTTGACCACGCTGCGGCGGAACGGCGGCGACCTGCAGGGGATGATGCGGCGGATGCAGCACGGTCTACTCCTGACGACGGCTTCGCGAGCGAGCGACGATGGCACAGTCCCTACCCGCTGTACGCGGGCCTATGCACTGAGTTCCGACAAGCGGAACTCCGCTCGGGCGCCCGATGGCCTGAACCCGCCGTCGCCTCAGGCCGGTTCCGCGGTCAGGATTCGAGCCGCTTGCGCAGCCGCTGATGCAGGTCGGCGATGAGCTTGCCCCGCTTCGGCTTGGCCTCGATGTTGCCGAAGACCGAATATCCATGGACGACGACGACCGGCGCCTCGGGATCGTCGGACTCCAGGGTGTGCACCTCGAAGTTGCCGAAAATTCCGGTGCCGCTGCCGCGCAGGCTCAGATTTTCCGGGACCCGCACCTCCACATTGCCGAAAATCGCGGTCGCGTTGATGACGGTCAGGCGCTGCTCGAAGAGCGCCTCGGTGAGGTCGATCTCCACGCTGCCGAAGAGGGAGAAGACGTTGGTGCGCCGGCCGACGCGCCAGCGACCCTTGCGGGTGGAGGCGGAGAACACGGCGACGAGGTTCTCGGCGTCGACCGGCGCGTCCGTCTCCGCCGTCTCGCGCGGGGCGGGGGCGGCCGCCGCGCGGGGGCGGGCGCCGCTCGCGGGCAAGTCCTTGACCAGCGGCTCCAGTTCGGCCACGGTCTTGGCGCGGTAGACCGCGTCGATCCGCTCGGAGTGCTCGGCCGCGTCCAGGCGCCCCTCGGCCAGCGCGTCGCGCAGGATGTCGGCGATCCGGTCCCGGTCGGCGTCGGAGGCCCGCAGCGCCGGGGGCTCGGCGTGCTGGGTGAGGTCGGCCTTCACGGGCTTGGCGGGCTCCGCCTTGGCGTGCTTTTCGAGGTCCACGGAGGCAGCGTACCCAAACGCGATAGATCGCGACTAGTCGCGGGAGGGTGCGAGCTCGGCCACCGAGCCGTCCCGGCCACGGACCCGCCCCGGCCAAGGGCCGGCCATCGGCCACGGGCCCGCCCCGCAACTGAGCCTTACCTCACAGGAACGGCGCCCACGGCGCGGCATACGCTGGAGGGCGCTGTGCCAATGGAGGTCCAGCAGCTGTCTGCCGAGTGAGGAATGGCCGCAATGCCAGAGTTTCAGTACTCCGATCTGCTCCCCCTGGGAGAGGACACCACGCCCTACCGCCTGGTGACCGCCGAGGGTGTCTCCACCTTCGAGGCCGACGGCCGTACGTTCCTCAAGGTCGAGCCGGAGGCGCTGCGCACACTGGCCGCCGAGGCGATCCACGACATCCAGCACTACCTCCGCCCGGCCCACCTCGCCCAGCTGCGCAAGATCATCGACGACCCGGAGGCCTCGGGCAACGACAAGTTCGTCGCGCTCGACCTCCTGAAGAACGCGAACATCGCCGCGGCGGGTGTCCTGCCGATGTGCCAGGACACCGGCACCGCGATCGTCATGGGCAAGCGCGGCCAGAACGTGCTGACCGAGGGCGGCGACGAGGCGGCCCTCTCGCGCGGTATCTACGACGCGTATCTGAACCTCAACCTGCGTTACTCGCAGATGGCCCCGCTGACCATGTGGGACGAGAAGAACACCGGCTCGAACCTGCCCGCGCAGATCGAGCTGTACGCGACCGACGGCGGCGCCTACAAGTTCCTCTTCATGGCCAAGGGCGGCGGCTCGGCCAACAAGTCGTTCCTCTACCAGGAGACGAAGGCCGTCCTGAACGAGGCCTCCATGATGAAGTTCCTGGAGGAGAAGATCCGCTCGCTCGGCACCGCCGCGTGCCCGCCGTACCACCTGGCGATCGTGGTGGGCGGCACGAGCGCCGAGTTCGCACTCAAGACCGCGAAGTACGCCTCCGCGCACTACCTGGACGAACTCCCCTCCGAGGGGTCGGAGTTGGGCCACGGCTTCCGGGACGAGGAGCTGGAGAAGAAGGTCTTCGAGCTGACGCAGAAGATCGGCATCGGCGCGCAGTTCGGCGGCAAGTACTTCTGCCACGACGTGCGCGTGGTGCGCCTGCCCCGGCACGGCGCCTCGCTGCCCGTCGCGATCGCCGTGTCCTGCTCGGCCGACCGCCAGGCCGTCGCGAAGATCACCGCCGAGGGCGTCTTCCTGGAGCAGCTGGAGACCGACCCGGCGCGCTTCCTGCCGGAGACCACCGACGAGCACCTGGACGACAGCGACGTCGTACGCATCGACCTCAACCAGCCGATGGACGCGATCCTGGCCGAGCTGACCAAGTACCCGGTCAAGACCCGCCTCTCGCTGACCGGCCCGCTGGTCGTGGCCCGCGACATCGCGCACGCCAAGATCAAGGAGCGGCTCGACGCGGGCGAGGAGATGCCGCAGTACCTGAAGGACCACCCGGTGTACTACGCGGGCCCGGCCAAGACGCCCGAGGGCTACGCGTCCGGTTCGTTCGGCCCGACCACGGCCGGCCGGATGGACTCCTACGTCGAGCAGTTCCAGGCGGCGGGCGGCTCCAAGGTGATGCTGGCCAAGGGCAACCGCAGCAAGCAGGTCACCGACGCGTGCGGCACGCACGGCGGGTTCTACCTCGGCTCGATCGGCGGCCCGGCCGCGCGGCTCGCGCAGGACTGCATCAAGAAGGTCGAGGTCGTCGAGTACGAGGAGCTCGGCATGGAAGCGGTGTGGAAGATCGAGGTCGAGGACTTCCCGGCGTTCGTCGTCGTCGACGACAAGGGCAACGACTTCTTCCAGGCGCCGGCCGAGCCGCCGACGTTCCTGAACATCCCCCTGCGGGGCGCCGCGCAGGCCTGATCCGACACCGGCCCGGTCCGGCACCGGCCCCCCGCAAACCGGTGGGCGAATAGGGTCCAAAGGCCCTAAGGGCCTGGTGAATTGGCCGCCTATCCTGGCATGTGTCCGCAATCGCACCGGCCGCCGCGATCGGCCGGTGCGGTTCAACCACCAGGAGGGGTGGCTCAGTTGGGGTGGTTCAGCGAGCCCGGCGGGTTACTCGCGGGGCTCGAACGGTCCTTGCTCCGGCGGCGCCGCGCGAAGGCCTCGCCGACGGCCGCCGCGATGATCGGCGCGGCCGGGCGCGTGGTCACCCCGATTCCCCGGGGCGGCTACGGCGAGGTCGTCTTCTGTGTCCACGGCCGGCCGCTCAAGTACGCGGCGCGGGCCCGCGTCCCGCTCGACTCCGGCGCGCGTGTGCGGGTGTCGGCGGCCCTGTCCCCCTCCGCCATCGAGGTGGCGCGCCTCGGCCCCGCCGCGGACGCGTGTCCGTGACGGGGCCGGGTTTCCGTGCCGGTCAGGCGAAGCGCTGGCTCGCGGTGCCGTCACAGGCGCGCAGGGTGAGCGGGTCCTTGGCGGCGCCCAGGGTGGCGCACAGACTGGTGGCCGCGGCCGGGCGCAGGGTGCCCGAGGCGCGCACCCACTCCTGGTTGGCCGAGCCCGAGCAGTTCCAGATGATCAGTTTGGCGCCGGCGGTGTAGTTCGCCCCCGGCACGTCCAGGCAGCGGTCCTGGGTGAGCTGGGTGTGGACGGACTTGCGGCCGGCGTCGTACCACCAGCCCTGATTGCGTCCGCCGTGGCAGTCCCAGCCGATGACGGCCGTGCCGTCGGCGCTGGTGGAGGCGGTGACGTCGAGGCAGCTGCCGGTCGCCTCGTTCTTCAGCGGCCGGTAGGCGTCGTCCCAGGCGAGCGGGTAGAGCGCCGGGGTGCCGGTGGAGGCGGGGTCCGCGCAACTTCCTTCCTGAACACCGGAGTTGTAGAGCTGGGTGAGGCAGGAGGCGAAGGCGCCGTGGCCCCGGTAGTTGGGGTGGAAGGACTGGCGGACCGAGTTCTCGTCCGGCAGTCCGGGCTTGGAGAGGTCGATGTAGAGGCCGCGTGCCCAGGTGTCCTCCATGCACACCTCGTGGCCGTTGAAGAGGCGCGAGTCGTCGAGGTAGGTCGCGCCGGTGGCCTCGGCGGCCTTGCGCATGCCGATCTCGAAGGCGGGCACCGCGGTGTTGCGGCCCCACACGGTGTCGGAGTCGTAGCCGAGCCCGCCGCAGACGAGCTTGCCGGGGAAGTCGGGGTTGTCGTGGAAGTCGGGGCCGATCGGGCTCGGGTAGCCCATCACGACGAGCTTGTACGAGCCGTCGGCGTACCCCGCGTCGCGCATCACGGTCTTGAGGTCGCTCACGGTCTGCTCGACCTTGGGCACGAGCGCGTCGACCCGGGCCTGCCAGCCGGGCTCGTACTTGGACTGGCACGGGCCCTGGAGCAGCAGGTAGCGCTCGACGCAGTCGGTCATGACCGGGCCGAACTGGAGGTCGTCGTTGGCGCCCGCGACCAGGAGCACCATCTTGATGCGGGTGTTGCGCGCCTTGATGGCGAGGCTGTCGCTCTGCACGAGTTCGTCGGCGTACTGCTTGGTGCCGCCGATCCTGATGTTGCCGGTGTACGCGCCGGAGCAGGCGACGTTGTACGTCTCGTCGGCCGGGATGCCGGTGCGGTGGATCGCGGAGTCGGGCGAGCGGTGGCACCAGTTGTCGGGGCCGTTGGTGCCCGCCTCGTAGGTGCCGACGCCCTCACCGGAGATCTCGCTGTCCCCCAGCGAGATCAGTCCGGTCCTGCGGTCCGCCATCGGCCGCTCGGCCGGGTCGCCGTACAGCTGGGTGGCCTCCGACGCCCGGATCTTCTCCAGGTCGGGCGGGAGCGGGGTGGACTGGACGGACGGTGCGGACGCGGCCTGCGCCGTGGCCGTCCCGGCCGCCATGCCGCCGAACGCCGCCGCGGCGGCCGCCACCGCCGCGAACGTACAGCGGAGTCTGTGCCTGGTGCGCCTCATTACGCCTCCCTGGTGGGCTCCGGGGGTACGGGGGTCGTCCCGCCGGAAGAATGCAGCCCACCGGTATTTACTGGCCGGTAAGGCGTGTTGGGAATAGGTAGAACAAGACAACTGCTCAACTTTTGCAGGAGGTTCCATCCCATGAACGACAGCGAGTACCGGACCGAGCACGATTCGATGGGCGAGGTGCGGGTCCCCGCGCACGCCAAGTGGCGGGCCCAGACCCAGCGGGCGGTGGAGAACTTCCCCGTCTCCGGGCAGCGCCTGGAACGCGCCCACATCGAGGCGCTGGCCCGTATCAAGGCGGCCGCCGCCAAGGTCAACGCCGAGCTCGGGGTGGTCGACAAGGACATCGCGGGCGCCGTCCAGGAGGCGGCCGGCGAGGTCGCGGAGGGCCGCTGGGACGAGCACTTTCCGGTCGATGTCTTCCAGACCGGATCCGGCACCTCGTCGAACATGAACATGAACGAGGTCGTGGCCACCCTGGCCACCGAGAAGCTGGGCCGCGACGTCCACCCCAACGACCACGTGAACGCCTCGCAGTCCTCCAACGACGTCTTCCCCTCCTCCATCCACATCGCCGCGACCGCCGCCGTCACGGGCGATCTGATCCCCGCGCTCGACCACCTTGCGACCGCCCTTGAACGCAAGTCGTCCGAGTTCGCGGACGTCGTCAAGTCGGGGCGTACGCATCTGATGGACGCCACCCCGGTCACCCTCGGCCAGGAGTTCGGCGGGTACGCGGCGCAGGTGCGCTACGGCGTCGAGCGGCTGCGCTCCGCCCTGCCCCGCCTGGCCGAACTCCCGCTCGGCGGCACCGCGGTGGGCACCGGCATCAACACCCCGCACGGCTTCTCGGCGGCCGTGATCGCCGAGGTCGCGCGCACCACCGGGCTTCCGCTCACCGAGGCCCGGGACCACTTCGAGGCGCAGGGCGCGCGCGACGGCCTGGTGGAGACCAGCGGGCAGCTGCGCACCATCGCGGTCTCGCTCACGAAGATCTCCAACGACCTGCGCTGGATGGCCTCGGGGCCGCGCACAGGATTGGCCGAGATCAGCCTTCCCGACCTCCAGCCGGGCTCGTCGATCATGCCCGGAAAGGTCAATCCGGTCATTCCGGAGGCCGTTCTCATGGTCGCGGCGCAGGTGATCGGCAACGACGCGACCGTGGCGACGGCGGGCGCGGCAGGCAACTTCGAGCTCAACGTGATGCTGCCGGTGATCGCCAAGAACCTCCTGGAATCGGTGCGGCTGCTCGCCAACGTCACACGGCTGCTGGCCGACCGCACCGTCGACGGCATCACCGCACATGTGGAAAGGGCCCGCGAATACGCCGAGTCCTCGCCGTCGGTGGTCACCCCGCTCAACAAGTACATCGGGTACGAGGAGGCCGCCAAGGTCGCCAAGAAGTCCCTCGCCGAGCGCAGGACGATCCGTGAGGTCGTCCTCGAATCGGGGTACGTCGAGCGCGGCGACCTGACGGTCGAGCAGCTCGACGAGGCGCTCGACGTGCTGCGGATGACCCGGCCCTGAGCATGTCGTGATCCACGTCGCAGCGGGGTCTTGACCTCACTCCGTAATATCTGCACATGGCAGGCACAGGAGGCGGCACCCCACACTGGGCGCCGGGGGACCAGATCCTCTGGCGCTATCGCGACCATGCCCCCGGCGGGAAGCGGCGGGTGCACATCTGCCGTCCGGTCACGGTCGTGCAGGACACCGACGAGCTGCTCGCGGTGTGGATGGCGCCCGGCACGCGGTGCGTGCGTCCGGTGCTCGCGGACGGCCGACCGCTGTACCAGGAACCGCTGGCCACCCGCTACACCGCGCCGCGCACCACGGAGCGTTCCCAGTGGTTCGGCACCGGCGTGCTGAAGCTGGCCCGCCCCGGCGAGCCCTGGTCGGTGTGGCTGTTCTGGGAGCGGGGCTGGCGTTTCAAGAACTGGTACGTGAACCTGGAGGAGCCCCGCGCGCGCTGGTCGGGGGGCATCGACTCCACGGACCACTTCCTCGACATCTCGGTCCACCCGGACCGCAGTTGGCGCTGGCTGGACGAGGACGAGTTCGCCCAGGCCCAGCGGGTGGGCCTGATCGACGACGAGCAGGCGCGGCGGGTCCGGGCGGCCGGGCACGCCGCGGTCGAGGTGATCGGGGCGTGGGGCCGGCCGTTCTCGGACGGCTGGGAGGCCTGGCGCCCGGATCCGCTGTGGCCCGTGCCCGCGCTCCCGGTGGACTGGGATCGCACTCCGGCGCACATGACGTCGTGAGACCCTTGATGCGCCCCCGGGGTTCAAACGTAGGATCGTCCTCCGCGGGGCCGTGCAGGGTCGACCCGCACCAATCGGCGGTACCGGTGCAAGAATTGACCGTATGTCACCACAGGGGGGTGGAGCATGCCCGGTGTCGCTGCCGCCCGGACGGGATCTGCCCCGCACCCCAAGGACCTGGGGGAGGGAGCCGCGCGTGAGGCGACCGCTTCGCGCGCCCCTGCCCCGCCGATGCCGCTTCCACTGCCGCCGCTCGCGGCAGGGCGGATGTCTCATCCCGGACGGACGGAACCCGACGCGTGACGGAGCCCCAGCCCACCTCGCACGAGAGCCGGCACAAGGAACGCGCCCGGCCCTCCGAGCAGACCCTTCCTCACGCTCTTGAGGAGCAGGGGAGGCCTCATGCAGACCCATCGGCCGCCGCGGCGGCGGGCGCCGACCCGCGCGCCGGGCACGGAGGCGCTCATGCCGCCGCGCCCGAGGGCCAGGACGCCGCGCGCGGCCCCGGCCGGCGCGGCCGGCTCAACGCCCGCGCGGGCGACCGGAGCGGCGGCGTGACCGCCTCCGTGCCGGGCCAGCCCGAGCGCGGCGGCCGGGACGCGGCGGCCGCATCGGCCGTGCCCGGGGTCGGCGCGCAAGGAGCCGGCGCGCCCGGCGTCGACGCATCCGGTGAAGGCCTCTCGGGCGGCGGGTCCGGCGCCGCGGTTTCCGCCGACGGCGCCGACGTGGCGCGGCGCGAGGGCGACCGGCTGCGATTCGTGGGGGCCGCGACCCGCCGCATCGCGCGCGGCATAGACCTCGACGAGATCGTGCTCGGCCTGTGCCGGGCCACCGTGCCGACGTTCTCCGACGCCATCCTGGTCCATCTGCGCGACCCGCTGCCGGTCGGCGACGAGCGCCCGGCGACCCCGTTCGTGCTGCGCCTTCGCCGCACCGACCGGCTGCGTTTAGTAGACGAGGCGCTGAGCGAGAGCGCGGAGGCCGAGGGCCTCACGGTGCTCGGCGGCGCAGGCCCCGACCTCACCCCCGCGTCCGAGCTGTGCGAGGTGCGCACCGGAGGCGAGCTCAACGAGGTCCTGCGCGGGGTGCGCCCGGTCTTCGCGGAGTCCCCCGCCGCCCGCGCGGCGCTGGCCGAGCTGCTCGGCCCCGACCGTACGGTGCCCGGCGGGCGTCGGGCGATACTCGCCCCGCTCCGCGGCCGTCGCCGGGTGATCGGCGCCGCCGTCTTCGTGCGCGGCCCCGAACGGCCCGCTTTCGAGGCCAACGACCTTCTGGTGGCAGCCCAGTTGGCCACCCACACCGCGCTCGGCATCGACAAGGCGGTGCTCTACGGACGCGAGGCGTACATCGCCGACGAGCTCCAGCGCACCATGCTGCCCGACAGTCTCCCCCAGCCCACCGGCGTGCGGCTCGCCTCGCGCTACCTCCCGGCGGCCGAGACGGCCCGGGTCGGCGGCGACTGGTACGACGCGATCCCGCTGCCCGGCAGCCGCGTCGCCCTCGTCGTCGGTGACGTCATGGGCCACTCGATGACGTCCGCCGCGATCATGGGACAACTGCGCACCACCGCCCAGACGCTGGCCGGCCTCGACCTGCCGCCCGCCGAGGTCCTGCACCACCTCGACGAGCAGGCCCAGCGGCTCGGCACCGACCGCATGGCGACCTGTCTGTACGCGGTGTACGACCCGGTCGCGCATCGCATCACCATCGCCAACGCCGGCCACCCGCCACCGGTCCTGCTGCACCTCGGCGGCCGCGCCGAGGTCCTGCGGGTGCCGCCGGGCGCTCCGATCGGGGTCGGCGGGGTCGACTTCGAGGCGGTCGAGCTGGACGCACCCGCGGGCGCCACTCTGCTCCTCTACACCGACGGCCTGGTCGAGTCGCGGCTGCGCGACGTGTGGACCGGCATCGAGCAGCTGCGCGAACGGCTCGCCGCCACCGCCCAGTTGACCGGCCCCGACCACTCTCCGCCGCTCGAAGCGCTCTGCGACGACGTGCTCGACATGCTCGGCCCCGGCGACCGCGACGACGACATCGCGCTGCTCGCCGCCCGCTTCGACGGGATCGCGCCGAGCGATGTGGCGTACTGGTTCCTCGACCCGGAGGAGACCGCGCCCGGCCGGGCCCGGCGCCTCGCCCGCAGGGCCCTCGAGCGCTGGGGTCTTGAGGAGCTGACCGACTCGGTGGAGCTCCTGGTGAGCGAGGTCGTCACCAACGCGGTGCGCTACGCCGAGCGGCCGGTCACGCTGCGGCTGCTCAAGACCGACGTCCTGCGCTGCGAGGTCGGCGACGACTCGCCGCAACTGCCGCGCCAGCGGCGGGCCCGCGAGACCGACGAGGGCGGCCGCGGCCTGTTCCTCGTCAACCGCCTCGCCCGCCGCTGGGGCGCGACCCGCCTCTCCGGCGGCAAGGTGGTCTGGTTCGAGCTGCCCACCCGCCCCTGAGGGGGCGTGGGCGGCCGCCCACGACGTACGGCGGCCCCCGCCCCGGGAAACCGGGGCGGGGGCCGCCGTACGTCGTGTCAGTTGGGGTTGGCCGGGTCGAACGGATCGTCCGGCAGACTCGGCCCGCCCGAATTCGTCGGCGTCGGCGACGTCGACTTCGTGGGACGGTGCGAACTCGTCCCGCTCGGCGTGCCGCTGGGCGACTTCGACGGGGTGCCGCTGGGCGACTTCGACACCGTGGCACTGGGCGACTTCGACACCGTGGCACTGGGCGATTTCGACACCGTGGCGCTCGGCGACTTCGACGGCGTGTAGGCGGGCTCCTTGGCCGCGCCCTGGTCGGTGTCCAGGTCGAACTTGTCGGCGCCGTTCTTGACCGCGTCGAAGGTGTACGCGGCCCATATGCGGGCCGGCACGGAACCACCGTTGACACGGCCGTCCTCGCCGGCGCCGTTGAGCATCGTGACCTGACCGCCCTTGGGAATGTGGACGTCCTTGCCGTCGACCTTCACGACGCGCGGGGTGGCTGCCTCGCCCCACATCCCGACCGAAGTGACCAGGTCCGGGGTGTAGCCGGTGAACCACGCCGACTTGTTGTCGTCGGAGGTACCGGTCTTGCCCGCGACCTGCTTGCCGTCACGGTTGTCGGCGTCGGCCACCGACAGTTTGGCCGTACCGTCGTCGACCACGCCGGTGAGCACCGAGGTGACGGCGTCGGCCGCGTCCCTGCTGATGACCTGGCTGCCGATCGGGTCGGGCTTGTCGTACTTGTGGTCCTTGTGCACGGCCGTCTTCACGATCGACGGCGTGACCTTCTTGCCGTGGTTGTCGAGCGTGGCGTACACGGCCGCCATCTGGAGCGGGCTCGCGCCGAGGGAGCCGAGGGTCATGGAGGGTACGGGGGCCTTGCCCTTGATGGACGTCATGCCCATCTCCACGGCGGTGTCGCGCACCTTGGACAGGTCGGCGTCGACGCCCATCTGCGCGAAGACGGAGTTGATCGACTTGTTCATCGCGACCTGGACGCTGACGGGGCCGTAGCTGACGTCGTCCTCGTTCGGCGGGGCGAAGGCGATCTTGCTGCCCTTGACCGGCCGCCTGTTCTTGCCGTCATAGACCGTGTTCGCCTTGATCGGCTGGCCGTCCTGTGTCTCGGCGCCCTGGTTGAGGGCGGCCGCGAGGATGACCGGCTTGAAGGTCGAGGCGGGCTGGTAGGTCTCGTTGGTGGCATTGCTGAGCTGGTGCTTGGGGTAGTCCTGGCCGCCGTAGAGGGCGACCACCGAGCCCGTCTTCGGGTCCACCGACGCCGCGCCGGCCTGGAGGTCGGCGTCGACCTTGCGCTTCTTCGGGTCGAGCTTGTCGGTGAGCTTCTCCTTGACCGCGCTCTCCAGGAGCTTCTGCTTGGCGGGGTCGATGTTGAGCGTGATCGTCCAGCCGCCGCGGGCCAGCAGGGCTCGGCTGAGGCCATTGTCGTCCAACTCGGCATTGGCGGCATCGATCAAGTAACCGGTCTGCCCCCCCATGCCCGGCGCGACCTTGGCGTCCATGGGCGGCTCGAACTGCGTGTTCTTGCGATCCTCCGGGGTCAGCCACTTCTTCTCGACCATGTTGTCGAGGGCCTTGTTCCAGCGGCCCTCCACCAGCTGCTTGCCCACCGGTCCCGCCGTCTGCCAGTCGTACTGGCTGGGGGCCTGGAGCAGCGCCGCGAGGTAGGTGCCCTCCGACAGCGTCAGCTTGGAGACGTCCTTGCCGTAGTACGCCTGCGCCGCGGCCTGGATGCCATAGGCGTTCCGGCCGTAGTAGCTGGTGTTCATGTACCCGGCGAGGATCTCGTCCTTGCTGTAGCGCTGGTCCACCTTGAGGGAGATCACGATCTCCTTCAGCTTGCGGCTGACCGTCTGCTCCTGCGTCAGGTAGTTGTTCTTGACGTACTGCTGGGTGATCGTCGAGCCGCCCTGGGCGCCCTTGCCCATCAGGGTCTTGAGGATGCCGCGGGTGGTGCCCTTGAAGTCGACGCCCTTGTCCTCGTAGAACGTCTTGTTCTCCAGGGCGACGAAGCTGTGCTGGATCGACGGCGGGACCTGGTCGAGGTCGACGTTCTCCCGGTTGACCGTGCCGGTGCGGGCGAGCACCTGGCCGTTGGAGAGCTTGTAGACGTTGCTCTCGAGGTGGGCGTCGGCGTTGTCCTTGGGGATCTGCACCATCAGGTAGATGGCGTAGAACGCGCCCATCGCGAGGAGGCAGAGTCCGAAGAAGGCGCCGAGCAGCTTCTTCCAGGTGAAGAACCGGCGTATGCCCTTCTTCTTCACCTTCTGTTTGCCCCGGCGCGCCCCGCCCTGCCGGGCGCGCCGCTCTTCCGCTCGGCCCATAACCTCAGTCGCTCGCCTTCATATGACTCAACCAGACTCACCGGACTCGCCAGATCAGCTCAGAAAACTAACACCGCACCTATGGACATAGCGGATCCGATCACGTCTTTTCCGTACGTGAGAATCAGCACCTGCCCCATGGGAACCGACGATCGAATCGTCCCAAGGGTTGCGAGAGTTCCGGACACCGCCCCTTTATGTCCCGTAATGACAGAGCTTCGCGGCGCTATGCACCCCGGGTATACACAGGAGGTATACCTCGTGCGTATAGTGCTGCCTCATGAAGCGACGCCTCCACGATCTGGGCCTCGGCATCCGGTTCGCCGTCGGCGGCGGCCGCGAGGGCTGGGTCCGCACCCTGCTGACCGCGGTCGGTGCCGGACTCGGTGTCGCCCTGCTCCTCGGCGCCGCCTCCGTGCCGCACCTGGGCGACGCGCGGGCGGACCGCATCCACGACCGGCAGCCCTACGCGGCCGACTCCGACCGGAACGCCGCACACCGCGGGGTCTCGCTCCTCTATGCCGTCGCCGACACCGAGTACCGCGACGACACCATCGGCGGGAAGGTGCTGCGCCCGGCCGACGCCGACCCGGTGCTGCCGCCCGGCCTCACCTCGATGCCCGCCGCCGGCACCATGGCCGTCTCCCCCGCCCTGCGCGATCTGCTGGCATCCCCCGAGGGTGAACTGCTGCGCCCGCGGCTCCCGTACAGGATCACCGCGACGATCGGGGACGCGGGCCTCGTCGAGCCCTCGGAGCTCTACTACTACGCGGGCGACGCGGCCCTTTCCACCGACGCCGGCGCCTTCTCGTCGGCGGGCTTCGGCGAGGTCGGCGAGACGCAGCCGCTCGATCCGATGCTGGTCGTGCTCGTCGTCCTGAGCTGTGTCGTCCTGCTGATGCCCGTCGCCCTCTTCATCGCGACGGCCGTACGGTTCGGCGGCGAGCGCCGCGACCGGCGGCTCGCGGCCCTGCGTCTGGTCGGCGCCGACGCCCGCACCACCCGCTGGATCGCCGGCGGCGAGGCGCTGACCGGAGCCGTGCTCGGCCTCGCCGTCGGCGCCCTGCTCTTCCTCGGCCTCGCCGAACTCATCGGCCCCCTCGGCCTGTGGAGCTTCGGCTTCTTCCCCGGCGACCTGAGGCCGCTGCCCTGGCTCGCGCTGCTGGTCGCCGTCGCGGTGCCGGCCCTCGCGGTCGGCGTGACCCTGGCCGCGATGCGTTCGGTGACCGTCGAGCCCCTCGGTGTCGTACGGGGCGGACGCACCCGGCGCCGCAGGCTGTGGTGGCGCCTCGCGATGCCCGGCCTCGGCGTGGTGCTGCTCCTGGTGTCCCAGAGCCCGGACGCGCGCACGGCGCCGGGGTCGGCGGCGTCTCCCGGCATCGTGGTCCGGCTGCTGGACGCGCTGGGCCCCGTGGTCATCGCCGCGGGCGCGACCCTGGTCCTCGTCGGTCTCATCACGCTGCTGCCCTGGCTGGTGGAGGCGGTGGTGGGTCTGCTGCGCGGCGGCGCGCCGTCCTGGCAACTGGCCGTGCGGCGGCTCCAGTTGAGAAGCGGCGCCGCCTCGCGTGCGGTCGGCGGGATCACCGTGGCGGTCGCCGGTTCGGTGGCGCTCCAGATGTTCTTCGTCGGCATCCACGACGACTTCAACGAGGTGACGGGCGCGGACGCGAGCCGCGCCCAGTACACGGTGCTCGTCGACCATCCCGACGCCGCGCTCGCCGCGCGCATGAGCGGGGCGTTCCGCGGGACGCCGGGCGTGAGCAAGGTGATCGGCTCCGTCGACAGTTATGTGACGCGGCCGGGACCGGTCGCTCCCGACGACATCCGGCCCACCACCCAGTTGACCCTCGGCGACTGCGCGACCCTGCGCGAGCTGGCCCGCATCGATGCGTGCGAGGACGGCGACACCTTCGTGGTGCACCCGTCCGATCCCGAGCGGGCGGCCTGGGTGGACCGCACGGCCCGGCCGGGTGAGCCCGTCAACACCGCGTCGGACGAGGACGGTGTCCCGCCGAAGCTGTGGACGCTGCCCGCCGCCACCCGCACCGTCGCGGGGCGCCCCGACCCCACCGGCCAGGTCCGGGAGGGCATCTTCGTCACACCCGGCGCGATGGACGTCTCGCTGCTCACCTCGGGGGCCCGCACCTCCGCGATGCTCACCGTCGACCAGCGGGTACCGGACGCCGCCGAGCACATCCGCAACACCGCGGCCGGCCTCTCCCCGCTGCTGCGCGTCGCGACCGTGCGCACCATCGAGCGCGACCGGCAGTACGCCGGGATCCAGACCGGGCTCCAGGCCGCGTCGCTCGCCACGCTCGGCCTGATCGCGGCCGGCATGCTCGTCTCGCAGGTGGAGCAACTGCGCGAGCGCAGACGCCTGCTCGCGGCCCTGGTCGCCTTCGGCACCCGGCGCTCCACGCTCGCCGGATCCGTCCTGTGGCAGACCGCGCTGCCGGTGCTCCTCGGGATGGTGCTCGCCGTGGCGGGCGGCACCGCGCTCGGAGCGCTCATGCTGCGGATCATCGGCAAGACGGTCACCGGCTGGTGGCTCTTCCTGCCGCTCGCCGGGGCCGGCGCCGCGGCGATCCTCGCGGTGACCCTGCTGAGCCTGCCGGTCCTGTGGCGCCAGATGCGCCCGGACGGCCTGCGCACCGAATGACTTTCCCCCAACCCCTTTGTTCATCGCGGCAGTTGACGTTGATAAGGAAGGAACATCCCATGTCCATCGGCCACACCCTCCTCGGGCTCCTCGAGTCGGGACCCCGTCATGGGTACGACCTGAAGCGCGCCTTCGACGAGAAGTTCGGGCACGACCGGCCCCTGCACTACGGGCAGGTCTACTCGACGATGTCCCGGCTCCTGAAGAACGGCCTCGTCGAGGTCGACGGAGTGGAGGCCGGCGGCGGTCCCGAGCGCAAGCGGTACGCCATCACCGAGGCCGGCGTCACCGACGTCGAGACGTGGATCAGGCAGCCCGAGAAGCCCGAGCCCTACCTCCAGTCGACCCTCTACACCAAGGTCGTCCTCGCGCTGCTGACCGGCCGCGACGCGGGCGACGTCCTGGACACCCAGCGCGCCGAGCACCTGCGCCTGATGCGCGTGCTCACCGACCGCAAGCGCCACGGCGACCTCACCGACCAACTGATCTGCGACCACGCCCTGTTCCACCTGGAAGCCGATCTGCGGTGGCTCGAACTGACCGCCGCCCGTCTCGTCCAGCTCGCCTCGGAGGTACGCCCATGACGCCCGCCGGCTCCCTGCTCGTCGCCCAGGACCTGCACAAGGTCTACGGCTCCACCCCGGCCCTCGACGGCGCGGCGTTCTCCATCCACCCCGGCGAGGTCGTCGCGGTGATGGGCCCGTCCGGCTCCGGCAAGTCGACGCTGCTGCACTGCCTCGCCGGGATCGTCACCCCGGACTCGGGCACGATCCACTACGACGGCCGCGAGCTGTCCGCGATGCCGGACGCCGAGCGCAGCGCGCTGCGCCGCACCGAGTTCGGCTTCGTCTTCCAATTCGGCCAGCTGGTTCCCGAGTTGACGTGTGTGGAGAACGTGGCGCTGCCGCTGCGTCTGACCGGCGTCAAGCGCAAGGAGGCCGAGCGCAGGTCCCTGGAGTGGATGGAGCGCCTGGAGGTCGCCGACCTCGGGAACAAGCGCCCCGGCGAGGTGTCCGGCGGTCAGGGCCAGCGGGTGGCCGTGGCCCGCTCGCTCGTGACCCGGCCCCGCGTCGTGTTCGCCGACGAGCCGACCGGCGCGCTCGACTCCCTCAACGGCGAGCGCGTGATGCAGCTGCTCACCGAGGCGGCCCGCTCCACCAACGCCGCGGTCGTCCTGGTCACCCACGAGGCGCGGGTCGCCGCCTACTCGGACCGCGAGATCGTCGTCCGCGACGGAAAGTCCCGCGACATGATGCTGGAGCACTCCGCATGAGCCTGCTGCGCGACCTCGCGTTCGGCGCCCGGTTCGCCCTGGCGGGAGGCCGCGAGGGCTGGACGCGCACCCTGCTCACGGCGGTCGGCGTGGGTCTCGGCGTCGCGCTGCTGCTCGGCACCACCGCTCTGCCCGGCGCCCTGAACGCCCGTACCGCGCGCGACGACGCCCGTAACGACTACGGGGCTTCGGTCAACAGCGGCCCCGCCGCCGACACGTTGCTGATCGGCCGCGTCGACACACAGTTCCAGGGCGCCGACGTACGGGGCCGGCTGGTCCAGCCGGAGGGCCCCCGGGCTCCGCTGCCGCCGGGCGTCTCGGCGCTTCCGGCACCCGGCGCCATGGCCGTCTCGCCGGCCCTGCGCGATCTGCTCGCCTCGTCCGAGGGCGCGCTGCTGCGCGAACGCCTCCCGTACACGATCACCTCGACGATCGCCGACAAGGGCCTGATGGGCCCGCACGAACTCGCCTACTACGCGGGCAGCGACCTGCTCGCGGCGCGCAAGGCGGTCGTGAGCGACCGCGCCGAGGTGCTGCGGGTCAAGGCGTTCGTCGACGCGGCGCCGCAGCAGAAGCTCGACCCGGTCCTCGCACTGCTCATCGTGATCATCTTCGTGGTGCTGCTCATGCCGGTCGGCGTGTTCATCGCGGCCGCCGTACGTTTCGGCGGCGACCGGCGCGACCGACGGCTCGCGGCGCTGCGCCTGGCGGGCGCCGACCGGCGGATGACGCGCTGGATGGCGGCCGGCGAGGCACTGGCGGGAGCCGTGGTCGGCGTCGTGGTCGGCGCCCTGTTCTTCGTGATCGGCCGCCAGTACGTGGGCGACATCTCGATCGCGGGGCTCAACGTCTTCCCCGCCGACCTCGATCCGAGCCCGCTGCTCGCGGTGGGCGTGGCCCTGGCGGTGCCCGCGTCGGCGGTCGCGGTGACCCTGTTCGCGATGCGCTCGGTGGTCGTGGAGCCCCTCGGCGTGGTGCGCACCTCGGTGCCGCGCAGGCGGCGCATGTGGTGGCGGTTGCTGCCGCCGCTGGCCGGGCTCGGCCTGCTCGTCCCGCTGATGGGCCACGGCCGCGACCGCGGGACCTTCAACCAGGTCCAGGTGATCGGCGGCACGGTCCTGCTGCTCATCGGCGTGACCGCGCTGCTCCCCTGGCTGGTGGAGGCGGTCGTACGCAGGCTCGGCGGCGGTTCCGTCGGCTGGCAACTGGCCGTCCGCAGGCTCCAGTTGACGTCCGGTTCGGCGGCCCGCATGGTGAACGGCATCGCGGTCGCGGTGGCCGGCGCGATCGCGCTGCAGATGCTGTTCGGTGCGGTCGAGGGCGACTACGTGAAGTCGAGCGGCGAGGACACCAGCCGCGCCCAGCTGTACATTCCGCTCGGCGACTCCACGCCCGGCCAGCTGGCCCGTGAGGTCGGTTCGCTGAAGAGCGTCGCCGGCGTGACGGGCGCGGCGGTCCTCGGCTCACTGGACGCCGGCGAGAAGGCCAAGGAGCCGCAGCACTACATTCCCGTCACCGTCGGCGGCTGCGACGATCTGCGTCAGGCCGCCACCCTGCCGTCCTGCAAGGACGGCGACACCTTCATCGCGACCGGCGGCGCATGGGCTCCCGAGTTCGCCACGCCCCCGGGCAGCACGATCTACCTCGACCCGGCCAACGGCGGCTCCGACACCAAGGGCGTGGCGGCCCGCTGGACCGTTCCCGCGGCCACCCGCGAGGCGGCGTCCCGCCCCGATCCCATGGGCCAGCGCCGCCCCGGCCTGTTGGTCACGCCGGGCGCGCTGCCGCAGGGGGTGAGCCTGCCGATCCACTCCACGGTGTTCGTCTCGACCGCTCCGGGCGACAACCTCGCCAAGGAGCGGGTGCTGAACCGGGCCGCCAAGGCCGACCCGCTCACCGCGGCGCGCTCCTTGAACGACGTCCAGACCTCGGCCCGGTTCGCCGGTATCCGCAAGGGCCTCTACATCGGGGCCGCGGCGGTCCTGATGCTGATCGGCGCGAGTCTGCTGGTGTCGATGCTGGAGCAGCTGCGCGAACGCAAGAAGCTGCTGTCCGCGCTGGTCGCCTTCGGCACCCGGCGCTCCACGCTGAGCCTGTCGGTCCTGTGGCAGACCGCGGTGCCGGTGGCACTGGGTCTGGCACTCGCGGCGGTGGTGGGTCTCGGGCTCGGCTCGGTGCTGCTGCGGATGGTGGGCCGCCCGGTGAGCGTGGACTGGGTCCCGGCGGTGTCGATGGTGGGCATCGGCGCGGGCGTGGTCCTGCTCGTCACGGCCCTGTCCCTGCCGCCACTGTGGCGGCTGATGCGGCCGGAGGGCCTGCGCACGGAATAGCCCGCACGAAGCGGGCCGAACCCCGAACTCCCCTGTGAACAGCGGGAGTTCGGGCAGCGAGCCCGCGCGGCCCACTCGGCCCGCTCCGGGCCGTTCCGGGCCGTTCCGGGCCCCCGGGCCCCCGGGCCTACGTCGACACCCGCACCGGAAGGTCGCGCAGCGCCCCGCGCAGGGCCGCCGCGAACTCCTCGAACTCGCCCTGGCGCGCGGCACCCGTCCGCATCGCCAGGGCGATCGTGCGCGAGGGCGCGGGCTCGGCGAAGTACCCGGTGACCAGGCGGTCGTTGCGGCCGGTCTCGATCTCGACGGCGGTACGGGGCAGCAGCGTCACGCCGAGTCCGCCCGCCACCAGCTGCACCAGGGTGGAAAGTCCCGCCGCGGTCGTCGTCACCGGCGCCCCGTCGGTGCGCCCGGCCTCCCGGCATATGTCGAGCGCCTGGTCGCGCAGGCAGTGCCCCTCGTCAAGGAGCAGCAGACGCAGCTCGCGCAGCGCCTCGCGCGGGATCCCGCTGCGACCGCCGAGCCAGTGGTCCTGCGGTGTGACGAGTACGAAGTCCTCGTCGAACAAGGGGAGTTCACTGACCCCGGGCACGCCGAGCGGCACGGCGAGCAGGAGCAGGTCGAGCCGCCCGGCGGCGAGCCCTTCCAGCAGTGAGGACGTCTGCTCCTCGTGGACCTGGAGGTCGAGCTCCGGGTAGCGCTCGTGGACGAGGCGCAGCACGGCGGGCAGCAGATAGGGCGCGACGGTCGGGATCACGCCGAGCCTGAGCACTCCGGTGAACGGGGCCCGTACCGCCTCGGCCTCCTCCATCAGCCCGCCGACCGCGTCGAGCACCGCCTTGGCTCGCACCGCGAGCCGCTCGCCCGCCGCGGAGAGCAGCACTTTGCGGGTCGTGCGCTCCAGGAGCTGGACCCCGAGCGCCTCCTCCAGGGCCGAGACCGCGCCGGACAGGGCGGGCTGGCTCATTCCGATCGCGGCGGCCGCGTCGCGGAAGTGCAGGTGCTCCGCGACGGCGGCGAACGCCCGCAGCTGGGCGAGGCTGGGCTGCTTGGCCCGGGTGTTCATGCCCCTATTACTCATGGCCACTGATAGGCACCTCCGATCACGGTGACCCAGTCTAGCTATTTCCCTGATCAATAACGCCTGTGCCAGGATCGGCAATCCGTCCAACCCCGCAGGAAGCTTCCCGAATCCGCTCGATTCGGACTTCCTCGTTCTGCAAGGAGAGCGCGTGCTCACTGTTGGTGACCAGTTCCCCACGTACGACCTGACTGCCTGTGTGTCGCTGGAGAGCGGCAACGAGTTCCAGCAGATCGACCACAAGACCTACGAGGGCAAGTGGCGTGTGGTCTTCGCGTGGCCCAAGGACTTCACCTTCGTCTGCCCGACCGAGATCGCCGCCTTCGGCAAGCTGAACGACGAGTTCGCCGACCGTGACGCCCAGATCCTCGGCTTCTCCGGTGACTCCGAGTTCGTGCACCACGCCTGGCGCAAGGACCACCCGGACCTCACCGACCTGCCGTTCCCGATGCTGGCCGACTCCAAGCACGAGCTCATGCGCGACCTCGGCATCGAGGGCGAGGACGGCTTCGCGCAGCGCGCCGTCTTCATCGTCGACCCGAACAACGAGATCCAGTTCACGATGGTGACCGCCGGTTCCGTGGGCCGTAACCCCAAGGAGGTCCTGCGGGTCCTCGACGCCCTGCAGACCGACGAGCTGTGCCCGTGCAACTGGACCAAGGGCGAGACCACCCTCGACCCGGTCGCCCTCCTGGCCGGTGAGTGACCCATGTCCCTCGACGCGCTGAAGTCCGCCGTACCGGACTACGCCAAGGACCTGAAGCTGAACCTCGGCTCGGTCATCGGCAACTCCGAGCTTCCGGCCCAGCAGCTGTGGGGCACGGTGCTCGCCACCGCCATCGCCTCGCGCAGCCCGATCGTGCTGCGTGAGCTGGAGCCGGAGGCCAAGGCCAACCTGTCGCCCGAGGCGTACACGGCGGCCAAGGCGGCCGCCGCCGTCATGGCGATGAACAACGTCTTCTACCGCACCCGCCACCTGCTCTCCGACCCGGAGTACGGCACGCTGCGGGCCGGTCTGCGGATGAACGTCATCGGCAACCCGGGCGTGGAGAAGGTCGACTTCGAGCTGTGGTCGCTCGCCGTCTCCGCGGTGAACGGCTGCGGCCAGTGCCTCGACTCGCACGAGCAGGTGCTGCGCAAGGCCGGTGTCGACCGCGAGACGATCCAGGAAGCCTTCAAGATCGCCGCGGTGGTCCAGGCCGTGGGCGTCACCCTCGACTCCGAGGCCGCGCTGGCCCAGTAGGCCGCGCACCGAGTAACACGAAGCAACGAGAAGGGTCCCGCCGGTGGTTCACCGGCGGGGCCCTTCCGCATGCCCGTGCGCGCTCGGCGATCACGGGCCGGGCGTGCCGGCCGGATCTGGCCGGCGCGGGGTCGTCGCGCTTCCCGCGCGCAGGGTCCGCCAGGTGACGGCCACGTTCGCCGTGACCGCAAGGACGAGGGAGCCGAGGATCACCGCGGCGATCGCGGACAGGTTCAGGTGCAGCCCGACCCGCGCGGAGGTCGCCTGGGACAGGCCGGATGCCATGCCGGCCAGCGGGCCGAGCGAGACCAGGACGCCGAGGGCGGCGCCGACGGCGACGACGAGGGCCGTCTCGACGACGGAGCACAGCAGGAGCTGTCGTACCGTGCCGCCGACCGAGTTCATGACGGCGAAGTCGCGGCGCCGGCTGTGCGCGGTCATGGCCATGCTGTTGGCCACGGCGATCCCGCTGTAGCCGACGGCGATGACGATCAGCATGGCGGCAAGGCTGTCGGTCAGCTTCGAGTCGGTGGCGTAGTCGTCGAGCGCGAACCGCACCGCGTCGTGCACCGTCGTGCCGGGCACGACCGAGGCGGGCTTCGCCTTCCCCGGCACGAAGATGTCGTCGGTGAGCGCCGCCGGGTCGTGCTCCCGCACCAGCTGACGCGCCATCACGAAGTCTCCCCGGGCGGGATCCTCGGGCAGGACCCGAGCGATGCGCACCGTCACCGTGGCACCGTCGGCGAACCTCACCGCGTACGCGTCACCGGCCCGTACGCCCAGGAAGTTGGCCATCCTCTCGCCGAGCACCGCCTGGCCCGGTCTGTCCCAGCGGGCGTCGCGCGAGCCGAGCGCGTCGATGACGGTGAGCGTGCCGTCCTTGCCGCGGACGAAGGCCCGGGTCGGCAGCGCGGCCCTGCCCACCGGGTTGGCGGCGACCACCTCGTCGGTGTTGCCCGGGGTCTTGTCCGGCGTGACGATGACCTGCCCTGCGAGCTTGAGCGCGTCGCCCGCCGGGTACGCCACGCGCATCGTCTCCACCATGCCGCTGAGCAGGACGGCGAAGCCGACCGCGGCGATGACGGGGGCCGCGAGTGCCGCGGCCCGGCGGGGGTGGGAGCCCAGCTCGGCCCGCACCAGAAGCAGAGCGGCCGACCCGGACCGCTTGAACGGGGCCGTGAGCGCCCGGCCCACGGGTCCGGCGAACACCGGGGCGAGCAGCGCCGCCGCCACGATGAGCGCCATGGTCGCGAAGATCGCCACGTTGATCCGCGTATCGGCGCCGACCGTTGCGGTGCCGATCGTGAGCGCCCCGCCGAGGCCGAGCACGGTGAGGCCGCCGACCCAGCGGGCACGGGTCATCGTCCGGCTCGTCCTGCTCTCCAGGAGGGCCTCGACCGGCGCCACCCGCGCGGCCGTGCGGCAGGCCGACGCGGCGGCCAGGACGCTGATGCCGACGCCGATCGTGGCCGCCGTGAACAGCGGCCACATCGCCACCCGCACGGTGAGTTCCGGCGGCGTCACGCCGAGGCCCTGCACAATGCCGCGGAGCAGGGGCGCGGCGGCGATGCCCGCCAGGCAGCCGGCCAGCGAGCCCAGCAGACCCATGAGGGCCGCCTCGCCCAGGATCATGCGGCGCACCTGGCGCGCGGACGCGCCGATCGTGCGCAGCAGGCCGATCTCCCGGCACCGCAGCCCGGTCGCGAGGGCCAGCATGGACGCGACGACGAACACCGTGGTGAACAGGGCGAGCGTCGCCATCGCTCCGATGAGCTGCGTGCCGAGGAACCGCTTGTGCTCCACATATGCGGGCTGGAGCGCGGAGCGCCCCTCCCCGCTGACCACGGCGCCCCGGTCGCCGACGACGTTCTCGGCGCCCGCCGTGATGTCACCGGCGGACGCGCCCTTGGCGGCGAGGACCGCGATGGCGCCGACGCCCGGCTGCTGCGTCGCGGCGAAGCCGTCGGTGAAGTAGTAGCCCGGCCCGTCGACGGTGCCGACCACGCGGAACGCGGTACGCCCCTTGGCGATGTTGACCGTGAGCTTCTCGCCCGCGGTCACGCCGAGTCCCCCGGCCACGACGACCTCGTCGGCCGCGGCCGGCGGCCGCCCGGTGACGAGTCGGTACGGGGCGAGGCGTGTGCTCGACCAGCCGTGGCCCGCCACCAGCGCTCCTTCGTCCTCGGCCGGCTCGCCGTCGAGGAACGCCTGCGCGTAGAACGAGCGGTCCGCCACCACGGAGGCCACTCCCGGCACCGCGCTCAGCCCGTCGATCAGCGGCCGGGCCTCGTCGGCGCTCCACGGCACCCGGTCCTGCGGAGTCCGGTCCTGGTCGACCGCCTGACGGGGGAGGGCGAGCGCGGCGGCGGCCGAGAGGCGGGACTGGACCCGGGGGCGGGAGGAGTCGTAGATGATCAGGGTGGTGGTGATGAGTGCCACGCCGACGAGCACGGCGACGAAGGCCGCCAGAAAGCCGGTCCAGCGTTCACGGACGTTCGCGAAGACCAGCATCACGCCTCCAGGCCCGTCATGTGCGCGGCGATCGAGGCCGCGTTGCCGCCGTCCACGTCACGGCCCAGGCCGATCCGGTCCGCGATGCGGCCGTCCTTGAGGAACACGACCACGTCGGCGAACACGGCGGCCACCGGGTCGTGGGTGACCATGAGCGTGGTCTGGCCCTCCTTGTCGACCAGGAGGCGCATCATCCGCAGCACCTCACGCGAGGTGGTGGTGTCCAGGGCTCCGGTGGGCTCGTCGGCGAACAGGACGTCCGGCCGCGTGACGAGGGCGCGGGCGAGCGCGACGCGCTGCTGCTGGCCGCCGGACAACTCGCTGGGCCGATGGCCGGCCCGCTCCGCGAGCCCGACCGCGGCGAGCGCGGCACCGACCTGCTCCCGGCCGACTCCGCGCCCGGCGAACCGGGACGGAAGCTCCACGTTCTGCGCCGCGGTGAGCGATTCGACCAAGTTGAACGCCTGGAACACGAACCCGATGTGGTCGCGCCGCAGTTCGGTGCGCCTCTTCTCGCTCTCCTGGCCGATGTCGACGCCGGCCAGCATCACCCGTCCCTCGGTGGGCCGGTCCAGGCCGGCCGCACACTGCAACAGCGTGGACTTGCCGGAGCCGGACGGGCCCATGATGGCGGTGAACGTCCCGCGCGGAAACCCGATGGAGACGCCGTCCAGCGCGGCGACCGAGCGGTCTCCGGTCCCGTAGATCTTCCGGACGCTCAGCAACTGAACCGCGTCCGCCGTGGATGTCTGCCTGGTAGTGGTCACGGGGTCGACTTCAGCGGACCGGCCAGGTCAACCACATTGATCCGCGCACTACTTCAGGAGTAGAGCCAGCTCTACCGCGGGGGAGCGAGCGCCTGACATACCGTTGGCCCCATGCGTCCCAGAACGGCTTGGCAGGCGATGGCTCAGCGTCCGCTGAGCTTCCTGACCTCCAGTTGGCCATGGCGGTCCCTGGCCTATCTGGCCACCGGTGTCGTGGTCGGCGCCGCGGCCGTCGCGGTGTTCGTGACCGGACTCGTGGCCGGGCTCGTCCTGCTGGTGGTTCTGGTCGGCGCGGCGCCCCTGGTCGGCGTCGTCCTGTCCTCGATCACCGTGGCGGCGGTCGAGCGGCGCCGGCTGCGGCTCATCGACCTCGACGCGATGGCGAACCCGCACCGGAGCGTGGCGGAGCCCGGTCCGCGCGCCTGGGTGTCGGCCCGTCTGACCGAACAGGTCACCTGGCGCGAGCTGCTCTTCACGCTCATCTCCGCGGCGGCGCTGTGGTGGCTCGACCTGCTGGTGCTCGCCTTCTCCTTCGGTCTGCCCGCGCTGACCTTCGCGTCGGCCGACCGGAGCAGCTGGCCGTGGGCGGTCTTCGGCGCCGTGGTGCTGCTGGCCTCGCCGTACACCGTGACATCGTGGGCCGGTGCGCGCGCGGCGCTCGCCCGGACCTTCCTCGCCCCCCGCGACGGCGAGCTCGGCGAGTCGCTGCGGGAGGTGCACGCGTCGCGGGCCCGGCTCATCGACTCCTTCGACGCGGAGCGCGTACGCATCGAACGCGACCTGCACGACGGCGCGCAACAACGGCTGGTCGCGCTCGGCATGACGCTCGGTCTGATGCGCCTCGACATCCCCGAAGGGTCCCCTCTCACCGCCCAGCTCACCGAAGCCGAGCATCAGCTCTCGGTCGCACACCAGGAGTTGCGCGGCCTGATCCGCGGGCTCAATCCACCGGTCCTCGCGGATCACGGCCTGGTCGCCGCGGTCGAGGACCATGCGGGCCGTTTCCCCATTCCCGTCACCGTCGATCTCCGGCTGCCGGGACGGCTTCCACGGCAGGTGGAGACCGGCGTGTACTTCCTGATCAACGAGGCCATGACCAATATCGCGCGACACAGCGGCGCCCGGAACGCCACCGTGCACGGCCGCTACCACTCAGACCTCTTGGTCCTGGAGATACGGGACGACGGGCTCGGCGGCGCGGATCCGGCCTCCGGCACGGGCCTGACCGGCCTGGCCGACCGGCTGACCGCCCTGGACGGCCGGATGCGGGTGTCCAGCCCGCCGGGCGGCCCGACCCTTCTGCACGTGGAGATTCCATGCCACTTCGGGTGATCGTCGCGGAGGACGCGGTCCTGCTGCGTGAGGGTTTGATCGGTCTGCTCCAGCGGTTCGGGCACGAGACGCTCGCCGCGGTGGGCGACGCCGACGCGCTCGTCGAGGCCGTCCACCGGGACCGGCCGGACCTGGTGATCACGGACGTACGGATGCCGCCCGCGAACGCCGACGACGGGCTGCGTGCGGCCGTCGCCCTGCGCGAGGCGCACGAGGGGGCTGCCGGTCCTCGTGCTCAGCCAGTACGTCGAGCGGTCGTACGCCGTCCGGCTGCTCGACTCGTGCGGCGGCGCCGGGGTGGGCTACCTGCTGAAGGAACGGGTCGGCGCGGTCGCCGACTTCATGACGGCCCTCGAACGCGTCGCGACCGGCGGGACCGTGGTGGATCCCGAGGTGATCCACCAGCTCGTCAGTCTGCGCCCCGACCCGCTGGAGCGGCTCAGCGCCCGGGAGAAGGAAGTGCTGAGCCTGATGGCGGAGGGGAGGTCCAACGCCAACCTCGCGGCGCACCTGTTCGTCAGCGAAGCCGCCATCAACAAGCACATCGGCAGCATCTTCACCAAACTCGATCTGCCGGTGTACACGGAAGGTCATCGCCGGGTCCTGGCGGTACTGGCGTTCCTGAGAGCCTGACGCGGCGGCCGTACGGGGACCGGCCGCCTACTCCCGCTCGCCTCCGGTCGCGGCGGGCACCGGCGCGGCCGGCGGGCCCTCGACGGCCTGGGCGCTGCGCAGGGCGTTGTCGCGGGCGTACTTGCGCAGGTAGCCGACCACCGTGTTGGTGACCGCGACCAGCGGGACCGCGACGACGGCGCCGCCGATGCCGCCCACCAAGCCGCCCGCAGCCACCGAGAGGACCACGGCGAGCGGGTGCACCCGCACCGCGCGGCCCAGGATGAAGGGCTGAAGCACGTGGCCCTCGATCTGCTGCACGGCCAGGACCACGAGCAGCACCATCAGGGCGTTGAACACCCCGTCGGTGACCAGGGCGACCACCACGGCGAGCGCGCCCGAGACGACCGCGCCGACCAGCGGGATGAAGGCGAACAGGAAGATGAACACGGCGAGCGGCACCGCCATGGGCACGCCCAGGAAGTAGATGCCGATGCCGATGCAGATCGCGTCGATCAGGGCCACTATCACCGTGCCGCGCACATAGGCGGTGAGGGTGCGCCAGGCCTTGGGGCCCGCGCCCGCGACGCCCGGCCGGGCCGCCGCCGGGACCAGGTTGAGGACCCACTGCCAGATCTTCGGGCCGTCGTACAGCAGGAACAGCGTCGAGAACATCGCGAGCAGTATGCCGGTGAGCACCTCGACGAGGACCGTCACGCCTTGGAGCCCGGCCGAGGTGATCTCGTTGGTGTTGGCCCCGATGGTGTCGCTGAGGTTCTTGGCGATCTGGTTGATCTGGTCCTCGGTGACGTGGAAGGGGCTGTTCAGCGCCCAGCGCTTGAGCTCCTCGATGCCGGCCCGCACCTTGCTCGACAGGTCGTCGAGGTTGTCCATGACCTGCCACACCACGAACCAGCCGACGAGGCCCATGATGACGAACCCGGAGATCGCGGTGACCGCGGTGGCCAGGCCCCTCGGCAGCCCCATGCGCTTGAGCCGCGCCACGGTCGGCTGGAGCAGCGCTGTGATCAGCAGCGCCGCGACGAACGCCAGGACCACCAGGCTGACCGCGCTGATGATCTGCGTCAGTACGTAGATGGCCCCGGCCAGCACGAGCAGCCGCCAGCCGACGGCGGCCGCGACCCGCATGCTCCACGGCACGGCGTCGACCGGATCGGGCCGGGCGGCGACCGCTGGCGCGTACGAGGGCGGCGGCGGTACGTGTTCGGGGGCCTGCTCGTCCGACGCGTCGGGCCCGGCCGACGCATCGGCCCCTTCGGCCACCGGGTCCGGGGCGGGGCCGGCCTGCACGGGAGCGGAAGGCGGGACGGCCGAAGGGCCGGGAGGCGACGGCCGAGGACCGGACGGCCGGGCGTGGGACGGCGCGGGGTCGGTCGGCACGGGTTCGGGGATCACCGAGTCGGGCCCGGTGTCGGCTTCCGCCTCCGCCCGGCGCTCCTCAAGGCGCTCCCCCATCCGCGTGAGACCGGCGCCGAGCCGTCCGAGCAAACTGGGCACTCTCGACATGATCCCGCCGTTTCCCTTGTCCCCGCAGTTGAGTCTCCCCACCGCCTACCCCCGAACCGTGCAGCTGACCGTACACGGACGGAGCCCCGCACCGAAGGACGGTGCGGGGCTCCGGAAGGTTGAGCGGTCCCGGGCTGTTTCTGTGCCGGGCCGGCCTACCGAACGATCTCTAGTACCAGCTGTGGGACTGCCAGTACGACCAGGCGCCGCAGGGGCTGCCGTAGCGGTCGTTCATGTAGTTGAGACCCCACTTGATCTGCGTGGCCGGGTTGGTCCGCCAGTCGGAACCCACGGAGCTCATCTTGGAGCCGGGCAGCGCCTGGACGAGGCCGTAGGCGCCCGAACCCGAGTTCGTCGCCGTGTAGTTCCAGCTCGACTCGTTGTTCACGATGTGGCTGAAGCACTGGAACTGGCCCGCCGGCACTATCTGCCGGGCGATCGACTGGATCTCGGAGATCGAGTAGGAGCTCTTGACCGCGAAGTCGGTCCGGTCGGCGGAACGGCTTGCCGCCTCCTCGGTCTGCAGTTCGCGGGCCTTGGCGTCCTTTTCGGCCTTGTCGGCCTTCTCCTTGTCCGCGGCGTCCTTCTTGGCCTTGGCGTCCTGCGCGGCCTGAACGCGCGCGGTCTCCTCGGCGGACTTCTTGGCCGCGGCACTGGCCTGGGCGGACTGCGCGTCGGCCTGCTGCGTCAGGGACGCGGTCTGAACCTGCGCCTGCTGTCCTGCGGGGATGTCCGCCAGGAGCGTCGAATCGGCGGCGGTGGCCTCGAAGTTGTCGTTCGAGGCGGCGGCGGGGCTGCCTGCGGCAACGCCGACGACGGCGCCAACGGTGGTAACCGCAGTGGCAGACGCCACCGCGAACCCCCGGACCGAGATCCGGCTCACACGGTTTCCTTCCAGCAGCGCCCGCACGGGTGACCTCGCGGACGCAATCGTGCCCCTGGCTCTCTCCTCCCAACTGCTGGGTCACGGGAGGATCTGACCCGGTGGGCAACTCCCTTGCGGGAAGTGCCGCGTGATACGCGGGCGGCATACGGCTCAGCTATTGAGTTGCGTGGGTACCGGGGTACCCGGATACAAGGGTGCCGTATGCGGGGCCTGACGGATGCAAGACTCTGCCGGAAGCCGGCACCGCGAAGCAATTCCCGATCGCGTGGGAAACCTCACACCGCGTTCACCCCTCGAATTAGCCCCGATCACCCGCACATGAAGGCGCCGCCCGGCTAAGCTGCTGCGCTTGCCCGGCGGCGCCAACTGGTGCGTACAGCCTCAGATGGAGACGTCCTCCAGCATTTCGGTCACCAGGGCGGCGATCTGCGAGCGCTCGGACCGGGTGAGGGTGACATGCGCGAACAGCGGGTGCCCCTTGAGCTTTTCGACGACCGCCACGACACCGTCGTACCGGCCGACCCTCAAGTTGTCGCGCTGGGCCACGTCATGGGTGAGCACCACCCGCGAGTTGGCCCCGATCCTGGACAGAACGGTCAGCAGGACGTTCCGTTCCAGCGACTGCGCCTCGTCCACGATCACGAAGGCGTCGTGCAGGGAACGCCCCCGGATGTGGGTGAGCGGCAGGACTTCGAGCATGCCGCGCGAGGTGACCTCCTCGATGACCTCACGGCTCGTCACCGCGGACAGCGTGTCGAAGACGGCCTGGGCCCAGGGGCCCATCTTCTCGGCCTCGGACCCCGGCAGGTAGCCGAGTTCCTGGCCGCCCACCGCGTACAGCGGCCGGAAGACCATCACCTTCTTGTGCTGCCTGCGCTCCAGGACCGCTTCCAGGCCCGCGCAGAGCGCGAGCGCCGACTTGCCCGTACCGGCCCGGCCGCCCATCGAGATGATCCCGATCTCGGGGTCGAGCAGCAGGTCGAGCGCGATGCGCTGCTCGGCGCTGCGGCCGTGGATGCCGAACGCCTCGCGATCGCCCCGCACGAGCTTGACGTTGCCGTCCGGCGAGACCCGGCCGAGCGCCTTGCCGCGCTCGGAGAGCAGCACGAGGCCGGTGTGGACGGGAAGCTCGGCCGCCTCGGGTACGTAGAGCGTCTCCTCCTCGAAGAGCAGATCGACCTGTTCGCCGCTGAGCGGCAGTTCGGCCATGCCGTTCCAGCCGGAGTCGGTGATGGCCAGTTCCGCGCGGTACTCCTCCGCGAGCAGCCCCACCGACGACGCCTTGATCCGCAGCGGCAGGTCCTTCGACACGACGGTGACGTCGTATCCCTCCGCCTGGAGGTTCCGGGCGACGGCGAGGATCCGGGAGTCGTTGTCCCCCAACCTGTAGCCGGCGGGCAGTACGCCGGGATCGGAATGGTTCAGCTCGACACGGAGGGTGCCGCCGAGCTCCCCCATGGGGATGGGGGCGTCGAGGCGTCCGTACCGGACCCGGAAGTCGTCGAGCAGGCGCAGGGCCTGCCGGGCGAAGTAGCCGAGCTCGGGATGGTGCCTCTTTGCCTCCAGCTCCGTGACCACGACGATGGGGAGCACCACTTCGTGCTCCTCGAACCGGGTCATCGCGTTGGGGTCGGCCAGCAGGACGCTGGTGTCGAGGACGTAGGTGCGCCGGTCGGGCATGCGGCGCTTTGTGCTGGTCACCACGGAAGGACGTACCCCCTCGTAAGAGGCGCATGAGAACGAGGTGCGACGGCGTCGCGGAAACGGGGACCGGGCTTCGACCGCGCTGCGCGGGCCGAGCTCCGGCCCTCCACGTCGCCCGCGCGCGATGCGCGGTCGTCCTGGTGCAAAGGGCCTCCCGGGCGGGTGGCGTTGCGGCCACCCACTGAGATCCGACGCCCGTGGGCCGGGCGTCGACCTGGGAGGGTTATGCCCTCGAACAAGCGAAGCCACACCCGCCCCGCACCCGAAACCCGGGCCCCCGGGGCTCTGCCCCGGACCCCGCTCGCGCGTTTTCCCACCCACCCACCCGTGCGGCAACTCCGAAGGTGCGGCCCCCCTGGTGCTCCGCCCCAGCCCCCGACACGTTCACCCACCCACCCGCCCGTGCGGCAACTTGAGGGCCTCGGCTCCCTGGGGGCTCCGCCCCCAGACCCCCGTTCGCGCCTGAAGGGCGCTCGTCCTCAATCTCCCCCAAGGCCTTAAGGGCCAGGGGGGACCCCCATGACAGGCTGAGGATGCCCATGCGGGCCGGCACCGAGTAGCTAAGGGGCGCGGGGAACTGCGCGAGAAGGGGGCACGGTCCGCACCCGAAAGCGAACCGGGGTTTTAGGGGCGCGGGGAACTGCGCGGCCAGCCGTCCACGGCCCGCGGACGAAAGCGGGGTCAAGGGGCGCGGGGAACTGCGCGAGCGAGCCTCCACGACCCGCGCCCGAAGGCGCACCCTCAGGTGCCGTACCTCCGATGCCGCGCAGCGTAGTCGCGCAGGGCGCGCAAGAAGTCGACCTTGCGGAAGGCCGGCCAGAAGACCTCGCAGAAGTAGTACTCGGAGTGCGCGGACTGCCACAGCATGAAGCCGGACAGACGCTGCTCACCACTCGTGCGGATCACGAGATCGGGATCGGGCTGCCCCCGCGTGTACAGGTGCTCCGAGATGTGCTCGACATCGACGATCTCCGCGAGCTCCTCGAAGGACGTGCCCTTCGCCGCGTGCTCCAGCAGCAGGGAGCGGACCGCGTCCGCGATCTCCTGGCGCCCGCCGTAGCCGACGGCGACATTGACCAGTATCCCGTCGATGTCGTGCGTGGCCTGCTCGGCCTCCTTGAGCACCGCCTGGGTGTGGCCGGGAAGCAGATCCGCGTTGCCGACGTGGTGCACCCGCCAGCGCCCGTCCGCCGCCAAGTCCCGTACCGCGTCCTCGATGATGCCGAGCAGCGGGATCAACTGGTCCTCGGGGCGGTCCAGGTTGTCGGTGGAGAGCAGCCAGAGGGTGACGACCTCGACGTCCGTCTCGGCACACCAGCCGAGGAGTTCCTGGATCTTGCTGGCGCCGGCCTGGTGGCCCTGCTCGGGGCTGCGCGCCGATGCCTTGGCCCAGCGCCGGTTGCCGTCCAGAATGACGCCGATGTGCTTGGGCACCTGGTCGTGGTCGAGGCGGCCTTCCACCCGGCGCGCATAGAGCCTGTAGACCAGGTCGCGCAAACTCACCGATTTCACCCTCTCGTTGCCTTCCGGGGGCCCGCCGCCGCCCCGCACACCGGCCGCCCCAGGGAAAGCACAGTACTGCGCACGGGTCATGGCGGCCCAACTCGGTCTGTCACAAGTCCGTGATAAGCAGGGAAACGTGACTGAATCGCTCCGCTTCCTCGCCGCCGCCGACCGCTACGACTCCATGGAGTACCGCCGCACGGGCCTCAGCGGCCTCAAGCTGCCCGCCGTGTCGCTCGGCCTGTGGCACAACTTCGGTGACGACCGCGCCCTCGAAACCCAGCGCGCGATCCTGCGCCGCGCCTTCGACCTGGGCGTCACACACTTCGACCTGGCCAACAACTACGGCCCGCCGCCCGGCTCGGCCGAGCTGAACTTCGGCAAGATTTTCGGCCAGGACTTCGCTCCGTACCGGGACGAGCTCGTCATCTCCACCAAGGCCGGCTATCTGATGCACCCCGGGCCGTACGGCGAGTGGGGTTCGCGCAAGTACCTGATGTCGTCGCTGGACGCATCGCTCAAGCGGATGGGTCTCGACCACGTCGACATCTTCTACTCGCACCGCTTCGATCCCCACACTCCGCTGGAGGAGACGATGGGCGCGCTCGCCTCCGCCGTCCAGCAGGGCAAGGCGCTGTACGTGGGCGTCTCCTCCTACAACAGCGAGCAGACCGGGCAGGCGGCGCGCCTGCTGCGGGAGATGGGGGTGCCGGCCCTGATCCACCAGCCCTCGTACTCCATGATCAACCGCTGGACGGAGCAGGACGGCCTGCTCGACACCCTGGAGGCGGCCGGCATGGGCTGCATCTCCTTCGCGCCGCTCGCCCAGGGCCTGCTCACCGACAAGTACCTCTCGGGCATCCCGGAGGGCTCGCGCGCGGCCCAGGGCAAGTCCCTGGACCCGAACCTGCTCTCCGATGACGTCGTACGCCGTCTGCGCGGCCTGAACGACATCGCCGCCCGGCGCGGCCAGTCGCTCGCGCAGCTGGCGCTGACCTGGGTGCTGCGCGATCCGCGCATGACGTCGGCGCTGATCGGCGCGTCCAGCGTGCGGCAGTTGGAGCAGAACGTGGCGGCGCTGGCCGGACCGGCGCTCACCGACGCGGAGTTGAAGGAGATCGACACCTTCGCCGTGGACACCGAGGGCACCAACATCTGGGCCGGACGCGGCTGACGCACTGCTGCCGCGCGGGGCGGCGCGGGGCGCCGGAAATGAAAAAACGGGCCGGTCCGTGGGGGGGATACGGACCGGCCCGAGGGGGGGTTTCCACCATAACCCTTCGTAAGTACTCCTGGGTGCCACGGCGCTCCAGAACTACGCTCCGAAACCGGGCCAGTACGGTTTCGCGGTCCCTCGCAGGGGTGACCCGGACCCCGGACCCGGCTTGACCGTGCAGGTCACAGGGGTTGCCGCCGCGCGAAGGCGGGGCCGGCGGCCGCGTCGGCGGGGTGAGAATTCGCTCCGGGTGTGCTTCACCCCACTGGCGCAAGGGCGGCGGCGCCGCGTGACTGTGCGGTGCCACCCCGTACACGACAGCGCTTACTTCGCGGGCCCTCGGGCCGCCGCGCGACGCAGCAGCGAGATCCCGTCCGCCTGTGCCACCCGTACGTATCCGTACCGGGCGAGCGCGAGGGCGTACTCCCGTTCCTGACGGTCCGCCGGATAGGGCCAGGTGCCGGGCGGGTACGGCCAGGACGGCGCGGGACGGCGGTCGTAGGCGATCCACTGTGCCGTGGGGCGCGGGACGGAGCGGTCCTTCTCGTACAGCTTGCCCGCCACCGGGAACGTCGGGAACAGGACGACCGTTGCGCGCGAAGTGAGCTGGGGCGCAAGGCGGTTGGAGGCGGCGACGGTCGCGCCGTCGGGGATGTGCCGCAGCAGGCCGCGTACGGCGAGGACGTGCGGGTCGGTGCGCCAGGTGGAGCGGTGGGCGACCTGGGCCAGGGGGAACGACGGCGCGAGGACCAGGGTGACGGCGGCGACGGTCGCGAGCGAGGCCCGCACATGGCGCCGGGCGAGCGGATCGCCGGCGGCGGCGTAGGGACGCAGGGCGTCGACGAGGGCCGCGAACACGACGGGCATCAGGACGGCCGTGTAGTGGAAGGCGGTCCCCCAGTGGAAGGCGTTGGTCGACAGCATCCGCCAGCCGAGCGTGGGCGCGGCGATCAGGGCGAGCGGCGAGCGCAGGGCGATGAGCGCGGCGGGCGCGAAGACCAGAACGAGGGTCGTCGCCTTCACCTCCGGGCGCACCGCGTCCAGCGGCGCGAGCAGGAGCGTGGTGAGGAGCGAGTGGTGGGCGGGTGCGAGGTTCGCGGCGTGTGCGTAACCGCCCGCCGGGTTGAAGAAGGGCAGCGCCACCTTGAATTCGAGGGCGCTGCCCAGGAGGCCGAGCGCGGCGGTGGCCAGGCCGAGGCGGCGCGGTCCGCGCCAGGCCACGTACGCCCCGATCGCGGCCAGCGTGAGCCCGAGGTCCTCCTTGACCAGGAGCAGCGGCACGCCCCAGGCGACCGCGCGCCGCCAGTTGCGGCGGGCCAGCGCTTCGAGGGCGTACGAGACGAGCGGGACCGCGAAGCAGACCTCGTGGAAGTCGAAGCCGACCGCCGAGGCGATGCCCCAGCTCAGCCCGTATCCGAAGGCGATGACGTGGGCGGCTCCGCGGCCGATGACCCGCGCGGCCTGGCGCGCGAGCGGCACCACGGCGAGCGCGAGCAGCGCGGCCTGCGCGAGGAGCAGCGTGTACGGGGAGGGGGCGAGGCGGTACAGGGGGGCGAGGACGGCGAGGACGGGGTGGAAGTGGTCACCGAGGAGGTTGAAGCCGTCGCCGCGCAGCGGGGCGACGGGCGCGTCGAGGCGGGCGTAGGCGCGCACCGCCTGTTCGAAGATGCCGAGGTCGTAGCCGGTGGTGCGGACCAGCGCCTGGCGGCGGGCGGAGACGGTGGCGTACAGGAGGAACAGCGCGGCGGCCCACCCCCACCACAGGAGGGCGGGCCGGCCGACGCGTACGCGCGGGATGCGGAAGGCGACGGGCAGAAGCGTGGTCGGCGACTGGATACGCCGCTCTACCCTTTGGTCAGCAATTGTCCCCATATGGCCCGATGCTAGGCAGTGCGGGACGGCCTCAGGGGCTTCCGTGCCTCGATCAGGAAGCGTGTCGTGTGCGCGACGAAGGGGCCTTCGGTACGGATCTGCTCGTCGAGCGCCTTCAACTGGTCGCGGTACTCCTCGACGGTGAAGCCGGGCACCATCCAGATCACCTTGCGCAGGAAGTAGACGACGGCGCCGATGTCGTTGAACTCGGTACGCAGCTTCTCCAGCCGCAGGTCGACGACTTCGAGCCCGGCGCTCTCGGCCTCCTTGCGCGCCTTGCCGGGGTCCCGCCCGCCCCGCACTTCGGGCGGCTGCGGGCCCAGGAAGTACTCGACGAGCTCGAACACACTGGCCGGGCCCACCTGTTGGGAGAAGTACGTGCCCCCGGGCGACAGCACTCGGGCGATCTCCGACCACCAGGTGGTGACCGGATGCCGGCTGACCACCAGGTCGAAGGCGCCGTCGGCGAACGGCAGCGGCGGCTTGTCCTCGTCGGCGACGACCGCCACTCCACGTGGGTGGAGCAGGCCGGTGGCGCGGGCGACGTTGGGCGGCCAGCCCTCCGTGGCGACGGCGAGCGGCGGCAGCTGGGGCACGGCGGCGAGGACTTCGCCGCCGCCGGTCTGGATGTCGAGGGCGGCGGTCGCCTTCGCCATCCGGCCGGCCATCGCACGGGCGTACCCCCAGGACGGCCGCTCTTCGCTGGCCCGGCCGTCGAGCCAGGAGAAGTCCCAGCCGTCGACGGAGACGGACGCGGCCTCGTCGATCAGTTCCTCGAAGGGGCGGTTGTTGTGGTTCCTGATGTTTCGGCCCATGTTGCGGACCCTACGCGGCGGCCCCGCGAGCCACTACCGTTTATCCATGGGCCGATGGAGGGACGGAACGGGCGTGTTGAGCGTGCTCGACGGCGCCGGGGCGGCGGTCGCGCTGGAGATCGCGGCGTCCTACCGGGCCCGTACGCGGGGCCTGCTCGGCCGGGACGGCATCGACGGCGTGATCCTCCTCACTCCCGCGAGCAGTGTGCACACCTTCCGGATGCGCTTCGCGATCGACGTGGCCCATCTGGACCGGCATCTGAGGGTGATCGCGGTACGCACCATGGCGCCGGGCCGGCTCGGCGCGCTCCGGCCGCGCGCGCGGCACGTCCTGGAGGCGGAGGCGGGCGCGATGGCCGGGTGGGGACTGCGGCCGGGCGTCGTCGTGTCGGTCGCGACCGGTCAGGGTCTCAGGACTTGAGCTTGGCCGCCTGCGCAACGGCGAGCTCGGCGGGGATCTGGGGCGTGTCGTCCCCGGTGACGTCGACGGCGTAGTACGTCACCACGGTCGTCCCGCTCCGCACCACCAGGAAGACCATCGGCACGGGGTCGCCCTGGGCCACGCCCATCAGCTCGTACGCGATGGCCTCGTCGCCCGCCTTCGGCGCGGGCAGCTCCCTGACCTCGGTGAAGGCCGACGGCTCCAGGTCTCCGCCCTTGGTGGTGAACCCGTCCGCGCAGGCTTCGATGGCGGCACGCAGCCGGGGCAGCACCTCGGTGGCGCCGGAGGGGTGGGCGCCGAGCACCTCGGTGACGACAGTTTGGTCGGCCTGCCCGTCCTCGGTGGTGTTGGTGAGCCGCCGGAAGACGGTCGCGGAGGGGGCGGGCTGGGGCGTGCCGTTGATGACGGACACGAAGGGCATGCAGGCGGCCTTCGAAGTGCGCGAGCTGCCGGTGGGGGTGCCGCCCTCCATGGGCTCGGCCGCGAAGTCCTTCACGTCGCCCGTCACGAGCGCGGCGGCGGCGAGCCGCCCGCTGTCGAGCGCTCCCGGCGCCGCCTTGACCTGCGTGGACGCGCTCGCACCGGGCGCGACCCCGGTCTCACGCACCGAGCCCCCCTCGCCCCCGGCCCCCGCGTCGGCGGGCCCGCACGAGGCCGCGGCGGCAAGCGCGACGAGACACACCCCGGCCGTCGCCGTACGGCTCCGTAGCAGCCTTGGCTTCATACCCAGCACCGTAACAACCACTCCTGTGGATTGGCTGGGTCCCGCCCACCCATTTCCGCCCGCGCATCCGCGCCGCGCACGCCGTGTGGGGGGCGGGTACCCGGGCCCGGCGAGGCTTAACTCCTGCCGGCGGCCCGGCGATTGGCGAGCGCACCATTCGACCGCACCATTCGGGGGGAGGCGGAGCAGCACACCCCCGCCTCCTAACCGCCGCTCCGGGTGAAGCTGACCTCCACGCGGCGGTTCTTCTTGCGGCCGTCCTCCGTGGAGTTGTCGGAGATCGGGTAGTCCTCTGCGTAGCCCCGGATCTCGAACGTGACGTCGGGGCCGAGGGAGAGGGAGAGCGCCTTCTGTACGGCGTCGGCCCGTTCCTTCGACAGGACCACGCCGTGCTCGTGCGTACCGAGGTTGTCCGTGAAGCCGAAGACTCGGACGCTCGTCGCCTTCTGCTTCTTGATCTCCGCGGCGATGCCCTGGATGCGGTCGTTGGCATCGGGTGACAGGGCCGCGCTGTCCATCGCGAACAGCACCTCCGCCTGCAGCGCGAACGTCACGTTCGTGTTGGTGTCGGAGCGCCGCTCCTCGCCGCCCTGGTCCTCGACGATCGACTTGATGTCCAGCACCTTCGGCGCGGCGAGCGTGCCGCCCTCGGGGAGCTTCAGGTTCGGCGAGGTCCCGTCGACCTTCATCGAGGGATCACTCGTCGCCTCGGTGCCGGGCAGCGGGGGGCTGCTGGGCGTCTCGTCGGCGTATGCGGTGCTGGTGCCGGCGGCAAGAACTAGCGCGGCGGCGAACGCTACGGCTGCGTGCCGGGTTCTGGTCATGGCGTGATCACCCGGAGACGGGAACGGTCATGGTGGGGAAGGTGGGGAGTTGGAAGTCGACTTGCTGAGTGCCGTTCGGAGGGGCGGGGAACTGGGCGAAGAAGGGGATCGTCTGCCCAGCCTTCACTCCTACGATGCCCATCGTGCAGAGGCATTTCCCGCCCGTGTCCCTCAGCACGTAGTAACGCTTCTTGCCCACCTTGTCGATCAAAGTCGCTCCAGCCACCGAGTCACCGCTGGCCAACACATCCTTCTCGGTACCGACCCAACCGGACGTGTCGACGAAGTTCTCCGAGCCAGGATTCTTCAGTTGGCCGGACACGGTGACGAACCCGCCGGAGTCCCGCGCCACACTATTGATGGTGAGGACGATCCCACCCTGCCCCGTGGACTCCGCGATTTTTGTTGCCGGAGAGGGACCGGGCGACGCAGCGCCAGACTGTTGGCCACCTCCGGACGTAGTCTTGGACTGCGAACTGCCCTTCGTGGCACCGGACTTGTCGCCCTTGCCGTCGCTGCCGCATCCACCGACAGCCAACGCCAGGGACACAGC